>NC_016041.1:2400000-3600000 GCF_000226565.1 Glaciecola nitratireducens FR1064 | reverse complement strand
ACTATGTCTTCGACCCGCCCTCAGATATTTACGAGCACTTGCCTGATCAAGTAAGGCAAAAGCAATCTGACATGACAGAAATAATTGCACACAAAATACGTGCGCACCTAATAACTAAATTAAAATAGCGTGAAGTGTAATAAATAGTATGACTCAAAATAAATTAATAAACAGAGTAGTGATTGCTGGTGGCGGCACAGCAGGATGGATGGCAGCAGCGACTATCGCTGCAACCATTGGTAAGCGACTTAATATTACCTTAGTTGAATCAGACGACATACCAACAGTGGGAGTGGGCGAGGCAACCGTACCTTCGTTATTAACTATTCATCAGCTATTAAAAATCCGCGAAGCCGACTTTCTGAAGGCCGTTAACGGTACTTATAAACTTGGCATCATGTTCGAAAACTGGAAGCGACTTGATCATAAATACTTCCATTCTTTTGGTAAATCAGGTACGTCTTGTTGGGCTGCTGGATTTCATCATTTTTGGTTGCGTGCTAAAGAGCAAAAGATGGCAAAAAGTTTTTCTGAATATAGTCTGGAAACCTTAGCTGCAGAAAAAGGTAGATTCGCGCATACAAAAAACCAAAGTCTAAACTATGCATATCATTTAGATTCAGCCAAATATGGCCAATTTCTTCGCGGCATCGCTGAAAAGCACAGCGTAACCCGTATTGAAGGAAAAATAGATAAGGTAGATATCGATAAGCAATCCGGTCATATTAAATCAATATTATTAGAATCCGGACAAATAGTGGAAGGAGACCTGTTTATTGATTGTACAGGATTTCGTTCCTTGTTATTGGGTCAAGCATTGGGCGTTGGATATAATGATTGGAGTGATACGTTGCCGGCAAACGCTGCGTACGCAGTGCAAACGAAATCACACCGACCAGCCGTGCCGTATACGCGTTCTATCGCTTTAGACGCTGGCTGGCGCTGGCAAATACCACTGCAACATAGAGTTGGAAACGGTGTTGTTTTTTCAACAAACTTTAAAAGTGAAGAAAGTGCGCTCGACGATCTGTTAAGAGGTATTGATGGCGAGCCGATTACAGATCCACGACTTATCCGTTTCACTACTGGACAAAGAAAAGAGTTCTGGCATAAAAATTGTGTGTCTATTGGCTTGTCTAGTGGCTTCCTCGAACCTTTAGAGTCCACCAGTATTCATTTAATCCAACAAGCTATTGTTTGGTTAATTAGTTTATTCCCAAACGAAGGGATTGATCAAAATCTAGTTAATCGTTTTAATCAACAAATGGCGGTTGAGACAGAAACTATTCGTGATTTTATTGTGCTTCATTACCATCTGCAGGAGCGAGACGACCACGAATTTTGGCGTTACCTACGAGAAATTAAAGTGTCTGATCGTTTACAACAGATTTTAGATTTATTTAAGAACAATGGCACTATTATCGAAGAACAGGATGACCTGTTCGCTGAAAATTCTTGGGTTCAAGTTATGTTGGGTCAGGGTTTAACACCAAAGCAGTATCACCCAATTGTCGATATGATGAGTGATCGTGATTTGAATATGTTTATGCGCCAGCAAGAATTTAATATTCAAAAGCAACTAACTAGCTTGCCCCCGCACACTCAGTTTATCCAACATTTTATGAGCCACGCTGCAAGCAAATAGCCTTTATTCGCCTAATTTTTTATCATTCGATATGCTCTAAGATAACGAGAACAGGCCTCTTAGAAGTTAATAAGGGGCTTATATAGCAAAGTGGTCTGTAGAGCTTTTCTCTGCAATTTATGTGTTCGATTAATAAGCTAAGCGTGAACTGTTCTCCTTAGTAAATAGATTATTTTCAACGATTATTTTTCTGCTCTTTGGTAGCTTAGTTGTTTACCCAAAAAAAAAGGTGTTGCTCTGAGAGCAACACCTTTTGTATTTTCGGCCTAAAATCTAAAGCCAGATTTGTTCGTGATTATTGTTTTTCCATAACAAAACGCCACCATACATTACTACCTGACTCGATGTTTAATACCATCCGGCTGTCGTTGTCTGTAAATTCAACCATATATTCAATTGAACCTGTAAAACTTCCTGGATTATCAGCGCCTAATTCACCATTATTCAACGCTTTAGGAATTCCGACATATGCGCCATTGCCAATTATCGTAAGTGTACCATTTTCTTGATCTAGCTCCCATGTCGCATCAGTTAATCCATCGTGAGGGGCAACAGGTGCGCCACAGGCATCAGGATTACCAGTCTGCCACTGCTCTACCCAAGTATCATCACCTAAGACGTTGTCGAAAGTACCATCTGCAGAAAACACATAGTCGTCGTCATAAAAGCATGAACGTTGTGCCACACCGGCTTCATCAATAGCAAACCAAGATATGTCACCCATAGCCGGACCAACACCTAATGACCCTGCTTCAGGAGCAACTCTCCATGTTCCCGTTACCGGAGAAACGTCAACAGGTGCAACTGGCTCAGGTTGAACAGTTTTGATCATTCTGTATCTCCACCACACATTTGTGCCCGATTCGATATCAATAACCACTGTATTGTCATCTTCCCATGTCACTTCATAAGTGATACTCGAAGGAGCTGAAACAGCTGGTAGTTCGCCATCGTTGTTAGCTTTAGGAATGCCCATATAGCCGCCTAAACCATCAATCAGTAATGTACCAACGTCTTCATTTTCCCCTTCGGTATACGTCCATGATTGACTTAACGCACCGTCATAAGGAGCAACAGTTGCACCACAAGCATCTGGGCTGCCGCTCTGCCACTCTTCTACCCATGTCTCATCGCCTAGGTCATTGTTGAAGGTGCCATCACGTCCAAATACATAACCGTCATCATAGAAACATGAACGTTGTTCTACACCGGCATCATCTATAGCAAACCATGATATATCACCGCGCGCTGGACCCACACCGAGTGAACCAGCTACCGGTTCAACTTGCCAAGTTCCAGCAAAAGTGCGTTCTGGAGCAGGACCTGGGTTACCAAAGCTCTCGAGTTTCTGCATAACAAATTGCCAAAAGACACCTGTACCTGACTCAATAACTACAATCATGCGGTCATTGCCAACTTCTTCGATGGTATATGTAACGCTTGGTGGAACTTGTACGTTTGGTAGCTCTCCGCTATTAACTGCCTTCGGAATACCCGCGTAAGCGCCGAAGCCGTCCAGAGTTAAGGTGCCAGCATCGCCATCGTAAGACCATGTAGCTGCGCCCATACCGTCGTGTGGAGATACAGGAGCGCCACAAGCATCAGCATTGCCACTCTGCCATTGTTCAATCCAGGTATCATCCCCGAGAACATTCGCAAAAGAACCATCTTCGTTGAACACATAAGTATCATCATAGAAGCAAGAGCGCTCTTCAACACCGACATCATCAATAGCAAACCAACTAATGTCGCCAGCCACTGGACCTACCCCTATAGAACCTGCTTCCGGTGCTATCGCCCAAACGCCTGCCATTGAGAACGGGCCTTCGATTGGCGGAGCTGGTGGTACAGGAGCAACGATACCGCAGCTACCAGGATTTCCACAACTTAAGGTGATATTGTCAATCAATACCTCTGCTGCACCTGTGGGCTCAAATACAAACATGCTTTGGATTTTGCTGGTGTTAAGAGGATCAAATCCTTCGCCACGGAACGCAAGTAAGTCATTTACCTTAACGCTAACCGTTGTCCAAGTACCTCTAGCAAAATCGTCTGCAGAAATACTGACTTGGCCAAGCGCCGGGAAGCCGCTGTCCATTTTCACTAAAAAAGTACTCGCAGCATCTGCGCTTTGCACATTTATGTCAAAACGTAACTCAGCAGCGTGCAAGTCTTCAAATTTAGGGTTGTTGCCCATACCAAATAAAGCTATTGGATCGCCATCGTCTGGATTGATTGAAATATTACCACCACCAGATGTTACTACTTGAATCACATTACCACGGTCACCTGCAGCAACTTCAGCAAAGCTTAAAGCTCCTTCATTGTCGAAGAAAGAATTAAGTTTAAGCGGACGCACATATGTTTCACCAAGGATTTTCCAAGTATAAGTAGCGGCTTCGTCGAGATAGATGTCAAATGACTCAACTGCAGGACGCAATGGCGCTGGCGTTTCTAGGTCTGGGTTTACATTTGAGTTACAACCTTTACCGTCAGTCCTGTCGTAAGCGCATTCATAAACGCGAACATAATCAACTTCCAACTCACCAGGCAAAGAGCTACCTTCTACTTCATTGCCTGTTAATACACCGCCTACTGCCAAGTTCAATATTAAATGAAACTCAGTATCAAAAGGCGCACCGTCTTCAGCTAGCTCGTATTTTTGTGCTTCTTCGTTATAAAAGTATGAGTAGTAACTGTCAGAGGTGATAGTTCTTAAGTGAATGTCATTAACAAAGAATCGGAGTTCATTTTGTTCCCATTCAAGCGCATATTCGTTGAACTCAGTCACATCAACGCCTTCTGGCATTCTTTCCGGAATCTGTTGCTGTAAAGGAGATGGAAAACCATGTAGTACGTTTGTACCAAAGTATTCCCCATCATCACCAACCGTAGGGTTAGCCGACTCCATAATATCGATTTCACCGGTTGCTGCCCAACCATCTGAGCCATAAGGCGAATCGCTAGATAACATCCAGAACGCACCCCACAAGCCTTGACCTCCGGTCGTCTTTATTGATGCTTCGACACGACCATATTTAAAGTCAAGCTTGTCAAGCGTAGTTATCCTTGATGAGGTATATGGGAAACCTTCTTGCACTGACTCTGCCTTCGCAGTGATTTTGAGGGTACCATCTGATACAGTTGTATTTTGATTTGTATACCATTGCTGCTCAAAGTTTCCCCAACCCTGCAAGCCTCTATCAGAACCGTCACCTAAGTCATAGCCCCACTTAGTTAGGTCTAGGGTCTCGGTATCGAACTCATCGCTCCATACTAATTGCCACTCCTCAGCGGGTTCAGGATAAAACGGTGCAGTTTCGATTGTGTCCTTGGTGTCACCAACTGAATCGCCACCACAGGATGCAATAAAGAGCCCCGTGAATGCTATCAGTAATACGTAAATGAGTGATCGTGTGCGGTTAATCATTTTTTTCCTCGATTCCGATTTTTTTTGTATGTAACAAAAAGTTAAGATTTTGTTAAAGATAGATAATAAGTGTATGTAGGTAAATTGTTAATACCTCTTTCTTGCATTTGCGACCAAAAGGTACGAGTTCGGGTTGAAACGGACTAATATGGAAATGCAGACAAATCAAAACGATCAATCGGATTCATTACGGTGGTGTTACTTGAGATGATAAGCCATGAGTAAAGCATGTATAGCAGTGTTCTTTAATTGGCACTCAGTTGCATTTCACACCATGTAATAAAATTAAAAGAACTTAGTGCTGATTATTGTTTGTTTGGTTTTTTTGCCTGCCACACTTTTGCCTCATTGGTTCTGCCAGCAAGGCTCATAATTTGAGCCATGCGACGGTAGAGCAACGGGTAAGATAGGTCTTTGCCTTGTTTTATTAATCGCTCGGCATAGACTTGAACATCTCTTACGTATCGATTTAGATCGTTCTTAAAGCCATTTTCTCTAGCAGATTTTATTAATAAGCCATAAGCTCTTAACGTTGCTCCAATGTTATCAGTATAGTCACTGGTGATGTGTAAAAGGTTTTCACTCCCTTTCTCGTAGTCGTTAATTTTTAAGTAATTTAAGCCTAAAAGCCCATGAATTTTGACAATTATTTCTGGGTTACCACGGGTGTAATTGAGTGCTTGCTCTAAATAGTAAATTGCCTCATTAAAGTTTTGCTCTCGGGAGGATATTTCTGCGAAATCTACCTGACTTTCGAGATTATAAGGGTATTGCTTAAAGATTTCCTTGTAATGGTATTTAACGGAATCGTCATTGCCAAGGTATTTGTTCAAAGCAGCTAATTCGTAGTGAATTTTCCAATCCGCATTTCCATTACTCACGAGTGTTTTGCGACGCTCAATCACATCCGCCGGAGAACCGACTTCTGAGATGATCGCTTGTTTTCTTTTTTTCGTGGATTCTAATAAGTCACCAGCATTACTTTGCTTAATGAAAGGCGCTTGGCTAATCATATCCTCTAAGCGGTTCATCACTTCGATCGTTTCGTGGTTTGGAAAGCCAATCCATTGGGCTGCCTCGGTACTGGATAACTTTTTATAGTCCATGGAACCTTGCATGTCATTCATAATAGAACGAGTGAATTCGCGCGCGAGAACATAGTTGCCATAATAATCGAAGTGCACATGTTCATGTAGAAGATCCCAGCCAGGCGAGTAGGGCGCGCTGACTTCGTCGAAAGCTTTCAAGCTATCGACAAAGCTAAAAGAGTTATTTTCTTCGGAATCTGCTACGGATTGTATTATTTGATTTAAACGGCTATCGGTTCGAAATCGTAAAGTATCAAAATCGAGCGCTTTATTATAATGTCTTTTCGACAGTTCAAACTGGTTTAACTTTTCATAAGCAGTTGCTAGTAAGAAGTGTGAATCAGCATACTCTGGATCGATTGCAATAAGCTCTTCCAACCAAGTGATGGCTGCGGACCAACTCTGGCCCGTGAGCGCTTCATTTGCTTTAGCGTTTAATTCATCCCATTTTTTACCTTGTGCCTCAGTTAATTCAGGACTGTGTGCAGAACCAAAAGGGGCTGAGTGGCGAAGGTTTACGGGTACTGACGACAATACGACATGCATACCTTTGTCTTTCAGTATTGCGATGATGTCCCTTAGGTTCGTTTCATAATGACTGTAAACCGCATCGAGTCTGGGATCATCATGAGGAACACTAAATTCTGTGAACATTTGCATACCTTCCCAAACTATCTCTTCTTTATCAACGGCTGGGCGGGCTTGCTGTATCAAAGTGGCCATTCCTTGCCAGATTCTGCTGTGCTTTAAAGCTTGGATAGCACGAATCATGGTGATGCTAGAGGAGAAGTTTTGGCTAAAGGTGCTTGGTCCATAAGGGCCAACAACTTCATTGTTGCCCATCAGAATAACCGCATAATCAGCAGAGTCAGGCGGAATGCCTTTGGCTACTTCATAAACAACGTGCGAGTTAACCGAAGTCATGGCCGTATTGACAATTTCAATTTTTTTTCCAGGCAGGGCTGCACGCAAATGCGCATCAAGATGACGTGATACACCATGGTTCCTATGAGGGAAGCCTTGTGCTGCAGAACCACCCAATATGTACACTCTGATAGAGTCACTTGAGCGCTCTTTTTTGAGTGTGTTGTTTAGTGGGGCAATGCCCAGTGATGCGGGATAGAACTGATTTGCAAATAGCTTATTGTCTTGATAATAAGGTGCTCCATTAATTTCAATTTCGTCAAAAAAATCATAAGAATGTCCAACGCCAACTAATCTGAGGCTAAGTTCGATGAGCAACAACACAATTAATGGAACAATAAAGATCGCGATAATTGTGAATGTGATATTTTTAGCGTTGGACGTTTCAAATTTGGTTTTTTGTATGTTGGCCATGTGCTTAGAAATCGTTGATCCTTTATCCTAGGTTTTTTACAAAATGGATAGAACATATTCGTCTTAGGTGCTCGATAATATAACGTAAACTTATATTTTTTGCATCATATTGGACAAAACTAAGATGAGCGATACTGCGATTGCAAAAGCTAAAAAAAACAGGTGTTACTTCTTAGCCTGAACTTTGTTTATCTCAAGGGATACATCCATTTATATTACTTATCGGGTTTGTAATGAGAACATCAGGTAAGTTAAGCTACCGCGAGAAAAAAGTAAGTCAGATTCGACCTATTGAAAAATTGGTACTGATAATCTTGATAAAAATAATTTGGAGCGACCCTTTTAAATGTTGGAATTTTTAACAGACCTTTGGGAATTCTTGAAAGTACGCAAAAAAATGTGGCTACTGCCCATTTTTATTGCTTTGGGATTAATTGGGGGCTTGATTGTTGCGACTCAGCAGTCATCCATTGCTACGTTTATTTATACCTTATTTTGACGGTTGGCTTTTTTCTCTTACCACTGTAATTCGTTTCGGTTTAGATTCAAAACTAATGTGAATGGTTTAAAACGTAGACAACTGACTTATTTGTTAAGTGTCTTTTATTACAGAATCCTCAGATGAAATCGTTTTAAATCTTTTTGCGCAGGCTTTGTTTGTCAAAACTAAATTCTTCAGCGTTCAAAATGAATTAAAAAACCCTTTAACGATTGTTATCACTTTGTCGCAGAAGCAGTCCGCTTTATCTTGTTTTGATTGTATTCGGTTGCGAAAAGTCTACTTTGAGCCGATGATGCACAGTCATGTGCGCAAGTTCTTCGGCGCAAGTTTTTCGAAAGTAAACGAAGAGCTCAATTAACAAGAGAGTTTGAATATGCACAACAAGTCATTTAATGCTAACACTCAGCTAGAAAATGCTGTGAGTGGCGATTTCATAAAAATGGATGGCGATACTTTTTATAAGATTAGCCATGTTGATCAAATGCCTCCATTTTTTATTAGTTTGGTATCTGACCAAGATCACTGGCTGTTTGCAGGCTCTACCGGTGGCTTAAGTATGGGCAGAGTGTCCCCTGATAAGGCTGTCTTTCCATATGTTACTGTTGACAAGCTTTATGAAAGCACGCCGCATACAGGTCCAAAAACAATCGTAAAAGTTGTTCAGAGTTCCGGTAACGCTGTATTTTGGGAACCCTATAATAGAGAGCATGATGATAGATATCATGTCACTCGAAATTTATATAAAAACTTACTTGGCAATGTGCTCTGTTTCGAAGAAATAAATCACGACCTGCAGCTTGCATTTCGCTACTCTTGGCAGTTTTCGAGTGAGTTCGGTATTAGCAGACAATGCAAACTAGAGAATCTCTCAGAACAAACTTGCTCTATAGAGATACTCGATGGCCTACAGAATATTCTTCCAGCGGGTACGCCTCGCTTTACTCAATCACAATCAAGCAATCTTGTTGATGCTTATAAATGGACTGAAGTAAACGGCGAAACGGGCTTAGCGTTATACACGCTTTATTCTGCGATTACTGACCGTGCTGAGCCGGTCGAAGCGCTGCGTGCTAACACAGTATTTAAGTTAGGCTTGCAAGGCGGTACTGTGCATTTAACGTCCGCAAGTTTGGCTTTATTCAAAGCAGGTAAAGCACTTGAAAGTGCAGACTATAGCCGCGGAGTGCGCAGCTGTTACTTGGTGCATAGCCACTTTAAGATGTCTGCGAATGAAGTGCAAAAGTGGTCAATTAATGTCGATGTGGAAAAAGACCAAAGCGAAGTTGTTGCACTGCAGCATGCTTTGGCTAATCCGAATGCAGTGGCTGAAAAAATGCAGCAATCATTTGCAGCAGGCAGCGATAAATTAGCCCGAATTATGGCATCGTCTGACGGATTTCAGGCGACCGGAGAAGAAGATGTTTCCCTCCACCACTATGCAAACACTCTTTTCAACGTGCTGCGCGGTGGTATTTTTGCCAATCAATACCAGATTTTGCGCACCGATTTAATCAATACTCTAAAGCACTTTAATATCGATACGTATCAGAGGCATCAGGCCGCACTGAGCAATCTACCAGCGATTGTGAGCTTAGATAAACTTATGTCGTTCGTTCAAGAGCTAAACGATGCTCAATTGAGCAGATTGGTTTACGAGTATCTACCGATTACTTTCGGTCGCCGTCATGGTGATCCAAGTCGCCCTTGGAACCAATTTGCCATTGAATTAAAAGACGACAGAGGTCAGCCACTCTTGTCATATCAAGGTAACTGGCGAGATATATTCCAAAATTGGGAAGCGCTGACGCTTAGCTATCCATCTTTTATCGAATCGGTTATTGCGAAGTTTGTTAACGCATCAACCCTCGATGGCTACAACCCATATCGAATTACCAAACAAGGTATCGATTGGGAAGTAGAAGAACCAGATGATCCATGGAGTTACATTGGATACTGGGGCGATCATCAAATCATCTATTTGTTGAAGTTGTTGGAGTCTTCTAATAATTTTCATCCGGGGAAATTAGCATCTTTGCTTGAGCAATCAGTGTATAGCTATGCCAACGTGCCTTATCGCATAAAATCGCTGCATGACACGATTGAATCACCCAAAGACACGGTTATTTTTGACAACGAGCTTGCTGAAAAAATTGAGCACAACATTGAGCGTTTAGGCGCAGATGGCAAGTTAATTTTGGACGCAAAAGGCCAAGTTTACCAAGTAACGTTAGCTGAAAAGTTATTCATACCGCTCTTGTCCAAATTGAGTAATCTGGTTATTGACGGCGGCATTTGGTTAAACACGCAGCGTCCAGAGTGGAATGACGCAAACAATGCACTGGTTGGTCAAGGTTTATCGATGGTAACCCTCTGTTACCTTAACCGCTATCTGTCGTTTTTAACAACCTTACTCGCTTCAATTGAAGACAAAAATAAACAATTTACGTTAACGACAGAAGTTGCTGAGTGGCTAACAGGAACAACAAAAGTTCTGCAAAGTGTGGTTGAGCAAGCAGAAAAAGGGCCAGTGTCAGCGAGTTTACAATTTTCTACTTTGTCGAGCCTAGGTACATTAGCTAGTGAATATCGTGCAAAAATGTACAAACATTCTGGTAATTATACTCAGCAAAATGTGAGTGTTACAGAGCTCAACGCACTATTATCAAGCGCTAAACCATTGATAACGCATAGTATCGAAGCTAATTACAGCGACTCTGGTTTATACCATGCGTACAATATTCTTAGCGTCAATCAAGAGTCACTTAAAGTAAGTCATTTATACGACATGCTGGAAGGTCAGGTGGCAGCGCTAAGTTCGGGCGCGTTAAGCGCTGAGAGAGCAGTCGAGATCATGGATGCATTATACGCGAGTCCAATGTATCGAGCCGACCAGAAAACGTTCATGCTCTATCCAGATCGTAAGCAACTTAGTTTTATTAGCAAAAATTGCGTTCCTAAAGAAGATGTTAGTGGTCACCCACTACTAGCATGTATGTTAGCAGACGGTGATGGAAGATTGATTAAGTTAGATGCTCAAGGCGACTATCGCTTTAATAGTGAATTGACAAACGCAAATGCGATCAAACAAATTTGGCCTCGTATTGCAGAAGAATATCCAGAGCTAGCAACAAAAAGCTCACTCAATGCATTGTTAGAGATATATGAAGCAGTGTTTAACCACAGCGCCTTTACTGGTCGCTCTGGCGGTATGTTTGGATTCGAAGGTTTGGGTTGCATATATTGGCACATGGTTTCTAAATTATTGCTCGCTGTGCAAGAGGTGGCAATAAAGTCTGTGCACCAGGAAGGTAAATCAGCAACATCGCAAGCCTTGATAGCGCACTATTATAAAGTCCGCTTGGGGATTGGCTTTAATAAGACTCCTGAAGAATACGGCGCGTTTCCAGCTGATCCTTATTCACATACACCAAAACACGCGGGCGCACAGCAGCCGGGCATGACGGGCCAGGTGAAAGAAGAGCTATTGACCAGAATGGGAGAGCTAGGCTGCTTTGTAGCCAATGGGAAAATTAGCTTTGATCCTTTCTTGCTAAGAGCGCAAGAGTTTACGGCAGAAGCGACAAGCTTCCGTTATCTTGATGTCAACGAAGACTGGCAGACGCTTGAGTTAGAAGGTCAAAGTTTAGCCTTTACTTGGTGCCAAGTGCCGATAGTTTATTCATTGAGCAGCAATGCTGAACAACAAGTTACTATTCATTCCGAGGATGGGCAAAAGCACGTGCTAAAGACTAATGAACTCAATGAAGAATTCAGTCAAATGCTCTTTACTCGTTCTGGAAAAATTGTTCGGATTGATGTTTCTATTAATAGGAATAAACTTTATGAAGAAAGTTAGTACTTACTTTTTTCTTTGTGAAATATAGTCTCTAAGAGGCACAATATAAGAGCGGAAGCAGCGTTGCCTCCGCTCTAAACCTTACCTTTAATATCCTGTTATCTCGAAAGCAGTCCACTTTGTCTTGTTTTGCTGGACTAAACAATTCTCTTGTTTATTGTGCCCAGATTACGCGATCTTGTGTAAGCTGTTAAATGAGCACCAAGTTCATCCAAGCATTTAGCAATCTTAAACTCAATTTGGAATATTCCTTTTCTATGTCAAATTCACCTGCCTTCAATTTATATTCTGCAGACATAAGCAAAAAAGCAAAACAGCTGTTAAGCAAAATGACCTTAGACGAAAAGTTAGGGCAATTGTCTCAAGTATGCAGTCCTGGGGCGCATATTCCGGACTACTTAGCGGAGTCTATCAGGCAAGGGAGAATTAGCTCGGTCATTAATGAAGTTGACTTGAATGTTAATAATGCATTACAGCGCATCGCTGTTGAAGAGACGCGTTTAGGTATACCTCTGCTAATTGGTCGTGATGTTATCCATGGTTTCAAGACAATATTCCCTATTCCTTTAGGACAGGCTGCAACGTGGTCGCCTGAAATTGTTGAGAAAGGGGCAAGAATAGCGGCTGAAGAGTCCTCGAAAGCGGGTGTGAATTGGACGTTTGCGCCTATGATTGATATCGCGCGCGATCCACGCTGGGGTCGAATCGCCGAAAGTTTGGGTGAAGATCCGCATTTATGCTCGATACTTGGCGCAGCGATGGTAAAAGGGTTTCAAACTGATGACCTCTCTTCTATCGGCTCTATTGCTGCCTGCGCAAAGCATTTTGCGGGTTACGGCGCGAGTGAAAGTGGTCGCGATTACAATACAGCGAACATTCCTGAAAATGAACTTCGCAACGTTTATTTACCTCCATTTCATCAAGCAGCAAAAGTCGGTGCGGCTTCATTTATGGCTTCATTTAGTGACTTAAACGGTGTACCTGCAACGGGTAATCGATGGTTGTTGAAACAAGTATTGAGAGAAGAGTGGAACTACCAAGGCGTGTTGGTAAGCGATTGGGAATCTATTAAAGAACTGCAGGTACACGGGCTATCTGCCAATGAAAAAGACTCAGCCTATTTAGCGGCGAAAGCCGGTGTTGATATGGAAATGGCCAGCACCTGTTATATCGATAATATGGCAGCACTCATTGCCGAACATCAAATCGATGAGGCTGAAGTTGATCAGATGGTGCTAAACATTCTGCAAATGAAATTTGCGTTAGGGCTATTTGAAAATCCGTTCACAGATCCACAAACCTTACCTGAATTAGTTAATCCTAGTAATCGGAATGCTGCCAAAGACGCAGCACAAAAAAGCTGTGTATTGCTGCATAATAGAAGCCGTTTTGAACAGCGGCCTGTGTTGCCTATTGATAGAGAATCGACCAAACGGATTGCTGTCATAGGCCCTCTGGCGAACGACGGTTATGAACAATTAGGAACCTGGATATTTGACGGTGAAGAAAAGCATAGCGTGACTTGTCTTGCTGGGTTAGAAGCGCTAGCTAATGATTCAACAGGGATAGTATTTGAACCGGTATTCGCGAATTCACGAGATAGAGATACGCAGCATTTCGATAAGGCACTCGATTTGGTAAACAGTGCTGATGTCGCCATTGTATATTTGGGAGAAGAATCGATTCTGTCAGGAGAAGCGCACTCAAGAGCCAATATCGACTTACCTGGCGCACAGCCTGAGCTCATCGACTATTTATCGCAATCAAATACGCCCATCGTGCTGGTAGTGCTTGCAGGTAGGCCACTAATATTAGAATCGCTGCTTGATAAGGTAGATAGTATTTTATATGCGTGGCATCCGGGCACGATGGGCGGGCTTGCGATCGCTGAACTGCTGTTTGGCGAAGCATCACCGTCGGGCAAGTTACCTGTTTCATTTCCGCGAGTGTTGGGCCAAATACCCATTTATTATGCGCAAAAAAACTCAGGCAGACCCGCTAGTGAAGATAAATATGTCTATATCGATGATGTCCCTGAGAGAGCGCCGCAAACTTCGTTAGGGATGGCCGCAACTCATTTGGACACGCATTTTTCACCTTTATATCCGTTTGGCTTCGGCTTGTCATACGCCCGCTTCGAGTATCACGAAGTATGCATTAGCCACAGCGAAATTAAATTAGGCTCTGCGTTTGAAGTGTCACTGATAGTAGAGAATAAAAGTGATGTAGATGCTGATGAGATTGTGCAATTGTATATTCGAGATTTAGTGGGCTCTGTTACGCGGCCAGTAAAAGAGTTAAAAGGTTTTAAACGAGTTACAGTAAAAGCGAATTCAAGTGTTCCTGTGACCTTTAAAATGCATACCGACGATCTCGCTTTTTATGACATCTGCAATCAATTAAACGCAGAGTCTGGCGACTTTCTATTGGGCGTAGGAGCCGACAGTTCGCTTGAACTGAATATTCCTTTCAAGCTTGTGAAGTGATGTAACTTACCACTTTGCTCTGGCGTCGCTTTTATAGAAGCGCCATACGAATGCGGTACCGATAGAGTAGGTGACTTCTTTCTCAAATAACGGACTGTCTTTATTAGCTGCTAAGCTATGAAATTGAGCTGAACCACCAACAAAAGCCCGCACGTTTTCACTGACTCGAAATGAAAGCCCGAGCGTCAGTTCCGAACCCAAGTAACCTGCTTTGGCATCGTAGGCTGGGCGCGCTGCGGTGGCGAATTCGGGGCTTACTTCATAGAAGTAGTCATGTGTTTCTTCAGTGGCAAAAATCATTCCAAAGGAAATGTTGAACGCAGTGTCCTCATGCTTTAAACCGCGGTGTTGGTAAGAAATTTGTGGTTCGAAAATATAACCTCGCCCATCAATGCGGCTAAAGTCGGTTGAGAACACTGCGCGCGCCTGCAGGCGGAAGTCGAGTCGTCCTTTACCTAGGTTTGTACCCATATTTTCGCCATCAGCATTTTTATCGAAATCGTAGTTGCCCAGCATAAAGATCATCTGTGGACCAATTTCGCCTAAAAAGTCGAGTTCAGGCATACCAACTCGCGCGCTGTTATCTTCGCTGTCGCTGGGCAGCGCAACACCAAACGAAAAGTCGACTTCAAAGGTTTCATTTTCGATAACCACTGCTCTTGCGCCACCGCCGTCTCCAATCCGGAAAGTCTCACCGCGATAAACGACAAAAGGCAGTGCCAAGCTAAAAAAACGCCCTTCACTAGAGGCTGGGTATTTAGGATTATAGAAAGCACCACCGCCGACACCGAGTTCCCAAAGTGAAAGTGATTCGTTGACGTTTTCAAAGCCGGTTAAGCTCCGATCCATGGCAATGTCGGCTTTACCGACACCGTCGCCTAAAGAAACTCGATTCTTTTTGTCTTTGTCCGGGGATTGCTCAGATTGTTCAGGATTTTGACTGTTGCCAGTCAAAGAAACGCTTTTTTCTTCAGTGTTGCTTTCATCTGCTGCAGAGGCCGTTGGTGTGAAAATCAAAACTGAGACGAGCAGTCCACTAGCTGCTATTAGCTTAAGCAAGGTGTGATGTGCAGGAAATACTTTTATGCTAGTAGAATTCATACCGTCTTTTGGCCTCTGCGCTTGGTTGATAAAAGCGCTAATTTATAATCATTTGGAACGACGCAGAGCACAAAAGTAGGTCTCGTTTGTCACATAAAAAAGCACTAACAACCTATCACTATAAAACAAGGTTATCAGTGCATTTAAATGTAGTACGAATTTAGACCATAAAATGTTTACTTACAGGCAAGTCCCTTATGCGTCTACCTGATGCATGAAATATTGCATTCGTTAAACTTGGCGCAACAGGAGGCGTACCTGGCTCACCTACACCACCTGGTATAGCATCAGACTCGACAATATAGGTTTTGATCATCGGGCTTTGAGACATTCTCAGCACTTGATAATCACTATAGTTTGATTGTTCTACAGCGCCGTCCTTCACCGTAATTTCACCGAGCATTGCCAACGACAAGCCAAATATCATTGAACCTTCTTGCTGCGAACGAACGCGATCTGGGTTCACTACTGTTCCTGCGTCAATACTTGAGTGCATTTCAAGAACCGTGACTTTATTGTCCTTCACGCGTACTTTCGTTGCCACTGCCACGTAGCTCACGAAACTTCGATGCGCACTGATGCCCCAAGCCTCGCCTTGTTTTGTTGGCTTATCAGCGCCTGATTTGGCAACGACATCGTCCAAGACATGCTTTAAACGCTTGGTGTCAATTGGGAAGCGCTCGAGAGTCTCACCATAGTTGCCGTATTCAAAGCCTTGCTCTTTTGGATTAACAAGGCGATCGTCACCTAGCAATTGATGCCACATTTTGTGTGTCGGCATTTTAGCTGCGTGGGCTACCTCGTCGACAAAACTACCCTGGGCAAATGCATGCTGAATGTTACTGACCGAGCGCACCCAGCCAATTCTAATATGTGCAGGAGCTTTGTGAGTTTCACAAGACAGGTTGGCAATGTTAAACGGTACATCGCCAAAACCTAAACTTAGCTCACCGTCGGAGGGCTCATCGGTAACACCGCTGAAGGTCCAGCTGATACTTGGGAAAGCAGTGCGCTGTATCCAAGCATCCACAGAATTGTCTGCGTTTAAGCCTGCCTCGAAATGCTGTGAACTAATGGCATGGTAGTAACCTTGGCGAATGTCATCTTCTCGACTCCAAACTACTTTCACTGGTTTGCCGGTGTACTTTGCAAGAAGTGCTGCTTCAACCGAAAAGTCTGGTTTTGATTTACGTCCGAATGCACCACCAAGCAAGGTCACGTTAATTTTGACCTTTTCTTTAGGGATGCCCAGTGCACCTGCAACATTTTGCTGTGTGCTCTGTGGCGTTTGTGTACATGCCCATACTTCACACGCGCCGTCTTTAAATACGGCGGTGGCGGCCGGTGGCTCCATTGGCGCATGCACTAGATAGGGAACGGTATAAGTTGCCGCGACTTTTTGCTGCGCTTTTTCCATTGCAGCATAGGCATCGCCGCCTTCTCTAATGGTCTTACCTTTGTTAACTATTCGCTGGTTTAATTCAGTTAAATATTCGGCTGAGTTGTGACTCTTGTGGGGACTGTCCCCCCACTGAATGTTTAGGGCTTTGCGGCCTTGTGACGCAGCCCAAGTGTTGGTTGCTATGACGGCAACGCCATTGGATGGGTGAAAAACGACCGGGGTAGGCTGGTCCGGCATTTTATACACGTCAACCACGCCACCCGTTTTCATTGCTGCGGCTTTGTCGAATGATTCCACCTTTGAGCCAAGTACTGGGTTACGCTCTATGCTGGCGTACAGCATACCTTCTAGCTTGATGTCTTGACCAAAAACGGTGTTACCAGTAACGATGTCGGGTAAATCTACAATTTGCATCGACTTACCGATATAAGAAAAATCTTTTTTCGATTTATAGCTTAATGATTCAGGCGCTGGTGCATTAATTTTTGCTGCGGACTCGGCTAGTGAACCAAAAGATACCTTTTGTTTTGTATTCTTGTTGATCACGAAGCTGTCTTTAGCGTAAACCTCGCTTATGGTTACACCCCATTTTTCGGCGGCAGCCTGCTCAAGCATGGTTCGTGCTGTTGCCCCCATTTCGCGCATTTTCGCGTAAAAATTTCTTATTGAACGTGAGCCATCGGTATTTTGACTACCATAAGCTTCATTCGCTAAGCCCTGAACAACGTGCACGTCGTCCCACGCAGCGCAGAGTTCGTCGGCAACAATTTGAGGAATGCCGGTACGTATACCTTGGCCCATTTCACTGCGGTGACAGACAATATTGACGCGTCCGTTGGTTTCGATGGCAACAAACAAGTTGAGCGTATTGTCGTGCGCAGCATTTCCATGCGCCCAAACTGGTAGGCTTATGGGCAGCATGGAGCCTAATATTAATCCGCCCGTGGTCATGCCAGTTAACTTTAAAAAGTCGCGGCGGCTAACGGCTTTCGTTTGCTTAGCTATATCTTTATTAGCTGCTTGTTGAAATGATTCAATCATACTTTTTCTCCCACATTTTTAGCCAAGCTGAAGTCGAAGTTGTTTGACGCACTTGTGGTAGCGCTTTTGCTGGCAGCGTCTTTTATTGCGGCCTTGATGCGCGGGTAAGTGCCACATCGGCAGATGTTGCCCTGCATTGCGTTATCGATGGCTGCATCGTCGGGATTTGGATTATTAGAAAGCAGCGCAACGGCACTCATGATTTGCCCTGATTGGCAGTAGCCGCACTGTGGCACATTGTGTTCCAACCAAGCTTGTTGTATCGGGTGGCTTGCATCACTAGGCAAGCCTTCGATGGTTGTGATTTTTTTACCTGCGATGCTGGCAAGGGGCATAACGCATGAGCGGATGGGTTCGCCATCCATGTGCACAGTGCAAGCGCCGCATTGAGCGATACCGCAACCATATTTTGTGCCTGTCATATCGAGCATGTCGCGAAGCGCCCAAAGCAAGGGCATGTTTGGATCTGCATCGACTTCGATGGCTTTGTTATTTAGGGTAAAACTTATCATGTCTTTATCCTTTGGATATTTCGCAATTGTGAGCGTCGTTTTCAACCTGCACTGAATTAGCTTGGCATAGTTGATATGTACGACAATAAATCTGTTTTAGTATCAATATCTTTAGCACCTTCTGGCAGATCTAGTTGAATGATATTTGCCATATTGTTGCGTAAAATGTCTCGTGCGCCTTTGTCATCGTTTAATAACGCAAGGTCAGCAAAATGAGCCCGCGGGAAAATTGCGGGGGCGCCAACTTTTCCGTTATAGAAAGCTGCGACAATCTTGTCTGGGTATTTCTGCGATTCAGCTATCATAAGATTACACTGCTTTGCACGAATTTCCACCTGATCATTTAATCCGATGAAAACGTGTGTAATTTCTTGCGCTAAATTTTTTACACCAGCGGCGATGGATGCTCCCATCCCCTTTTGCCAGTTTGCTGCAATGATAGAGTTGATGTTTGAATGAACTTCATTAGTGTTAGCTAAATCGACATTTATCTTATCTAGCGCAGCTTTAATAGCAGTAGCGTTTGCGCCTAAAACAACCGTAATGGCGTCGAATTCGGATTGAGCGAACACGCTAAGGGTATGAGCAAGCATTGGCTTTTTATTAATAATCGCAAGCTGTTTGTTACCCTCAAAGCGCTTACTCTGACCAGCGGCCAGCAGCAGTGCTTCAATGCGGTATCGCTTATTGTTTGTTGTTATTGCCATAGGACTCGGTTGTTCATTTAAAGACAATGCGTAATTTAAAGCATCTCCACTCTCGTTACTCTACTGGCTCAATATGTTGCTAAATGATTTGCCGTCTGCACTTTCGATAAATGCGTGTATTTCAGACAAAATGGATAGAGCAATAGACTCAGGTAGTTCACCGCCGAGTTTTAAACCGATTGGATTTGCTAGGCGTTTGCTTAAACCTGAGGTTGTTTGTTGATGTTTATTAGCAGAATCGCTTGCCGAAATGCCCGCTTCCTTGAGCACTCTTTCGGTACGATGTGCAGGTCCCAGCATGCCTACATAGCTAGCTGAACTGCTTTGTGCGAGCAATAATGCTTGTGCATCTAACTTCACGTTGTGGGTCATGATAACAATAGCATCGATGTCGGACAGCCACGTGTGCTCAGATGCATTGGCAAAATCGGTTTTAATTATCTGCTTTGCATCGGCAAATTGAGTTTTCCTTGCGTAACCCGTGCGGGGATCGGCAATGCTTACGTGCCAACCTAGATTGCTTGCAATTTGGGCCACTGGCATCGCATCAATGCCGCCGCCAAAAATAGCTAGCTTAAGAGAAGGCCTAATAATGTGCTCAAAAATAGTCTCGTCACTCGAGCTTAATTCGGGAATGTCTTCGTTGTTAGCCTGTGGCGCTGAATTTTTATTAAAAGACACATTGCTCTCAATTTTACTGACCTCATTGTTTGGTGTGCTTTCATTAACTGACTGAATATATTTGCAGGCTTGATTTTGATTAATCAATTGGCGCAGTTCGCGTAGCTGCAAGAAGTTGTTTGCAGTATTAATGGGTTGTAACAATATACGAACTAGCCCACCGCAACCTATGCCAAGCTGCCAAGCAATATCCTCTTCTTCACGCATGTCATATTGAATAATGCGATTATTGCCCGTCATCCAGCACTGACGAGACTGTCGCATTATATCTGACTCTAAGCATCCGCCGCTCAATAATCCGTGATATTGGCCAAGGCTATTGATCATCATCATCGCCCCAGGCTTGCGATATGAAGACCCTTCTGTGGCGATGATCGTTGCTAATACCCAGTCAACGTCCTTGCGCTGTTCGTACCAAGTGTTTAAAAGTTGTTGAGTATGGTTGGCCATGTTTAATGCTTATAGCTCTGCTTGGATAGGTTTAAGGGTTTCAATGAGAAAATTTCCACGTTGGCGTTTTCACTTCCATGATAAAGCAATTGTATATCATACTTAATTTTATGTTTGAATGATCATCCTGATTATCAGGCATTATCAAATGGCAATGGCTAAAATTCTTTAACTCATTGCCTTAGCATTACTTTTGACTCGTAATCCATGCTTTTACTTTGCGCTCTAATATGACCATGGGCAATGCACCACCGCCCAAAATAACGTCATGAAAAGCTTTGATATCGAACTTATCTCCGAGTTGCTTTTCAGCTAATGCCCGAAGTTCTTGTATTTTGAGCATCCCGATTTTGTAACCAGTTGCTTGACCGGGAAGGGTTAAATAACGACGCACTTCAGACTGCGCTTGTTCACCGGTAATTGCGGAGTTTTCTTTGAAATAGGTAATCGCTTCTTCTTCACTCCAGCCTTTTGCATGCAAACCTGTATCAACAACTAAGCGTATTGCTCGCCACATTTCAGAGCCCAAACGACCAAACTCTGACAGTGGGTCTTGATAAGTACCGGGCATTTGTTTTGCTAACCATTCTGAGTATAAGGCCCAGCCTTCGCCGTAGGCATTCAAATAAGATTGCTTTCTAAAAGTAGGTACGCCGTCTAATTCAAGCGAAATGGCGATTTGCATATGATGACCGGGCAAACCTTCATGATAAGCAATGACTTCAAGTTCTCTTTTAGGCATTGCAGTCATATCAGATAAGTGAGCATAGTAGACGCCAGGTCTCGAACCATCAGGCGTTGATGAGGAGTAGTGCTGCGCTGCGCCGTCCTGCTCTCTAAAAGCTTCAACGCGTTTTACTACCATGTCAGCCTTCGGCAGTATGCCAAAATAGTCTGGTAGTACTTTTTTGATTTTATTGATGGCGGCTGTGGCATCATCTATATAAGCTTGGCGTCCCGCGTCCGTATCAGGGTAATACAAACGCTCATCGTCTTTAGTGTCGCGTAAAAAGACAAAAAATTCTTGCAAGCTGCCTTCAAAACCAAACTCAGCTTTAACAACTTCCATTTCAGCGCGCAGGCGAGCGACTTCTTTCAAACCGATATTATGCACTTCATCTGCGCTTAAATCGGTAGTTGTTTGGTTAGCTAAGCGCTCGTTGTAAAAGGCTAAACCATTAGGTAACGCATTGGCTCCCAAAGCCTCCTCGCTTGCATTAACTCTGTCTGCTCGCTGCCATGCGATGAGTCTTTCATATGCAGGTTTAAAATCTTCTATGAGTGCTTTTTTGATGTTGTTAGTTAAGTCGTCAGCTTCGCTTTGAGTAAGCTGGTTTTGCTCTAATAAACCTTTTATTTTAGTTTGTGCGTCAGCCCAGATCGCGCTGTCGACGCCGTCAGAAAATGGGGCGCCTGATATTATTTTAGTAGACTCATCAATAACAGCTTCAAAAGCAAAATAGGGTGGTCTAACGCCTTTTTCAGCGATTTTTTTCGATACTAAAATAAGCTGATCAAGCGCCGTTCCGCTCGCCGATATCCGCTTGAGATATTGCTGCATATGTTCGCCTGTTTCGACTTTGTGCAGCGCTATAAGTAACTGCGGGAAAAAGCTGTGAACCGCATTCATTTGCTCAAATACATATCGGTTATAACGAAACTCGTAGGCGGCAATTGCTTGGTCGCTTAAGTATATCCAAAGGTCATAAGAAATCTTTGCATCGTCTGTTAGTTTTGCATAGTCAAACGTGCTTTGAAGTTCTTTTAGGTTAGCTTTCTTTAACGCTATTTGCGCGTCATACGCCTGTTCTGAATAATCATCTATTTCATCTTGACGTTGGCTTCTGCCGAGCACAGTCAGTGACGTGGGGCTAAGCATTAATTCTTGCTCAAATTTATCCTCAAACCAAGCGTTCAACTTTGCTGTTTCTGCGGATTGCTCTGCGGCACTAACAGCTGTTGCTGGCATTGACTTAGTTGTTTGTGTGCCTGCTGCTTGCGATCCATTTGTATCATCTGTTTTTTCACAGCCGACTAGGGTAAAGCCTGTGATTATAGAAAGCGTGGCAAGCGTAATTTTATTTAAGCGCATAGTTATCTCAATTTGAAAGCGAAACTTTTATTTGGTTTTTATCCTACTCCGCTTAGCCAATGAACACAATTATTCAAACTCTAGGGTTTAGTGTATCGATTTATCGGGCGGTTATTGAGTACTTTCTTTGCAGCAATCTATGGTGTTGGTTCAGCTTTTGATGGTTTTTTTTTGTCCTGATCCATTTCCCTTTTCACGAGCAAAAAGGTAAGAAACATTTTGGTAGGTAGGGATAAGGCCATGCCAACTGCAACGCAGCCTGCACTAATGATGATGCCATTTACGCCCATGTCTTCAATCGTTTGATTGAATAAATGAAAGTAGACACCCAAGAGTATTAAACTAATGCCAACGCTTATGACTATCTTGAGCGTTAAAATAATTTTTTTATCAGTCATTTAGATCTCTTATATTGAGCAGTGTATGCTGTGAAAAATAGCTAATTTGAAGACTAAACATAAAGCATATTTTACTCTACGCCTTTAATGTTTAGACAGTCTTGATCTGAATCATAGCCGAGTCTTTTACTTCGTTTTTCACTAGCTTGACGGCGCCACTCTGCTTTTTACAAAAATTAGTCTATTATTGTTTTTCTAGTACCATAATTTTAACAGTGCTTTAAGGATGAATAATGCTGAATTGGGGAGTTATTGGCTGCGGGGTAATAGCAAACACTTTTGCGAACGGCTTGGCTTGTTTGGACTCAGGAAAACTTATTGCATGTGCTTCAAAATCAATGCAAAGAGCCCATGCTTGGGCTGAGAGTCAAAAATCAGAACACAATATAAATAAAGTCTATAACAGTTATGAAGCATTGCTCGCCGACGAAGACATTGATGCCGTGTATGTGGCTAACACACACAACTTTCATTACGAATCAGTAAAGCTCTGCTTGCAGCATCATAAACACGTATTATGCGAAAAACCAATCACCCTAAATGCAAAACAAGCGACAGAACTCTATACCCTTGCTCGACAAAATAATTGTTTTTTAATGGAGGCCGTTTGGACTCGATTTTTGCCCGCTATTCGCATGTTACAAAAAGTGCTATCGGATAACACTATTGGCGAAGTGCTAAGTTTACGAGCTGATTTTAGTATCAATCCAAAGTTAGAGCCAAGTCATCGATTAAGGAATAAAGCACTTGCAGGCGGCGCTTTATTAGACCTTGGCATTTATCCCATCACCTTCTCATTTATCGTCTTTGGTGAAGCCCCTGAGAATATCCAAAGCTCAGCGGTTATGGACAGCACTGGTGTTGATGAAAGATCGTTTTATTTGTTCGAATACAGCGACGGTCGCAGGGCTTCGTTGTCTTCAGGATATAGCCATGCGGCTCCTACTGAGGCATTAATTGCTGGTTCATCAGGATATATTCGGGTGCCTCACTTTTTGGGCGCACAAGAGTTTACCGTTTACGTTGAAGGGCAGGAACCCCAAACCTATAGCTTTCCTTTCAACGCTAATGAAGACTTTAGTTTTGAAATTCAACACATGCATGATTGTATTGCGCAGGGTTTGCAGCAAAGTCCCATATTGCCTCAAGACGAAAGCATTCAAGTGATGGAAACGATGGACACGGTAAGAGCGCAGTGGGGTTTACGTTACAGCGAAGAATAGCAAGTGCCTATAGCAGTCATAAGAGCCATGTAGGTAAAAGGGAAGTTTCGGCATATTGTGGTCACTAGAGCCATTAAATTTTAACACAACCCTGCTCATTACCGCGAAAGCGGTAACCTCCTTGATATACTATTGAGTTGTCAATTTTCAGCCTACTAGTGGGTTTACCAGGTCTCCACTTTCGTGGAGATGACGGTGGCTTTAAGATAACATTGACAACTTGCCTCGTGTTCTTAAGTATTGCGATGTTCTAGGGTTAACTCGCGTTCAATTTCGCTTCAATGTATTGATCAACCAATCTTTCCATAATATCTAGTGGAACAGCGCCATTTTTCAAAATGACATCATGAAACTCACCCAATGAAAATTTATCACCTAACGCTTTTTGCGCTTTAGCTCTGACCTCAAGAATTTTCATCATACCAACTTTGTAAGCAGTAGCTTGACCTGGCATCACAATATAGCGCTCAATTTCAGATGTCACATCTGATTCAGCCATGCCAGTATTAAGCAACATATATTCAATAGCCGCTTCACGTGTCCAGCGCTTTGCATGAATGCCAGTATCAACCACTAGACGCACTGCTCTAAACAGTTCAGCTTGCAGTCGACCAATGTTATCAAAAGGGTCATCTTGAAAACCTAATTCCCACGCTAAATACTCTGCATAAAGCGCCCAACCTTCAACATAAGCAGTGAAAGGAGAGATGGTTCTGAATATCGGTATACCTTCCAATTCCATCGCAATGGCAATTTGAAAATGGTGCCCCGGTATACCTTCATGATACGCCAAGGTGCGCATTGAATAAGTTGGCGTTGCTTTGATGTCGTATAAATTGGCAAAGAATACGCCAGGTCGTGTGCCGTCAATAGAGGGTTGCTGATAGTATGCACCGGGTGCTGTTTTTTCCTTAAACAATGGAATGCGCTTCACTTCCATTCCGGCCTTGGGCCTTAGCGAAAATGCATCTCCTAAGCCTGCATCTATTTCGTCCAAAATAGTTTGGTAGTCAAGCAAAATTTGTTCGCGTCCTTCATCTGTATCAGGATAATAAAAGCGCTCGTCATTTGCCAGAGCATTAATAGCAGGTGTAAAACCCGCGCTGATATCAAAGCCTTCACTGCCAAGGATGCTTAAGATTTCGGCTTGAATACGATCAACTTCAGCTAATCCGATATTATGAATTTGATCCGCGCTGTAGTCCGTCGTTGTGAAAAAACGCAGTGCGAGTTTGTAAACATTTTCACCATCAGGAATTTGCCAAATACCATCGTTATTGCCTGCTTTAGCTTCTAGTTCTGAAAAGTAAGCGATTAGCATTTTATAGGTAGGGTAAACCGTCGTTTCAATCTGCGTTTGTGTCTGCTTGAGTAAATCGTCATATTGCTCAGAAGGGATGAGCTCTGTTTTCTTCATCTTTTCATGTAAAGAAGTATAAAGAATATTTTCCGTGGAAGGTTTGTCGACAAATCCTTGCATCTCATCAATTACGCGACGCACAACAAATTTTGGTGGAATAATTCCTTTCTCTTCTCGAATTTTAAGGCCTTCCATCATTTGCTCGTAATAACGCTTTGATTCACTTAAGCGTGAAATGTAGTTCTGCACACTTTCAACATCGGTAATCGCATGCTGGGCATCCATGAAACTAGGAAAGTTGCTTTGCGCACCAGACATTTGATTGAAGGGGTAGTTGTGATGCTGATATTTTTCAAATCCTTCGATAGTATCAAACAGGTATAAAGCGATTTCTTTTGAGAGCTGCTGGTCTTCGTTAAGGTCTTTATATTGTAAAAGCACCTGCTTGGCATCAGCTAAGTCGGTGAACATCGCTGCAGAAGCTGCCTCACTTGCATCATCTAAGTGAGCGTTATGACCTGTAATGCCGATGCTCTCAAACACGCCAATAGAGGTCATTGTTTCGGGGCTTTTAAGCGCTTGCTTTATGAGTGTGCGGTCAAGAAATACTCTGAAAGAAAAAGGTTTTTCAGCCTTCCACTCATGCGTTGCAACTGCACCTGTAATGATAAGAATACCAAGCACAACAATGCCGAGCCATTTAAAGAATGTCTTCATGATTTGCTTATCCCTGTTTATTGTTTTAGATCTTCCGATGATGATTGTAATGCTAATTGAGAAAGAATAGCTAACTTAATTGATCAACAATGCCTGTTGTAAGTTAGCTTTTTTAGCTTATCCACTAGTCGCGTTTCATGGCTTTAGTTTAATGATGCGTTACAAAACACCCGCTTCAATTAACGGCAATATCCAATAGCGTATTCTCTTATCGTTATTGGTTTTACCGAGTAGCTCACAAAGTTGCTCTGAGGTAGATGCCTGATGCAGTACTTCAAACCGAAAAAAGTCTCGATAGCCTTCAACCTGTTCTCTAATATTGTAGTGGCTATGTTCCTTACTAAAGCCTTGAATTTTGGCTAAGCTGAATCCGCTTATGAAGGTTTCCCCCATTAGTGTATCGACTACTTTATCTTTCAAATCTTCAGGCACAATTGCGACGAGCATCAGATCATTTTGTGTTAGCGCCACGGCGATTCTCCAACCAAATATAAAACACGGGAATTAAAAACAAAGTCGTAAAAGTAGAGGTAAATAAACCACCAATTACGACAATGGCAAGCGGTTTTTGAATCTCAGCACCCGGTCCGGTTGCAAAAGCAAGTGGGAAAAGGCCAAACATTGCGGTGCTGGCTGTCATTAACACTGGGCGTAACCGTCGTTTTGCACCAAGAACAATGCGGTCAACTACGTTGGTTACTTCAAACCTAGTTTGTTCAAAATAACTGACCATGACGACACCGTTCAAGACGGCCACACCAAGCAAAGCAATAAAGCCTACAGAAGCTGGCACAGACAAAAACTCCCCGCTTAAATAAAGTGCGATAACGCCACCCATTGTCGCAAAGGGAATATTGGCTAATATTAAACCGGCCTTGCTCAAGGCGCCAAATGTGGTAAATAAAATAATGAGGATCAAGCCAAGTGCGATAGGAATAACGAGCATAAGATTAGTTGCTGCTCTTTGTTGATTTTCAAATTCGCCGCCAAAATTAAGTGTATAACCGACCGGTAAGTCTAGTGATGTTGCAAGAAGCTCTTTCAGTTCCTCGACAAAACCAACAATATCTCTTTCTTCTACGTTTGTAGTAACAACCGCAAATCTATTGCTGTTTTCACGCTCTATTAGGATTGGTCCTTGTTTAAACGATACATTAGCTATGCTTGAAAGCGGCATTAAACTGGCATCTGGCATCAATATCGTCATTTGTTGTAGATCGTTGATTGTTCCAGGTTTGAGTTTGCTGGAGCTCGTTAGCCCAAATACGATGGGCGTTTTTTTCTTACCTTCAATTAAGGTTGAAAGCTCCGTAGATTCAATTTGCGACTTAACAAACAGCGAGAGCTCAGCTATTGTCATATTGTAAGCACTGGCAATTTCTGGCTTTAGCCTTATGTTCAAGAAGTCACCGCCTTCAATTACAGAGGCATTAACGTCAACGCTACCTTCTAACGTTCGCGCTTTTTCACTTATCTGTTCTGCTAGTTTGGCTAATACCGCAATATCGTTGCCGAATACTTTAATTGAAACATCACCTGTACTGCCCGTGAGCATTTCAGAAACGCGCATTTGAATAGGTTGCGTAAAGCCAACGTTGATGCCAGGAAAGCCTTCCATTACCTTGCGAATTTCTTCAATGAGTTCTTGTTTGCTATCAAAGCGCCAAGTTTCGACAGGTGCCAGCTCCATGAAAACATCAGTTTCATTTAAACTCATTGGGTCCAAGCCAATTTCATCAGAGCCAACTCGTGCTACAATTTGCTTAATTTCGGGGATATTGGCAAGTAAGGCCTTCTCGATTTGAATGTCTAGATCGGTTGAAGCCTGCAACGAAATGTTGGGCGACTTTTCTAGCTGCACAATAATGTCGCCCTCATCAAGTACGGGCATAAAGGTTTTTCCGAGCAGGCTATAAAGTACGATACTGCCGACTAACACTACTAGGGTGACTATTATCACAGGAGTAGGTTTCAATATTGTGCGTTTTAGTGCAGCGTGATATTTCTCTTGCAAGCAAATTACGAAACGCGGCTCGCTGATAGTATCGGCTTTGAGCAATAGTGAGGCTAGCGCAGGTATTACGGTGAGCGACAATACCAATGACGAAAGCATGGCAAATACGATGGTAATGGCGACTGGCTTAAATAGCTTACCTTCTAGTCCTGTTAGCGTTAGCAGCGGGGAGAAAACGATAATGACAATGATCGTTCCCGACACCACTGGAACCGCAACTTCTTTGCAGGCACGAAAAATTAGATGCAATTTCGGTAAGGCGGCATTTTGTTTAAGCGTATTAACGGTATTCTCAACCACTACAACAGATGCATCTACCAGCATACCTATCGCAATAACTAAGCCACCTAAACTCATTAAGTTGGCGGACATATTAAAATAGTTCATCAATAAAAAGGTACAAACGGCCGACAGCGGCAATACCAACGAGACCACGATAGCAGCGCGCACATTGCCAAGAAATAATGAGAGCAGCAATATTACCAGAGCAACGGCAATAATAAGCGCCTCTTCGATAGTGCCAATAGCAGTATCAATAAGTGTTTTTCGGTTATAAAACACATTTATTTCAGTCCCTTCGGGCAATGTTCCCTGTATGAGCTCAAGCTTTTTTGAAACGTTCTCTATCACATCAGCCGTATTTGCTCCTTTTAATGCGATCACGATAGCTTCTGTTGTTTCTACGCCATTGCGTGTGACTGAACCGTAGCGAGTGAGATGGCCGATATTAACCTTTGCGACGTCCTGCAAGCGAATGGGGGTATTGTTTTTGTTTGCAATCACTATGTTTTGCAGTTCGTGGAGATTCTGTATGCGCCCTTCTGAGCGAACAATCAGCGTATCGTTGCCAATATTCAAGCGTCCAATGCTGCCATTTTGGTTAATGTCTTGAATCGCTTCACTTAACTGTGTAAACGACATTCCAATACCAGCCAGCTTTATTGGATCGGGACTAATTTGGAATGTTTTAGCGAAGCCTCCTAAGATGTTAACGTCAGCCACACCGTTGATGCTTCTCAAAAGTGGACGGATTTCCCATTCTAAAAGCTGCCGCCGTTCAATCAGGCTCATAGCGGGGTTTTCTATTGAGAACATAAACATCTCGCTCAATGGCGTACTCATTGGCGCGACGCCTCCCTCAATTCCAGAAGGTAAAGACGGTAATACGTTACCCAAACGCTCAGCTACCTGCTGGCGCGCCCAATAAATATCGGTGCCTTCTTTGAAGTCGATAGTGATATCAGTTATTGCGTATTTAGTGGTTGAGCGAAGGATTTGTTGATCTGGAATACCTAAGAGCTCAGTTTCGATTGGCAGCGTTACTTGTGCTTCAATTTCCTCAGCAGTCATGCCCGGCGCTTTCAATATGACTTTTACTTGAGTTGGAGAAATTTCCGGAAAAGCATCAATTGGTAATGCAAACCAAGCGGAAGCGCCGGCTAAAAACAAAAACAGAGATACAATGAGTACAAATACACGCTGAGTGAGGGAAAAACGAATAACATTACTTAGCATTTTGTTAAATCCCCAAGCCTAGCAGAATACCCTGCACAGCACTGACAGAACTAAGCAACACGTTTTTTCCTGCAAGTGATACGGATGATTTCACAATATAGTTGTCATCATGTGATGTGATAAGGCTAACCTTCACAGCCGTGTAATTTTGTTTATCTTGAATGAAAATATAATTGTCTCCTTCCCAATTAAACACGCTAGACTGTTTTATTTCATAGGCATTTGCTTGGTATTCTGGTGTGGCACTTAACACTTGGCCAACAGCAAACGCGCAATCATTAGTCAGTGCTTTGGTCCACGCGACTTGATAAAATGCCGAGTTGGCGCTTTCGACAAAGTCGACGGCTAGCTGGCAACCATCGCTGCTAATGAGCAATGGCTTCTGTGTCGCATCGATGGGGATGTTGACTTTAAGTCGAACTGCTTGCGCTGGAGTAAACGAAGCGATCGTATCTTCCATATCTAATGCATTTGATAATCTGTACTGAATCACACCAGCCATTGGCGCGCCGAGCGTTAGCGAATCTGTTGCTTCGTCAACGCTGAGAACTAAGTCAAAAAAATGCGTCAGTTCGTCATATTCCATTCTGATCTTGTTATATTGGTTGCTTACATCTAGCCATGCTTGTTCACTTAAAGACTTGCGTTGATATAGGTTTTTACTGTTGTTAAACAGGGTCTGAGTTTGTAAAAAAAGCACTTTTGTTAATTCAAACGACCTGTAAAAATGATGCACTTCAGGTCCTTGGATAATGGCAAACGCTTCATTTTCCTTAAGCGTTTCGCCAACCCCTTTTAAATACTGAATTCGTTGCACATTAATAGGTGACTTAAACACATACGATTGGCCTGGCAGTATGGCAACTGTCGCCATTACATCTTTACCCGTATAAGACGAAACTGAATCTATAGGATTCGTCTGGAGCGACAAATTGCCCAGCTGTTCAGCCTGCACCGTCATATTTTGAGCAAAAACCGAATGGCACATTAACGCCGATGATAAAATAAAGAAGGATAAAATTTTCATAAGGTAAGTCCTGCTGCTTGTCTCATCAGTGCAATATGGCGTTGAAGATGAATTTGGTTTAATTCAATTGAATACTCTGAATCCACGGTGTCGAGTAGAGTGCGAATATAGAACTCTTGGTTGGGCGCGTTTGCTTCGCGTAACTCAGTCATCGCTTGGGTAAGAGCCGATAAGTTAGCTGTGCTGGAGTCGAGTAAGGTTTGTTTTTGTTGTAAAAACTTATACTCTTGCATCAAATTTGCTTGTGCTTCGCTGAGTTCATGCATGAGCTTGCTTCGAGCTATTTGGTACTCGGTGTTAATTTTACTGTATTCGCTTCGTTGCAATGTAGATAGTTGATTGACTATATTTATCGGTACTTCTATACCAAGACCAAGCTGATTTTCGGAAAAACCCGGAGTTTCTACCCGTTTGCCTGTTATTTGAACATTCCAAGGTGCTGTACTTTTGCTCGTACTCAGCAGCGTTTGTTCTGTACTTTGAAACGTATTGTCTAGTGCAACAATATCTGGATGAGCATTTATGTCCATTTGACCTACATTGGGCGCCGCTTCGGTAATTACGCTAGGCAGGGCGTTCAAACCAGTAAGGCGATAGTACTTAGCCATCAGATTATTGATGTTTTGTTGATGTTGCACCAAAGAGATTTGATGGTCGTTAAATTCTTTTTGCACTATTAATGAGACATATTGAGGAATGGCCTGAGCTTGCGCCATTTCTTTATACTGTAGGGTCAGCTCGGCTAGTATCGATTGTTTTTTAGATACCGCGGTGGCTGAAAGTTTCTCTATTTGAATTTCCCAAACGATGTTGCGAATGATGCCTGATAGGAACAATGCATACTGCTTTTGAGCGCTAGTTCGCAAAGCATCTACCTTACTACTTAAACTTTTCTCTATTTTCCTAAGGAAAGGTGATTTAATTGGTAAATTGAGGCTTATCTCACTTTCAGTTGTTCCCAAATTTTGCTGACTATCTAAGTAAACTAAAGAAGCGGAAGGACTACCGTCTAACCAATCAAAATTCTTGTTGTCCGTTAGTGCGCTATTATTTGGGTCTGGCATTTTACTGGACTGCTTTTCAACGGCGGCGGTTAAGCTGTCATGCAGGGTTAAATTACTTTGCGCGTTCGCTGAAGAGCAGTGAGCTACGAATATGCAGAAAATAAAGAAGTGTTTAAGTTGAATGGCGCTGGCTTTCACTGATTTCCCTTTGTTATTAGTTATCAAACTATTATGTGATAAAAATGGCCTTTTTAACATCAAACTTATGTATTATACGCACCGAACATATGTATAACAGACTTACAAAAACGGTGATGTAGGCTACGAGCTACCTAGCTACAAACAATATCTTTATGAATTACTGAGACATCAAAGAGGGAATATGAGAAATACGGTTATCACCATAATTTTGATCATCATTATGCTGCTCAATGGTCTAGACGTAATAGTTGATTTAGGCTTAGGTGTACCTCTTTGGCATATTTTACAAGAGGCTTTATTGGTGGTTCTTTCTGCCGTAGCTGCTGCGCTTCTTATTCTGCATATACGTAAAAAGAACAAGAGTTTACATCATCTTGCTGAAAATTTGTCTGACGCAAATCAACAAATAGCTTTGCTGAACAGCAAAATAAAGGAAGAGAGAAAGCGCTACAGTTTGGTCATAAAGGAGCAGTTCGACAGTTGGAATTTAACTTTAGGAGAGCAGCAGGTTGCTTTACTTTTGTTGAAAGGACTGAGTTTAAAAGAAATTGCTAGCGTAAGAACAACAAAAGAAATGACCGCAAGACAGCAGGCCTCGAGCATTTATTCGAAGAGCGGTCTTGTGGGGCGACACGAATTTTCTGCTTGGTTTTTAGAAGACTTCCTAAATTAAACTGTTGCGTAACTCACGGTGATATAACTTCAATTCGATTGCGACCTTTATGTTTTGCTTTATACAGAGCTTTGTCTGCCCTGGACAACAAGGCGTCGATGTTGTCATGGGCTGTCAATTGGGTTACACCTATGCTGACTGAGACGTTAACGCCAACTATGGTGTTTTGCTCGACATGTGCACGCAGACGCTCGGCAAAGTCTTTAGCGTTATCTACTTGGGTATCGGGCAGCACAACAACAAACTCTTCTCCGCCCCATCTGGCTAAAAGGTCGTTAGGCCGAATTTTACTCTGTAGTACCTCTGCTAAACCTTTAAGGATTTTGTCGCCTTCTAAATGACCTTTGCTGTCGTTAATTTGTTTAAAATGATCTACATCTAAAAGGAGTAGCGATAGGCTGGTTTTTGATCGATCGTTTGAACTCATTAAGTTTATTAGATATTGGTCAAATTTTTCTCGGTTGAATAAACCGGTCAATTTGTCGGTTTCTGCAAGCAGCTGTATTTTTTGATTTTGGTACGAAAGTTCTTGATAAGCGTCTGAACGCGTGCCTTCGTAAAATCTAAACATGAGCAATAGGGCAACACTCACTTCTACAATATTTAAAAATGACCCCAAACTGTATTCTACAGCAGGTTGACTATCATATAGTTGATAAGCGATATAGCAGCAAAAACCAAAAATAATCGCAGAAAATACCGTCCCCCAATTTTTTCCTAATAGAAAGTAGGATATTGGCGGTATCAAAATTGCCCACATAAAGGAGTTCGCAGTACCATTTACCATGAATATAAAATACATAACAAGGGCTGTAAAAGCCGTTGTTATCATCCACGAGGCAAGGGCAACATTTCCGGTTTTTCGAAACCAAGCATAAATGCCTAAGGAGAGTATTGTGCCGACAGAATCTAAAAGGCCTAATTCAATACTTGAAAAAACGATGAAGTTAATTGCGGCTACTGTTGTGAACATAACGGCTGAAATTAATAATATATGCAGTATTAATCTCACCCGCCAAAAATTCATATGCCCGCGCGGATACTGCGGAAACGGCTTGTACCAGAAGCTGTTCATACTAACATTTATTACCTATGCTTCTTAGTCCAATGTCACGACGAAACTCAGCGAAGATACAACGCCACTTGGGGAAGTGATGTTTATGCTTACCGTCGTGTCTATAGTTGTATCAGCTGCCAGTAGGTTGTTTGTAACAGTGAACTCCCTTGTTCTGCCAGCATTAAGGTTTGACTGAGGCATGATATCGTCCACCGTGCCATTCAATGCACCAGCACTTGCGGTAGCAACAATGCTAGAACCGCTTGCGATAGGTTGACCGGCGGTATCAGAGTAAGTGTACTGGAAGAATGCACTATTCCCGCGAGGAATCGATAATACCGGGGTAGCCGAACCTGCTGATTGATTGCTGGCTAATTCAACGCCGTCATTACTAACCGAAATGACAGCAGCGCTGCTTGATGTTACAAGGACGATTGCTCTGCGCACATGAATACTCTCAGCTCCACAAGAAGCTCCTGTGCACTGGGGTCCATCGAAACGTCCATTTTGTGGATCAGGCTGAGCGCCACCAGATGCATCAAAGTCTAAGTAGATTTCATTAGCATCTCTAACTCTATTCTCGTTGTCGTCGCGCCAAGCTTCACTTAAATCGACAAAGCCAGATCTGGTAGGTAATGTAACGTCAAAACCGCTTCCGTCATTGCTTATAATTGCTGAACCATCAGCATCGTCATATTGATTGTTACCATTGCTATCAATAAGCGTTTCGTGACCAATTGCAGTGGCTAGAATAGTGACACGGTGATCATCGACCCTTGGGTTTGCGCTAGTCCAAATCACGCTACATGCGCCATTAGAAGTATTGCACGTTGGCTGAATGCGGCCTCCTTCAGCGGTAAACGAAACGGTTGTGCCGTCGGGGACAGGATTGTTAAATGTATCCGCTAAGCTCGCGAAAATAGTAACTTCTGCGCCATCGATATTAAGAGCCTCAGGGTTTAAATCAGACGGAGATAAAGTAATACTGTTCTGATCAGGAAGACCGGTGTTAATTGACAGCAAGTCTGACTGTGTTTGAATTATTTGTGCGTCGCTAATAGCCACTTGTGCTGTTACTCTCACTGACGTGGGAACATTCCCTGCGGTCACCTTGACACTCACTTGGCCCTCTGAATTGGTAATTGCTGTCGCTGGAGAAAGCGTCAGACCGCCTGTATTTGTATTCAAACTGAAATCAACGGATTGCTGAGATAAAGGATTACCTTGCGCTCCGGTTACCTGAAAGGTTACGGTAGAAACAGACTCACGACCCTGACCACCTGTGCCTTGCAGCACGATATTTTCCGGTGAAGCAGATATAAATTCAATTGCGCCGGCCGTTTCTGGGGTCAATATAAGGTCGCGACTAATTGTGACGCTAATGGAATTAACGTTAATGGTTGCCGTAATGGTATCTATATTACCGGCTCCGCCAGCGCAACTTAGGTCTTTGTAAGTTGCATTTGCAGTCCCATTTATCGTGTTAACTGTGGCATCAAGTGTGGCATCACCACTTTGAACACATCTTGACGTAAACGAGACCGGTGTACTTGTTGGAATTACTTGGTCATTTTCGTCAACCAATGCGACCGTTACTCCTAGCGTTGCGCCAGCACTGATAGAAAGCTCGTCAGTAGAAGATGCATTACCTAAGCTAATCATATTCTCGATAAAAACACCGTCTTCAAAGTAACCAAAGCGCACAACATTATCGTTAACGGTATCAATTGACTGCACTTCAAAATTTAAAGAGTTGCTGACAGATTCCCCATTAATACTAAAAGTTGCTGATATCGACGCTGCGCCTAATTCTAGCTCAGACGTTGTCAGTGCAGCCAGTGCGATGCCTTGATCGTTAGTTAGCGCTTGCGTTACCGAAACAGCTCCCGACGTGCTTTGAAAGCTAACGATCTCATTAACGATGGGGGTGTCGTCGCTATTTAATAATGAGGCGCGTACCTGCACGACTTCATTCGCTTTAAAGCGCGAAATTGGATTACCTTGCTCGTTCAGTAGACTTATCGTTATGGATGGAAGTTTAGGGCTTACAGTCGCCGCGGATAAAAATTCGTAGTTCGCTACAGCTGTTAATTCGCCAAAAGACGCATCAATTGAGGCCGCACCGACGTTTCCGTTAGCTGAAGTCAAGGTAATTTGAGCAACGCCACTGCTATCTGTTAGCTTTGTTGCCGCTGAAAGCTCGCCTATGCCGGCTTCAAAGCTAATGATTTCCCCGACAAGCGGAGCACCATTTTGGGCAAGCGTCGCTTGAACGCAAACTGTTTCACCGAGTATAAAAGCATTGCCTGCAACTGCATCGCAATTCGCATTTAGTACGCTAACTGATAGTGAGGTAACAGCTGAATCTGTTTCGCCAACTATTTCATTGTCACCCGAGGCACCATTGCAGGCGGCTAAAGAAAGCGCAAAAAATAGCACTGAAAATACTTTTAATACTTTTACTGTCATGAAAACTACTCTTCAATGTTTTGTTTTAAATACTGAAAAATTTCGCGTGCAGCTTTTGGTGGTTTTTCAGCCTCTTTCTGCTTAACGGCCTGACGATGCATTTGCCTTAGCTTTTGTCGGTCTAAATCAGGATGTTCATCTAAAAGAGACTGAATTGCGCTATCGCCTTTATTCACAATGTCGTCTCGAAGTTGCTCAAGCTCGTGGAAGTGAGTATTTGTTCTTAGGTGATGCGCTCGAAGTCTGTTGATCCCATCTTCAATTTGCTCAAGATCGCACTGTCGCAATATCTTGCCAATCAATTGAAGTTGACGTCTAAAACCGTCCTTCTTCTTGTTAATACGATTAGCTAATTGAATTGCTTCACGTAATTCATCGTTCATTGGAATTTCATCCAACTGCGCATTTGAAAACTCAACTAAAGCGACACCTAATTGTTTTATGTCTTCCGCATCTTGCTTAAGCTGAGTCTTACTTTTTATTATTTCGCCATTTTCATCAAGAAGTGGCTCGGGGTTATAATCGGCATTCATATAAAGTTTTTTGATTTCTTTAGTGCTAGAATTACCATAGATTGTAACCGTCACACTATTGTTTGGACAGTAAAAAGAAAATATGGAATCTGAAAAGCAGTTAGCAGAAATTCAAAATGTCGTAGATGACGCATTGCGTCTTGCCATTCAAAAGGGCGCTACCGCAGCCGAGGCAAGTATGTCGAAAGTTCAGGGCATTGCCGTATCTTCAAGGTTAAAAGAAGTTGAAACTGTAGAGTTCACGAATGACGGCGGCCTAGGCATAGCAGTGTTTGTAGGGAAGAAGAAGGGCAGCGCATCAACTGCTGATTTGAGCCCTGCTGCGTTAAGATTAACGGTAGAAAAAGCCGTAGAAATTGCAAAATATACGAACGAAGATGACTGTGCGGGGATCGCCGACAAGGAGTTTATTGCCGCTGATATTCCTGATTTAGATTTATACCACCCCATAGAATTAGATACCCAAGCAGGAATTAAATTAGCAATTGAAGCCGAAACTGCTGGAATGGACTCCGATTCGAAGATTGTAAATTCGGATGGTGCATCATATAACGCTAATTTAGGCGTAAGAGTGTATGGAAATACTCACGGAATTAACGCCGGTTATGCAAGCAGTCGTTATAGTTTAAGTTGCGTTCTTATTGCCCAAGACGGGGAGGATATGCAGCGCAATTATAGCTACACTATGAATCGTGAAGCGCATTTACTCGACTCCGCTTACAAAGTTGGAATTGATGCAGCAAAGGAAACGCTAAGTCGCCTAGGTGCCAAGAAGATCAATACAGCAAAAGTGCCTGTATTGTTCCACCGCGATATCGCATCGGAGATTTTTGGACACTTTGTGAGCGCGATTAGTGGCGGTAGTTTATACAGGCAGTCTTCCTTCCTATTAGATAGTTTAGGTACAAAAGTATTCCCTGATTGGCTAACCATCAATGAAAAGCCGCATTTACTAAAAGGCTTGGCAAGCTCGCCGTTCGACAACGAAGGCGTTCGTACCCAAGACATGACCATTGTTGAGTCGGGCGTGCTGCAGCACTATTTGTTAACCAGTTACTCAGCGCGTAAATTAAAAATGCAGACCAACGGTCATGCAGGTGGTATTCACAATTGGCTGCTCAGTTCAACGGGTGAGTCAGATAAAGAACTCCTTGAAAAAATGGGCACTGGCTTGATTGTTACTGAGCTAATGGGACAAGGTGTGAATATTGTGAACGGCGACTATTCGCGTGGTGCTGCAGGTTTTTGGGTTGAAAACGGCATCATTCAATACCCCGTACATGAAATAACGATTGCCGGAAACTTACAAGATATGTTCCAGAATATCATCGCCATTGGCGCTGAAACAGAACTGAGAAGCAGCATTCAAACAGGCTCAATCCTAATTGAGTCTATGCAGGTGGCTGGTGCTTAATTTCAAGAGTTAAATGCGTAACAATAAAAAGGCCGCTCAACTGAGCGGCCTTTCTAATTTAAAGCTTAATGATTTTACATCCTAGCGTAAGAAGATTAATCCACTTCGCCGCAAAAACGGTAACCTTCACCGTGGATCGTGACAATCAATTCTGCATCATTTGGTTGTGATTCGAAGTGCTTGCGAATGCGGCGAATGGTAACGTCGACAGTTCTGTCATTTGGACGTAATTCACGGCCAGTCATTTCCATAATGAGCTGCTCACGGGTTAGTATCTTCCCTGGATTGCTTAAGAACAGATGTAACGCTCTGAATTCACTGCGTGGTAATCTGAATTCTTTACCAACGGGTGAAATCAAACTACGGCTATCGCCGTCAAGTATCCAGCCATTGAAGCTTACTTTACTTGGCAAATCATCATCTTCAGATGCATTGCTTGTGCGCGACAATAAATTACGAGCGCGAATTGTTAGTTCACGAGGATTAAACGGTTTGGTCAAGTAATCATCTGCACCAATTTCAAGACCTAAAATACGGTCAACATCATTATCACGTCCGGTAAGGAAGATAAGACCGACATTTTTTCTATCACGAACTTCACGCGCTAAAATAAGGCCATTTTTGCCCGGCAGGTTAATGTCCATGATCACTAAATTTATCTGATTATTTTGGAAGAAGTCATGCATTTCTTCGCCGTTTTCAGCTTCGAATACATTGTAGCCTTCAGCTTCGAACAAGCTTTTCAGGGTGGTGCGTGTAACTACTTCGTCTTCAACGATAAGGATATTTGGCGTTTGCATTTTTTACACTCTGTTAACATTGCTAAGTTGAGTTTATCAGAATAATGATAAAATTCAGTTGTTTTATTCGAAAAATTTCAATTATAGGCCCACGAATATGACGCGTTTCGAGTACACAGCACTAATAATCTTAATCTCTGAAAATTAACACGCCACGAGCTGTAATAAACTTTTATCTTTGTAATAAAATTACAGTTTCACTGCTAGTATATTCAAAATATGAGCAAATTGAAAATTAGAATTGGTTAAACTTTCGTATTAATGTCAATAACGGCAATTTAATGAAAATCTAAAACTCGATTTATGGTTTATCAGAGCAGATTATCGGCGCTGATAAACCTCTACATACTTTTCAGCTGCTTGTTGCCAAGTGAATTTTTGCTGCATACCTCGTTTAACCACGGCCTTCAATTTTTTATTGTCTTCAAGCCTTACCAGCAACGCTTTTCTGACAACACTTAGCAGTGCTTCGGACTCCGGCTGGTAAAAAATAAATCCTGTTCCTTCGGGCTGATCGATATCTACTATCGTGTCTTTTAAACCGCCAATGCCGCGAACGATAGGCGTTGTCCCGTAAGCAAGACTATACATTTGATTCAGCCCGCACGGTTCGAATTCTGACGGCATTAAGAAAAAGTCAGCGCCGGCTTCTACTTTGTGCGCGTAGTCGGGTTTGAAATCTTCGATGAAGGCGAACTGTTGAGGGTGCGCGTTTGCAATTCGGTGCAGCTCTTCTGTTATGTCTTTTTGACCCGTGCCCACCAATGCAATTTGCACTTTATGTTTGAGAATATCCTCAAGAACAGGCATTAAGTAGCCAAAACCTTTTTGTAAGGTGGTCCTGCATACCATGCCCAATATTGGTATTTTTGCATTGGCTTTTAAGCCAAATGTCTTTTGTAAATCTTTTTTGCATAAAGCTTTGCCCGACATGTCGTCGAGAGAGTAATGTGCGGCAATATACTCATCGGTGCTCGGATCCCACTGCTCATAGTCACAGCCATTGAGAACACCATGAACAACGTTAATTCGTTGGCGAATCACATCATGAATTCCGTGACTGCCTAAAGGTGTTGTGATTTCTTGTGCATAGGTTGTGCTTACAGGGCAAATTCTGTCAGCGTAAAGCAACCCTGTTTTCAGCATATTTAGATGATTATTCTCTACAAACATACCGGGCGATGCTGGTTCTATGCTTGGAATGTTTCTTAGGTCGTCTGTGCCTTGAAATGCTGCATTGTGGATAGTTAAGACCGACCTTGTATGTGCAAAATATTCATACGTAAGAGGTGAATGCTTTGCAAAATAGCAGGCCATTGATGTGTGCCAGTCGTTTGTATGCAAGATGTCGGGTTTGAAGCCTACAGCTTCAGCGGTTTTTAGCGCAGCGAGTGAGAAGAACGTGAATTTTTCTGCATTACTGACTTTCGCGTCTTCGCTATAAAGCTGGTCGCTATTAAAGTATTCAGGATAGTCGACGAAATAGACCGAAATGCCGTTGAAATTTAACTCTTTTATGTTGAACGCATAACTCCGCCTGTTGCTATAGATAATTTGCTGCGGCGCTGCGTTTGATAAATTTAACGAATCGGCCGCAGATTTATAATACGGCAGGACGATTTTGACCTCATGTCCAAGCTCAGACAGTGCAATGGGCAGCGCTTTACCAACGTCCGCGAGACCACCCGTTTTTACGATGTCTTCTACTTCAGATATTAAAAAAAGTATTTTCATAAGGTACTGGGTCTTCTTATCTAATTTTCAAAAGGGACATGTGTAATTACAGGGTAAAAACGCCATAATGACGTTTTATTAGACCTTTGTGAGCAGCTAATAGCGCTACTTTGCCGCTTCGTAAATATTATATTTATTTGTGCTTACTAGAGTTTTAGAGCGGAAGTACAAACCGCCCATAACCTCACTGTAAGGTAAAAACTTATTTGCCACAATATCAAGTGTGCCACGAGGGCGAGTTTGTTTATGCGCCTGTGCTATAAACTGCTGCGTGATACTGTAGTCATTGCGAATGCCAGTGTGGAATGGTGGGTTACTAATAATGTGGTCAAAATAACCGTCAACTTGTTTCATTCCGTCGCTTGCTATGACATCGCCCACAACCGCGTTTAGTTCCAGAGTTTGCTTGGTGCAATAAACGGCAAGTGCTGACACATCACTCATCGTGAGTTTTACTTTGGCATTAAGCTTGGCAAAGTAAGTACCGATGATGCCCGTACCACAAGCAAAGTCGAGTACCTGACCTTTCATGTTCAATAATTTAGTTGAACGAGGTTCAAACTGTGCCAATAACAATTGGGTGCCAGGGTCGAATTGTTTATGACCAAAAACGCCTGGAAGTGAAAACACTTTGATAGCTTCACCGTTTACAGAGTAAGTTCTGATGACGCCAAATTGTTTAATATCGAATGGCGCTTTGTTGGGTGTTTCGATTTCAACGCAAATTAAACCACAGTGCTTTGCACCATCAATTTTGTTTACTGAAGATCCTAAGCGTTCCAACAATTTACCAACGCTCTTAATACCGGCTTTATTTTCGCCGACTACTAATATTTTACCGCCTACTTTGACTAGGTCAGTCAGGTTGGCAATTAGCATTTCGAGGTGTTGTTTAGCCTTCGGTAAATAAATCACAGCGCCGTCGAGCTGTTGTTTGTCTTTGAGGTCATCAATACTGAAGCTTGCTGCAAACACTTGTGGAAACTTACTGGTGTTCTCACTCTGAAAATAGATATCGTGAAATTGGTGCAGTCCAGTTATATCGACATCGAGACTTGGGTCGCGCAGTTCGTCAAATATAGCTGCGTCAGATGGATTTACGATCGCCCATTTGCCACTTTCAAAAATATCGGTATTGCGTAATAACAACTGACTAGGTAATGACAGCATTTAACTTACTCTCTTAAAAATAAGATCCCAAACCCCGTGGCCTAGCTTTTGGCCGCGAACTTCAAATTTGGTAATAGGGCGATAATCTGGGCGAGGAACATAACCGGCAGGTCCTTCGCTTGATGTGTTTTCGAAGCCTTGTGCTTGCGTCATTACGTCCATCATATGCTCGGCATACTGCTCCCAGTCGGTGGCCATGTGAAAAGTGCCCCCAACGGCGAGCTTGCTTCGTAAATTCTGGACGAAATCAGGCTGGACTATGCGACGTTTGTGATGACGCGTTTTGTGCCACGGGTCAGGGAAATAAAGCTGTAAACGATGTAACGAGTTATCGGCAATAGATAGCGCTAGCACTTCAACAGCATCATGTTCAAATACACGCAGGTTCTCAATGGCTGCTTCTTCTGCGTCGGCTAAACAAGCGCCAACGCCTGGACGATGAACTTCAATGCCAATAAAATTATTTTCAGGCGCTGCAGCTGCCATCTCGACTAAGGATTTACCCATGCCAAAACCAATTTCAAGGACGGTTGGGGCTGTGCGACCGAAAACGTCATCGAAGTTAAGCAGGCCTTGTTCAACTGATAGGCCTTTACTTGGCCAGTTTACTTCAATTGCTCTTGCTTGAGCGTTAGTTAAGCGTCCCTCGCGTTTTACAAAGCTTTTTACTTTGCTTATATATACGCCTGCAGCGCGGGCTTCTTCTTCGCTTTTGAATGACTTCATGTATATCGTATTCTTTATAAAAATGTAGGGGTTAATGTTTGATAAATGAGCAGACCGCTCCAAATCTGAAGACAGATTGGTCTATTGCTACAAAAGTTCGGTATTATAATCCATTCTTTGGCAGATGTGCGGTTAATGTGACTTCCAATAGCTTTTCTTTTTCAAACGCGCTTTTATCGTGGTTCGACCAACACGGGCGTAAAAATTTGCCATGGCAAAAAAACAAATCTCCGTATTCTGTTTGGATTTCGGAAATCATGCTGCAACAGACCCAAGTGGCAACCGTTATTCCTTATTACAATACATTCATGCAGCGCTTTCCTACGGTTACTGATTTAGCCAATGCGCCTGTAGATGAAGTACTGCATTTGTGGACTGGCTTAGGTTACTACGCTAGGGCGAGGAACTTACACAAAGCTGCCCAGCAGGTGCGAGATTTGCACTCTGGTGAATTTCCAACAGCCTTTGACGAGGTTATTGCGCTACCGGGAATTGGACGCTCTACCGCTGCTGCTGTTTTGTCATTAGCGCTAAATCAAGCGTACGCAATCATGGATGGTAATGTAAAGCGAGTACTTACTCGCTATATGGCTATTGAAGGTTGGCCAGGTGTCAAAAAAATAGAAGACAGGCTATGGATTGAAGCTGAGGCCTTGAAGCCAGGCTCTGCCGATGAAAAACTGGGATTACAAGCTAGCGGCGAAACATCTAAAACGAACAGTGCGGCGCCAAGGTACGGTGATTACACTCAAGCAATAATGGATTTGGGGGCGACCGTATGCACGCGTTCAAAACCTAAGTGCGATGATTGCCCTATGCAGTCGAACTGCCTTGCTTTTGCTCAAGGAAAGCAAACTGAGTTTCCATTTAAGAAGCCGAAGAAAATAATTCCCACAAAATATACGACAATGTTAATTCCTTCGTTTAACGGTCAAGTGTTGATGCAACAAAGACCTTCGTCAGGTATTTGGGGAGGGCTATGGGGCTTCTTAGAAACAGGTTTTGATAAAGAGCTAGAAAAAACCACCGATGAAGCGCTGTTACTACTGGAAAGTAGTTTGCTACAGGTAAATTTGAAAGATGCAAAAATACAAGAGCTTAGGACTTTTAAGCATACCTTTAGTCATTTTCATCTGATGATTTTGCCTGTGCTTATTGAGTTAAAAGAGCCTCCTTTGCAAACGGTATGTGAGAGCCTTACTGCACCAAAAAATACCGATTTTGATAATGATGCCTACGAGGATGAGCACATTAGAAGGCAAATTTGGTTTGATTCGCACAACCCAAGTAAAATTGGTCTGTCGGCACCGACAATGAAAATATTAGAGATGTTGAAAAGAGACTACTAGCAATTCTCATATGAGTGATTAACTAAGGTCGAGTTATTTTGAACAATGATTACTGAAGTTGAGCAGTCTATTGAGCTATACTCTCGACAATTAATATTTATACCAAGGTAAATAACATGGCAAGAACGGTAAATTGTGTGCATTTGAACAAAGAAGCTGACGGTTTAGATTTTCAATTATATCCAGGGGAAGTTGGTAAGCGCATATTCGACAACATTTCTAAAGAAGCCTTTAGCCTGTGGCAGAAAAAGCAAACCATGTTGATTAATGAAAACAAGTTAAACATGATGCAGGCGAACGATAGAAAATTTCTCGAAGAAAAAATGGTCGCTTTTTTGTTTGAGGGTATCGAACCGACGATCGAAGGCTACGTTCCGCCTACAAAATAACCACTTGACCCCTATTAGTAAGATAAAGTCACAAAAACATCAAAAATCAGTTGACTTGGAAGGGCAAAATCCGTTTAATACGCACCCACAGCGATTTACAGCGTGAAAACGTAACTCGCGAATGCCTCGATAGCTCAGTTGGTAGAGCAGCGGATTGAAAATCCGCGTGTCCCTGGTTCGATCCCGGGTCGAGGCACCATTATTCTGAGAGCCCTGCATGCAAATGCGGGGTTTTTTTATCCCTAAATTTAATGTCCCTTTACCCAGCAAGGTCCGCATAAACGATTCATTTATGCCGCTAGTAATCTCGAATGACAAGTTTGTATTAACAGCTGCGCAGGATATACTCGTTGTATAAATATTACTCTCAAAAAAAGATGAGCGGCTTGTCCAATGAAAGAACATAACGCATCGCCTCTATCCGATTACATTGAATACCCTGCTGATGAAATGCTGTCTCGCTCCCAAGCGTTCTATGATGATATTAAACGTCGTCACAGCATTCGCAAATTTAGTGATAGAAAGGTTTCGCAAACGATAATAGAAAACTGTATAAAGGCGGCCGGAACGGCTCCGAATGGAGCAAATCATCAACCTTGGCACTTTGTTGCTATTCATTCTGACAAGGTGAAGAAACAAGTAAGAATGCAAGCTGAGCTGCACGAGCAAGGTTTTTATGCGGGTCGTGCTGGCGAAGAATGGCTTGAAGCACTGCAGCCTTTGGGCACAGACGCGCAAAAGCCCTACTTGGAGCATGCGCCTTGGTTGATTGCTATTTTTAGTCAGAAAAAAGGAGGCGTTAGCCCCGGTGACAAGCACACTAATTATTACGTGCATGAGTCGGTAGGCATCGCTACAGGGTTTCTAATTACTGCTCTGCACAACGCAGGTTTAGTAACTTTAACCCACACACCAAAACCAATGTCTTTTTTATCTAAAATATGTGAAAGGCCTGACGATGAGAGGCCGTACATGCTTCTAATTGCTGGCTATCCGGCTGACGATGCTACGGTGCCAGATCATGCAAAGAATAAGAAAGCGCTCGAAGAAATTTGCACATTTTTATAATAGCGTTAGCGACAGTTAATACAACGCCTGTAATGGGCTGAGAAACAATATATTGAACACACTAGAGTTTATCCAAATCCGCCGTTTTATAGTGAAGCTTGGCAAAATGCTGCACAAGTACGGAACACCCGCTTTTCGGCTTGAAGCATACTTATTAGAGGTGGCGAGCTATTTGGGTGTTCACGCATCATTTATTGCCACGCCTACTTCGATTACCTTCGTTATTTGGAGTGATAAACACGAAGACGAATATAATCATGCTGCGCGTCTGCAGCCAGGTGATTTGGACATGAGTGCACTTTCGCTTACCGATGAACTCGCAAATGAGCTACTGAGCGGAAAAGTATCCTTAAGTGATGCCGACATGCGCTTGGATAAAATTAACGAGATGCCTAGTCCTTACGGAAAGGTTATTACCGGATTCGCCTTTGCATTGGCAACAGGTTCGTTCTCAATGCTGATGGGAGCAAGTGTGCCTGAAATCCTATGGACAGGCTTACTCGGTTTTGTCTCTTACTTGTGGGTTTTGTGGGCGCAAAAATCAAAGCGCGTTAATTTGATGCTCGAACCTGTAACATCATTTATGGCGGGTATCTTGGCTTGTGCTATTAGTCGCTATTTTGACCCAGGCATTAACATTCCATTGATGGTGCTGTCTTCGGTTATCATATTAGTGCCAGGTTTAGCCCTCACTATGGGACTAGCCGAGCTTTCGTCAAGAAATTTGGTGTCAGGCACTGCACGGATCATGGACGCCATTATGCAGCTCTTTAAACTCTATTTTGGCGCATTTTTGGGTGTTGCAGTTGGCTTTTCAATATTTGGGCAAAACCAATTTGAACCAGCAGCTTCGTTACCATATTGGGCTACATGGTTGGCAGTGGGTTTGCTGTGTTTTGCGCTAGTACCTATTTTTAGAACGCGAATTAAACATATACCATGGGCATTGATGTCAGCCTTTATTGCTTATGGTGTGACGGTTTACAGCTCGATTTATATGGACCAGACTTTTGGTACATTTATCGGTGCATTTGCCTTAGGTGTATTTGCTAATGTGTTTACAAGAATAGCAAATCAACCTTCTACGATAGTGGCGATGCATGGTTTGATTGTGTTGGTGCCGGGCTCTAAAACTTATATTGGGCTTAATTCGTTTATTTCAGGTCAGGATTTTGTGCAGGCTGATCATGTAGGGCAGGAAGTGTTTTTGATATTTATGTCGCTAGTTGCGGGACTGATATTTGCCAATGTTGTGATGCCAACTAAGAAGGCGCTTTAACAAAGCGCTTAGTCCTCCGCTTGCTTTCTTAACGCTTGGATACGGAAATTACTTAGCGTGCGCAAAAGCCATTCAAAGGGCCCTTGGAGAAACAGAGAAAGCCAATATTTCGAAAAGTAAATTTGCAACGCGCTCATTAAAATAATAATCGGTATTAACCCTAGTCGAGTAAGCGAGCCATACAAACCTAGGGCAAAGCCATAAAAAATAAAGATGCAAATGAAGGATTGCATCAAATAATTGGTCAGTGCCACTCTACCGACGTTCTCTATTAGCAATGCAAATTTACCAAAAAAACCTTTCTGTTTTGCCAGCACGATAAGTGCGACATAAGCAATTGTCATTGCGATTGAGCCAATTGAAGACAACATAAGGCCATATTTGAAAAATGCCTGTGGATCCCAGTTGTTGCTGTAGTTCCAAAACAATCCAGCAAGCGTAAAACTCATTCCTATAATGAGTCCAAACTGCGCCATCAACTGGTACTCCGTATGGCTGCGTTTGCCCGTTAAAAAGCCTGTTCGGTAAAGCAACATGCCCAGAGTCATTAGGCCTAAAACTTTTAGAGTTACAGATAGAAAAAGTTGGCCACTTGCTGGGTTCTCTTCCGTATCAACTTCAATATTCGCTTCAGTTCCTTCCAAAAATAGACTTCTATATTCCAACATATTGGTACTGTAGGAAGGTGATAGTTTCTGTTCTTTAATGCGATTTAAATAGTCATCAGTGGGGTCAAATTCTTGCAGTATTTCTGCTTTGCCTGCTGGTCCGAGGGCGAGGCTAGTGACATATGGATTAGAGCTTAAGAAAATACTCAAACTCAAACTCAAACTAATAACGGTAATTATAAATAGAAGTTTTGTGGATGACTTATACATCGGAAACACTAAACAAGCGATAAGTGCATAAAAAGTAAGAATATCGCCCGCCCATAAAAACCAAAAGTGCATAGCGCCTAATATGAACAGCCAAAACATTCTGACGTAGTGCGCCGAAACTGTTCCTTCAGAGCGAGCCTTTCGCTTTTCGGCCAATAAAATAATGCCAGCGCCAAACAGTAGCGAAAATAAGCCCATGAATTTTTGGTCAGCAAAGATATTAAACAGCGCATAGATGAAGTGGTTCAGGGCGCTAGCACCATCGAACACATTGGGATTAATGTATGCTGCTGTTGGCATGGCAAAAGAGACCATATTCATCAAGGGCAAGCCTAATACTGCAATGCCTCGCAGCAAATCCAGAGTTTGAATTCGATCTGTCATTTATTTTCAAACTCCATCCGATAGGTCCCTATAAAAGGGCTTATATGTGATTTGTGGTAGATAATATTACAAACGCCTCATAAATTCAGTTTTTAGTAAGTACTATTCATAGAACTAAGAGCTAGTGATTAAGTAAATAAATTTTGATTATAGTTGGTGTCGCCATATATTTAAATTACACGGCATCGTCCTGCTAAAGGATGAAATTATATTGAATCGAAGGGGGCATCTTATGTCAAAAAATGAAGCAATAACTTATTCGGGAAAGACTGCGCTTATTTCTGGAGCTGCTGGTGGTATTGGCTTTGCTTTGGCCAAAGAATTTGGTGAACTCGGCATGAATGTTGTCATTGCTGATATCGATGAAGCTGCGTTGGAAAATGCTAAGCAGCAATTAGAATTGCTCAATATCAATGTGTTGGCATGCCAATTAGATGTCACTGAATATGCTCAGTGGCAAGCATGTATTGAACAAACTATAGCGACTTTCGGTAAGTTACATATGGTTGTTAACAATGCCGGTGTGGGCGGCGTTCCGGGTAAAATAGAACAAACGGATCATGATATTTGGCGCTGGGTCATTGATGTTAACTTGATGGGCGTGCTTTACGGTACACAGGCCGCAACACCAGAAATCAAGCGTCATGGTGAGGGTGGCTGGATTATTAATGTTGCGTCCATGGCCGGCATGATGGGTGTTCCTTATGCTAGCTCGTACTCCGCTACCAAGGCGGCGGTTGTATCAATGACTGAGAGTTGGTCAGTTGAACTCAAGCCACACAATATTCATGTTGCGGCATTATGTCCTGCTTTTGTAAAGACTCGCATTCATGAATCTTTGCGCAATAAACAAGACAAATATAAGTCAGCCAAGGAATTAAAAGAATTCACACCGGAAGAAAAAGAACGTTACAAGAAAAGCTTTGGTCAAGCTGCGGCGTTCGTGGAGTCTGGTATTCCCGCGGACTTGCTTGCAAAACGAGTTGTTGAAGCACTCGATTCAGGTCAACAGTATATTTTTACGCACCCTAATTATAAAGAAGCCACAGATTACAGAGCTGCACTTATTAGCAAGGCGTTTAATGATGCCGAACAAAGTAACTTAGTTAAGCATCTCATTGGTGATGACATGGTGAGTTTGTAACCTAAAGTAAAAAATTAAAAAGCATAATACTCAGTTTTTGCAGCGATTGTTTTTGCTCTTTAGGGTAAAAAATGACCTGCGCAGGTGACGTGTGAATGTTACAATTACTGCCACAAATTATGTCATGTTCTAAACCTGTTTAAAGGAATTTTGTATGCCTTCAACCTTATATCAAAAAATTGTAGATGCGCATTTAGTAGATGAAGTGGGGCAAGACTTATTGCTTTATGTTGACCGCCATTTAATACACGAAGTGACAACTCCGCAGGCTTTTGCCGGGCTACAAGAAAAAAATAGAACAGTACGTCGTCCAGATTTAACCTTTGGAACCATGGACCATAGCATTTCAACTAAATCACTCGCTCTGGATGCTTGTGGTCCATTAAATGAACTGCAGTTAAATACACTCGCGGTCAATTGTGCAAAATACAACATTGAGCTTTATCCCGTAGGGCATAAAAACCAAGGCATAGTACACGTGATTGGCCCCCAATTGGGGTTGATCCACCCAGGTATGACGGTCGTTTGTGGTGATTCCCACACTGCAACACATGGCGCTTTTGGCGCTTTAGCATTTGGTATTGGCACATCTCAAGTTGAACACGTTCTAGCAACTCAAACGTTGAAGCAATCGCGTGCTAAAAATATGCAAGTGAAGGTTAATGGTAGACTTCCATTAGGAGTAACAGCAAAAGACATTATTCTCGCTATCATTGGCAAAATTGGTCATGCAGGCGCAACGGGTCACGTGATTGAATATTGTGGAAGTGGTATAAGTCAATTATCCATGGAGCAGCGCATGACCATCTGTAATATGAGTATTGAAGCTGGCGCGAAAGCAGGGTTAATAGCGCCGGATGAAAAGACGATTGCCTATATTAAAGGTAAAGAATTTGCACCTGTAGGGGATAATTGGGAACGAGCGGTTGCCTATTGGCAAACACTGCACTCTGACGAAGATGCTGTTTACGATACATGCGTTGAATTAGACGCTAATGATATAGAGCCACAAATTACTTGGGGTACAAATCCGGGGCAAGTGATTGGTGTGAACCAATTAATTCCTGAACCTTCTTCATTTTCTGATTCTGTTAATCAAGGCTCTGCAAAGAAAGCGTTGACATATATGGGGCTAACTCCTGGGCAATCTTTAAAAGACGTTGCTATTTCACATGTTTTCATTGGTTCTTGTACAAATAGTCGTATTGAAGATTTGAGAGCAGCAGCCAGCATTGCAGCGAAGGGACACGTTGCAAGCGGAGTAACCGCTATTGTCGTACCAGGCTCGGTAGCAGTTAAGGAGCAAGCAGAACAGGAGAATTTAGATAAAATATTTAAAGAATCGGGCTTCGAGTGGCGTTTACCGGGGTGTTCAATGTGTTTGGGCATGAACGATGATGTTTTAGGCCTGGGCGATCGATGTGCTTCTACAAGCAACCGCAACTTTGAGGGTAGACAAGGACGAGGTGCACGTACTCATTTAGTCAGCCCTGAAATGGCAGCGGCAGCGGCTATTACTGGCAAGTTTACTGATGTTAGAGATTTAGGAGAACAATAGTGTCTGGTATTTCTATTATTAAAGGCTCAATGATGCCGCTTGATCAAGCCAACATTGATACTGACCAAATACTTCCAAAGCAGTTTTTAACGGGTGTTACCCGCACTGGATATGGGGTGAATTTGTTTCACGACTGGCGCTATTTACCTGGGCCTGAAAAGAGGCCTGACCCAAGTTTTGTTTTAAATCAAACTGCATATGACGGGGCGAGCGTCTTGTTAACTCGTGAAAATTTTGGCTGTGGTTCAAGTCGTGAACATGCTCCTTGGGCTTTGGTCGATTATGGGTTTACCGTTATCATAGCGACAAGCTTCGCAGATATTTTTTATGGAAACAGCATTAACAATCAGTTGCTGCCAATCGTATTACCAAACTCTCAGCTTGATCTTTTATTTAAAAAAGTAGCTGCTAATCCGAAGACCCAGATACAAATTGACTTACCTAATCAAAAAGTCACGTGCGAAGAGCTGAGTTTTGCTTTTGAGATCCAGTTGCATCATAAGAGTAATCTAATGAAAGGCTTGGACGCAATTGGGCAAACTCTTGAGCTTAACGATAAAATTAGCGCATTTGAAAACACAAGGCTCACTTTTAGCTGAGCCCTGTGTCTTAAAAGGTGACTTGTTAGTGAATGACCAGTGATATTTCGACGACCTTAGACTGCGCTTTAAGTTGTCTAAGTCATAGCGATTTAAAGTAACTTATCACTTGACTCAATGGCAAAACCTGAGCATATTTTGCATGCATATCATGAAGGCTCATTGCGTGCGCAGGTTGATTTCTATCCCCGCAAGCCTCTGGCACAACTACGCATAAGAAATTATGCTGCAGACCGTCAACGCAAGTTGCGCGCACACACCCTGATGTAGTCAGACCGGTTATAATAAGCGAATCTATGTTGAGCGCTTCTAGCTTGCTTGCCAAGTTGGTTGAAAAAAAAGCGCTAGGATAATGCTTTTCAATAATATTGTCGTGATTAGCATAAGCGCTAAACTTCTCGTGTATATCAACCCAGTGAGAGCCCCGTTGCAATATATTTAATGCGGGTAAACGTTGTCTAAAAACGCTCGCCTGTTGTTCATTGTCATACACTACCGTAGTGAAAAAAACCGGAACTTTACTCTCAGTAGCTGCAGTAATGATCTCTAGATTCGCCTCTAACTGCGGTTCAAATTTTCCTCCTAACGGACTTTCTTTGTCTGTAAATCCGTTGCTGAAGTCGACAGCAATTACAGCTGGGCGTTTGCCCAACTGTAATTCACCAATAACAAGATCATTGTCGATAAGAGTTACCGTCATTTAGAACTCTGGAGTTTCAGGTGCGGGTAGTTTTGTTTCTTCTAAACTACGTGCTTTAATATCAGCAATATCCCCACCAAAGTCGAACAGTTGAACATCTCCTCGGGCACTCGCCATTTCTGCTCTAAGAGCTGTTGTGGCGTCGTGATCGATAGACATATCGTCTTTAACTACGACACCATAATTTCTGGCACCGGCAACCGATACTAATGAACGATTGATGTCATCAAGTACTAGCTGTGGTTCGCGCACAAACGGGTCACCCCATCCGCCGCCGCCCCAAGTATTAAAGTATAAAATATCGCCTTTCTTAACTTCAATACCTTCGCATTTTGCGGGCAATGTTTCTTCACTACCATCAGCGCGTTTCAATAATTTGGTTGAACGCATTCCCGGTGCTCCTCCGTTAACCCCCCACGGGTATGTTAACCAACGATCATCGTGAATAGCTATTTGCCCATCATTTAAGAAACGATAACCTACAGATAATCCATTACCACCTCGGTGCAAACCTGCACCTCCTGAATCGACTATTGCTTCATACGTTTCAACGCGCAGTGGGAAGTAAGCTTCAATGAATTCGTTCGGAACATTAGTAAAGCCAGGCCATAGCGAATGGCCATCAGGACCATCTCCAGCAGGGCGACCAGGGATACCACCAAAACCGATTTGAAACAGTTGGAACCATTCGCCTTTGTCATCGTAGCCTGAGTAAAATAGGTGCGGTGAATCGGAGAATCCTGCCGCATTCATTGCTTCTGGTGCGCCTTGCCCTAACAAGCCGCCCATGACATCGAATATTCTGCCCAGAGCATGTGTTCTTCCAGAGAGAGCTGCAGGGTAATTCGGCTTCAACAAACTACCTTGCGGAATACGTACATCAACGAGGTCGTAAAAACCATCATTGAAGAGTATTTGTGGGTCAACTAAGTTAATCGTGAAAGAGCCAAAAAACATCTTAAACATTTCTTCATTTAAGTAGAAGTTAATTGAGCTTTTAGCCTGAGGGTCGGTACCGTCAAAGTCAAATATGGCCTTAGGTCCTTCGCGCCACATTTTGCAACGAATTTTGTATGGTCCTTTACCGACGCCGTCATCACACAAATAATCTTCAAATACGCGAGGCTCTTCTGGCACTAGCATGTTAATGATCGCAGACATTGCAGTGTGATTTCTCTCCAACATGATTTCCATAGTAGAGTAAAACGTATCATCACCAAATCTATCAGCAATTTCGATAACTCGCTTTGAAGCAGTGTTGCAAGCAGCAACTAAAGCGTTTAAATCGAAGCGGTTCCACTGTGGTGTTCTCACGTTGTGTAAGATGAGTTCCAACAGATCTTTCTGCAATACGCCTTTCTTGTAAAGCTTGGTAGGGGGAATGCGGATCCCTTCTTGGAAAATGGTTTCTGCTTTGATTGGAATTGAACCCGGAACCATGCCGCCATTATCGGACATGTGACCAAACATTGCTGACCACGCGATGTGTCTGCCTTCACGGAAAATAGGAACAATAACGATCCAATCCGGTAAGTGAGATACAGCGCCGTTGCACATGTATGGATCGTTAGTTAATAAAACATCGCCTTCTTCTACTTGTCCTGAAAATGCGTCCATGAACCCATGGATGAAAGAACCGAATTGGCCCACAACCATTTTGCCATCTTTGTTTGCAATCATTGGAAAGCAATCACCTTGTTCGCGAATACCTGGGCTCATTGCTGTTCTAAACAGCACAGCATCCATTTCTTCACGCGCGTTTTTTAGTGCGTTTTCAATGATATCAACGGTTACTGTGTCCGTATCCACGCGGCTAAGAGGAGCTGTGTTTGTTTCAATAATTTTATTCATGTTTATCTCCCACTATCGATTATTATTTGCGTTGACAGGATTTATGAGCAGGTTGCCAACAGCGTCTACAGTAGCCGCATATCCAGGTAAAATAACGGTTGTAGAGTCCATCTCACAAACAACGCAAGGACCAGGAACGACTAGGTCTACACCCATCTTGCTGCGTTCATATATGGCAGCTTGATGATACTCTCCTTGGTGATAAATTTTGGTGTCTGCAATTTTGCATTCAAGTAAGGTTGTGCTACCGGTAATTTGCTTACTTTCTGGTAGTGATTTTGAAGCTGCAGAAACAATTGCGCGCACCATGACAATTTCATGACCTTCATCAAGCGCAAACGTAAACAATTGAGTATGTTGTTCGTCGAAGCGACTAATCAATAAATCAAGCCCTTGCGCTTCAAAATCTGCTTTTGATATTTCGATCGATAGCTGGAATGCTTGACCTGTGTATCGAACATCAGCTTGTAATGTAACTTCCAGTTCATCTTTACTGATACCGTCAGCAATAAGCGTTGAAGCGGCTTTCTCGGTTAGCTCATTGAACAACTCTCCAAGAGATGCCTTATTTGTATCTTTAATCAGCGTTACGTAAGTTTTTGATGCCTCATCTTTTACTACCGTCGTTGCATCACCATAGGCGCACAATACGCCAGGTCCAGGCGGTATGATAGTTGGCCAAGAGCCGGTGAGCATGCCTAATGCATTTGCGTGCAATGGGCCTGCACCACCAAAGCCAACGAGTGCAAAATCTCTCGGGTCGAAGCCCTGCTCAACAGAAACAAGTCGTAACGCACCGAACATCGCTTCATTAGCAATGCGCACGATACCTTCTGCTGCTTCTTCTACAGAAATTTCCATCGCATCAGCCACTTTCTTCACTGCGGCGACCGCTGCTGCTTTGTCAATTGCCATTTTACCACCGAGCTGAACATCGGAAGGTAGATAGCCTAAAACAACGTTAGCGTCGCAAACTGTTGGCTCAACACCACCTTTCATATAAGCAGCTGGGCCCGGTTTGGCTCCAGCAGATTCAGGGCCAACTCTCAACGCTTTTGTTAATTCAGGCACGAAGGCTAGTGAGCCACCGCCGGCTCCAACGGTTCTCACGTCTACTGATGGAGCACGGACGGTAACATCGCCTACGCGTGTTTCACGTCGAATACGAGCCTTTGAATTTTGAATTAAGGCTACATCGGTTGATGTTCCGCCCATATCGAATGTTAAGATGTTTTCGTATCCAGCGGCTGATGCGAAATGTATCGCGCCTGATACACCGCCTGCTGGCCCGCTCATTAACAAGTTAACCGGATTATCGGCTGCTGCATTTGCTGACGCTAAGCCACCGTCTGACCGTAAAATCGATAGATGTAAATCTTTTCCCATGGTTTGATGCAGAGATGCTTGAAGGTTATCAACATACCGCGCAACCTCAGGACGCACATATGAATTGACGACTGTCGTTTCTGTGCGCTCGTACTCCTGCATTTCAGGTACGATATCACTGGAGATACTAATGGGGATATCCGTAAAAATCTCTGCGGCAACTGCTTTAGCTTGTTTTTCGTGTTCGCCATTAACGTAAGCATTAATGAAGCAGATAGTGAGCGCTTCCACTTCACCTTTAGCTTTTAATTTATGCAAATCATCACGCAATGCTTGTTTGTCCAATTCGCCAACGGTGCTTCCATCTGCTCCCATGCGCTCGTTAGCTTCGATTGTTAACTCTAGCGGTGCTAGCAGCGGTTTTTTAACGTAACTCACCCAGCCACCTAAGCCTCCAGGGCAAAAAGAGCGTGCAACCTGTAAAACGTGTTTATAGCCTTTTGTGGTAACGAGTCCAACTTTAGCACCTTTACCTGTAAGAACCGCGTTTGTAGCTACCGTTGTCCCATGCATAACACGGTTTATTTGTTTTGGGTCTATGCCAGACTCTTCACATATTCGCGCAATACCGTTTAATACGCCAACTGAGGAGTCTTCTGGGGTAGAGGGGACTTTCGCTGTGTGAGTTTCGCCGTTGCTTTCGTTAATCAAAAGAAGATCTGTAAAGGTTCCTCCAACATCAACGCCTAATCGATAGCTCATAACATTTTCCTTCTTTTATATTCTTGTATTAACCAATACTAATTTTTTATTGTGCCTGCACTAATTTATTTCATTAGTCTCTGGATATTGTTTGCGTAGCCATGTTTTTGCATTCCCCCCACGGGCGGTATGCGTTAATTCAACGGCAAGGTCCGACGCATTTAATAGCGCGGGCATATTTATGCCAGTTATGTAGCCCATCTGTTCACACATCATAACCACATCTTCTGTTGCAACATTACCACTTGCTCCTGGCGCAAAAGGGCAACCGCCCAAGCCAGCAATTGACGCGTCAAAACGCCTTACTCCAGCGTCTAACGCTGCGTAAATATTTGCTAGACCCATAGCTCGGGTATCATGAAAATGGCAGGAAAAAATATCTGAACCGAATTGTTTTATTAATTCCAACATTAGCCTATTTACCCGCAGTGGATCTCCGGCGCCAATGGTATCTGCAATGACCAAACGAGAGGCGCCTAGCTCCAATAAAGTGCCAGCCATATCGATGACTTGTTGTGCTGAAATCACTCCTTCAAATGGACATTCCCACGCAGTAGCCAAATAAACTTGTACTTCAACTTTTGTGCTTTTTGAGTGATCTATGACGTTCTTAATCATGCTCAAAGTTTGTGCGTTGTCCATTCGAATGTTTTTTTCATTCATCGTATTTGATGTTGCAATGACAAGTGAAGCCAACTTAATCTTATTCGCTTCGGCTAACTCAAAGCCTTTCATGTTTGGAATTAGGGCCGAATAATTACAGTGGTTATTTTGAAGTTGCTGGCAGATCTCGTCTGTTCCAGCCATAGCAGGGACTGCTTTTGGTGATACGAATGCGCCTACTTCTATACCATCTAGTCCTGCTTCGGTGAGTGATTTAATAAGTTGCAGACGCTGCTGAGCAGATAATATCTTTGCTTGATTCTGCAAGCCATCACGCGGGCCGACGTCATTAATGAACACATCCTTAATCATTGCTGCTCCCCTTAATCGCACCCTCGGCGACTAGTGAGTCGATGCGTTCTTGCGACATATGCAGTAGCTCGGATAATACTGTTTGTGTATCTTGACCTAAAGTAGGTGCCGCTTCAAAAGTCTCCTCATTGGTACGCGAAAACTTTATTGGATTACCGGGTCCTTTTGTTGAACTTCCGTTTGGGTGTTTTAAATCAACAACCATATTTCGGTGTAACACTTGTTCATCACTCAAAGCGTCAGAGAGATTATTGACGGGAGCACAAGGGATGCGTTTTGCTTCCAACTGCGAGATCCAGTGAACAGTCGAATGTTGACTCAATACTTCGTTTAACTTGTCATCAATGTAGTCTTTTGCTGCAAATCTGCCTGGTTGTCCGTCATATTTAGGATCGTCAAACTCGGGGCACTTGACCACTTCATTCAAGTTTTTCCAGAAATTATCCGTAATAACGGCAATAACAATAAAGCCATCGCTGGTTCGATAAGTGTTGTATGGCACATGAACAAAATGAGAGTTGCCGATAGGATAAGGATCGTCACCAGATAAAAAGTGCATAGTTGCCATATAATTCAACATAGAAACTTGGCAATCGAGCATAGAAATATCGACATCTTGCCCCTTACCGCTAGTCGCACGCTCTATTATTGCTGATTGAATACCCATAACAGCAAACATACCACCGCCAAGATCACCAATCGGAATACCCGCGCGTACAGGATTGTTTTTATCTGTCCCTGTAATTGACATACCGCCACCCGTCGCCTGTGCAACTTGGTCGAAGGCTGGCCTTTTATATTTTGGACCATTGCTGCCAAACCCGGTAATGCTGCAGGTAATAATTTTAGGATTGATTTGACTTAAAGTGTCATAGTCAATGCCAAGGCGTGCAGGAACGCCAGCGCCGAAATTATTAACAACAACATCAGACTCTTTCACTAATTCATAAAAAACTTGTTTGCCGGCTTCACTTTTTAAATCTATGCAGATGCTTTGCTTGTTGCGATTTAATGTTATGTAGTACGCGCCCATGCCCTCGAGAGAGTTTTTGGGATCAGTTGCTAATAGTTTACGTGTGCCTTCGCCCTGCAAAGGCTCAACTTTTATTGTTTCTGCGCCTAAATCTGCAAGTATCATTGCGCAATATGGGCCAGATAACATGTGCGTTAAATCGATAACGCGTAAACCAGCAAGTGGTTTATTCATGACTTTCTCCAATTCAAGAATTACTTTTGATATTGAACTTGAAGCAAGCTTTCTCACTTCAAGTCCATTTCCACTAAAGCTTAAAAGTTATAAGTGAATTCAACACCGTACTCTGCCTGCGCAGAAGGGTGCAGAAAAGAGCCACCAAACTCTGGAGTAGGAATAACTTCTTGAAGGTACTTCTCATCGGTAATGTTTTTACCATAAATTGCTAATGTCCATGTTTCAGCCTCAAGCGCAATACGGGCGTTCAATGTAGAGAACGAATCTCGTTTTGCATTTTCAAAGCTCTGTGGATGTGGACCCGGTGGAACGCCTCCGCCAAGTGTTCCAAAGAAATCCCAAATAGTAGGAGTTTGTTCACCTTGAAGCGTGTGGAAAAAAGTTTCCCCTGTGTATTGGTAATCCACTCGCGTAGTTACCCAATATTCATCACTCACTGGCTGCTCATAACTGAAGCCTAAGGTGTAGGTTGTATCAGGAGATTGAGGTGCTTTATTGCCAACCGTCACAGGACGATTGCGGTTTTCTTTTATTTCAGAATCAAGCAATCCCAAGCCACCAAACACTTTAAATGTATCAGTAATATCAGCAGCAATATCTAATTCAAATCCTTGGATTTCAAGCTCTTCGATTGTTGTAACCGCTCTTAATAATCCAAATGGTCCAGCAAAAAATTCAAAAAATTGATTATCGTCAACGGTTGTTCTAAATACCGCACCGTTGATTCTGACTTTACCGTCCATTAATTTAGATTTAAGGCCAAGTTCGATATTCGTAGTGACTTCTTTGTCGTACTCGTCATTCACTAACAATTGGGCGTTAACAGCGTCTCCTGGAGTATTACCTGCGTCTGAGCTATTGAACCAAAAATCAAGCGTAGCTTTAGTCCCTATAGAGTTGAAACCACCGCTTCTAAAGCCAACACCATAACTAGCGTACGAGTTAAGGTTGTCACTCAATTCATAGCTCAGGGTGACTTTTGGCTGAAGCTGTGAAAAGGAACGACTTCTATCTGGGATCCCATTAGGGCTTGCATTGAATGCGGGGTTAATTGGACCTAATACACCATTTACAAAGGTATTCACATTTAGGCCTGAAGCACTGACATTAGGTACGTTGTTAGATACGCTTCTATCCTCATAGTCGTAGCGTAAGGCTACCGCTAACTCCGTTTTGTCGTTAAGATCATATTCAATCTGACCAAAGGCAGAAAGGACAGAGGTATCGAAAGTGTCATTGAACAGCAAATCGGTTGGGTTTGGTCCAGTCGGTGCAATATATGGTTGACGCAGGAAACCTTGACCTTGATCAGCACCATAGGCAACAACCACGTCACGCTCTATTTCAGCAAAATAAACACCTGCTATCCAACGCAGCTCTGCGTCATTGTCATCTGATGCTACTCGTATCTCTCCACTAAAGTCAGATTGGCTACGCTCTTGATATTGATAACCATCACATGCTGTAGGGGTAAATGGGCCGTAAACACCTGTAAATTCGACACCGGGAGGGAATACACCGAATGGAGCAAAAAATTCACCGAATAAATCAGTTCTATTTGCGCCGCCAAGAGCAGTAGGTGTGTTGTTTAATGTTGCGCGGTCTGTCTGACATTGCGGCGTCACTTCATACCCGTAAAAAGAAGCGCTTGTGCCATCAGCTAATAAGTATTCTTCTAAATCGTTATACGAGAGTACGCCAGTAACATCGTAGCCATCTAGGTCCCAATCAGCTTTGAGTGAAAACTCGGTCGTATCTTGTTCATTTTCTCCAGGAACATTAAATGCGAAAGTAAATTCGTGGTCGTTTACATTGGCGTTATAAGCGGGTTGGTTAAATGCATTTACGAAAGAGGGTAGGGCGAATACGGCATTATAGTTGAGAGCACCGCCTTCCACTTTTGATAGTCCGGCACGGATATCTAAAGTAAGTTCGTCGGATACGTCCCACATCAAGCGACCCTTGATTGTCGTATCTTCTAGGTAATCAACAACATCGTCTCGACCAGTAAGAATATTCTCATAGTGTCCGTCCATACTGTTGTAGCTTGCTGTCAAACGACCTCTTACATTGTCGCTCAAAGCTCCACTCATAATTCCGTTAATACGCTTAATACCCGCATTACCGGCGCCAATTTTAACACTGCCTTCAAACTCTTCGCTCGGCAGCGTTGTTGTGACTAAGATCGCGCCAGCAACTGCGTTTCGGCCATAGAGTGCACCCTGTGGCCCTTTCAAAATTTCAATTTGTGCAATGTCGAGCAACTCGCCGTTGAATCCGTTGGGGTTGGTCATCAACACACCGTCCACAACATAAGCAAATGTCGACTCTGCATCTCTAGTCGATACAATTCCTCTGATATTGACTTGCGTATCACCCACATTAGCTGCATCAACGATATTGACGTTAGGGACTAATGCAATAAAGTCACCTGGTCTTTCAATGCCCGCTGTTTCAATGTCTCGTGCTGACAACGCACTAACGGCAATTGGCACTTCCTGCAGACTTTCAGGTCTTTTTCGAGAGATACTGATTATTTCTATCGTGTCCTCTTTGTCCGTCGCCTGTGATTCTTGAGCAAGTGCACTGCCTGCCAATGTATATGAGCCTGCTAGCATCGATAAAGCCACTGCGCTTCCAATTTTACTATGGGCGAATTTACGCATGTTGTTGTCCCCTTTGGTTATTTTTACTAAAGCGTTTCAAACGTCGCCACAAAGTTGTTTGGCTTATGCCAAGAAACTGTGCAACAAGTTCTTTGTTTCCGTTGAATTTATTCATCGCCTGCATCACTAACTCATGTTCGTGTTTTGCAAGCTCTCCGGTTGTTTCAATTTGCGCATCCACAAACAACTCAGGCGCTAATTCTTGTAAAAGTTCAGTTACTTTTTTGCTGTCAGGGTCCTGATGGACAGAACAATAAACCAATAAACGCTCTATAATATTTTCGAGCTCTCTGATATTCCCGGGCCAATCGTAAGTTTCAAAAATAGGGGTTACATGAAGGGCAATATTTTCGAGGGTTTCGCTAGACAACTCACCAAAATTAAGTGCATGCAACTTTGATTTAGTGATGTTCACGATATCTTCTTTGCGGTCTCTCAAAGAAGGAATATTGATACACAGCACGTTGAGTCGGTAATATAGATCGTCTCTAAATAATCCTTTTTTAACTTCATCAGCAAGCGGTCGATTGGTGGCAGCAATGATTTTTAGGTTCACTTTGAATTCTTTATGAGAACCAATAGGGCGATATGACTTTTCTTGTATAACGCGCAAGAGTTTCGCTTGCTGAGGGAGACTTAGCTCACCTACTTCATCTAAAAACAATACACCATTTTCAGCTTCATAGAGTAGGCCATGCTTCCCGCCGCGTTTCGAGCCTGTGAATGAACCTTCAACGTAGCCAAATAACTCACCTTCGAATAGCTCACTGGGCATTGCTGCGCAATTAATAGCTACAAACTGGCCTTCGGAAAATTGACTGTTTTGGTGAATGCGCTTAGCAATCATTTCTTTTCCTGTGCCCGATTCTCCGATGATTAATACGTGGCTAGGAGAGTGAGCATATAGGTCGGTCCGCTCTATTAAATTACCCATTATTTGTGAACGGTAAATCAAAGGTTGTGTTGGTTTTGTTGTGCTTGGCGCCGCGCAAATAGAGGGTGTTTGAGCATAGAACTGATAGATTTCAAAGCGGTGACTTGCCATCTCAATCGTGTCTTTGTGAAACCACCAGTCAGCTTGGTTTAGTCTGCACTTGCCGTCAGAGATATCTGTGAATTGGCTGCTATGAAGAAGTTCTAAAATTTGCTGTTTACTATTTGAGTCAATTGCAAATTCGACGTCTGCTGCTGCATTTGAGGTCAGCATGTTAGTGTAATTATCTACAACCAGAATTGGCGTTTTAGAATCCTCATTAAGCCAACGGTGTATGGCTTTTGAGTGAATTTGGTCTCTTTGATTGCGACCGATTTCTGCCGCTTCTTTTAAAATCGCTCTACATGACTCTTTAGAATAAATTAAAAATGATTTTATGTTATTTTGAGATGCTAGTCCGCAAACTAAGCTCGCCCCGACAACAACATTGTCGGACGTTAGTTTTGATAGTTGGTAAATTTGTTTCGCTTCTTCCGCTGTTTCATACCTACTATGTTTGATGTTAATTGCAGTGTTTTGATTTAATAATTCAACGAGACTGCTGTAGTCATCGAACGTAATAACGTGAACGTTTCGACTAACAATGGAAGCTTTGGCGACAGCAGAAACAATGTCAGATTCGGTCACAGGAATTGACAGTACCGGAACATTCAGTGCTGTTTTTAAATAAGAGGCATTGCTTCCCGCGCTTATGACAACATCAGGATTAAATAAACTGACGTGCTTATTAGCTTCGTCGATGGTACCTACAATAGCATCTACGATCCGGCATTCAGCACTGTTTTCTATGTCAGTCAAAACACTGCTTAACAGCTGACTAAACTCTTTATGACCGAATATTAAAATACGTATTTTAGCTGATTGATACATTAGCGCGATACAAGCCTTTGAAGTTTTGTTTACGATTTGTTTACAAACTACATTAAAGCATGCTTCGTGCCAAATAATCCAAAAAAATAAAATACATTAAAATCAATTGTTTAATGTTTTTCGGGCGGGGTGTTATTGCTTGTATTTTTCAAAGTGAATTAATTTAGTTCATTTTGAACTACTTTGTGGCATTTCAGTTAATTGCAAAATAGCGCCAAATTGTTCATAGGGAGAAATGTCGCAAACAGACCATCCTTCTAAGCCTTTTCTTTTTTCTGCATACGATAATTCGAAATCTTTTAGCGTTTCATCAATAGAGAGGGTTGCAAGTGAGAGCAAAAATATACCTTCTCCTTTATTCTTTAAAATACTCGCAACAGCACCTTCATTCGTTATCGGCTGCACTAAAATTAATAGGCTTTCACCAATCTTAAAGCGTGCCGTTTCAACATTTCGTTCTGAAAGGCGCTCAATAGTGGCCTGTTGAGAAAGCAGTTTTTGAAAGTATTGAATTGCTTTTTGTAAATCAGCTACGACAAAATTAATGTGATGAATATGAGTTAGCAAAGCAATGCTCCTGCACTAAATGAAATTATTGTTGCGATAAACAGCTTACTTTCTTAAGCAGAATGTGACTACTATTTAATGTGATTCTTAATCTATTGAATCTCCTTTTTTGCCTAATACCGATCCTCTAATAGCCAAAGTTAAAAGTTAAAGGATATGCTTTGTTACAAATTTTAGCCCGCATTCAACGTTTGTTTGCATAGCAACGTCGTTGGAAAGTCAGTAAGCTTCACCCGTGTTTTTAGACGAGCTTTTGTTCGGTGGTTAGAAGGTGTTTTTCAATGGGTACTGCTTTTAAACTAATGGTTTTGTTCAAGCTACAGGTTCTTCGTAATTTAAAGGCTCTTTCCAAGTTTAAAGGGGCTTCTAAACGAAAATTGGTCAACTTAATCCTCGTACTATTTGCAATCGTTGGCTTGTTAAACCTAAACACAGTCGTAGCAGCGCAAGCTTCGAATAGCAGTACACGAGCTTTAATCAATCCACCTCAGCTAAAAAAATCCCGTTTTGGAAAAGTCACTATTCCATATCAAAATATCCAAGCAAATATTGATGGGAAACTAGACGAGCCTGCATGGAAAAATGCAGGTAAAGTATCGCTAAACTATGTTGTGAAGCCTTTCGAAAATACAATCCCGCCTGTAGCGACAGATGCTCTCTTTTACGAAGATGGCGAAACCTTCTACGTTGCTTACATAGCATCAGACTCAAACCCAGAAGACATCCGCGTTTTTTTACGTGATCGGGATCAAACCTGGGGTCAAGATATGGTCGGCGTTAAAATAGACACCTATGGAGATGGGCGTCTGGCTTATCAGTATTTTGTGAATCCTCTGGGTGTACAAACTGACAGTATAGAAAACGAAATGACGGGTAATGAAAGCGCTAGCTGGAACGGTATCTGGCGTTCGGAAGGGCGGGTTACTAATGCTGGTTATGTGGTTGAAATGGCGATCCCTTTACGGCTCATGAATTTTGAGGAATCTGAAGGGGTAAAACGTTGGGGAATTGAGTTTGTGCGTTTTTACCCGCGTTCAGATAGTTACCGGCTATCGCATTTACCGACAGACAGAAACAACGCCTGCACCCTTTGCCAAATGGGTTCTGCCATTGGCTTTAGCGGAGCAACGCAAGGCGACAATTTGGCTATTGTCCCGACTGCTGTTTTTGCTGCTGGAAGAAGCCGCGATCCTTTGCAAACAAATGCTTGGGATTATGAAAATAACCAAGAAATAGGCCTAGACCTGAGTTGGTCCATCACACCTGAAATCAGCATGCAGGGAACGCTTAATCCTGATTTCTCGCAGGTTGAAGCTGATGTTGCCCAGTTGAGTATCAATAATACCTTTGCTCTATTTTTCGATGAACGTCGTCCGTTCTTTGTGGAAAATATTGATTACTTTTCGTCTTTTCAAAACCTTATCTATACCAGAAATATCAATGCACCTGACTATGGACTAAAAGTAACGGGCCGAAAAGACAAGCATTCTCTAGGTGTGTTTGTAGCAAACGATCAACAAACAACATTTCTAGTGCCTGGAAACTTAGGTTCTAGCGTGGCATCGTTTGATGAAAAATCACTTAACTTCGGTGCAAGATATCGCTATGACTTGTCTAACGACCTGTCTTTGGGGAGCGTACTGACCCTCAGAGAATCCGATACTTATCATAACTATTTAAGCTCTTTTGATATTAAATATCGCGTAACAGGTCAAGACACAATGCGAGCTCAAGTAATTACGTCAGAAACAGAATACCCACAGGAATTGTTCAAAACGTTTTGTGATGAGGAATGCCTTAACCCTTCGGATTTCAACGAAGCCACTTTACGCACTAATAAAGAAGGCAGTTTTAACGGTTTGTCATACATTCTCGACTATAGCCGTGAAACAAGTGATTACTATATTCGTGCTCGCCATCAATATGCAGATGAAGGCTACCGAGCGGACTTAGGTTTTCAATCACAGATTGATCGTACGGTTTCTGTTATCGGTGGTGGCTACAACTGGTGGAATGAAAATTCATGGTGGAATCGCATCAACATCGACGGCGATTGGGATATTACGCACAATACCAATGGTGAGTTAATAGAAAAGGAACTAGAAGGCGCGTTTACTATTTCGGGTGACTATCAAAGTTTTATGGAAGTAGGTGCTAGAAAACGCAATAAAGTAGGATTGCGAGAAAACGCAAATAGTTTAGCCATCGATGGTAACACTACCTTGTTCGAAGAAACCTCATATAGCTTTTATGCTGAAACTAGGCCAAACCAATACTTCTTTGTCGCAAACTTTATTCGGCAAGGAGACGCAGTTGATTTTGTTAATAATCGTTTAGGCAAGCAGGTTTATATTGAACCTCGTTTTGAGCTTAACGTTGGCACCCATTTAAAAATAAGCGGTCAGCACACTTATAGTGAATTAGATTCGGATGATCGGCCTTTGTTTATTGCTAACCTGACGGATATTCGCATGACCTACCAATTCGATCAGCGACAATTTTTCAGAGTGACAGTGGCCTATTCAGACATTAGCCGAAACCAAGATAACTATGAGATTGACGTAAACGCTAATTCAAAAGATATAGGCTTTCAATTACTTTATTCATACAAACTTAATCCGCTTTCCAAATTCTTTATCGGTTACGCTGACAGTGCTTATAATAATGATGACCTGAACAAGCTTAAAACTAACAATCAATCAATTTTCATGAAATTTAGCTACGCTTGGTTGCTCTAAGGGTTTCTTTGGTTCTTATGTTAGTCATAATAACGGTGTATTTACCTTCGCTAAGATCAATGTTCAATAAAACAGCAGCACCTAGCTAAAAATGCTTGTCGCACAAACGTTGTCTATGTATAATGCGCGCCCTTGAAGTCAACATCTCAGTTCCTTGTCTCCATGTAGACGACTTCACTACGCGAGACTACAACCGTAAGGAGCAATAATGCGACATTACGAAATCGTATTCATGGTTCACCCTGATCAGAGTGAACAAGTGCCAGGCATGATTGAAAAATACACTGGTATCCTTGAGCAAGACGGCGGAAAAATCCACCGTATGGAAGATTGGGGTCGCCGTCAATTGGCATATCCAATCGAAAAACTTCATAAAGCTCATTATGTTCTTATTAACGCTGAAGCAACTGCTGAAGCTGTTGAAGAATTAGAAACTGCTTTCCGTTTCAACGACATTATTCTACGTAACCTAGTTATGCGCCTTAAAGAAGCTGTTTCAGAACAGTCTCCAATGGCTAAAGAAGAACGCCGTGAAGATCGTAGACCACCACGTGATGAAAAATCTTACGATGCACCAGCTTCAACAGAAGACAAAGCTGCACCGGAAGAAGCTAAATCAGAAGAAGGAGACGCATAATGGCTCGTTTTTTTAGACGTCGTAAATTTTGCCGTTTTTCAGCTGAAGGCGCAGAAGTTATTGATTATAAAGACATCCCGATGTTGAAAAATTACATAACTGAAAGTGGCAAGATCGTTCCTAGCCGTATTACTGGTACTAGCGCTAAATATCAGCGTCAGTTAGCAACTGCAATCAAGCGTGCGCGCTTTTTAGCATTGTTACCATATACAGACTCTCATAAATAAGATTGGCAAAGAGGTAGCAAGATGGAAATCATACTACTAGACAAAGTCGCCAACTTAGGCGGTCTAGGTGACCAAGTCACAGTAAAATCAGGTTACGCACGTAACTTTTTATTCCCACAGCAAAAAGCGGTTCCAGCAACTAAAGCTAACGTTGAGAAATTTGAACAACGTCGCGCTGAGTTGGAAGCAAAAATTGCTGAGCAATTAGCTGCTGCACAAGCACGTGCTGATAAACTGTCTGCTCTTGCAGCGGTAACTATCGCATCTCCTGCTGGTGATGAAGGCAAATTGTTCGGTTCTGTTGGTACTCGTGATATCGCTGATGCAATTACTGCAGCTGGCGTTGAGATTACTAAAGCAGAAGTTAAATTACCTACTGGTACTTTACGTGAAACAGGTGAATTCGAAATCGATATTCAACTGCATTCAGAAGTAATGACATCAGTTAAATTGGTAATTATCCAAGAGGCTTAATAGCTGATACAACACTCCTTTCCTGAGTGTCGTTTGAAGATTAAAAACACCGCATTGCGCGGTGTTTTTTTTGTCTAAATTAAATATGTTGTGTTGATGACATCGCCATGAGTTCTGCTTCGGTCACGACCGTGTATGTGTCATTTTCTTTGTTGAAGTCGATTAATACAACTTTCGATCCCCCTGCAATTTGGTGATCAGGAGCGGTTCTGACACTGTAAATCATGCCGTCTTCAGAGCGCGCTTGGCCAAATGATTGGGTCACGTTTTGTGTGGTAACGATACAATAAGTACCAATAAGGTCGGATTTTTCGATAGCTTTATGGCTTACAAAAAGGCGTCTTAGCGGTTTGCTAGTATAAGCTGCAAAAGGAATGGCTAAGATAAGTGAAAATATCGCAATGACGAAGCCAGAAGCTGTCGCACTTAAGATACCGTCGAACAGAGGAGTGATAAACTTTCTGGCCATATAGACGAATACGAAGCCATATATTTCCACTAAGGTTATTGCGACGGTTAAAGGTACACCGTCTAAGCCAAGAGATTCCAAAAATGATGAGCTCTTTCCGTCGGAATTTTCTGATTCAATTTTGGGATCGAGTACCTCAATGTCAATTGTGCCCAAGAGCGCAAATATCCAAAAAACAATCATGATCATCAATGGAACAGTGAAAGCAATATTAGGAAAGCTGAAGATGTAATCTAAGAAATTGTCCATTGCATATCCTTATCTTATGGCACTTTTATCAACTTAGCTTTAACTAAGTCGTTGCTTAATTTTGTCCACTCAACACTACATTATTAGAATAGTGATCGTCGCAACAGAAAATCCGATTTTTCGAGACTCGAAATTACCCTGTACATAAATTTGTGTCAATCATTAGTGGTCACCACAACCACAACTCGATGAAAAGACACAGCCGATAAATCGCTGTATAGATACTCATTGTGATTCAGGTACTCAGTTTTAACGTGCGCTTTTCAATTAGACGTCATCTTGGCAAGCTACAAGGAATGCATCTACACTATAAGTTGAAAGTATTAATGGACATAAAAAAGCAAAATGGCCGTTGGCTTGATATCATTCTGCTTTCAACGCACTATTATCGTTTACTTGTGCAGGCTCGAAGTGGTGACCTTGTTAAAATCATTTTAGTCAGCATGCTGTTACTCCCTAATTGAAGGAATTTACCGATGAAAGAAGCCGTAATTGTCTCCACCGCACGCACACCAATTGGTCGCGCCTATCGTGGCGCGTTCAACAACATTAAATCACCAACGATGACCGCCCATGCAATAAAGCATGCAGTAGAGCGCTCAGGTGTTGAAGGTGGCGAAATTGATGATGTGATTATTGGTTCGGTTTTAAACGCAGGTAGCGCAGGCTCAAACGTTGCTCGTTTGGCAGGCTTAGCGGCTGGACTGCCTTATTCTGCATCAGGCCAAACTATCGATCGTCAATGCTCTTCCGGCTTAATGGCAATTGCAACGGCAGCTAAACAGATAATGGTAGACGGCATGGATGTTGTCGTTGCTGGTGGACAGGAAAATATTTCTGAAATCCAAGCAAAGTATTTTGAATGGGTGAGTAAGTGCGTAGACAAAAATGTAACGGATAAAGCTGAACATGCTTATATGCCGATGTTGTTTACTGCAGAAAATGTAGCGAAAAAGTTTAACATTTCACGTGAAGCGCAGGATGAATACGCGTTAATGTCGCAGCAACGCACAGCAGCAGCTCAGGCGGCGGGGAAGTTTGACGATGAAATAGTGCCAATGACTTCAACTATGGGCGTTATGGACAAAGAAACAAAACAAGTGTCATTTAAAGAAGTGACCTTAGAAAAAGATGAAGGTAATCGTCCTTCAACTACTTTAGAAAGCTTGCAAGGTTTGAATCCTGTCATTGAGGGCGGTTGCATTACAGCGGGTAACGCGAGCCAGTTGTCTGATGGTGCGTCAGCGTGCGTTGTTATGGAAGCTAAAATGGCAGAAAAGCGCGGTTTGGCGCCATTAGGCATTTATCGCGGAATGATGGTGGCAGGTAACGAACCAGAAGAGATGGGTATTGGACCCATTTATGCCATTCCAAAATTATTAAAAGTACACGGTTTGACCATCAACGATATTGGTTTGTGGGAATTGAATGAAGCTTTTGCTTGCCAAGCCTTATACTGCCGAGACAAGTTAGGCATTGATCCAGACATTTACAACGTTAACGGTGGTGCTATTTCGATTGGTCATCCATATGGAATGACGGGCGCAAGAGCTGTAGGTCATGCACTAATTGAAGGCAAACGTCGTGGCGTTAAGTATGTTGTCGTGACCATGTGTGTTGGTGGTGGTATGGGTGCAGCCGGTTTGTTTGAAATCGCATAAAACTTACGCAACAATATGTAGAGTGAACTAACTCAATTGATAACCCCATAAAGCTGCTCGCTTCATGGGGTTTTTGTTTTTACAACATTGCCTTATTTTAATGGCATCCACGTTTCGCTATTGCAATTGGCCACAGCTGCGGCTGAATGCTAAGGTCTATTTATTTGTTGAGTTTTCTCACCCATTCAGCGGCTAAGCCGTTGATTTTGCTTGCGTCAGCTTTCTCCGCGATACACGTATCTTTGCTTCTCACCAAGCGCATAATGTCGCTGATACACCTAGTATTTTGTAAGCGATGTTCTAGGTTTATTGCATCGCCAATCTGCATAAATCCCGTTTCGATAACTCGATAGTACCAGCCAGTTATGCCGTGTTCAGCAATGAACAAGTCCATATTTTTGGCACCGTAGCGCTGATTAATCTTGACGCAGGGAGCGCGCGGCGAGTTTACTTGTAAGACAACAGACCCAATGCGGTAGGTATCGCCAATAAATACATTGTTGTCATTCATTTGACCTGCAGATATGTTCTCACCAATACTGCCAAAAACGAGTTTATGAGCAACCGTCGGAAATTGCTTTTGTAATAGCTCATAGTTTTCTTGGGAATATTGATGCATGGCCATTTCAGGACCACCGTGCAACTTTTTGTTGCCTTGTTCATCCTCTACGGCGCCATCTATTTCGATATGAAGCTGCTCAAAAGGCTGCTTAATAATACTACTCGGCGATTGACGAGGCCCAAAAGCTTGCGGTTTACCGGCAAATAGCGCGTCAACTAGCATCGTTGCTTTTTCCTTATTTTGTTATTTTGCAAAATGACGTGTTGCTGGGCGGCATGAACCGTTGTCATGATGCGTATTTAACTTTCGAACTTGATAGCTCATAAAGTAGCATACACTTCACATTAATAAAGTATGTCGAAAAAAAAGCGATAAATTTTTTCTATTTAAACCTTTTTAGATTTACGTGCGACATACTCTTTGAAGAATTTACTTAAATGACTAATAAAAAGAAACAACACTAATAATATGAGCCCAACATTAAACCTAATCGACACTCAATATAACGCTCTTGCTGATAAAAAACAGCAGAATCAGGCATTGATTGATGCCGCTAAGTTGGGAGACAAAGCGGCGTTTAAACAGCTGTATGAACTGCATGTTGGCAGAGTATATGGACTGTGTTTTCGCTTATGTGCGGATAAATCACTGGCTGAAGACGCCACGCAAGAGGTGTTTGTGCAGGTATGGCAAAAACTAGCGAATTTCGATGGCGACAGTCAGTTTTCAACGTGGCTGCACAGCGTCACTTCAAATGTCACTATTTCTTATTTGAGAAAGCAACGAGGCTGGTGGCAGAAAATGTTTAGCATTGAGCAAACTTCAGCCATGGAAAAAGCAGCCGAAGGCTCAATTGCCGATACCAATTTAGAGCAATATATTTACCAATTGCCAGAAAGAGCTAGATGGGTGTTTGTGCTGCACGCCATCGAAGGTTATCGACATGAAGAAATCGCAGACATGTTGAATATGGCTGTCGGTACCAGTAAAGCACAGTTTCACAGAGCGAAAGGCTTAATTCAGGGGTGGATGGATGATGAGTAGCGATAACGAAAAGAATATTGATAAAGGGCTCGAAAAAAACGATGCCAAAGGCAATACAAATAGCCTTGAAAATCGCATCAATAAGTTAGGTTTGGAAAAACAGCCAGAGCGAGATTTATGGAAAGGTATTGAGCAAGCTATAGAGCGAACACCAGCGCAATCCCCTAAAGTAAACCAAGTTCATTCGGACAGTCAAACACGTTTTTTCAATAAGCCAAAACCATTGTTAGCCATGGCGGCTAGTCTAACTGTGATTACTTTTGTTGGCTGGATGTCATTTGAAAGTGGAAAAGCACTACAAGGTGAAAATTTAGTCGCTGCTTTGTCAGAGCAACATAATGCTCAAAAACAGTCGCTATTAATTCGATTTAAAGATCAACCTGCTGTGACAGACAATTGGCAACAACAAATAGATGAATTAGATGAAGCGGCTATAGCGATTAAAAAAGCACTGTCTGAAGAGCCCAATAATTCGGCGTTGCTGAAAATGTTAAAGAACGTCTATGAGCAACAAATGATGATCATAGAACGCGTGCATGAACCGCGCTGGAAGCGTGTCTAAGTGTAAAGTAGCAACATATAACATAAGCAAATAATAGAAGAGGTAATTATGAAAATATTAATAGGTCGCACCGCAGCAGTGATTGGATTGGGCTTACTCGCTTTCGTTGCTAGCGCAAAGCAAAACGTCGATGAATCGATGGCAGCTGAGCCGAAGGGGAGCGTTGAAATCGAACATGTGAATGGAAAAGCTAAGATCGTTGGTTGGGATAAAAATGAAGTAAGCGTGACAGGCGAATTAGGTGAATACACGGAAGAATTTAAATTCGAGCGTGATGGTGCTTCAATTATTATTCATGTGAAGCCAAAAAATAACAAACAGGGGTGGAATAACTGGGGCAGCGAAGAAGGAGACGACCTTGTTATTCACGTGCCAGTAAATAGCCGCGTAGACTATACGTCAACCAATGCTGAGCTTGAAATAAGTGGTATACATGGTGGCGTCAGTGCCGAAGTAGTTAATGGCAATATGGATGTCGATGATTTGATTGGACGCATTCGTCTTGAGTCGGTGAACGGTGATATAAAAGCTAGAAGACTTGACGGTGACGTAGTGATAGAAACCGTTAACGGCGACATAAAGGGAAAGCATAGCGGTAAAAAAGAACTTAAGCTAAGCACTGTGAATGGTGATATTGAGATTGAGAGTGATAGCCCTGAGGTTAGCGCTGAAACTGTGAATGGTGAAATAGAGCTTAGTTTGCAAGAAGTTGTTGAAGTAAACATAAACACGGTAAATGGCTCGATTGACGTGACTATGGATTTACAAAAAAACGGTAGAGTTGAAGCCTCCTCAGTTGGCGGTTCTATTGATCTTATCTTCCAAAAAGGGGTTGCTGCGAGGTTTGATATTGAAGCGCATGCGGGTGGCTCAATAAAAAATAAAATTACAGATAAAGAGCAGAGTAAAGCTGAATATGGGCCCAGACGCTGGTTGGAATTCAGTACTTCAAACCCTACAGGAACCGTCGATATTTCAACCGTTCACGGCAGTATCAAAGTATCCACTAAATAGCTTGTTCATATTTTTAAGAATCTTCATGAAAGTTTCATGAAATAGAGATAGTATTTCTCACTCTAGGGTTAGTTAATGAGTGAGAAGTACAATACAAGCTTCAACGATAATCTACTTCATTGGCGGTGGCGCTGATAAAACGCGTGAGCGCTTCGGTATCATCAAATGGGGACCTACTAATTTAATGGGTCTCGTAAAAGCTGCGTTTGATATGTCGAAGGGAGGTGGTTGTGAAACTAAATATTATGGTTATCTAGATAAGAAAAAATAATTCATAGCATTGTTAAGCAAAAGCTTAAGAATCCGAATATCAGGATTAACTTGGTCGGACACAGTCGTGGCGGCTCCGTTGCCAAAGATATAGCAATGAGAGCGTTGCGCAAGTTGAACATCCGAACCAATATGGTCATTTCACTAGATCCAGTCAAAGCGAAACCTCGCAATCGCTACAGAGTACCCAGCAAAAAGAACCTTGAAAATGTAAATACTTTTGTTTGTATTTATGCAAATCCGATTAAACGCGATGCGACCGATTATATTGCTATGGTTGGCGGGCAATACGGTGTGCGCTTAAAACCAAACTGTCACTATTTTGTAGACGCCAATGTTAATCATGGTCAGCCGATGCCGATGCTCAAATTGATGTTGAACAATACGGGCAAAAACGCTTGGGAAATGTTGCTGGAGGAGTCAAGAAAAGCATGAATCGCGTTCGCTTAGTAATAGATGTATTTTTAGTTTTTTAAAATTAGGTTTTACCGCGTTTGGCGGTCCAGTCGCCCATCTAGCTTTCTTCAGAGAAGAGTTTGTTGTTCGAAAAAAGTGGGTAACGGAGTCTGACTATTCGGAAATAATTGCGCTCTGTCAGTTTTTGCCAGGCCCAGCAAGCAGTCAAGTAGGACTGACTATTGGTTTGTCTCGTGCCGGATATTTAGGTTCTATCGCGGCATGGCTCGGTTTTACAATGCCTTCCGCGGTAATGCTTTTGCTCTTAGCGTTGGTTTATTCAAATTATGGCGATATTATTCCGTCAGGCCTACTAACCGGATTAAAAATTGTCACGGTTGCCGTTGTGGCTCAAGCTGTATGGGGAATGTCCAGAAGCATTTGTACCGATACAACGCGCATTACTATCATGTTGTTCTCTGCGGTTTCGCTATTGCTGCTGCAATCTATTTATGCCCCGATATTGGTGATTTTTGTTGCCGGTATTTTCGGTGTCTTGTTATTTAAACCTGCACTGGATTCAACAAAGAGCGACCTGATTTTTTCAATATCTCGTTTCAGCGGTGCTGTTTGGTTTCTAATTTTTCTTTTGCTGCTGTTCGGCCTCCCTATGCTTCAATTGGTCGTAAATCAGCCCATTATAGACGTTATAAGTGCATTTTTTCGTTCTGGAAGCTTGGTGTTTGGTGGGGGGCACGTTGTTCTTCCTCTGCTTGAAAATGAAATGGTAAAGACTGCTTGGGTAAGCAAGGAAGCCTTCTTGGCGGGTTACGGAGCAACGCAAGCGGTTCCTGGCCCGTTGTTTACTTTTTCTGCGTTTTTGGGAGGCGTATTGAATGGCCCAATTAGCGGGATAGCTGGTGGCTTGCTCGCTTTATTTTCAATTTTCTTACCGTCATTCTTGTTGGTTTATGCAATATTACCTTTTTGGCAGAATGTAAGAACAAAGCCTCGAGTGCGTGCAGCTTTGGTGGGCATAAATGCTAGCGTCGTAGGCATTTTGTTTGCAGCACTCTATCAACCGGTGTTCGTGGGTGGCGTGTCAGGTACAAATGACTTTATTGGGGCAATAGTAGCGTTTGGCGCATTAATGTACTGGAGGCTACCACCATGGTTAGTTGTGATAGCCGGTGGAATAATAGGAGCGTTAATTTTATAATTTTTGTTCTCCTCTGAATGATCAAGCGCAAAGACCCTGCATAAGCTGACTCCACGTTTTTTAACGCTAAAATGTGACGCTATGTTATTCGCTCGATTTATATTTCCTCATATTTTTAACAGACAAATTGGTTTTTTTCACGCATAATAATTGACCCAAAATACAACTGTGCGCTGCAATTGAAATTTCAAGATAAACCTAAAAGAGACGATGTCGAACAGCTTAAGATACCTCCGCATTCCATAGAGGCGGAACAATCTGTGCTGGGCAGTATGATGATCGCTCCAGATTCATGGGATAAGGTTGCTGAAATTGTTGTAGAGAGTGATTTCTATAATCGTTCGCATCGCACGATTTTCGGTGCAATTATAAAGCTTTTAAGCAGCAATCAATCCGTTGATACCGTCACTGTCAAAGACACACTTGCTCAAAGTGGTTTACTAGAAGAAGCCGGCGGTTTCTCATATCTCATCGAACTCGCAAAAAACACACCGAGTGCGGCAAATGTGACTGCGTATGCAAATGTTATTCGCGAACGCGCTATTGTGCGAGAGCTAATTGGTGTTGCACACGATATTGCCGACGTAGGGTACAATCCTGAAGGTAGAAACAGCGCTGATATTTTAGATTTAGCTGAATCTAAGGTATTTGAAATTGCGGAAAAACGCACGGGTGAAAACGAAGGCCCGAAAGACGTTACTACCGTTCTAACAAAAACAGTTAACAGACTTGATGAATTAGTTAAACAAGGACGAGATATAACCGGCGTTTCGACGGGATACACGGACCTTGATGACAAAACTAGTGGATTACAACGTTCTGATTTAATTATTGTCGCTGCACGTCCTTCTATGGGTAAAACGACCTTTGCAATGAACTTATGTGAAAATGCAATGATGTTGCAGGACAAACCAGTATTAGTATTCAGTCTCGAAATGCCTGCCGAACAAATTATGATGAGGATGCTGGCATCACTTAGTCGAGTGAATCAAACCCATATTCGAACAGCTCAACTTGACGACGAAGAGTGGGCGAGAATGTCTGGTACTATTAAAACGCTGAAAAAGAAAGATAACCTTTACATTGATGACTCATCGGGCCTTACGCCGATGGAACTTCGAACACGAGCGAGAAAAATAGCGCGCGACAAAGGCGGAATTTCTTTAATCATGATCGATTATCTTCAACTTATGCGAGTGCCTTCGCTAAGTGAAAATAGAACGCTGGAAATTGCAGAAATCTCACGCTCACTAAAAGCGCTAGCAAAAGAGCTTGAAGTGCCAGTTGTGGCGTTGTCACAGCTAAACAGAACCCTTGAGCAGCGAGCAGATAAACGACCCATTAACTCTGATTTGCGAGAATCGGGGTCAATAGAGCAAGATGCGGATTTGATTATGTTCATCTACAGAGATGAGGTTTATAACGAAGCGTCTGAGATGAAAGGCATCGCTGAAATTATTATTGGTAAACAGCGAAATGGGCCTATCGGAACAAGTCGATTGACGTTCCAAGGTCAATTTTCCCGCTTTGATAATTACGCAGGTCCAGCATTCGAAGATGAGTATTAACGCTCTTTCTATTCAATTTTTTGTCCAGTAATTAGCGGTAAACCAATCATCGATATTTCAGTTCACCCGTTCTCTTAGATAGCGGATAATTTACTTTGAATATTTACCCATATACATCTCATATTTCTGCTTAGATGTCTCTTTTTGCGTGAAAAATCGAATGATTTTTTCATAAATATACGTGTTTTATGCAATATATTCTTTCATTCTGCTTCACTTTTAGACAATTTTAGAATTTCGACATTAATTTTATTAGTGTAGCCCATAGCTGTAGCCCTCTCCAGTCGATACCGTCACTGTATTAGCCTCACATTTAATAATCTAATGCTTCTATTTTTTTATTGGTTTTTAATTTCAACTCATTGTATTTAATCGTTAATTTTTGTTTTTAACTTAAATTGAAATTATTCGAGCTTTGTCAAAATTTCTTAACTCTTTTTTATTTTGGAAATCATTTGGCCAGCAAAGAGTGCATTTTATTTAAAGTAAAAGAACTTTAACATTCTCGAAGGTGGTTAAAAATCAATCATTAATTGATTAAAAAATAATCAGTGTAAGTGGGTGTTACAAAAAAGTAATAATTAATTACGTATGAGTTCTTATGCTTACGTATGTTTGTTTTTAAGGGGTGTACGCGATCTTGCTAAATGACTAGGCCTAAGTTCGGCTTTTTTATCCATCAAAAATGTTTACACGCCAAATTTTTGACGCATACTGAATCTCAAGTTTTTCTCTTTGCAATTTAGTTACGAAAGCTAAATACGCAGATGATTGACCCGACTCACTTAACCACGCAATCAAAATTGGAATTTAGTTATGGGCAAACTCGAAAATATTACAAAGCCACGAAAAGTGAATAAGATAACCACGGCGATATTAGGTATTACAATGGCGCTTACCGCCGCTGCTTGGGGTATATCAAGTTTTTCAAGTGGCGAGGAATACATATTGCAAGGTGCAAGTCGCCCAGCTCTAGTTTCTGCCATACAAGCAGAAAATGGTGTCATTATTCACCAATTTAAACTTATCCAAGCAGTTTCTGCAAAGCTAACAGATGAACAGGTTCAGGGAATTGCTTCTCGTAATGCAATGATCCGTTTCTTTAATGAAAATAATCAACTCAGTTTATCTGCAGCCAAAGATGCGGGATTAGTGGAAGCCCGAGTATTTCCAAAGAGTGCCCCTCGTAATTCACAAATTCCTAAACAGATTGGCGCAAACGAGCTTCATAAAGAAGGTATAACGGGTAAAGGTGTCACAGTTGCTATCATTGATAGTGGGCTTGGACAATTTGCGGAGTTGCAGCAAAATACGGCTGGTCAAGAAAGAAACATCATTGTCGTTGATGCATCAGGTGAGGACGCCGCAGCATCTGAAGACTTGAATGGTCACGGCTCCCATGTAGCAAGTATCTTAGCTGATAGTTCAAATGTTTTTGACCAGTATGGCGCACCGACAGGCGCACACAGCGGTGTTGCACCCGATGTGGACTTGGTAATGATCAAAGCGTTTGACGAACAAGGTAAAGCTTCTTATTCATCTGTTCTACAAGGCATTGAGTACGCAATTAACAATAAGGACAGCTTAAATATCAGAGTGTTAAATGTTGCCTTTAGTTTTCCAGCTACCTCTTTTTACTGGGAAGATCCAATTAACCAAGCGCTTATGCGAGCTTGGGATAATGGTATTACTGTTATCGCTCCTGCAGGTAATGGCAACAATAAAGATATGAGCATAGGCGTTCCAGGCAACAACCCTTATGTCATCACTGTAGGCGCAATGGATGATAATAGCACTCCACTTGATACATCTGACGATGTTGTTGCCTCGTTCTCTAGCTTCGGTCCAACACTAGAAGGCTTCATGAAGCCGGAAGTGATTGCACCAGGCGCTAACGTTAAAGGATTAGTTGCCAAAAATAGTCGATTAGCTGACAAAAACAAAAAATCCGGAATTTCAGGTACATCTCAGGCTACTGCTGTTACTGCAGGGGTGGTTGCACTTATGATCCAGCAAGATCCTAGTTTGACCCCTGATGAGATCAAATGTCGTTTAATGTCGTCAGCATCGCTTGCCACGAAACAAAATGGCGAACTAGCGTTCAGCCGTTATGCGCAAGGAGCTGGTCTAATTAATGCGTCAGCAGCTATTAACGCGACTGTTGTAGGCTGTGCTAATAATGGTCTTGATATCTCTAATGATATTAATTTGAGAAGTCATTATTTTGGGCCTGCTGGGTTAGGTGGAGCTTTATTAGGTGAGGAGACGCGAGTAGAAGGTGTGGTATGGAATAACGAACGTGCCCAGCCAAGTAACCCAGTTGCCGAAGGTGTGGTATGGAATAACGAACGTGCCCAGCCAAGTAACCCAGTTGCCGAAGGTGTGTATGGAATAACGAACGTGCCCAGCCAGTAACCCAGTTGCCGAAGGTGTGGTATGGAATAACGAACGTGCCCAGCCAGTTAACCCAGTTGCCGAGGGTGTTGTTTGGAATAACGAACTTACAAAGTTTGATGGCAAATAATAAAGTAAGATAATGAACAACCAACTACATGAAGCTGCTAAGCCTCTATACAGGCTAATCTTCAGCTAGATTAGACTTAAAAAACGAATAGAAATCAATAGGAAAGCAGAGGGCCCCAGAGAGGGCCCTTTTTATTTGAACTAAAATAATTTCTTTGCATTTGGACATACAAGCAAAATTACAGAGTTTTTATACCTTTCGACAAAGTTATTTTGGTTTTGAATTGATAAATGTTTTAGACTGCTGTTCGGTTATAAAAATTATCCAGTAATGCGAATGCTTGTCTCAAAAATTAATAAGATACTACAATCAATGCCTTGGATTTCAATATCGTTACTCTTTATTGGATTATTAGTTACACAAACTATTGAAGCAAAGCTGTTTTATGAGAAAGTAAGTAGAGATGTTTCATTTTCTACACTCAATGAACGACATGAGCTCTCCGGTCCAGTGGTTAACGATATCGAACAGGATATTCAAGGCTTTATTTGGATAGCAACACAAAATGGTCTTAATAAATACGACGGTCAAAAGGTTACTCATTATTTACATAATCCAGACGATGAAAATAGCCTTCCTGGTAGCTGGATTGTAGATATTTTTTCTGATCGTGAGGGTAATTTATGGGTTGCGGGAGAGAGTGGTGTCAGTCTTTATTTACCTGAAATAGACGGTTTTCATAATTTTACAGGACAAGAAGATGACATTATTCAAGGTTTAAAATTTACCGTAATAGCGCAGGTTGAAGAAGATAAAATTTGGTTTGGGACTAAAAACAATGGAATTGTAATTTTTGATATAGTTACATCAAAGTTCATTGAACGAATTAATACACAGGCTGGGTTGCAATCAGATTATGTTAGAGATATTGCAGTTGATGAGCTTCAAAACGTGTTTGTTGCGACCAACGATCGCGGTCTTTTTTATAGACCCGCAGGTCAAAACAACTTTACTGTTTTTAATTCTGACTCAGAAATTAAATTACCTTTTGACAACATAAGCTCTATTCTAATCGATAGTCAGAAGCGCATTTGGCTCGGTTCAATTAATTCCGGTCTATTATTATTTAATGTTGTTGATGGTGTTCAGAAGCGGTTTCTGTCCTCAAGCGGTATTAAGTCTAATGTCTGTTCAAACTCAATCAATGATATTTTTCAAGATAGTGACGGTTACATTTATATTGCTACTGAAAGTGATGGGCTCTGTGAGTGGGATGACAGCAACAAGTCTTTCATTCATTATGTCAACAACAAGTCAAATGATGCTAGCTTAAGTGATGACCGCGTTCTGAGTCTGTTTCAAGACAGAGGAGGTGTCCTTTGGGTAGGAACTGCAGTCGGTATTAGTAAATGGAATAGGTCACTTAATAGTTTTCAGCTTGTAAATACTACAACGCCAACAGGTAAAAATTTATCAAGTGATACGATATCTTCTTTTGCAGAAGCTGAAAATGGTGATCTTTATGTCGGAACTTGGGGAGAAGGAATCAATGTTATCGATATTAACGAGTCCATTATATCCCATATCAGAGCCGAACCCGGCGTTGAGGGCGCCTTACAAGATGGTCGAATAACAACGATGCTTATTGACTCACAACAGAACCTGTGGGTGGGCACCTTGCGTGACGGTTTGCATTTAAGGCGAAAGAATAGCGACAAGTTTATTCTATTTCAAAACGACCCAGAAGATGATTCAACAATAAGTTCGAATCTAATTAGTAAAATAATAGAAATAGGCAATGGTAACCTCGCGATTGGCACTTATGGTGGGGGTATCAATATTCTTAACAGTTCAGGCAACATACAACGTTTTGCGCATGATGCTAATGACGCAAAAAGTCTTTCAAATAATCGGATAACTCACTTGGTAGAAGGGAGGGACAACACTATATGGGTGGCTACTCGTGGCGGAGGATTGAATCAGTTCGATTTGGCTACGAAAGAATTCATGAAGGTGCCATTGGAAAGTCAAGAAATTTGGAGCGTATTGCTGACGGAAAATAATTTATGGTTTGCTACAGCTGACAAGGGTGTCGGCAGAATTTCCAAAGTCGATCTTGACAACGAGAAGTTTGTTTTTGAATATACCGGTTACAACCAAGGATTAGCTTCCAATTTCGCGTATGGATTACTTGCAGATGAAAATGGCTATATCTGGGTTAGTACGGCAAAGGGACTTAGTTTTATATCTCTTGAAAACAATAGAGTCAAAAACTTCAATACAAGCCATGGATTGCAGGGAACAGATTTTAACAATATTGCATTTTTTCAAGGTCAAGATGGTAGGATGTTTTTTGGAGGGGCTAATGGCTTTAATACGTTTCTTTCTAAAACGGTACCCGTTAACTTATACAAACCACCAATAGTACTGACTGAATACCGTCGTTTAAATGAATTAATTCCAATTCATAGAGCATTTAATAGTGAAGGAAACATAGAACTGGACTTTGACGAAGCTAACTTTGGGTTCAGCTTCGCAGCGCTAGATTTTACGCGTCCAGACTTCAACCGCTATCAGTATCGCTCAAGTGGCGACGATAGCGACTGGATAAATTTGGGCAACTCGAACCAAGTTAACTTTCCCTATTTAACCGACGGCTACTACGTAATCCAAGTAAGAGGAAGCAACAACGATGGCATCTGGTCAGAAGAAATTTTAGAAATCCCTGTTCTTGTTAATCCCCCAATCTACCGCTCTTCAATTGCCTACTTAACTTACTTTTGGATAATTGTATTTATCGCATACCGCTTATTTACCATGGCGCATCGTAAAAAATTAAAGCAAATTGCACACAGCTTAGAGTTAGAAAAAGAGGTCAGTTTAAGAACATCTGAACTAGAGCTAGCAAACAATCAATTGGCAGTTGCTGTCGAAGAAACCAGTAAAGCAAAAGATCTCGCAATCAAAGCTGCTCAGGCAAAATCGAATTTCTTGGCTATTGTGAGCCACGAAATTAGGACGCCGATGAACAGTATTATTGGTATGAGTGAGCTACTTTTAACTTCTGAGTTGAATGAAAATCAAAAACGATATGCGAATGCAGTGAGTCGCGCAGGTGAGAGTTTGTTGACTCTTATCAACGATATTCTCGACTTGTCAAAAATTGAGTCTGATAAAATTGAACTGGAAAATCAGGAATTTGATTTTCATGCGCTAATAGAAGAGCTGCTGTTTCTGTTTTCCGTAAGGGCCTCTGAAAAGGATCTAGAGCTCGGCTATAGCATTGCCACAGAATGTCCCAGATATATCATGGGAGACGCTCACAGATTGCGCCAAGTTGTATCCAACCTGCTGAACAACGCAATTAAGTTTACTTCCAAAGGAAGTATTAATTTGGAGGTCCATTACGTAAATAAAGAAATCCAAATTTCGGTTATTGATACAGGTATCGGGATTGAAAAAGAGCATTTTGAAAAAATATTCAACGAGTTTCAACAAGCGGATTCAACAACGACCAGAAACTTTGGTGGCACGGGCTTAGGTTTATCTATTACGAGAAAAATAATTGACCAGATGTCAGCCAAAATTGAGGTTGAATCAGCGCTGGGGAAAGGTACGACGTTTACCGTTCATCTGCCTGTTATACTGCCTTTAAAGAAACATGTTATGGTTTCCAAAGTAGAAGATTTAAGCATGCGACCTATTTTATTAGTTTGCAGCAATAATACGGCCGCAAAAATGATGCAGAACACTTTCGAACGCCTGCATGTCAGCGCTTTGCTCACAACAATTGATGAACTCCGCATTGATAGTTTTCCGGCTACGAATGCGCTGATATTTATTGACCACGCTGACTTCTTGTTGAATCGCGCTTTTATTTCGACGACGCTCGATATTACAGACTATTGCGTGCTTCTACGCACGACTGAAAAAGCTGACGCTGTTAATGAGTTTGGCTTGCGTCGGATCGAAAAGCCTATTCGCCTAGAAACGGTTCGAGCTGAAATACTATTTGCAAGCAACGCTGAGGAAGAAATGTTCGAAAACACGACAGAAGTCAGCGCATTGAGTGAACATAATTCCCGTTTTAGTGCGAAAATTTTATTGGTAGAGGACGTTGTTGCAAACCAGGATGTTGCTGTCACTATGCTTGAGATGTTTGGCTGTGAGGTAGATATTGCTGGTAATGGCCAACTTGCTGTCGACCTAACCCAGAAAAATCGTTATGACCTTATTTTTATGGATCTGCATATGCCGGTAATGGACGGCCTAACGGCAACGTGCATTATTAGAGAAAATGAGAAGTCGACTGCGCAATCAAGCGCCGTTCCTATTATTGCTTTAACGGCTGGCGTTTTTGATGAAGAAAAAGGCTTATGTTTAGAAATTGGCATGAATGATTTTATGCTAAAGCCATTTAATGCATCGCAATTATTCAGCATGATAGCTGAGCATATTCCGGAAAAACAAATTAAAATTAGTTCATTAGATATACCTGCTAGCGTTGTTCCGAATAAAACAATAGAGCTTGATAATTGGATCGATGCTGATGCAGTAGAAAGTATTCGCGAAATTGAAGTAAGAACAGGTAAGAAACTTTATCTGCGTGTTGCCGATTCATTTACAACTGTAATGGCTGAACAGATGCCTGCGCTCTTAGAAGCCTGCAAAAGTAATGACAGAACAACAGCAATGGAATTAGCCCATGCAATGAAATCACTCTCTGGTAACGTAGGAACGATGGTATTTACGCAACTCTTGCTTGCCATTGAAACTGCCGCCAAAAGTAATCAACCCATTGATGATGCTGAAAAATTAGAAGAACTCGAAGATGTATTTGAGAACTCACTTAAAAGCCTACACATATTAGTTGAGAAGATGTATGACTGAACCGTCGCTTAATAGTGGCAAGGATGCGACTGTATTGGTCTGTGATGATGACCCAACTTACTTACTGCTGATGGAAGAAACCTTGAGCAGTGATAATCACAAGGTTTTAACTGCTGCTAACGGCGTAGATGCGTTGAAGCTTTATATACAACATGAGCCTAACATCGTCTTGTTAGATGTCCACATGCCTATGCTTAGTGGCTTTGAAGTTTGTGCTGAAATCAGAAAGCATCCGAAAGGAAAAGATATACCTATTCTTATGGTAACCGGAGCCGACGATATATTGTCGATTGAAAGTGCCTATAAGCATGGGGCAACCGACTTCTTACCGAAACCACTACGTTGGCCCATGGTAGCTCATCGAGTGCGCTATATGCTAAAAGGAAGCGAAACTTTTAATAGTTTAAAGCAAAGCGAAGAAAAAATGCGACGACTGGCGTATATCGATTCGTTAACGGGGTTACCTAATAGGCAAAGCCTTGATGAAAGTCTCGAAGAAGCCATTTGGTTCGCTGCTAAGGAGCAGCAAAGTTTGGGTATTATGTATATCGACTTAGATAACTTTAAGCGTATAAATGATACTTTGGGCCATGACTTTGGCGATAAGTTGCTAAAGAAAATCAGTGAGAAAATATGTCAGTGCGTTAAAGAAAAGGCCGGTTTTCCCGATGCTCTAATCGATGTGATCGACATCCAGGTTTTTCGCTTGGGTGGCGACGAATTTATGATATTGCTCAACCAAACTCTGCATGATGATGACGTTAAGGTTGTAGCGCAATCGCTAGTAACTTGTATTTCAGAATTAGTATCAATTGATGATTATGAAGTTGCCTTAACACCGAGCATTGGTATTGCGATGTATCCTCGCGATGGCGCAAATGTGACTGAGTTGAAAAAGCACGCCGATGTTGCTATGTATTACGCCAAGAGCATGGGCCGCAGAGGATATCGATTCTATGCAGAGTCGCTAAACGAAAATGCGATGAAGTTTTTGCAAATTGAAGGGTGCTTACGAAATGCCCTAAGTAACGATGAGTTCATGCTGCACTATCAACCTCAAGTGTGTTTGAAGAACAATAAAATAATAAGCGTAGAGGCACTATTGCGTTGGAAGAGTCCTGAACTTGGATATGTAACACCAAGCGATTTTATTCCCGTTGCCGAAGATTCAGGGCTCATTAATGAGCTCGGAGAGTGGGTTATGCGAACAGCCTGTTTTCAAGCCAAAGCTTGGCTCGACGCAGGCATGCAAGACTTCAGAGTATCCGTAAATCTTTCTAGTATTCAATTTAAGCGTGCCTCATTGTTAAATATGATCAAAAGAGCACTTGATGACAGTGGGTTACCGGCTTCATTGTTGGAAGTTGAATTAACTGAAAGTGCCGTTATGAACGATGTCGATCATAACATTACTCGACTCAATCAAATTCGAGACATGGGGGTTGCAATATCCATTGATGACTTTGGTACCGGTTACTCCTCTTTAAGCTATCTGAAAAAGTTTCCGATAAATACATTAAAAATTGATCGTTCTTTTATTATTACGATTGATTCAGACCCTGACGATGCGGCAATTGTTGAAGCGATTATTGCGCTTGCAAGTACTTTGAACCTGACTGTTATTGCAGAAGGGGTGGAAACGCACGGGCAACTTAAAACTTTAAATCGTTTTCACTGCGATATTATTCAGGGTTTTTATTTTAGCAAAGCTGTGTCTGCCGAAGAAGTCACCGAGATGATGCAGCATCCATTAAACCCAGCGTTATTCGAACAAATGTAGACCTATAGACCAGGCTTAAATATAAGCCTAGTCTATAATAGCAGTGTTTTTGGTCTGTTATTAAGCAAGTTTATCTTGGGTTTTTGTCTTAAAATCACTGGCGTCGTGACGCTCGTGTAGCTGTCCAGATAGTTCGCCCCAAACGCGGTTCACCATTTTCGCACGCTTAACTTGAGGACGTGCATCAATGGCTTTTGTCCAACGCTGTACGTTTTTATATTCCTCTACTTGCAAAAATTCACCTGCTTCATAAAGTTTGCCTAGCGCTAAACCGCCGTACCACGGCCAGATGGCCATATCTGCAATAGTGTACTCATCACCACTGATAAACTCGTTCTCAGCCAGTTGACGGTCAAGAACGTCCATCTGACGCTTTACTTCCATTGCATATCTATTGATCGGGTATTCGTATTTTTCTGGTGCATAGGCGTAGAAATGACCGAAGCCGCCACCAAGCATTGGTGTGGCGCCCATTTGCCAAAACAGCCACGACATAGTTTCCGCTCGCTTTACTGGGTCTTTTGACAAAAATGAATCAAATTTATCGGCCAAATAAAGTAATATTGAGCCCGATTCAAATACGCGTGTCGGGGTTGCCGTGCTGTGATCCACAAGTGCTGGAATTTTTGAGTTTGGGTTTACATTGACGAAGCCACTGGTAAATTGATCCCCTTCCATTATGTTGACCAAGTAAGCATCGTACTCAGCGTCTTTGAAACCTTTCTCCAATAATTCTTCAAGCATCATGGTAACTTTCACACCATTTGGCGTTGCGAGGGAATACAATTGAAGGGGATGCTTGCCGACGGGTAAATCTTTTTCAGATGTTGAACCCGCAATAGGCCGATTTATATTAGCGAATCTGCCGCCACTTTCTGTATCCCAAGTCCAAATTTTAGGGGGCGTGTAAGTTGGGTCTGCCATTTATTGCTTCCTTATTATGGTAACGATATTTTCTCTCTTATCAATTACTCTTCCTTATGGAATGAGAGGTAATTGATATGTGATACATGCTTAGTAGAACGTAGTCTCGTTGTTATTATTTCAATAAATCAAAACTTGTGCGCGTTTGATGGATGTTTAGTATATATACAAGTGTTTATTACGGTATCGGGACATACTTGGACTATATCAAATCATTCCGAAATTCATAGCATAGTGATTGTGCAGTGACAATGATGTGGTCATGAAGCAATGGTTCGCGGAGTTGCGTATAGTTTAAAAGCCCTTAAAAAGGGCTTTTAAATTACTAATAGTTCGCATTTAGAGACAATTGGGCTAATCGATGCTAGGGATTCTGACATTCCCCTCCATTAATACTCTTGCACTGCGACTCATACTCACACGGTCAACTGCCCACTGACCTTGAATATTCTCAGCTTTGGCGCCTACTTTCAATGTACCTGAAGGATGACCGAAAACAACGGCCTCGCGGTCGCCTCCGCCAGCTGCTAAATTAACTAGCGTGCCAGGGATTGCCGCTGCAGTTCCAATAGCAACTGCCGCTGTACCCATCATAGCATGATGCAACTTGCCCATAGAAAGCGCTCGAACGTTCAAATCAATTTCAACACTGGTAATTTGTTTACCGCTTGATGAAACATAGTTTTGAGGCTCTGAAACAAAAGCAATTTTAGGTGTATGCTGTCGAGCAGCCGCCTCGTCGATGTGAGCAATGAGTCCCATTTTAACAGCGCCATAAGCACGAATAGTTTCAAATTTAGCTAATGCAGCGTCATCGTTATTAATTGCATCTTGCAGCTCAGTACCGGCGTAGCCGAGTTCATCTGCATTTAAGAATAGCGTTGGAATGCCTGCATTAATCATCGTAACCTTAAAAGAGCCTATACCAGGCACTTCCAATTGGTCGACAACGTTACCCGATGGAAATATATCGCCTTCGCCATCTGCAGGATCGACAAATTCAATTTTGACTTCTGCGGCCGGAAAGGTCACTCCATCTAGTTCAAAGTCACCTGTTTCTTGCACTTCGCCATTTGTGATTGGTACGTTTGCAATGATGGTCTTGTTGATATTAGCTTGCCAAATTCGAACTACAGCAATGCCATTCTGTGGAATGCGACTTGCGTCGACTAAGCCATTACTGATAGCAAATGAACCCACTGCTGCAGTTAAGTTTCCGCAGTTTCCACTCCAATCGACAAAGGGTTTATCAATAGCAACTTGGCCAAAGAGATAATTTACGTCATGATCGGGCTTATCGCTCTTGCTAAGCAATACTGTCTTGCTGGTGCTTGAGGTGGCTCCGCCCATACCGTCGGTATGCTTTGCATAAGGATCAGGGCTGCCAATCACGCGGAGCAGCAGTTGATCGCGGAATTGACCTGCAACCTTGGCTTTTTCTGGTAAATCATCTACCTTAAAGAACACACCCTTGCTGGTGCCCCCACGCATATAGGTAGCAGGCACTTTTATCTGTGGTTTAAACGTCATTACGTCGCTCCAAATTATGCGGTAGCTTCAAGAAAGTCTTGTGCAAAACGCTGAAGAACACCGCCTGCTTCGTAAATTGAGACTTCTTCTGCGGTATCTAAGCGGCACTTCATCGGGACTTTGATGACCTCACCATCTTTACGATTGATGACTAAGTGGAGTGTTGCGCCAGGTGTCGGCTCACCTTCTACATCGAAGCTTTCAGTGCCGTCTATACCCAATGTTTTACGAGTTGTCCCTGCTTCAAACTCAAGCGGTAATACACCCATACCGATCAAATTAGTGCGGTGAATGCGCTCAAAACCTTCTGCTGCAATGACTTCAACACCTGCTAAACGTACACCTTTTGCTGCCCAATCGCGAGATGACCCCTGACCATAATCAGCACCTGCAACGATAATGAGTGGCTGTTTACGCTGCATGTACGTTTCAATTGCTTCCCACATGCGTGTCACTTTGCCTTCGGGCTCAATTCTAGTGAGTGAGCCTTCCTGCATTTTGCCGTCAACGATCGCCATTTCATTCTTCAATCTTGGGTTAGCAAACGTGGCACGTTGAGCGGTTAAATGGTCACCGCGATGGGTTGCATAGGAGTTGAAGTCAACTTCGGGCAAGCCCATTTTATGCAAATACTCACCAGCAGCGCTGTTCATTTGGATTGCGTTTGACGGTGATAAGTGATCGGTAGTGATGTTGTCACCTAACACGGCCAAAGCACGCATTCCTTTCATGCTGCGCTCGCCTGCTAAAGCGCCTTCCCAGTATGGAGGGCGACGAATATAAGTGCTTTGTGGCCGCCAAGCGTAAAGCGGATCATTGTCTTCACCGTAATCCACGCTCAAATCAAACATCGGATTATAAACCTTGCGGAATTGCTCAGGTTTGACGCTAGATTTTACAACGGCATCAATTTCTTCGTCGCTTGGCCAAATGTCCATTAAGCGGATATCGTTGCCCTGTGCATCTTTACCTAATACATCCTTTTCTATATCGAAACGAATAGTCCCGGCAATAGCGTAAGCCACTACGAGAGGCGGACTGGCTAAAAATGCTTGATTAGCGTGTGGATGAATACGGCCGTCAAAGTTGCGATTGCCTGACAACACTGCTGTAGCATATAAATCGCGCTGTTTGATTTCTTCTGCAATCTTAGGATCAAGCGCACCACTCATACCGTTGCATGAGGTACAGGCAAAACCCACAATACCAAAGCCTAGATTTTCGAGTTCAGGCAGCAATCCTGCTTCTTCCAAATACAGTTGCACAGCTTTAGAGCCTGGTGCTAAAGAACTTTTTACCCAAGGCTTTCTTAGCAAACCGAGCTTATTAGCGTTGCGAGCAATTAAGCCGGCTGCAATCATGTTGCGCGGATTACTAGTGTTAGTACAACTGGTGATAGCGGCAATAATCACAGCACCGTCCGGCATTTTGCCTTCTTCATTTTCTACCACTCCGCTAATACCCTTTACAGCTAAATCGGCTGTCGATACGCGAGTATGCGGGTTGGAAGGACCAGCAATATTGCGTCCAACGGATGACAAATCAAAACTCAAGACTCGCTCGTATTCTGCGGTTACTAAATCGTCTGCCCACAAACCAGTATGCTTTGCGTATTGTTCAACAAGCTTAACTTGATCGTCTTCTCGACCAGTAAGTGTTAGGTAATCAATAGTTTGTCTATCGATATAAAACATAGCTGCAGTAGCGCCGTACTCTGGCGTCATGTTGGAGATAGTTGCACGATCACCGAGGGTAAGGTGCTTTGTGCCTTCGCCATAAAACTCTAAGAACGACGAAACGACTTTTTGCGCACGTAAAAACTCTGTCAGTGCCAACACAATGTCAGTCGCCGTAATGCCAGCTTGTGGCTTGCCAGTTAGTTCAACACCAATAATATCTGGGAGGCGCATATATGACGCTCGTCCTAGCATAACGCTTTCAGCTTCCAGACCACCCACACCAATCGCAATAACGCCTAATGCGTCAACCATTGGTGTGTGGCTATCGGTTCCTACTAAGGTGTCAGGAAAAGCGACACCGTCGCGTGCTTGAACAACGGGTGACATGCGCTCTAAGTTAATTTGATGCAGTATGCCGTTACCTTGTGGAATAACATCGATATTTTTAAATGCGGTTTTTGTCCAATTGATAAAGTGGAAACGGTCTTCATTGCGGCGATCTTCAATCGCTCTGTTTTTAGTAAACGCGTCCTTGTCGGCGCCTCCATGTTCGACCGCCAGTGAATGGTCGACAACTAATTGTGTTGGTACTACAGGATTAACCTGAGCAGGATCGCCGCCTTTGGCTGCAATCGCATCTCTTAATCCTGCTAAATCTACGAGCGCAGTTTGGCCAAGAATATCATGGCATACAACGCGTGCTGGAAACCACGGGAAGTCGAGATCACGTTTACGCTCTATAATTTGCTTTAAGCAATCAGTTAGGATCGCTGGATCGCATTTTCTAACCAAGTTTTCAGCCAATACGCGTGAAGTGTAGGGCAGGGTTTCATAGGCACCCGCTTGGATATTATTGACCGCTTCTTTTGTATCATAATAGTCTAGCTGACTGTTGGGTAGGGGTTTTCTGTAATCGTAGTTCATGACAAATCCTGTGGTTCAGTAGGTTGCCTTTGCTTAGTAACTTTATACTTTAGGACTGCTTTACTACAAGCTCAGAAGTAAGGATCGTAAACAACAGACAACTAATTTCTTAATACAGAGGCACCAATGAAGGTACCTCTGCAAGGTGAGAACGTGTAACGTTTTGATACTGCAATTGCTATCTGTTTTCGATAGCTACAACTGGGCGTAATTCTTCACCCGTATAATCCGCCGAAGGACGAATAATGCGGTTATCAGCGCGCTGCTCCATTACGTGACCCGCCCAACCCGTTAGTCGAGACATCACGAATATCGGTGTAAATAGTTTAGTGGGTATTTTCATAAAGTTGTAAGCTGAGGCATGAAAGAAATCAGCATTGCAGAATAAGCCTTTTTCGCGTTTCATCACTTCTTCACAACGCACTGATACCGGATATAGAACAGTATCGCCAACATCAGCAGCTAGTTTTTCAGACCAGCCTTTTATAATCTCATTGCGCGGGTCTGAATCTGAATAGATAGCATGACCAAAGCCCATGATTTTCTCTTTGCGTTCTAGCTTACCCATCATTTCTTTTTCTGCATTGTCGGCAGAAGTAAAGCCTTCAATCATTTCCATTGCGGCTTCGTTTGCGCCGCCATGCAAAGGTCCGCGAAGTGAACCGATTGCACCGGTAATGCATGAATGCATATCAGATAGCGTTGAAGCACAAACACGGGCAGTAAAAGTGGATGCGTTAAACTCATGTTCAGCATAAAGAATCAAAGATACATGCATTACTTTTTCATGTAATTCATTTGGCTTTTCGCCGTGTAGCATGTGTAAGAAGTGTGCACCAATCGAATCGTCATCAGTTTCTACGTCAATACGAACTGCGTCGTGCGAAAAGCGGTACCAGTAACAAATAATGCTTGGGAAGCAGGCTAACATGCGATCAGTGACTTCACCCTGCTGTGAAAAATCCGCTTCTGTTTCAAGATTACCTAGCATTGAACAACCTGTTCGTAACACATCCATAGGATGCGCATTAGCAGGAATAAGCTCTAACACCGCCTTCAAAGGTGCAGGTAGTCCGCGCATCATTTTTAGCTTGGCTTTGTAGGCGTCTAGCTCTGACTGTGTTGGCAAATTACCTTTGAGAATAAGGTACGCAACTTCTTCGAATTGGCATTTTTCAGCGAGGTCTTTTACATCATAGCCGCGATAAGTCAAACCAGAGCCCGATTGACCTACTGTTGATAAAGCTGTTTTACCAGCAACTTGACCGCGTAATCCCGCGCCACTTAATACTTTCGCCATTATCGTCTCCGTAAATTCTGTGATTCTAAGTTATAGGTTCTTATTTTCTGCAAACAAAGCGTCTAGCTTCTGCTCATAATCGTGATAGCCAAGGTAGTCATATAAATCCATGCGAGTTTGCATCGAATCGACAACGGCTTTTTGATCGCCGTTCGCCAAAATAGACTCATACACCATTTCTGCCGCTTTGTTCATTGCTCTGAAAGCACTAAGGGGGTAAAGAACCATAGCGGCTCCCCATTCTCCAAGTTGTTCCTTGTTCCACAACTCGGTTTGCCCAAACTCAGTAATGTTAGCCAGAATAGGTACATCTAAAGCTTCAGAAAAGGCGCGATAGTGTTCTTCAGTTTTTACAGCTTCAGCAAAAATACCGTCAGCACCTGCAGCAACGTACGCTTTTGCCCTTGCTATCGCTGCTTCTAAGCCTTCTTGCGCGAAGGAATCTGTGCGTGCCATGATGAAGAAATCTGGATCGGTGCGAGCATCAACGGCCGCTTTAATTCTATCGACCATTTCTTCTGTTGAAACAATTGCTTTATTTGGTCTGTGACCACAGCGTTTTTGTGCAACTTGGTCTTCCATGTGCACTGCAGCAGCGCCTGCTTTTTCCATATCACGAACGGTTTTTGCAATATTGAAAGCGCCGCCCCAGCCAGTGTCGATATCGACCAACAACGGTAAATCGCAAGCAGATGTAATGCGGTTAACATCAACTAAGACGTCATTCAGTGAAGTCATTCCTAAATCGGGCAGTCCGTAAGATGCGTTTGCAACACCGCCGCCAGAAAGATAAATAGCTTGATGGCCAATTTTTTTCGCCATCATTGCAGAGTAGGCGTTTATAGTGCCAACGATTTGAAGGGGCTTGTTGTCAGCTAGTGCTTGACGAAATTTTTTACCTGCGCTCATATTTACCTCGTTCTTTTTTAGTGGGAGTGAAGTTACAAAAAACAAATGCGTTTACCGTAACCTAGCCTCAATATTTTGTTTTGAATAGAGAATGTGTCTGCGCATTAGCATCTCTGCGAGTTCTTCATCGCGGTTACTAATTGCTTGTACAATGTGCCTGTGCTCGTCAAACGCGGTGCTGACGCGTGGGCCTGCCATACCCAATTGCACGCGATACATTCGAATAAGATGATAAAGACCATTCACTAGCAGTGAAATAAGATGGTCATTTTTACTACCGACAATTATTCGATAGTGGAAATCAACGTCACCCGCTTCTTGATAGTATGTTTCGCCAGTTTTTACTTCTTGAAAGTGAGTACTAAGTAAAGTATTCAAATCATTAATCTCGGCGTCTGTCATATTCTTAGCAGCTAATCTTGCGGCCATACCTTCGAGCGATTCTCTAACCTGATATAGTTGAATAAGGCCTTCTGGTGTTAACGCAACGACCCTTGCCCCTATGTTTGGTTTGCGCTCGACTAGATGGCAGCTTTCTAAACGGTTAATCGCTTCTCGGATTACCGCGCGACTCACACCATATTTTGTCGACAATTCCATTTCACTTAATTTGCTGCCAGCTTTAATTTCGCCTTCCACAATGTCCCTTCTTAGTTGGAAGAAGGTCTTGTCAGCTCCGGTAATAGCTTGTTCAACAAATGCGTTCATTAATATCGTCGGTTAAACTGGATTGTCGACAATATAGAGGCTGCTGTTGCTTATGTCAAACATTAAAGGTCATTTTGTCGACAATGTAACTAACGTCTTATATTGCGTTTGCTGATTTAAGCTTAGTTAAGGAGCCTTTAGAGAAACTATTATCTAGGATTTAAAGTAGGAAATAACGTAGTGAACGTCAAGGTTTAGGCAGGTAAAATAGAAGCCAAAAAAAAGCGCCTACTTTTGCAAGTAGGCGCTTTGCTATTACTTAAAGTGTATTAATACAAATTAACGAGTCGCTGTAGTTTTAACCTTAGCGGTCACTTTAACCTCAATACGACGGTTAATCTTATTAGCTTCTGCAGTGTTAGAAGTATCTTTCAACTGCGTTTCCCCATAACCAATTGCGCTTAAACGAGATGCTTCAATACCATATTTATTGATTAGCATAGTTTTAACTGCATCCGCACGTTTTTGCGAAAGGTATTGATTGTATTCAGCACTGCCGACTGCAGAACTATGACCTTCAATAACAACGTCGGTATTGCCATAGCGCTTCATGAAGTCAACAAATTCTACGATCTTGTCTGCGCTAGGGTTTTCGATTTCGCTGCTGTTATTAGCAAATAAAACGTTAAGTGCGATGGACACTTCTTTTTCTAATAATACGCTACAACCGTCCGCATCTACTTTGTCAGTCATTGGGGTGTCAAGGCACTTGTCCTTGCTATCTAATACACCGTCGCCGTCTTTATCTAAGTTGATCGCACAACCTTTAGCATTTACTTTGGTTCCTGCTGGCGTGTTCGGGCAAGAATCGTTGATATCTAAAACACCGTCTTTGTCAGCGTCTTTGATTTCACAACCATTTGCAGACACTTTTACGCCTGCTGGTGTATTTGGACATTGGTCAACGCCGTTTAATACACCGTCATTGTCTAAATCAACGCTACAGCCAGTTGCATCAACCTGGGTTTCCGCAGGAGAGTTAGGGCAACGGTCAACAGCATCGTAAACCCCATCGTTGTCAGTATCTTTGCGAACTGGTGCTGCAGGTGTCTGGCCGAAAATATACGCTAAACCAAGTTTTGCGCTATATTCGTTGTAGCCTTGACCGAAATCACGGTAGCCAGCAAGTTCTGTGATTACGCGCACGCTTTCGCTTACTTCCCAATGTTTACCAACACCGTAGCTCATCATGCGGTAGCTATCTTCGATTGATTGCTCACGCAAACCACCAAATAAATACGCTGCGTCATTGTCTAAGAAGTACATTGCATCAGCACCCAACATAATACCATCATCACCAAAACCTGGGCGGTTCGGGCCTTGCATGTCGAGGAAAATGCGAGAAAGTTCAAAACGGATACCCCATTTAGGATCGAAACGGAAACCTAATTCGCCCCCCAATGTTTTTCCGTCGTCTAAATAACCCAAAGGCTCAGGCTTATCTGAATCTGGACTGTAATATTGTGCGAAACCACCGACCCAATTTTCGTAGGCTGGAGCTTCTTGAGCGATTGTGCTAGCAGACATAGTTGTTGCAACTGCAACTGCTGTGAAAAGCATAGAGCGTTTCATGATTGACTTCCTTTTATCCAAAATAGTGTGTTTTTCTGTAACCCTTTAATTATCGCCTACATTTCAATCAATTTCCAACGAAACCTTGTTATTAATGGGGTTTATTCAATATAAATTAACTAAAATTGATTTAGAATTTCGAGCTGCTCAAATTAGTAGTAAAAAGGTGACACATTTGAGGGGGAGTAGCGGCAACTGAAAGAGACAAAATAACTGTAAATACCTATATTTTTTATTGGCACTTCTGGCAAACGCCATGTGCCTCAATAGTTTGACGCAAAATGACAAAAGAATTTTGTTCGGCTTGTGCCTCTAAGGTTTCTTTTACGCCAGCGGACTGAATCTCTTGAACATCACCGCATGTGTCGCAAATTAAAAATTGCACGGGGTGGCTGCAACCAAAATGATGGCAGGCCATGAAGGCATTAGTTGATTCAACTTTGTGTACTAGCCCTAAATCAAGGAAAAAGTCCAATGCCCGATAAACAGTAGGGGGTTTTGCGTTATCATCGGTTTTCCTTAATTCATCTAGTAGGTCATATGCACCTATTGCGCTGTCTTGATGTAATAGAATTTCATAGACTCTCTCGCGCAGCGGCGTAAGACGAGCGCCTTTCTCTTGGCAATACGACTTTGCTTTCACCAAAATAGCTTTGTTTTGTTTGGATAACACCAAGGTCTTTTCCCTATTTGCAGACATCAATATAATGCGGCTAATCAGTGAAATAGTATAACACCGGTGTGCACTTCGACAACAGTAAAGGAAAGACTTTTATTTATGTTAAGGGAATAGGTAGTGCAGCTTCTGGTTAATTTTATATCACATTCTTCGTTTGTTTTTGTCTTTGCATAAACAGCAATATTCATATAGCTTTAGCATCCTCGACCTAAGCCTCTTGTGAGTAGACGGCGACTCAATAAGGTAAGTAATGACAGCAATAGTAAAAATTAAAAGATATTTCATTTTTTCGAATGACAGATTATTGGTGCCGATTGAGGCCGATTTGCGTTCTGGTGTTGAAATGCTGGCTAATCTTACACAAGATATCTTTACAGAATATGCAGAGCAAACTGTCCACATACACGTCAATGAGCACATCGAACACCATCTTGTAGATATGCAGAAGGAAATACTTGAACACGAATCGGTGCGTTCCATAAGTTTGCGTGAAGTGGTCATGATGATGCCTAAGGAAGATTTTCAACACGTAGCTCAAGCGTGGCAATATGCTGTCTTTTTGCGCACACATCAGTTTTGTGGCCGCTGCGGTTCACGCATGGATCGTGTGTCGTGGGAAATGGCGATGCATTGCCATACTTGTCAGCACCGCTGTTACCCGCGAGTGTCTCCTTGTATTATCGTCGCCATTCGCCATGGCAATAAAATTCTTCTCGCTCAGGGCGAGCGCCAGAAAGAATCCGGTTTCTTTTCCACACTTGCTGGCTTCGTAGAAAGTGGTGAAACACTTGAGGAAGCAGTGCACCGGGAGGTGTTTGAAGAAGTGGGTGTAAAAGTAAAAAATGTTGAATACTTTAATAGTCAGCCTTGGCCTTTTCCACATTCATTAATGGTTGGTTATTTAGCCGAGTACGATAGTGGTGACATTGTTGTTGATGGCAAGGAAATAATACAAGCAGATTGGTTTGATATCGATAATTTACCGGTAGTGCCACCAAAATTTTCCATTGCTGGGAGATTAATTGAGGAAACGCAAAAAAGAATGCTAGAAAAGTCGGTATAATAGAATACAAGTTATCTCGAGCTAGTTAAAATTTAGACGAGTCAGTTTCAAATTTCACAATGAGTAAAGCATGACCCCATTAAAAAACGATAGATATTTACGCGCTCTTTCAAAGCAACCTGTTGACGTTACCCCTGTATGGATGATGCGCCAAGCTGGACGTTATTTGCCAGAATACAAAGAAATTAGAGCTGAAGCTGGCGATTTTATGGCTTTGTGTACTAATCCTGAATTAGCTTGCGAGGTGACGCTGCAGCCTTTGCGTCGTTTTCCGTTAGACGCCGCAATTTTGTTTTCTGATATCTTAACTATTCCAGACGCAATGGGTCTCGGTCTATATTTCGAAGCGGGCGAAGGGCCAAAATTCAAATCTCCTATCGTGGATAAAGCGGGTGTGGATAAATTAGCTATTCCTGATCCTGAGCTAGAACTTAAATATGTGATGGATGCGGTGCGCACGATCCGCAAAAACCTGAAAGGAGAAGTTCCTTTAATTGGGTTTTCCGGCAGTCCTTGGACGCTGGCAACCTATATGGTGGAAGGAGGCTCGAGTAAAGCGTTTACTAAGATTAAGAAGATGGCGTTTGCAGAACCGAGCATTTTGCATGCACTACTCGATAAACTTGCCGACTCGGTAATACTGTATTTGAACGCGCAGATCGCAGCAGGTGCGCAATCGGTTATGGTATTTGATACTTGGGGTGGTGTATTGAGCCCTCGTGATTACAAACTGTTTTCGTTGCAATATATGGAAAAAATTGTTGCTGGATTAACGCGTAATTACGAAGGCCAGAAAATACCGGTTACATTGTTCACTAAAAATGGTGGCATGTGGTTAGAGTCTATTGCTGCCACTGGCTGCGATGCGATTGGTTTGGATTGGACGATTGATATTGCCGATGCAAAAGCACGCGTTGGAGACAAAGTGGCGCTACAAGGCAATATGGACCCTTCTATTTTATATGCACAGCCAGAGCGTATTGAACAGGAAGTTCAGGACATCCTTGCGGGCTTTGGTGAAGGCGACGGCCATGTATTTAATCTTGGGCACGGGATTCACTTAGATGTACCGCCTGAAAATGCTGGCGTGTTTGTGGACGCGGTGCACAAATATAGCGCGCAGTATCATAAGTAGATAAAAATAAAGGGTCAGTGTTAATTAATTTTCATCGGCCCTTTGCTTCATCCGTGCCTCGGCATTCCCTTCTCAACACTTCTCGCCAAACTCAGCGTTTTTCTGTTTACGCTCTTTTTACCTAATTGAAGCTCGGATTGTTCAATCTCAGCTAATGCCCAGCGAATATGCTCTTGCACCATATCATCTGGAAAATCGCGTGCATTTTGCAATACACTTTTAATATTTTCAGCATCTTCAACACTCTGCACGATTTGATTACCTAACCCTACCGCAATATTTCGCTTCCACTTTCGATAGCCAATACGCCTGATTGCAGAGCCTTCGGTGTGCTCTAAAAATTCATCTTCCGTCCATTTGAATAAGTCGAGCAATGAGCGGTTGTGCATATGCTGGCGTGCAAAAAAATCCTTTTCTTCGGTCACTTCAGCATATTTATTCCAAGGGCAGACAAGTTGGCAGTCGTCACAACCATAAATTCGATTGCCTATCGCTTTGCGGTAAATCACAGGTATTGCACCGTCATTTTCTATTGTCAGATACGAAATACATTTGCGCGCATCGACTACATAGGGCTCTACGATTGCTTGCGTAGGACAAATTGAAATGCAGGCAGTACACTTACCACAGTTCTCCTCGACAGCTTGGTCAACAGGTAAGGGTAAATTGATAAACAGTTCACCTAAAAAGAAATACGAACCAGCTTCTTTATTGATAGTAAGTGAATGCTTACCCGTCCAGCCAATGCCTGCTTTTTCGGCTACCGCATGCTCAAGTACAGGAGCAGAGTCAACAAATGGTCTAAACGATAAATCTTGAGTGTACTCTTGAATTTGTTCAGCCAGTTTCTGCAATTTCTTGCGGATAACTTTGTGGTAGTCTCGGCCAAGTGCGTAGCGACTAATATAAGCAGTAGAAGACGACTTTAAATTACTGGCGAAGGAAGCATCGGGTGGCAGGTAATCCATTCGCACGCTGATGATGCGTAACGTTCCGGGGACTAATTCGCTGGGCGATAGACGTTTATCAATATTGCGCTCAAGAAAGCTCATATCGCCTTGATAACCATTTTCAAGCCAGTTTCGTAGCGCTTTTTCATGCTGACTTAGATCAACATCACTGACACCAACTTGCTGAAAACCTAGCGACTTACCCCAAGTCTTGATATTGTCGGTAAGCTGGTTTAAATCTATTGAATTAATAACGGACATTTTCTACGGACACATTCGCATGTTGCATAAAAATACAGCTCCAAGTTTAACACAAAAACTCTATCGTGCTGATCAAGTTAAGCATTTGGAATTAGAAGCGGCCGCTAAATTGGGTCTTTCAAAGTTTGAATTAATGCAGCGGGCAGGCAAAGCGGTATTCGAACGCTGCGTTTCATTAATGCCAAATACGCAAACGTATTTAATACTAGTAGGCGTGGGAAACAATGCAGGTGACGGTTACATTACTGCATTAAACGCAGTCAACGCTGGTAAAAAGGTAATTCTGTGTGCAGTCGAGCCTGAGAGAGAAGTCACGGGTGACGCTGCTCGAGCTCAAAAGGCTTGGTTGGATAATGGCGGGAAAGTTGAAGCCTTTAATCCGGAAATGCTTGATCGCTGCGACTTAATAATTGACGCATTACTCGGCATAGGTATCTCGGGTATTATTCGCAATGAGTTTGCTGACGTAATTGACGCGATAAATAACGCTGATGTGCCGGTTGTTAGTGTAGATTTGCCAAGCGGATTGGATGCCGATACCGGAGAGTCATTAGGCCGCTGCATACAAGCCGACATCACCATCACGTTTATTGGGATCAAACTAGGCTTAACAACCGGAGCAGGCAAACAATCTTGTGGACAACTGGTGTTTGAAGATTTAGGCATTGGTAAAGCTTTTGCTGAGATTGCGCGAAGCGATGCAAGTGCGCTTGATATTGCTCATTTTAAAGGATTAGCCCCAAGACCAGTGCACAGTCATAAAGGATCCTACGGTCGTCTGCTTTGTGTCGGTGGGAATTCAGGTATGGCGGGTGCCATAAGATTAAGCGCCGAAGCGGCCTTGCGAAGCGGTACTGGCTTAGTGAAAGTATATGCTCACGAAAGCTCAAAAATTCAAATTAGTGCGGGACGACCTGAAATTATGGTGATCTCTAGTGGCTTGGAGGAAGCGCTGGCTTGGGCGACGTGTGTTGTGATTGGTCCTGGCTTAGGCCAAGATGATTGGAGTCGAGCGACCTACGAAACCGTTTTGCAATATTGTCAAAATAACCCTAAACCGATGGTAATCGACGCCGACGCCCTGAATATTATGGCGAGCACTGCCTCATTTGTTAGTATCGATGACTGTGTGATGACGCCGCATAGCGGCGAAGCAGCTAGACTGTTAAGTGTCAGTGTTGAGGAAATCGAAAATAATAGATTTGTTTTTGCTCGCCAGGTTGCGGAACGATATCACTCTACGTGTGTCTTAAAGGGAGCCGGTACGATTATTGACGACGAACAAAACTCTTGGGTGTGCCGTCATGGTAATCCTGGAATGGCGACCGCGGGTATGGGCGATGTGCTTACTGGTATTATCGGCTCACTGATGGCGCAAAGCGTTAAGACAGCACTTGCTTGCCAATATGGTGTTTCTTTGCATGCAAAAGCGGGCGACATCGTTGCTGAAAAGCAAGGTCAAAGAGGTATGCTTGCGAGTGATTTATTTGATACAGTGCGCATGTTAATTAACGATTAGTAAAGAGTTTATAGGTAGCATGATAAAGCGCGCGTTTGTAGTTCACTCTGAAGATGAAACAAAAAGTATTGCTGTAAAAGTAGCAACGATTTTAAAACAGAAAGGTCTCGGCGGTATTACCTTTTACCTCAATGGTGATTTAGGAGCAGGCAAAACCACGTTTACAAGACATTTAGTGCAAGCTTTGGGGCACAAAGGTAGTGTGAAAAGCCCGACGTACACACTAGTTGAACCTTATGAAATAGATAACGTCAAAGTATTTCACTTTGACTTATATCGCTTAGCAGATGCAGAAGAACTCGAGTTTATGGGTATTCGTGACTACTTTAATAATGACAGTATGTGTCTCATTGAATGGGCTGAAAAAGGCTGGGGCTTGTTAGCAAAGCCAGACATAGAGCTGGATATAAAAATTGACAACGCGCAGGCCGACATTCGGGTGTTTGAGTTTTTAGCCTCATCTGAAGCAGGGGAGCGCATAATATCTGCGCTAAACGAAAGCAGGTGAATGAAGTTGAAACAGACAATTCCAGGATGCGAATATTGCGCCAATGGATCTGGTGACAAAGGAAGTCTGTAAGATAATATTGGATTATTTGATACTGTGTTAATCTTAAGCCGTGACTGTTGGGACAATAAGAATAAAAAATACAATGAACAAGAATGTAGTTGCATGCAAAGTAGTGAGCTTAATACTAGCGATTTTGGTTAGCTTAACCTCGTATGCCCAAGCGCAATCAAATATTAGCGATATCAGAGTATCTCCCTCTACTGACAATACGCGTATCGTAGTTGACCTATCCGAGCAGACTAGTTTCTCTTATTTCAATTTAAAATCTCCCGAAAGGTTGGTCGTCGATTTCAAAAACACCAACCGAAAATTCAATTTCAGCAATGTCGAAAACACCAGTAGTTTGATCAAAAAAATGCGTCATTCATCACCGAAATTGGCGTCTGATATGCGAATGGTTATTGAACTCAACAAATCAGTCAATGCAGAGTTGTTTTCGCTAGAACCGAGTGCCGATTTTGGACATCGGATTGTGATCGACTTAAAGGATCCTAACCCCTCTCCTGTTCCGACAAATAGCAAAGCACCCGTGCGTGACAAAGACATCGTCATCGTCATTGATCCTGGTCATGGTGGTGTTGATCCTGGCTCGATTGGCCCAGAGGGAACATACGAGAAAAACATTACCCTCAGTATTAGTAAAATGCTTGAGAAGCGCATTAACGAAGAGCCTGGTCTGCGCGCCGTCATGACACGCACGGGTGATTATTACATTAGCCCAAACGACCGACCGGGTTTTGCTACTAAAGAAAACGCTGATTTGTTAGTGTCAATCCACGCAGATGCTTTTAGTACGCCGCAGCCGAGAGGTGGCTCAGTTTGGGTTCTGTCGAAAGGTCGAGCGGACAGTGAATTAGGTCGCTTACTAGAAAGAACAGAAAGAAACTCTGAATTGCTGGGGTCTGCTGCTGACCTTATTGGTGATAGAGATACGGAAAGGTATTTCGCTGAAACGATATTCAATATGTCCATGGATTTATCCCGTGCGTCAAGCTACGACATCAGCAATAAAGTCATTAAAGAAATGAAGAAAGTAACAAAAATGCACAAAAAAGTGCCTCAAAGCGCTAGTTTTGCAGTGTTGACGGCGCCGGAAACGCCTTCAATTTTGGTTGAAGTTGGTTTTATTTCTAATCCGCAAGAAGAGAAAAATTTAAACTGGCGTGCTTATCGTCAACAATTAGCTGATTCTCTATTTAAATCTATCCAAGTGTTTTTTAGAAATGCGCCGCCCGAAGGTACTTTATGGGCTCAGGAACGCGATAATCAGCCCGTCAGACACAAAGTAAAAAGTGGTGAATCATTGTCGCTGGTGGCTAAACGGTACAATGTCGATTTAGACCGTTTAAGAGAAGCGAACAATATAAAAGGTGATTTAGTCAGGATTGGGCAAACGTTGACCATTCCTGAGTTTTAACTCAGTACATCGGTCAAAAAACTAAACATATAAAAGCGAAGACACTTTCATTGACTATTAAAATACTCCCCGCTCGACTCGCAAACCAAATAGCCGCAGGTGAAGTGGTAGAACGACCCGCATCCGTCATTAAGGAACTTGTTGAAAACAGTATCGACGCCGGCGCTACAGATATATTGGTGGAAATAGATAAGGGCGGACATAAGCGAATGCTTATACGTGATAATGGCAAAGGCATTCCAAGAGAAGAGCTAAGTTTAGCCCTGAGTCGTCACGCTACGAGTAAGATTGAAGATATTGATGATTTGGAATCTATTACCAGCTTAGGTTTCCGAGGCGAAGCGCTAGCAAGTATTAGTTCAGTGAGTCGTTTAACCCTGACATCCAAAACCGAAGAGCAAGCAGAGGCGTGGCAAGCGCACTGTGAGGGCCGCGAAATGGAGATTCAATTGAATCCAGCAGCGCATCCTAAAGGCGCATCGGTGGAAGTGCTTGATTTATTTTTTAATACGCCGGCAAGACGCAAATTTTTACGCGCAGAAAAAACTGAATTTCAACATGTTGAAGAGATCTTTAAACGTATCGCATTAAGTCATTTTGAAGTTGGTTTTACGCTGAAGCATAATGGCCGCGTCGTGCATCGTTTTCCCGCCGTTGTGCCGGAACTTAAAGATAAAAGAATCGCTGCCGTTTGTGGTCAGGCATTTTTGCAAAATAGTATCGCTGTGCACGGTGAGTACCAAAATGTAACGGTTACAGGTTGGTGCAACGCAGTGGGCCAAGGTCGTGGGACTAATGAGCTGCAATACAGTTTTGTGAATGGTCGAATGATGAAAGATCGCGTTATTTTGCACGCTATTCGTCAAGCATTTGAAGGTATGATTGATTCACAAACCTACCCAGCATTTGTATTATTCATTACGATGCCGCCTGAAGAGTTGGATATTAATGTGCATCCAGCCAAGCACGAAGTCAGGTTTCATCAAAGTCGCCAAGTGCATGATTTGATCTATAAAAGTGTATCAGATGCATTGTTGCTCAGTGCATCAACCGACGCGCTCGAGTTTGAGAATGAGGATGACGCTGAGTCTATAAGCAGCAACGTTACTTCTTTATACGAAGTGCCAAAGCATGCATATCAGCAGCCTGATGATAGGCGCTCTGGTTCAGATGCGTCTAACACTAGAGTACCTAATACGGACTATATAGCGCCACTGCGCCTTGGCCCGAATGCAAAAGGATTCGAGAGTAAAGGCAGTCAGGGAACTAGTTTTCAAGGCAAGGCTTATCATGGTGTTGGTCAAGTCAGCAAAAGTGCAGCGAGTTCATATCAAAACTTAATGAGTGCGGGAAGCGACTCTTCAAACAGAACTGCAACTTCAGCGGATGCTGTATTTCCGTTTTTGTTAAGCGATTCCAAGCAACTAGTTTTTGTGCAAGGCCAAGCTGTTCGCTTTTTACCTGCGTACCATGTTCCCGCGCAAGTTTTATATGAGCAAATACAGGCATCAGGCGTACAGCAACCGCTGTTAATGCCTGTCTCTGTAAAGCAAGAGGTTACGGGCACAAAGTTAGGGCCTGATAGTGAAAAGACTCAGGAGACTTTGCAAAGTCGCTTAAAAGTCTTAGAAGAGCTTGGTTTTGATATCCAATCAAATGTTGGAAAGTGGATATTAAAACAGGTGCCAGCGTGTTTACGCCAGCTACCCTGGGTGTCAATTTTACCAAAGTTATTAGATACAGAGCACACGCTGCTCACGGGCAAAGCAGTGGTGCACTACATTTGTTTTTGTTGGGCACAATCGCATGAATTTACTTATGCCGAACTGCAAAACTGGTTTCAAGCAATGCCACAAACACAGCAAGCTCAACTGATTAAACAATTTTCACAAACGCTTGATATCCCTGCGTTGAGTTTTTCGCTGGGTGAAAATTAAAATGAATCATTCTTCAGAGGCACAACCAAGCGAACGACTCCCGCAAGTGATTACAATTATGGGGCCGACCGCTTCTGGCAAAACGGCACTAGCAATTGAGTTAGCGAAAGCGATTGATGGCGAAATAATTAGCGTTGATTCCGCCCTTATTTACCAAGGGATGGATATTGGTACCGCTAAACCTAGTGCAGAAGAACAAGCAGGCATTAAACATTGGCTGATTGATATTGTTGAACCACAAAATGGATATTCTGTGGCAGAGTTTTGTCAAGACGCAATCGTGTGTATTGAAGACATTCTGCGGCGGGGGAAAGTCCCGATATTGACTGGTGGCACAATGATGTACTTCAACGGCCTGATAAAAGGATTGTCTAGCTTGCCAGTTGCCGATGAAAAAACGCGAGCGCAAATACAACTGTTTATTAAAGAGCATGGATTGCAAGCTGCACATAAACAGCTTAGTGATATTGATCCTGAAAGTGGCTTGCGTATAAATGAAAACGATCCGCAGCGCATTGTGCGCGCGCTCGAGGTTCATGCGCTGACCGGTAAGACAATGACGGCGTTGCAAGCCATTAAACCAGACCCTTTACCTTACGAATTCATGCAGTTTAGCTTGATGCCGAACGATCGCGCTTTGCTGCATGAACGCATTGCATTGCGCTTTGATTTAATGTTGCAGCATAACTTTGAAGAAGAAGTAAAAAAATTACGTCAAAATACAGCGTTGCACATAGATTTGCCTGCGATCCGCAGCGTGGGATATCGCCAGATGTGGCAGTACTTAGACGGCGAGTGTCAATTCGATGAAATGCGTGAAAAAGGAATTATAGCAACAAGGCAATTAGCTAAGCGTCAAATTACTTGGTTAAGAGGCTGGGAAGGCGCGATTTCACTGGAAACCGGTAATCCAGAAAACGTCGCGTTGATTTTGCAATACATTCGGTAAAATTGGGTACATATTTTTGTTTGAATAGTATACACTCCACCAATAGTGAGAGTATTCCGAAAGAATAAAAAACATAATAAAGAGTAAGGATCACAAATGGCTAAAGGTCAATCACTTCAAGACCCCTTCTTAAATGCTTTAAGAAAAGAACGTATCCCAGTATCAATCTATCTAGTAAATGGTATTAAATTACAAGGTCAGGTCGAGTCTTTCGATCAATTTGTTATCCTATTGAAAAATACAGTAAGCCAGATGGTATACAAGCACGCAATCTCAACGGTTGTGCCTGCTCGAGCAATTGTTATGCCTACTCAAGGCGACGGCGACGGCGAGTAATGCCGAAAGGCTTTAGCCGTAGTGACTGCATTCCGATCGTTTTAATCGTAGGTTACGTAATAAGTAAAAATTATATAAACGGAGCCCTATTTGTTTGATCGTTACGAAGCCGGTGAACAGGCTGTTTTAGTTCACGTTGATTTCTCTGATGAAAGCAATAAGGAAGACGTAAACGAATTGCAAATGCTAGTGAGTTCTGCGGGTGTTAAAACAGCATCCGTGCTCACCACATCTCGTCGTGCTCCCCATGCAAAGTATTTTGTGGGGAGTGGTAAGGCGCAAGAAATAGCCGATACTGTGCAAGCTGTTGGCGCAGATGTTGTCATTTTCAATCACCAGCTAACTCCCTCGCAAGAACGTAATCTCGAAGCACTTATCTGCTGTCGAGTTCTCGACCGTACCAGCCTTATACTCGATATTTTTGCTCAACGAGCAAGAACGCACGAAGGGAAGCTGCAGGTTGAATTGGCTCAATTGCGCCATTTGTCGACGCGACTTATTCGCGGATGGACACATTTGGAAAGGCAAAAAGGCGGCATTGGTTTGCGCGGTCCAGGCGAAACACAGTTAGAGACCGACAGACGCTTACTGCGGGCGAGAGTGAAAGGCATTCTGAAACGTCTTGAAAAAGTAAAGAAGCAGCGCGAGCAAGGACGTCGTTCCAGAAAACGGGCTGAAATTCCAACGGTTTCGCTGGTTGGATACACCAACGCTGGTAAGTCAACCTTGTTTAATACGATTACCGACGCGGGAGTTTATGCAGCAGACCAATTGTTTGCTACACTCGACCCCACATTGCGGAAAATTGAATTACCAGAGGTTGGTCATGCGATTTTGGCAGACACGGTTGGTTTTATTCGCCATTTGCCACATGACTTGGTTGCTGCATTCAAAGCAACACTGCAAGAAACACAAGAAGCCGATATTTTATTACATGTGATAGATTACGCTGACGATAAGTATCTGGAATATATCGATCAAGTAAACGATGTATTAGATGAGATTGATGCAGGCGATGTACCTCAGCTTATTGTTTGCAACAAAATAGACAGATTAGAGGGCGTTGAACCCAAGATTGATCGAGATGATACAGGCCGACCTATTCGAGTTTGGGTTTCAGCTCAAGATGGTTTAGGTATTGATTTATTAAGAAGTGCCCTCACTGAATGTCTACACAAGGCAATGGTTGAGTATCAATTAAAAGTTCCAGCAAATGAAGGCAGGCTGCGCGGAATGCTCTATAATCTAAATTGTATTGCACAGCAAAGCTATTCAGATGACGGAGATTGGCTGGTTGATATCAAAATGTTAGAGAGCGATTGGAACAAAATGAATAAACAATTAGAGAATCGACTCACTAATTACATTTTGTGATGTTTTTTGTTCAATTAAAAAAACTATTCGAATCAGCTTGTAGTATAAGTATTAACAAAATGAAAATGTAAGTATTAATGACTTTAATTACGGAGTATTTGTATGGCTTGGAATGAGCCGGGTGGTGATAAAAACGACCCTTGGAAAAATCGCGGCGGTAAAGAGCAAGGTCCACCAGACCTTGACGAAGTACTGAAAAATTTATTTGGCAAGTTTAGCAAGGCTGGCGGAAGTGGCGGTGGTAGCGGTAAAAGCTATACCGGCATGGGCATAGGCTTGCTTGCTGCTATCATCGTTGTTGTTTGGGGCTTAAGTGGGTTTTATACCATTAAAGAAGCTGAGCGAGGCGTGATATTAAGATTTGGTGAAAATACGGGCGAGTTAGCAATGCCTGGTTTGAGCTGGAAAATGACGTTTATTGACGAAATCATTCCGGTTAACGTGCAAAATATCAGCTCATTAGGTTCAGCTGGTGCAATGTTAACCGAAGACGAAAACATGGTCCGCGTTGAAATGGAAATGCAATATCGTATTGCTGACCCATATTTGTGGAAATTCTCGGTTACAGACCCAGAAACGAGTTTGAGCCAAGCGCTCGACAGTGCTATTCGCTACGTTGTTGGTCACATGAGAATGGATGACATTCTAACTGACGGTCGTGAGACGGCGAGACAGCGCGTTCGTGAAGAGCTAGACAGTATTGTTAAAGCTTACAACATTGGGGTCTCGGTTATCGACATGAACTTCAAAGATGCTCGTCCTCCAGCAGAAGTTAAAGCAGCGTTCGACGATGCTATCGCGGCTCAGGAAGATGAAGTGCGATTCATCCGTGAAGCTGAGGCTTATGCAAGAGAAATTGAGCCTAGAGCACGTGGTCAAGTTAACCGTATGAACGAAGAAGCGCAGGCTTTCAAAGAGCGTTCGATATTGGAAGCTCAAGGTGAAGTTGCTCGTTTCGAAGAGCTGTTGCCGCAATACTTAGCAGCACCAGTAGTGACAAGACAGCGTATTTATCTTGAGACAATGGAAGAAGTCTATTCTAGTACAAGTAAAATCATCGTTGATACAGAGGGTGGCGGCAACATGATGTACTTACCTTTGGATAAGATTATGGAGCGTCAAAATTCGCAAACTCAAGCTCAGCGTGATCAGCAGAGAAATACCTTAGAAGGTTTGCGTAACTCGCCGGCAACCGAAGAGTTGTTAAACAGAACGCAAGACAGCAATACACGCAGTAGCAATAGACAGGGGAGAAACTAGAGCATGAAGAATTTATTAGCGATAGTAATAATTGTCCTGTTAGCCATCGGTTATGGTTCTATTTTCGTAGTTAAGGAAGGCACTCGCTCTATCGTTGTTCGTTTCGGTAAAGTTGTTCAAGATGATGAAGGCAAAACGCAAGTTTATGCACCGGGTCTGCACCTTAAATTGGCTGTTTTCGATACGGTAAAGATATTGGACGCTCGCATTCAAACTTTGGATGAGCAAGCCGATCGTTTCGTTACAATAGAGAAAGAAGATCTGATTGTCGATTCTTATGTAAAGTGGAGAATTGAAGACTTCGAACGTTACTACTTGTCAACTGGCGGCGATAGATTCCAAGCAGAGAGTCTATTGAAGCAGAAGGTGAACAACGGGCTACGTTCTGAGTTCGGTTCTCGCACGATTCAACAGATAGTCTCTGGGGAACGTAGTGAATTGATGGACGGTGCAATGGAACAAGCGTCTGGCAGCTCCGACGAGTTGGGTATAAAGATTGTTGATGTTCGAGTGAAGCAAATTAACTTGCCGACAGAAATCAGTGAGTCAATATTCAACCGGATGCGTTCAGAGCGTGCCGCAGCCGCCAGAGAATATCGCTCTGAGGGTAAAGAGCAAGGCGAAATCATTCGTGCCAACATTGATGCAAAAGTAACCATCATGCTAGCCGACGCCGAGCGAAATGCACGACAGTTGCGCGGTGAAGGTGCTGCATTATCAGCTAAAATTTACGCTGATACTTTTTCAAAAGATCCTGAGTTTTACTCATTTTTGAGAAGTATGGACGCCTACAGAAATTCGTTTAACAGCAAGCAAGACGTAATTGTGCTTGAGCCAGACAGTGAGTTCTTTAATTACTTGAACTCTCAGTCGGGCAAAAAGAAATAAAGTAGCCCCAAACAAGGGGTCCGTGTTAATTAATTTTTAAGAATATTAATTAACACGGACCCCTTTATTTTTAAGACCTCTTTATTTTAACCTCTTATCTCACGGTAATTCTGCTCAACCAACTTAATGAAATTATAAATAGTTAGGGGTCTGCTCAATAAGAACCCTTGTCCTATAATGCAGTCATGTTGTTCGAGAAAGTCTTTTTGTTGCTGAGTTTCAATACCTTCAGCTACTACACCTAATTTTAAGCTTTTAGCCATAGCGATAACCGCTAAAACGATGGCTTGGTCGTCTGAGTTGTAGCCAAGATCAAAAACAAAGGACTGATCAATCTTAAGCGAATCTATTGGCAAATATTTTAGATAACTTAACGAACTATAACCTGTTCCAAAGTCATCGATTGCTACAGTTACACCCATTTCGCGTAGCTCTTGCAGAAGCTTTCGTACTTTCTCATGATTATCGACTAAGACACCTTCGGTAATTTCTAATTCAAGCAAATCGGGTGATACTTTGTTTTTAATTACGGCGTTATTAATGAAGTCGAATAAATGACGATCTGAGATCTGACGAGGTGACAAGTTCAGCGATAGTGGCACTGAGAGATTTTGCTTAGACATTTGAGCTAGTAGCTCACAAACACTGCTAATAACCCATCTTCCTATTGCCACAATTTGTCCACTCTGTTCCGCAATCGGAATAAATATGTCAGGACTAATCATTTCATCATCGCTAATGTGCCACCTGAGTAAAGCTTCCGCTTTAACTATCGTATTTGTACGTAAATCATAAATAGGCTGCACATACAGCTCAAATTGCTCTTTCTCTATTGCATGACGAAGTGCTTCTTCAAGCATCAATCTTCTTTCAGACGCGATTTTTAAATCTAAGGAGTAGAATTGAATTGGGTCTGTGCCAGTTTGCTTGGCATGGTGTAAAGCTAAATCAGCGTATTTCATCAGTTCTTCAACGGTCCCTGCATCACTCGGATAGGTTGACACTCCAATTTTCAAGGGAAGCTCACAGCGACGGTCTTTATTGGTGTAATAGGGTTCGTTTGAGGCGGCGCTTAATTCCTGAGTTAACTTAATGGTGTCATCTAAATAAGTCTTAAAATCGGGTTTGCTAACATTGTCTTTTGCAAAGTGCACTATGGCGAATTCATCAGCGCCAATTCGAGCGATAAAATCTCGTTCAGGAACAAGATTTCGTAACCTTTGGGCAACCTGAGTAAGCAACTGGTCACCTGTTAAGTGACCATAAAGTTCGTTGATATTTTTGAAATTGCTGATGTCTAAATAAATGACGTAAAAAGGTGTTTGGCTAGCAATCGTCTGGTCTAGCGTTTGCCAAAAATACTGTCTATTGGGCAGCTTGGTGAGCGCATCGTGCAGCGACAAATCTTCATTAGTTTGCAGCAAATATTTAACTCTGGTGACATCACTGGTGGTAAATATCCAATTACAGAGATTACCGTTTTCATCTTTGACTGGATGAATGCCTAACTGTATCCACTTATGATAATTGGGGGGAAGATGCCAATATAGTTCTCCGGTCCAGCCTGATTGTGTTTCAAAAATACGGTCTTTTTCTGGGAACTGTTTATTTAGCAGATTTAATATGACGTCAATCGGTGATTGGTCTGATAGGCCCACTTCCATTTCGAATATTTTGTAAGAGCTTGGATTTGACTCTGAAATATGGAATTCGATATCGGTAATAACTACGCCTATTGATGCATACTGTATAGCCTCTCTAATAGGCAAGCTACCTTCTGCGCCTAAATGCTGTTGCATCAGCACTGAACGCAGTCTCTCATGCATATAGTCATGCTTTTCAATGACGCGATCATTGGATATCAGTAATTCACGAGCTACCTGGAGGGTTTCCTGCTGCCGGACATATGCATCATTTACGTTATTAATAACAAGATATTGATCTGGTCCTGCACTCGCGGCTATTGCTTCAAGGTGCAGATTGTCGTCATCCTGAAGGGCCTCGGTCCAAATCCCGCTGTGCACTTGACCTGATGAATGCAGCTTCCAAAACTCATGTGCATCAATCAAAAAGTCGGTGAGAAAAAGACTAACTTCAGCTAAGTCGACGTTATCACCGTTATTAATTGAAGGAACAAGTTTGCTGACCCAGCTAGGCGTTGACTGCACTACTTCAAAAACACTGCCACTGCGAAGTTTGAATACCGCACAATCAATTATGCCTAAAGCTTGAATGAGTGAAGGTTGCATTTTATTAGTCCATTATTGTTTTTGCTAAAAACCTAAACATTTCTTCTACTTGGCTACCCGTTTTTGCGCTTGTAAGAAAGTGCCCTTTAAACAACGCGGAAACTGACTCGACGTCGTTTTGTTCCCAACTGATAGCAGTTGGTAAATCCTGTTTATTGATGACTAGAAATGCTGGAGAGTCTGAATGTTTTTGCGCTTCTTTAAATATTTCAATTGCTTCAACGAAAGAGGCGCTACGAGTCTGATCCATCACAATTATATAGGCAGCAGCACCACGTAAGTATCGGGGATTGAATCCGCAGTATTTATCAATACCTTCTAAATCCCAAATCATTAACTGAATCGGAGTAAAAGTTGAGTCAATAATCTTCTTATCGATCTTTACACCGATACTAGTCAGGTATTTTTCGGAAAATATACCTTCGACAAATTGTTTAATAAGACTTGTTTTTCCAACGCCGGTTGGACCAAGTACACAAATCTTCTTCTGTAACATCATTCAAAAACTCAATCGTTTAGTTCTGCAAACATAACATTAAACAACACTTTTCGAGTTGTTTTTATGTTGCCCGGTAATTCAATTTCGCCTATTCCAACTGAAAAGACATGTTCAGGTTTTAATCCTCGTGCAATCAGGGCCTCCCGAACGACAAGAGATCTTTGACCGCTGAGTCGCTGATTAAAACCACGCTCGCCGGTGCTATCACTGGCACCAACTATCACTAAGTTGGTACTACGGTTTAACTTTTTGGCCAGCCGCTCAATATTATTATAATGCTCACTTACTTTGTCTAAGCCAGTGCTTTGTTCCGGGGATAAGGCTGTTTCACCAACATCAAAGCCAATTTGTATACTGCTTATTTCACCTACTAAGCGAATGAATATCTGCTCGTTTACCGCGTTATTCTCTGATAAGTCTATTTCATTATCTATGAATTCTATCGCTTGGCTATCGATTTTAAAGAACTCAGCACCAGGAATACGGTCAATTCTCGCTTTTAATATTTGGTAATCGTTCAGTTGTAGATTACCTGCTAATGCCATCGATTGAGTATCAATATCGATTGTGTCGTATTCATCCACAATTGTTGATATTTTTTGCGTAATAAGCTTCTTGTCTATTGAAATGAAGGGCGTTTCAGCAATATTGATATATTTCTGTTCAATACTATTTTGTGACAACCATTCTCCAATTTCCTGAGCTGCCGGGTCTCTCAGTGCGTAAAGTTTAATATCATATCGGCCATCGGCTACTAGCTTTTGAATAAGCACTCCTGGTGGTTGTTCTAGCTTATTTATTTTATTGATGGTTTGTGAAGCACTCCACCAAGCAAATGAATACCAAGCTATAATACCCAACATGACAACAACAAGTAGCCAGCCAAAGATAGGCTTTTTGGATGTTTTTTGGTGCTCATCTCTTACCTCGGATAGAAGACAATCTTGCAATAATGCGTCGGCGGTTTCGAATGGTTTGCTGTCGCCTGTATATTCTTTAAAATCAGTAAGGTAAATACGCTGTATTTCTTCTAGTGTTATTTGAAGCTGGCTTGTTGCCTTTCTCGAAATATTGCCGCTAACAGCTGCCACTAGTATCGCTTGAGGGCCTTGGCGGACCAACAAGGTAAAGTCATCAGTTTTGACTGTATCTAGGTGCTGTTCGGTTCGATCATCGGAGCGATTAAAAGAGTCCGCAACGAAATCATTGATAGCAGTTAACATTGCCGAAACCAAGTCAGCATCTTCCTCGTTGAAGTTATCAGCAACGACAGATTTTAATAAGTTGCCAGTGTCTTTATGTATTAAAAATACTTGTTCAACTTTAAAAACAAATGTTTGCGATGCAACATATTCTGAAAAAGAGATACCTGAACGCCAAGCATTAATACGCCATTTTATGCCTTTTGCCGTAATGCTATTTTCAATAATTTCGTTAGTTTTTTCGATGAAGTCAGTAAAAAACACGGAAACGGCTTTGCGCACTAAACTACCGACGAGTGGGTACAAATAATCGATGAAGTCTTTGCGTTGGCTAATCAGCGACTTTTCGACTGATTTCGCAATGATAGGTTGGATAATACGTTGTACTGAGCCATCTTTCTTTTCACGATCATGTAACGCTTCAGATAAAACGTCGGAAACCATTTCTCGTGATTCGGCCCGAATTTCTGCCGCTGCTTTATCTACTTCTTTGCCAATGAGAATTCTGCGAAGGGTCTCTAATTGAGAGTCTTCGACATTCGAATTATCCACGTCCTGTTGAAAACCCGTCTTGTCTTGCATGTCAGCTTAATCGGTTTCCAAATTAGAAGCCATGGTGGCAAGCAGTCGCGCCAAGGTTTTTCTATCCGTTTTTGTATCAGTTAGCTCGTGTGTCACTTTAGAGAGTTTTTCCATTGCTTCTGCATATTTGAAATCGAAGTTAGCGCTTAATGCCGCCATTTCTTTATCAATTCGGTCGTGCAGTGCGTCAGCATCGTCTTTCCCTGAGGACTCCGCCATTTCGAGCGCTGAATTCAGAGTTTCATTGGCTTTAATCAGATTGTTATGATTATCTTCATGATGGGAATCGATGCTTTGAAGCTTTTTATCGAGAGCGTTAAGCGCGTTTTCAAAGTGAAGCTGCATGTGGCTGAACTGAATTATTTGCTGTTCTTTGAAGGCGCTAATGGAGTGAGTGAGTTCACTATGAATAGTATCAATGCGGTTTTCAATCGATTTTTTAGCTTCGCCAAATACGATAAACCGAAGTTGCTCTAGTTCATTTGTTGTATCTGAACTTTGCATATTTGAATCGGTTTTATTAGGTTTTTCTGACATTCCGTTCGTCCAAGTTACTAAAGCACGCCGAGCCGTGTTTTTGCTTCTTACCAAATACTACTCTGTTTTCGTTCGATTATTAAACTAAATTTATTAATTGTCTGGGAGGTTAAAAAATAAAGGGGGCAGATAACTTTTCAGTTGAGCTTTGCACCGCATAATTTTTTTATGATATGGCAGCGTATTTTATGTATCATTTGCCACCAGAATAATAATAATAAAAAAGAGAGTGGCATTTGAGCAGCAGGAATTCACCTTCAAACCCATCATCTAAACAACCGCAAGATGTATCGCAGTCCGGTTGGTTTTCACGATTTTTAGCGACAGTAGAGTGGTTGGGTAACCTACTGCCTCACCCAATCACCTTATTTGCTTTGCTTGCCGTGTTCATTGTCTTATTGAGCGGCATGTTAGGTTACTTCGATGTTAGCGTTGCCGACCCTCGACCTGTTGGGAGTAAGGGACGAGAAGTGGACGGTATGATTGAAGTTATTTCACTTCTCGACGCTGAGGGTTTGCGTCGAATCGTCACGGGTTTAGTCACTAACTTCACAGGCTTTGCACCACTCGGAACAGTACTAGTCGCGTTGCTCGGTGTGTCACTTGCTGAGCACTCAGGATTACTCAGTACCATAATGCGCTCTATGGTAATGAATGCCTCTGACCGCATGGTAACCGTAGTCGTTGTTTTTGCAGGTGTTGTTTCCAATACTGCTTCTGAGTTGGGATATGTAGTGATGATCCCGCTAGCAGCAATGATATTCCATTCATTAGGTCGTCACCCTCTAGCCGGCCTAGCGGCTGCATTTGCTGGCGTTTCTGCTGGATATAGTGCGAACATTCTGATTGGTACGGTTGATCCATTGCTAGCTGGGTTTACTGAAAGTTCAGCTCGTATTATTGATCCCGATTATACGGTGAGTGCTGAAGTGAACTGGTACTTTATGATAGTCAGTACTTTTGCCGTTGCAGCGATGGGCGCATTTGTTACTGAAAAGATAGTGGAACCGAGGCTCGGTAAATACAATCCAGACGATGCTTCAATAGATCTAGGCAAACAGCAATTGGATAGTCCGACAGCACTGGAAATCAAGGGAATGAAGTGGGCTGGATTCAGCTTCTTTATTTTGCTTGGTATTTTAGCCCTAACGGTCGTGCCCGCGGACGGTATTTTACGAAACCAAGAAACAGGGCTAGTGAAAGGATCACCTTTTCTAAAAGGCATTGTGGTTTATATCTTCGTCACTTTTGCAATTCCTGGTTTTGTTTACGGGAAGATAGTTGGGACGATGAAGAACGATCGGGACGTCATTGACGCTATGTCGAAAAGCATGAGCTCAATGGGTTTGTATATTGTGCTAGTGTTTTTTGCTGCACAATTTGTTGCATTTTTCAAATGGACTAATTTAGGAACGGTGCTGGCTGTTAAAGGGGCAGCCATGCTGCAAGCCACTGGTTTAGATGGACCTGAAGTGTTTGTTTTATTTATTCTAATGTGTGGTTTGGTTAATTTGTCCTTGGGCAGCGCGTCGGCTCAGTGGGCAATTACCGCCCCTATCTTTGTGCCGATGTTGATGCTGATTGGATATTCTCCTGAAGTGATCCAAGCAGCTTATCGAATTGGTGATTCAGTCACTAATGTCATTACACCCATGATGAGTTATTTTGGGCTGATTTTAGCAATTGGTGTGCGCTATAAAAAAGATTTGGGAATTGGTACCCTTATAGCAACAATGTTGCCCTATACTCTCGTATTCATGGTCGGTTGGACCTTATTGTTTTATTTATGGGTGTTTGCATTTGGCTTGCCAGTTGGGCCAGGCGCACCAACTTATTACACACCTTAATATAAATTACATTGCAGGTGCTTTTAGCGCCTGCATAAAGTCCAAAACGTGCTGAGAGCAGTATAAACATCACAATATAAATGACGCACTACGTTTACAGCGCAATCTAAATACTAAAGAGTCTATGAAATATAAATCTCAAACATCATTTACACATGCTCAAGCAGACAAGGTCGGTGTGTTAGTTTCCAATCTTGGGACGCCAACCGCTCCTACTAAACAAGCGCTTAAGCCTTATTTAAAACAGTTTTTGTCGGATCCTCGAGTGGTCGAAGTACCTAAGCTGATATGGTGGTGTATCTTAAACCTCATTATTTTGAACATTCGTCCAAAGCGTTCTGCTGAAGCATACAAAACAGTGTGGACAGACGAGGGGTCACCGTTATTAGTACACACCAAAAATCAGGCCGCAGGAATTGCAAAACAATTACAGTCTGAGTACGGCGATAACGTGGTTGTCAGCTATGCCATGAGATATGGGCAACCCTCAGTGAGTCATGCGATTGATGAGTTGCTCGATCAGGGAGCCAGGAAAATCGTTGTTTTGCCTCTGTACCCGCAATATTGTGCGTCTACAAGCGGGTCCACGTTTGATGCTGTAGCTGAAGATTTCCTTAAGAGACGCTGGCTACCCGATTTCCGTTTTGTCAGTCACTATCATGACAATCCTGAATATATAAAATGTGTTGCTGATAAAATCAGAGCACATTGGCAAACGCATCCAAGAGCCGATAAATTAATCTTCTCTTACCACGGTATTCCTAAACGTTATTTATTAAATGGCGACCCGTATCATTGCGAATGCCACAAAACGTCTCGTCTTATTGCTCAGGAGTTAGGTCTGCAAGAATCGGATCATATGACGACGTTTCAATCTCGATTTGGCCGCGAAGAATGGTTGAAACCTTATACCGACCACACTTTGAAGTCACTCCCCGAGCAAGGCGTGAAATCCGTGCAAGTGGTTTGCCCAGGATTCTCATCGGATTGTTTGGAGACCATCGAAGAAATTGGTGAAGAAAATAGAGAGTATTTTGAAGAAGCTGGCGGTGAGCGTTATGAATATATCGAGGCTTTAAATAGTGATGATGCACATCTTACAATGCTGTGTAATGTTATCAAGGACAACCTGCAGGGGTGGAACTTGGAGCCGGGCAAAAGCAATGACTATGAACAACGCAGTGCACTAGCAAAAAAACTAGGTTCTGAAAAATAATGTCGCCAAAAAAGTCCGAAGAAAAAAATAAAGCTAATCAATCGCCTGATATTGCGATGGGCGATAAACATTTTCGTGCTCCGGACGAGCTGCTGCAAGCGCAAATGTTAGCTAACACACTCGATACAGCGGTTAAGATCCCGATTATAGGTATTCCGGTTGGTTTGGACTTTTTGATTGGTTTAATTCCCGTAGTTGGAGACGCCTCGATGATGCTAGTCTCTCTCAGGATTGTTCATCTGGGGCGCAAGCTAGGCGTGCCAAAACAGACACAGACTGCAATGTTACGTAACATTGCAATCGATTTTGGCTTAGGTTTCGTGCCGATAATAGGGGATATCGTCGACTTGTTTTATAAAGCGAACCAAAAAAACGTGCGTCTTATCGAGCGCTGGTGGATACAGGAAAATAAAGCCCAAGTAGACGCGCTGGCTAAACAAAAACTACTCGAGTGGGAACAAAAGCAAGATTAATTTTTGTAGCCCAATTCCTGTAACTTAATTCTTGTAACTGAACTGCTGTAAAGTTTCCAGTGGAATAATAGTCAAGGCAGCTTCATTCGTCGCTTCAAGATCAATTTTAGGTGCCACATCCATATTTAAAGCTTCACGCCATCTCATGGCGCACAAACACCATTTATCGCCTGGCTTGAGCCCTTTAAACTGATACATCGGGTTCGGCGTTATCAAGTCATTGCCGCGAGACAGTGAATAGTTTAAAAACTCCTCACTGACTATTGCACACACGCTATGATTGCCTATGTCGCCCTCAGGAACGTAGCAAAAGCCTTCTCGAGTGTAACCCGTATTTCCACAACACAATTTCAAAGTTGTTCCCAACACGTTTTTTTGATTCGCCATTTTTAATCCTTAAGCTTTATACTGCGTAGTTAACATATTACGCTACACATATTACTCATTTATTACGAGTTAAGGTTAGTTATTACGATGTTAGATAAGAGTAAGCTTAGTCACCTTTCAAAAAATGATGAAAATTCAAGTAATGTTTCGGCTCAAGAAATTGAGCGATTTGATAGCCTAGCTGAATCTTGGTGGGACCCCAATGGAAAATACAAAACGGCATTAATTTTTAATCAAGCTCGTATTAGCTACTTCGTGCCACAAATTTGTCAGCATTTCGGCAGAGACCCGAAACAAGATGATTGTTTAAAAGGACTAACTATTCTCGATGTTGGCAGTGGTGGTGGCCTCGTATGTGAGCCTTTAGCCGCAAGAGGAGCCACAGTGGTTGGCATTGACGCTAGTGCAATGAGTGTGCAAGTTGCAAAGCGACACGCGCTAAAATCAGACTTGGATATTGACTATCGACACATGCTGTCGACAGAACTTGCGAATCAAGACCAACAATTTGATGTTGTTATTAACGCCGAGGTGGTTGAGCATGTGCCCGATCAAAAAGCGCTAATTAAAGAGTGCGGTGATTTAACCAAGGATAAGGGCTTCGTGATTTTGGCAACACTTAATCGCACGTTGAAGTCATACATTATTGCCATCTTGGGAGCGGAGTATGTAATGCGGTATCTACCCGTTGGCACCCACAGTTGGACGAAATTTGTTACGCCAATTGAACTAAACCAGATGGCGGATGCAGCAGGACTCACCCAGCTATCGGAGTCGGGTATGGCATATAATCCTTTTAGTAAACGTTGGCGCCTTACTCAAAATTTGTCCGTTAACTATATTCAATGTTATAAAAAATAAAAATAGTTGCTAGCAGCTGGTGCGCTGTTTCCTTTCTGATTATTACAGTATAGTGAGTTGGAAAGACGGCTTTTGAACAGGCATTATTCAACAGTAAAGGAACACGACTAAATGAAAATCTATGATACCAAAACAGCACCCACTCCTCGTAGAGTTCGAGTATTTTTAGCGGAAAAGAACATTCCCATGGAATACGTTCAGGTTGATTTGCAAAAAGGTGAAAACTTATCAAAAGAAATGCGAGCTAAAAACCCCGTAGGCAAAATCCCGATATTGGAACTAGATGATGGCACCTGCATTAGTGAAAGCGATGCAATTTGCCAGTATTTTGAAGCATTGCAACCTGAGCCTTACTTATTCGGGGAAACTCCTCTGCAAAAAGCGCAAATTGCGATGTGGTCGAGGCAGGTGGAGTTCTATTTATTCATGCCAATTGGCATGTGCTTTCAACATACGACGGGGTATTTCAAAGACCGAATGAATCCTATTAAAGAGTATGGCGTTGAGGCCGGTATCAATGCGTCGAAGTTTTTAAATGTGTTAAATCGTCAACTTGAAAAAAGTCAATTTGTTGCTGGTGATGCATTTTCAATCGCAGATATTACAACGATGTGTTCAATCGATTTTGGTCGCGTTGTGGATGTGCGCATTAAAGAAGAACATACGGCTTTGCAGGAATGGTATAAACGGGTATCTGCTAGGCCAAGTGCAAAAGCTTAATCGGCGTGCGCACAACGCTAATAACGCTGGTATTTTAGTGAGTATATTTGCTATGATACCGCGCATAATTAAGGCTAAAAAGTTGCCAAAAATACTGGGCGTTGGGTGCGTCGGTCTCACTGTTAGAGTTACAAGGTAAATAAAGCCGAGAGCAGCCACGCAGCGCACTAGAAAGAGTAGTCCACAGGCAGCAAAATAAGCACTTACACAAGTTTAAAGCCGCAATACTAGACACGCATCCACATAGTATACTGGCAATTAAAAGGGATAATCGCACGATATGTTCGCTCATTTAGGATCCACGCTTCTTTTCACCGCGTTTTTTGCTGTCTCCAGTCTGCTTATTCTGCTGATCCTGTCCGCTCGTCAATCGGGCTCTAGCAATAGAGTCATGTTAATGATGTTGCCGATACTAGGATTAACGGGGTGTTCGAGTATTGATCAACCTGTGGCAAAGGTAGCGTTAGTAACACCGTTTGTGCAGAAATCCGAGCCGGTGTCGCCGCGGATTGTTGAATTGCTGGAAGGTGAAGTAACAATGAATGCGGATAATCAGATAGCTAAAGTTCCAGACAGTGAGATGAAATCTACTGCAACCCTCTACAAGTTTTCTCCTGTTTTTTATTCCGCACGCGGGCAATTCTGCCAGTTTTTATCCGATGGGACGACGCGGCAACTGTATTGTAAAAATGTAGGTGGTGATTGGTTTGCAGTGCCGGCGGTATTATCGGACATGCAGGCTTTGGAAGAAACGCTGGCATCGCCGCTCTCAAAACAGAACGAGAGAGGGTCTGGTAATGATTAATTTAAGCCAAAGTAAAAAACACAGCGCAGTACAACAAGAAGTCCGAGCGTATAAGCAGTTTATGCGTCAAATTGCGGTCATTATGCTGGGCGTCATTACTTTCGGGGTTTGCGCTCAAGCACAGCAAACCCCAAATCCACGCCCAAATATTAATATAAATCAAGCGCAAAACTTATCTCAAGCTCAATTAATGCAAGCTCAACAAGCGGCAAATTCACAGCGGGTTGATTTGTCACAGTACATTCAATCTGAGGGAAATAACACGGGGCGAAGCCCGATGTCGCCTTCAAACAACAATGATATGTATGACAATCCTCCGGCAGGAGAGGAAGGCAACCCAGCGCCTTATGGTGCGAATCTTTTTAATAGTGGTTATGTGGCAGAGCGTAGCGATGGTCTCAACAGTCAATATCGAGTATCACCAGGGGATAAAATAGCCATTCAAATGTGGGGTGCAGTCGCCAGTGCCCAAGTAGTGACGGTCGATAATCAAGGTAATATATTCATTCCTGATATTGGACCAGTGCGAGTGAGCGAAGTGCCTGCAAGTCAGTTGAACAATGTTGTAACGCAAAGTATTAAGCGTATTTATCCTAACAACGTAAATGTATACATCAATTTATTAAGTGCCACGCCGGTTAGTGTGTATGTGTCAGGTCCGGTGCAGCGGCCGGGGCAATATGCCGGATTGGCGTCTGATTCGTTGTTATTCTTTTTGAGCCGCGCAGGGGGTATCGACCCTTACCGAGGCAGCTACCGTTCAATATCGGTGCTGCGTGAAGGCGAGGTGGCTATACAATATGATTTGTATGGTTTTTTAATGGAAGGTCATCTTCCTACCTTCTCATTTAAAGATGATGATGTGATTTTGGTTTCCGAACAAGGCCCGATGGTGACGGTAAAAGGCGCTGCTCGCTATCCTTTTCGCTTTGAGCTCACCCAAGACAATCAGCAAGGTAGTCAGTTGATTGAGTACGCACGTCCATTGACCAAAACCAGTCATGTGGCGGTAACAGGTAATCGGACAGCAGGACCGATTTCGGTATACGTGCCGTTTGAGGACTTTGATGATTTTACCCTAGCCGACAGCGATGTCGTGTTATTCAACGACGATATCCGTCCGCAGGTTATCAGTGTACAAATTTCAGGTAGCTATCAGGGGCCCTCATTTTACACCTTAGAGAAAGGGGCTCGCCTGCTTGATCTGCTTAGTTACATTGAAGTTGACCCAACGGCTGCAAATTATAAGAATGTGTATATTAAGCGAGAGAGCGTAGTTGCACAGCAAAAGCTGCTAATTGAACAGTCCTTACAGCGTTTGGAACGCAGTATTTTTACTGCCCCAGCGTCAAGTGACGGTGAGGCTGCCATTCGCTCACAAGAAGCGCAGTTAGTGTCGCAGTTCATCGCCAAGGCAAGAGAAATTGAGCCTCTTGGTAAAGTGGTGGTGGCGGACAATGAGAACGTGGCAAATATTAGATTAGAGCAAGGTGATGAAATCATTATTCCTGAGCATACCGACTTAATACAGGTGTCAGGTGAGGTGCTCATGGCCCAAGCGATTGTGTATAACGACAAGGCCAGTATTGACGACTACATTGCATGGGCTGGCGGTTTCAGTGAGCGCGCCGATATGCAGCAAGCATTGGTAGTGCATGCAAACGGCTCTACGCGCTTTGCCTCACTGAACGACAGTGGTTATTGGAGCACTACGTCCAAACAGCAAGTGTTACGACCGGGTGACCAGTTGCTAATATTACCCAAAGTAGACACCAAATTAATGCAAAGTGTTAAAGATATTACTCAGATCCTGGCGCAAATTGCCATTACCGCTAACGTCGCACTGAATTAAGAGCGCTAACAGTATGTCTACTGTCACCCTCATAAAACGCAATACATGGTCCATTTGGAAAGACGTGATTTTTGCGTTGTTTGCGCGTGAATTGCGAACGGGCTTTAATGATAAGTTCGGTTTGAGCTGGGCGGTGATCAATCCTGTTGTGTTTATTTTTGTACTGTCGTTTATTCGAGAAATCATCAATGGCAAGCTAACTCACACCATATCAACGTTCACCTTCATGGCAATTGGCATTCTATTTATCCAAAGCTTTCTCAAAACCTTCACGGCTTGCACCATGACCGTAACAAAAAACAGAGCGCTATTTGCTTTTCGACAGGTTCAACCCATTAGTGCGGTCATCGCGGCTACATTGTTTCAGTTTTTAGTGAAGGTATTTTCGCTTATTGGCATTTTGATTATTATGTATTTTTTTGATTTAGATATTGTTATGACCAATGGACTGCTGTTTATAACTTGCCTATGTCTGCTGCTGTTGTTTGCAAGTTCACTTGGATTATTATTTGGCATAGCTGAGCTGTATATTAGCGAAATTGGTAAAATTCGAGAATTGTTAACGCGCCCGCTTTTCTTTATTTCAGCCACATTCTTTTCTTTGCAAGACATCCCAAGGGAGTTTTGGCCTTACTTAACTTGGAATCCCATTCTACACTCCATCGAGCTATCACGATATGCAGTGCAACCAACTTATAGTAGTGACGGTGTGAGTTTGCTATTTTTAGCGGGCACTGTTCTTGCTACTATGTTTGTCTCGTTGTCAGTTTATTTTGTCCTTTGGAAGCAGGCAATCAGTCGATGATTACACTCGAAAATGTGACAAAGTATTATCCTAGTGCTCTGGGCAAACAATACATATTTAAAGACCTTAGCTTTACGATCCCTAGTGGCCACAATATTGCTATCCTAGGCGCTAACGGCTCCGGTAAATCAACGTTATTTAGGCTTCTTGCTGGCAGTGAATATCCAGTTTCCGGCACAATAACAACTTCTCTTAGTTTGTCTTGGCCGGTGGCATTAGCAACTGGAATACACCCCCAGATGACCGGGAGAGAGAATACGCGTTTCATCGGCAGAATAAATGGCGTTAAAGATCTCAAAGCATACGAAGAAAAAGTGAAGCAATTTTCACAGTTAGGCATAAAGTTTGATCTTCCGGTTAAGGATTATTCCAGCGGTATGCGTCCAAGATTGGCGTTTGCATGTTCTATCGGCATTGATTTCGATGTTTATTTAATAGATGAAGTGACATCGGTCGGCGATGCTACTTTCCGCCGGCGTGCAAAAGAAGCGTTGCTAGAGCGAAGTAAACAGGCCAATGTCATCATGGTTAGCCATCAAATGGAAGAAATTAGACATTTTTGCGATAGCGCAATTGTTTTACAAGATGGTAAACTCACTTTTTACAATGATCTCGAAGAAGGGATCAAAAGGTATCAGGCACTTTAAGCATGGCAGATATTTCGACTTTCACGGCATCTCAAAACAAACAAAAAATAAAAAGCATGATGCTTCGACCATTCATTTTATTGGTCATTATTCCCTTGGTATTGTTTAGCTTTTATCAATTAGTGATTGCATCGCCCCGCTATTTAAGTCAAGCGCAGTTGATCATTAAAGAGCCTGATAGCATGTCTACGCTAGACCCTGCAATGGCTTTGCTCACTGGTTTTGGCGTTGGTTCGTCGTCATCTGATACCGAGTTGGTGAAAGCCTTCGTTTACTCTAACGATATGCTGCAGTATTTAGAAAGCAATTTCGACCTGCGTGCTCATTACACTAATACCGACTATGACATGTTTAGTCGCCTTGACAGTGATGCTAGTACTGAGGATTTAAAAGATTATTATAAAAAACATATTGAAGTAGTTATCGACGATAAGTCACAAGTGATCAGCGTTCAAGTACAAGCATTTCAGCCAGAGTTTGCCATGACCATTAACCAAGCCATCGTTAATCGAGCGGAATGGTATATTAATGAAATTAGTCACCGGCTGGCAGAGGAACAGCTTTCTTTTGTAAAAAAAGAATTCGAGCTTGTAGATGAAAAATTAAGAAGCGCTAAGTCACAATTGTTAGGTTTTCAGCAGCGCCACAATCTTCTTGACCCCACTGCGGAAGGTATGGCCTTTCAACAAATTACCTACGGTATTGAGGCACAAATTGCAGCCAAGCGAACACAACTGCATCTGTTGCGCAACAGTATGAGTGCCAACGCACCATTGGTTATTCAAGCCCGCTCTGAACTTGAGAGCATGGAAGACCAGCTTTCTCGGCAACGAGGACGCTTAACTCAGCAGCGCGAAGATGATCCGTCGTTACCAGAAGACGAGCAAAATTTGAGTGTCAGCCAACTATTGGCAAAGTTTGGTGAATACAAAATAGATATGGAGCTGGCACTAAACGCTTATATGTCTTCACAAATTTCATTAGAAAAGTCGAGAATAGAAGCGTATCGACAGCTTAAGTTTTTAGTCACAGTTGAATCGTCAACGCTAGCGCAAGACGCAAAATATCCCGATGTTACTTACAATATTGCCTTGTTTTTTGTGCTCAATATTCTGCTGTTCGGTATTGGTCGCATTTTGCTGGCTACCGTTAATGAATTACGTCGTTAATTAAGCTGATATATACCTATGTTATTACGTGGTGCATTACAACGAGCTTTAGGCTTGTTTCGTTTGGTTTTACACAAGTTACCAATGGGCATGCGCCAGCGATTACGCCAGCAGCACTCATTGATGTCTCTTTATTCAAAAGCGCTGCATACGTCTCGTTTATTCTATGGGACCTTGCCTGAGCATAAGCAACAGGCTCGCTATGAGAAGCTCATATTATTGCAACAGCAGGCTCTCGAACAACAGGAACAGGCACTTCAGCCTGATGCTTTGATTGACTGTTTGGTATTGAACCCGTCGATGCAAGACCTGCCGATGGACACGCTTAAGTCTCTTCAAGACATACCCAGAGTGCGGCACATCTATTTAGTTAATGCTAACTCAGGGCTCAATACCGCTGATATATCTCAGTTCAACAAAACTCGCATACTGCCCCTTCATACACATACTGAACTTGATCATGCATTACCATTATTGTTGCTGAGGGCCGGTGAAGTTTTACATCAACATGCCGTTGCGGCATTTTTAACCTCGGGTAAAAATAGCAACGGTGTTGATGTGGTCACTTGCGACAGTGACACTTTGCATAATGAGTTAGGCAGAACCCAGCCGCAATGTTACCCGCAATGGGATCCTGATTTACAGTTAAGCTCTGGATACATGAACACAGGAATTTGTTTATTCGCTGAGGAGCATCAGCGCTCGATAATCAATTTCATTGCCAAAGAAACACACGCCGCTGCCTATGCTTTGTGGCTAGTCACTGTATATACAAACGAGTCTGATGTAGCGACGACTCACTTACCTTTCAGTTTGCTACATAGAAAGACGTCGTATCCGATGAAATGGAGTGATGCGCTTAACGAATCTGGCATTTTGATACCGGCTAAGCTAGAAATAACGGCAGGTAAAATTAGCGATACTGCCGTAATACGTTGGCCATTAGCCTCACAACCGTTGGTGTCGATTATCATTCCAACGCGCAATGGTAAGGCACTGGTTGACACCTGTATTGCTTCCATACTGAGATTAAGTGAATACCGAAATTTTGAAATCTTACTTGTCGACAACAACTCAGATGAGCCAGAATCACTCGCGTTTTTTAACACTTTGGCCGAGACGGAAGACAAAGTTCGCCTGTTACAGTACCCGTATGAGTTCAATTATTCAGCCATTAATAACTTTGCTGTAGCTCATGCGAAGGGCAGTGTATATGCCTTTGTTAATAATGATATTGAGGTAATATCAACAACTTGGCTAGGTGATATGCTTATGCACGTTATGCGCCACGACATTGGTTGCGTTGGTGCGAAACTTTATTACGCAAATCGACGAGTGCAACACGCAGGTGTGGTGCTAGGATATGGCGGCGGCGCAGGCCATGCGCATAAGTATTTTCCTCATTATCACGCTGGTTACCTCAATCGATTAATCGTTACTCATCATTTCAGCGCAGTAACCGCAGCATGTTTACTGATTAAAAAAGAAGATTTTGTGGCGGTAAAAGGATTTAACGAGCAAGACTTGGCGGTAGCGTTTAACGACGTCGACTTATGCCTGAAAGTGCAGGCCTTAGGCAGGCGTAATTTATATTGTGCTGAGGCTGAGTTGTATCATCATGAATCGGTTTCTCGGGGTACTGAAAACACGCCTGAAAAGCGTAGCCGCTTTGAGCGTGAACTGGTCTATTTGCAAGACACATGGCCTGAGTATATTGCGCAGGATCCTGGGTATAATTGTAATTTAACTTTGAGGCAGGAAAATTTCGCGCTGAGGGAAGTGTAAATTGAAAATGGCTCTGCAAGTGTAGGTGTCTACTGCGCTGAAGCCTGATTTGCCCTAACGAGACGGCATTAGCGCTTAAGCAGAAATAAGAAGGAGTACCCCCCTCGGCTTTGCTACAGCGTATCCGGTGTTAGATTTTGCAATTCGCACAATGGCGGCAGAACAGCGAAGGTTTGTTGGGTATGGCTTAAGTAAACCTCACCACCGATGCAGTATCCATTGGGTAGTACCACAATTTCTTGCGTAACTTAAACGTCCTCTATTTCTCCAATCGTACTACCGACCGCCAATCTTATGCCATTGACTTGCGTGGTTGCTTTTAGGTGCATCATCGCAAGTATTCTATTGAGTTCTTTCAATTTTACAGTGCGCTCACGACTCCCGAGTAACGCCGACATATTAGGGATGACTAACGCGGTTATCAAACCTATAGTAATTAGCATCACCGGATTTTCTATTAAAGAATAGCCTTTGTTAGTTGAGTTCAGGAACATAAGCAATATTGGTGTTTATATCCTCACTTCCATGCACTCCACCCGCACCTAGACTAAGCATTGACCCAAGTAATCAAGGTATTTAGTCTCCGATAAATCAATATTTTTAAGAAAGATAATTTCGAATATTCAAAGAATATCCGATTATAAAAATAAGGCGGAAAGCTTAAGCTTAGAGCTCTTGAAATCGATTTATACATTAGAGAAGTGATTGATAAAATCTATTTAATTGAAAGTATAATGTATTGTGTTTGGATGAAGAGAGCTGTTTTGGAATATCAATTTCGCCACTCTGAAGTTGGGGAATCGTCAAGCAACTTATAAATCCCTCGGTTTACTGACTATGGCTAAGTGTTGAAGTATAATTAATTTGCGCGATAAGTATTACAATTTGTATAGGTTAGATTATTAAGGGAGTATTGATGTTTACATCGAAGGAAAGACTAGATGGACCGTTTCTAACGAAATCGGAGTTAGCTGAAAATTTGAAGGACTTGAATCTAAAAACTGAAATCAGGCAATCTTCCGTCATGGAGCTTATGAGTCCAGATAAGACGGCAAAGTATCTTAACGGTGAAAACTCACTGGAGATGTCGCAGCATGCCTTCACGCTTAGCGGCCGCTGCAAAATAGACGCTTCTCATCCTGCCTTTCTTATAGCTACTGTTGGTAATAATGTAGTAGGTATGAGTTCAATTCATGCAACCGGTTGTTTATCAATGCGGCTAAATGACAACCCTCAATTAAATGTATTATTCTCATTACAATTAGAGCCTCGGATTTTGGTCAAAAAGGTAAAGGGGACTGTGGTTTTTACACTATTTAATGGCAATAAAACTGCACTTCACAGGGTTTCTTGTGCTGAACTTTTAGTTAATGGGTTTGAATCATTTTTAAGTTGGGATTCTATTGCTCCGTCTTATGGCTTTTTTGGTGGTGGAAAAAATGAGGCTTTAAAAGTTAACATTGATGCCGAGATAACTGAACTGCACTTATGTGTCGAAAGTTCACAAACTATCCTTAATTTGAAAGCAATAAAGTTTTTTGATGCGCAGAGAAATCAGATCGAAATTGATGATAATTTTTCTATCACGTGTAGCTCTTCTTATAATCCCGACTTGGGTTCTCTAAAAATATTGGAAGGGAAAGATTTTCACTCGAAATTAGAAGATAAACCTTGGTTAAAAGTGACCCTTAACTGCCCACACTATATACAACATATAGAGGTAATAAATAGAGCTTGTAAATGGGGGGGACGTAATCAGCATTTAGAGATTTCTATCGTCGACCTTAATGACGAAAGAGTCAATGTTTATTCCCCGTTTAGTTACAGAGCATTAGCTCGTTTCTACAGTAAAGCTGCTAACTTTTTGGGGTTAGATACATTATTTATAAGTAACGAACATGAAAGGCGAAAAACTATATTGTCACAGGCACTAAAGTTGTTAAACAAAAAAGGCAGTAAACCAGAACATGTTAATTTTGCTCTTAATTTGTTATCGACATGGGTGGTCGATAAACCATTAAAGCAAAACCTAAATAATAACGAATTGAAAATTTTAGCAATTTATATTTTCAGGCAGACACAGCAACATTTAGGCTTTTCATTACTTCCATTTTCAAGATTATTGTCTGGTGCACGTGAGCTTAATTTTCTTGAGAAGCAAGTAAATACTTTACGTAAAAAAAACGTTTTAGATGAGGTTAAATTTACTAAGCACGGTATCGCAAAAAAGGGCATGTTAGTTCAAAATGTTCCCGATGTAGTAAAAACTCTTGAAACGGTTATGACAGATTTGACAGATATTGGATTAAATCCATGCCTAGCTTATGGCACGCTGCTTGGAGCCGTTAGACAAAAACAGTTTATTGCACATGACGACGACGTGGATATTTTGGTCGAATTCTCCGAGAGTGAGATGAGCCTTGAAAAGGCATTTGAATTAAAGATCGAGTTAATGGAAAAACTTGATCATGCTAAATACAGAATCACCTCTGGAAGTAAGACAGTCAAAAATTTAAATATTCATATACTTTTGAAAGAAACAAATGTCATTGTTGATGTATTTCCATATTGGTGTGAGGGTGAAAAGGCTTTTTTGCACATGGAAAAAATGCGGATTAGAGGAATATCGAAGTCCATATTAACAGAAAGAAAAGAAGTAGAGCTTTATGGGAAAAAATTCGCAGCGCCAGGGGAGCCTGAGGTTTTCTTGCAGGAAAGGTATGGTGAGAATTGGGGGGTCTCGGATAAGTTTCATGAGTGGCCGTGGCCCGTAAAGACTGACAAGTCGACTTAGGTCATAATAACAATTGTATTAGGGTTGATTTTCGGGTCAGCCTTTAATGACTTATTCATACGCGATAGTACACCCACTCAGTCGAAAGTCGACCATTTGCTGGTATGGAATGTTCCGCTAGCTTAGACTGGCTTAATCGGATTGACATTATTTAATAAGAGCTCTTTCAATATTTTTGTGTTTTGTATTTACAGTTGTTTTACCATGCTCGACAAATTTTCTACTAGATTTGTTAATTCTGATAGCTTTTCTTTGTTTAAATATGACAGAACCGTTTTCAGTTCGGTTGTCGATATGTCTTTTGTCCGCGGTAAGTAGATCACTTTCACTATATCCTCAAGATCATCGAATTTACCCGCCCAATCATCGCCAATAGCGAAGATATCTGCTCTTTCACGAGCCAAGTCGTGACGCTTTTGTTCCCAACTATTTTCTTCAAATACATCATCTACGTAACGACAAGATAACAGAATTTCTCGTCTATCTTTGTAGGGTATCACTACATTTTTGCCTTTTATGGCGTTAAATCCATCAGAAGACAACCCGACCACTAGTCTGTCGCCCAACTGTTTTAAACGTTTCAATAGTCTAACGTGCCCAATATGATATAAATCGAATGTACCGTAGGTGACGATCGTCGTCATAGTTGTATTTCCTTAATATGCTTTCATCTTTTAATGCTCGAGGCCATTCGTGAAGCCCACTTAAAATAATCCATATTTGCCCATATTGTTCAAGCAAAATGCCTCTGTATAAGCTTCTAAGCTACAAATTTTGTATATATTATTGCTCTATTTTTTATCAAATATGGATAACCTTTGCTCACGATATTTGAGGCTCCATCGAAGACGTTTATGTTCACATTATGTTTTTAACTATATTTAGTACGATATATTTCTTTATATAACTTGCAAATAACTTTAGCTCTTTGTCAAGAACCTCTACCTTGAGTTTACCATTGCACCTAGTCGATAACGGCTGTTACAGAAAAAATACTTCTGCGTATTTAGTCTAAACAACACAACATCGTTAAAGTAATTTTTGTAACCTTATAGGTCCTCGCACTTCGCATACGCTAAGATTCGTCGAATAAACCTTTAATATTAGCTATTGTCGAAAAATAATTAGCTAACTGCTTTTTTGTATATTCACACGCTCAATAAAGAAATTCTCTTTTTAACTGCGATTTTAAGGTTGTCCCTGATCTCATACCTCCTCCTTTATTTTATTAATTTCTTTATAACGGAGGGTTCGTTGTTTGTTGAGCTTCTGGCTCCTGCAAACATATTTCGTTGACCATTGCCGCTCGGTATCCACTGTGCTCTGCTACCAACCGAATAACACGCTCGATAGCGTGTATGACTGTACCATCTGTTTGTCCCGCTTCTTCTGGAAATTCAAGGTGTCGCCAACTACCTTTCGTTAATGAAGATAGTGCGCTCGGTCTATACCAGAACATAGAACCTGCGGGAAAGGTGTTATTCTCCTTAGGTAATTTGATATCCAGCGCATGAGCAACAGTCTTTGCTATCTCAAAATTTTGTCCCCAGTTTACATGTCTTACTATCGTTGGATGGTAATTGGGTATTACGATACCAAGATTTTTGTTGTCGACAAATGCTTGCAATGTTTGCTTACAGAAATCTTTGTCCATCAATTGCCAGTAAAGTTGGTTTCGCCACCCCGCTAGCTCAGGTTGGTGCGGCGTTTTCTTGGTGTGCAATTTAAGCACAAGGTCACACTCGCTTAGTTTCTCATCTGCAATAGTTAACCAAGGAAGAATATCGCGGCCTTTGTTGTTCAGTGCGATAACCTCAACCAGTAAATTTTTTGACAGCGCTTGTTTTATTCTTTTTTCTGCATCAATGGAGCAAGTCACGATAATACGTCGAATATTGGGGATGTTTGCAATGTATGAGAAAACTTGCGGTAACAAATGTGGATAAAATACGTGAATACAAACGCCGACACTAGGCAGCGCTGAAGACTCTTTTAGGTTATATAAGTAATGCTCGTTATCTTCCCAATTGTTGCTACCTTCTTCCAATAGCTCTGCAGTTAAAGCAGCTACTGGAAACAGTTTGTTGAGATGCATTAACGTATAATCAGCAAAGCATGCCCTTGCAAAAGTTGGTAATGCCAATAATGCATTGCTAAACCAATTGCGGTTGTCCCTTAAAACAAAGGCACTTTGGCACATATATTTATCTAGCATAAGTCCATGCTCACGATTTTCTTCCATGGCGTCAACTACAATCTGGTAGTCTGCTATTGTGGTCATAACGCTTGTTGTATTTAACATCACGGTATTTACAGCTGGGCTGGGCAAGTTCCTCGCTTGTGTGTCTTTTAGATACTTGACTGCCTGCACAACAGCGAGTTTTGCTGAATCCAACTCAAGCGCTTTATCTATTAAATTTTTCGCGCTTTTATATTCACCGCGAGCTGTTGCAACGTTTGCAAGGCGGGCATAAAAAGTCGCGTTTGTGGGCGACATTTCCAGCGCTTTGGTGTAGTTTTCCTTAGCTTCTTCGTATTGCTTTTCGCGCATATCAACGTCGCCAAGATGCATGTAGCGCCATGGTTGAGGCTTAAGGGAAATGGATTTTAATGCTGCCTGCCGAGCTTCTTTATTGATACCCCACTTCATTAAAAGCGCATAAAGCTTATCTAGCTGATTGGCATCAAAATGTCTGTTACTTAACAAAGCTTCCCAGTCAACTAGCTTTATTTGTGTTGCGTTATAAGCAGTCAAACAACTCAGTAGGTCTTGCCAAGTTAATGGTTGAAGGTGAGGCTGTGCAAAATAAGGCTCAGGTAAATTTCCTTTATTGGTTTCAATAGCTGCTTGCTTTAACAATGGGGCAACTAAATCGTCGCTTTTGTGAGTATGCACATGCTCTTTATCATTTACATCTGAATATTCGAATAACTGTTGTTGAATTATCTCGCATTGAATGCGTATTTGCTCACTCATCATATTTTGCATTGATTCCGGTACCGAGCTCTGAAGTAAGCCTTGCTCGTAGGTGCGGCATATCAATAAGGATGGTTCAAAGTCTTTCTGACTGGCTACTTTTGCTAATTCAAGCGGTTTAGAAACGAATGATGTTTGGTCAAACAATAAGGTGTCGGTGGGATGTTGTTCAAACCACTGCAACATCGAACGAGCTGAACTTAGCCACATCTGTGCAGCTAGATCAGGTGTTAACCAAAATTGCATATCAACTTGTCGGTTACTGGCATCGCCCGAGTATTGAATTAATTGCCGACTATGTCGTTTTAGCAGTGATGATACAGATAGGCGCCAGTCTCTGAACACCATGAGTGTTTTGAGCTTACCATCGGTTGCTTGATGCCAACCATCCAAAAACAGCACAGCCCTCGGATCTTTCGCACCGATGATTGTTTTATCATCAACCGCTTTCCTTCGTTTCTCTAGGTATTGGCGCATTTCGTTTATAGCGCCGGCGGTTAATGTTAGCGGTCTATCAGAAAAATACCGCCAGTCAGTGGCATTGACGTTGAGTAGTCGATCATGCAAATTAACCATGGGTACATCTTCAAAGTGACCGTTTCGATTTGCAAAGCTCGGCCCCATAAGATCGCTACCCATGTTTACTTTATTATCGTAAAGGGTATTTGCTACCAACGACGTACCGCTTCGATGAAAACCGGTACATAAATAGAAAGGATAGTTACTCAATGGATGCCCTTTTTACTTAGTTATCGTTGCAAAAAAAATCACGAAGATTCTGACAAATCAAAAACTACCTTCTGCAAGTTGTTTAAGCTCTGGTTTAACGTTTAAATTATTTTGTGCAAAAAATTGTAAATAATTGACGGCATTTGCTACGCGGGTTTTATCATAATGCAGAGCATCTTTGAGTGACCAGCGACAGGAAGCAATTAATTCATCCGCAGACATGTCTTCAACATCTTTGTATTTGACGGTGGGTATGCCAGTTGTTACCGCGAGCTCTTCTGTTCTTGAGTCGATGCTAATGACTTTGCCAGGCACTCCCGCTTGAATTGGCAGTGCCACGCCATGATAACGAGGACCTATTGCTAAGGTGAAATGTCGTGAATAATGCATCCAGTTCTGCGCATCAGCAAAGAATACACCGTAACTCTCAAACCACGCTTTAATTTCACTCCATTTACCAATTCGAGAGTACACTCTCTCTAATGCTTTGATTGTATTAGGTTCAATGTCAGTTGTTTCCCCTAACGCAAGTTGAATCAGGCTCTTAGGGTGCTGTAGGATATAGTCGCCTTTGTATTTCTCTACAATTTCAGTCAGTGTGTTTTCCAAGCTTGACGATTTATGGAACGGATTGCCTGCCGCTGTCATTATGCGGTCGTACTGAGTACGTTGCTGGTGATCAAAGCAACGTTGGCCGAGCCCGTGTTGTAGTGATATGAATTGTGAAGGACACCCAAAAGGAGCAGAGTCCACACCATAGTGCTGAAGTACACTGCTTGAGAACTCGCCACGTGTAATTATATTTGGTTTGTTCGCATCAACACGTAGTTGCTTGGATAAGTCCAAAAACGCTTTAGTACCATCAGGTACCTCTGGTATTTCTCCGATTGCATCACTTTGCGCACCAAGACCGATAAAAGTTGTAGGTAAATCGAAATTGCGTAATCTGTCGGCCCATCCCGCTAAGTCAACGTGTTTACCAATTTGGTTAGCGCAACAAACGATTAAGTGGTCGTATTCCTGATTCAACTTAGCAGGGTCATCAGACCATCGGACAACATCAGCTTCTTCATCCACTAAACTTTGGACACCATGCACAAATGCTACGTTACCTGTATTCCCTCCAGTGGCTTGCATCCACTTATCAGCATTAGCGCTTATTAGCCGATTTTTAACAAAACCGTCGATATCGATTAAATTGGTGATTATACCAACCTTCATATGCAATTCCTTGTTTGTAAAAACGTAAGCACACGTTAAATTTTATGTGCCATAAATTCTTTTCTTGAATACTAAATGATGACCTACTAATTAAATAGTGAGTATACATTAAAATAAATTAATTTAGTTTTTGTCAGCTGCTCTTGAATGCTAAAAAGAATACCTTTCTTGCCTTTAATAGCAGTTTTTCCTTAATTGTGAGCGCCAGCAGTTCAACAATGGAAAAATGCTCACTGATATATTTGTTATCAATTTCATCTATTAGTTTTTTTACTAGTAGCAAATCTTTGGATTTGAGTTTGGCGATTATGTCACTGAAATCCAATTCTTCGTGCTGTGCTTCATTCTCTCTTGGTGCGTAATTAGTAATAATCTGCATCATTTTTTCTAGTCTTAATTGTGGCACTTGTTTAGCCAGCAGTTTCGCTTGATGCTGCATATCGCTAGAGAAGTTGTTCACGTCGGTTTTTGTGATATAAGAAAACGAAGGTTGGCTTTGACTATATTCTTGCAAAAATTTGTCTAAACGTGCCAATAAGTCATTACTCGCAAAGTGATTGCAAAACCGCATTAATTCGATGGCTTCATGGCAATATTGCGAATTAATACGTTCGACATTTGCAGTAATATTTGATTTTTTTGGTAGCAGGTGCAAAAAATCATTTATTAATGAGCCATTGTGAAATAATTTTTCATCAAAATAGCTTATTAAGAGCTTAGGTGAGAACTCTTTTGCCATCTTCGTGAGTATATCGAGTTGTTGAAAACTGATCTTACTTGGCATTGCAAAAGGGCGAGTATACTTATGTCGTTTCACCTGTTGATGGTACCCGGATTCAAGCGCTGAAAGGGGATGCCGGACGTAAAATATGAACTCTGCATTAGGCAAATAAGCAAATAACCACGGTAAGTAATAAAAAAAGTGTTCTGAAGATAATAACAACATGTCAGCAGTTGAATCATTCAGCTCTTGCATCACTTTACGCGCTTTTGAATGGTCGTAGTGTGCGGATTCACTTTCTGTTCGGTTGGTAATTAAACAATCAACGTTCCCGCTACTTATATTGTTGCCATCAAGATTATGTTCAGGGTACAAGATACCTTCACTAATCAGAGACTCTCGATTTTTTTTAAACCAATATTGAATAGCAGAGGTGCCGGTTTTTGGTGGCCCCACATGAATTACCAGTTTTTTATTTTTATGAGTAATACACTGCTTTTTATTTATTAATTGTTCCCATCGTGCTACAAATATTTTCTTAGCTTCATTAAACAGTGCTATATCTGCAGCGTGCAGGGCAGTAATGTTATTAAAATCATCTGCTGATATATCAACATTAACTCTTGCAGTTATGGCTTCATAACGAAATCTACCAATTTCGATGTCTAGCCAATCCTCTGCCAGTAAGAGGCTTTTGACAACACAGGTATCAATAGCAATTAAACCAATACTATCCAACTTCATATTAGTAAAAAGTTTAGAGTAAAGGTTTACACGGTTTGGGTGGCTGTAAAAATCTTTAAAGGATGGTTTGCTTTCAATATGTTTATACATTTGCTTATATGCATTTACAAGCCTGTTGACTGGGCATGTAAACATAACACCGGTGTTTTTTAACTCTGTATTGGTGGTTTTGCTAATTGGGGTGTTAAGAGTTGTTGAGCTAAGTATCCTACTTGTGTTTATCACTGAATTTTGCAGTACGGTGACAAAACTAGATGATTCACACGCAGGAATTTTCAGAAAATGATAGCTTGAGCAGTTCACAATGTTCAGTTAATCCGATGACAAAAATGCGGTTTGAGCTTTAGCTCAAACGTAAAGAGCCTAGATCATACAGTAGAGTGTCGATTGAGAAAATCTATTTCACGCAAAAATTGCTGCGGGTGATGCTGCGGTATCATACTAAAAGTTATAAGCAGAGTTTTTTTCACCAATCGCCATCTAAGTCTTTTATTATTGTAAACAAGCATAATCTTGGAAGTTGCGCAGGTTGAAAAATCAAAAACCTCAGCGTCGATGTGCCCGAGCCTAGTTAAAGAAGCAAAGCGGTTGACTACTTTGTCACCCGCTTTTCAACTTACATTAGCTTGGGTCTATAAATAAACTAATCTGACGAACTATCAGAGTAATTTAAGTTAAACTTCTTAAGCACTCGTCTGTTTTCATCATAAGATTCAATCACTTTAAAGTGTTTGGTCAGCGTTGGAATTTCCTGACTACTCAAGCCGTCAACTTGATACTGTAAAACGGTATCTAATATCCAATTTTCTTCACCATTAAAAACAACCAGTTCCAATGGAAATGAAGCTTCCAAATAATCAAGTGACTGTTGCGCAGTGCCATCTACAATAACGTCAGCAAATTTAACGCCCAACTCAACTTCAGATTTACACGTGGCAGATATCAGTTTCGATTCAGGGTCTTGTTTAATTAACTCTATAGTAATGTCTTGAGCAATGAAGTTAGGATAATCATCACCGCGGCCCAATAGGTACAAACGGTCTTTAAACTCTGCAATACAATCAAAGCCACTCATTTCAGTTTCTTTTGCAGGTGTTTGACTAGTATTGTATTTACTGGAAATTTCATCGACCGACGTTGCTTCTTGCTGAGAACAAGCGCTTAGCATAGAAATAGTTAAAAGTGATAATAGGTAAGCTCTGGTCTTCATATAAATTAATGCTCCTGGTTAATTGAACGATTGAATGCGTTGCATTTGTAATTCATCGGTCAAAGCTTCTGCTTCTCCCGGTGTATCTAAAATGTACGGTATGATCATAATCATTAATTCGGTTCTGTCTTGAGCATTGTTATCACTGCGAAATAGTTTGCCAATTAACGGCAAGCGCCCCAAGATTGGAACGCCTTGTGAACCTTCACTAGAAGTAGAAGAAATTAAGCCACCAATTAACACTGAGCCACCGTCTCTGAGTGTGACTGTTGTGCTGATACTTCGGTTTAAAATAACCGGATTACCTGCAGACGTCGATTCAGTCGCCTCGCTTAACTCTTGATTAATTTCAATATCAACAAAACCTGAAGCATGCACTGTGGGTTTGATATCTAAAATTACCCCGGTTTTTCGGTATTGCACATTCTGAATATTAGGCGCATTGCTGTCAGTGGTACTTTGGCTTGTTGAGGTTACAACGGGTATCTCATTACCAACATCGATAGATGCTTCACCACCGCTTTTGACCATAATTCTGGGGCGCGACCTAATATTTGCTCGGTCATTTTTATAAAATGCATTAATTGCCGCGCGAGTGTTGCCTGCATTATCTAATCCAAAAAGATTAAGACCGGAGCCTTTCAAACCTAAACTTCCTAGCGTACCAAAGCTTAAATCAAAATCACCCAAAGAAGAATTGGCTAACCATTCCACGCCCGTTTCTTCAGAATCATTGAGTTGCACCTCAACTAAAATTACTTCTACCATCACTGAGGGAGCAGGTTTGTCGAGCTTTTTAATAATAGGAAGCGCTTTTTGCCACTGTTTTCCGCTACCACTAAATAAGATGGTGTTGAGTTGTTCGTCGACCGTATAATTCCCGTTTTGTCCGGCGTTTTGCCCGCTATTTGACTGTCCAACGTTATTGCGTTGAGGATTATTAATTGGTCGTGACAGACTTCTATTTGCGCCATCTTGTGAATCTGATTCGCCGCTAGGTGCACTGTAATTTGCCACACCAAGTTGACCAAGAACGCCAACAATATGACTTGCGAGGGTTCGTTGTACGGGGTAGAAAAACAAGCCGTCTTCTATTTCACTTTGCTTTTCAACTTCAATTTTATCAGCCCAGTTTTCTATGTGCGTCAATACTTCACGAGATTTTGCAAATACGATAAGTTGGTTCACACTTTCTAAGGGCAGTAAGCGAATGGCGACGCCAGGTTGATCAGCAATCCCAACATTAAAACCTTCGGTTTTGAGGACTTTTTCGAGATTACTCGACAAGGTTTTTACATCACTTATTTGAGGTTCCAAAATCACGCTATACATACCGCTCATTTCTGGTCTATCAAATAATTTCGCAGCTGCAACAGCCTGCTCTATTTTTGCTTTTTGTCCTTGAAAAATTAAGGAATTACTAAAAACATCATGTTGCGTTGTCAGTTCATTACTGTTGAACAATTGATTAATATAACCAAGTATATTCCGCGCATTCACAGACTTGACTGGGTAAGCGTAAAATAATGGGCGATTAGTAAATGGTACCTCAGGCAAAGCGCGGCCGCTAACCAACAAGGGGGTGTCTTGAGCACTCGCGTTTTCTGAAAAAGCAAACACGATAATGTTTTCATTTAATGATGTTGTTACACCATAAGGTGCTAGAGTCTGGGTTGCAATCTTGTAAAGTGCTTGTTGGTTTACTTCGGATGCTAAGCGCATGGTCACTAAGTCAGACGCATTTGCTACTTTTGGTTCAATAACAAAACTTAGCCCTAACTGGTTACCAAAAATTTCGTTAATAAACGCACTAACCGACATATTGTTAAAACTCAATCGGCTGATCATTTTAGCGCTGTCAAGTTTTGGAATAACGACGTCGTTTGCAATATTTGCTTTTTGTTCAATGCTTAAAGTTGGTGTAGACCGACTTTTTATAGTGCCTGCATTATCATTATTTTGATTGGTAACTGCTAATAAATCAGAATCATCAACGAGTTCATCCACTTCAATTATTTTGGCAGGACGCATTGGCTTGGAAAATGTTTCATCGTCTTGTTTGGCTAATTTAGCAGCAGGGCCCCCTAGCGTAGCGCAACCACTCATAATCAAAATAACAAATAGGATTGTTAAAGGTTGAATGAGTTTGCGGGTGTGTTTACCGATAATTTTGTAATTGGATCTCATTGTGATTCGCTAATTTTATTGTCTGTATTCTCAAAAAGACGCTGTTGCACCAAAGTGTTTGCTTTAACGTGTCGCCACTCAATTGTTGTTTGGTCTATGACGTTCAATTGCCAACCGTCTAAAATTTGCTCGCCCTGTTTTACTTTTATCGTTTTACCAATATTGTCAGTAATGCTGGGTTGCTTTGGCAGTTGTACAATCACTGCCGCTGGCTTTTCTAAAAGTATACCAATTAATTTTGCTTTGGATATATCATTTGGATCAAACTCATTTTGTTCAGCACTATCCAACGCTTTATTCTTATCTTCTGTTTCGCCAAGTGCCCTATTTTTGTTAAATTGGCTTAAGCTAGCAAAAGTATCAGACCAATTAGTTTTATCGACATTTATAACCTGCAGCTCTGAGGTAATGACGCGTTCGGAGTCAATATAAATGGTTTGATAAGAAAAATAGATCGAGCCCAATATTACTAATAGTGCGATTGCAATATAAAGCCTTACCAACTTCGTCACTATAAGCTCTCTTCTTTGTATAAATAGTCAATCACAATCACTAACATGTTGTTTGATTTAGGAGCATATTGCATCGATGCAATCCTTCGATACGGTTTTTCGGTAGTAAATTCATCTAAAAAATTGACAACACCAGACTCGTCGAGTCGTCCATTTATTTCGATTCTGACCGACCATAACTTAGTATTTCCTAAGCGTACTAAATCTGAACCCAATAAATTAAAACGATTTCGTTCAACTTTTTTACCTAATGCTGCTTCGAGAGCAGCTAATGCACTCGCTTCCGCAGCGCTTTGAGAACTTGCGGTAGGCAATTCATTTAAGTATTGCTGCGCGATATTCTTTTGCTGTACAAATTTATCCTGATCGAATGGTGTGTTTTTCGCTGCAACTAAACGTTGATGCAGTCCGATTTGGCTTGTTAACAACGTTTTCTCATCTTCAATTAGCGTGCTGACGGCGTTTAGTACATATAACAGAAGCAAAGCTAATACCAATAGCAGAAGCCATTGCAATCTCTTGTTTGACGACAGCTCAGCGTATGCCGCGGTTGCTTTTAGATTATCAAACATTTTTAGTTCCATTCTAACTCTAACACCCACGTATTTGAATCGTTGTGCGGGCGTATATTAGCTGATTTTACGCGTTCAAGTTGCTGCGTATTTTCTACTAACTCAGTAATATTAATTTGTGTTGAAACGAACTCTAGCACTAAGGTATTGTTCTGCCATTGCCATTGGTTAATACGGACCTCTGCTAATGCAGATAGTTCAGCTAAGCTAGCGCTAATTGTATTTGGAAAGTTCGCATACTCAGATCGCCAAGCGTCTAATCCTTTAACCGCGTTTTGCGCATCGTCCAATAACTGGCGATCGGTCAACTGGGGTCCTATCGCTTCCGTTAGTTCTTGGTTTTGTTTTGTAATCCAATGTTTTTGAATGCTTATTGTTGAATAGGCGATGACTAACCAAAGCAAACACAAGCCAAATATAGCAAACGAGAAAGTTAGCCAGTTCGCCGGTTTTGCCATCAAACGATCTATTTCTCTCTCTATGCCCCAGGCTTTGGAAATGTTTTGTGTTTGTAAAGTCGGATATTTTACCCGATTTTGTTCTGTAGGCTTGATTGCTAAGTTTGCAACTAATACCCCTTGAGTCCATGTTTGTTGGTAATCAAAATGCTCGCCACTAACCGTGGCGAAACCATCTTTAGGAGGGGCTTGCAGGGCTGTTTCTGGTATGCCGTGTATTTCATGTTTAGCATACCAAAGATGAATACCTAAATGACTTCTGTATTTATATAAATGTTTTACAGCAAAGGGAGATAAAAGGTCTTCTTGTAAAGCACACCATTGCTTAAGTTCTGCAGCTGACAGCCCTTCGGGAAAAGCCTTATATACATAAAAAAATTGAGTGTTTGTATCGACCGAGCGCGGCGATGAATCAATCAAACCCTCAAGTTTATCTAATAATGTATTTCTGGCAGACTGCACTTTTGCGATAACGCTCACTAACGAATAAACCTTTTCACATCTGTTATCAATGTGATGTAATATACACTAATTACGGCGTTTTGATAACACTAAATAGCTGATACAAATATTGTTTTAAGGGTATTTTTAGGTGATAGAACCACTAGGATTAGATGCAAACATAATACAAGCAAGTTTGATCAATAACTTGGTCGTATCCAATGCTATCACCTCGAAGCAACAAGCATTGATTGAGCAGTCGGTGACTGACAAAAAAACAACACATATTCAGGCGCTGAAGCGCTTTGGTTTTGTCAGCGAAGATTTTCTATTAGAGAACCTAGCCATAGAGTTAGATTGGTCGTTAGCTCAAAACACGCAAGATTGCCCCTTAGTGGCAGATGTTTTGAGTTTAGCTACGCAGCAAAGCCTTTCTATTGATTGGTGTATTGAACAGGGTGTTTTTGCAACCGCCAATGAGCAAAGCTGTAATATTTATGTTGTAGACCCATTCAATCAGTTTGCAATATCGGTAATCATTTCGAATATTACACAAGCTAATGTGAACTACATACTCTTAACCTCCGCAATGATGGCGAATATTGTGGATGAGTTAACACGCGAGCGCGAAGTGTCTGATTTATTTGGACAAAAGGGCATTAATTTATCGACTCTAGCGGAAGAGGCACCGGTCATTAATCTGGTTAACAGCTTTTTGGAAAAGGCTATTCAACTGGAAGCGTCAGATATTCATATTGAAGCTGGTGATACGAATATGCGTGTTAGGTTTCGTATCGACGGAACGTTAATGGAACACATGCGCCAGCCTATTTCTCGCTTTGCCGCTATTTCCTCTAGAATTAAATTACTTGCCGAACTCGATATTGCCGAACGCAGATTGCCACAGGATGGCAGATTTAGCACCCGAAATGCGGGGCAAGACTTTGACATCCGTGTGTCTACTGCACCAGATGTGTATGGCGAGTCAATTGTAATGCGATTGTTGCCTAAAAAAAGAGAGCAATTATCGTTAGCTAACTTGGGTTTTGCGCCAGACCATTTGAGTACAATACAACGTTGGGGAAAACTGTCTAACGGCATCGTCCTAGTAACAGGACCAACGGGCTCCGGTAAGTCAACCACTTTGTATGGATTATTATCAGACTTACGCACCGGCAAAGAAAAAATCGTGACGGTGGAAGACCCTGTGGAATATCAGTTAGAAGGGGTTACGCAAGTTCAGGCGCGTGCAGATATTGGTTATACCTTTGCCAAAGCTCTACGTACTTTTTTACGACAAGATCCTGACGTTATTATGGTGGGCGAAATTCGAGATAAGGAAACGGCAGATATAGCCGTCCAGTCATCACTAACAGGTCATTTAGTGTTATCTACTTTGCATACCAACGATGCCTGTTCCGTTTTTCCGCGATTAACCGATATGGGTGTCGAGCCTTTCTTGATTGCCGCGACTATTCAGGGAGTTCAAGCACAGCGTTTGGTCAAAAAACTCTGTGAACATTGCGCTGAATCTACTGACGCCCCCAGTTTTATGCCTGAAGCAAGTAAAGAAGGCACATGGCGCAAGGCTGTTGGTTGCCCAAAATGTCATGGCAAAGGGTATAAAGGTCGTATAGGTATTTATGAATTAGTTGAAGTAACCCCCGCATTAAGGGAGTTAATAAGCGCGGGAGCGGGCGTTGCTAAATTACGTCTTCAAGCTAAACAAGATGGCGCACGCAACTTATTCAATGATGGCTTATTAAAAGCGGCACAGGGCATTACAAGTGTCGAAGAAGTACTTAGGGTATGTGCCACCGAAGATGAGGTAATATGAAGTTTCTATACCAAGGCATAGAGACCAAAACGAAACAGCGTGTGCATGGCGTTATTGATGCCAGTACATTGCAACACGCTCACGCACAGTTGCGTGAGCAAGAAATACAGGCAGTAACCTTAAGCATTAACCCTGAAAAAAAAATCACAGGGAAAAAAGTTAAAATAAGTGATTTAGTTTTACCTATTCAAGAATTAGCCACCTTAACAGAAGCTGGTGTTTCATTAATCGACGCCATTTATTCACTTGCTGAAAGTGATCAAAACATGCGCATATCGCAGGGCTTTAAAGAAATTGCGGCGAAGGTTGAAGCGGGAGAGAAATTCTCAGAGGCGATTGACTCATCTTTGCTACCTTTTCCTAGTTTTGTATCGCCTTTGGTCAAAGCCGGTGAGTTGAGCGGACAATTAACACTCGCACTCAACAATGCATCGCAGCAAATGGAGTATGAAGAGTCGATTAGAGCAGACATTAAAAGCGCGATAACTTATCCTCTAGTGCTCATTGGTTCTGGTATCACAGCAATGTTAATAATATTTTTTGCGGTGGTACCCAAATTTAGTCATATGCTTGATGGTGACAAAGAACTTCCATTGCTCGCATATTGGGTATTATCTGCGGGTAGAGCAGTGAATCAGTCGCCTTTTATTATCGCCACCGTTATTGCTTTGCTGATAATTACCGTAGGATTAATCCTGCGTCATCCAGAGGTGCGCAGTGCAGTTGCTAATGCTTCATTACGCTTGCCCGTTATTGGTGAATGGTTAAGTGAGCAAGATACTGCAAGGTGGGCTGCGCTCTCCTCTGCAATGCTGCAAGCTAAAGTCAGTTTAATTGAAGCTTTGACCTTAGCGGCACATGCATCTGATTATAAGTTACGCAAGCAACGCGCGCTTAACATGGTAAATGATATTGAATCCGGTATGGCATTTAGTGAAGCATTAAAAAAAGCGAGATTAATTCCGGCAACATCAATGAACCTGATTGCTGTTGGCGATAAAACCGGACAACTCGGCAACATGTTAAAAGCGGTGGCTAAATTGCACGATGAATCGTGTAAACGCAGGATGAAAAAGGTCATTACGCTAATGGAACCTATTGCCATACTAGTAGTCGGTATATTTATCGGGACGATGATAATTGGTATAATATTAGCAATAACAGCTACAACTAACATTGATATTTAGAACCAAGCTAGAAGCGAGGCTACGCTCAGTAGTTTTTAAGTAATTAATTAAGGAACACGCACATATGCATCAAGCATATCAAATTGAAAATAGAAAAAAGGTTCAGCATTTGAATAAGCAAAGTGGTTTCAGCATGATAGAACTTCTTGTTGTATTGGTAATATTAGGTCTGCTAGCCGGACTAGTAGGGCAACAGTTTTTAGGCAAAGTTGATACTTCAAAAGTCAGAACAGCAGAAACACAAGTAAAAATGCTTAAAATGGCATTGCAAACTTATCGGCTTGATAATAGTCGTTATCCAACAGACTTAAAGTTTTTAAATGTAGCACCATCAGAAAATGCGCAGTATTGGAGCGGACCTTACTTAAGTGAGACCTTACCGCTTGATCCTTGGGGTGTTGATTACGTTTATCAAACAGACGCCAATGCACCACAAGGTTTTTACCTTTATAGTTACGGCGCAGATAATAAAGCGGGTGGTGAGGGCTTAAATGCCGATGTGGGTTATGTACCCCAAAGCTAATATAACATTAATGGGCAGGCAGCTTGGTTTTTCTATGATTGAGCTTTTAGTTGTATTAGTCATAACCGGTTTGATAGCGGCAGTTGCCGGCCCCAATTTGTTTGCGACCCTTAATGCTAGCCAGCGAGCTGACGATATTAGTAAAGTGCGCGGTGTTTTGCCCAGCATAGCCCTAAATGCCAGTTTATTGCAGCAGCAAATAATAATCGATTCAGAAGCGCAAATTAATACGTTTTTGGCAGAGCCCTTAGACTTTAAAATGCTGTTTGAGCCAGCGTTATTAATACAAAACAATGGTTATTGTCACACCAGCAGAGTATCTATCATAAATGAATCTGATGAGACTATGTATTTCAACGTTACCTCGCCTTACTGTGAATTAACCGAGTTAAGGCAAAATGATGAAAGCTAGCGAAGGTGCTTACCGACAATCAGGCTTTACCTTGCTTGAATCGCTAGTTGCTTTGGTTATTTTATCCTTTGCGATTGCCTTAGTGAGCGAATGGATAGGCACTGCTCAGCGAACAGTGGACAAAATCGGTCAACATCTTGCGGCTGATGAGATTTTTGAGCAGAGCTTGGACATATTATCGCTACAAACGTTTGAGCAAACCAGGCAGGGTGAATTGAACATTAATCAGCACCGGGTTGAATGGCGCGCAGAGCTAATTAAGCAAAGCCAAGATCAGGTATTTAAAAGACAGCCAAATTGGAACGTGGCATTGTTTAATGTCAGCCTTGATATTTATCAAGGTAGTAGCCTCATTACACGAATAAATACAGAACAAGTAAAACAGTGGCAAGTAAACTTTCCTGATGAAGAGCGCTAGTCATCAATATGGTAAAATATCGGCGTTCACACTCTTCTAAAAATAGCTCATTTAATGTGGGATTCACCTTAGTTGAAATGCTAGTGGTGTTAGTGATATTGGCAATGACCACGGGATTACTAGCTTCCGCTTTGCCCATCGTATGGCAAAGCTTTGCAAAACTAGAACAAAAGCAACTAAATCAATCCGTCAATTTGGCCGCCAAATGGTTTCGCCGGAGTATTCAAGGCGCATTGTTATATCACCCCGATAATGCGGTTTTCAACGGCACTGCCAGCAAACTTAGTATGATCACTAACGCGCCACTTGACGACTCGACTAACATTCCTAGCTACATTACATGGGAGATAAAATCGCAATCTTTTGCTCGGTCTGGAATCCAGCAATCTAAGGTTATCTATGACCTGTGGTATCGCAATCAGCACACGCAAACCGTGATTAAAGTACACACATTTAACGCCCCCGCGTATTTTAACTACATAGTTGATAATGAGTGGCAATCAACATTTACACCCAAAAAGGCCATGTTACCCGAAGCTGTTTCAATTATGGTCGAACAATCTAATCCTACTGATGGCAGTTCGACAATCTGGTTGTTAGCTACACCAATTAATCCTGTGAATGTTGAAATACCGCCAGAAATGATTTTGTTTGGTCAATATGAGTTTTAATATAAGGTACACGCGAAAAAGTTTCAGCAAGACGCATGCAAAGCAGCAAGGTATTGTGTTGCTTGCTGTACTGGTACTGCTGCTGATCATTAGTCTTGTGATTACAGGTGCGAATGTTTTGCTGGAGTCGCGACTAAACTTAGCGGTTAGCGCCAAGGAAAACTTACGTAACAAGGCCGCAGCAATTTCTAAAGCCAATCAATTAACATACTTGCTAGCTACACAGCGCTTAACCATTGCGGGTATCAGTCAAGGCATTAATCCCGAAGGCTTTGCTCGAAATGAAGATGACCAATTTATCAATCTTATTGTGGGTGATGAAATTCGTGTGGATGGCCACGTATATGAATTTGAGCAAAAGCAATTTAGCTATAGCATTCAAAGTCAACGAGGTTTGTTATCGGTTAATACAAGCGGCCAGCGCTGGTTAAAAAAATGGATACAAAGCCAAAATCAAGATGCTTTGCAGACTAATAGAATGCTAGATAGTCTGTTTGATTATGCTGATGGGGACTACACACAAAAACCCGCTGGGAAAGATGGCAAAAATTATCAAAATATTCGCAATTATTTATTACAAAGTTGCAGTGAATTATTCTTAGTACAACATTGGCAAGCATTTCTTACATTGCACCCTGACTTCTTGTCACATTGTTCGCTGCAACGTTCCTCGGTACTCAATCTTAATCAAGTACCAATATCTCTTTGGCGAATTTTTTGGCCAACTTCTATCGATAGGCTGATAGAAATGAGAGACAGTGGCCTTTGGTTCTCCACGCTATCTGATGCTTATTTAGTTGAACCGAGCATTGCGGGCTTATCTGAACAACATCTTTCAACACTGGGCGGCCAACAATTTAGCGTGATGGTATCTTATCCCATAACAAACAGCAAATTACAAAATGAAATTGATTTAGGTCAGGCGAAAGAAAGCAAATTAAAGAATCAAATTGTTTGCCTTATTCACGTTGGCAGCGGCAATAACCCACCCATGGTCATCAAGCCTTAACTAACTTGATGAAAATGAGAACTAAAGCTACATGATTAAAGAGCCTGTTTTAATACCTAAGCCTAAAAAATAATACTTGATAAAAATCAGCAGCATGTTATAAATTAGCATTCTGGTTGACACCAAAGGTTTTGTTACAGACAGAGTATGACCCTTGACCTGCAATGTTGTTAAATTGAGCAACAGGTTAATTGATAAAAAAAGTTGAACGCTGGAATTCAGTGTTGTACTCTAAAAGGGATGTCTGGTGCAACGTCCTCCAGAATATTATGTTGGCAGTGCGCCACGACAAACGAATACTTAACTACACTCTTAGGGGTTTTAAATGCTAAACAAAAAATTACTAGCTGTATCAATTGCAGCTTTATTCACAGCATCTGCGAACGCGGCAGTTGATATCGATCTAACGACAGTACCAACAGTTAACTATGCCCAAGAAGCAATCGCAGCAGCTAACCTGCGCGATGGTTTCTTGACTGTTGCTGCTGCCGGAAACCAGCTTAACACAGTTTTTAATGCAGGTTTTGCAGTGCCGCAAGCGACGACTCGTTACGTTCGAATCCAGCTAGCGAATGCAAGATTTACAACTCTGTCTGGTATCGCGTCAGCTTCGCTGTCCGTTGCGGGTCCTACTCAAGCTCCAAGTATTACTTTGCTATCTGGTGGCGCTGACAAAGGTACATCGGCTGTTTTTCAAGTCACAACTGATGCTAACCTTGCGGATGCAATTGCTATTGCCAATGATTTTACGCTAGCGATTGCCGGCTTAGAAATTTCACAAACAGCTCCAGCAACGTTGACTTACACAATGCATGAAACACTAACTACTGCTGTTGGCGGTACTGGTGCGCTCTACACTAAATCTGGTGCAATTGCAACTGTGAAAGCTACGACTACTGGTGTGGTAGCGGCTGCAACTACTTCTACTGCAAGCGTAGCTAAAGACTTTAAAGAATTTACTACATCTGGCACAAACCCAGGCATCAGTGCTACTTTGGCGACTGTTGGTGGAGTTGCTGCTTCAGTGGGTACAACATATTTATCAACCGGAACATTGACTCCAGCTTCTGCACCTACTGCATTAGCAGACGTGTTAGATGCATCGCAAGCAGTTCGCTTTACTGGTGACTTTACATTCGGTACGTGGTTTGGTGCTGCTGCAGCAACATGTGGTGCGGTATCGGAAGCGCTAACGTTGAATGCTACAGAATCTACTGCAACTACTGCAGGCACTGTTGACGTGACTACTGACCAAGTGCATCTTTGTGTAAATAATGCTGTAACTAAAGAAGTAATCAATCGCGGTTCTTATTCTGTTACTTTAGTTGATGATGCTATTACGAATGACTTAGGTTCTATCGTTTATGATACAACTTCAATTGCCATTCCTTACTTAACGACTTTCGATTCGTATAACCAGCGTGTTTACATCATAAACAAAGGTGTTAACCCAGCTGCTTACACAACTTCGTTCCGTTCTGAAGATGGCACTACTGCTGTAGCCGGTACTGCTGCAACGGGTACTGTTCCCGGTAACTCAGTACTTTCAATCAAAGCAACTGATTTAGTTACATTAACAGGTAAAACTAGAACTTCTGCTACGATCGAAATTGAAGCAACTTCTGGTAACATTACAGCAACGACTCAGACTGTTAACTTGTCTGACGAGTCTACAGATACTGTAGCCCTAGTCGTTAGTCAGTAATATCTGAAAAATAATGATAAAGGCCAGCTATGCTGGCCTTTTTTATATCTATAGTAATCGTATTTGTTTAATCAATGAAATATCTCATCACTGGCATTCCTCGCTCTGGCACAACATTATGTTGTCATATACTTAATCAACAAAATAACATCGTTGCCTTACATGAGCCTATAAATCCAAGTCAATTAAATTTAAATAGCAGCAATGTAGTGAAAGTCGTTTCTCAAAAGTATAACGATTTTCAACAAGCCTTATACCAAGGCACCGAATTTGAGCATGGTGACAATGCCGGTTTAGAAATCGATAATCCAGTTGGCTTATCTGTGGTTAAGGGCAAACGAGAAGTCATTGCTAAACGCGGTAAAATTAAAGTCCCTAAATATATTGGTAAAGATATACAATTATTTATAAAGCAAAATGCTCTTTTTACAGCTTTTCTATCAGAACTATCCGAACACTTTAACGTGACTTGTATTGTGCGAAATCCAGTAGATGTACTGCTGTCTTGGTGGACCGTTAATCTTCCCGTATCAAAAGGAAGCCTACCTGCGGGTGAGAATAATGATGCTTCTTTGAAGCAAGTGCTGTCATCACAAAAAGACGAATTGCAACGGCAATTAATAATTTATCAGTGGTTTGCACGCCAATTTGTCGCGGCAAATTCAACAATTATTCGTTATGAGGATATTATAAAAACAAACGGGCAAGCGTTATTTAACGCGGCCAACGTGGTGCAAACAAAGCCACTGTCTCTTGAAGCAAAAACGCGCGTCTATTCAGATGATATAATTCTAAAGCTCAAACACCAGCAAAACGCTATTATGCAAATGGACTGTTTCGGCTTATACAGCCAAGATGAAATTGTACAAAGTATTGAAGCTATATTGGCCTAAACGGCAAATAACTAACTTACTCAGCACTAATGATTTTTTGCAGATTTTGTCTTTCTGTTAGTAACGAATACTTAGCAAGCAATGCTTTACCTCTTTGCTTACGAAGCCATAATTGGGCGGCTGAGTGGGCTAATTGAAGCGCTTTTTTGGTGGTGCTAATAATACTCTCAAACTCCAAGGCGCAGCGAAGAGCATTACTGTAGTGTTTACTGTATTCAATACTTGCCACGCAATCCGGTACAATTGCAATATCACTCAGTGCCATGGCTTCAATCCCCGGCAAGTAAAAACCTTCAGTATGGTGGGGTAGGGTTAAACTCACTCTACTTGATGCCATAGCGCTCAATACCGCTTGTTTTTCAACATAATGGTCATGACATATCACTGTCACATTTTGCTCTGAAAAATAGCTCGCCAAACGCCTCCCTAATTCTGGCTGTTTATTCGCTAATATATATAAGTCGTTTGACTTGTGAAGTGGCTTAGCAGCTATTTTGTGTCCCATAGGAATAAAATGCACTGGGCCATTAGCGTGGGGCAGTATCGCTTGCTTAACACTTTTTGATACGCATATACGCACTGCTGGTTGTGACAAAAACTGAAATAACGGATTTTCTGGGTCGGCGTGGCGAACATGCTGTATTAAGTTAATAACAGGTTTATTGCTAAGGCCAAGTGCAAGGAAGTCTTGCCAATCCATGCCCGCTAAAAACACAAGGTCGGAATTGCTAGGTTCGTAAACTTTCTGGTAATTAACTCCAGAAATATTTTCAAAGAGGTTGGACATAGTTGCAGACTGACCGTCCACAAATAGATTAGTTTGCCAGTTAAGGTCTAAAAAGTGCTGAATGTAATCACGTACTTTTTGATGACCGCCAGTGTACCCGTGATAGTGCCTGATAAAGGACACACTTTTATGATGTTTATTGTCGTGCCCCAGCATTACGGTGTATCCTTGTCTCAAATGGAAGCTTATCAATACAGCAACAAACTAATCAATGCAAAAAAAAATAGCAACGTTTCCCGTGCCAAATGTCCATATTATTGGCTTTCAAAAATGCGGCACGACCGCCATGGCACATTTTTTAAGTCAGCACCCCGATATTTGTATGGTTGAGGGCAAAGAGGCGCACGTATTTGATGATCCTGAATATGCTGCTGCTAGCGATAAAACGGACTTTGCTAGGCAAAAGTATGCTAAAAAATTATCACACTACGCAGGTGAAGGGTATATTTTAGATAGTACGCCCATTACTTTATTCCACCCTGCATTCCTGAAAGCGTGTGTTGTGTTCAATCCGCATGCTAAATTTATTGTGATGATACGCGACCCCGTAAAACGAGCTTTTTCTCACTACAACATGACAAAAGATAAAGGATTAGAGTCTTACTCTCCATTTATTGCGTTCTTAATTGAACCTTGGCGCATGAAAGGTTGGCGTAAGGCCTTACCATTGTGTCCTTTTGCGCATGCCTATCGAGACCATTCTTATTTAACTCGTGGTCGTTACAAAAGTCAGTTTGATTTATTGTATCAGCTGGTGGACGCAAACCAAGTGCTCGTAGTTGAGCAGTCAGTATTAGCAAGTGAACATTCAAAAACGCTTGAACGTGTATTTCAGTTTCTTTCCCTAGAACCAAAAAATATCCCGAAGGAAGACGTGTTTACAGGGCAACAAAAAACAAGCCAAAATATAGCTGCAACTCTATTAGCAAAGTTGTATTTTTGGCTATTTTCATAATACGAGCAACCGCTACGCTCGTTGCCAACAGTGCCTTGCTATGCTATTTTACAATCCAAATATAAGAATAAAAATTAAAGCATTTATTTGCTACCTTAATTGGAACACTAGCCCGTGAAAAAAGTTAAATCACTCATTAAACGGCTTATTGGCAGACCAAATGGCGGAAGCTCGCCCATTACTGTCGATATCTGCACCAAAACACCCAATGGCTATTGCATTATTGGTTGGTATTTAACCGACGCGGTTGCATCAATTAGCTTAAAAGATAATAACATGGTGACACTCGACACCATTCACACCGATATTGAACGCGCTGATGTTGTTGCACAAATAAAAAAACCGGCGCTAGGTTTTCAATTGTTATGCACAACAACCTTGTCAATTGAAGAATTACGCTTAGCTGTAGGTTTGAGAACGGGCTCCGAAAACTTGCTTGCGCTGACGCTCACAAATAGCGGTATTTCCGTTGTCGGCAATCCCTCTGGCTACGACAGTGCTTATCCAATAGTGTCTAGTTCCAGCAAATTACAAGCAGCATGTGAATATGCCATTGCGGTCGAGTCGCACATTATTATTTATGGATGGTTAGTAGATGACACCGCGCTTATTGAAGGGAAGCTTTTCGATAGACGTAAAAACGTGGTGGGCGAAATAGAAGAGCAAACGCGCTTTGCCAGAACCGACGTAAGAGAAGCCCTAGGTAAAAACGTAAAGCTTACGTCAGGCTTTATTGTGTTACTAAAGCGCAGTGATAATAAGAATTACAAAGATGGCGATCTTAATTTTCACATAAATATTGATGGTAACGAGGTACCGTTACCCATCGCTGAAGTATTCTCGGCTGATGATGATGGCATGATGTGCCTGAAGCGTTTGTTAAACGTTTGGAAGCCGCACACGCCTGCACAGTTGGCAAAGGCACCTATGTTTTTACCTATCATCAGCGGCTTATACCCAGCTGATAGAGCCACAAGCGTAAGACGCATTGATTTTGGTAATGCCGTTAACTTACCCAAAGCCAGCATCATCATTCCACTCTACGGCCGTTTTGACTTTTTGCGCTACCAAATGTCGCACTTCAATCGTTACGACGCTTACCAAAACGTTGAAATTATTTATGTTGTTGACGATCCCAATATAGCAACAGCAACACAAGCCTTAGCGAAGCGTATGGCGCAAATGACACAGCAGCCATTTAGCCTGCTGTTGTTGTCTGACAACATGGGTTTTGGCAAAGCAAACAATATTGGGGTGACATACGCGAAGTCCGATTATCTTGTACTGATGAATTCCGACGTATTACCCCAAAATGGTGAATGGCTCGACAAAATGCTTGCCATAGCATCAAGTGACGATGCCGGTATTGTGGGCGCTCGTTTGTTGTTTGAAGACCACACCATACAGCACGACGGTATGGCACCGATGACCTTAGCTGAGTATCCGGGCTTGTTCTTCAACGATCACCCTCGAAAAGGCTGGCCAAAAGGCTTAGTAAAAGTGACTAATCCGGTGGCACCTTGTGACTTATTAACCGCGGCTTGTTGGGTGATGAAAAAGTCATTATTTGAACAAGCCGAGGGCTTTGACCCTGCCTACGTACTGGGGGATTTTGAAGACTCCGACCTGTGTTTCAAATTGTTAGCCTTTGGCAAAACAAACTATATCCGCCGAGATGTTGAGTTTTATCATCTTGAACGTCAGTCACAAAACTTAGTGTCTGCTGGTGGCTGGAAGCACAATTTAACCATATTAAACGCGGTGACATTTAATCAGCGCTGGAACAATGAACTGCAGGCGCTAGATAAGGAGTTGCACGCTAATGGATAGAGTTGCGTTTATATCTCACGGACACCCTGATCTAAGTAAAGGTGGTGCCGAAGTTGCTTCTTGGAATTTATATCAGTTACTTAAAGCTGAAAATGTCGATTGCTTATACATAGCACGTGCTGACGAGAGAAGTCATGGTGGTTCAAGCTTCTCCCAGCGTGGCGATGAAGTATTACTGCACACGGGTATGCATGATTGGTTTAATTTAAGCACTAATAATTTTAAACAGATATTTGACGACTTAGGTAAATTACTAAAGCAGTTCAATCCCGATATTGTGCATGTTCATCACTACGCTCATATTGGCATTGAATTACTGGCCGCTATCAAACAAGCTGTGCCGAATGCCAAGTTGGTATTTACGCTGCACGAGTTTATGGCAATTTGTATGCACAACGGGCAGATGGTTAAAAAAGGCTCATTGAAGTTATGTAACAAAGCGCTTCATGCCGACTGCCATAGTTGTTTCCCTCAGCACTCTCCAGGCGATTTCTTGCTGCGTAAAAGCTATATTCTGGATCAATTTGCGCTGGTTGATAAGTTTGTGTCGCCTAGTCAATTTTTAGCGAACCGATACGTTAAATGGGGTATTCCAGAACACAAAATGCAGGTTATTGAGAATGTATTGCCCAACATACAGGCTATTCCTGCGCGCCAATTGAAAGAAGGTGAAAAGCGCTATAAGTTTGCCTTCTTTGGTCAGGTAAACCCATATAAGGGAATTGATTTATTTTTACAAGCTATCGCAATGCTGCCAGAAAATGTACGCAGGTTAGTGCGTGTTGATATTCACGGCGCTAATTTAGATGTGCAAGAAAGCAGTTTTAAAGACAAGGTCTTAGGTTTACTGAGCGATTTATCTGATGTGGTTCAGCTTTGCGGCCCGTATGAGTCTGAGCAGTTAGCCAGCCGCATGGCTGAGTGCGACTGGGTGGTTATTCCTTCAATTTGGTGGGAAAACTCACCGGTAGTTATTCAAGAAGCCATTCGCTTCGGTAGGCCGCTTATTGGGGCCAATATTGGCGGTATGAAAGAAAAAATTGAAAACATTGCTGGTTTAACTTTTGAGGCGCGCAACGCCGCTTCTTTGGCCGACACCATGATGAATGCCATGGAACCTGCTGTGTTCGATAAATGGCATGCACGTTTAGGTGAATATGATTGCGCTAAATCTCAACACCTTGAATTTTTAAACAGTTTGTAAGGGCTATTTAGCATAGCCGTCTGGGTTTTGACTTTGCCAGCGCCACGAGTCTTCGCACATTTGCTGCAAGTCTCGTTGAGCGGTCCAACCCAGTTCGTGTTCAGCTAGGGCAGGGTTTGCATAGCAAGAAGCAACATCTCCCTCGCGGCGGGGAACCATTTTATAGTTAATTTTTTTACCGCTAGCGGCTTCAAAGGCGTGCACCATTTCTAGTACGCTATAACCTTTGCCAGTGCCTAAGTTGCAAATAAACAAGCCAGCGTTATCTTCAATTTTTGTTAGAGCTTTTAAATGCCCGTCGGCTAAATCCTCTACGTGAATGTAGTCTCGTACGCCGGTACCGTCAACAGTATCGTAGTCATCACCGAATATACTTAAATACTCGCGCTTGCCAGTGGCCACCTGAGTGATAAAGGGCATTAAATTATTGGGAATGCCGTTTGGATCCTCGCCTATACGCCCCGATGGATGCGCGCCCGCCGGATTAAAGTAGCGCAACAACACAATGTTCCAGCTCGGATCGGCTTTATAAAAATCACTCAGAATAAGCTCAACCATGAGTTTCGACATACCATAGGGATTAGTCGGCGTTCCGGTGGGTAGCGCTTCATGTAAGGGCAATTCAACAGGATCGCCATACACAGTGGCCGATGAACTAAACACAATGTTTTTAACGTTGTGCTGTTCCATAATCTTGCACAAATGTAATGTGCCATACACATTATTTTCGTAATACAGCGCTGGTTTTGCAACCGACTCACCCACTGCTTTTAGGCCCGCAAAATGAATAACTGAATCAATTTTATGTTGAGTAAACAGTGCATTTAAACAGTCGGCGTCTCTGATATCGCCCTCAACTAAGGTAACGTTTTTACCCGTTAATTCGGTAACACGCTTCAAACTCTCTGCCGATGAGTTTGAAAAATTGTCGAGTACAACAACCTTGTATCCCGACTCCAACAGTTGCAGTACTGTATGACTACCAATGTAGCCACTGCCACCCGTTACTAAAATTGTTTTCATGTATCGTCCTTATTCATGTTTTTCGGTAAATACTTAGCGCTGATAGAATACTGTAAGGGTTTTACAAACAGCGGATAGAGCAACAGGATGAGTGCAGCCCAAGCTAATGACCACCAATTATCTACCATTCTTAACAGCATAAAAAATACCGGAACAATAACAAACAGCTTAATCACGTTAAGAAAGGTTTTTTCGGGAACCGACATTTTGCGTGACGCTTGTTCAAGCAACGCCATACGCTCTGGGAGTGAGAGATCAGCAAGCCCGGGTATTTTTTTCGTGGAGGTGTAGACTTTCAATTTGAAACCTTATGTTTAGTGTAAAGGGGATGAACCACGCGTTATTAAAGTTTATACTACCGCGCATATATATACAAAGCTTAGGAAATGGAAGATGGCAAGAAAGGGAATTATATTAGCAGGCGGTTCTGGCACTAGGCTGCACCCGCTTACCCGAGTAGTGAGTAAGCAGTTAATGCCCATATACGACAAGCCCATGATTTATTATCCGCTGTCGACCTTAATGCTGGGAAATATAAAAGATATTTTGATTATTTCTACCCCCGACGAATTGCCCAAGTTTGAAAGTTTGCTGGGTGATGGAAGTCAATTTGGCATCACTTTGAGCTATGCCGAGCAGCCCTCGCCTGATGGTTTAGCACAGGCTTTTATCATTGGTGAACAGTTTATTGGCAATGATGCGGTTACCCTGATTTTAGGCGACAACATTTTCTATGGTCATGATTTGCAAAAATCCTTAGTGGCACTGAATGACCAAGATTTGGGCGCAACGGTATTTGGTTATCACGTGACTGATCCAGAACGTTATGGTGTGGTTGATTTTGATGATAACTGGATGGCAAAAAGTATCGAAGAAAAACCGCTTGAACCAAAATCCAATTACGCTGTTACAGGGCTTTATTATTACGATAATCAAGTGGTCGACATTGCTAAAAATATTCGACCGTCGCACCGCGGCGAGCTTGAAATAACCGATGTGAACAACGTATATCTTCAAAAACAACAATTAAATGTGCAGGTAATGGGGCGTGGAAGCGCATGGTTAGATACCGGAACCATTGATAGTTTATTAGATGCATCTAACTACATTGCTGCCATTGAAAAACGCCAAGGGCTGAAAATATGTTGTCCCGAAGAAATTGCGTTTAGAAAAGGCTTTATCACTGCCGGTGAATTAGAGACCTTAGCGCGACCACTAATAAAAAGCGGGTACGGTGATTATCTGATGAAAATGTTAAAAGAACGGAGTTTGTAAGTATGAAGGTAGTTGATACGCCCCTTAATGACGTTAAAATTATTGAACCGAAAAAATTTGGTGATGAACGTGGATTTTTCATGGAAACGTTTCGCGATGACTGGTTCAAACAAAACTGCGCCAATGTCACCTTCGTTCAAGATAACCACAGTAAATCGCAGCAAGGTATCTTAAGAGGTTTGCACTATCAACTGGAGCATACCCAAGGCAAATTAGTGCGAGTAACATCGGGCACCGTGTTTGATGTTGCAATAGATATGCGGGCTTCCTCAAGCACTTTCGGCCAGTGGTTTGGCTTAGAGCTTTCGGCTGATAACGGCAAGCAGCTTTGGGTTCCTGCTGGTTTTGCGCACGGTTTTTACGTTATTAGCGATACTGCCGAATTTGTTTACAAATGCACGGACTATTATCACCCAGAGTCGGAAGTATCCATCAAGTATGATGATCGCACATTGAATATTCCGTGGCCTTTGCTAAATAAAACGGCGCCTTCGTTAAGTAATAAAGATCTTAACGGCGTGGATTTTAACACCGCCCCCAAGTTTGCTTAACGATGATTGTTATTATTGGGAAATCAGGTCAACTGGCACAGGCCTTAGCAAAACAATTACAGGCTGCCGGCAACGAAAATTTTGTTTGTTTAGGCCGCGATGATATTGATATTACCTCGTTCGACGCCTTGTCAGAAAAACTGAGTAGCTATTTGGCTAACGGTGCTGATACTGTCAATAAATGCGAAGTAAACGTCATTATTAATGCATCTGCATACACAGCCGTTGATAAAGCCGAAGAGGAAATTACGCAATCTACCTTAATTAACGCTACCGCCGTGAAAAATTTAGCCTTAGTCGCAAAAGAAATGAATGCGTATTTTTTACATATTTCAACGGACTACGTTTTTTCAGGCAAACAAAACACCCCCTATCTTCCAGCAAGCGAATACGCGCCTATTAATCAGTATGGCAAGAGTAAAATGGCGGGTGAACTTGCGATAAGCGAAAGCTATGCAGAGAACAGCGCTATATTGAGAACCAGTTGGGTGTATTCAGAATTTGGCACTAACTTTGTGAAATCAATGCTTCGGCTAATGAACGAGCGTGATGCTTTAAATATTGTTTATGACCAAATAGGATCGCCAACGAATGCCGACACACTCGCTAGCGTGAGTTTAGATTTTGTCGGTAACAAGGTAACGGGCATACACCATGTATGTGATTTGGGCGTAACATCATGGTTCGACTTTGCTAAAGCGATTTATCAATTTGGCAAGGAGCTAGGCTTACTATCAAAAGATGTGCGTATTATGCCTATTCTGTCCAGCGCCTATCCAACCCCGGCAAAGCGTCCTCATTATAGCGTTCTCGACACCACCAGCACGCAACAATCATTGAGCAATTTTGAGTTACCGTATTGGCAGGACTCCCTTTATAAAACGCTCTCTCTATTAAAACAGGACAGTTAAATTCATGGCAAAAAACATACTAGTGACAGGCGGAGCAGGGTTCATAGGTGCTAACTTTGTTTACTATTGGTTAGCAAATAACCCTAATAATAACATCGTTGTTTTAGATTTACTCACATATGCGGGTAACTACGAAAGCCTGAAGCCGCTTGAAAGTAATCCATTATTTAGCTTTATCAAAGGCGATATTTGCGATCAAGCCTTAGTAGAAAGTATCCTCACAGCGCGCAATATCGATACTATTGTTCACTTTGCTGCTGAGTCTCATGTTGATCGTTCAATATCGGGTCCGGCTGCATTTGTGCAAACCAATGTGATGGGAACCTTTAGCTTGCTCGAAGCTTGCCGTAAAGTATGGTTGCAAACTAACAAACTTGCTGAGCATCGATTCCATCATGTGAGTACGGATGAAGTTTACGGTACCTTGTCTCCCACTGAGCCGCCGTTTTCAGAAACCACAGCGTACGCGCCTAATTCTCCTTATTCAGCGAGTAAAGCTGCGAGCGACCATTTGGTGCGTTCGTATTATCATACTTACGGTTTAAATGTGACAACTAGTAATTGTTCAAACAACTACGGTCCGTATCACTTTCCTGAGAAATTGATCCCCCTGATTTTAACGAATATTTTGCAGGACAAGCCGCTTCCAGTATATGGCGACGGTAAGCAAATACGCGATTGGTTATATGTTGAGGATCATGCCAGAGGCATTGAATTAGTGCTTAAAGAAGGCCGCTTAGGTGAGTGTTACAATATTGGTGGTATTAATGAATGGACCAATATCGATATCGTAACCTTACTCTGCAACATGGTGAACATGGCGTTTCAACAAGACGCCACTCTATCTTCAAAATTCCCGCTTGCTACCTTGGCTAAAGAGAATCGATCTGAGTCGTTAATTACCTACGTAACGGATCGTGCTGGCCATGATAGACGTTACGCTATCGATCCTACGAAAAGTGAAGTTGAGTTAGGTTATAAGCCAAAAGAAACCTTTGAATCTGGTATTAAAAGAACACTCGATTGGTACTTAAATAATCAGCAGTGGTGGTCACCATTGTTAAAAAGCTAGTACTTAAATAAATTGCTAAGAACAAACGTATTCAGAAATTAAGGGTAATAAAACAAAAAAGGCGCGAATATTAATTCGCGCCTTTTTACGTTGTTACTTTACCGTAACTTGCTATGCTTCTTTTTCAGCTAGCTTTTCCCACTTACCTGTTTTCATCGAAATGAGCAGCAGCACAATACCAATTGCCACACTGAAGTAGGTTATTTGTAAATACAATCCAGGCATTTGATCAACTTTCTCAGGATCAAATTTGCCAGCAAAAATACCCGCAATGATGCTGCCCATTGAATAGGTGAGTACAAATACACCCATCATTTGACCTGCAAAACGCTTAGGCGATAGCTTACTTACTGCACTCAACGCAACCGGGCTTAGCCAAAGTTCACCGACTGTATGTAAGAAGTAAGTGGCTACTAACCAATAGGGTGCCACTTTCAAACCGCTGGCGGCCAGTTGTGCTGCAAAGAACATAACGATAAAACCCGTCGCCATAATGATCAAACCTACCGCACATTTTACGCTATAGCTCGGTTCGATCATGCGCTTACCTAGCGCCATCCACATGTAAGCAAAAAATGGAGATAAGATAATAATAAAAATAGAATTAGCAGATTGGAACCATGCTGGTGGAATTTCAAAGGTGCCAACCATACGCTGAGTGTATTCAAGGCCAAATACATTTAATGATGACCCTGCTTGTTCAAAACCTGCCCAAAAACATGTTGAGGCTAAGCAAATTAGAAACAAAGCGCCCATTCTTCTTTTTTCGTCAGAGTCTAATTTGCCCCTGAAAAAGATGTAACCAAAATAGATTAGAAAAATTACCGTAATGGCAATGGCAACATACTGTGCAACGATAACTGGGTTAAACTCAATAACACCAGTAAAAATCATGAAAGTGATAGCAGCTACACCGACCAAAAAGGCAACAATCACCGAATAGGCAATTTTGGTGGCTTGTTCGCTAAGAGCGACCACTGGCTTGTCTGATATACCTTCAATATTTTTCGCTGTGAGTTTGTATTGTATTAAGCCAACACCCATACCGACGGCCGCCGCACCAAAGGCCCAGTGATAACCCATGTTAACCTGTAACCAACCGCAAACGCCATATCCAATAAGCGAACCAATATTGATGCCCATGTAGTATATCGTATATGCACTGTCGCGGCGTACATCGGTAGAAGAATAAAGTTGTCCTACCATAGCGCCAATATTAGGTTTAAGTAATCCAGTACCAAGGACGACAAAAATTAAGCCAATAAAGAAAGAAGACTCGGAAGGAATAGCCAGAATGATATGCCCTATCATGATGATAAAGCCGCCGTAAAATACAGCCTTTTGACCACCGATTAAGCGATCCGCAATCCATCCTCCGGGTAAACCAAAGAAATAGACACTGCCGGTATATAAACCATATATAGCTGAGGCCACGGCCATAGTCATTCCTAAACCGCCTTCTTCTAGGGCGAGGATCATGAATAGCACTAATAGAGCGCGCATGCCGTAATAACTCATTCGCTCCCACATTTCTGTGCCAGCTAGTGTCATTAGTCCCATCGGGTGCCCGAAGAAACGAGTGTCTTCGGATATTTTTGTTTGCATGTGAATCCTTTTCTTATTTTTATTGTGGTTTTCTGGTTTGATTATGCCTGTATGGGCAACAAAGTTGCAAGCGCACAAAATGCTTGGATCATATTATGCGTTAACTAAGTCTAATACAAATGGGCATTTCGATGTCGTCTCCATGCAATTCCTGCGAATATTACTTCTCTAATGTGAGATCTGGCACCATCATGCCTGAGTCAAGAACTTGTCATTGTGCTCAGCGGTAGCGTGATGCAAAGCGCTCAGGTAAACCTACTATTGCTGTTTCGGATCTTGAACAGTGAGTTTTCAATTTAATGTAAATTTGTGTTTCCGTCCTATTACAAACCCAAAAGAAATATGCTAAAACAGCATAGCTTGGATCAATTCTAGCGATAAAATAGCAGTAAATTAAGACTAAAAAATATAATAAGATACCTAGGGGATTGACCCCGAACAACAGGAAAATGGAGATTTACCAGTGAACCCAAAAGTCACAATAGCCGTTTCGGCAGCATTGATGACAATGTCTATGCACTCAGCAGCAGTTGATTTGAGTGGGGCTGCAAACAACAGCTTCGACGTTGGCAACAATACACTAACAGCATCAAAAGCGATTTCTGTAAATAAGAATAGCAACACTAAAGTTGTTACTAAGCAGAAATTTATCCCAGAGAAAGGCTTAGAAAATAAAGAATATATCTACATTGTTCATTTAGAGAATGACTCTATTGCAATGTACGATGGTGGTGTTCAAGGTCTTGAATCGACTAACCCTCATAAAAAATTTACAAGTTTAGATGGCGCTAAACGAGCGAAAGGCGGTCAAAAGCTTGACGTATCAGCACCCGCAGTTATCGCTTACAAATCATTTTTGGAAAGTAAGCAAAGCTCATTACTAACAAAAGTAGCAGAAGTTGCCGGTAGCTCCAAAGTTGTTGCTTCTTATAAATATGCCTTAAACGGTGTTGCAATCCGCATGATGCCAGCTGAAGCTGAAGCTGTTTCGCGTCTGCCAGGTGTGAAGCGCGTTGAGCGCGATCAAGTATTTACTGTTGATACGGACACAGGCCCAACATTAATTGGTGCACCTAAAGTTTGGGCAGGCACTGCTACTGATAGTGGCGTTGGCGCTTACGGTGAAGGCGTAGTTGTTGGTATCATCGATAGTGGTATTAACACTGATCATCGTTCATTTGCTGATATTTCAGACGACGGTTTCGACCACACAAACCCACTAGGCTCAGGTGTTTACTTGGGTGATTGTGCTGGTGAGTTTGCAGCCTTATGTAATGATAAATTGATCGGTGTATATTCTTACCCTGTTATCACTGGCACTTATGATGACACCGATGTATTCCCTGTAGATTTGCCAAAAAATGGTGAAGATTACGGCGGTCACGGTACTCACGTTGCGAGTACAGCAATTGGTAACATATTATTAAACGTTCCAGAATCACTGCCAGAAAGTGGCGCGGTTGAAAGTGCAGGTATTGAAACTGGATTTGTTTATGACCGCATTTCTGGTGTTGCTCCTCGCGCTAACGTGATTTCATATCAAGTTTGCTGGGGTGGACGCAGCGACGCGGGTGATACATACGGCGATTGTACAGGTGCAGCAATTAGTGCAGCGATTGAAGATGCGATTGTCGACGGCGTAGACGTAGTCAACTACTCTATCAGTGGTGGTGGTTTCTCTTGGGGCAGCTCTACAGAACTGGCTTTCTTAGCGGCACGAAATGCAGGTATTTTTGTAGCAACATCTGCTGGTAACGGTGGTCCGGGTGTTTCAACTACAGCAAAACACGCTCCTTGGTATACTGCGGTTGCAGCGGCTGAACACGGTCGTGAAGTTAGGTATGATAAAGAAATCGGTGAATTCACTGGCGGTGATACTGCTTTAGACCCAATCACGGGTGTTTCAAACTCAGGTGGCATAACTGCAAGTATCGTTTACGCAGGTGATTATACCAATGCAAACGATCCTGATGGTGATCCAGCTCAGTGTTTACAACCATTTCCTGATAATACTTTCAGCGGTGAAATTGTTGTTTGTGATCGCGGAGCAATAGCACGCGTTGACAAAGCGGTCAATGCTGCTGCCGGCGGTGCGGGCGGTCTTGTACTGGCAAACCTTGCTGGTGGTGCGGATAGCTTAAACCCTGACCTTTACGTGATCCCTGGGATCCACGTTAGCTCAGCAGACGGCGATGCCTTAAAAACATGGTTAGCTTCTGGTGAAAACCACATGGCGACCATAACCGCTTCTACTGGCGTGCAAAGTGTTAACGAAGATCGTGTTGATGTGCTGGCTGGCTTCTCTTCCAAGGGACCTGGTACAACCATTTCTACACTTACACCGACCATCACTGGTCCTGGTGTGAACATCTATGCTGCTTATGCCGACCAACAGTTTGGTCACGATGGACATACGCCAGCAGCGGGTGACTTTAACTACTTGTCTGGTACTTCAATGAGCTCGCCGCATTTAGCCGGTTCTGCTGCATTGGTTAAAAGTGCTCAGCCAACATGGACTGCCGACAACATTCGCTCAGCACTTGCGATGACTGCGACACCTACTGTTAAGAAAGAAGATGGTGTTACTGCAGGTGATTGGTTTGACATGGGCTCAGGTCGAGTTCAAGTGGACGTAGCGGTTAGAGCTGGTTTAGTCATGGACGAAACTGCTGCTAATTATGAAGCGGCTAACCCGAACATTGGCGGTGAGCCACGTTCATTGAACTTGCCAAGTATTACCGACAACAACTGCGTTGGTTCATGTACTTGGACAAGAACAGTGACTGCAACTAAAGATGGTTCATGGTCAGTAGACGGTGCTTCTATCCTTGGTGATTTGGGTATTACTGTAACGCCAGCAACATTCGATTTAACTGCTGGTCAATCTCAAGCAGTAACCGTAACGGTTGATGCGTTTAACTCTCCTAGCGATGTTTATTCGTTCGGTATTGTTAACTTCACTTCTGCTAGCTCGCCAGACTTACATTGGCCGGTTTCAGTAGTAGCGTCTAACGGAACAGTGCCTGAGTCGGTAACTGCTGAAGCGAAACGTAATCAAGATTCATACGTGCTTAAAGATATTTTAGCCGTTGAGATCTCAGAATTTACCGCAACTTCTTATGGCCTAACAAAAGCCACTGTAGTTGAAGGTTCTGCTGCACAAGATTCTGATAACTCAGACTTCTTAGACGACTTAACTGACGGTTTATTTATCGCTACTGCAGATGTACCAGAAGGTGCTAAGCGTTTAGTGGTAACGACTTCTGATTCTACTTCACCAGACTTAGACCTATTTGTAGTTATTGATGCAAATGGCGATGGTATACCAACTTCTGATGAAATAGTGGGAGCCGCTGCTACAGGTTCTGCTAGTGAAAGAGTAGAGATTGAACTACCAGCCGCTGGTATGTACTGGATGATAGTGCAGAACTGGGCTGCATCAGCTGCAGACGCAACTGACACTTTCAACCTAAACTACGCTGTTGTTGACGGTGAAGTGGGTACTAATCTTACTATTGATGCACCTAGTTCAATTCCACAATTAACACCATTTGATATTCGTATGACTTGGGACTTAGTTGACGGTATGGAAGGCGACCTTTACTTTGGCGCAATGGACTTAGGTACTTCAGCTGAAAACGCTGGTAACCTTGGTTTGATTGCTGTTGATGTAGTGCGTGGACAAGACGATGTTCGTGTAACAGCTTCTTCGTTAGACAGACTGGAAACTGGTGACTCTCTTGAATTCTCAGTTGAAGTTGATGCTAACTTTACTAGCGAAGACAGAGACTATGAAGTTTCGTTGACGTTACCAGAGGGTGTTACGCTAGACGAAGACAGCACTGACGCTGTTGTCGAGGGTGATACACTTACGTGGACGTTGACTCAGCCTTCACTATTAGGTGCAGAGCCATCTTATAGAATATCGACTAACGCTAATGACGCGATGTGTGCAGTTCCTTTTGGTGCTGGCACATACATTGACCTAGCTGGATTTGGTATCGGCTTGAACCCTGCTATTGACGGAGACGGTCAAGCGGCTGTGTTTGGCAATAGAATTCAATTCTTAGGAACTGAATATAATGGCTTCACTATCACTGAAGATGGTTTCATAACATTGGGTGGCGATGTTGGTTCAACTCAATATGTCAACCAACTCCTGCCTGATACTGACGTACCTAATGGGGTTATGGCACCGCTATGGCGTGATTTAGTTGCAGATATAGCCGGCGGTAGTGGCGTTACTGTTGCCGCGACGGGTGGTGACGGGATCGTAATCATCGAATGGGACAACATGTTAACGTACTATGACGGCGTTAATGATAGAGCTGACTTCCAAATTGTTGTTAACAACGATGCGGCACCAGGAACACCAAATCTAGTATATGCATATACCGACATGATACATGAGTTACCTACGGTAATTCCGACCACTATCGGTTACGAAAATGACCAAGGTACTGCTGGTGTTACAACTCACCACGTAGGCTATTTCGGTTCAGGTAATACTCCAATTGGTGATATTGGCGCGGATGCTGTAGACGGCGCATTAATTTGTTACTTCTTACAGCCAGTTCCTGACCAACCTACCAAGCTTTCATTCACTGTAACGGTTGACGAAGACAACGCAGGTGGTCCAATCCAAATGCTTGCTATGTCTTCAGTAACTAACATTCCTGGTACAGCAACAGTTGCATCAGAAGTGTTCGGTGGTGTTCAGGTTGAAGGTGCTCCACAAACTACTATCGACGGCTTAACTGTTGCTGATTTAGAAGTTACGGAGATGCGTGAGCTATTACTACCGGGTGTTGTTGTTGAGCCAAACGGCGATGCAGTTGATATCCTTTGGGTACAAGTATCAGGTCCAGCAGCAGTTATAGCTGGAAACGGTCTTGCAGCAGCTAAGTTAATTGCTCCAGAAGTAACCGAAGATTCTGTCGTCGTTCTTGAAATGAGAGCAACAGATAGCAACGGTAACTTCAGCAAAGCCACTGCGAATGTTACGATCAAAAATAACCTTGCTCCATCGCTACGAGTCAGCGCACCAGCAAGAATTAAAGAAGGTCTAACAATCAACGTAAGCGCTTCAGCCACTGATCCTGAAGGCGACACTGTCACTTACACTATCAATGGTGTGCCAGGCAGCAGCTTCTCTACAGAAGCTCCTAGTACTGGTGATGAAACTAAAGTGACGTTTACTGTTGTTGCTACTGATGGTTTAAATACCGTTGAACAAACAGTGACAGTGACTGTGTTCAATACGAAGGATGGCGGTAGCACAGGTTGGATCGCGCTATTGTTATTACCTTTAGTGTGGTTACGTAGAAGAAATATGCACTAATCTGATTAGTGAAAATGCAGTAGGTGGTTGAGGAAGGTTCTCAACTGCTTACTAAATGCAAAGGCCTGATTTCAGTATTGTACTGAATCAGGCCTTTTTTATTATTGCGTTAAACTCAAACTCAAACTCAAACTCAAACTCAAACTCAAACTCAATCAAGTTATCTAGTTTAAGCGCTTGTACTTACTTTTCATCAACTAAGGCTTGATAAGTCAAATTGCGTAAATCATCTGAATAGGGATGCGTACCGACTGGAATAAACTGGGCCATACCGATAATGATTAAATTCTCAACTGGGTCTATTCTAAAGTAGGTTGATGCTGCACCTGACCAACCAAAGTTACCTTCAGAACTCATAAATTTCACATCATCCGTATTCATGGTTACCGACATCGCTAATCCATATCCTTCTCCAGCAGCGCTGTTACGATAAGGCAGCAGTTCAGCCGGAAGGTGATTAGAGCGCATATATTCAACCGTTTTACGGCCTAAAATTCTAACACCATTCACTTCGCCGTTATTTAATAACATGCGCGCAAATATTAAGAAGTCGTCGATTGTAGAGACCATGCCTCCACCGCCGTTATGAACTGCCGGATCACTCAGGAAATCACCTAATGGCTCGTTTTCCATTACCGCAGTTTTCCCTTCTTTGTTATTGTTATATACCTTGGAAAAGCGCTGTGCCTTTTCAGCGGGCACATAAAAACCGGTATCCTGCATATTTAGAGGAGTCAGTATTTCTTGTTTTACATATTCTCCGAGCTTCATATTGCTGAGTTTTTCAACTAAAAAGCCAATAACGTCGGTACTGACGCCATAATTCCATTGTGTGCCCGGTTGATGATTAAGCGGCAGTTTCGCGAGTTCCGCTAACACATTTTCTGGCTTTGTTTTGCCTTGCATCATTGGTGATGCGCGATACAGTTTGTCAACTTCGCTACCGCTAAATCCATAGCTAAAACCAGCTGTATGGGTAAATAAATCGATGATGCGGATGGGGTATTTAGCATCCTCTAAAACCATATTCTCGCCACTACCACTCACATATACTTTCAAATTAGCAAGTTCAGGTAAATACATGGAAATAGGATCGTTCATATGAAACTTGCCCTGTTCCCAAAGCGTTAGTGCTGCAACGGTGGTTATTGGTTTGGTCATTGAGTAAATGCGAAAAATGGTGTCACGCCGCAGAGGTATACCGGCATCCTTATCCTGCATGCCTTGCGCTGCAAAATGTACAGTTTGATTGTTGCGTGACACTAAGGTCATGATGCCAGCAAGTTTGCCTTCATCAATATACTCCTGCATCTTGCTGTTGATACGCAGTAAACGTTGCTCAGAAAAGCCTTGTTTAGTGCCAATTGCCTGTGACGTGCTGCTTTCTTGTTGCGCATGACCGCTATTTTCATTGACCGATACGACGCATGCCGTAAGCGACATACTCAATAAAACAACTAAGATTTTTTTCATAATGACTTTTTATTATTTTATGGGGTGATTAGTGTAACCGTTAGGGAAGGGCTTGCAAATTAGAAACGTCAGGCATAAAAAAATGCCGCAATCATGATAAATGATGCGGCATTTTTAAAGTTGTCCTAGATAAAAGCAGCGTTAGTGTAGGCGCAGTAGATGGCTAAGCACTATAGCCGCTAGTAGAGGAACGCCAATACCACTAAAAGGCATTTGGCGTTCTCGTTTCTACTATCTATCAGCATTCATGACTTTAACCCATGAGGCAACAAAGTCATTCACGAACTTCTCTTTTGAGGTATCGAAAGCATACACTTCAGATACCGCACGTAACTCTGAGTTAGAACCAAATATTAGGTCAACAGAGGTGGCTGTCCACTTAGTCTTGCCTGTTTTGCGATCAAGACCTTCGTATACACCTTCCTGATCAGATTTCTGCCAAACCGTCGACATATCTAACAAGTTGACGAAAAAGTCATTGCTTAACGTGCCTGGCTTAGAAGTTAATACGCCATGTTTCGCACCGCCATGGTTAGCATTCAGTGCACGCATGCCGCCAACTAAGACCGTCATTTCAGGTACAGACAAATTCAACTGATCCGCTTTATCAACTAGCATTTCAGTAGGTGACTTGTAGCTTTCTTTTACGTCAAAATAGTTACGGAAACCATCTGCGCTTAGTTCTAGCAGCGAAAATGAATTAACGTCAGTTTGTTCTTGCGTTGCATCACCGCGACCAGGAGTAAAAGGTACCGACACATTGTAACCAGCATCCTTCGCTGCTTTTTCTATAGCGGCTGCGCCACCAAGAACGATAAGGTCTGCAAGCGACACATTGTCACTATTGAAGAAACCACCGTTCGCATCGCTTTGGATCTCTTTAAGTACCTTAATCACCTTCGCTGTTTCAGCAGGATTGTTAACTGCCCAATCTTTCTGTGGCGCTAAAGCTAAGCGAGCACCATTTGCACCGCCGCGCATGTCCGATTCGCGGTAGCTAGCTGCAGAGGCCCATGCTGTTCTTACTAGTTCTGGAACAGTGAGTCCTGAATCAAGTATTTTGGCTTTTAGCTTAGCAACATCGTCACCGTCAATTGTTGACATCGTGTCGTCTGCAATAGGGTCTTGCCAAATTTTAATATCTTCTGGTACTTCGTTACCTAAGAAGTTTCTTCTTGGTCCCATATCTCTATGTGTTAGCTTGTACCAAGCTTTTGCAAAGGCCAGTTGATACTCTTTTGGATCCGCTAGGAAACGCTCCGCAATCTTTCTGTATTCAGGATCAAACTTCAGTGCTAAATCTGCAGTTGTCATCACTGGTGCGTTAAATTTGCCTTCGACGTGCGCATCCGGAACTGACTTGTGCAGCGATTCATCGGTAGGTATCCATTGAATAGCGCCAGCAGGACTGCGTGTTTGCTTCCATTCGAAATTCAACAGGTTACTTAGGTACAATGAAGTCCAACGCGTTGGTGCTTGAGTCCAAGCGCCTTCTAAACCACTCGTCGTCGTGTCTTCTGAATGGCCTTTACCACATTTGTTTTTCCAACCTAGGCCCTGTTCTTCAACACCGGCCGCAGCAGGCTCTGGACCTAAGCAATCAGCAGGCTTACGTGCACCATGCATTTTTCCAAAAGTGTGGCCGCCAGCGATTAACGCTAGTGTTTCTTCGTCGTTCATCGCCATACGTTGAAATGCGACGCGAATGTTTTTAGCTGAACCAATTGGGTCAGGCACGCCTTTAGGACCTTCAGGGTTTACGTAGATTAGACCCATGTGAGTAGCGCCTAGAGGGCGTTGTAACTTGCCTTCGCGATCTTCACGGTCGCTGGCTAGCATCTCAATTTCAGGACCCCAGTAAACTAAATCTGGTTCCCAGTCGTCTGCACGACCGCCAGCAAAGCCATAGGTGTCAAAGCCCATGTTTTCTAGTGCAACGTTACCAGCTAATACCATCAAGTCTGACCAAGAGAGCGCTTCGCCATACTTCATTTTAATTGGCCATAATAGGCGGCGAGCTTTGTCTAAGTTGCCGTTATCTGGCCAGCTATTCAGTGGTTCAAAACGCTGCTGACCACCGCCTGCACCACCGCGACCGTCTAACGTTCGATATGTACCGGCGCTATGCCATGTCATGCGGATAAAAAATGGACCATAGTTACCAAAATCAGCTGGCCACCAATCTTGCGAAGTCGTGAGAAGAGTGTTGATATCGCTTTTTGCAGCAGCCAAATCAAGCTTGCTGAAAGCTTCGCCGTAATCGAAGTCTGCGCCGTAAGGATTTGAACGGCTGTCGTGATCTCTCAAAGCAGACAGGTTCAACTGATCTGGCCACCAAAACTGGTTAGTTTTTGCTTGATTAGCTTGCGCTACGCCAGAGCCCATTGGGCCTTTGGGTTTGCTTATTTCGGCAGTTTCTGCCAAAACAGCACCCGACATCATCAGTAAACTGACTATTCCTGCAATGCGAGTTGTTGAAAAAATTCTTTTTTTATTCATGTTTCATATCCCTAAATTAACTAATAAGCGAATTGCGATCAGCATAGAAATATAATTGAACTTTCACTTTTATACTATGCAGGCTCGCAGCCAAAACGAATTTCTCGCTCGTCCCTTAAGTATAGACCTGAATTTATATATTTGGAGTGAATAAAAGCGATTGATGTAATCGAAAAAGTTATAGTGGATACGCTCTTGGAAAAAAGCCACCTATAACTAAGGTGGCTTTTGCAATGAGTTCTTGCGCTCTGTTATCTCGGTTTTTAACAATGTTGGGCTTTTGTGTTATCGAATTCGAGCATCTATAGAACGAAATTTTGCCGCACTAATGATTGACCATATGTGTGCAATTGCACCGACAGGCCACATGAATATTAGAATAACGGTTGCTGACAACGCATAGCTGCCCATCGCAATAACAAAGAAAGCCAAGGCTGCTAAAATTCTGCCTTGTACTAACTGACCCAATCCGGGAATAAAAAATGAGCAAATTGCGGCAATTACGTTACCACCTGATCCTTGTCCTGACATATGTCCTCACTTATGAGCTTCACTGTAGAAGCGTGTAATTATTAGCACTCCCCTTAACTTATTAGAAATAACTCAATTGCACAAGGATATCAGTCGATTAGATTGTTAGAAGTTGTTACATCGCTTTCTAAAAAAGCTGTGAATGGGCATCAATTTTTTTCAAGCTTAAGCGAGTAAAGGCCAGAGGGACCTGTTTTTAGACGATGAGGTGCAAAATAGGCAAAAAAAGAGCAAAGAAAGTCTGGACTCCATAACTCGATTAAACAACAATCATTAAGGGTAAGCGTTTAGCCAAAAATATGGCTTTCGAATAATAAAAACAATAATATCGGAATATTAAGTGATGGAATTCAAGAACAAAAGCGCAGTCGAGCTTATTGGCTTGTTAAGCTGTGGTGAAGTGAGTAGCGTCGAGCTGACAAAGTACTTTATTCAGCTGATAAAGCAACAAGATCCTAATTTAAACGCGCTAGTTGTCCCTACTTTTGAGCGGGCTCTAAAGCAGGCTTCTCTAGCTGATGAAGCATACAAACAAGGCAACCGACTCGGTTTGCTTCATGGCTTACCCGTAACGGTAAAGGAGTGTTTTGATTTAATCGACACGCCAAGTACTTTTGGCCTGCTCAACCGCTGCGACAATTATCCTGATAAAAACGACATATATGTGCAAAGCCTCTTAGATGAGGGCGCGGTTATATTGGGTAAATCGAATGTATCACAGCTACTCTCATTTACTGAGTCGGACAATCCGGTATACGGCAGAACCAATCATGCGCACAATCAGGCTTTCTCTTGCGGCGGCAGCAGCGGCGGTGAAGGTGTATTAATAGGACAGGGACTATCGCCACTGGGCATTGGCACAGACATTGGTGGTAGTGTACGAATTCCTGCGGCGGTAAACGGTGCTTGTGGTATTAAACCCACGATGGGTGCCTTGAGAGACTGCACGAGATTTAGTCCAATCCAAGATAAACTCCCGGTAGCTTCATGCGTAGGCCCAATTGCTCAAGATGCAGCATCGTTGAAATTGGCATTGGATATCATGCAAAAAGCGGCTAGCCAACGTTGGGACGTTGCACCGTTCAAGAACTTTACAAACCTTGATATTACGAGTTTAAAAGTAGGATTCTATGTCGATGATGGTTTATTTCCTGTTAGCAAACCAGTGCGCGAAGCGATTGAAAAAACAATTGATAAACTCAAAGCGCTAAACGTTAGTGTGACAGAGTTCCACCCTCCCAATTTGAACAAAGCCGAAAGCATTTTTTACCGCTCTATCTCAATCAACAATGGCGAATACATTCTCGGGCCACTCGATAAAGATAAACCGGCTATGCAAATAAGCAAGCTTGCTATGCTGATGAAAGCCCCAGCTTTTGTTCGCAAAGCTTTACAAAAATTACTTCTGTTGTGTGGTCAAAAGCAGCAGGCTCGAATAATGCAATATCTTGCTGCGACGACCTTGCTTGAAAGAGATGCTTTAGAGCAAGAAAGAAAGGCTTACTCTGAGGAATATATTGCCGCTATGGACCAATCTCCTATAGGTAAGCTAGACGCCGTTATTCACCCAATTAGCGCTGTACCTGCATATTTGCATGAGGCTTTTGAAAAAATGGGCTTAGCAGGAACGTACAGCTTAGTTCATAATGTGACTGGTTTTCCGGCTGGTGTGGCAAACGTCGCGACTGTAAATAAGAAAGATATTGAAGTGACTACCGGCTCCATTGATTTGGCGATTTCAAGCGCACAAAAGTGTGTAGCTGATTCTGAAGGTATGCCGTTGAGTGCGCAAATTGCCGCTAGGCCGAATCAGGAACATGTTGTACTCGCGTTAATTGAAGCATTGCACAACAAACCCGCTGCGCTTTGTGAAAGCTCAAGCGAGTTGTCGTAAATCATTATCGGCGAGGCAAATTGATAGCTTAGTCGTGCAGCAAAGACACGATATGATCGAGCGGTCGGCCAATCGCTGCTCGGTTTTTATAAAGCAAAATGGGCCGTTCTAAAAGTCGAGGAAACTTTTCAACCGCGGCCAAAACATCATCATCACTAGACTTATCCGATAAACCGGCTTGATCAAACTCCGCTTCATTTGACCTAATCATTTGATGCGCAGACTGGATGCCTAGTTTCTGATATATATCAAAAAGCTCGGCTTTGTCGAGTGGCGTTTTAAGATACTCTACAACCAGAAGATCTTTGACCTGCTCTTGTACAAAGGCCAAAGCCTCGCGACTTTTTGAGCATCGAGGGTTGTGATAAAAAATTGCTTCAGACATTAATCCATCCTATTGTTCAGGCTATAACGATGTTCTGTGGCATAAGTGCCTGCGCCCTTAAATAAACTGCCATAGATTATTATAATGTAACGAATGATAACCTTTACGCGATCAAATAAATAGGCGGCATCCGCTTTGTACTACTTCTCAATCAGCGATACTAGAGTGGTTAGTTGGTCAGCCTCACTTGCTGGTTTGTCCCACCTTATTCGATGAATTCTAGGAAAGCGAAGTGCAACGCCCGACTTATGACTTTTAGAATGGTGAACAGAGTCGAACGCGACTTCAAAAACCAATTCCTTTTTTACCTCTTTCACCGGCCCAAAACGTCCAATGGTATTGTTCCTTATCCATTTATCGAGTTGCTTCAACTCATCATCAGTAAAACCACTATAGGCCTTTCCTATGGGGAATAACTTATCATCCTGCCAGCAACCAAAGGTGTAGTCAGAATAGAAAGAAGATCGTTTGCCGTGTCCTCTCTGTGCATACATGATAACGGCGTCCACTAGCTTCGCATCTCGCTTCCATTTGTACCATTGACCTTTGGGTCTGCCTGCGACATAAATACTGTCTTTATTCTTTAGCATGAGCCCCTCAATGTAGCCGTTGTCAGAGATATTAGCTTTTTCACGAAGGGCTCGAAGTTCTTCAATATTGTTAAAAACTAGAGGGACGGAAAGCTTCAAGAGTCTATTTGATTGTAGTTCATACCAAGCTGTTAATTGCGAGCTGCGTATTCGCAATGCTTTTTCTCTTAGGTCGCTACCGTTAATGACTAAGGCATCATAAAGCATCATTCCAACGGGAATTTCTTGCATCAATTTTTTGCTAGGCTTCTTTTTATTCAAACGCTGCTGAAGTTGGTTGAAGCTATTAATCTGCTCGTCTTGCATCGCTAGTAGCTCGCCATCAAATACGCCAGATACACGCGTCTCATCAATACTATCGAGAAGGTCAGGAAAACTGCCGCTAATATCGTCGCCTGTGCGGCTAAACAAGGCTTTACCGTTTTCATTGCAGACTAACTGCACACGTATTCCGTCATATTTCCACTCGGCTTGCCAATGCTCTGATGAAATAATTGTGAGTTCGTTGTCACTTAGCGGGTGGGAGAGCATGACCGGCTGAAACGTAATCTTTTTTGATACATCGGGTTTATCCGCTTTACCCTCCAACCAGTCAAACAAGTCGAGATAGGGTGGTTCCACGCCATGCCATACTCGTTCAATATCTTCGGTGCTTATATTATTTTGCGGTAATTCGTTGGCGTATTCCGCCAATACTTTCTTTAGGAATCGGGCTGATAAACCGATACGTAAACCGCGTGTGCCTAACTTAATTAAGGCCCAGCGCTGCGGGGCGGTCATTCGGTCTAGTAGGCTTACCAAGATCTCTTCTACTTGCTGCTTGTTGCTTTGTTTAAAAAGCACGACGAGCTCATGCAAACTGGGTAATGATACATTTTTTGAAAGCTCTTTCGTTGCTTCGCCAGTGCTTGGCCACAAGTGGGCAACGGTTTCACTCATTTCACCCACATAATCATATGATAAATCGAACAATACGGGATCAACGCGAGCGGTTATCAAATCCTTTATGAGTTTTCGCTTGAATAAATCAAAATTGAGAGTGCCGGCAATAGCGGCTATCGCCCAACCTCTATCTGGATTTGGCGTTGTGCGCAAGTAGTCGCGCAAAATAGCTGATTTAGCTAAGTTGCTAGAGGTAAAGTAGAGTTGATCAACAAGCCTCGAAAACGCGTCCATTAAAGCAAATTCCCTTTGAAGTTTTGAGTGAGTTTATCCTGCTGCTGCGAAGTCTCCGGTTGCGAAGTATCCCGTTGCGAAAAATAAAGAGGGGATGTTGATAGCACTAGAGAAAGCAACATATATTTAGTCATCGTCATTCCCCTCAGAACGACCAATCAGCGACAGGGCTTTGGCTTCATATCCCATTAACTTTGCCTGATGCACCAACGCGGCCTCACGTCCGTGAGTTACCCACACTTCTTGTGGATTTACCTCCTCAATAGTTTGCAATAGCTCCGGCCAATCACAGTGATCAGAGATGATAATGGGAAGCTCCGCTCGGCGTTGTTTTGAACGTGCTCTAATTTGCATCCAGCCAGAGGCCATGGCTGTCATAACATTAGGGAGTTTGCGAGACCACCTGTCGTTCAGCGCCGAAGGTGGCGCGAGTACGATTTCACCGGCCAAGGATTTAAGATTTTCAACGTCGTTAACCGGAACAATATTCCCAAGCTCAATGCCATAGCTTGAATAGAGTTCGCAAAGCTTTAACAGTGCACCATGCATATAAATAGGTTTGCTATAGCCTAGCTCACGTAATGCCAAGATGACCCTTTGGCATTTACCTAGCGCATATACACCGACAAGATGGCATCGGTCTGGAAATAACGCCAGTGATGCCAGTAGTTTATTCACCTCTTGATTAATCGGGGGATGTTTGAACACAGGCAGGCCAAACGTTGCTTCAGTGACGAATACATCACATGGCGTTACTTCAAATGACGCACAGCTTGGATCATAGCTGCGCTTATAGTCACCTGATATGACCAAACGATGATCATTATGGTCAATGACTGCTTGCGCTGAGCCCAGAATATGGCCCGCGGGTTTAAATATTAATTCGCCCTTATTTAGGGCTATCTTGTCGTTGTAAGCTAATTCTATCTGCTTTTCTGCGTGCTCCTCTCCGTATCGAATGCGCATTATTGCCATGGTCTCGGGAGTCGCATAAACTTCACCGTGTCCTGCTCTAGCATGATCAGCATGGCCATGCGTTATAATGGCACGATGGACTGGATTAACGGGATCGATATAGGCATCGAGTGCCTCGCAATATAATCCATTTTCGTTAGTATTAATCCAATATCGAGGATGTTGCATATAACTCAGTACTATCGTTAAAAAAAGCGATACTTCTGAGTACGAATAAAATCGCTTTTAAGTGCGTTTATTTCATACTTTTGCTCAAGTTTGACGAAATAAAGTCAAATCATGCGCCCGCATTTGTCACTTAAAAGAGTTGATATTGGTTTAATGAAATCTATTCCTGATAACTTTAAACGTTGGTTTGAGCAGCGTGGCTGGGTTTTGCGACCTTATCAAAAAAAGATGGTAAATGCGTTTCGTAAAAATCAATCGACCTTGCTTATCGCGCCAACGGGGGCTGGGAAAACACTATCGGGTTTTCTGCCTTCTTTAATCGATCTTGCGAAGCAAGAGCAAACAGGCCTGCACACCCTTTACATATCTCCTCTTAAAGCGCTGACTCATGATATCCATCGAAATCTACAACAGCCAATTGATGATATTGGTCTTACCATTACTGTGGCCTCCAGAACGGGAGATACGACATCTTATCAGCGACAAAAACAGCGTAAAAAGCCGCCTAATATTTTATTGATCACGCCTGAATCACTGATGCTGATGTTATCTTATGCTGATGCACCGCGCATATTTGGCAAGGTCAAAGCTGTCATTGTAGATGAGGCGCACAGCTTTGCCTTTACCAAGCGTGGAGACTTCACTGCTCTTGCGCTCGCTCGTTTGCAATATTTAAGTCCGAGTATGACGCGCTTTGGTTTATCTGCAACGGTAGCACAACCGGCATCACTAGCAGCTTGGTTAGGTGAAAATGGTGAACCTACCGATGTTTTGCAGGTGAATAGTCGAGTTAAGCCCAGTATTAAAATTCTCACATCAAAAGAGCGAATGCCCTTTGGCGGCTATATGGGAAAATATGCCGTTAAAGATATTTACTTACAAATCGCAAAAGCAAAAACGACCTTAGTGTTTGTCAATACCCGCGCTCAAGCTGAACTTATTTTTCAGCACCTGTGGAATGAAAATAGTCAGTTGTTACCCATTGCTATTTATCATGGTTCGTTAAGCAAAGAACAGCGCTTAAAAACAGAAAATATGATGGCGTCGGGCAAGCTAAGAGCCATTGTGGCAACCTCCGCTTTAGAGTTAGGCATCGACTGGGGCGACGTCGATCTCGTGATACAAGTTGGCGCACCAAAAGGCGTAAGCAGATTATTGCAACGCATCGGGCGTTCGAATCATACCTTAGATGAGCCATCACGAGCCTTATTGGTGCCCGCAAATCGATTTGAAACCTTGGAATGCCAGTCGGCTATTACCGCGATAAAGCGCAATGAGTTGGACGGCGGTGCGCCAATGTCTGGTGCGTTGGATGTGCTACCACAGTTCATCATCAACTGTTTGTGCAGTGCCCCAGCAGATGAAGAACAAATTTATCAACAGGTGATTGATGCAAGTCCTTACGGCGGACTAGACCGAACAACCTTCAATCAACTGTGGCAATTTACGGAAAACGGCGGTTACGCACTGCAGGCTTATGAGCGCTATAACCGATTGCATAGGCGTGAAGATAATTTATTCGAGCCAGCGTCAAAGCGCGTCATTATGCGTCATCGCCAAAATATTGGGACAATTGTCGAAGCGGGTAGGTTAAAAGTAAAGCGTTTACGGCGCTCACATCAGGGTAAAATTATTGGTGAAGTAGAGGAGTATTTTGCCCAAACACTCGTGCCGGGTGATACCTTTTATTTTGCCGGCGAAGTGCTTCGGTTTGAAGGTATCAAAGACATGATGGTTGAAGCTAAGCCGGGCAAAGCTAAAGAGCCCAAAATTCCCAGCTATACGGGCGGGCAACTGCCGCTCAGTACATTCTTAGCCGATGGAGTGCGAGAACTACTGAATAACCCCGAAGAATGGAAAAAAATGCCTAAGCAGGTGGTTGAGTGGCTCGAGCTTCAGCGCAATTTTTCGATGATCCCAAAAACGACTAAAGTCCTAATTGAACAATTCCCTTACAGGAAAACTCAGTACACACTTTTTTATACCTTTGAAGGCCGTAAGGCCAATCAAACATTGGGCATGCTGGCAACAAGACGAATGGAAAAAATGGGGCTGAAGCCACTGAGCTTCAGTATTACAGATTATGGGCTCTCAATCTCTTCAATTGAAGCGGTCACAAGTGCGCATCTTCCGAAGCTATTCAACCCTGATATTTTAGGTGACGAGCTTGAAGATTGGATGCTGGCAGCGCCGATGCTGAAACGTTCGTTTCGCAGGGTGGCAATCGTGAGCGGCTTAATAGAGCAGCAATATCACAGCACTAAGAAAACCATGAAGCAAGTCACGTTTTCAACCGACTTGATATATGACACCTTACGAGAGCATGATCCAGACCACATACTCCTGCGCGTTACTCGTGAGGATGCTGAGCGTGAGTTACTTGATTTACAGCGTTTAGCCGACATGTTGATTCGCTTTGATCAGCAGTTTGATTTCAGAGTGTTATCGAAAGCTTCGCCGATGGCAATTCCTATTGTGTTAGCGGTAAAATCAGAACAAGTAAAAGGTCAGGGCGCTGAGGCGCTATTAGAACAGGCAAGCTTGTATCAAGAGGCTGAAAATATGTTGCAAGAGGTGAAAGACCTTCTCAACCCAAGCGGTGCAGGGAAGACAGTTTGATATCAGAAAAAGCCCTAATTGCAAGGCTGAGCCATAAGCAAAGCTGCATTGTAGAATTTGCAAATAACCGTTTCCTGCTGGATGCCTCTGGTACGATTTTTTGGCCCGATTTCGATTTGTTGATTTTCTCTGATCTACATTTCGAAAAAGGCAGCTTTTTATCTCAATTTGCTAATCCATTGCCAAGAATGGACACGCGTAAAACCCTCGATAACATGCAAAAGGTACTTGCAACCTATCAGCCCAAATGTGTCGTTTGTTTGGGTGACAGCTTTCATGATGGTAATGCGATTAGTCGCATGGAAACCAGTAATATCCAGCTACTGAATAGCATGGTGGGTTCTGTGCAGAACTGGCAATGGGTGCTGGGTAACCATGATCCAGAAATTCCTAAAGAGATCGCGGGGGAATCTTTTGTAAGCCTTAAGCAACACAATATTTTGCTAGTGCATGAGCCAGAAGACTTGAAAAAAATCAATGAAGAGCAAGCAAGTACTCAGACGATAACAGCGCAAATTATTGGCCATTTTCATCCCAAGATGCGCACCAAGCAATCAGGGCACAGCATGTCGGGGAAGTGTTTTATTGTTGCTAATGACGTCTTACTTATGCCGGCCTTTGGTCAGTATACAGGAGGACTTTCGGTTGATGATAAGGCGATTAAAAATATCATTACTGAAAAGCCCGCCCAATTTCTTCTTTACGGACAGAAAATATTTAATATCCGCTAGCTTAAAATGAGACCGACTTAGTCTCGCCAGCGCTTCGTCAAATCAGCGTAAGCGTCTATTCTTCTATCTCTGAAGTATGGCCAAATCCTTTTTACGTTTTCGGTGCGCTGCATATCAAGTTCCACTGCCAGCAATTGCTCATCGCTGCTGTTTGCTTGCGCGAGTATTTCACCTTGAGGGCCGGCTATGAAGCTATGCCCCCAGAATTGAATACCTGTATCGCCTGCAATCGGTGAGGGCTCGAAACCGACGCGATTGGCAACGATAACGGGTACTGAATTTGCGACCGCATGTGAGCGTTGAATGACTTGCCATGCATCTTGTTGACGCTTTTGTTCATCAATCGTGTCTGTTTTATCCCAGCCAATTGCCGTTGGGTAGAATAAAATATCCGCGCCAGCCATTGCCATTAACCTAGCGGCTTCTGGATACCATTGATCCCAACACACTAGAACACCGAGTTTACCCACGCTGGTTTGAATAGGTTCAAAGCCCATATCACCTGGTGTGAAATAAAATTTCTCATAAAAGCCGGGGTCGTCCGGAATGTGCATTTTGCGGTATTTACCCGCTATATCAGCACTGCGATCAAAAACGACAGCTGTATTGTGATAAAGGCCTGATCCACGTTTTTCAAATAAGGACGTTACTAATACGATATTGAGTGATGCTGCAAGCTCGCCAAAAAAAGCGGTTGCGTCTCCCGGAATGGGCTCGGCCAAATCAAACGCGTCAACGTCTTCTTCTTGGCAGAAGTACAAGGTGCTGTGTAGCTCCTGCAATAAAATACATTCGCAGCCATCGGCCGCCAGTTGTTTTACTTTTTCAGCACTTTTTGTCCAATTTTCAAGCTTATTATTGGACGCGACAGACTGCTGAACTAAGCCCACTTTTAGTGTAGATTTCATCTGTTTTGAAGCCGCCTTCTTACTCAAGCTATCTGATGATTGTGTACTCATAATTCGCTCACTCCATTTTGTGCTTTTTCAATGATTTCAGGCTTTAAGGTATTTTGCGGCACCTGCATAGTAATGCAATGCAAACTACCGAATTGCTGAACCAATGGCGCGCAGTTGATCGCAACAATTTTGTGATTTGGAAAAGCTTTCTTTATCACTTCTAGGGCTTCAGCATCTTCTTTTTGCTGATAAATGGGAAATAAAACCGACATATTGCAGATGAGAAAATTGGCATAAGACGCAGGCAATCGATCACCTTCTTCATTATGCATATCAGGCAATGGCAGTTCATAAATAGCGTGTGTGGGAAAGGCTTGTTGACACTCCATGCGCAGCTTAAATAGTCCTTCAAAATGGCTATCATTAGGTCGATTGTATGCGCCTTGAATAACTAAGCCATGCAGGGGCGTAAAACGCACTAAAGTGTCAATATGTCCGTCGGTGTCATCGCCTTCTAGATGACCATGCTCGAATATGCTGATTTTCTCCGCACCCAGCTGTTGCCTAAAGATATCAACATACTCTTCTTCAGTTAATTCACCGTTTCGAAGCTCATTAAACAAACACGAGTGTGTCGATATTAAGTGTTGATTCTGGTCAATTTCAAGCGCACCGCCTTCAGCGACGATATCGCAATACTGCATAGGATGCTGACAAAGGTCGGCTAACACCAGCTGATTTATTTTATCGTCTTTAGCGGCATCAAACTTTTGTCCCCAGCCGTTAAACCGGAAGCTAAGCGGAACGTTCCCATCGGCCGATTCGCAAGTTAAAAATGCGTAATCACGAGCCCACGTATCATTATATTCACAGGTAACGCAAAGTACTTTTGCTCTGTATGGAATTAAGCTTTTTATCAAACCTAACTCTTGCTCGCGACAAAGTAAAATTACTGTCGCGTTAGCGTCATTGATGGCACTAATTAAACTAATATACGTTGCCTGAACGTCAACCAACCAGGGTTTCCAATCAGTATCTGGATTTGGCCATGCGAGAATAACGGCCTCCTGCTCGGCCCATTCGGGAAGAAGGGTTAAAGCAGGCTGTGAATTTTTGAAAGACATAAGTAGCTCAGTTCCTAAACAAAACAAGCGCGTATCGCGAATGGGTGGATTATAGCGATTATTGCGCCCATTGCCATGTTGCTGTTAAGAATATTCGTCGAGGTTGCCCAACAAAATAGCGATAGTTGCCAAAAGCAGAGTCCGCTCGTTCAGCGTAGTCTTCATCCAGCAGGTTATAGATATTTGCGCTTAAAACCAATTGCTCAGAGTATGCGTAACGCAAATTCAAATCTAACAAAGTATGGCCCGCATATTCAGCGCTATTTTCAGGGTTGAGATAGTAGTTGCCCATGCGTTGCAGCGACAGTTCAGTTAGCAATGACGGATTTATATTCCAACCCAATTGTGCTGATCCCATAAACCGCGGAGCAGTGTCAATTTCGTTGCCTTTTATACTTGTACGAGCCAGCGTTAGGTCATTGGTATAATTATGCTCTGCATAACTGACATTCGCATTGATGTAGATATTGTCATTAAGATTATACGTTGCCGATACTTCAGCACCGTTGTGTTCAGTCTCTCCATTTGACACATTTTGTCGATTGCTATCTTGGAAAATAAAGTTTGATTTGTCTTGCATGAATACCGATGCATTAATATTAAAACTGTCGGTGTACAAACGCCAACCTAGTTCAAGGGCATCCATTTCTTCTTCGTCTAAATCGGTAATTTCTTGGCCATTTTGCAGTCTAAAAAGTTCTGTGGCTTGAGGGGCTCTATAACCTTGACTCCATTTCGCATAAATAGACTGCTCACTGTTAATAGAGTAAAGCAGCGATAAGGACGGAGAAAAAACGGTAAAGTCGACATCTTGGTCGCTTGGACGCGAGAATCGGCAGCCTGTCACATTTGCAGCACATGCGCTGCCGTCAGACAGAAGGTTGTCATAGTCATAGTTAATATATTCAAGTCGACCGCCGGCAGTTATCAGGAAATCCTCTAATTGCCACTGCACTTGCAAGTAAGAGCCGATTTGTGAGGCATCTACATCGTAGTCATAGTGCTCGCCAGCGGGTATCGTCGGTGAAAAATCCTGTGCTTGGCTTTCTCTCAAGTTTGCTCTTGTAAAATCAGTATCTATGCCCGCCGTAAACGATAAGTCGCCGATTACATAATAGTATTGAGCCTGCAATCCAACGCTAGTGCTGCTGTTTTCTTCCAGCGCTTTCCAAGGCAAAAAGTGCTGTAAAAACGCCATCTCATTCCACCGTAAAAATGGGGTCAGTGTTAATTTTCCGGTGTCTAAATCACGGCTAAAGGCAGAATATGCGCGCAGCGACTTGGCATCCCTATACGCTTCTGGATTAGGATTTGAACGGCGAATTTGTGCGTCTCTGTATACCTCAAATCCTTCAACAAAGCCTGCGGTCTCTTGATTTAGGTTAGCCATGTCGACCAATGTTTTGTTTTGCCATACGTCGCCTTTATGCTCATATATAGCAGTCAGCTTTTGCTGGTCATAGCCACTATTTGCTTGATAGCCATTGTTTTGCGTTATGTTGGTGAATACACCAAGTGCAGAATTGTTTTGCTGTGACCGAAACCCTAAGCTTGTTTTAATGTGATCATCGCGCCCAGCTCGAATGGCTAAGTAGTTAGCGTCGTCAGAAAATGCATCAGGTGATAAAATATTGATTACGCCATGCACTGCATTTGTGCCGTACAAGGTACTAGCCGGGCCGCGCAATACTTCAATGCTTTGGGCTTGTTCTGAATTTGCATCAAATAGCTGGTTGGCGTTACAAAAGCCAGGCGCACGCAATGAAATGCCGTCAACAGCCATAAAAAATGCTCCGCAACCTCCTGCGCCTGTTAGCACTGGAGAGCGCACTGCAGTCAAATGCTCTTGACCATTACCTCGACTGATCCATGTGCCCGAAATTCGACTCAATGCTTGATTAATATGCTGGTGGCCAATTAAATCTAGCGCACTTGAATTAATCGCATCTACACTTGAAGCCGTTGAAAGTAGTGTGGTTTTACTGCGATTAGCAGTAACGACCATTCTTTCTATCGTTTGCTCTGTTTTGGTGTTGACCTTATTTGTAGCGATGTCTTGAACCGTAGATTGATTCGCAGATGCCCAACCGTTAGCTAAAAATATTGCCGTAAGCAACGTGACTTTAAAAGGAGTTTGAAAAACTGAGTCTAGTTTTAACTTTGCTGCTTGCTTTACCGAAGAATGTGAATCTTGACGCTGGAAAATTGTCATTATGAACCTGTGATTTTTTATTGAAATTGTTGTCGAAAAAATAAAAGTAATTGGCTACTTTAAATGGCGACCACCGTCTAGGTGCAATGTTTGACCGGTGACATAATCGCTACTCAGCAAATAATTAACCGCTTTTACCGCTTCTTGCGGACCTGGACATACTTCAAGCAGCGATTTTTTTAGGGCTTTTGCGCGGTAGATGGGGGAATCATGATCGTTGAACATCACTAGTGCCGGTGCAATGCTGTTTACCTTTACCTTTACCTTTGGTGCTAGTAGTGCACTGAATGACAGTGTTAAATTGTGCAAAGCTGCTTTACTAGCGGCATAAGCGATGTGCTTTTTGCTGCCTTTTATTTGTACGTAGTCGGTCATGTGAATAATGTCACTGACAACATCATTAGAAGCCAGCATATTTTGCAACGCTAAATTCAGTTGGTAAGGTGTATTTGCGTGCACCTGCATCATCTTTTGAAACAACTGGTTATAGTCATTCGTATCGGCCTCCTGATCCCAGTCTGAGGCATTGTGTATAACAGCACGTAAGGTTTTGGTTTGACTTTTTACGTCCGAAATTAGCGTTGTTATACCATCTTGCGTTGCGAAGTCAGCTTGGATTACCACCGCACCTAGCGCTTTTAATTCATCTACTGCGGGCTTTTTAGTTCTGTATGTTATAATTACTTCGTGTTGCTGAGCTATTAAGTCTTTTGCAATTGCCAAGCCAAGGCGTTGGGCGCCTCCTGTAATGAGTATGGGGGAAGTCATTAAAATGCTGGGTCCTTTTGGTGATTAAAAATGCAAGTTCAAAATAAAGTTGTTTAGAGGATATACGCTGCGTTTCTTAAATTCGAACAAAATAAAGTTTTTTTGAAAATTTTAAGGAATGCTTGCGGAATATTTAAAGTTTAAGTTGAAAAAGTAAACCTTTCTGACAATTCAACACGTATACAATTTTTATACTATTTACCGGAAGACCAAATGTTAGCGCATGAAGCTATAAAAATTCGCGGAGCAGCTGAACCTTCAATTTCAGCGGAAGCGACTATTGTCCGCCGAGCATTAGAAGCCAAAGGTCTTGAAACACCTATGGTTGAGAATGCATTAAGCAACGAAGAGAAAAGAATTAAAATTCAAGCCGCAATGCGTGAAGTAATGGAAACGCTTGGGCTAGATTTGACTGACGATAGCCTGCAGGATACGCCAAATCGCATCGCTAAAATGTACGTCAATGAGATTTTTGCTGGTTTGGACTATCGTGCCTTTCCAAAAATAACGCAAATTGAAAACAAGATGAGTATCGATCAACCTGTTCAGGTAACCGATATTAGCCTAACCAGTACCTGTGAGCACCACTTTGTCACAATTGATGGAACGGCAACCGTGTCCTACATTCCAAAGGATACCGTCCTTGGTTTGTCAAAGATTAACCGCTTAGTCGGATTCTTTGCGCAGCGACCGCAAGTACAAGAAAGGTTGACTCAGCAGGTCATGGTAGCTATTCAAGCGCTAACTGGAACGGATGATGTTGCTGTCAGCATTAATGCAACCCACTACTGTGTGAAAGCAAGAGGCGTGAAAGATAGCCAATCCTTTACCAGAACAAGCTCGTTGGGAGGCGCGTTTAGCACCAACCCTGATTTGCGTAGAGAATTTTACCAACTGAAGTAAAGTGTTGTTGGTGTAATGATATTGAAATCACCCCCGAAAGTTGACATAAATTTCGGGGGCTTCTTTACTAGAAGCTAAATTACAGCTACTTTACCAAGTGAAACTCAGTTTGCCTGCCGTCCATATACGTGACAGTCTTACCATCAAAGAAGGCATTCTCTTCAAGCATTATTCTAATTTCTTTGCCCCATTGCTCAATGAATGTTGCTGCGTTCAGCTCAATTGAATACGCCGTATTTGCATGCAGTGGATAGTCACCCTGAATTGGTACGCCGCCCTGTGAATCCCACATTCCTAACGTAGTTCCGGCCGCATGACCATGATAACCAAGAGGATGTGTATAAATTGAGGGTTTAATGCCTTCGTCAACAGCCTGACTGCGCGCTGCTTTTAATATTTCGTTACCCGTTTTACCTACTTCAAATAAGTCGGTAAAAATATCCTGCAGACGGTTACCATTCTTCAATGCAACTTTCAGGTAATCTGGCGCATCTAATTCTCCTTCATTTAATACGTAAGCGTGTTGCTGTTGATCGGTATTGAGGCGCAGATAATTTATGCCAAAATCCATATGCAACAAATCGCCGCGCTGAACTACCAGAGGCTCTGCGCGTTTGCTAAAAGCTTCAATATGATTAAATTTTTCTGCACTTGCTCTTTGAATGCTCACGCTAGGATGAAACCAGTTTGTTAATGCTAATGAGCGGCTCTTGTCTCGCAACCACCAAACAATATCGTCAGTAGTGGTGATCCCCGGCTTTATAAATCCGCTAGTGTAGGCCTCTTTAATAATAGCGTGGCCAATTTTAACGATGGTTGGATAGAGCTCCATTTCAAGTTGAGTGCGGGTTTCTAGCCATGCAATAGCTAACTTTTCTGAAGAGACTATTCGCTTAGCTAGCTCATTGCCTAACTTTTCGGTGAAGGCAAGATATTCGGTAGCAGTAATGCCGTCGGCTAATGCAAAATGCTCTGATTTATTAATGGCAATTTTTTGCGGATTGATCTGTGCGATTAAATCGACGAGTCGTTGCCATTGATCCGGCTCTTCTTCTTTATCCCATGCTTTTTTGAACAAGGTATCTACTTGGTAACGAGCTACCGCATAGCGCTCTAATGGCTTGCCTTCGCCAGGGTCTACAATAAGTAAAATAGTACGTCTGCGGGCTGAGAGCCAAGTTGACGGCAGCATCGTTTTCAATACAGGGTCTTCATTATATTCGCGTGATATTAAAAGCCACATATCAATACCTTCTCTGCGCATAAGCTCAGGTAAGGTATTGTTTAGTTTGTCGCTTAATAGTTTATCGATGGTAGCTGAACGTTCACGCATGGGCATGATTTGATCGTACACACTAGCTGGCGACAATCGCTTGACGTTATCTTGAGCTAACTCGTTCGCCAGCGTTTTAGTTGAATAAAGCGCCATAATTGAAAACAAAGAAAGCGCTGCCGTACTCAGGACTATTGATTCAAGCCTTGACGCCAGCGTGTATATTCTTCTCAGTCTTATCGTATTGTTCTGCATGAACATTCCCGCATTAGTAAACTTTATCGAAGTATATCTAAAGCCGGCTAAAATGCGAAACGTTTGCTCATTTCATTACCGCTGCCATCGCGCACAAGCACTTTCAACTCTTCCATCGATGCTATCGCTTCTGGCATCACAATAGCTCTGTAAGGCTGCGTATTATCCATAGATATAAAGGTTTCGATTCCATCCTTGTCCACTAAGTAAAAATCAACTTCGGCAAGAGGTAATGCCTTTTGTTCGCCAAAAGTTAAATTCACAGGAATAAACAAGCGCTTATTATCAATATACGTGCCAGGCATTGTGACATTAAATATTTCACTGCCTTTATGTGTTTGATCAGCTTTTAATAATACAAAACTCAAGGGTTCCAAGGTTGTGGTTAATTTTCCCTGTTGTACTTTTGCGTTGTTACCAAAAACGCTCGAATAACTAAATGAATCAACGTTTAGTGACACATTTTGTGTTTGCATACCCATGTTAAAAATAGCCAAGTACTCTACTTTTTCATCAGTATCAATACGAGAAAACGCGACGATTCTTTTTGTATTATCTATCAGTCTATTTTGATGAAGACCTGATCTTAATGCTTTGTGTTGTTCACGCAGCTTCGCAAATTTTTGCAAGGACTGGTATATAGGATGTCTCTGATTGAAGTTATCTTCGGCGGTCGTTTGACGCGAACCTATAAGCTCATTATCGTTGTATACTTCGACGAGAGAGGCATCCATATCTTCGCGCGCGTCGACGTCACCACCATCTCCTGTGAAACCTTGTTCGTCACCGTAATACACAACAGGTATGCCGCGTGACAAATACATAAATGCGTGACCAAGCACGCTTCGCTGCAGCTTTTCAGCTTCTGAAACGCTGTCGAAGCCCTGATTGATAAAAAAACCAACACGACCAGCATCGTGGTTGCCTAAGAAGTTCATGAGTATTTCCGGTGATGAGTCGGCATCTCGATAATAATCGTCATTGTCGAATAACTGCCCCAGTCGGTTAACGTCTTTATTATGAAAAAGACTGTCTTTCACGTTAAAGTGAAAACCGAAATCTAGCACAGAAGGCAATTTTCCAGCGGTAGTGAATTTGCTCAATACAGCAGGGTTACCATCATACACTTCTCCAAATATATGAAAGTTAGGAATACCTGTGCTTTTGGCATGCGCAACAATATCCGGTCCGAAACTTTGCCAAAAGCTTAAATCAACGTGTTTAACTGTATCGATTCTGAATCCGTCTGGTTTAAATTCATCAATGATGTTTTTGAAGATCTCTGTCATCCCCTCAACAACCTCAGGATTGGATGTATTTAGGTCATCAAGCCCAGCAAAGTCACCGTTGACAACACTTTCGCCTTGCCAATAACTATCTCCTTGATTGTTGTAATACTTAGGGGCGTTTAGCCATTCTGGAAATTTTACGGCTTTTTCAGCATCAAGTACGAAAGGCGTGTAGACGTCGCCACTTTGGAGTTGTTCCGTACTCTTGTACTGACAGCCTGGCTCGTCTTTTATGAAAGTACCGTCTAGCTTATGGCATTCTTTGTATTTGATAACATCAGCGGTGTGGTTAGTGATAATGTCAAAAAAGACTTTCATTCCGCGCGCATGAGCTGCATCAATTAAACTGCGGAGATCTTGATTACTGCCGAAATGGGGATCAATTTCCGTAAAGTCGATGACCCAATATCCGTGGTGGCCGAAGCCGTCGCTTTGCACTGCGCGGTTTCTCAGTAACGGTGTCATCCAAATTGCGGTGACTCCCATGTCTTGAATATAGTCTAGCTTGGCCTCAATACCTTGAATATCGCCGCCGTGAAATGCCCATTTGGAGGTCTTATCAAGCCCACCAAATGAAATTGGTCGATTAGGATCGCCGTTGTCATTGCTCGGATCGGCATTGTGAAAACGGTCTGGCATCACAAAATAAAAAATATCGTCTTTAATATCTCTCGTTAAGTATTCGGTATTTTTAGCTGCAATGCTATCGTCGAGTGCCTTAGATGACTCACTTGACTGTTGCGAGCAAGCGACCAAAGCAACGAGAACTGAACTGAGAATCAATGTTTTTATGATGTAAATATTTGCTAAACTACGTATTTTCATTTCAATGCTGTTTCCGTGTCTTCATGTTGAGTACTGCCGCTTCTAATAACAAATAATGGGAGACTATTTTTATTTGTACCTGATTTATTCGTCTATTCGTCAATTAGGAGACCTAAGGAACTTCATTTCCTCTGGCAGTTTGAAATAACAAATACCAGTCTTCTCGCGACAAATTGACTTTGCCCGCTTGGGCGCATTCCTTTATTCGGCCTATATGTGTAGTACCAATCACTGGTTGGATATTGAATGGATGCTTCAATAACCATGCTAATAATATGGCGTTCGGATTACTGGAATATCGATTGGCAAGTTGACCAATTAATTTTGTTGTTGCCAATTCAGCGGGTGATGGGCTGGCGCTTGGCTTGCCGGTAAAAATGCCTTGTGCCAGAGGTGACCAAGCTTGCAATTGGATATTTTGTTGCTCACAGAATTCCATTGTCCCACGCGGAAATCCGCTTTGGCTGCCCTCTTTCATATTGGTCGTAATGCTTTCTTCAACGAAGTCGGCATGCTGCAAGCTCATTTGCAGTTGATTCGCAATAATAGGAACTGAAATTGCCGACTGTAGCCACGCAATTTGACCGGCGTGCATATTCGACACTGCCAAATGTGAAAACTTACCCTGCTTGTGCAGTTTTTCGAGTGCTTCAGCTGAGTCATCAAGGTCCATCAAAGGATCAGGGCGATGAAGAAACAGGACATCGACATTCTCAGATTGTAGGCGTCGCAAACTGCTATTCAACGCAGACGTTATCCACTCAGGTGATAAGTCATATTGTTTAACAGCATGTGTGGGTGTTAGCTTGATACCCACCTTGGTTTGCAACACCATTTTTTTACGTAAAGAAGGCGTTGCTTTGAGTACTTGACCAACCACGTCCTCGGCTTTTCCGAATGTGTAAATATCAGCTAAATCAAATACATTTATCTTATTTTCTAGACAAGTTTCAATAATTTGCTGCGCTTCCTTCACATCTTTTTCTTCTGCCGGAACATCGCTCCAACCGCCACCCAATCCCATGCAACCGTAAACGAGTTGACTAGCTTGAGGGTAGTGGTCATGGATAGGAATTTCTGTCATCTTGATGATCTCTATAGATAGTTAAATAAATGTAACAGCAAACGGCCCATGCTGATGAATGAATACGTATGCGAGAACGTTTTGCTTCATCGGACTATCACGGTTTAAAGTGGTAGTAGTGTAGAGATTCGGTATAAATTAGCAAATCTTAACGCTCGCAAAAAGTAACAATAGACTGCAACGGAAAAAGAAAAAAAGTTGAATAAGTCACTGTTTTGAGCTCAAGGATGCAAGTTAGTGTCGAAACGCTTGTTTATGACAAGGTCGATTTAAACCTTAAATTAGCTCAGTTGAAACTGAATTTGTCATTAATTTTGAGATAAATAGAATAAAAATGAAATAATTTATAGTAGTCTAGGGTCTACACAAAGGAAGCAAAATAAATGAGTTAATCAGAACTTTGCACCAAGTAATAATAAGAACCAAATAGTCAAAGGGACAACATGTCAAAAAGTTATGTAGAAGTAGTAGAACAAGCAATTAGCTTACTTGATGACATCAGTCTTAGCGATTACAAAGAAGTGCTAGCTCCGCACTTTACTAGCAGTATTGGTACCCACATCCGTCATATTGTTGACCATTTTCTAGCCTTGAAGGAAGCGAGTTGTAGCGGGCACATTAACTATAACAAACGCAATCGACATAGCGATATTGAACTCTCCCCAATAGCAGCTATCGCGGCATTTAAAAGTATAACGGAATGGTTAAACCAAACCTGTAGCAATCAGTTATCCAAGCAGCGTGTTTCAGTACTTACCGAAATAGACATTAGTGACACTAAATCGACAAGCTGTGAGTCTACTTTTGAAAGAGAGCTCGTTTTTGTGGCAAGCCACGCAATCCATCATTATGCGTTAATTCGCATAATTCGAAAGATGCAGGGTAAAGATTTACCGGAATTCTTTGGTTACGCTCCCGCCACGATAACGCATTTGACGCATTCAGCGTAGATTGCATCGCCCCTGGATCTCAGCAACAAAATCGAACACAAATATTACTAGAGCACAGTAATTCCACATTTTTTTTGTGTGTTTGCGTGCTACTATGCGCGCAATGACACCTTATTCAGCACTAAACTATGTCTATAGAAACTACTTTACATGATCGCAGCGAAAGCAAATGCGAGCTTTGCACTAGCACCGATAATCTGTCGGTTTACCCGTTACCGCATTCACCTGATGAAACCGCTAATTGCGCTGTATTGGTCTGTGCCACTTGTTTGGGGCAGATTCAAGACGCTGCTGAATTAGATATGAAGCACTGGCGTTGTTTGAACGATGCAATGTGGTCCACCGTTCCAGCAGTGCAGGTGTTGGCCTATCGTCTTCTGCATAAATGTAGCGCAGAGTCGTGGGCACAAGATGCAATTGATATGCTGTATTTGGATGACGAAACTAAGGCGTGGGCTGATTCAGGCGTAGCAGACGACCGCGAGCCAACGCTTGACGTTAACGGTGTTCCATTGGCTACTGGTGATGCTGTAACTATCATTAAAGACTTGGATGTGAAAGGCGCAAACTTTACGGCTAAACGCGGTACCCCTGTGCGCAACATCGGTCTTAGCGATAACCCTTTGCACATTGAGGGTAAAGTGAATGGTCAGCGAATTGTTATTATTGCGGCTTACACCAAAAAGAACTAATGCTGTTGATTAGGGGTCCAGTCGCGATAAGCCTCATAATCCTTGCCAACGTAGAGTTTTAGCAATTTTTCTGGGGCGCTGGGAAAGTGCACACTGAGCAAAAGGCCCGGCGTGTGGTTAAAACTCTTATCGATGCCAAGGGCGTGAAATTTGGCGCCCATTTTTAGATATTGACGTGCCAACACAGGAATGTCCTTACCGTCATTTTCAATACTCATTAAAAATGCACTCAGTTGATCTTTTAAATTGACCTTTTGAGCCAGTTCGTCAATTTCTACATGGCTTGTGAACTCAAATGGATTTACCGCATCAACTTGCGATGAACTTTGTATGTCTATTAAGCCTTGCTCAATGAGTTTGACACTGCGCGGATCGAACAACTTACTAATGGATACCGTTCCGTACAATGTTCTATATTGAGGGAATTTAGCTGCGAATCGGCCAATGCCTTTCCAAAGTAGCAGCAAACCTTGATATGACCCTTGCATTTCCGGAACCAGAAAAGACCGACCCATTTCCATACAGGGGCCTTGTTGATTCACAAAGCTGGGTTTAAAATTGAACATCTTTTGTAAGTACAAACCAGCGGGACCTTGTTGTTCCGTTAATTTATCAGTTAGTCCCATGCGATACGCACCGACAATTTTATGCTCTGTATTTTTAACGATAAATAAATGTGTGTACGTTGCATCAAACTCATCCGTGTCTAAGGCCTGTCCGCTACCTTCGTCATGCATTCTAAAAACGATTTCACGTAATCGAGCAATTTCCTGGACTACCAAGGGTAGTTGAGATTGATAGCCGAAATAAACCGAATATTCCTTGTTTTCAAGCAGCAGTTGTTGATTTGGCAACGCTTTAATTTCACTGATTAAGTGTTCAGGCTTAATTTCATCAATAATCGGCAACTGCTCTGTTACTGTGTCGGCGGGCCATTGGTAACGCCAGCGATGATCCTGAGCATAACTCAGGGCTCTACATAACATGGCTTTATCGCTGTGATTAAGTTGTTTATCAAACTGTTTTTGTTGAATCGCATTACCGGTGTTAATAACGATCTTAGCGCCAGTTTTATTCAGCAACTCGCGCCCTAAAAGTAACATTCTTAATTTAAAGTAAATTTTTTCAATACGATAAAAGTTAGCGCTATTTTGGCCATTGACGAAAATAGGCACAAATTGGCAACTATCGATGCTGACAAGACGGCCAACAAGTTTATTCCAAATATGCTCGCTAATGCCTGATTTGGCTTTTTGGTAATAGGATACTTTTCCTGCAGGAAAAATCAGCAGAGCGCCTTGCGACTGCACATGTTTAACACAGTGACGCAGCGACGGGCCATTTTTCGGGTCATTTGCAGACAGTGGATTAGTGAAAATAAAATAATCAGAAATTTCCTTAAAAATGCCGAGGCCTTTATTTGCCAACACCTTTAAGTCGGGGCGCACTTCACCAATTAAACGCGCAAGTATTACCCCTTCAATACCGCCGAATGGGTGATTACTTGCTATCACCACGGGGCCTGTTTTAGGTATCTTACTTTGTAATTCTTTTGCACCTTGAATGTCTAATTTAAGTATTTCTATTAGCCGGTCGGAAAAGTCTTCTTTGCTCAAGCCCTGCATTTCGTGTTGGCGATATAACGTATCCATTTTTTTGATACCAAGCAGACGGTCAAGAAACCAAACAAAGATTTTATTGGCTAGGGTGGGCTTTGGCATGATGTTACTAATACTGATGGCGTGCGGCATGAATTCCGATGTCTCTAATTGAAGAGTATCTTTACGATAGTTAGGTTTGCTTATAGAAAGAAGATTATCCTTTTTTCTTTCAATTTGTTAGTGCTTCTTTTAGTTTAGTGCAACACAAATATTGCTATCAACTCGTGCTTGTTTTTTATTCACAACATGCTAAAACTAATAAACATTTCAAATTAATTGTTTTGAGTCGATAACGGAATAACGGACGACAATTGTAATCTCGTAGTTTCTCTTTCATCGCCTACACTTTTGTCATCTATTTGAATAATTGACTAACTCGTAAATAACCATGAGATAAACGCATGCTACTGATGTCACAACTGCATATCGATATTGCCAGAAACTCAACGGATGATTTCAACCTGTTTCACGACAAAAGTCGCTGGCACTGGCTGCGTGGAAATCCATTTGAGGGCCCTATAGCACTTGGTTTTCAGTTAGGGTGCTTTATTGAGTATCAGTGCAGACTGTTGGCAATGAATAGCACAAGTGAGATTGATACAGACCAATTTCGATTTAGTGCTTATGAGTTTAGTTTTGCTAATTGTGTACGCCCCGATGATGAAGTGACGTTGAGCGTTAAGCCAGGAAAATGGTCGAGCGGCGAAGGCCCTAGCACCTATAGTCGACGCTTAATTCTCAAGGCGAATAAAAAGCCCGCCATTGTAGGATTTAAGCGCGACGGCAATCAAATGACATTGCCATTGCCAAGTAATTTACCGCCTATGCACATGTTAAATAACTTGCCTGATAGAGAGCTCGTTCCGGGTACTAAGTATTTTTTAAAACGAAAATATATGATTGTGGGCAACGCGAAAAACTTTCTTGCTAGCGCCGGTGCAGAGCAAAGCCTGTTTATTGATGAGTTTGCGGACAAAGTCGATTTTCCTGAAATGTATCCACTGGGGCTAATTTCCTCTGCATTACTTGAGAGAGCTTTGTTTGAAGATATTGATTTGATTTCTCATCCAATGATTTACGCAAGTCAAAAGCTGTGTATTGATAAGCAGCAGCTAGAAGAGCTGCGCAGTAACGACGCTATCAATATTCTTGTTGGGCCCGATATTTCTGAGGATGCCAATGAGTTTGGACCTGAATCAAGCAGCAAAAAGCGTGTCACTCAAGAATGTGTTGCCTATGCCAACGAAGATACCCCTTTGTTTATCGCAAAACTCAGCTTGATCCCGTTAAATAGCTTGATAAACAAAAGTTCTGATGAATTAGAATAGTTTTTTGCCCGTTTATGCTTCAAATAAGGCATAATATCGCCCGTGTTTTACGGCTCCTTTTATGACACCTTTTGTTTATTCTTTTTTGAACCTTTTTTACACTTATGCATGGTGGATTTGGCATGACTACATCGCTTACTATTCAAACCCCTGATGACTGGCATTTACATTTTCGTGACGGCGAAATGTTAAAAGAAACGGTGCCTGCAACCGCACGTTGCTTTAAACGTGCCATCGCAATGCCTAATTTGGTTCCACCGGTAACCACAACACAAATGGCCCTAGCGTATAAGCAGCGCATTTTGGATGCCGTACCTCAAGGTGTTGAATTTGAGCCATTGGTTACCTTGTTTCTGACCAACCAAACTACTGCGCAAGAAATTAAAGATGCTAAAGCAGCGGGTATTGTTGCATCGAAACTATACCCTGCTGGGGCGACAACCAATTCAGATGCTGCAGTCAAAGGCATAAAGGCGCTTTATCCCGTTTTTGAAGCAATGCAACAAGTCGGTATGCTGCTGCTAATTCACGGTGAAGTAACCGAAGCGCATATTGACATTTTCGATCGTGAAAAAGCATTTATCGACACCTATTTGCGTGACATCGTAAACGATTTTCCAAACTTAAAAATTGTGTTTGAACATATCACAACCAAAGACGCGGTGGATTTTGTGCTGGAATCTTCAGATAACGTGGCGGCAACAATTACGCCCCAACATTTACTGCTAAATCGTAATGATTTATTAGTGGGAGGTATAAGACCTCACAACTACTGTCTGCCTGTATTGAAGCGCAACACTCATCAGCAAGCACTGAGAGCGGTGGTTGCGTCAGGCTCGAAAAAATTCTTCCTAGGCACAGATTCAGCGCCACACGAAAAGCATAAAAAAGAAAATGCCTGTGGTTGCGCCGGTTGCTACAGCGCGTGGAGCGCAATTGAGTTGTACGCGCAGGTATTTGAAGACCTTAATGCAATAGACAAGCTCGAAGGCTTTGCCAGCCATTACGGTCCGGATTTTTATGGAATGCCGCGTAACAGTGGCACCATCACATTAAACAAACAAAGCTGGGAAGTTCCTAGCAATATTAAATTACCGACATTTGATGACACCTTCGATCGGACTCTTGATAAATCTTCTGAAAGATCTCTCGACAGCTCCCGCGATGAAATAGTGCCATTTTTTGCAGGTGAAACCCTACAATGGAAATTAGCATGACATCAACTGACGCAAACAGCGCCACTTCATTTTCTAGCTTAGGTTTATCTGAACCTTTGATGGAAGCTCTAAATGCAATTGAGTTTACGCACATGACGCAAACTCAACAGGCCTGCTTACCAGATGTGTTGGCAGGAGCTGATGTTGCGGTGCAGGCGAAAACAGGCAGTGGTAAAACACTTGCATTTGGACTAGCGCTGTTAAGTAAAATTGATGTTGAAGCGAAAAATCCACAGTGCCTCATTATGTGTCCAACGCGTGAGCTGGCCGAACAAGTTGCCGAGCAAATTCGCTTGTTGGCAAAACGTATGGCTAATTTGAAAGTGGTTTCATTAGTTGGCGGTATGCCAATGGGACCGCAAATTGTGTCATTGCGCTACGGTGCAAATGTGGTGGTTGGCACCCCTGGCCGCATTATGGACCATATAGGTAAGCGCACATTAAGTTTAAAAAAAGTGAATTGCTTTGTGCTTGATGAAGCTGATCGCATGCTCGATATGGGCTTTGAAGATGAGATGCGGGTGGTGATGCACCATCTTTCGCAAACTGCCTTGGCGTCGACACGACAAACTTTGTTATTTTCAGCTACTTTCCCAGATCAAATCAAAAGTATTACGGATCAGTATCAGCGCAATGCAAAGATCATTAAAGTTGAAGACGGGCAGTCTGCGCCGAATATCGAACAACAGGCTTATCGTATAAGTAATGAGCACCGGACTCAGGCCGTTGCAGCATTGCTTACACATCATCAAATTGAATCAACGATTGTGTTTTGCCGCACTCGACGCGAAACCAAAGAACTCAGCGATGAATTATATCAAATGGGCTTTACTGCTGTAGGGTTGCACGGTGATCTAGAACAGTCGGAGCGCAGTCAAGTACTTGCTCGATTTGCGAATAAAACGGTGAGCGTGTTAGTTGCAACTGACGTTGCTGCGCGCGGGCTTGATATAGAGCGCGTCGATTTAGTCATTAATCACAGGGTTAGTGAAGATATCGATACTCACACACATCGAATTGGACGCACAGGCCGAGCAGAAGAAAAAGGCTTAGCAATCACCTTAATCGATGATAACGAAGAAGGTAAGCTAGACGAAATAGCGGCAAAAACAGATGCTAAAATTAGTAAACTCCATATTCAAGGTGTGCGCTTTCATGCAAACCGTATAAGAGAGCCTGAGTTTGTTTGTATTGCAGTTGATGGTGGTAAACGAGATAAGCTGCGTCCAGGGGATATTTTGGGAGCATTAACCAAAGAGGCCGAGATACCGGGAGAGGATATAGGAAAGATTTCTATTTCCGCTCGGCATACTTACATTGCCATAAAAGCCAGAAGCGTGAAACGCGCATTAAGCCAGTTTCGTGAGCGTCGTATCAAAGGAAAGCGCTTTAAAGCAAGAAAGCTCTAGTCCGATAGGGAAGCGCTTTTATTTGGGTAATTTGACTTTTTTGCGTATATTGAGACAGTACCCAATTCAATAATAATAAGTAAGGAAACACCATGAACAATAAATTGCTTGGCATCATCTTAATCATAATAGGCACGGCTCTATGTATTTGGGGCTATGATGTTTATGACTCCGCTGGTTCGCAAATTGAGCGTACTTTCAGTGGCGATACGCCGATGGAAGCTTGGTTAGGTTTAATCGGCGGCGCTGTCTGTATCGTCCTTGGTATCTTTCGGCTTAAATAATTCTTCATTAAAACGAGTATGCTAGCGATAATCTAAATGTACGTGGCTCCAACACGTGATAGTGAATATCTTCAATGCCGTCGCTAGCAGATTCATTTGCTAGGCGACTGGCATAGAAATAATCAATATCGTGGTCGTCGCTGTCAAATGCATTCAATATATCTAGCTTCAGCGTCAACTTAGAGTCAAAGCGATAACCCAAGTTAAGATTTACAATTTGTGTGCTGTCGGAATAAACGCTGCGATCTTCGACCAGTGGGCGCTTTCCAAAATAGCGATAGCGAAGACTGGCAAACCAGCTTTCCTGCTGCCATGTTACACCGCTCTGAACTACCTGTTTTATTGCTCCCGGTATTGCGTTCTCCGCAGCAGGTAACTCTGAAAACTCAGCGTCTGTATATGCATATTCAAGATCTAAAGTTAAGGCTTTGGTTAAGCGATAATAAGCGCTAAGTTCAAGACCTTTGCGCGTTGATTCAAAACTGGCTTCAGTATTTCCAGCATCTCCTACGAATACTAACTCACTGTCTAAGGTCAATGCCCATAAGGATATCGAGGCGTTTAGTTTATCCTCGATAGTGGTGCGTATACCAATTTCGTAGCCTAAAGAACCTACTAAGGGTTCGACTGGTTGTATGCTGTTGCCCGACGCGGGGTCAACTTGATCTATTGTGCCGCGAGCATCATTGGAATGAAAACCTTGACCAATTGAAGCATATCCTTCAAGACGATCGTTAAACGTATATATAGCGCTGCCTTTTAGTGATAGCTTACTGTCGTTTTCCGTTCCTTTATTCCCATTTAAATCAACGCCGTTAATATTAGCTGCAACTAAGCTATCCACGTCGAAATTATAATAATCAAATCGTGCGCCCAAACTCGTGCGAAATGACTTGTTCCAAGTCATTTCGTTTTCCCAAAAGAGACCACTGCTTCCTTCGTCAACTTGGTCGCTGCGTACCACTCCAAAACGCTGTCTTGCTTGTGTTGAATACAAACCCACTTCATTAATCTTGTCATATCTCAACTGCACACCGACGGTATTTGATACCTCGTACTCACCCCAGTTACCGTGTTGCGTGTATTGAAGGTGACCACCAAAGATTTTTCGATCGTCTACTTGCTCGAATTGATCGCCACGGGTTGGTCTATCAAGAAAATACGTAAAATTTGACCATAGTTGAAGATCATAGTCGATTGCATAAAAAGCCATGGAAATATTGTCGGTTTGCCATTGTGTATTAATACTATAACGACTGCTTTGCCCTCCCAGCGTTGTATCTAAGGAGCCAAGTTCATCTATAATGCCTTGCAGAACAGCTCGCTCGGGTATTTGATCTGCGCTGTTCCACTTGTTGTCGTAGGCCATTAGACTCACATTTAATTGTCCTTCAAATAATTTTTGATCGTATTTGGCAAATACATTTATTTTGTTTAAGTCTTCTTCAATATCAGTCCAAGGACCATCATTTTGGTTTATTTCTACTGCATAATTAAGCGAACCTTGGTGCATGTTAACGCCATTCATAAGCAAGTACCGTTGGTAATTATGCTCACCGAGTGTGGCGGATATCTGGCCGTTTTGCTGTCCTGACACAGTATTAAATTCCGCACTGCCGGCACCGCTGAAATCTCCAACATCAGCGTAGTAAGCTCCTTTTTTGTAGTTAAGTGTTTGCACTGTTTCAGGAATGATAAAATTTAAATCGGTATAGCCTTGTCCATGCCCATGGCTTCGCATATTTATTGGCATACCGTCAATTGACGAAGCAAAATCAGTACCGTGGTCAAGATTAAAGCCTCGTAAAAAATACTGGTTAGCTTTCCCCGTTCCACTATGTTGCGTGACCACCATGCCAGGTACTAATTCTAATATTTCGCCCGTGCGTAGCATTGGCCGACTGGCTATTTCAAATTGTCCGACTACCCCTTCTGAAGCGGATATTGCCTCTCCTAAAAGGTTGACTGAACGGCCCTCAATGACAATTTTTTCAATTGTTGATTCTGTGTTGGCATCTGCGATCAGTTCCGGGCTTGGCTTAGTATCGCTAGAGGCATTCGCATAAAAAGCGAGAGATAAAAAAAGCGCTGCAACAACGAATTTGAAAGCTGCTGTTCGTGTTTTAGTTTTTTTATAGAAGTACATTTGGTCACCTTTTTTAATAAATTTGCATCTAGTAGCGGGTCTGAGGCGTTTATTAAATAACATGACAAAACAACCGATAAGGCCTCGGTTTAAACTTTCTACAAATTAGAAAATGGACTCCTTACTATGCGAACGTCAAAAAAAGAAAAACTTAAACCGCCAATGTTAGGTCGGCGTGAAATACAAACATTGGATTTGTTTTGGCGACAAGAGGATCTTAGTTTAACGGCTCAAAATATTCGGGATCTTTTGGAAGGTGAACAAAGCAGCAGTATTAAACTTATATCGATTAATACGATCCAAAGCACTATTGAGCGCTTGTGGCGCAAAGGCTTGCTAACTCGAAGTAAAATGGGCAAAGCTTATATTTATGCTTCGCGCTACTCTAAGGAAGAGGTTATCAGCAGTCTACTATCTGAAATTCGTGACGAAATGGGACAGGGTGATGAGTTAGTGATGCTATCAGGCATTATGACCTACCTAAACAATTGGAATAGTGAACTGGGTAGTCGAGTGTTAGCTCTAGTTAATGAACACGCAGATACTAATAAGTTGGGGATTTAATGGCACACGTATTTGCTACATTATCAGTGACCTTAATGTTGATTTTATTGACGCTTGTTTTTTATGTTTTGGTATCAAGACTATACGCTTTCATTTACCGTTGGATGCGAGAAACAATATTAAAAGCTGCGGCTAAGAGAAGGGCTTTGCTCCTCTTATCGTTAGCACTTGGGGCGCCTATTATTGGTCTTGTCAGTGTCTTTGCATTTATTTTACCGAGCTTCTTTGCTTTCCCTAGCCTTTATGAACATTGCCATGTGAGCGTTTGTGGACCTCATGTTCCAGATTACTTTCAGTCGTCTAATTATATTTTCGCGCTAGCAGCGCTTGTTTCAACACTGGTGGGGTTTTCTCTATTTGTTTTTTTCAGGCAGCAGCGGCGCTTAGAAAATCAAATACAGTGTTTAATCGAATTACTATGTAACGAACAAAGTGTTCATAACGACTATCTTCACACTATAAATTCAGAATATCCTTTGCTAATGAATGCAGGCTTAATTAGCCCTCGGATTATTATGTCCAGCAAAACGAAGTCACAACTTGGAGCAGAGGCCTTACAATTAATTCTGATGTATGAATTGATTCGCTGCAAGCGCTACGACAATTTGCGCAGCATGATTGGTAAAATTTTTACGATAATTTGGCCCAACAGCGTCAGGAAAATCTTTCTTAAAGATTTAAGCAACGCTAATCACGAAGTGGCGCGCCAAATATTAAGCAAAAAAAAGAATAATTTACACAATTTGCAGTGCCTACCAGAGCCTCAAGAGATTAGCGGTTTACCCATTTATGTGAGGCAACTAATAAAGAGTTATGCAAATGAGCAAGAACAAGAACAAAAACAAAAACCAGCGCACTCGATTCTGCTCAACCCAGTAAGCTTTATGCTTTTTACGGTGCATTATTTGTTACTCATGATTGCCTTGACGAGCTTAACCCACTATTTATCTGATGTTTTTTTATAAATTGCCGCTAGTCTTGAAGTTTATAAAAACGATTTTAATAATTTATGAGCTTAACAAATTGAGCGTCCAATCAGGGTGACAGTCTTCTTGTTTAGCTTTTTTAAGCCAAAGTAGTGTGTAACCGGCTACCAAGAAACCGGATACTAAATTTGCTATGGCGATAGCAATATAAACCCACTTTTCATCGAACCAGATAGAAGCAGCTAAACTCAAAGGCACATACAAAGCAAATGTTCGTACCGCGTAATAATTAAATCCGGTGACCGACTTGCCTAAAGAGTTAAACGCTGCAGAAGATACTATTATCCAACCGTAACCAACCAAACTTACCGCAACGATATATAAATAATCCGTGGATTTGGCTGCGACACTTTCACTTGAAGCTAAAAGTGAGGAAAACTGATCTGCAAAACCATAAAACAAAGCAATAATTACTAACGACCAAAGCACACAAATAAGATAGCAGTATTTAAGTGTCTGTATTACTCGATGCTTGTTTCCTGCTCCCCAGTTTTGGCCTGCGATTGGACCTATCGAAGCAGACAGGGCTAACATAGGAATGCACGCAAATGACTCTATCCTTGTAGCGACACCAAACGCGGCTACTGTATCGTCGCCATATCCTGCGATAATGGCAGTAACAATTCCGATCCCAATTGGATTAATAACGCTTCCTGCGCCAGCTGGTAGAGCGATTTTCAGCACAGACTTACAAGAATCGATAAACACTTGGTATTCGGGTTTAGATACTTGGATAATTTCTTCGCGATAAATAGCAACATACAGTGCGAGGATGAAGGTAACTATGCGCGCTATCATCGTGCTGATTGCGGCACCTTCAATATTCATTGCTGGTATTGGACCGAAGCCAAATATCAAGACGGGAGTGAGAGCAATATTCACTGCTGCAGCAAAAAACATGATAATGCTTGGCCAAAGTGCATTGCCAACGGATCTAATAATTGCGTTAGCCACAATAGGAATGACGAGAAATGGCATTGAAATATACCAAATTTCCATATACTGAATAATGTATTTTAAGACGTCACCAGAAGCGCCAAGTAGCTTAAATAGTGGTGTAATCGTAAAGTATCCAATAGCTGAAATGAGAACGACGAGTAAGCTGGCGAGCAGCAAACTGTCTGTCGATAAACGTTTGGCGTGCGACCTGTTATCCGCGCCTATTGCTCTTGAAACTACCGAAGAAGCGCCGGCACCAAGTCCACTTGATAAACTCGCAATTGCCATAGTGACTGGGAAAGTAAAGGAAAGAGCCGCTAATTGTGCTGTGCCTAATTTACCGACAAAATAGGTATCAACGAGAGATATTGAAAACACAGCAACGATGCCAAAAATCATGGGCATCGCTAGTCTTGAAATAATAGGTAAAACAGGGCCTTCTACTAAGCTATTTTTATCTTCTTTTTTTTCTGATGCTTCGGTCAAAATCGTCCTCAGTAAATCTAATAGGATGGCGAAAAGCCAATGTTCCTCTAGAGCTTTATTTTATTGCGTTCTGATTAATTTCGTATGTTGTTTACGTGAGCAAGCAGAGAAAAGACTAAGTAAGCGATAAAGTTCTTAATGAAGTATCACTAAACAAAATGCCCTTTATAAAAAAAGCTCTCAAAAAAATTATGAAAAAAAAAGGGACCTAAAAATAGATCCCCTTGTTATCTCCTTTGCACTAGGACTGCAGTCTATTTGCTATCAGACAGCTGACACTAGCAACAAAAAGCTACCAAATTTTTACGCGATCTTCTTCAGGAAGATACAATGCATCAGTTGGTTTTACGTCAAATGCGCTATAGAACTCTGGCACGTTGCGAACCGAACCATTAGCTCTGTATTGAGCAGGTGAGTGCGGGTCAGTATTGATTTGGCTTTTCAATGCCTCATCGCGGTACTTTCCAGCCCACACTTGACCGAAACCAAGGAACACTCGCTGCTCACCCGTAAAGCCATCTAAGACAGGTGATGGTTCACCATTCAAGGACATTTGGTAGGCTTTAAGCGCAATACTAATGCCGCCAAGATCACCGATGTTCTCGCCTAATGTAAATTCACCATTAACGAAAACACCTTCCAGCGGCTCAAATGCATTGTATTGCGTGACAAGTTTGCCAGTTCTACTCTTAAACTCTTCACGATCAGCATCAGTCCACCAATTACGCAATACGCCGTCACCGTCAAATGTGCTGCCTGAGTCATCAAAACCGTGGCCAATTTCATGACCAATAACCGCACCGATACCACCGTAATTCACTGCGTCTTCTGCTTCTAAATCAAAAAACGGAGGCTGTAATATTGCAGCAGGGAATACAATTTCATTTGCAGAGGGATTGTAATAGGCGTTGACCGTTTGTGGTGTCATACCCCATTCAGTTTTATCGACAGGCTTGCCTTGTTTCGCTAACTCTTCAGCATAAGCTACTTCTGAGGCATTACGCATGTTGCCAAAAAGATCTTTGTCAGATACTTGCAGAGCAGAATAGTCTTTCCATTTGTCTGGGTAACCAATCTTGACGGTGAATTTAGACAATTTATCTAGAGCTTGAATGCGTGTTTCTTCTGTCATCCAATCGAGTTCTTTAATGCTGACTTCGTAAGCTGAAATAAGGTTGTCGACCATTACCTGCATGCGTTGTTTGGCTTCAGGCGGGAAGTGCTGCTTAACATAAACTTTACCAATAACTTCACCTAATGTGCCGTTCAGCAAACCGGTTGCACGACGCCACATTGGACGCTGCTCTTCTACGCCGTAAAGAACCGTGCTGTAAAAGTCAAAATTGGCTTTGTCCATTGCCATGTCCAATGAGCCAGCGGAAGAGTTAATTACGCCCCATTGTAAGAATGACTTCCAGTCGTCTAATGACGTTTCGGCAATCACTTTGTCGATGCCTGCTAGAAAGTCGTTCTGCATGATGATCATGCTTTCAGGCATATCGAAGCCAGTCGCTTTTACAAACGTATCCCAGTTGAAGTTAGGCATGAGCGCTTTTAATTCATCCATGCTCAACTTACTGTAGTTTTCTGCCCAGTTTCTTGCTTGCTCTTTCTTCATGTGTTCGTTAGCTATTTTAGTTTCAAGGGCTAACAACATTTCTGCAGTTTTAGCACCGTTGTCTAAACCAGCAAGCGTAAACATTTTTTCAATATGAGCCTGATAAGCGGCTAGAATTTTCTTACCGTCTTCATCATCTTTAAAATAATACTCTCGGTCAGGTAAACCGATACCTGCTTGCCATGCATAAAGTGCATATTCATTGGGTGATTTAAAATCCGCATATTGGAAGAAACTAACAGGTGTGCCGTAGCCATATTTAATTGAATACGCAAAGTACTCAACGAGCTGGTCATAGTTGGAGATGCTCGCAATTTTATCAAACTCTGCTTTGAGTGGTTTAACACCTACTTCATTGCGGTTGTCTATGTCCATATATGAGCTGTACATATCGCCCACTTTTTGTTCATCAGAACCTGCAGGGTAGTCACCTTGTGACGCGGTATCGATAATCGCTTTGACATCATCTTGGGCTTCGTCAGCTAGAATTGCAAAGCTACCGTAAGAAGCTTTGTCTGCTGGAATCTCAATTGTTTTTAACCAAGTGCCATTCACATAGTTGAAGAAGTTGTCACCCGGCTGAACGCTCAAGTCCATGTTTTGGGTAAGAATACCGGATTTCAAGGCTACTTTTTGCTCAGCAGCTACTGCTGGCGCTGTTTCTGTTGTTTGTTGAGCAGGAGTACAAGCGCCAACGGCAATTGCTATACTGACGGCTAGTAAGGCCTTTTTAATATGCATCATCTATTCTTTCCTATATTTCGGTTTTTTTAACATTGATAACCTTATAGCCAAAGTAAAAAGAATCAACAACAAACGTGAAATTGAAATAACTTGTAACATTAAACTGGTCCGCGAATATCATATGTAATGAAGGATTAGCCTCGACCTCAGCGGTTTTGTTAATAGCCTCTGTTATTAATATTGTGAATTATGCAAGAAAACGCTACTTTCGCATTGGGCTACTTTTTTTGTACATACATATAGTAAGTCAAAATTAATAAATTTAATGAAAAAGGAATAACAGTGAACGCATCAATTATTGGTTTATTAGGCTATATAAGTTGGATTTTAGTGTTGCTACTAGCACTAGCGTCGTACCGCACTTATTTAACGCAAAGCGGCAAATTTGAAGGGCTGAAGTTTAAGTCTGACGGTTCAGACGTACCGGATTTGGGCGCTCGAATAACGCGTGCACAAGCAAATTGCGTTGAATGTTTTAGTTTTATTGGTGGCGTCCTTTTATTAGCCATTGCAACTGACTCTACCGCAATAACCAACGGACTTGCCTACATATTATTTGCAGCAAGATTGGGCCAATCAATCGTGCATTTAGTATCAACTTCGAACTTAGCGATTCAAGCTCGATTTGTTTTGTTTTTAGTTCAGTTCGGTATTGTCATCTATTGGGTAGTGAAGCTCTTCGAAAAGTTTCTTTAGTTTTTAGGCAATGCTGACCCAAGGCAGTTGTGTAGATGACAAAGATTGCTGTATTTGGGCAGCAATCTGTTTCCTTTGGTGTCATAACAACAAGATATTGATACAATAGCGCGCGACAATTCAGCGAGGGTGAAATGGCTCGCTATGACCAGCAAGGTCAACAATAATTAGTCAGCATTTATTGCTATTCAACGACTTATTCAGCATTTACTTAAATAAAGAGAAAGCATGTTTTCATTTTTTGAAAATCTAACAAAGGCGTTCCCAGAAAGTGCGCCTACGCAGCCACCCAAAAACTTCATTGCATTTTGCCGCTATTATTCTTCCGGAATGTGGACGGTACTTATTGCTGTCTCTGTTATTAGCGCAGTGGTAGCCATTTTAGAGGTGTCTTTATTTGGCTATATGGGGCAGCTTGTTGACTGGTTTGCAACTCGCGAAAAGGCGACTTTTTTGCAAGAAGAAATGAACAGCTTAATTTGGATGGGACTGGTCGTTATGGTCTTTCTGCCCGCCCTCGTTATTCTTCAATCGGCACTGACTCATCAATCTTTACTGGGTAATTTCCCGATGCGTATTCGCTGGCAGGCGCATCGCTATCTGTTAGGTCAAAGCCTGTCATTTTATCAGGACGAATTTGCTGGGCGGGTAGCAACAAAGGTTATGCAAACCGCACTGTCTGTGCGCGAAACCGTCATGAAAATCATGAATCTTGCAGTATACATCTGCGTGTATTTCATCAGTATTATTGTATTAGTTTTTTCTACGGATTGGCGCCTAGCCGTGCCTTTACTCGTTTGGCTAGTTGTGTATGTGATTATTCTTCGGGCTATTCTTCCTAGATTGAAACATCTTTCGACGAAACAAGCGGACGCTCGCTCAATCATGACCGGCAGAATTGTTGATAGCTATACCAACATAATGACGGTAAAGCTGTTTTCTCATAACAAGCGAGAAGAGGACTATGCTCGCGAAGGGATGGATGGATTTTTACAAACGGTTTACCCACAAATGCGTCTGGTTACCGTACTGCAAGCGTGCGTTTGGACAAGTAATTCGCTGTTGGTTTTTTCAGTATCGGCATTGGCCATATATTTGTGGGTAAATGGCGTTGTTTCGCCAGGAGATATTGCGATTGCGGTGAGTTTGAGCCTGCGTTTGAACGGCATGTCACAGTGGATTATGTGGGAAATTTCAGCGTTATTTGAAAATATTGGTACCGTTCAAGACGGGATCAATACCTTGGCAATGCCAGCGACAATCGAAGATAAAAATCAGGCACCTGCTTTGGAAATGAAGGGCGGTGGTATCGAATTTAAAGACGTCAATTTTGCTTATGTAGCCAAAAATAATAAGCAAATAAATGTATTTGATCATCTTAATATAAGTATTAAACCTGGCGAAAAAGTTGGCTTGGTGGGTCGTTCAGGTGCGGGTAAGTCAACGTTAGTTAACTTGCTGCTGCGTTTCTACGATATTGACTCTGGAAAAATTGCAATTGATGGGCAAGACATTACTGCGGTGAAACAAGAAAGTCTGCGCCGGCATATTAGCATGGTGACGCAGGATACTTCATTAATGCATCGTAGCGTGCGCGATAATATTATCTATGGACGTGAAGACGCTACCGACGAAGATATGATTAAAGCGGCAAAGCAAGCCGAGGCACATGAGTTCATTCTGTCATTGAGCGATGCAAAAGGCCGAACAGGATATGATGCGCATGTCGGGGAGCGAGGGGTGAAGTTATCAGGCGGTCAAAGACAGCGAATTGCGATTGCTAGAGTCATGCTAAAAGACGCACCAATTTTGATTTTAGATGAAGCCACCTCTGCACTAGATTCAGAAGTAGAAGCAGCTATCCAGCAATGTTTAGACACAATTATGGAGCAAAAGACAGTATTGGCAATTGCCCACAGACTGTCCACTATTGCACAAATGGACCGACTCTTAGTATTAGATGCTGGCAAAGTTGTTGAGTCAGGAAGCCACAAAGAGTTGTTAGAGCATAACGGTATCTATGCCAAATTATGGGCCCATCAGACCGGTGGTTTCATTGGCGTTGACTGAAAATAATTCTATATACGCTTAAAATATCGTCATTTGCTAGTTGATATTTTGAGCGCTAACCACACATTCATCATAAGTTGACGAGGATAGCCGCAGTTATTTGCCGGATTGTGTAACTTAGCACTTGAAGGTACTTGTATAACTTGCTTGCATGAGTATAATACGGCTCCCTCCCTTATGACGCTGATGACTTCCTTCCAAGAACACAACATCACAAGGGAAATGTAACTGAAAAAATGTATCGTACGGATTTAGGGGTGTAGTTCCAATTGGTAGAACAGCGGTCTCCAAAACCGATGGCTGGGGGTTCGAGTCCCTCCACCCCTGCCACTTTTTATAGTGGTGTAGGTCCGGCGTAACGATTTAATTAATAGCTCGCTTATTTTAGGCGTGGCTAGTTTAGGGTAACACTGATGAGTGATAAGGCAGAAAACGCGTCTAACCCGTTAGACATGGTCAAATGGATTATAGTGATCGCCCTTTTAGGTGGTTTGGTTTACGCATACAGTGCATATGAAGAAATTTCGGTGTTATACAGAGCGCTTGCTGCTGTTGGGATCGTCGTCGTTTCTTTAGGTATTGCTGCGACAACGCAAAAAGGCAGTGATTTCTTCGTTTTTGCCAAAGATGCGCGCACTGAAGTACGCAAGGTTATATGGCCGAGCCGCAGTGAAGCAAACCGAATGACGCTTATTATTCTTCTGGCTACCGCGGTTGTTGGTGTGATGTTATATTTTATTGACATGATATTGGTCTGGGTAATCGGCTTAATTACTAACATCGGAGTGTAAACATGTCTGACAAGAAATGGTACGTAGTACAAGCATTCTCGCAATACGAAGGTCGTGTTCAAAAGACATTGCTTGAGTACATCAAAATGCACGGCATGGAAGACTACTTCGGTGAAATTCTTGTTCCTACTGAAGAAGTCGTTGAAATGCGCGCTGGTCAAAAGCGTAAGTCTGAGCGTAAATTTTTTCCAGGCTATGTATTAGTCGAAATGGAAATGAATGAAGACTCTTGGCACTTAGTGAAAAGTATTCCTCGTGTTCTTGGTTTTATCGGTGGAACTTCAGATCGCCCAATGCCAATTACTCAGAAAGAAGCCGACGCTATATTAAATCGCCTACAAGAAGGCGTTGATAAGCCAAGACCAAAAACATTGTTCGAACCAGGTGAAGTTGTTCGTGTTACCGACGGTCCATTTGCAGACTTCAATGGTGTGGTAGAAGAAGTAGACTACGAGAAGAGCCGCTTGAAAGTATCAGTATTGATATTCGGTCGCTCAACGCCAGTCGAGCTGGAATTTGGCCAGGTCGAAAAAGGCTAAGTCTTTTTTAAACAGTATTAATTACGAAATCCAGCTGATTAGCTGGATTTTTTTTGTCTGTTGATCACTGCTGCATTATTAAATAAATGTAATTAAGCATCCATTTGTATCCTTGAATTGTAAGTATATGCAGAAGTACGAATTGTCGTGCTCGAATTAACTACAACGTTACATTAAGGATGAATTATGAAAAGCATGTTTATTAAAGCAACTAAATTGGTTTCGGCAGTTGTTTTGACTGTTGTGTTCTCTGCAAGCGTGTTGGCTAACCATCACGGAAGTAAGATGGACATCGTAGATACCGCAGCAAGCAACAGCGACTTCTCTACACTTGTTGCAGCGGTGAAAGCTGCTGGTTTAGTAGATGCACTAAAAGGTGAAGGTCCGTTAACTGTATTCGCTCCAACTAACGAAGCGTTTGCAAAGCTGCCAGCGGGAACAGTTGAATCACTACTATTACCAGAAAATAAAGACAAGCTAGTGCAAATATTGACTTACCATGTTGTCGCTGGAAAAGTAATGGCTGCTGACGTGGTCAAAGTAGATTCTGCGAAGACCTTAGAAGGTTCAAGCGTCACGGTAACCGTTGCAAACGGCGGCGTTAAAATTGATAACGCTAACGTTATCAAAACAGATATCAAAACGTCAAACGGCGTGATCCATGTAATCGATTCTGTGATTATGCCTAAAGGCTAATAAGTTGCTCAATCATAAAAACAAGGCTGCCTTTTTTGGCGGCCTTTTTTATTTTTGCGTTTATAGTTGAACCTATTCGGAATACAATGCACTAAATGGGCAATTGCTCGTTCAAAAATAAGCGCAGAATTTAGCGCAAGATTTATTGTACTAAAAGTCGCATTAAAATAATTTTAAAGCCAAAGTAATCCTAGATACACTCTTGCCTGCGGGTATTTCGGCTAATTTACAATTAACTTGAATTAGGGCTTGTGTTTACTTAGCCAAAAGCCTATACTTTGCGCCCTTTTTTATGCATCGGGAAGCCGTTTGAGAAGATATCCTCTGTATCTTCAAGGCGTTATACCCACTAATAGAGAGTAAATATAATGGCGAAGAAAGTTTCAGGCTTAATTAAGCTACAGGTGAAGGCAGGTGCTGCTAATCCAAGTCCACCAGTTGGTCCTGCATTAGGTCAACATGGTGTAAACATCATGGAATTCTGTAAGGCGTTTAACGCAAAAACAGAATCTCTTGAAAAAGGCTCTCCAGTACCAGTAGAAATTACTGTGTATGAAGATCGCTCTTTTACATTCGTAACAAAAACTCCTCCAGCAGCTTTCCTATTGTTGAAAGCGGCCGGTGTCAAGAGTGGTTCTGGTCGTCCTAACACTGAGAAAGTGGGTAAAGTTACTCGCGCTCAGTTAGAAGAGATCGCAAAGACAAAAGAACCTGATTTAACAGCGGCTAGTTTAGACGCTGCCGTAAACACCATCGCGGGTTCTGCTCGTAGCATGGGCTTGGTAGTAGAGGGTTAATCGAATGGCTAAATTATCTAAAAGAATGCGCAACATCGCTGAGAAAGTTGACGCAAGTAAAGAATACGAAATTACTGAAGCGGTAGCGCTACTCAAAGAACTAGCAACTGTTAAGTTCGCTGAGAGCATTGACGTTGCCGTTAACCTAGGTATTGATGCACGTAAATCTGACCAAAACGTTCGTGGCGCAACTGTGCTACCAAACGGAACGGGTAAAGATGTTCGCGTTGCTGTATTTACTCAAGGCGCAAACGCTGAAGCTGCTAAAGCGGCAGGTGCTGACATCGTTGGTATGGAAGACCTTGCTGAACTAGTGAAAAAAGGCGAAATGAATTTCGACGTAGTAGTTGCTAGCCCAGACGCAATGCGTGTGGTTGGTACACTAGGTCAAATCCTTGGTCCACGTGGTCTTATGCCGAACCCTAAAACGGGTACGGTTACACCAGACGTTGCTACTGCAGTTAAAAATGCAAAAGCGGGTCAGGTTAGATATCGCAACGATAAGAACGGTATCATCCACGCTAGTATTGGTAAAATTGCTTTTGAAGCAAACCAAATTCAAGAAAATCTTGAGTCTTTGCTAGAAGCATTGAAGAAAGCGAAGCCTTCTTCTGCCAAGGGTACTTATCTACAAAAAGTTAGTTTAAGCACAACAATGGGCGCTGGCGTAACATTAAACCAGAGTTCATTAAACCTTAAAGCTTAATTAACTTTTCTCTGTAAGGTTGTGGGTTGGAGTTGTTTACGCCAAAAGCGTAAGTCAACTCCCGTCCAAGACCGCAGGCGCTAGGCAGTGAAAGAGGTAAGAGAACTTTCACACACTTCTCAGGAAGCGAAATGCCAAGCTTAATACTACCTGCGCAGACGGTGGTTTCAACTCAGACTCTCTGGGAATGAACACCGTAGAGCGGTACAAGATATGCTTCAGATGATTATCATCCAGTATATCAAGTATCAATCTGTTAACACTGATGAAGGTAACAGCCGAAAGGCATTAACTTGATTCAGATTTTAAGAAGGTGAACTCAGTGGCATTAGGCTTAGCAGCAAAAAAAGAGATCGTAGCTGAAATAAATGAAGTTGCTTCTCGCGCTCTATCCGTTGCCGTCGCTGAATACCGTGGGATGGAAGTTCATGAACTGACTGACCTCCGCAATAAAGCTCGTGAGCAAGGCGTATTCCTTAAGGTAGTACGTAATACTCTAGCTAAACGTGGATTGGCAGACAGTAAATTTGCAGACATCGACAGTGCCTTAGTTGGTCCTTTAATTTATGGTTTTTCTATCGAAGCACCGGGCGGCGCAGCGCGCTTGTTCAAAGACTTCTCTAAAACTAACCCTAAGTTACAGGTAACTGCATTGTCAATTGGTAGCGGTCTACTAGGTCCAGATAAGTTGGACGCAGTAGCTTCACTACCGACCCGCGACGAAGCTCTTGCAAGATTACTTGCAACCTTCAAAGCACCTGTCGAGAAATTCGTTCGCACTATCAACGAAGTTCCAGGCAAGTTTGTGCGCGTATTGGCGGCGATCAAAGAAGAAAAATAATTTTCTTTTTTGGCATTATAATTTTTAACATTACAAACCCAGGAGTTTAGAGAAATGGCTCTATCCAAAGACGATATATTAAACGCAATCGCAGAAATGCCAGTTATGGAATTGGTAGAACTGATCGAAGCGGCAGAAGAAAAATTCAACGTATCTGCAGCAGCAGCAGTAGCAGTAGCTGGTCCAGCTGCAGCGGCTGAAGCTGTTGAAGAACAAACTGAATTTGACGTAATTCTTACTTCATTCGGTGCTAACAAAGTTGCTGTTATCAAAGCAGTACGTAGCGCAACTGGTCTTGGCTTGAAAGAAGCTAAAGATGTAGTTGAGTCTGCACCTAAAGCAATTAAAGAAGGCGTGTCGAAAGGCGAAGCTGAAGAATTGCAAAAAGCACTAACAGAAGCTGGTGCTGAAGTAGAAGTTAAGTAATTAGTATTTTTAATTACTGGCCTTAACAGGCTCAGGCAGGTGATTTTTAATCACCTGCCTTTTTGCGCTGTAGGATATGCAATATTTCACCCTTTGTTTGCTATCCAAAAATGCGTTGGCAATTAACCGCTAAGTTTTTGTTTTCATTAAAAAGCATTATTGCTTTTATTAATGTATGCTTAGGTTAATGCCCTACTAAAAGGGTACTGGAAGTTTGCTTCACACAAAGATACACGTGTTGCAGGTTGGGTCTAAAATCAGTCGGCTGAGGAACCCATGGTTTACTCTAATAGTGAAAAGAAACGTATCCGTAAGGATTTTGGCAAGCGCCCGCAGGTATTGGAAATTCCATACCTCCTTTCAATCCAACTGGACTCATTTAAGAAGTTCATTGACCAAGATCCTGATGGTCAATATGGCTTAGAAGCGGCATTCCGCTCTGTGTTTCCAATAAAAAGCTACAGCGGTAACAGTGAGTTACAGTATGTAGCATATCGTTTAGGCGAGCCCGTATTTGACGTAAAAGAATGTCAAATTCGTGGTGTTACTTATTCAGCTCCTTTAAGAGTCAAGCTGCGTCTTGTCTTGTTTGATAAAGAAGCGGCACCAGGTACAGTTAAAGACATCAAAGAACAAGAAGTATATATGGGTGAAATTCCCTTGATGACTGAAAACGGTACATTTGTGATCAATGGTACTGAGCGAGTAATCGTATCTCAGCTACATCGTTCACCTGGCGTATTCTTCGATCACGACAAGGGCAAAACTCACTCGTCTGGTAAAGTACTTTATAACGCGCGCGTTATTCCATACCGTGGTTCATGGTTGGATTTCGAGTTCGATCCGAAAGATAATTTATTTGTTCGTATCGACCGTCGTAGAAAGTTACCAGCAACAATAATCCTTCGTGCCTTAGAAATGAGCACAGAAGAAATCCTTGATTTATTCTTCGATAAAACGATTGTCCGCATTAACGGTGACAAACTGTTAATGGACGTTGTTCCTGATCGTTTACGCGGTGAAACTGCACAATTTGACATCATGGATGGCAAAGGTGAAGTTATCGTGGAAGCGGGTCGAAGAGTATCTGCTCGCCACACTCGTGCATTAGAGAAAGCAAAAGTCACTGACCTGGAAGTTCCAGCTGAGTACTTACTTGGTAAAATTTATGCCAAGACTTTCGTTAATGAAGAAACGGGCGAAGTGGTAGTTAACGCAAACGATGAAGTAACGTTAGAAAACTTGCTTGAATTGCGTGAACTAGGTGTTAAAGAATTTGAGACCCTGTATATCAATGAACTTGATCACGGTTCTTATATTTCTGACACTATCAAGATCGATTCAAGCACTAATAAATTAGAAGCGCTTGTAGAAATCTACCGCATGATGCGTCCTGGTGAACCACCAACAAAAGACGCCGCAGAAACCCTGTTTGACAACTTGTTCTTCTCTGAAGACAGATATGATCTGTCTGCTGTAGGCAGAATGAAGTTTAACCGTCGCTTAGGTCGTGAAGAACTCACAGGCTTAGGTACACTAGCGAAAGAAGATATTGTTTCAGTAATGAAACAACTTATCACTATTCGTGACGGTAAAGATGAAGTTGATGATATCGATCACTTAGGTAACCGTCGTATTCGTTCTGTTGGTGAAATGGCAGAAAACCAATTCCGTGTTGGTTTAGTACGTGTTGAACGCGCTGTTAAAGAACGTTTAAGCCTTGGCGATTTAGATGCCATCATGCCGCAAGATTTGATTAACGCTAAACCTATTTCTGCTGCTGTAAAAGAATTCTTTGGCTCAAGCCAATTATCTCAGTTTATGGATCAGAACAACCCGCTATCAGAAGTGACGCATAAGCGTCGTATTTCTGCTTTAGGTCCGGGCGGTCTTACGCGTGAAAGAGCTGGCTTTGAAGTACGAGATGTACATCCGACTCACTATGGTCGCGTATGTCCAATCGAAACGCCAGAGGGACCAAACATTGGTTTGATCAACTCTCTTGCGAGCTTCGCTAGAACAAATGACTTTGGTTTCTTAGAAACCCCTTATCGTCGTATTGTAGATGGTATCGTGACTGACGATATTGACTACTTGTCAGCGATCGAAGAAGGTCAATTTGCGATAGCACAAGCAAACGTATTACTTGATGATAAAAATGCATTGGTTGAAGACTTGATACCTTGTCGTCACCGTGGTGAAACCACACTAATGCAGAAAGATGACATTACCTATATGGACGTGTCACCACAACAGATCGTATCGGTCGCTGCCAGTATCATCCCGTTCCTAGAACATGATGATGCTAACCGTGCATTGATGGGCTCGAACATGCAACGTCAAGCTGTACCAACACTAAGAGCTGATAAGCCATTAGTTGGAACTGGTATGGAAAAAACGGTTGCGGTAGATTCGGGTGTAACTGTTGTAGCAAAACGTGGCGGAACAGTCTCATATGTAGACGCAAGCCGTATCGTGGTTAAAGTAAATGAAGAAGAAATGACAGCCGGTGAAGCTGGCATCGACATTTATAACTTAACTAAGTACACACGTTCAAACCAAAATACGTGTATTAACCAAAGACCAACATGTAACGTTGGTGACCCAATAGTGACTGGTGACGTGCTGGCCGACGGTCCGTCAACAGACTTAGGTGAGCTTGCGCTTGGTCAAAACATGCGCATCGCTTTCATGCCTTGGAATGGTTATAACTTTGAGGATTCGATCCTTATTTCTGAGCGTGTAGCTGAAGAAGATCGCTTCACTACTATTCACATTCAGGAACTTAGCTGTATCGCTCGTGATACCAAGTTAGGTCCAGAAGAAATCAGTTCTGATATTCCAAATGTAGGTGAATCTGCGTTGGGCAAGCTTGATGAATCAGGCGTTGTTTATATCGGTGCTGAGGTGAAAGGTGGCGATATTCTTGTAGGTAAAGTGACACCAAAAGGTGAAACTCAGCTTACGCCGGAAGAAAAACTTTTACGAGCAATCTTTGGTGAAAAAGCGTCTGACGTTAAAGATACTTCACTTCGTGTGCCTAACAGCGTTCGCGGTACAGTAATTGATGTTCAGGTGTTTACACGCGACGGCGTCGAAAAAGACAAACGTGCGTTAGAAATCGAAGATATGCAGTTGCGTCAAGTGAAGAAAGACTTAGGTGATGAATTTGGTATTCTTGCCGACGGTATCTTTGCTCGCACACAGAACTTGTTGCTTAAGTTCGGTGTCGATCAAGCGAAATTAGATAGCATGCCGCGCGAAAAGTGGTTTGATATCACGTTGAAAGACGATGATGCACAAACTGAGCTTGATCAAAGTGCGCAGCAACATGAAGAAGTAAGAAACGACTTCGATAAGAAATTTGAAAACAAACGCCGTAAGATTACTCAAGGCGATGACTTAGCACCTGGTGTGTTAAAAATCGTTAAGGTTTATCTTGCCGTTAAACGTCATATTCAGCCAGGTGATAAAATGGCTGGTCGTCACGGTAACAAAGGTGTAATTTCAGCAATTCAACCTGTTGAAGATATGCCATACGATAGCAACGGCACGCCGATCGATATCGTATTAAACCCATTGGGTGTACCGTCACGAATGAACATTGGTCAGATTCTTGAAACTCACTTAGGTATGGCTGCCCATGGCTTAGGTGTGAAGATTGACCGCATGATCAAAGAGCAAGAAGAAATCACTAAATTACGTGCTTTCTTGCAAGAGGTATATAACCTTGGTGAATCTCATCAAGTTGTCGACCTTGACACTTTCTCTGATGACGAAATTAAGCGTTTAGCTGAAAATCTGCGCAAAGGTGTTCCAGTCGCTACTCCGGTATTCGACGGTGCGCGTGAGTCAGAAATCAAAGAAATGCTGAAATTAGCAGACATTCCTGAAAGTGGTCAAATTACATTGTTTGATGGCCGCACAGGAAGAGCCTTTGAGCGTCCTGTTACCGTAGGTTACATGTACATGTTGAAACTTAACCACTTGGTTGATGACAAAATGCATGCACGTTCTACTGGTTCTTACAGTTTGGTTACGCAACAGCCACTAGGTGGTAAAGCACAGTTCGGTGGTCAACGCTTCGGTGAGATGGAAGTGTGGGCACTTGAAGCATACGGTGCTGCGTATACCTTGCAAGAGATGCTAACTGTTAAGTCTGATGATGTTAACGGCCGTACTAAGATGTATAAAAACATCGTTGACGGCGACCATAGAATGGAGCCTGGCATGCCAGAATCGTTCAACGTATTGTTGAAAGAAATCCGTTCATTGGGTATCAACATCGAGCTTGAAGAACAGACGGCAAAACGTCAGAGCTAAAACAGGTTGGCCCTGTTTCCATTTCGGTGGATTCAGGGTCGTGACAATGACTCCGTTGGGAGAGACATGTGAAAGACTTATTAAAGTTTATTAAGCAACAAAATAAGACCGAAGAATTTGATAATATCAAAATCGGTCTTGCTTCACCGGACATGATTCGTTCATGGTCTTTTGGTGAAGTTAAAAAGCCTGAAACGATAAACTATCGTACGTTCAAACCTGAGCGTGACGGTCTTTTTTGCGCCCGTATATTCGGCCCAGTAAAAGACTACGAATGCTTATGTGGTAAATATAAGCGTTTGAAGCACCGTGGTGTTATCTGCGAAAAATGTGGTGTTGAAGTTACCCTAACTAAAGTGCGTCGTGAGCGCATGGGTCACATCGAATTGGCTAGCCCAGTTGCACACATTTGGTTCCTTAAGTCATTACCGTCAAGAATCGGCTTAATGCTGGACATGACATTACGTGACATCGAACGTGTACTTTACTTCGAATCATATGTTGTAACCGAAGCCGGTTATACAGAGCTTGAAGCAAGACAATTATTATCTGAAGAAGAATATTTAGATTCTCTTGAAGAGCACGGCGACGAATTTGAAGCGAAAATGGGTGCTGAAGCAGTTTTTGAATTGCTTAAGCAACTAGACGTAGAGGCAGATGTTGCTGCTATGCGTGAAGAATTGCCTTCAATTAATTCTGAGACCAAGCGTAAGAAAATTACAAAGCGTTTGAAATTGTTAGAATCATTCCAACAGTCTGGCAACAAGCCAGAGTGGATGATCTTGACAGTATTACCGGTATTACCACCTGAATTACGCCCACTAGTACCACTAGATGGCGGTCGTTTTGCGACTTCAGATTTGAACGACTTATATCGTCGTGTAATTAACCGTAACAACCGTTTGAAGCGTCTACTAGACCTTGCTGCACCTGATATCATAGTACGTAACGAAAAACGTATGCTACAAGAAGCGGTAGATGCCCTTCTTGATAATGGTCGTCGTGGTCGCGCAATAACCGGTTCTAACAAACGTCCATTGAAATCACTTGCTGACATGATTAAAGGTAAGCAAGGTCGTTTCCGTCAAAACCTTCTTGGTAAGCGTGTTGACTACTCTGGTCGTTCTGTAATTACCGTTGGTCCAACATTGCGTTTACACCAATGTGGTCTTCCTAAGAAAATGGCGCTTGAGTTATTCAAGCCGTTTATCTATGGCAAGCTAGAAGCTCGCGGTTTAGCAACAACTATCAAAGCAGCTAAGAAATTAGTTGAACGTGAAGCGCCGGAAGTTTGGGACGTTCTTGACGAAGTTATTCGTGAACATCCAGTGTTACTTAACCGTGCACCAACGCTTCACAGATTGGGTATCCAAGCGTTCGAACCTACCTTGATTGAAGGTAAAGCAATCCAATTGCACCCATTAGTATGTGCGGCTTATAACGCCGACTTCGATGGTGACCAAATGGCGGTTCACGTACCATTAACTATCGAAGCTCAGTTAGAGTCTCGTGCACTAATGATGTCTACCAACAACATCCTTTCACCAGCAAACGGTGAGCCAATTATCGTTCCTTCACAGGACGTTGTATTGGGTCTTTACTATCTAACGCGTGACCGCGTTAATGGTGTAGGCGAAGGCATGGTATTTACAAGTCCGTTCGAAGCTGAAAAAGCTTACCGCACAGACACTGCTGAGCTGCATGCTCGCGTTAAAGTACGTATCACTGAAGTTGTTGTTGCTGAAGACGGCACTAAATCAGAAAAAACCACGTTGACAGATACTACTGTCGGCCGTGCTATTTTCTCGTTAACGCTGCCAAAAGGACTTCCTTTTGAAATCATCAACCAAGCGATGGGTAAAAAGCAAATTTCACAGCTGTTGAACACTTGCTACCGTACGCTAGGCTTGAAGGACACTGTTATTGCAGCTGACCAAATCATGTATACCGGTTTCCACTACGCGATGATCGCGGGTGCATCAGTTGGTATCGATGACATGGTAATTCCAGATGCGAAGAAAGAAATCATTGACGCTGCAGAAGCAGAAGTTGTTGAAATTCAAGAGCAGTTCCAATCAGGTCTTGTAACCGCTGGTGAGCGTTACAACAAAGTTATCGATATTTGGTCAACGGCCAATGAAAACGTCGCGAAAGCGATGATGGATAACTTGAAAACGGAAACTGTTATTAACCGTAACGGCGAGGAAGAAGAGCAAACATCGTTTAACTCTGTTTATATGATGGCTGACTCCGGTGCTCGTGGTAGTGCCGCTCAGATTCGTCAGTTGGCTGGTATGCGTGGCTTGATGGCAAAACCGGATGGTTCAATCATCGAAACGCCAATTACAGCTAACTTCCGTGAAGGTCTAAACGTACTTCAGTACTTTATCTCTACTCACGGTGCTCGTAAAGGTTTGGCCGATACGGCATTGAAGACAGCTAACTCGGGTTACCTAACTCGTCGTCTAGTAGACGTTGCGCAAGATTTAGTTATCAATAACGATGATTGTGGCACATTCGAAGGTGTTAAAATGACACCACTAATCGAAGGTGGTGACGTGGTTGAAGCACTTCGCGAACGTGTTCTAGGTCGTGTTGTAGCTGAAGACGTAGTGAAGCCAGGTACTGATGAAGTATTGGTAGAACGTAACGTATTACTTGATGAAGCCCTTGTAGACTTGCTAGAAGTTAACTCAGTAGACCAAATTATGGTTCGCTCGGTTATCACTTGTGACAATGACTTTGGCGTTTGTGCTAACTGTTATGGTCGTGACCTAGCGCGTGGCCATATGGTTGGAGCGGGTGAATCTGTCGGCGTTATCGCTGCACAGTCAATCGGTGAACCTGGTACACAGTTAACGATGCGTACATTCCACATCGGTGGTGCTGCATCTCGTGCAACAGCGGAAAACAACGTACAGGTTAAAACAACCGGTACATTGAAGTTCTTCAATGCGAAGTTTGTGCGTAACACTGATAAGAAAGTGGTTATCATTTCACGTTCAACTGAGCTAACAGTTATCGATGACCAAGGTCGCGAGAAAGAGCGCTACAGAGTACCTTACGGTGCAGTGCTTTCTGTTGATGATGGTGCATCTATCACTTCTGGCGATATCGTTGCTAGCTGGGACCCGCATAGTCACCCAATCGTGACAGAGCGAGATTCTAAGATTAGCTTCGCGGATATCGATGATTCAAACACTGAAATGCAGCAAGACGAATTGACTGGTTTGACTCGTATCGTTGTTAAAGATCTTTCTAAAGCAAATGCTAAAGAGCCTAAGCTAATTCTTGAAAACGACGAGTTCGGTTTACAAGAAATTCGTTTACCAAGCTTTACGACCATCGAAGCAACTGATGGTAAGTTAGCAAAAGAAGGTGACGTGTTAGCACGTATACCTCAGGAAAGTTCGAAAACACGTGATATTACCGGTGGTCTTCCACGCGTAGCCGATTTGTTTGAAGCACGTAAGCCTAAAGAGCCTGCGATCCTTGCTGAAGTATCTGGTGTTATCGGATACGGTAAAGAAACCAAAGGTAAGAAGCGCTTAACCATTACGCCTAAAGCGGGTGAATATGCGCACATGACAAACGATGCTGGCCATTACGAAGAGATGATCCCTAAATGGCGTAATCTGAACGTATATGAAGGTGAATCTGTAGAGAAGGGTGAAGTCATTGCTGATGGACCTGAGTCTCCGCACGACATCTTGCGCTTAAGAGGCATCAGTGCTGTTTCTAATTACATAGTGAACGAAGTACAAGAAGTATACCGTTTACAAGGTGTAAAAATTAACGATAAGCACATTGAAGTTGTTATTCGTCAAATGTTACGTAAGTGTATGATTACGTCTTCTGGCGATACACAGTTCTTGGTAGGTGAGCAAGTTGAGGTTTCTCAAGTTAAGATCGCCAACCGTGAGACTGAAAAACAAGGTAAGATCCCTGCAACTTATGAAACACAGCTGTTGGGTATTACTAAAGCTTCATTGTCTACTGAGTCATTTATCTCAGCTGCATCATTCCAAGAAACAACTCGTGTGTTAACGGAAGCTGCTGTACAAGGTAAAGAAGATGATTTACGTGGCTTGAAAGAGAACGTTATTGTTGGTCGCTTGATCCCAGCTGGTACTGGTTTCTCGTATCATCAAAGACGTGCTATTAGAAAAGCTGCTAAGTTTGCACCAGTTGAGCCTTCAATGGCGGCTGATGAAGCTCAAAAAGCAATGTCTGAACTGCTAAATGCAGGTGACGATAGCGCCGAGTAAATCGACCTTAGTAAAATGTCTATAAATTGAAGCGGGGAGTATGTGAAAACATGCTCCCCGCTTGACATTAGGGCCTTTGATCTATAACATTCCGCGACCCAATTTTGCCAATCACTTATTTTGGTAAACGCAAGTCGCGGTTTTTTGTTTTTAAGATAATGCAATTGTCGTTGAATTCATTGGGCTAACGAGCAGCAGGTGATATTTCTCTAGCGATTATTCTTTTAGGAAATATGTCTGCAACATATCTCAATTATGATTCGCTAACGCGGATTAATTATTTGAGAATTAATTTTTAATCAGGAGCTAGTTAATGGCAACAGTTAACCAGTTAGTGCGCAACCCACGTAAAAAGCCGATCGAGAAATCGAACGTAGCTGCTTTACAGGCTTGCCCACAACGTCGTGGTGTATGTACTCGCGTATATACAACTACGCCAAAGAAGCCGAACTCAGCATTACGTAAAGTATGTCGTGTTCGCTTAACAAACGGTTTTGAAGTGTCTTCATACATTGGTGGTGAAGGTCACAACTTACAAGAGCACAGCGTGGTACTTATCCGCGGTGGTCGTGTAAAAGATTTACCAGGTGTTCGTTACCACACAGTTCGTGGAACATTAGATTGCTCTGGTGTAAACGATCGTAGACAAGCCCGTTCTAAATACGGCGCGAAAAGGCCTAAGTCTTAACGGTTCTCCGTTAGTAAGGCCAAACTATTAAATTAGAGTTTTGGGTTATACCTGAATTCCACGGAGAATTAAGATGCCAAGAAGAAGAGTCGTAGGTCAACGTAAAATCCTACCAGATCCTAAGTTCGGATCACAGTTGCTTGCTAAGTTCATGAATGTCGTAATGCTCGACGGCAAGAAGTCCACCGCTGAAAAGATCGTTTACGGTGCCCTAGAAATTGTTGCTGGAAAAACGTCCAAGCCACACCTTGAAGTGTTTGAAGATGCACTAGAGAACATCCGCCCTACAGTCGAGGTTAAATCTCGTCGTGTTGGTGGTTCTACGTACCAAGTACCTGTAGAAGTTCGTCCAGTTCGTCGTAACGCTCTCGGTATGCGTTGGATGGTTGATGCGGCACGTAAACGTGGTGAGAAATCAATGGCGGCGCGTTTAGCAGCTGAGATGATGGACGCACAGGACAACAAAGGTAGTGCGGTTAAGAAACGTGAAGACGTTCACCGCATGGCAGAAGCTAACAAAGCATTTGCTCACTACCGTTGGTAGTCTTGCGTTAGAAAATAAAGGGGTCAGAGTTAATTAATCTGATCCTCTGGGGGGGCAGGTTAATTAACTCTGCCCCCTTTATTTCCTGACCAACATTTTATAAGAGAGAAATATGCCACGTAGTACACCTATCGAACGCTATCGCAACATTGGTATTGTTGCACATGTTGATGCGGGTAAAACCACAACGACTGAGCGTGTTTTATTCTATACCGGTATTTCACATAAAATCGGTGAAGTTCATGATGGCGCTGCCACAATGGACTGGATGGAGCAAGAACAGGAACGCGGCATTACAATAACTTCCGCTGCAACCACTTGCTTTTGGGCGGGTATGCAGCAGCAGTTTGATCAACATCGTATCAACATTATAGATACACCAGGGCACGTTGACTTCACAATTGAAGTTGAACGTTCGTTACGTGTTCTCGATGGTGCGGTTGTCGTTTTTTGTGGTTCGTCAGGGGTTGAGCCGCAATCAGAAACGGTATGGCGTCAAGCCGATAAATACCACGTACCCCGTTTGGTTTTCATTAATAAAATGGACCGAGCCGGCGCAGATTTTGATCGAGTTGTGAATCAAATTCGCAAACGATTAGGCGCAAACTGTGTACCAATTCAAATAAACGTTGGCGCAGAAGAAGAATTTAAAGGCGTAATTGACCTAATAAAAATGAAGGCAATTAATTGGAATGAGGCCGACAAAGGCTTAACCTTCGAATATGAAGAAATTCCTGCCGAACATCTCAAAAGAGCTGAGAAGTATCGCACTGAGATGGTTGAAGCTGCGGCTGAAGCAAACGACGAGCTGATGGAAAAATACCTAGGCGGCGAAGAGCTTAGTGAAGCAGAAATAAAAGAAGGTTTACGTATCAGAACGCTAAGCAATGAAGTTGTGCTAGCTACCTGCGGTTCTGCATTTAAGAACAAAGGCGTGCAAGCTGTGCTTGACGCCGTTGTCGAATTTTTGCCAGCGCCAACAGAAGTACCTGCAATTAAAGGTATTCTGAACGACAAAGATGAAACAGAGGCAACAAGAGAAGCCGATGACAGTGCTCCATTTGCAGCCTTGGCATTTAAAATAGCAACCGACCCATTTGTGGGTACATTAACATTTTTCCGTTGCTATTCAGGCGTTATTAAAACAGGTGATGCTGTTTATAACCCGATCAAAGGCAAGAAAGAGCGTATTGGTCGCATGGTGCAGATGCACGCGAATGATAGGGCAGAATTGAAAGAAGTTCGCGCAGGCGATATTGCTGCAGCGATTGGCTTGAAGGATGTGACAACGGGTGAAACCTTGTGCGATCCGAATAACATCATTACACTTGAAAAAATGGATTTTCCAGAGCCTGTAATTTCTATTGCTGTTGAACCAAAATCGACAGCAGATCAAGAGAGAATGGGCATAGCGTTAAGTAAATTAACAGCTGAAGATCCGTCATTTAAAGTTAAGACCGACGAAGAGTCAGGTCAAACAATCATATCGGGCATGGGTGAATTGCACCTAGATATTATTGTTGACCGTATGAAGCGTGAGTTTAACGTCGAATGCAACGTGGGTAATCCACAAGTTGCTTACCGTGAAACTATCCGCAAGGCTGTTGAAGTTGAAGGCAAATTTGTTCGTCAATCTGGTGGTAAAGGCCAATATGGTCATGTTTGGTTAAAAGTTGAACCAAACGAAGAAGGCGCCGGATACGAATTTGTGAATGGGATCGTTGGTGGCACAGTGCCAAAGGAATTTATACCAGCGGTTGATAAAGGCATCGAGGAACAGATGCAAAATGGTGTGCTAGCAGGTTATCCTGTACTAGATATCAAAGTAACCTTATTCGATGGTTCTTACCACGATGTTGACTCTTCTGAAATGGCGTTTAAAATTGCTGCTTCGATGGGTTTCAAGAAAGGGATGGCTGAAGCCAACCCAGTGTTGCTTGAACCGACTATGCAGGTTGAAGTAACCACTCCCGAGGACTGGATGGGTGACGTGGTCGGAGACCTAAACCGCCGTCGCGGGGTAATTGAAGGTATGGAAGAGGGTGTAGCAGGCATTAAGATTGTGCGCGCTAAAGTACCACTTTCAGAGATGTTTGGATATGCCACCGCTGTGCGTTCTGCAACGCAGGGTCGGGCGTCATACTCAATGGAATTTTATAAGTATGCGGAAGCGCCGAATAATGTCGCTAAGACAATAATCGATTCCCGTACGTAAACAATTTTAATTTTAACTATAGAAGTTCACTTCACTCCAATATTGGAATGAGTATTAAACTTAGGAAACGAAGAAAATGGCAAAGCAGAAGTTTGAACGTAACAAACCACACGTAAACGTTGGTACTATCGGCCACGTTGACCACGGTAAAACAACTCTTACAGCGGCAATCACGTCGGTACTAGCAAAAACTTACGGCGGTTCCGCTCAAGCATTTGATCAAATCGACAACGCTCCAGAAGAGCGCGAGCGCGGTATCACTATCTCTACGTCACACGTAGAATACGATACGCCTAAGCGTCACTATGCACACGTAGATTGTCCTGGACACGCCGATTATGTTAAGAACATGATCACTGGTGCTGCTCAAATGGACGGCGGTATCTTGGTTGTTGCGGCAACTGACGGTCCTATGCCACAAACACGTGAGCACATCTTGTTAGGTCGCCAGGTTGGTATCCCTTACATGATCGTATTCATGAACAAATGTGACATGGTAGACGACGAAGAATTACTAGAATTGGTAGAAATGGAAGTTCGCGAACTTCTTACAGAATACGAATTCCCAGGTGACGATTTGCCAGTTATTCAAGGCTCAGCACTTAAAGCGCTAGAAGGCGACGAGAAGTGGGAAGCAAAAATCATCGAACTAGCAGAAGCTCTAGATAACTATATCCCAGAGCCAGAGCGTGACGTTGACAAGCCGTTCATTCTTCCAATTGAAGATGTATTCTCAATTTCAGGCCGTGGTACAGTAGTAACGGGTCGTGTTGAGCAAGGTATTGTTAAAGTAGGCGAAGAAGTAGAAATCGTTGGTATTAAAGACACAGTTAAGACGACTTGTACTGGTGTTGAAATGTTCCGTAAATTGCTTGACGAAGGTCGTGCAGGCGAGAACGTTGGTGTTCTTCTACGTGGTACTAAGCGTGAAGACGTAGAACGTGGTCAAGTACTAGCGAAGCCAGGTTCAATCAACCCACACACTAAGTTTGAAGCTGAAGTATATATCTTGAGCAAAGACGAAGGTGGTCGCCACACTCCTTTCTTTAAAGGATACCGTCCACAGTTTTACTTCCGTACAACTGACGTAACAGGCGCTGTAGAGCTTCCTGAAGGCGTGGAAATGGTAATGCCAGGTGACAACTTGAAATTCGTAGTAGAGTTGATTGCACCAATCGCGATGGACGAAGGTTTACGCTTCGCAATCCGTGAAGGTGGCCGTACAGTAGGTGCTGGTGTTGTTGCGAAAGTAATCGCATAATACCGACCGAAAATACGAAGAAGGCGCTCAATGAGCGCCTTTTTTTTGTTTAAGAAAAAGTGTTATCGGGAGCAGCAGGCGAGGCCTTTTCACCACACAAACGCGCTGTTCGCCATCCTTGGCCGCTCGCTAATGGCATCCTTGCCATTAGACGGTTTGTGTGGTGAAAAGGCCTCGCCTGCTGCTCCCGATAACACTTATCACACAAACATGCTGTTCGCCATCCCTGGCCGCTCGCTGATGGCATCTTTGCCATTAGACGGTTTGTGTAGGCAAAGGCTCCGCCTGCTGCTCCCGGTAACTCTTATCACGCGAGTGCGTGTTTATTCTGATTAAGGGCTATAATTAGTGAAAACGGCAAACTTTTTAAGTATCTGATTTTTTGCCTATAGGCTATCATTTGAACACCCAACATTTACAACAAGAATTCGCGGACGATTTCCACCTCCCCTAAACATCTAGGTTTACGCTGCATATATAAGATTCTATCAACGTATTAAAATGCATAACTTTATATGTTTTTGCGATCTACACCCACTTCAAGCTATACCTTTTTTCCTATTATTTTAGTATATTATATAACAAAAAACGTGATCAAATCGCTGTTCAAAAAGGGCACACAGAATCCTTAGCGTTAATAATTGTATGAAGCAAGACGCCCAAGTCTTGTATTAATGTTTAAGTAGGAGGAGCGAATGTCTAAAGCAATGCTCGCAAAACAAGTTGAAAGTAACGATAGCATATTGACTAAAAGTTCCTATTATTCCCCAACGATTCAAAAAGCATTGGATAATGTAGTGCTTGCTGTTCAAGATAAATTGAATATTCTCGACGTGGCCATTGCTCTTCTTGAGAATAAAGAGCTACTGCTCGTTAGCAATATGGATGGATGCGACAAGACTGTAGCTTTTACTAAACAACTTTGTGCTAAAACGATAGAACTAAATGACACTCTTAGAATAGAAGATATACGCACTGATGAGGGTTATGTTAATTCCGATGCACCCAACGACGCCTCAAAAATGTGTGGTTTTATTGGTATTCCGATTAGAAAGGAAAATACAGCAGTAGGAGCACTGCATCTTTTTAGTGAGAATATAGCCGACCTTACTAAGGAAGAGCTCGAGTTCTTAAATACCAAAGCTGAAACAATTTCTATTGCACTAACTGCGGCAAATTTTTCTCATCAATTCATGATTGAGCACAATCTCCTTTCAAAAGGACCAATAAGCAGTTTAATCGTCGATTCTAAGCCAGGATGGCCAACAGTTTTTGTTTCTGCTAATTGCTACAGTTTGCTTGGTCTTGATGCTAAAACTAATGAACTCCCTTTTCGAATCGATGATTTTATTCATCCAGATCACAAAGTTGTTTTTAAAAGAAGCTTAACCTTTCATCGCTCAACTCAAATTCAAGACCTTGAGACTGAATATGACGTTGTGCTGCCCAGTGGAGAGTACAAAAGTATTCGGCAGGTTAGCTATGGTGAATACTCAGAAGCTGGGAAGCTGATTTATGTTCGCTTATATCTTATTGACCAAACAAGCCAAAAAGAACTAGAAGTGCGACTAAGAAAGGTAAAAGAACGGTCTTCCTTAATTATAGAGACATTAGATTTAGCCACTTGGGATTTTGACCCAATAGCTAACTTCACCCAAGTTAATCATCGATGGTATGAGATGATCGGCCTCAACTTTGAAGATCAGGAACCTGCTAAGAACGTCTGGGAAAGACGTCTTCATCCTTTAGATAAAAAGCGAGTGACCGAAGAGCTAGATGATTTGACTGCGGGCAATCGCGACACACTCAATCAGATTTATAGAATAAGACATGAAACGGGCCATTGGATTTGGGTTGAAGGTTTTGGAAAAACGGTTGAATATAATTCTGAGGGAAAGCCTAGCAGAATTATAGGCACCCAGCGTGATGTCACTGAGCAGCATAAAGCTATAATAATCCGACAGAAACAGGATGCTTTAGTCGCGCTCATGAGTAAAGCTCAAGAAGTATTTTTGGAGGAGAGCGATTTGAGGGCCGCCTGCTCCTCAATTTTCGAATCTTTATTAGATTTGGCCGAAAGTGAATTTGGTTTTATTGGTGAGCGTATTATTTCTGAGAAAGGCAAAGTGGCTTTAAAAATCCAAGCTATTTCTGATATTAGCTGGGATACGCAGAGTAAAGAGCTTTATTCTCGGTATGTCAACGATGGCTTGGTGTTTGAAAATTTAGATAATCTTTTTGGGCGAGTGATTACAACTGAAAATGAAGTGATATCCAATGATGTAGCTAAAGATGCGCATTCATCAGGCACGCCTAAAGGCCACCCTGATATGGATTGCTTTTTGGGTTTGCCGATAAAGTTCGATGGTGTTGTATATGGAATGATTGGATTAGCTAATAGAGTCGTTGGTTATGATCGAGAACTCATCGATTTCCTAAAACCGTTATTGGCGAACTTGGGGTTGTTGATGCGCGTCAGGGGCATTGAAGCAGCTCGAGTTAGTGCAGAGCGTGAGTTAAAGTCTTTAGCCACTACTGATGACTTAACCCAGCTACCGAATAGGCGTGTTTTTACAACGCACGTAGAAAGTGCGTATCAACTACTCAAGCGTCATGGTGAAAGTTTCTGCGTCGCCATTATTGATATAGATTACTTTAAATCAATAAACGATTCTTTTGGGCATGACGCAGGTGACGAAGTCTTAAAACGTTTCGCTAAGATACTGCTTGATGGGAAACGAGCAAATGATCTCATTGCGCGCTTTGGCGGTGAAGAGTTTGCATTGATAGCGGCGAAAACCTCAATTGAAGAAGCAATAATCGCCTGTGAGCGCATTAGAACAGATATTGAAGAAAGTGATTTTAGTCAGCAAGTGCTGAGCCGAAAGATAACCGTTAGCATAGGAGTTACTCAAAGTTTAACTGGCGAAGAATCGATAGATGAAATAATAAAACGTGCTGATTTGGCGCTATATAAAGCAAAAGAAGGCGGAAGAAATAGAGTTGAATCTATGTAATTCGGGTACTTGCATTTTGTGCAAATGAGTCTGACTGTTTATTTTTGACGATAAATATATTTAACAAAGCGCAAAACCGGTTTGCAAAAATTTCCGTTTAATTATGTGGTATTCAACAGTTTAAGCCACTCATTAAAAGTGAAGTAAACTACATCAATTATAATAAAGAGGTAAGAAAATGCTCAGCTATGCAACGATCGGCGTAAGTGATTTAAATAAATCAGAAGCTTTTTACAATGAACTTTTAGCGCCACTGGGGGCGAAAACCCTTATAAAGATGGACCGTATTATTTTTATTGGTAAAAGCATGGCAGAGCCTATGCTAGCCATTTGTATTCCTTACAATGAGGAACCGCAGCATTGTGGCAATGGTAATATGCTTGCTATCGCACCTGGTTCAAAAGAAAAATGTGATGAGCTTTATAAAAAAGCAATTTCTCTAGGAGCAAGCTGCGACGGTGAACCTGGACAACGGATCCCTGATGTTTTTTATGGCGCTTATTTCCGTGATTTGGATGGCAATAAAATAGTATTTAATCATTTCGGTTAATGTTTTATGCAAGCACGACTTCAACCGTGCTTGCATTACTGTGTCTTTTCGCAAGCTAAGATCATCAAATCTCCTCAACTAAAAAGTGAAATATCACAAAAAGGGTTATGTGTTTCGCTACCTAGGCTATAGAATTACTGCATTGCTTTAACAAATCAAAAGAGCGTGTCGGTTTTGATCACAATAATTAAGAATGCTGACGTTTATGCACCTGAACATTTGGGCTTGCAGCACATTCTGATTGCCGAAAATAAAATAGTTTATATCGGCGATACACTTCCTGAACTAAACCTTGAACATACCACTGTTGATGCTGAGGGTTGCGTTGTAATGCCTGGCTTCATTGATGGGCATACCCATATTACTGGGGGAGGCGGCGAAGCAGGGTTTTCTACCAGAGTACCTCCGGTGCCTTTAAGTAAATTCACAAGAGCGGGCGTAACAACCGCTGTTGGTTTGCTTGGTACTGATGATTTAACTCGCAACACTGAATCATTGGTGGCTCAGGTTTATGCCTTAAGAGAAGAAGGTTTTTCTGCCTATTGCTACACCGGTGGATACCATTTACCACCCACAACCCTCACCGGGTCTGTGCGCTCAGATATCGTTTTTATTGAGCCCATTATTGGTGTCGGCGAGTTAGCTATCAGCGATCATCGCTCAAGTCAGCCAACATTAAATGAACTGTTAAAAATAGCGTCTGAAGCTCACGTTGCTCGTTTGATGACGGGAAAGGCTGGTATGCTGCATTTGCATTTGGGTGACGGTGAGCGTGGCTTAAGCATTATACGTGAGGCACTAGAGACAGCTGAAATACCGCCAAGAACTTACAATCCGACACATATTAACCGACAGCGCAGCTTATTCGAGGAAGCCTGCGAGCTTGCTAAAAGAGGCTGTTGGGTAGACGTTACTGCGTTTGAAACTGGCGATGTCGGCTTTGAACCTGGCGAAGCCTTATTGCGTTATATGCAGCAAGACCTACCACAAGATAAATTGACCATTAGCTCGGACGGCGGCGGATGCTTGCCCGACTTCCATGCTGATGGTAGTTTGAAAAAAATGGACTTTGCAGAGTCTCAATCGATGACGAATATCTTCTATGAATTAGTAGACGATGGACAAGCGATCGAAACCTTTTTACCCTTTTTTACGAAGAACGTTGCACAATTAATGAATTTTCATCGAAAAGGTCGGATAGAAAAGGGTGCTGATGCCGATATCATCATATTGAACAAACAAAATCGAATTGAGCATGTAATGGCAATGGGTCATTGGCATGTAAAATATAATCAACAAATTAAAAAAGGCACTTTCGAGTAAATATTATGCCCTCTCCAACTATAGATGGCACCCAAAGAGGATATGTAATTCCTATTGGTGGTGCAGAAGAAAAACTAGATAATCCTGAAATTTTAGCAAAGTTCGTTGAGCTTTGTGGTGGCAAAGAAGCCGTTATTACCGTTATTCCAACAGCCTCACAGCTCGACGATACTGGCTCACGCTACCAAAAGATTTTTGAAGAAATAGGGGTTAAGAAAACCTATTCACTTCCTATTAATGAGCGCAGCGATGCGCAAGACCCAGGTTACGTAAAAACGCTGGAAAAAAGTACGGGTATTTTTGTGACAGGCGGCAATCAACTTCGATTATCGACTATTTTAGGTGGTACACCCATCGCAAAAACCATTCGCCAGCTAAATGCGCAAGGTGTTCATTACGCAGGCACATCGGCTGGGGCCGCTATTGTCTCGCAGCATATGATTACTGGCGGCAGTACTGGCATTGTGCCAACTGAAGGTGGAGTGAACTTAGCGCCCGGCATGGGTTTGATTAATACGATTGTTGTTGATCAGCACTTTAATGAACGCAACCGATTAGCTCGCTTACTTTCGGCTGTTAGCTACAATCCATTTTTGATTGGTATAGGACTTGATGAAGACACTGCCGCGTTCATTGATCATGACAATGTTTTCACTGTCGTAGGAAGTGGAGCGATTACGGTGCTTGATACGAGTGATATCGAGTATTCATCAATGGCAGAGGCGCGCACGGGTGACGCACTTACACTCCTAAATGTAAAAATGCATATTTTAGCGTCAGGCGCTAGATATGATATTTCAAATCGAAAAGCTTATGTAAGTTAATCATCAACGTATGCATTTTCTTTCCAGTTATTCTGATGTTGCAAAGAACAAAATAAAAACAACTCAAAAGGTAGCGTAAGCTACCTTTTTTATGTACCGTAGTTTAATAATAATCGCACGTTACTTGACCCTATCACATTCAAAAATGATAGAAAAATTCAAAACGGTTGAATATCGCATCTACTGCACTTTTTACCGCCACCGTTAAGTAATAAAAAACGAAGTCACGCTAAAGTCGCTCCAAGGGAACTGCAACCATGAAAATTCTAAGTAAAAACGTTTACGTCGGTCCAAATGTCTATGCTAATTTCCCTGTCATCTGTTACCAAATTGATATTGGTGAATTAGAATACTGGCCTTCAGTTAAATTAGGTGAAGACTTTATTAATGGGCTTATCGCCGCATTACCCTCATTACAAAAGCACGGTTGCTCTTACGGTGAGGAGGGCGGTTTTTTAAGGCGTCTAGTTGAAGACGAAGGAACTTGGATTGGACATATTTGGGAACATGTCGCGATTGAACTGCAAAACCTAGCAGGCTCTTCGGTTACCTTTGGCCGTACAAGAAGCATGCAAGATAAAGGCTGTTACTACGTCGTATACCAATATCACCAAAGAGATGTAGGTTTGGAAGCGGGTACCCTTGGTTTAAAATTACTCACGCACCTTATGCCTAAAGAAGTGCAAACTGCCATTAAAGCCGACATCGACGAAGATTTTGATTTTACAGATGAGTTGACTAATTTCATCAAGATGGCTCAGCGCAAAGAGTTTGGGCCGAGCACCGCTTCTTTGGTTGCAGCGGCAGAGCAGCGTGACATTCCTTGGTTGCGCTTGAACAACTATAGTTTAGTGCAATTTGGTCACGGCAAATATCAGCAAAGAATTCAGGCGACCATTACCAGTGAAACAAAACACATTGCCGTAGAGATTTCCTGTGATAAGGAAGATACCCATAATCTCCTTAATGATTTGGGCCTGCCCGTTCCGCAACAAATGATGGTTTACAGTGATAAGCAGGCCGTAAGAGCGGCTCAGCGGATTGGCTTTCCTGTGGTATTAAAACCGCTAAATGCAAATCATGGACGCGGCGTTAGCATTAATTTGATGACGGACGAAGATGTAACAATAGCGTTTGCTGAGGCGCAAAACCATGGCACTAGCAGAGCCGTTTTGGTCGAGAGCTTCATTACGGGCTACGATCACCGAATGTTAGTAGTCAATAATGAATTAGTTGCTGTCGCCAAGCGGGTCCCCGGGCACGTTGTTGGAGACGGTATTCACAGCATTGAACAACTCATTGATGTGGTTAATAAAGACCCCCGTCGTGGTGTTGGCCATGAAAAAGTGCTCACAAGACTGGAGCTTGATAACCAAGCCTCTCGCCTAATGGAAGAAGCAGGTTACGACGAAGATACGGTACTTGAAAAAGACCAGGTCTTCTTTCTGCGCTCTACGGCAAATTTGTCAACCGGCGGCACCGCTATTGACGTTACCGACATAGTACACCCTGACAACAGAGACATGGCGGTGCGCGCAATTCGTGCTATCGGTCTGGATATTGGTGGCGTTGACTTTTTAACTGATGATATAAGCAAATCATACAAAGAGATCGGTGGTGGTATTTGTGAGTGTAATGCTGCTCCTGGTTTTAGAATGCACGTTGCGCCCAGTGAAGGTAAACCTAGAGATGTGGCTGGCAAGGTAATCGATATGCTGTTTCCTGCTGGCAGCAAGGCAAGAATTCCTGTTGCAGGTATTACCGGCACTAACGGAAAAACGACAACATCGAGAATGCTTGCAAGCATCATGAAAAGCGCCGGTTTTACTACCGGCATGACATCAACTGATGGTGTTTATATAGACGGTCACCTTACGGTCAAGGGTGATATGACAGGCCCAACATCGGCGCAAATAGTGTTGCGCGATCCAAGTGTTGATTTCGCGATTATGGAAACGGCGCGAGGCGGTATCGTCAAACGAGGCTTAGGCTACAGTACTTGCAATGTTGGCGCGTGTTTGAATATTTCAGCCGATCATTTAGGCCAGCGAGGAATTGATACCTTAGAGCAATTAGCGCAAATAAAGCGCGTTGTGGTTGAAGTTGCGCAAGACTGCGTTGTGCTCAACGCCGACGATATTCACTGTTTGCAAATGGCTGAGTTCTGCCAAGCGAAACAGATTTGTTATGTCACTATCGACTCAGGCCATGGCCTCGTGCGTGAGCATATTCGTCAAGGCGGTATGGCAATTGTTCTTGAAAAAGGCATTAACGGCGACATGATCACAATTTATGATAAAGGTGCTCACATTCCGCTGTTATGGACGCATTTAATACCGGCAACGATTGAAGGTAAAGCGATGCACAACGTGCAAAACGCAATGTTTGCAGCGGCGATGGCATACAGTTTTGACACCTCATTAGAAAATATTCGCCAAGGTTTGAGAATATTTAATACATCGTTCTATCAAGCACCGGGTCGCCTGAATATTTTTGACGAACATCCGTTTAAAGTGATATTAGATTATGCGCATAACCCCGCAGCAATCAAAACGATTACAGATTTAGCTGGGCGTTTAGATGTGAAGGGCAAGCGTCGTATTGTTATCGCTATGCCTGGCGACAGAAGGGATGAAGATATTGTTGAGGCGGCTAAAATAATTGCTTCTACTTTCGACAGTTTTGTATGTAAAGCCGATGATGATCGTCGTGGCCGCACAAATGATGAGGTACCAATGATGCTAAAACAAACGCTGGAATCAAATGGCGTTGATGCATCAAATATTCAGGTAATACCGAGCGAAGTTGATGCGGTTGAAGCAGGATTAGCCAGCTGTGCTCCAGGTGACTTACTGATTATCTTAGGCGACAATATCACTCGCTGTTGGAAGCAGATTGTGCACTTCAATCATTCATCAGAACATCCTGTTAGCGACGAGTCACAACCTTCGAGAGACTTTCCTGAAAAGTTGTTTCAACCTATTGAAAACAAATTCGAACTCCAAGAAGGTAGTCGGATAGTGCAAGATGAACGAGGAGTTCATATTGTTGTTGATAGAGACGAAGAGTCTGATTAGTTTGCATTCTATTAGTATACGAGCAGCTAAATGCATGAACAATCTGACGAGAAAGGAGCAGTATGACATTTGAACTTGATGAAGTAAGAAGATTAACAGGCCCGAATTTACTGTCGGACGAACCTGGTGCGATCATCGATGTTTTGTTTAATGGCATAGCGGCTCAAACTGTCATCGACTGTTGGCGAAAGCACCTGTATCACTGTCAAATTACCTTAGGCAGTGACTATGCGTGGCCTTCGAACTGCTATGAAAGGCTTTATGAAGGCGGCGCAAGCTTATCAATTTCTGCACCGATGGATTTACTTTACAGTGCTTGCGACCTCATTGAGTTGGCATGGGACTTGTGTGTTGCAGAATTGTCTGATGGTGAGGAGCCATCAGCGGGTGAGGAGCCATCAGCGGGTGAGGAGCCATCAGCGGGTGAAAAGCCCTCAGCGGGTGAAAAGCCCTCAACGCTTAACGAGTCCTCAACTGATAGTAAACGCACACCAACAGTTCACATGCTGCCTCGTTTAGCTGCGTTAAAAGAAACCATTGCTGAAGAAAGAAACCCTGCGCTGCTTGAATTCATTAATCAAGCAAACATTCATAATGTCGTTTGCCTAGTTGATGACGATGAAATTAGTTTAGGCATGGGGGCTAAGTCTGCAACGTGGTCTATCGACAAATTCCCAGATCCTAAAACAATCAGTTGGCAGCTATACTCCGCTATCCCTTTAGCGTTAGTAACCGGTACAAACGGCAAATCAACAAGTGTTCGTCTTGCCGCAGAAATTGCAAAAGCTGCATCATTGAATGCCGGTGTTACCTCAACTGATTTTATCAAAGTAGGCGATACTATCATTGATGAAGGCGATTATTCGGGCCCGGGTGGCGCAAGAATGCTACTGAGAGACAAGCGAACTGAGCTTGCCTTTTTAGAGGTTGCCCGTGGTGGTCTATTAAGACGAGGTTTACCGGTACAAGTTGCAAATGCTGCACTGATAACAAACGTGGCCGGCGATCATTTGGGGCAATACGGCATCAATACCGTTGAAGAGATTGCAGAAGTGAAAACGATGGTTTCAAAAGCGATCTCAAAAGGGAATGACTTTGCGCAGGGAACATTAGTGCTAAATGCAGATGATGCATTGTTAGTCAAAGAATCTGAAAAGCTCAACGTGCCTATTTGTTGGTTTAGTGAAGATCAAAATAACCGTCAAATAGTGCAGGCAGTAAGCCAGCAGCGTCCTTGTGTTTTTGTTCGAAATAATCAATTTGTATACAGCAGGGAAGAGCAAGTTAGCATTGCCGATATTGCTGATGTCCCAATGACTGTGGATGGTACCGCCAGACACAATATACAAAATGCATTGGGCGTTATTGGATTAACTAAGGCTTTAGGATTCAGCGACGAAGACGTACTTTCTGGATTAATGAATTTTGGCAGTGATGCAAGTGATAATCCAGGTAGGGGTAATATTTATCAAGTTGACGGTGTGACGGTTATTATCGACTTTGCACACAATAGCCATAGTATGCGTGCGTTAGTCAATATGACCTCTAATATGCCGGCTAAAGCCAAGCACGTTATGTTTAGCCATGCTGGTGACCGCTCGGACAAAGATATCCTCGATGTAGCCAAAATCGTGAGTGAATTAAAGCCTAAAACATATGTTTTAGCGGAAATTGAGAAATATCTTAGAGGTCGAGAGCCGAATGAAATTTCTCTGCTAGTTAAACAATATTTACTTGAAACCGGTATTTCTAAAAATGACATTATATTGGCTAGCGACCCTTTAGCTGGCGCTAAAAAAATACTGGATAATGCCGAAGCTGGAGACCTCGTATTACTATTCGTCTTAAGTGATAGAGAAAAAGTTCAAGCGCTCATAACCGCGCGCTCTCAAACAAGGGCTTAGTATCGAGAATGAAAAAAAATAATAGCTGGTGCATAACAAGCGACGTAAAAATTATGCGAAGAAAGCCTTTAAGATTATGCAAGCCTATTTCATTCACTTCACTAAAACCTTTATGTTGAAATACTAAGTTAGCTTTTAAATAACTTAGGTAAAGACGAAATTACCCTGCTCGCATAGTCATCTCTTACGTCCTTTTGAGACGGATATTACATTAAAAAACTTTCATTACAATAATTTAACATATGACTTTATTGGATTTTTTTCATAAAAAACAATGAGATATTTGTTTTAATTCGTGATTTCTTGTCACAAAAATAATTTCACAGATCAAGACGTTGATCTTGGAAAAAATCAGTGGCGTAGATGATTATGACTACAACAACCCAGGAACGGTTATGAAAAAAATAAATACAGCATTGTTAATCGCAACTGCGATATTTGGTTTGCAAGCGTGTAATGACGACGAAGCTATTGCAATAAATCCACCACCACCACCACCGCCGCCGGCAGAGCCTGTCACAATAGTTGACGCGGCGGTTGATAATGGTGGTTTCACGACGCTTGTTGCAGCATTACAAGCAACGGGCTTAGACGTAACCTTAGATGATGCAGATGCATCGTTTACAGTATTCGCGCCAACTGATGCAGCGTTTGCATTACTAGGCGAAGAGACAATAAATGGATTACTTGCTGATCCTGATACGTTGAGCAGCATTCTTACCTATCACGTTCTTGAAGGTGCGGTAGATGCAGAAACGGCGATAGCTGCTGCAGGTACCACCGTTCAGACAGTTAATGGTGCGAGCGTAGGTTTATCTCTTATTGACACGACCTTATTCGTGAATGGAGCAACAGTTACAACAACTGATTTAGTGACGGATAACGGTATTATCCATGTGATCGATGCTGTGCTAACCCCTCCTACAACGCGCGGTGAGCCAACCGACAATATCGTTGAAACAGCGATTGCTAATGGTAACTTCGAAACGCTGGTTGCGGCAGTGCAGGCAGCGGGTCTTGTTGATACTCTGGCAAACCCAGACGCAAGCTTCACAGTGTTTGCACCTACTGACGCAGCGTTTGAAATGATCGATCCTGCAACATTAGAAGCACTTATCGCGGACACAGATGCGCTGAGCGCTGTTTTGTTACAACATGTGGTAGAAGGTGAAGTGGATGCAGTCACTGCATTTAGTCTAAATGGCCAAAATGCAACAACTGCTTCAGGCGCCATGATCCCAGTTGGGCTGAACGCAGAAACTGACACACTGACCTTCGGTGGTGCAAACGTAGTGATGACCGACATCTACACCACTAATGGTATTATCCACGTTCTTGATATGGTTGTTGTAGGTGACGTTGAACTCCCAACTCCACCACAGAGCATTGTTGATGTTGCAAGAGAAAACGGAAACTTCACAACTTTAGTCGCAGCTTTAGAAGCAACTGGCTTAGACAGCGTGCTAGCTAATACAGATACTGACTTTACAGTTTTTGCACCATCTGATGACGCTTTCGCATTGCTAGGCGAAGAAACAATTGCTGCACTTCTTGCAGACACTGACACGCTTTCTAATATACTGCTAAACCACGTTATCTCTGGCTCTGCTATTTTACAAGATGCAGCAGTAATGGCTGCACAGTCAGACAATAATCTAGTAGAGGTAGCTAACGAAGCTCAGGTTGCATTATCACTAAGTGGCGCTAACTTGTTTGTGAACAAATCAGCGGTTTCTGCTACTGACGTAATGGCTGACAATGGCGTAATTCACGTAATTGACCAAGTAATATTGCCAATACCAGCAGCAAATGAGCGTACTGGCACTATTGTCGACGTGGCTCTTGCTGATGACCGCTTTGAAACCTTAGTGACAGCCCTTACTGCTGCCGATTTGGTCGATACATTGAATGATGAAACGGCGACATTTACTGTATTTGCGCCGACTGATGCTGCATTTGCAAAAATTCCAGAGCCTGTGCTCGCTGGCCTATTGGGTGACGTAGATGCGCTGAGCGGTGTTTTATTGCAGCACGTTGTATCTGGCGCTGAAATAGGTTCATTAAATGCGTATGCTGCAAACGGCGCAAACGTAGATACAGTAGCTATGGAAGATGTGAGCGTTGCGCTTGTTAACTTTGCTGCTACGATGGACAGCGAAACAAGTGAAGTTGCCTATGATGCAGCAAATCAACGCCTAGTCGGTGGTGCAGCCTCTGATAACCCTGGTTTCACTTTGTATACCTTCGACGGCGATTTAGGCACAGCTAGCAGTGCTTGTGTAGATGGATGCGCAAGCACTTGGCCACCAGTGCTTGTAGCTGATGGTGAAGTATCTTCTGTTCCAGGTCTGGGTACCATTACGCGAGGCGATGATACGGTACAAGCTACCTACTTGGGTCGCCCTCTATACTTCTACGCTACTGATGCCGAAGCAGGCGACGCACTTGGTGAGGGCGCTGGTGGAGTTTGGTCTACAGCCAAGCAAGAGCAAGTGTCTTTACAGATTCAAGGTTCTAACGTCATCATTTCTGACATCTACACCACAAATGGCGTGATTCATGTAATCGATACGGTAATTACTGAGACACTTAATAGCAATTAATCTTTTGCGGGTGAAACTCAAACAAAAAGGCCGCTCTTAGTAGCGGCTTTTTTGACTTTACCGCCCCTAAAAGTTGGCATTCTCATGCTTGAGCATGGGTTTTTGCGTATAATTTGACTTGCGAATTGAACCATGAAAACCTTTTAGTACAATTAAAAATTAGTCGTATATGGACATATTATGAAACTCTTTAATTTACATACCGCCATATCACTAACATTCATTTCGACGTTATTCTTTTCAAAAGTCAGTTACTCGCAGATAATTCTCGACTGTAGGAATTGCAACCAAACGGAAATCGTTTATAAAGTCGAGGGGCATGCAATGCAAAATAGCCTGACTCCGGGTAATTATCAGTTTACGGTATTTGATTCAGCACAATTGAATCTGGTAGACGCAGATATAAATGTCACTAATAACTCCTCGAGAATCAACTCGTCTATCGTCGATGTTAATTTATTACCAAAAACCACTAGTTATCAGATTGTTGAATCGAACCTCAAAGAATATCGAACTTTAAAAAATATGTGGATAGCAGAGACACTTAGACTCATTCAAGAGGAGCCTGAACTCACTCTCTGGTTAGACAGTTCTTTGCAAAGCGCTGCGCAAGCTCTTCAGGCTCCAGGAGAGTCTGGATTTATTATAGAGGATAAACTCAATGATATCCTATCACTGACAGAGACAAGAGATAATGTAGTCTTGAAATGGAACAATGCTCTGCTTGCTATTAGTAAGAGACTCAGAAATTTTATAGATAACAAAGCAGGTATGTCTGAAATTGCATCTACTCTCGTATTAATGGCTGACGGCACTCTTATAGAAGTTGAAATAACCTTTAAAACATGGAGCAGCGGCTCAAAAGCAGTTGTAAAAGTAACTAAAAGAGCATTTTTTGCAAACGGAGTTAGAATTCCAACTGCGGCTTTTGCAATGGACGACGTAGATGAAATTACTGAAGATATGATAGATCTTGGAGCGATGATTGATTATATCAACAGTTTGGGAATGAATGTCGCCGGAGACACCGCAATTCTTACTGCTCCATCTTTTGTCAGCGGCAGCAGTAAAGATGGATGTATAAGGACAATTGATTTTATAGAGGACCCAAATACGGGGCAAAAGATTGCACAAATCGCGAAAGATTGCCCTTAGTTATTATCTGGTCTCGTACAGAAAAGCATCACTGTTATAAACAAGTTAGCGGCTTGCCTGCACTATTTTCGTGTATGCCGTCATTGTTTTTATCTGAACTGAGCTTTATCTTTCCTTGCAAACTTACGGTTAACAGCCTCGCGTAATTAGCCTCCTGAGAGGCGGGGCAGATACGTAAACTCGCGGGGCTGGCAGTAACGCCACTTTCATAAAATTTAATCGTTTTATTGCGGCTATAAATTTGGTTGTTTGCAGTGCTTTTCGGCATGCTCATCAGCAGCGGCTCCAGTGGCTCTCGCTCATTGTTGTAGTTGCTGTCGATAAAAACAATTTTAGGTGCATTCCAGTCTTCACTGCACTGGCTGTAATTATCGGCAGGGCACAATACAGCCGTCTGCTGCTGATCGATTGCAGTGAAGCGTGTGAAGCGAATAAGGCTATTAAGCTGATTAGTTTCGGATGTAATTCTAGCTTTGGTGATAATTGATAAGAAGCTGGGGACTCCTAGCGTTCCCACTATTGCTAAAATACCGATTACGACCATCAGTTCTATCAGCGTTGTGCCTTTTAACTTCGATTTTGAGAGGGATTTTATCTTCTTTCTACTTTGTCGACGGTTCATGCTTCGGCATTCCTTTGCCTGTGGTTTCATTGCTAATAATAATAAATGTAGAACGTTTAATTGCTACTGAACCGAATGACGGTTTTTGCTATTATCGCTAGACATTAAATCGTCAATCGACATCATCGTTTAAATTAGGTGTTCGCACCCACTAGGAACTCTCATTCACTTGCTTCCCGTACAGGAAATACTCAGTGCACTTAGCCTGCATCTTAAGAATGGTAACGCTATTGTTGTGGCGCCGCCGGGTGCTGGAAAGTCGACGGCGTTACCCTTATTCTTGCTGCAACAGCCCGCTTTTCAAAACAGTAAAATTATTATGCTGCAGCCACGTCGAATTGCAGCTCGCAATATTGCGCATTATTTGGCTGAACAGTTGGGCGAGAAAGTCGGCAAAACCGTTGGTTACCGCATTCGAGGGGAAAATAAAACGAGCGTGGATACTCGCTTAGAAATCGTCACTGAAGGTGTTCTCACGCGGATGTTGCAAGCAGCACCTGAACTGCCTGGTGTAGGGTTGATTATCTTTGATGAGTTTCATGAGCGCAGTATACACGCCGACTTTTCACTGGCGTTGAGCCTAGAAGTGCAGCAAGCACTAAGAGATGACTTACGTATATTAGTCATGTCAGCCACATTGAACGCGCAAGCAATTGCTAAAATAATGCCTGATGCAAAGTTGCTGGAATCACAGGGAAGAAGCTATCCAGTGGATATTCAATACGTAGCGTCAAATTCACGCTCGTCGATTGTTGATATGGTATGTGAGCTGGTTACCCAAACGTTTCCAAAACACGACAGAGATTTTTTAGTTTTTTTACCCGGTGCATTTGAAATTAGAAAAGCCGCAGAAATCCTCTCTCGAAAACTTGATGATTGTATTGTCTTACCGCTTTTTTCAGACCTTAATAAACAACAGCAACAAGACGCGCTGATACCAAACAAAGAAGGCAAGCGAAAAATTGTTTTAGCCACCAACATAGCCGAAACAAGCTTAACCATTGAAGGCATTGAAGTGGTGGTTGATAGCGGCATTGAGAAAAAAGCAATATTTGATTTACGTCGAGGTATTACGCAGTTAACTAGTCAAAAAATTTCACAGGCTTCAGCAATTCAGCGCGCGGGGAGAGCGGGGCGCGTAATGGCAGGAACATGTTACCGTTTATGGTCGAAAGAATTACATGGTCGGCTAGCGCAACAATCCACACCTGAAATATTGCAGTCTGACGTTACCGATTTAATACTAGAGGCCGCTATTTGGGGCGCGCCAATGGCTGAACTAGCGCTCATAGACCAGCCTATTGCCGCGCAGCTTTCACAGGGCGAGGAGAAGTTAGTCAGTCTTGGGATCATGGAACAAAGCAATAAAATCAGCGATTTTGGACGCCAAGTGCATGCTCTGGGCGGCAATGCGAATATTGCTATTATGTTGCTAAAGAGTGCGCAGTTGAGCGACGCGCATCAAAGTTTGGCTTGCGCCCTAGCCGCGCTCCTTGAAAGCAAAGATCCACTTCCTCAAGCACAAACCGTTGAAGTCACGCCGCGCTTGATATTTTTACTCAAAAATAAACAACACAGTTTGTGGCAGCTTATCAAGCAATGGCACCATAAGCAGAATATCCCGCTGGTTGACTGGCCATTGCAAGACGTCTCCATTTTACTCGCATTTGGTTTTGTGCACTGGATCGCAAAGCATCGCTCAGAGGCGCGTTTTAGTTTAGCTAATGGTAGTGGTGCGGTTCTTCATGCTGAAGATGAACTTTTACGTCATCTAGGGCAGCAATCGAGGACACAAAACAATGGTCGTTGGCTTGTGGTTGCAAATATGCAGCTGACAGATAAACAATCAGATAGCGCGCTTATTCGATATGCTGAACCAATACAGTTTGAACACCTGAAAACTTACTTTCCTGAATTGTTTACACGAAATGAATTAGTCCAATGGGATGAGGAAAAGCAACGCATAACAGCCTCTGAATCAGACTACTTTGGCCGCATTCCTTACTCTAAAAAAGCCCTTCCTAAACCATCTCCTGATGCTTTAGCCACAGTGTGGAAACAGCAAATTCAGAAAAAGGGTATGCAGGCACTGCCCTTTGATGCTCGTTCACAGCAATTGATTAAGAGGGTCCGTTTGTTTAATCGTGTTAATAATACGACAGTGCAGAACGAGGAACTCCCCGATTTTTCTGAATCGGCACTGCTGAAAAATGCTGAACATTGGTTGCTACCATTTTTAACTGATAAGAATTCATGGCAGGCACTTTCAAACCTGCCGTTTTATCAGTTATTGAGTCAGCAAATGGATTATCAACAACTCAAAAAGCTTGATTCACTTCTGCCTGAAAGTATTGCAATTCCTACCGATAGAAAAGCAACAATTGATTACAACGATGAAGGGCAAGCGTTGTTGTCAGTCAGAATGCAGGAGCTTTATGGCTTGCAAGAGCACCCTACATTGTTAAATGGAAAACTACCAATTACCTGTGAGTTGCTGTCACCTGCGCAGCGACCGTTGCAAACAACGGACGATCTAATCGGGTTTTGGCAAGGAAGTTATAAGCAAATACAGAAAGAAATGAAAGGTCGTTATCCTAGACACTTTTGGCCTGACGACCCCGCTAATTCTCCTGCCACAGCGACTACTAAAAAGCGGATGCAGCAACAGTAGGCTAGACGTTTGTTGGCTGCCCAATCACAAAAGCGTAAATTGCGTAGAAGTGGCAAGCGGCGCCCATTAACACGAATAAATGCCAAATTGCATGGGTGTAATGCTTATGTTTCGCCATGTAAAACGGAATACCTAGGCTATAAGCAACCCCGCCTAGGAATAAAAAGATGAAGCCGGTGAGCGGCACAGCATTATAAATGGGTACAATAATTAGCAGAGCTAGCCATCCCATTACTGCATATGTCGTTACCGCTAGCCTTGGATATTTATCTTTAAAAATGGCTTTAAAACCAACGCCAAATAGCGCAACTATCCATATTGTAATGATGCTAACGGTAGAAACCCAACCGTCAATAGCAACCACTAAGAAGGGTGAATAAGTGCCAGCAATAAGCAGATAGATAGCAATATGATCAATGCGTTTCAAAATGGGCTTTAACGCGGGGTTACTAACCCAGTGATACAAGGTCGATGCGCCGAAGAGAAGTACCATTGAGCTACCAAATATAATCGAAGATATTACCTCAACTGCGCCATTGCTTTTCATCAAAAGCGCACTAAGGCCGAGAATCGCTAATGCAAAACCGAGGAAGTGAGTTAAGGCGTTTAAACGCTCTTCCAATTGACTATATTCATGTGTTTTTGGACTTGCTGTTTGTTTCACGATAGCTGCTTATATGCGTTTAAATTAATTTCAGCTTACAATTGTACGCTGAAACTATTGCTTTGGAAAGGTAGAGGTTAATTTTTACCTTATGTTGTTTAACGTACAGAACATCTTGTTTCAAGATGCTAACAATATGCCATCAGTTGACGTTAACAAAATGCTTTGAAGCAACTTAAACTTAATATTATAGGGCTCCTTTTTACCCTTCTTTTGCCTGTTTTACCATTGTGTTTAGATAAACGCCGATTATTAAGCTGACGAAACTATTCGATTCGTAATTTTATAATTTTTAATCAGAGGAATTTATCATGAATATTACTCGCTCTTTAATTGCCACAAGTATTTGCTTATCTTTCGCTTCATCTGCTATTGCGACTTCAAGCTTGAGCCCAACCTATCAATATGATGCTCAGAGACTCAATCAAGGTGAGTCAACATTAGATGAATCTGCAGAGCATGGATCGGCAGACGATTTGGAAAAACAATTAAAAAAGATGCATGAAATGCACGAAAAAATGATGAATGCGAAAACAGCAGATGCACGCACTGCACTTATGGCTGAACATATGAAAGTAATGCAAGCTAGCATGTCTATGATGACTGGGATGTCAGGCGAAAATCACAAATCCATGATGAATAGCTCTGCAAATACTCACTCCTCTAAAAGCGAGTCAAAAGGCATGATGGATATGGAGGGTATGAAAGATATGAAGGGAATGAAAGGTATGGAGGGTATGAAAGGCATGAAAGATGGTATGTGCTCAGATATGGAAGCTCACCATAATATGATGGAAAAACGAATGAAAATGATGGAAGGCATGATGCAAATGATGATTGACCGCTCAGCCTCTTAGTGCTGTTAAGCTCGCTAATAGTTTATTCGTCCTTCATTGGCACCTGCAGAATCATGCTAAGCAGGAAATAAAGAATATTCTCAAGGTGCCATTTTATTATTTTGCTAAGTTCTTGCGCTCCATTTGGGTGCTAAAGGGAATGTCGTCCATATTTTCATCCAACCAGCGTTCAATTTTTTCTGAGCTCGCGCTTGAGGCTGTTTGATACGTCTGACTGGATGCAACTTGAATACTGTCGCTAACTTGAGTTTCCCATTTACCATTAATATTACAGGCTACCGCTTGTTCGTTGCGTGTTGATTTCGACAGTCTGTATTCCCTGCAAAAATTCCCCTGTCTGTCTTGAAAACTCATTACTAGAACCACTTGCGTATTGCTATCTAATGCAATGGTTTGACCCGACACTTCGCTACTAAGTATGTTGGCCAAACTTGGACTATCTTGATTGCTGGAATACCAAACTACCGGTGCAAACAAGGTAACAATTAAGAATGACGCTGCTAATGACAACCACTTTGGATCCCTCCAGCTAGCTAATTGCACAATATTTGAATTACTAGCTGGTGTGTTTTGTTCCGCATCTCTCAATAAATTCATAATAGAGTCAGGCACCGGTACATCGTCAATCAAAGACACATGCTGCTTTAGTGCAAGATCATTTTCACTGTATTTTGCAAACTCGTTTGCAAAAAGTGCATCTTCTTGCAGTCGTTTTTTAAAAATAGCTACTTCTGGTTCACTTAATTCATTATCAAGAAACGCTGATATTATCTCGCTATCTGATTTCTTCATTGCTGCTCCTAATCTGTTGCACTTAGCTTTTCTGCTAATTTTTTTCGTGCTCTCGAAATGCGACTCATGACTGTACCAATAGGCAAGTCGAGGGTCTGAGATGTCTCTGCATATGACAAGCCCGACATAATGATCAAGCTAATAACCATCCTGTAAGGCTCTGGCAGCTCATCGATAGCAATTTGTAAACGCTGCTTTTGTGATGCTTCCTCAAGCTGATTATCATTAGTGTTAGAGGATGCTATCTGCGATATGTCAACCGCATCGTCTGTCGCTCTCACCTTTCTTGACCTTATTTCATCAATCCACGCGTTTTTGCATATTCGAAACATCCAAGATAATGGAATGACGTTTTCTGGAATCGGGCGAGTTAGCAAGCGTTCGACAACGATCTGAGTTAAGTCATCCGCATCATTGACGTCACTTGTCAGTGAATAAGCAAATCGACGCAGATCCTGCAGGTTCGCCAAGATCATCGACTTCAAAGCTCTGGTATCCATATTATCCATTTCTCGAATCTACTTTACTAACGTTTGACATTGTGTTTTATTTCAAAATAACGATAAATAAAAAAATACATTATCTATCGTAATAATCGGATAAAAAATACACATGGTTTTAAAGAACAAATCATATCAGCGAATGGCATTAACAATAAGTACCTTGTTGTTATCTCCTGCTGCCTTGAGCCTAGAGCATCGTAACGTGCTATCCGAACCTGACGAAGCAAACACGACAGTTAGTGAAGCCGCCTTTGACCTTGTAACTCGGTATTTCGCTGAGTTTATTAATAAAAGCGGCCCCTATGGTAGCCTGTATTTATCACAACGCACTAATTTTAATGCTACAGAAGACGACGTTGAGGACGATGTAGAAGATGACGTCGAGGACGATGTAGAAGATGACGTTGAGGACGATGTAGAAGATGACGTCGAGGACGATGTAGAAGATGACGTTGAGGACGATGTAGAAGATGACGTCGAGGACGATGTAGAAGACGATGTCGAGGACGATGTCGAGGACGATGTAGAAGATGATGTCGAGGACGATGTAGAAGATGATGTTGAGGACGATGTAGAAGACGACGTTGAAGGCGATGTAGAAGATGATGTCGAGGGCGATGTAGAAGATGATGTCGAGGGCGGTGTAGAAGATGACGTTGAAGACGATGTAGAAGATGACACCGAAGACAAAATCGACGATCACGTTGGAGGTGATATTGAAGACGACGCTGAAGAGGAAATTGAGGATAAGGTTGAAGATGATTCTAAAGACGATGCAGAAGATGACATAGAAGATAAAACAGAGAGCGATCTTGATGCCGATAGTGTCGAAAAACTCAGTTCATTCAGTGTTGACGATAGCTACTATGAAATCATCGAGCAACGGGCAAGTTTGCAATTAGAAAATGTCATACAAGGCTCTGCAGATGACAACAATGAGAAAGTCTTTAGCGATAATTGGCTAATACTGAGTGAGCCGAACGAGAGTGACTTTCTGCAAGCGAATGGTTATAGCATCATCAGCAGTCGTTTTTTACCTAGCTTAAATAAAGATTTAGTGCGCGTAGAAGCCCCGCGAAGCTTTAAATTAGATTCCGCCGGCATAGCTTTGTTGAAGAACTTAAATAGCTCTGAAAGAGCTGTCGACCTTAATCATATCTATTCACTCTCTGCATTGTCCGCACAGTCAGAAAACAAAGCGCAGATACCCAGAAACTTACTATCCATTACGCCACCAACAACACGACAGAAAGTTGGTATCGTCGATACGCAGATCCACACAAGTCATCCCTCATTGCGCAGGCTCAATATCACCAGTAAAGATTTTTCAGAAAAGGCACCGATATCATCGAGTTCTCATGGTAATTCTGTGGTCAGTATTTTGGCCGGGCAAAGTGACGACTTCATGGGATTGTTGAGTAATGTAGACGTCTATGCTGCTTCGGTGTTTTTTCATGATGACGACAGCGGCGATATAACGACTACAGAAAGTTTACTCAACTCCCTAGATTGGTTGGTTTCTCAAGACGTCAAAGTAATTAACATGAGTTTAGCAGGTCCAGCTAACATGGTGCTATCGGCAGCTATTGAAGAGTATTGCCAACAAGGCATTATTATTGTGGCGGCGGTTGGCAACAATGGTCCGCACTCCGAACCGTTATTTCCTGCAGCGGATGAATGTGTTATTGGGGTCACCGCTATTTCAGAAAATAACCGTGTGTATCGTCGAGCCGTCAGGGGGCCTCAAGTCGATATTGCTTCTTATGGCGTTAATATTCTCGCAGCAGATAATCAATCTGGATATGCTAGTGTTACTGGCACTTCCTTTGCAACACCCTTTGTGACGGCTCAGGTGCTGAGTTTATTAACTGATGCTCCTGTTAGCCAGAGTTCTCAGAAAATGCTTACTGAAGAGCTTATGAGCCTCACTATCGACCTTGGCGACCCAGGAAAAGATATTGTATATGGTTTTGGTGCTCTGACGCAGAAAGGCCAGTATTCTTCTCAGCACTAGCTAACGCCAGCTAAGCATTGTTTAGACCTAAGGTAAGTGCCGGTTTTCTAGAATTGGTATGAAATGCCGCTTGCCACTGATGTTTCACTATAGCTAGCAGAAGCTAAATTTGAGTCATTGTTGACATAGGAAAGCGCCACGTGCCAAAACAAGTCGTCAATGATTTCAGCTTCGTTACTTAGGCTGAATGTAGCCCTGTCATCGGCGCGAAATGCGTTAATTCTGGGGTTCAAACGATCGTTAAAATCTCGCTCTCGGTACTTTCCTTCGACGGTTAATCTAAGCTTATAAGTACTCACTGAGTAGCGTTTCTTATATGCCAAGCGAAGCTGATAACTGCTGAAATTAAACACAGGGTCGATAGCGTCTTCCTGCCTAAGCTTCACGGAACTAATAAAATAATCGCTCAATCCATTCCAAAAATAATAGTAATCAACACCAATTTCATCACTTTGCGCATCGCGAGTCGGATTATTAATAAGCTCTTTATCTATATTGGTATAAGCCAAGCGTAAGAAATTTTTCTTATCAAGAAAAAATGAAATTGCGGGAGATACATGAGTAAGCGTTAGAAAGTCGTTGCCACCAAGGTCCGCACTGGCGTTTCGGTAATCAAAACTTAAGGTGTAATCAGCATGCTTAAATTTATAGCCCGCTGAGGATAGGGTGGTTTGAAGGCTAAATCTATCAGCTTCAAAGTAATTTTTATCGGTATAGGAAATACCCGCTGAGACACTGTGTTGTGAACTAAAAGCATATTCAATATCCCCTTTTGCTTTTACAACAAAAAAGCTATCACCTCTGGTTGTGCTTAAATCTATTTCCTCGACAACCACGTTGCTCTCATTTCCAACAGATGCCTCAAGTTCAGCGCCAAAGGAAAAATCACTTTTCTCTTTGCTGTGCAGGTACTTGCTAGCATCACTGATGAGCATTAGCGCGCATAAAAAGCCAATGCTGAATTTGGAAAATCTGGGGTCCACATTTATTCCTTTTATTAGCGTAATAGCTCTGCTTTTCAATAAACAAAAAGCCCTAGGACGATAATACTATCGGCTAGGGCTATAGCAAGGTTTACTTTAATCCTCTTGGAATTCGATTTTTTCAGCGATGAAAATACCCTCATCATTGACAAAACCGTCTACCTCCACTTCAACGCCGACCGAAATATCTGATGCAGAGCCATATTCGAAAGCAGTGTATTGATTATGCTCTATGACAATGTCTCCGAGAGTAAACTGAGTCTCACTGAGTACTGCGCTAATACGTCCTTCTATTTCAGATTCATCTGAATCAGAAAACTCTATCTTTCTGGCGACTAGCTTTTGTTGCTCATTAAACTGCCCTTCAACCTCAACATAGGCGCCAACTTCAATACGACTAATGTTGCCATTTTCAAATTCAGTCATTTCATTTAGCACAATGGTAATGCCTTCAACCACGATTTCTCCATTGTCGAGTAATTCAGAAATGGTCCCTTCAACATCTGCACTATTTTGCTCATCGCCATCTTCAATCTCAATTTTAAGTGCAAATAGGGTACCGTTTTCATCTACGCTCGCTTTTATCTCAACATAGGTGCCTTGAAGTAAGTCCGCTTCGCTGCCATCTGAAATTTGGGTAGAAACATCGAAAAACACGGTTTGTTGATTAATGATTAATCGACCATTTTCAGCGTCAGCTTCAAGTGCTCCTTCGATTTCAACGGAGTAATCATCACTGTGATCGTTGTCTTCCATTTTGATGCGAGTGGCAAGGATATCGCCATTGTCCGCTTCACGCCCATAAACTTCAACTCTTACGCCTTCAGCAATGGTTGTAAAGGCAGTGCCTTTAAAAACAGTGCGTTCATCAGTCGTAATTAAGCGACCGTTAACCGTAAAGGATTCAACCGAGTCGAAACTTGAAATAAGCCCAGAAAACTCGACACCGCCAGACTCATCATCACCATTGTCACCATTTGCACGACTTGTTTCAATGTCGGTAGCTAAGATGCTGCCGTCTGCTTGTTTAATACCTTCCACTTCTATCCAATCACCCGCAAGCAACTGCGCAAAGAACACGTCTGCAGAAACATCTGAATCACCCAATTCATATTCAGTAAACTGACCAGTTGTCACTATTGCGCCCTGCAGTTCAATGGTTTGCCCATCAATTGCTATCACTTGGCCTTTAATTTCGGCCTCAGCATCGTCGTTATTTCGTGATGCATCGGTTTCTTCACGTTCTAAGGTTTTAACGATAAGGTTATCACCGTTTGAAAAAGCCTCTATTTCAACTAAGTCTCCAATACTAAGAAGGTCTAAGCGAAAACGTCTGATGTCCAAGTCTGAGTCATCTTTTAATTGGCTATATTCATCCACTAAGAATACTGTGTCCAACACGGTGAGGGTATTGCTCTCAAGGTCAATCGCTTGTATCACCCCTTTAACTTCTATCTCGCCTTGCTTATCGAAACGAATAACGCTGGCGACTAGATTTCCGTCCAGCTCTGTCCCTTCTATTTTAACCCTAATACCAACATTCAGATCATCGCTATTACCAGCTCTAAATTGGGTATTCTCATCCCACTGCACTGTTTTTCCAGCGATTACGAATTGAGTCTCTGATAGGCTGCTAATAATCCCATCCAACGCTAATTTGTCGGAATTGCTATTGTCGTCCTTAAGCTCAACTTCATCAGCAACGATGACCCCATCTACTAAGCCTTGTGCTGAGGATATCTTGACTAAAGCGCCATTGGCGAGGGTGCCTTCAATAACTGCTTGGGAAAAATCAACCGACACGCTGCCGACATTGAAGGTTTGGCCGCTTTCGTCAAGGTTAGCGATTTCGCCAATCAACTTATACGTATCTGCTGCATCGGAGGTCTCAATATGTGTGGCTAACCATGTCTCATCAGCGCTTTTTATGGCACTAATTTCAACTACATCGGCTACTTTTAATTCACTAAATAGCTTATCTTCAAAAACGGTGCGCGAATCTACTTGATAAACCTGACCAAGCACGACTATCTGATTATCACTCAAGGAAATCGACTCTATCGGCCCTTCGGCATGCACATTATAATCAATATGACTAGCGGTACTAATAGAACCGTCTGCCGTTTTACGGCCTTTTACAGTGACGTTCATGCCTACGTCCAAGTCGTCTTCACTGGCATCATCATTATCATCAGTCGAGATGGTTGTATCATCGGTCGAAAAGCGTACGCCGTTCACATAAACACTACCAAAATTGGTAATAACGCCTTTACTTTGAATATCAGTCATATAGATGAGTTCTTGGACCGTCGTATTATTCGCAGTGACAGTAAATGAAATACTGGCGGGAATAACATCGAACTCGGCATTTTGTGCCACAACGGGATCTGCGGTCACCGTATAAGTGCCAGGCAGTAAGTCAGATAAAGTAGCATCACCGTTTACGTCACTGGTGTATCCTTCTGGACCCGTTACCAGTACGGTAGAGTCGGCTCCCGAAGGCAAGCCCTTGATTGATAACTGAAGAGCACCATTTGCGCTGATTGGTGCAATTGGGTCAACAGCAGTATCTGAACCGCCACCGCAAGCATATAGCATTGAGGTAACAACCATCGTGCCAAATATATGTTTCTTTTGAATTTCCATTGTCTGTTCCTTATTAATAACTAGTGTTGTAAAAACAACGACTCACCTTATAAAGAAAGTGGAAAGATGAAATACTTCACAGGGTAATTTCACAGCTCGCTTTACTCGGCTTACATGACTTTCTAATCAACTAACGGATAAGCAGAGAGATTTATTCCCAATAAATCATTTTTATTTTTTATTTTATTTTAATTATGTGATCTCCTGCAGTTCGTTTAATTCCATTCTAATGTTTTCAAGATGTTAATTAATTGCATTTATTGTAAATTTAATTCGCAAATTAATTTTTAGTGTCTATAGTCAATGGGTACAAAAAACTCAAAGGACGATAAAAAGTGAATAAAAAAGTACACCCATCTGCTTTAGTTGAAGCATGCTTCAAAGCTCTAAAACAAACAACAAAGAAACCAGTAGTCAGCGCCATGATGCTGACTTTGATTTTCATGTTCGGTACCTCAGTAGCCAGTGCCGCACCACCACCTAAATATTTTGTCGATGAAGCTGAGCTTCCCTTCGAAGCGAAGTCGAATGCAACCGCCTATTGGGGGGTACACGCTCGTGCCGGCTATCGTATTGAAGTTCCTGATAATTGGAATGGTGATTTGGTTATGTGGGCTCACGGCTTTCGAGGAACCGGCTTAGAACTTACCGTAGACAATCATCCGCTGCGCGATCTCCTTATTTCCCAAGGCTATGCTTGGGCCGCGTCAAGCTATGATCGAAACGACTATGACATAACCAGCGGTGTGCAAAGTACGCATGCATTGCTCAAACGCTTTAACGGTATAGTTTCAAAGCCTAATAAAGTTTATATGACAGGCGCGTCAATGGGTGGACATATCACCGCAGTGGCAATTGAACAGTATCCAAATACCTTTGATGGCGCATTGCCAGTATGTGGCGCTATTGGGGATTATGCCTTATTTGATTATTTTCTTGATTTTAATCTCGCTGCGCAGCAACTTGGCACCGGTAATTCGGGGTTCCCAGTAGTAGATGCAGAATATATAGGTGTAACAGTCCCAGCAATAAAAGCGGGGCTAGGGGCTGTTCCTGGTTCATGGCCATTCATTCTTAATGCACAAGGTCAACAACACAAAGACTTGGTAGAGCAGCGTTCAGGCGGTGAGCGGCCTAACTTTGATGAGGCGTTTGCGTTCTGGAACAGCATTCCAAGCGCAACAGGTGGTGGTAACTTCTTGTTTGAGCTTGGGCTTGGCGACGGTAGTTTACCGCGTGCCCCAGGTGCTGCTACCCAGAATATTAATACTATCTATCAATTCGACAATGACCCAAGCCTCACTGCAGCTGAGCAAGATTTGAATGACAATATAGCGCGCGTAGCTGCAGCCCCGCAAACCCGCAGGTCTAATGGTCTTGCTCAGGTACCGCGAATTTCTGGCGATATCAACATCCCTGTGTTGACCCTACATAATCTTGGTGACCTTTTTGTCCCTGTACTCAATGAAGTTGTCTATGCTGAAAACGTTCGCGCAAAGGGAAAAAGTAACTTACTCGTGCAAAGAGCAGTGCGCGGTGTTTTACACTGTGATTTTACCCCTGCAGAGTTTTCAAGGGCTTTTATTGACTTGGTGCAGTGGGTAGAGTTAGGTGATAAACCTCAAGGGGATGATTTTCTAGACCCTGCAGCCGTCGCAGATCCAGAATTTGGATGTGCTTTTACAGATGGTCCTCATACTTTTGGTACCGCTTGTCCATAAGATTGGCGAAGCGCGGGTTGGTTGCCAACATGCAACCAACCCGCCATTTATGTTTTACAAGAGAACAACTCTAGGCTTTTTTATCGCCTAGTGCTGATGACCACCCTCGCCATGCACATGACCATGAGCTAGCTCTTCCTCTGTTGCATCTCGCACTTCGATTACTGAGCCGGTAAAGTTCAAAGTCTTTCCTGCTAAAGGATGGTTTGGATCAACCGTCACCTCTTCACCCTCAATTTTTGTAACTGCCAATTGTACTGGGCCCTTCTGTGTTTGTGCGGTAAATACCATGCCAGGTTCAATTGTTTCAACACCCTGAAATGCCTCCTTGGGCATTACTTGTAAAATTTCTTCGTTGTAATCACCGTAGCCTTCTGCTGGCTCAATGGTAACATCAAATTCATCGCCAATTGCTTTGCCCTCGAGAGCGGCTTCTAAACCGGGAATAATGTTCTTTTGTCCATGTAGGTAAACCAAGGGTGCACCACCTTCTGAGCTATCAATAATCTGCTCTTCTGAATCTTTTACCGTGAAGTTTAACGATACTACTTTTTGATCTGCAATCATTTGCTCGTCCTTTTATTTTAGTCTGTTAGTTTCATCGCGATTGTGGATGCCCACCTTGTTTAAAGCCACACAAAAACAAACGCATGCTCGGTGTTCGACTATAAGAGTTTGGGGCTATTTTTGTTAAATCAAGTGCGTGTTAAAACTCGTGTTAAAAACCATCCTTTAAGAACACTACTGTTATCGTTTGGACGTAAGCCAATTGAAAGAAATTTGGGACGAAGCTGGTTTAGCAAAATCTTGCGCTTTATTTATAGCAAGCTATTCAAGAAGTGAATCAACAGTTTCAAAATTAGTTAATAATTCCAACTTGTTGCATAGATCACGCAGAGGGTCTATTCTAAATTAGTACTGCTTAAAAAATAGACTAAATATGAGTAAAGTATGACCGATAACCCTCTGTCATTTATTGATAGTTTTTCTGATATAAAAATAGAACCGTCGCTCAGAGACGGCTTTATGTTGGATGAAATTATGGTCTTTCCGAATAAAGGTGTTGTTGTTAGAAACCAAGAACATCACCATGCCAGTCCTAAGGCTATGGAAGTGCTGTTTATCCTGAGCTGCTGCTCTGGTCATGTGCTGAGTCGCAAAGCTATTTTAGGATATGTATGGGGGGAAGAGTGCACATCTAACTCTAGTTTAAGTTCGGTTATTACCGAATTGAGACACCTACTTGACGACCACACTCAATGCCCTGCATATATTCAAACGCTTCCGCGAAGAGGTTATCGCTTGTTGGTGCATGCACAGCCACTGAATGAAAATATATTGTCAACTGAGGCTCTTCGCACCGCCGCGTATTTAGATGCTGACCCAAAGCAAACACGAGGTAAGTCAGGGCGTATTTTCGGCGGTATCGACTACTGGCGCAAGAGCCGCATGTTGAAGGTCGCAGGCACATATATCGTTATGTCTTGGGTATTAATGCAGGTGATTGCGGTAACCATTCCCGTTATTGACGTCGCTAAATGGTTAGACAAGGTAGCACTCGTCATTTTAATCATTGGGCTTCCTTTAGTTCTGGCCTATAACTGGTGGGCTGAATATAAGCTGCGAAAGTATTTTTTGCGGAAAAATAACAGTCAAATTAGTAACAAAGAAGTATCAATTTATGCGTACCGAGACTTGGCGTTTATTTCGATACTCTTGGTATGTTGCGTTGCATTTAGCGCATTTTTAAGCAAGCAGGCAATAGAAGCAGCAACGGCTGAACCTATTAAAACAGTGGCAAACCCAAGAATAAAGGCCCAGTTTTTAAATAATGCGGTTGCGGTCATGCTATTTAAATATCTGGGGAATGAGTCGTCTGAAAACCTTGATGCTGTTATCCAGTCTGAGCTGTTAGCGTTCTTATCACAATCAGTGAATATTAAGGTAGTTTCCGAAAGGGTACTATCGTCTTTGCCAGAGAGTACATCGCTCCAAAATATCAGAGATTGGACTGGCGCTAAGTATGTTCTCGAGGGAGTTATTCATCAACAAGAGGATAATGTAAAAATTACGACTAGCCTGATCGATAGCGAGAGTGGCCTTCAGATTTGGTCAGCTAATCATACAAATTCACTTGCAGATAAACTTCATTTAATAGACGGCATTTCTCAGCAAGTTTACAACGCACTGACTTTTTTAATTCCGCAAAGCGAAAAGTCTATTATGCAATTTAGACCCACAAACGATATCGCTGCTTATGATTTCTACGTGCGAGCTAAAGCGCTTTTAAAAGATGCTTACAGCGAGGATCAGTTAAAAGAGGTGGAAGATCTATTCTTGAAAGCCATTAAAAGGGATAGCCAATTTGCGCTTGCACGAGTGGGTTTATGTCAAACTTATTTAGAGTATTACTCGTTAGTTAAAATTATCAGAATATTTGAATTAGCAAAGCAGAGCTGCCAACAGAGCATCGATAACAAGGGCAGTGGGCCTGATTCTTATTTTACCCTCGGTTCTCTTTATTTCAGCTCTGGTGAGTATGACTTTGCAGAGCAATCTTTTGGTAAAGGGCTGCAGCTTCAACCGAATAATAGTTTGGGCTTAATGGGTCTTGCAAAAACGTTGGCAAAGCTCGATAAACCAGCCGCAGCCGAACAGCTTTTTATACAGGCAATTAATGCTGAGCCTGGTTACTGGCGAGCATATGCTGAATACGGGGTCTATCTTTTTAGTTCAGGTCAATATTTTGATGCTAGTCTGCAGTTCTACAAGCAAAGCGTCTTGCAACCAAACAGTGAGGCAGCATTTAATAATCTAGGTGCGGCTTACTATTTGGACACTGAGTTTGACAAAGCTACAGACAGCTGGCGCAAAGCGATAAAAATCAGGCCAAGTTCAAACGTTTACAGCAACCTAGGGACGTCGTTATTTTTAGCTAAACGATTTGATGAAGCTATAGAAATGTATCAAGAGGCGATTGAGCTTAATCCTGCTGATTTCATAGTAAAAGGTAATTTAGCTGATGCATTTAAGTATGCCGGGAATTTAAACAACACTGCAAAAGCGTATTATCAGGAGGCTCTCGAACTAGCCAAAGAAAATGAACAAATCAACCCGAATGACATTACTATCAAAGCGAGCATTGCGAGATATCGGTCCGAGTTAGGCATGTGTGAGCAAGCTAACAGCGCCCTATCTGTAATAGAGAAAGCTGGACTTGATGACCCATATACATTCTATGATTTAGCTTTGGTAGCGGGAAATTGCGGAACAACAAAGCAAGTCATCACTTTTTTGCAAAAAACCTTATCGTCTGGGTATTCAGCGAGACTATTGCTTAGTGACCATCAGTTTGGTCGTTATCATAAGCAAATATTAGAAATGCGTTAAATGAAAGGTAGTAATAGCTAATAAATAATAGCGATGTAAATTACAAATTTAAGTAACAAAATATAGTTACGAAAAAGATAAAACAAAAAATAGTTGTTTATTTACGTTACATTACAAAAAGGAATTATTATGTCTATTCAACGTGTTACAAAATTAATAAGTGTAGTCGCCTTTGTGTTCATTAGCCTGCTTGCAGTGGGCGTTGCAAATGCTGGGGATATAAAGAAAAACAATCAAGAATTAATGATAGAAGTAAATGCTTCGGGCTGCGCTTCATCCGTTAATTTAATTTCGCCGGTAGATAACTGCGAAGGCAGTGAGTTTGCAGGTAATTGCGGAAAAAATGGTAAAGACTGTGTCTGTATGCGCGACCAAAAATTTGTCAGCTGGATGATCAGTGCTGACACCCGATTTGAATTGAAATTTAAAGGTACTTCTCCCTTCAAGGACAATTGTAAATTCAAATCAGGCAACAATAAAAAAATTCAATGTAAAATTGAGGCTGGAGACGGCAATTATGATTACGACGTCATCGTAGAGAGTTGCCCCAATCAAGTTTACGACCCTAGGATTATTGTTAAAGCTTAAACGTTGCCGAGGGGGGAGTTTGTTTCTTGGTCAAAGTTTTTGCTTATAAATGCTTCACTTTTATCCAAAAAACTGTTTTCGCTCAACCCATAGCATGCTGAACGCCGCCAATAGCATTGCCCAAAACCATAGAGCTTGAATCAATAATGTCCGAGTAGGAGGCACTGTAGTCTTTATGCTGTAGTGCTGTTTATTCTCTTGCGTGATGCGATAGCGAATCGATTGCTGCCATGTTCGCCATTGTGTTTGCTCATAAGCGAAATAGGCAATGGATGCTGAGTCAGTTTCACCATTCGTAGCTGTCAAATTGTACCAACCTGCTGCTTGAGGTGAATATCTCACGCAAAGAGAATTTACGTCAAGCAGCTGCTCATTGGCTGCGATAGGGCCAGATGCCAAAGCTTGGGTCAAATTGAATTGGGTGTTTTGCGCTGCGTTTAGCACGCATGCTCGCTGAGTTTCGCGCGCTACGATAGGTGACGTAATTATATTTTCTTTCCACTGTAAGTTACTTTTCGTGCGACTGATTTGGCTAAATAACCATTGCCAGTACTGGCTGTGTAAGTCAGCGTTGCCCTGAGTTTTTAATGTGTAAGAAGTGTTGATTAAAGAAACCGCTACCTTCCCTTGACCGTATTCTTGAGTGAGCACTAAGGCCCTATCATTTTGAGTCGACACCACTTGTTTAGCATTAGGTGCGAGTATGTTGGCATTAATGCTGCTCAGCGGCACGTCTAACTGCTGTTGGTCCCATCTTAAATATTCGGCAGGCTGCGTTTCATCGTTGTTTGTTGTTAGCACAATGTCGCGTAGCCAATTTTTCTTCTCGCTCTGCCATTTCGGTATTTGCTGTGTTTGAGCCTGCACCAATACCCCTAAGCCTTTTTTAATTGCTGACTCGAGCGCTACATTTTGCGCTGCACTTAATTCACTCAAGGCCAACTGATCTATTATGAGGAAATCAAAGAAACCGAGAGCCTGTTCAGAAAACGCATCATTGACTAAGATCTTGTCTGCCTCGCTAAGATTAATCTCCTGTCTGATATCTTTATTTTTACTTATTTTAGTCAGTGTAAGTACTTTTCCTCCCGTTTCACTGACTAATATTTGTAAGTGTTTACTTTCAAATGAGGGCGCTGATTGCTTAATCATTATTTTAACGGGGGCTGCATTTATAATTTGAATCGCCACTTGTTCTTCAATCTTTACGCTTGGCTTACTTCGCTCCGTTAGCGTTAGTGAATATTTCCATTGTCCTAATACGTCGGCGCTAATATCGAATGAAAAGGCTTCATTGTCAGATAACAACACAGACTCAATTTCTTGATCGAATGGGTCTTTTAAGCTTAATTTGTATAGTGTACTGGGCGATGCAATATAGCCTTGAACACGACCGCTTATTTGACCAGATTCTGCGACTACAAGCTGAGCAGGCCATCGCATGTCGACTAAACCTAGCGTAGGGGAATATGCCGCTGTTTGTATAACAGGCCTGCTGCTTTCTTCAATACCTGCGTATTGAGCATTCAATAGCGCCCACTCGTTACTCGACAAGCCGTCTCCCAAGATTGTCAAATGGGATATATCAGGGTAATACAAGGGCAATTGCGCAATATCTTCAATGTATGTATTTTCTCCTTGAGCGGAAAGTAGCGTCTTTATCCATTTATCTTCTTGAGTGTTTAATAATACCCAATGTAAAGATTCATCCTCAAGCTGCAGTGCTTCTATTGCTTGCTCGTCGGCATTTTGCGTGAGCAAAGCAATATGCAGGGGTTCCTTCGTTTGATATGAAACGCCAAGCACTAAAGCTAGCAGCGAAAAACAAGCCACAATATTAAGAACGACGACCGATATCCGGCGCAAGGCTGAGTTTTGCTTGAGTCTCTTTAAGGCAAGCGCACAGGTAAATAAAAGGCTAATAAGTACAATGGCGACTATTACAATATTGAAGCCAGATAAAAACCAATGACTCATCGATTAGGCTCCTGACTTGGGGCCGGGCTGAGCTGCAGCAACATCTCTGAGTATGCCTTGCTTGCAGCATTCTGCGTTGAGAGAGCACTTTGACGCAGCAACGGTGGCGCAATTTGGGTAGATAATAATGTGTTTAAATCGACCATGAGGTTTGGCAGGCAGGCTTCACAATTATCAAGGGCAAATGAATTTGCCATTTGGATGCGTTTTATCGTCGCTAACTGTTCTACCCATTCAGGTGACTGATTCAAACGGTCTGTTAGTAACTGTGCCATGTCATCAACGGTCTGTCGCTCACTGGGCGAGAGTTTTTTTTGCAAATTGTCGTGCTGCAGATCGTGCTGCAGGGTAACTGCGTGGTTCACAGCCGCCATAAACGCGAGCACTTTAGTATTGAGATTGGCTGGCAAGGAGGCTTGAGTGCTGCGCTGATAGCTCAATATATCCTTCAATTTTCCTTGGTAACGACGCTCTTCGCTAACTGGAGGCGGCTCGAACCCTAAACGTTTTACATAAATGCGTTCTGCCTGTTTGGCTCGATTCAAATAGTTCAGCGCTTCCTTTTCATAAGGTAAGGCAAGCGCAGGCGATGATAGCTGCAAATGCAATTCTGCTTGCCACATTTCAGCTACTGCGCGTTTCATCAATACTTTTGGATTGATCTGTCCTTCGGATGTTTTGATAAAACCGATGTCAACTTCGCCGTGATTATGACCATATTGTTCGATAACTTGCTGATAACCCGATAAGTCAATGGCTTGGTCGTTGCCGCCTCCGCTGCTGTCGCTTTCATGTGAGTGTTCAGAGTCATGGTTACTTTCTTCATTGCCAGCGCCTTCATCCTCGTCTGAATGGTCATGTTCATCTGCGCTAGGGACAGCCGGGCCCGCTTCCATGGTATGCATAACGCCCGATTCAAACTCATCGCCTAAATATTGACCATAAGACTGCTTTAGGTCGGATTGATCGATAGCGAGTGCACGTGATGTTCGCTTGAATACTTCTGTGCTCATTGAATCCTGTTGCTCAATTAATGCTTCAGTTTCAATAATAATTTGTCGTTGGCTTTTGAAATATTCGGGGATAAAGTCAATTACAACGCCATCGCTTGTAATGCCTTGCTGCTCGTCTTCCAGCCAGCGAACAATTCTTGTTGGCGATATACTTGTTTGTGACTCAGGCGTTTTGTTGTCACTCGCATGAATACTGAAATACAGTTCATCACCTGGTGACATATCAAGGGCAGCCAGATCCCAACGCTTTACATAGCTATTTTTATCGTCTACCTGGGACTCGCTATCTTCGGAAGAGCTATCCTGAGAAGAGCTATCAAAGCTAAATGTTTGATCTCTAAACTTTACCGACTCGCCAGAACCTTTTGCGATGGAAGCAACAATTTTGACATTACTCAAGCCGTAGTCGTCGGATATTTCAACCTCAGTATTCAATACCGGAACGCTATTTTTGGCTAATTCGGTAATTGTTAACAAGGGTTGTTTAATCTTGATGACGGGTTTTGCATCCATTTTAACGCTTAGCGTAGCAATATCGGTTGAAAAGTTGGCGCTGGGTGTGAATTGCATAATGGAATAAACTGCTGCTGCATTAGCGACATAAGTTAAGCTGTAACCGCGCTCTATTCTTGCAAACGGCAGTACGTCTCCGTTACTTAAGGTTAATTCAAATTCAGCGTTATTATTTACCCCTTCGTTATTATCTACCCCTTCGTTATCATCAAGTGGAATGAGCCACTCAATGACAGAGCCTTGCAGAACGTTAATATCTAATTCGCTTTGCGAAAAACTGGGTTGCTGCGTGTAACTTGGTGCATTAACAGAAACGATCAGTTGAGGTAAGTAATTAGCAACGACTTTCTGCTTAGGCACATTCACGTTCACAGGGCTTTCTGATGAATATTCCTGATGATTGGCTGAAATAACGCCAATCACTAATACAGCACTCGCCAGGATTGTAAAAAGCAGACGTATGAACGTTTTTTGACGATTGCTCGTTAGCTGCAATATAGGCTCAGACGACCCAAGTATGTTTAATAGCGAGGGTAAAACCCGCTGTAATTGCATTGACTGTAATACGGATAAATCGCTGGGCGCAAACAGGGCCAAATGCGCACTCTCTTCCAGTGCTGGATATTCTCTATTTAAGTGATGGAGCAACTCTGAGTATGTCGGACTGGCTTTTCTTCGATACAACAAATAAAGAAAGTAAATGACAAATAGGGTAATTGAAAGCACTAGCCAAAGCATTAAGGCTGGGACCAATGTAAATAATATCTCAACAGTTTGTTTGTTTAGTAGGGTTTGCCCTAGTGCCGAAAGCTTAGCCACGGCGTCAGGCCAAAAAATGATATACAGCGCGACTAATATCGCACTAGCTGGAATACCATACCTGCACGCTTTTATTATCGAATGCTGCATGCGCTGGCGCTTAATCCCCTCTAGGTGAGGATTAATTAGTGCTTGGATAGTACCGGAGTAAGTATTCAAAATGCTATCCATTCTTGCTCAGCGTGCCATTATCATTCAGCGTGGCTGTGGTTTGGGCAAATTTAAGTGACTCACTCATCAATCGCTCGAGCACAAATAAAATGAGCAGAACAAGTATTAGAATGCGTTGGAAAGGGTGCTCATTCGGATTTGCTAGGGGCGATACGATTGCTGCGTCGCTTGCGCTAGACTTATCGTTCATCTCAATTTTTTCGTTCAATATAGACGTGCTAAACAGCGCTAATTCTCGCTGTCTTTTTGCGAATACAACTTGTCCTAAGGCAGCAATAAACTCGAGTTCGTTAGGAGGCGGCAATGACGATAAGGAAACGGCATTGGGGTGAAGGCTAGTCGTATGGTTCAGCGCAAAATCGACAATTAAGGCATCATATTTTACATAGCTTAACGGTTTTGCATTTGTAGCGTTGCGCTTCTCATTTTGTGTAATGGTGTCGTCAGCCGTTGGAGGACTTGAGTTGGCTTTGTCTGGCGTTGCTTGAGCAAACATATAATCAGCAGCATCTGCTTCAATAATATCAATCTCGATGGGATGTATGAGGGCCAAGGCGCTAAGTGCTTGCTCAAGTAAAAATAAAGTTTGTGAAGAATTAGATAACTGATCCGTCCGAATGATGGCGACCTGAATCGGTGCTTTTTCGGTGGCGGTAGCATCAGCATCAGGCAGACCCTTGATATGCCACTGCAGCTCATGCTCAATATAAGGTCGGACACCGATAAATTGTGAATGCCGGTTACTGGTGTATACGTGAATAGGCGAATCTATTGGCACGTTAGTCGAGATTGCGTGAACAATTGACCAAATATTATCTATTAATCTTAGCTGCATAGTGGGTTTTCTGGCATTACCTGCTGCGTCGCTATTGTTGTTAAAGGCGTCATTCCAAGCGATGTCCGTGTCAGCTTGGGCAAACACTTTATTTTGCTGTGCAAGGCTAATGAAATCGCTTTTATCTACACGGCTTATCTTTTCTTTTGCATTGGCATAATGAATAAGAATGACTTCTTGAGTTTGCGCAATACTTTGCTCGCTAGTTAACGCCGTCAGCAAAGTTTGTTGGCTTTCTGGGCTTGAGAGTGTCCACCAGTCTTGAGTAATTACCAGCGTAGGCGCTGAAGAGGGTAAGGATAATGCTTGGGCTAAAGACTGTTTTAACCATGATTCAGACCACCAGTCACTGAGCAATGCTAATGTTAACAATGCGCAGGCGCTAGCGACCAACAACAAGCGCACCAGTAACAGCCATTTTTGCCGCAGTTGAATTTGTAATTCGTTCGGCGCTGCTTGTTTTGGCAATAGATCTAAAAACGGAAAAGGAACGACTTTACCTTCACTGCGGCTAAAAATATGCACCGCAACAGGTATTGCTAAGGCTAAAAAGACCCATAACCCAATCATAAAGATTTCGCTCGTACTTTTAGAAAGCGACGCAAGGTTGCATCCATAGGCTCATCTATGTTGACCTGATAGTGAGTAATACCCATGCTTTGCAATTTATTTTGCAGGCCTAAGTTAAAATTAGACAAATTGTCTAAATACGCTTTTTTAGCGGCTGCTGCAGATAAAGTAAGCCGTTGTTTGCTTTCTCTATCTTCAAAGTGCACAAGACCTTTGTAAGCGAAACTCAGCTCATCTTGACTGATAAGCTGCATGCCAATGACGTCTGTTCTAGGACTTTGCAAGTGCTGCAAAGCCCCTATTATTTCATCTTGATTTTCATAGAAGTCGCTCAGCATGATAATAACGCCGTGCTCGCGCACCTTTGCCAGTTGCTGCTGAATAAAATCGAGTGAGGGGAACATCGTGCCTGACTCAAGCTTTGCTAAATGCAGCACTGTCTTTTGCCAATGCTGATAGCCAGAATGAGCAGGCAATAGCTCTGCAGCATGACTAGATAAACCGAGTAAACCAACAGAGTCACCCTGCTGCTGCGCTAAGTAACTCATAGTTGCCACTAAATGCTTAGCGTAATCTAGTTTATGCCAAGCGCCTTTTACGCTAACTGAAGACTGTTGCAACATAGACGCGCTTGCATCAATTAAAAACCACACTTGAATATTACTTTCGCGCTCTGCTTCGCGCACAAAATAACGATCACTGCGCGCAAATAGTTTCCAGTCAATATTGCTAAGAGGATCACCTGGCTCGTAAGCCCTATATTGACTAAACTCCATGCCGCTGCCGCGCTGTTGACTTGTATGCATGCCGTATAAAAAACCCTGAGCCACTGTTTTTGCAACAAGCGGCAGGTCCTTTAGTTGTGCTAGCAGAGCTGGATTGATTAAAGTGTGCATAACAAAAAGCAAAGCATCCTAATGTTGCGTTATCTGTTCAAGGTGACTGTTCAAGGCACTTGGTTTAATTGAAACTAAGAGCTCAGAGCGCTTTGTGGTTTCGGTACAGCTTTCAGTAAAGCGTCGATTAATGTGTTGGTCGTTACGCCTTCAGCTTCGGCTTTGAAATTCAGTAGAATTCTATGTCGTAATACGCTGTGGGCAATGCTTTGAATGTCGGCTATTGTCACCGCAAAACGATGGTTCAAAAGCGCTTGGGCTTTAGCGCAAAGGACTAAAGCTTGTCCGGCTCTCGGTCCAGCTCCCCAGCGCACATAATCAATCACTTCATCAATACTGGCGCCTTCGGTACGTGTACTGCGCACTAAGTCAGATACATACTGTAATAAGGGCTCGCCAATTTCAACTTGACGAGTGAGGTCCTGTAAAGCAATCACCTCATCCGCATTCAAGGTTTGCTCAGGCTTAGCAACATAGGTGCCGGTCGTTCGTTTTAGTATTTCTATCTCATCTAACGAGCTTGGGTAATCAACTCTAATAAACATTAAAAAACGGTCAAGCTGAGCTTCGGGTAGGGGATATGTGCCCGCTTGTTCAACAGGATTCTGAGTTGCCAAAACAAAGAAAGGTCGCGGCAAGGGGTAATGTTTACCACCATAGCTCACGTGTTTTTCTTGCATGGCCTCAAGTAGCGCAGCCTGAGTTTTTGCCGGGGTTCGGTTAATTTCGTCGGCCAATAGTATATTCGTGAACACAGGACCTTGTTGGAACTTAAAGAAGCGTTCGCCACTATTTTTATCGGTTTCTAAAATTTCGGTCCCCACAATGTCGCTTGGCATAAGATCAGGGGTAAATTGTACTCGTTTAAAATCCAGCTCTAAGGTGTCTGACAAGGTGCTTACCATAAGCGTTTTCGCTAGGCCAGGTACTCCTTCTAGCAAACAGTGACCGCCTGCCATTATGCTAACAAGTAATTGCGTGACGACATCTTTTTGGCCCACTATCACTTTACCGACCTCATCGCTAACTAAGTCTAACTTAGCCAGTAAAGCATTAACTTGTTCTTCATTCATTTGAGGCTATCTCTTATTTTTATTATTGGTTTTATTTGAAAATTGAAACTCTATTCAGGCTAGGCCGTCATGGCGTAGACCACAATGTTGACGGCAAACTTGGTGTTATCGACTCTTAACCAACGTTTGTTTCGGAAGTCGTAATCCCATTCGCAGCCTAAGTCTTTATTACTGTAAAGCACCGCAATACGGCCGTTTATCTCAATCGCTTTTAAGTATTCATGAACCAAATCATCGCCCCATCCATTCAACTCAACAGAGGTACGCGGTGGACCATCAAATTCGAAGAAAGAGGAGTAAATAGGGTGATCATTAGGGATTTTTTGCAATGCTTCTGCGCCAAACATTTGGGCCATTTGCGCTTCAAATGTGCGCGCAAACATGCCGTCTATGTCGTGGTTACAGTCGTCAACAAACACAAACCCGCCGTTTTCCACGTAGGTTTTGAAGTGCTGTCGTTCTTGAGAATTGAACTGTACCAAACGGTGTCCAGCCATATAGCAAAAGGGCGAACTGAGCATCGTGGGGTCAGAAAGTGCAATCACCCGCTCAGTTAAATCAACTCGCAGGCTGGTGTATTCAATCAAGGAATTGAGGACGTTAGCGGGCATACGCTCGTCAACCTCCCAATTCCCCGATTCATAGCTTAGGCGCGTAAAATAAAAGTCGTATTCACTGCTCAATCCGTGTGCTGCAGTGAGTGGCAGAGCCGAGCTCACTGCTACCGCCAAGATCGATTGAATAAACTGTCGGCGATTTACATTTACCACTTCCGTTTTGTCCTACTTCGTTTATTCACACTCACTCTATTCACGCTTACCTATGCCATTTTACTTACCACTATACCGCGTCAGATAAACTGCTGAAGGTAAAGTCACGTATCTTCATCGGCGGTATCATGTTGCCATCGATCCGCTCAGGTTTACCTAGTGCTTCTATATTATTGAGCATCACAATTGGGCTCTCGTTAAAACGAAAGTTCTTAATCGGATATTTAATTTTGCCATCTTCAATATAGAATGTGCCATCGCGGGTTAAGCCTGTATACAAGAGGCTTTGCGGGTCGAGAGAGCGTATATACCATAAACGGGTTACCAATATGCCACGGCGCGTACTCTTGATCATATCTTCAAGCGACTGATCGCCGCCATCCATGATGATGTTGCCGCCACTAGGCATATAAGGCACTTCTGTTTTTTTCGCCCAGTAGGGTGAATTAGGCATATTAACTACCACACCATTCTTAATCCAGTCGGTGCGCTTGCGCGGGTAGCCGTTCCCGCCGAAAGGTGCTGCGGGTGCTATGGGATGCTGCGGGTCACTATAAATATTGACCACCTCATCGAACATTTTCTCACCTAGGCGGTTTTTCGGAGCTTTGCTAGCATCTTCACCTTCTTTAAGTTTGTAGCTTAAGAAGCTTCTGCCTTCATCAGCGCCGCGTTGCCCAAAATTACGCACCATGTTGCCCAATAAACCGACGCTTGCTGCAGGCTCAAGAATAACAGTGTATTTACCTGGCTCTAATGCTTTTGCATCAACGGAGTTTTTAGATTTCATAATGGCGATGCTTGACGCTTTAGCTGTATCTAATAGCTTATAATCACTGTAGTTTCGTGTTACCCAGCCGGAACCCTTGCCGTCTTCAGTACGAATTGTCACTGAAAAATCAACGTTGGTATCTTTGTTATAAGCGAACAAACCTTTATTGTTCATAATAGCTCTGAACCGAACTTGCTCTTCTAAAAATCCTGCAGCCACTAACTTATTCTTTTTGGAAGGAGCAATGCTATCTTCAGCAGCTTGCGCTCTATCTTCTGGACTGATTGAAGCGGTTGACTCAAAGTAGGTATTTGACGGTAAGTATTTTTGCGGGCCGAAGTTTGGCATATACTCTTCGTTTTCAGGCGCTAGTTTCGCTAGCTCTTCTGAGCGCTCTACGACTTTTGCCAAAGAGGCGTCGTCAAATTCGTTAATAGTCGCAGTGCCGGTGCGTTTACCAAAGGTAGATTGCACTACCAACACTAAATCGCTCTCTTCACCCGCTGTAGAAACGGTATTGCGTGCATAGCGTATATTGCCACCTATATTTCCATCTAAATTACATTCCACTTGGTCGGCTTTAGACAGTTTTATTACTTTTTCTAGCAGCGCTTTTGCATTGGCTTCAGATAATATAGTCATTCTTAATATTCCTTTTTATTCGCTGCTAACTTATACGTTACGTGCGGTATTGATCACGTTGATGTTATTGAATCGAGTGGTTGGACAACCATGCGAAACCGCGCTTACCTGAGAAGGTTGGCCTTTGCCGTCAAAGAACGAACCGCCGACTCTGTAGTCAGATTTTCCCGCCATTTGAGTGCAGCTATTCCAGAACTCTTGCGTGTTTGATTGGTAAGCAACATCTTCAATTTGGTCTACAATTTTGCCGTCTTTAATTTCATAAAACAGCTGACCACCAAATTGGAAGTTATAACGCTGTTGGTCAATTGAGAACGAGCCACGACCGGCAATGTAAATGCCTTTTTCCACGTCTTTGATAACGTCTTCAGCTGAAATATCTTTCGGGTTGGGCTTCAATGATACGTTTGACATGCGTTGAAATTGAACATCGCGCCAGCTTTGAGAGTAGCTGCAGCCATGCGATTCGTTTTGGTCAATCATATGTACTTGATCGCGCGTGGCTTGATAGTTAACCAAAATACCGTCTTTTACCAAGTCCCACTCTTTGGTTTTAACGCCTTCGTCATCATAAGCAACGTTACCAAGCGAATAAGGCTGAGTTTTATCGGCAAACAGGTTAACGATATCAGAACCATACTGGAATTTTCCGCTCTTCCATTTGTCGAGCGTAGCGAAACTGGTGCCAGCATAGTTGGCTTCGTAGCCTAATACTCTATCAAGCTCCAGTGGATGTCCTACCGACTCATGAATGGTCAGCATTAAGTGTGCAGGGTCTAATACTAAGTCATATTTACCTGGCTCAACCGACTTCGCTTTTAGCTTAGCTTTGAGTTGTTTACCCGCAGCTGCTGCATCTTCTAGCATGTCATAAGAGTTGTTATAGCCGACGTTCGCGCCAGTAATTTTGATTTTGTCTTTCTCGAGGCCGTCCAAATATTCGTAGCCCATACCTACAGGGTTACCCAAACCAGTGCGCTGTTTAAAGCCATCTGGACCAACTGCAGTAGCAGTAAATGGTGCCCATAAACGGTGTACGTCTTGGTCGATATAAGATCCGTCAGTAGACGCGAAGTATTTTTGCTCATTGACTAGAAACAACGTCGAACTAATAAAGTTAGCGCCATTTGCCATGGCTGCATCGTTTACTGATAACAGCAAATCGACCTTGTCTTTAATCGGCACTTCAAAAGCGTTTTTTGTAATAGGAGTCTGCCACTTTACGTCGCCTACACCTTTTACTGGGGCTAATTTAACCGGAGAAGTTTGGAACTTGGAGTTAGCTTTTGCTACCGCTACCGCACGCTGAGCAGTTTGCGCAATGCTATCAGGAGTCATATTAGAAGTAGACGCAAATCCCCACGTACCGTTGGCAATAACGCGAATACCAATACCTGCAGACTCGGTGTTTACAATGTTATCTACTCGGGTTTCGCTAGTTCTGACAAACTGGTTCAAGTAGCGGCCAATACGCGCATCGGCATAAGTTGCGCCAGCTGCTTTTGCTGCGTTGAGAGCAATGTCGGCTAGCTTTTTCTTGTAAGCCACATCCATCGGTTTATCGAGTAGTTGATCAAGTGATACTGCCATGCCGCTTACAGGCATTAATAATGCCCCCATGCCAGCGCCGCCTAACTTGATAAAGTCGCGTCTTTCCATTGGTTATCCCTTCTGCATTTATTGTCGTTTTAGATATGATTTATTGTTCTAATTTTAATTTCACCCCAATATCAGGATTATAGCGAAAATAAACCATAATCCTGCGCTGTGCAACACAGATTGATTTCATTGAGGTTTGAGTGTTTGAATAGACTAAAGTTTATTAATTTAATTTACTTATTCGTCATAATCAACTTTAAGGCAAATTTAGCATCCTTTGTGAATTTTACGTTACTCGATGATGAAATAGCACAGTCACAAACAAGAGGCTTTAGTGGCCTCGTCATAACTATTATAAAAAAGATGCGAGGTTGATGAATAAGTGTATTGTACGTGTCGTTGCAAATGCTATTCTCTTGCCCAATTTGAGAGCCGCCAGCGCAGCTCTTTTAGCCTGACAACAAGTATTTAGCCATTGCCCAAATAGTGCGAAGGTGTTGATATTAATCGAGGAATATTTATTTATGTCATTTAGCTCTCTAGGCTTATGCGATGAGCTTTTGAAAACCTTACAAGAGCAAGGCTATGAATCGCCATCGCCAATACAAGCAAAAGCGATTCCAGTAGTGTTGAATCATCATGACGTTATGGCGGTAGCACAGACCGGCACTGGTAAAACTGCGGCTTTCACATTGCCTATTATTCAGCTCTTGGCAGGTGGTGAAAACTCTCAAGCTCAATCTCCACGTGCGCTGGTAATTGTGCCTACTAGAGAGCTTGCAGCTCAGGTTGGTGAGAACGTACAAAACTACAGTCGCCATATGAATATTCGGTCAGCGGCTGTGTTTGGTGGTGTGAGGATTGAGCCGCAAATATTCCAGTTACAGAACGGGGTAGATTTGCTTGTTGCTACTCCTGGTCGTTTGATTGATCTATTTAATCAAGGAGCGTTGAATTTTGAACGCCTTGATATATTGGTGTTAGACGAGGCCGATCGTATGTTGGACTTAGGGTTTATCGACGATATTCGTCGCATCCAAATGCTACTGCCTATAAAACGCCAAACCTTGATGTTTTCAGCTACTTTTTCTAAGCAGATAAAGACGCTTGCTAAAGACATGTTAACTAATCCAGTTTCAATTGAAGTGGCTATTGAGAAAAGCGCTATCGACAAGATTAAGCAGCAACTGCACCCTGTAGACAAAGGACGCAAAGCTGAGCTGCTGATTCATTTACTTAAAAAACACAATTGGAAGCAAGTTCTGGTCTTCATTCGCACTAAGCTCGATGCGGATCGTTTGGCTGCGCAGTTAGAAAACTCAGGCATTGGCGCTGCATCAATTCATGCAAACAGAACTCAGCATGCAAGAACTCAAGCCTTGGACGGCTTCAAAAGTGGCAGTATTCAAGTGCTCGTCGCCACCGATATCGCCTCTCGTGGCATTAATGTTCATCAACTGCCGTGCGTTATTAACTTTAATCTTCCCTACATACCCGAAGATTATACACATCGCATTGGTCGCACTGGGCGTGCCGGCACTTCAGGTTTAGCGATTTCATTTTTCAGTGAGGATGAATCTAAGCAGTTGAAGGCTATTGAGCGCGCAACCGGTCGTCAGTTGAAGCGTGAAATAATCTCTGGTTTTGCGCCCATTCAGAAAGTATCAACAGAGTCAGTGAATGATGACGAGTATGGTAATTTTGAGGCTGACCCGATATCCGACCGTCGAGGAAGATCTCGAGGTCGTAAAGGCCGCAGCCGTAAATAACTTTTTCGAAAACGAGAGTGTTATTCTTATCACCCATCAACTTTTTTGTTTTTACGCTTGAATATGCGACCTAGCAGAGCCCCGGCAATAATTAATATAAACACGCCGATCATCTCATAGTTATTATTAACGACATAAATTCCGAATAAATGCCTGTGGCTTAGTTCAAAGAGCAGAGATTCAACTGCCTGAGTGAATCAAAGCGAATTTTTTCTATTCTCTATTACGTACCTGAGCGCTGTAAGCTTGCTTTGTCATTATCTTGCTTTATCTGAACATGGAAACGAACTACTATTACTCGCATACCAGTCTACATTGCAGGATAGTTCTTTTGGGTAAAAAAATTGTTATTGCGGGCGCAGGTATCGGTGGTTTGTGTGCTGCCTTAGCGCTGGCTAAACGTAACTTTGAGGTGGTAGTTTACGAACAAAGTTCCCAACTTGGTGAAGTAGGCGCCGGACTACAGCTTAGTTCGAATGCTATGCATGTATTAGAAGCCCTTGGTGTAGCCGATGAAGTTAACGCTAAGGCATTTGCACCAACGTCGGCTGTTATGCGTCACTATCAAACAGGTAAAACTTACTTTACTGTGCTTTTGGGAAATGCAGCTACACAAAAATACGGCGCTCATTATCAACATATTCACCGGGCTGACTTACATACTGTTCTTTATACTGCCTGTAAAAAAATGAACGTAAGTATTCATTTAGGCAAAGGCGTTCAAAGTTACCAGCAGACCTTACAAAATATTAGCATACAGTTGAGTGACCATGAGTCCATAGAGGCTGATTTACTGATAGGGGCCGACGGCATCAAATCAAAAGTGCAAGCCTGTATGTTGGGTGAAACACCTGCTGAATTTACCGGACAAGTCGCCTGGCGCGGGGTAGTCGAAGCTAACAAACTTCCTAAAGGTTTAGTTAAACCCAATGCAAATCTGTGGGTAGGCCCTGGCAAGCATTTTGTGAGTTATTACTTGCGCGGCGGCGAATTAGTTAACTTTGTTGCTGTGCAAGAGCGCATCGATTGGCAAAAGGAATCGTGGAATGAGCCTGGTGATATCAACGAGCTGCGCGACACCTTTGCTGGTTGGCATCCAGAAGTAACTGAATTATTGAGCGCGGCAGAGCATTGTTTTCTATGGGCCTTGTTCGACAGGAAACCCCTCAAACAATGGTCGGATCGAAACGTGACGCTTTTAGGTGATGCTTGTCATCCCATGTTGCCATTTTTAGCACAAGGCGCGGCGATGGCCATTGAAGACAGCTATGCTTTGGCGCATTGCCTAGCTAGTGATGTTGATACTCAAACTGCGCTGCAAACGTACCAAAACATTCGCCTACCACGCACACGCAATATTCAACTCAATGCGCGTAAAAATGCTGCTTTGTATCACATGAGCACGCCTATTGAGCAAGCTAAATTAGCGATTCTTTCGGGTTTATCCAACGTTGGTCTAAGCGACACAGTTGCGGCGAGTAAGCTTGATTACATTTACGGATATAATATTGTCGGGCAGTTAAACTGAATAATTAGAGTGTGAATTATGCAGGTGCTTAGGGTAGAGTAATGATTACTAAGCAATTACCGTGAATTGTTTACTGCAAAACCACTCAACTTCATCATAAATACAGTAAGCAGAGTGAACCGCTACACAGTAGGTAGCCGTATGACAGTATACTAAAAAAAGAGAAACCTCTTCGACTATGACATTATCCGCAAAAGACGCTCAGCAACTAGAGAAACGAACAACAAGGTTTAGTAGTTCAGCAGCGTTGCTAAGAACACCCAACCTGAGTAGTGGTGCTGAGGAAGATAAGCGCAAAGAAATTAGCCTTTACTTCACCAATACTTTCGATACCTACACACAATTATTTGATTGCTTGGTTGATGACAACGGCTTTTATCAAAAAGCCATTCCATTGCGTCACCCTCTTATCTTCTATCTTGGGCATACCGCTACTTTTTTCGTCAATAAACTCGTGCTTGCGAAATTGTTGCCTGAGCGGATTGACCCGCACATGGAGTCAGTTTTTGCGGTAGGTGTCGATGAGATGAGCTGGGACGATTTATCGGAAGAAAGTTATGATTGGCCAAGTGTTTCAGAGGTAAAAGAATACCGTGCTAAAGTGCGCGCTAGGGTGCTACAGTTGATTGATAGCTTAGCGCTCTCACTCCCTATTAATTGGGAGAATACGTGGTGGCCCATCATCATGGGTATCGAGCATGAGCGTATTCATCTTGAAACTTCATCAGTGCTCATTCGCCAGCATGATCTTGCTAAAGTTAAGCGCTTGCCACAGTGGTCTGCTTGCGTCGACAGTGGTGAGGCACCCAAAAATAAATTAATCACAGTGTCAGCAGGTTCGGTTAGCATTGGAAAATCGACTGACGATGCTTTTTATGGGTGGGACAATGAGTACGGTCAGCACAACGCAGATGTTGCTGAATTCAAAGCTAGCAAGTATTTAGTCAGCAACCAAGAGTACCTCGAGTTTGTTGAGGCCGGCGGTTATGAAAGAGACCGATTCTGGAGCGAAGAGGGGCTTTCATGGCGCCAGTATGCCAAAGCGGAACATCCTTGTTTTTGGCTTCGGCAGGACCGCTGGCGCATGCGTCTTATGACGGAAGAAATTGATATGCCTTGGGACTGGCCTGCTGAGGTAAATTGTCATGAAGCCAAGGCTTTTTGTGAGTGGAAGGGCGAGCAAACCGGGCAAGTAATCCGCATGCCTACTGAAGACGAATGGCATTTGCTGTGCAAGCAAGCTGGAGTGCAAGAACTCGGTAACAATGTTGCTAGCGCCAACCTGCATCTTGACCACTATGCATCTTGCTGTCCCGTGACACGATATCAACACGGTGAATGGTTTGATGTAGTGGGCAACGTTTGGCAATGGACAGAAACGCCAATATACCCTCTCGATAACTTTAAAGTGCATCCACTGTATGACGATTTCACCACGCCTACCTTTGATGGCAAACACAATCTTATAAAAGGTGGTTCGTGGATTTCAAGCGGAAACGAAGCTAGGCTTTCAGCGCGATATGCGTTCAGACGCCATTTTACCCAGCATGCAGGGTTTCGCTACATTGCATCCGATGCAGAAGCATCAGAAGTTAAGGTTTATTACGAAAGCGACAAGTTGCTTTCAGAGTACGCCGAGTTTCACTTTGGCGATTCATGGTATGGCGTAGAAAACTTTCCGAAAGCATTAGCTGATATTGCCCTTAAGGCAATGAAAGGTAAAGCAAGCGGCAGAGCGCTGGACTTAGGGTGTGCTTGTGGTCGCGCAAGTTTTGAGTTGGCCCGTCACTTCGACGCAGTAGATGGTATTGATTTTTCCGCCAACTTTATTCGTTTGGGCGCAAAAATGGCTCAGCAGGGCGCTGTGCGTTATGCCCGCGTTGAGGAAGGGGATTTGGTTAGCTATCACACTCGTACATTGGAAAATTTGGGCTTAGCAACAAATGCTGAGCGTGTTTCATTTTATCAAGGAGACGCCTGCAATCTTAAGCCTCAATTTACGGGCTACGATTTAGTGCTAGCGGCTAATTTAATTGACCGATTGTATCAGCCTAGTCGCTTTTTAGAGGACATGGCCCAGAGAGTTAATGATGGTGGTTTACTGATTATTGCATCGCCCTATACATGGTTAGAGGAACATACTCCGAAGGAAGAGTGGATAGGCGGTTTCAAAAAAGATGGGGAAAGCTACACCACCTTAGATGGCCTAAAAGACCACCTTTCGAAGCACTTCAAGTTACTCGGTGAGCCTCAGAAAGTGCCCTTCGTGATCCGTGAAACTCAACACAAATTTCAGCACACTTTATCGGAACTTACGATTTGGGAGCGGTTGCCTCGTTAACTGATGCCGCATTAACTGATGCAGCGAGCAGTACATCAATCTCTTGAGCAATTACTTTGTGGTCCGCCAATTGGGTAAACCAATTGGTGGCTACGGTATCGGTTTGTAATCCCAAAATTGTGCCCAGCACTATTCCCCGATGCACGTTATCTCCGCCTAGATTTGTGTTCACCCGAAGCGCTTGCCATGGGTCATCTTGATATTTGTAGGCCAAATACAGCACTATGGGCCAAGAGTCGGAAATGTAGCATGCGCGCGAGAATAAATGACCAACTACATGATGGTCTGGCAGGTTACGCTTGACCAAGCCTGCTAAATCGAAACTAGGTAAACTTTTACTCGCTTCCACTAGCAGTGCTTTAACACCATCACCACCACCCTCATCCATGAGACGGCATAAAAGCGTTACGTAACGGTCACATACTTGCATTAAGAATTCGTCTGGGTGTGTAAGTGCAAGATGGGCTCGGCATGCAATCTGTATATCTGATTCATTGGTGCCCTTGAGGCGCTCCGAAAAAACCAGTGGACCAATTGTCACCAAACCACCGATTGATGCGGTGTCGTGTGTTTTCATAGCACACTTTTCTGGCTTGCGGCCTTGTGCCAAGTTGGCAAAGAATCCACGATGGTACGACTCAGCATAGGTATCAGGATGAGCTGGCGGCTGCACGGTCATGAAATCAATGTACGCAGAAACAAAGTCATTGCGGTCGTAACTTCCAGACGTATGAGTAAGGGATCGCATGAGGACGCGGGCGCAATGCGAGTTAAGTGTGTTCTCGCCTGCCTTCATGCCTTGATGATAATGCACATTAGGCGTGTCCCAAAACTGCGCTTTATCTTTGAGAATAATGTCACCTACAACTTGAGGAACTGGCTTATTCCACAATGCACCGTTCGTTGCAGAAGCAGAAGGTGCTTTATCAGCAGATTGTCTGCCTCCCTTGTTCTTTGAGTGCAACGACATAATTGAGGATGGATGAAACTCCGGCGCCGCTTCGAAGCGCTGAATACCGCCAGCAAAGGCGAGCTCTATCTCTAGTGGCTGGTAGTACCAATGCACAGGCATAGCAAGGGAATCGGCAATGAATGCTGTTCTGAGCGCGGAGTCAACGCGACGTAATTGAGTAGAATTGTTGTTCACAATGCTGCCTTAGTAGATTATTAATGGTAATTGAAAGCGCGAGTAAAACGCCTAGGTATATAGTTTATTCAACAAGGGGTATGTTTTAGATCATTTAATAAAAATAAGAGTTTGCGCGATGAATATTCGTCTAACAATAAGCATTGATATGCTATTCTTTATTTTCATTTTTCATATGCTGTGTCCCGATGTCTGATATAACACCAACCTTACCGCGCACCCCAAAATTTTTGCAGTCTTTCGTCTGTTTTAGCGTAGTTGTCGCCACGATTGCTGGAGGACTTTTTGGCCTTGGCATAAGCCTGCATACGCTAATGTTTCTCTGTCTTTTGTGGATGGGACTTAACGCATTTAGTCTTGGCTACGGGTACTTACAAATACGAGAGCTAATGACTAGCTCACTCGCTAGAGCCATGCCTGCCATCTATATTTTTATACTTATTGGGATGGTGATATCAAGCTTCATGCACAGCGGTACTATTGCCACTCTCATGTACTACGGTCTCAGTTGGCTTAACCCAGGTTCGTTTTTAGCTGTGGGGATGCTGCTTTGCGCCTTGATGTCGGTTGCAACTGGTACTTCCTGGGGGACAGTAGGAACCTTAGGTGTTGTCTTGATCGGCATCGGCAGTGCCATGAATATTCCGCTGCCTTTAGTGGCCGGTATGATTGTGTGCGGAGCCACCTTTGGTGACAAAATGTCGCCTATTTCAGATACGACAAACCTCGCTGCAATGAGCGCTGGCACTGATCTCTATCGACATATTTACGCCATGCTCTTTACCACCATACCCACTTTTATTCTCACCTTAGTGATATTTTTAATCATCGGGTTTAGCTATGGAGATCAGAATCTAAATCTTGATGAGGTGAATGCAATTCAGAGTGCGCTTGCTAACAATTACAGCCTTACTCCGCTAATTACGCTAATGCCTCTGATTTTGCTAGCAATACTGAGTATCCGAAAAGTGCCCGCTGAGGTAACTATGTCATGCAGCATTGTGCTTGCTGTGCTAATTGCCATTTTTTACCAAGGTGCGAGCCTTATTTCTGTACTAAATGCGCTGTGGGAAAATACACCTGAGTCCACCGGTATTCAAAATTTGGATGCTTTACTGGGGCGCGGCGGCATTAGCAGCATGAGCTGGACTTTATTGCTTGCACTAATGGCGATTGCATTGGGTGGAATTTTGCATGGCGCTGGTTTCTTGAGTGCTCTACTAGCGGGTATTATTGCAAGGGTGAAGCGAACAGCGACTCTGATTGCGACCACTATTTTATCTGGCTTTTTGGGCAACATTGCAATGGGTGAAGCCTATATATCTATTATTCTTAGTTGCCAACTTTTCAAGCCTAAATATGAGCAACAAAATTTGGATAGCGCGATTCTCTCGCGTTCAGTAGAGGAGGGCTCTACTATGACCACTGGTCTCATTCCGTGGACAACGGCGGGCGCATTTTATACCGCCACTTTAGGTGTGGATGTACTTTCTTATGCACCCTATGCTTTTTTCAACTATCTAAATGCGCTTATCGCAGTGGCGATGGCTGTATTTGGGATCGGTCTTCTCAAACCCAAAGCGAATTATCCGTAAACTAAACTTTGACGGCGTTAAGACAGTAAAGACATAGTGTATATAAGACATCTAAGTTGCTCAGTAAGTTGAGAAGACTACGTTTTTTTAGGGAAGCAGTAAATGCGCAATACAGTGACAGAAAAAGTGATTTCGGTTCATCATTGGAACGAAACGCTATTTAGTTTTAAGACCACCAGACAGCCGGGCATAACATTCGAAAGTGGTCAGTTTGTGATGATCGGACTAGAAGTTAACGGTCGACCATTGTTGAGAGCATACAGCATTGCGAGCCCGCACTATGCTGATGAACTGGAGTTTTTCAGTATTAAAGTGCCTGATGGGGCCCTGACTTCCAAGCTGCAGGAAATCCAAGTGGGTGACGATATTATTGTCACTACAAGGCCTACTGGAACCCTTGTTCCTGGGTATTTGAATGAGGGGAAGCACCTTTATTTATTGAGCACTGGAACAGGTTTAGCACCTTTCATGAGTATCATTCGAGACCCTTTTATTTACGATCACTTTGAGAAAGTCATTTTGGTGCACTGCGTTAGATATACTTCAGAGCTTGCTTATCAGGATGAAATTATGAATGTTTTGCCTGAGAACGAATACTATGGAGACTTGGTGCGGGAAAAGCTAATTTATTTCCCTAGTGTGACCAGAGAAAACAACGCTGAACCTGTGGATGAGCACAATGCCGACCTTATGCATCATCAACGCATAACCACGCTAATTACTAGTGGCAAGTTAAGCGATGATATTGGCCTTCCGGCACTCAACACTAACAGCGACCGTTTCATGCTCTGCGGCAACAACGATATGTTGCAAGACACCATGCAGTTATTGGACGAATTAGGGTTTTCAAAAGCCACTTCGCGCGTTAAAGGTGACTATGTGATTGAGCAAGCCTTTATTGATAAATAGTCGTTTGATTTTTAGTAAAGAGCCTGCTAAAACAAAGTAAGATGATTAACTTAGAAAAGTAACTTCTTACTTTATTAGTCATGACGAGAAAATAAACACCGTAAATTAGGAGTGAGCAGCATGCCGACGATTGATGTTAACGGGACCACATTGTTTTACGACGATCATGGACCAAAAGATGCTCCAGTGCTGGTGTTGAGTCATTCATTATTTTTTGATCAAAAGATGTTTGTTCATCAGGTAGAGCATTTAGCGAAAGATATTCGAATAGTGCGTTACGACCACCGAGATCAGGGGCAGAGCGCCGATTCTGGATTGTTGAGCGTTGACATGGATACGCTTACTGAGGATGCCGCTGCCTTGATAGAGACGCTGGGTCTTGGTCCTTGTTTCTTTGCTGGCAATTCGATGGGGGGCTTTGTGGCTCTGCGCTTGGCCGCGAGACGTCCTGACCTGATAAAGGCGTGTATTGTGCTTGGGTCTAGTGGAGAGTTAGAGTATAAATTAGCTGAATTTTCACCGCTAATCGACGGCATTAGCAAAGAAGGCACTGAACCTTTTATTGATACGCTTATGTACATCATGTTTGGTGATGATTATTTGGCCGATGTATCCCGCGAAACTGAACGAAACTACTGGCGTGATTATATGCTCAAACTGGGGCCAAATATTGCACGTAGTGCGCATGGTGTAATCCACCGTAAGGGTGTTTTGGATGAGCTTAAAGGCAGCAAAGTGCCTCTGCTAGTATTGGCAGGCGAACAGGATCATGCCTACTCAGTTTCTTTGTCGAAAAATATTGCTGAAGCCGTTGTAGATAGCGAGATGTTTGTTGTCCCCAAAGCTGGACATTCGGTGGCTCTTGAGCAGCCGGAAATTGTTAATCAGTACATTGCCGATTTTATTGCCGCACATCCTTAAAGGATAAGCCGCATCTGAGCTGTTCAGTAGCCCATAAATGCGGCTGTTTGAATACCGTTGCCTATTAGCTTATAGCTCAGGGTGATCACTTTTACTAGCTACGTTATCTGTTTGAATAAGGCTAGCGAACGCATCGGCTGGGACTGGTTTGTGCCAAAAAAATCCCTGTCCGATAGCGCAATCAAAGCCTTTTATAATTTCTGCCGTTTCTGCATCTTCTATACCTTCGGCAACCACTTGCATATTGAGGCTGTGTGCCATCTGACATATTGCTTTTACGATGGCAATATTCTTTTTATTTTCACGTAATTCATACATAAATGAGCGATCAATTTTCAAAGTATGAATTTCAAAATTTTGCAAATAGCTGAGATTAGAGTATCCGGTGCCAAAATCGTCAATTGCGAGAGAAGTATTTAACTGCTTAATTAACTGCAGTTCGGAAGCTACTTCTTGGGTGTTGGCCATTAGCAACGATTCTGTAAACTCTAGCTCAAGAGATTGACCAGGAAGTTGATATTTCTGAAGTGTCTTTTTTAAAAACTCAGACAAATCCCCTCGCTTGAATTGGATAGATGAAACATTAACAGCAATAGAAAAAGACGCATTTATTTTTCGCCATATTGTCAATTTTTCGCAGGCTTGTTCGATAACCCACTTTCCTATTTCCACGATCTGACCACTGTTTTCTGCCAGTGGTATAAATACTTCAGGTGACACAAAACCCAGCGTTGGATGATGCCAACGCAATAAGGCTTCGGCTGCAACAATTTTGCCGTTTTGCAACTGCACTTTGGGCTGATAATAAACTTCTAATTGATTTTCACTCAGTGCTAGACGCAAATCAGCGGTAAGTGCGAGCGACTGACTTCGTGACTCCATCCAATCAGGATTAAAAAACTGAGCTTCATTCTTACCTTTTTCTTTCCCTTTATACATAGCCATATCGGCACGCTGACAGAGCTCTTCGAAAGAGGTTCCGTCTTCCGGCGCCATAGATATTCCAATAGAACAAGTCGTCACTAATTTGTTGCCATCCAGCTCAATGGGTTCTTGAACACAGTCTAATATGTTGTTCGCTATTTTCTGAGCATCGGCGTCGGAATTTACGTTCGATGTAATCACTAAAAATTCGTCGCCACTCAAGCGGCAAACAGTATCTGAATCGCGAACCGCACTTTTTATACGAGAGCCAATAGTGATTAAAAATCTATCACCGCTATCATGTCCGAGTGTGTCATTTATGTGCTTAAAATCGTCCAAATCAATGAGCAGTAAACACAACATCGAAGAGTCGCGGATAGACTGGTTCAAGGTGAAATCAAAGCGGATTTTAGCTAGCGAACGATTGGGTAAACCAGTTAGTGTATCGAAGTGTACTAACTTTTGAATTTCCTCTTGGCTTTCTAACACCCTTGCATTCTCTAGCTTCAAACTTTTTAGCGCATGCTTTAAATCCCGCGCCATGAGCCAGATGGCAAAACTGGTGACAGCAATTAATATTACGATTAGGGTTGAGGTATTTAAATTGTTGCGTGCTGGCACAAATTCATAAAATTCAAACTGCTCTGAATATCCCATTAGAAGAATGTTGGCAAGAACAATACCAAGTAAAATGAAGCTCGTAGCGAGACTGCCACTCAGCACTGAAAAGGTAAAAATGGCAGGAAATACGAGCAAAATCTCGTCTCTTGCTCCTTCGTTTGGCCACATAAAGTAGATCATCGTAAAGGTGAGTACGATGGCAAGGTAATTCGAACCGGCGACAGGAGCATTGCGTTTGGCAAAAATGTAGACGGGTATTAAACTCAATGACACTGCTGCAATAATCGCAGCTTCAGTCCAATACTGAACCGCCATGCGCTGCATGGAAACGAGCGCAATGGTGAGTTGTGCAACCCAAAATATGTGCAGTAATCGCTGTGCTTGAAACTTTGTTTCGCTAATGGCGAAAAAGGTCTTATATTTCATGCGGCTCGCAGCTAAATAGCGTAGTGACTAGAAAGTAGATATATTTCGATACTAACCTGAAAGTCATTTCTGAGTAAACCTACTTATGGACACAACACCAGTTGCTTACAGGGGAAAAGCCTTCCTGAGGCATTGACACTATTATCTAACGTAATACAATCCGTGACTAACACAACGGTGGATGATATAAATATTTCGATGGATGTTAACCAACTCAACAAACTTTTGTTTGATGAAAAAAATGTTTTAGCGAATATTCTTCAGTCTAAAACCAGCGTTATTGCCTTAAGTGAACTATGTAAACTAGTTGATAGCCATTTGTCGATTTCGGCCGTTGAATGCTCGCTTTTCGACATAGAAAATGAAGTGTTAGTGACGGCAAAAACTAAGATCACAGATAAGTCGGTAGTGAGCACTTATCACAAGTTTACAGAATCAGTCATAAACCAAATATCACCTTTAAACCTGCAAACCCCATTGCGTCCAATATTGAAATCGGTAGAGTCGTTTTTCGATTGCTTTGATGACAAAAAAGCCGGCAACAAAACCAGCAGCAAACAAATTTGGTCGATGCCCATAAAATCGACGGCAAACCAATCCATAGGCTTGTTGTCAGTATTTGTCAGCACTAATGAGCAACTGCTAGACAGCGACCTCGACCTTATCTCCTTCCTCGCAAATTTAATGGGGTCAGTGTTATTTAAAATTAGCCAGCATGGTCAAACCGGCCAGTTGATAGAACAATTAGAGGCAAGCAACCAGAAGTTCAGAGCATTTACAGAAGTTATGCCGGACTTAGCACTGATCATAGATGAAAACGGATGTTACGAAGATGTCCATGGTTCACCCAATAATTTGCTTTACGTATCTGCAATAGAGATTGTAGGAAAAAGTGTCAGTGATTTATTTCCTGAAGCTGAAGCTCAGCGCATTTTGTCAGTTATCCGCAGAGCCATCAGCACTAACGAAATACAAGTTTATGAATATTCATTCGAGAATGACGGCAGTCCGGCAACATTTGAGGGTAGGGTTACGCCTATAGGCGATGATAAAACCCTTGAGTCTGAGACCCGCCGAGTTCTATGGGTCGCGAGAGACGTAACTGTGGAAAAATCCACGGCCCAAAAAATAAAGCAGTTAGCTTATTTTGACCCTCTTACTCATCTTCCTAATCGTCGTATGTTTAATGAACGACTCAAAGTGGTCGTGGATAGCAAAGCATTAGTGCATGAATATGGGGCGATTTTGTTCTTGGACTTAGACCAATTTAAGCGAATCAACGACTCGTTAGGACACGCAGCTGGCGATCAGCTATTGGTCGATGTTTCGACCAGATTGCAGTTGGCCCTGCGAAAGTCAGATATACTCGCTCGAATTGGTGGCGATGAGTTTGTTATTTTGCTCGAGCAGTTGGGTAAGAGTGAAGAAGAAGCGCAGAAAGAAATTTCAATTGTGGCTAATAAAGTACAAGAAACGCTGTCGCATAAATTTGAAATTGAAGAACTCGCTTTTCAAGTGTCCTGCAGTATCGGCATATGCTTAATAGATGGTGAAACGTCAGCTGACAGCATATTAAAATATGCGGATACTGCAATGTATAGCTCCAAGTTAACAGGGGGAAACAGCTATAGCTATTTCGACCCTAAACAACAAACGCTGCTAGACAGACAGTTATCATTTGAATCAGAGATTGTTAGAGCCATCGAAAAACGTGAATTTTGTGCTTTTTTCCAACCACAGTTGAACGGTCAAGGCGAAATTACAGGAGCTGAGGCACTGATCAGGTGGAAGCATCCAGATAAAGGTTTGATTCCTCCGTATGAATTCATTCCTGTTGCGGAGCAGTATGGGCTTATTCAAGCTCTACAGGATATCGTGCTTGAAGATATTTGCGAATTGCTTGAGATATTGAATGAGCTACAGTTAATCAACGAAGACTTCAAACTCTCGATTAATATAAGCCATTCGCAATTTAAATCGTCAAACTTCAGAAGCTCACTACTAAATACTATTAGTCAGTTTAAGGTATCTAGCAAACAAATTAATTTGGAAATCACTGAAAGTATGCTTTCTCACGATATGAATAATACCGTCAAGCAAATGACTGAAATTGAATCTGAAGGGTTTTCATTTTCCATCGATGATTTTGGCACAGGCTATTCAAGCCTTTCATATTTGTATGCATATCCGGTCAATGAACTTAAAATTGATAAGTCGTTTGTTGATCGTATGTTGGACAAATCAGGGTTGAGCATTGTAGAGACGATTATCAATTTAGCTAAAAACCTCGGAATGCAAGTGGTTGCTGAGGGCGTCGAAAATGAAAATCAGGTAATGTTGTTGCGAGAAAGAAATATCGATATTTTTCAAGGTTTTTTCTTCTCAAAGCCGCTTCCTCTCGCGGACTATTTAGTTTGGCATAGGGGCCAAGTGACGGCTCTAACGTTATCTCAATAAGCATTATCATTGACATGTGATGTAGTGCGCACTTAATTAGTCGTAGGCGCGAGTAGGAACAGATATACTTCGAGGCAGTTCATTATAGCTCAAATAGTATTTTGAATAATAACATTAGCAAAATGCCGACAAGAAAAGCGATAAAATAGACCCAATTATTTGTATCTGAATCCTGTTTATTTACCTCTGGCACAAGATCAGATGCGCCGATATACAAAAAATTTCCGGCAGCTAAGGGTAATAAAAAGGTAACATCAATCTGTTCAGCAAATAGATATGCCATTAAACTACCCGCCAAGAAGGTTAGGCCAGACAACAGGTTAAATAGTAACGCGTTTCGGTTTGACCAACCGCTATGTATAAGGACCGCAAAATCACCAAGCTCTTGGGGAACTTCATGAGCGGCTGCGGCCAGCCAAGCGGTAATACCAAGTTTAATATCGATAAGAAAAGTGCCGCCAATTGCCAAACCGCCCAATAAATTATGCAGAGCATCAGCAGCCAGAATCATATAACCCAATGGTTGTTTTGAATCGCTCCCAGTCCGATGACAATGTTGCCAATGTAACAGTTGCTCAAGGGCAAAAAAACTGCAGAATCCAAGCACTATCCACACAAAGAACCCCAAACTAATACCGGAATAGGCGAGTCCAGCGGGAATCATATGGAAGAAGGCTCCTCCTATAAGACAGCCTGCAGCAAACGCGACAAGGGGTATCATAACTTTATGCAAGGTTTCTTTTTTCAACAATAGTGTAATGCTGCCAGTAAGTGCAATGGCGCTCATTAATAAACCGCTCACTATAATCCATAGGATTTCGCTCATTTTGCATCCAATATGATTTTATTTAGTCGTTAATAATGGAGGTATCCAAATAGACGTATCATTCTTACAATAATTCGCGCTAATTTTGTTGAGCCAAGTCAATTATAGATATTGAAACTCACATATACTGGGATGAAGTAATCAGTGAGGGTATAAACATGAAACGTATTTATTTTTTAATACCAAATATCGATATAGCGCGTGACATTGTTGAGGAACTTACTCAATCTGATATAGACGAAAAGCATATCCATATAATTTCTAAAGAAGGCACGCAACTTGAAGCATTACCTGAAGCTACGTTATTACAAAAAACTGATTTTATTTCAGGTTTAGAGCGAGGCGTGGCAATTGGCGGTACAACGGGCTTGCTTGCGGGTCTCGCTACACTTGTTTTGCCGGGTGGTATAGCGTTAAGCGGAGGTGCGATACTTGCCTGTGCGGCTGCTGGGGCTGGCGTTGGTTCATGGCTTGGAAGCATGATTGCTCTGGATGTTCCCAATACGCGGCATAAAGAATTTGAAGAGGCTATTAGTCAGGGGAAGTTACTTATGCTACTCGATGTACCGAATGAAAAACTCTCTTCAATTGAGACGACGGTCATTAGACATTACCCTGAAGCCGTTTTAGAAAAAGTAGAAACTTCATTGCTATAAACTGGCATATCCGAAGGAATCATATGAACGCGTCGAAAACGCGAAGAAAAACTATGTCAGCGACGGTTATCAACACCAGTCTCGCGACATTTGCGATCCAGTTGAAGTGCGGGTACATACAAAAACGTCCTCATAATTTTAGTTGATCCTGTAACCGATGCTTTGTAGCCAAGGTGGATAGCTATAATTTGATAGCATCATTTTATGGCTATTTAATTTAACTACTGCAGTTATTTGAGTTGCTTGAAAATCAATCAAAAATGCCTTGATGACTGTTGCCTAATTGCGTCAGCTTTTATCTATAGTGCTTGTAAGAGATCAACTTTTTCGATTGTTTGCTTTTAACCGTCTAATTTTGCATACCTAGGTATTGATTAGCCCTATTTTATTGGGTATAACATGGTCATCGGTTATTTATGACATCACAATTTTTATTTTGTCAGTCGATTCTTCTCTTTTGAACGCGTTTATATCTGTTCAATATAGAAAGCCGTAAAACCAACATTAAACTAACCAAATAATAATTCGTTCGAGCAAACAAAGCTCGACATAGCTATACCAGGAGTAAATATCATGACGCTATTAACGACACGTAATTTAACTCGCGCGTTAGTATTGTGTTTAGCTTTTTTCTACTTATCTATCATTTCGGAATTCTTCGATTTTAATTTTCTTAACAACCTGCCTGCCGTTAATGTCAGTGCTCTTGTCGTAACATGTGCCCTTGTTGTTTTTTGGATCGTATTTAGCATAAGAGCCCGTCACAGACATTAAGCCTTGGGATTACGCTCAATCGAGTTGCTTTTATCTCGAATTTATTTGCAGAATAGTGAGACAAGCATTCTCTTAATGCTACAATCACTTTTTGTTTTTTGAGAACTACTTGCTCTTATGTTTTTGCTTATCATATATGTGCTGATTGCACTTGGCTTTTCGTTTATTTGTTCAATTGCAGAAGCTGTCATTTTGAGTGTTTCGCAAGCTTACATTTCACTTTTAGAAAAAGAAGGAAAGCCATCGGGCGTCCTGTTGGGTAAGTTGACAAGTGATATAAATAAACCGCTATCAGCAATACTTACCTTAAACACCATTGCTCACACCATGGGTGCTGCTGGCGCTGGGGCTCAAGCCGCTGCAGTATTTGGTGATGCATATTTGGGCATCATTTCTGCTGTATTAACAATGCTCATTTTAGTGTTCTCTGAAATTATTCCAAAAACACTTGGCGCAACCTTTTGGCGCCAACTGGCGCCGAGCACTGCTCACTTCCTGAAATATCTAATTATTGTTCTGTACCCGTTTGTTAAAATGTCAGAAAAGTTAACCAGTGGCTTTACAGAAGACAGCCCCCTCAAAGGTTTAAGTCGAAGCGAATTACTTGCAATGGCCGAGTTATCCGGCCAAGAGGGGCAGTTAGCGAAACAAGAATCCCGCTTTTTGAAGAATTTATTACAATTACACGAGTTGGCAGTAAAAGATGCAATGACGCATCGCACTGTAGTATTTTCAGCGCCTGAATCGATGGACGTGACTGAATTTATGGAGCAAAAGCTTCCGACTGAGTTTTCCCGTATTCCAATTTATGAAGGTGATCATCGTGAGAATATCAGCGGCTTTGTTCTTAAGTCAGATATCCTTCTTGCAAAAGCTAACGGTGAGGGACATAAAAAACTAAGTGAGATGAGTAATTCTTTACCCACTGTTTTAAGCGACATGCCTTTGTCTAGTACATTTGACCAATTTTTGAAGTCGCGTATTCACATGGTACTGGTTGTTGACGAATACGGTGGGCTAGAAGGCTTGCTAACTCTAGAAGATTTGCTCGAAAGTCTGCTAGGTATAGAAATTGTAGATGAAAGCGACACCAATGTGAGTATGAAGCAACTTGCTAAAGTAATGTGGCGCAGCCGCGAACGCCGAATAATGAAAAAAGGTAGCAAGTAGCACGACGACTGATATCTACCTACAATCATACCTGCGCCGCTTCAACTCACGCTGTCTGGCGGCGCGGTATCAATGAATTAGCCTTCTTGTAGCATATTGCGCCACGCGCCTAAATGACTGGCATAGTTTTCTTTCAATTGGCTACTAACTTCGTCTACCTTCAACAAATCTTCTGGAATTTCTACTAATATGCGCCAATGATTAAGAGAGTTGGTAGCAGCGGCACAGAGCTGAGCGATAGAAGCATGTGCCTGTTGTGAATTTGAAATTTTGTCGTTTGTTTGCGAACACAAGAGCGCAAGCGGAGTATCGGCAATGGGCGCCATATTTTTGGTTATCTCATAGTCACGCAGCAACTGCTGATAGCTTTCGTTATTTGCTTCAATATCTTTTCCGCTTTCATTAACTTCTTGAATGATTGCATGCGCATAACCCATCGTATCAAATGTGCTCAAATGCAATTGTTGGAAAATACGTTCCTTAGCCTGCAGTCGTGGGTCTACAAATTTTTCATCAGACATTTACTGTCCTCCATGCGGCAAAATTAAAATCAAATAAGAATGATGTACCCTGTTTATTACGAACAATACTCAATATTGATTTCTTTTATGCCCAAAAAACCAATTAAAAAAACATAAAAATCATATTGATAAATCTAATTGTAGTAAACTTCTACGCTTAAACGCTTTCAGCTAGACCAAGGTCTTATATTCCAGTTTGATTGTTTCTCTATCCTAAAAGAAACTGCCGGGCAATCGTTCCCAGTTTTTCACACCAATGGAGTTTCTAATGAGTTTTCGTGTTGTTGTTATGCTGCTACTGTCTTTATGTGTGAGTTTCGGCGTTAAAGCGTCTGAAACTGCGGGAATGATTGACGCTAGTATTTTGGATCTAACGGCAACTAGCTATGGTTTTATTGCCATCGCTATTTTTGTGATTGCCTATGTTTTCGTGATTTTGGAGGAGAAACTCCATTTACGAAAATCAAAGCCGGTCCTTTTAGCTGCAGGTATTATTTGGATCTTAATTGCGGTCGCTTACTTAGGGCAGGGCGAACACGAGCTTGTCGCGCAAGCCATTAGACACAACTTCCTAGAATATTCTGAACTGTTTTTCTTTTTGTTGGTGGCAATGACTTATATCAACGCGATGCTAGAGCGTGGCGTATTTGACGCTTTGCGTGATGTATTGGTGAGTAAAGGCTTGAGTTACAGAAGTTTGTTTTGGTTAACGGGCATACTCGCATTTTTTATCTCGCCAATTGCAGATAACTTAACCACAGCACTCGTTATGTGCGCAGTGGTTATGGCAGTAGGTAAAGACGAGCCTAAATTTATTGGCATAGCCTGTATTAATATTGTGGTAGCAGCTAATGCAGGTGGTGCCTTTAGCCCTTTCGGCGATATCACTACATTAATGGTTTGGCAAAAGGGTATTCTTGAATTTTGGACCTTCTTCGATCTGTTTGTTCCGTCCGCTGTTAACTTCATAGTACCTGCAGTAATTATGAGCTTTGCCCTACCCAAGGGCATACCTTCAAGTGAGACGAATGCGCGTAAATTCAAGATCAAGCAAGGAGGATTAGTTATCGTCGGTTTGTTTCTTGCGACCATTGTTACCGCAATTAGTTTTCACTTGGTGCTGCATATGCCGCCAGTATTTGGCATGATGACGGGTTTTGCTTATCTCAAGCTATTTGCTTTCTTCCTTAAGCAACAGCAGCAAGATTGGGAACAAGATCCAGATTCTTCTCCTGGTTCAACACCGCACGGGAGTTACGGTAAATTTGATATTTTTAATAAAATAGCACAGGCTGAGTGGGACACATTATTCTTCTTTTACGGCGTTATTTTAGCCGTTGGTGGCTTAGGCTTTATGGGTTATCTAGGTTTAACGTCTGAATTTATGTACGGCCAATTGGGTGCATTAAATGCCAATATCTTAGTTGGTATACTTTCCGCTATCGTCGACAATATTCCCGTGATGTTTGCAGTATTAACAATGAACCCTGAAATGAGCGAGGTGCAGTGGTTGCTGGTCACATTAACCGCTGGCGTTGGCGGTAGTTTGCTATCCATTGGCTCAGCGGCGGGTGTCGCGCTAATGGGGCAGGCTCGCGGTCACTACACGTTCTTCGTGCATTTAAAATGGACTCCAGCAATTGCCCTAGGTTATGCCGCTAGCATAGCGGTGCACATGCTATTAAATGGCTAGTTCTCACTCACTTTTTTCTAAGTAGGGCAGCGCTAAGCGCTGCCCATTTATCTTATTCTTTTAAGGTGTAACTTTTTGCCTCGAATTTTGGCATAATACCGCCACTTTTTACCATGAGCGTAAAACACCTGTATTCACGTGTGTGAAAATGGCTTGAGAGGCAGAATGAAAGCATTAGATATAAAGGGCTTAGCAAAAACCTATAAAGGTGGAGTGCAGGCGCTAAAAGGAATTGATTTAACCGTAGAGGAAGGTGATTTTTTTGCCTTACTCGGCCCCAATGGCGCTGGTAAATCAACCACAATTGGCATCGTTAGCTCGCTAGTTAATAAATCGAGCGGCAGTGTGAAAATATTCGAACATGATTTAGCAACGGATATCGTAAACGCGAAAAGTTGCATTGGCTTAGTGCCGCAAGAATTTAATTTCAATCAGTTCGAAACCTTATTTCAAATCGTGGTTAATCAAGCTGGGTATTATGGTGTACCTCGCTCGGTAGCAAAAGTGCGCGCAGAAAAATACCTGAAGCAACTCGATCTATGGGACAAACGTAACTCTGCAGGAAGAGAGTTATCTGGCGGTATGAAGCGTCGCCTAATGATTGCCCGTGCATTAATGCATGAGCCTCGCATGCTGATTCTGGATGAACCAACCGCGGGTGTCGATATTGAAGTGCGTCGTTCAATGTGGACTTTCCTCAAAAAAATCAATGAACAAGGTATCACCATTATTTTAACTACGCATTATTTGGAGGAAGCGGAAATGCTTTGTCGAAATATTGCGATTATAGATAAAGGTAGAATTGTTAAAAACACGAGTATGAAAGCGCTATTGGCCACTCTTAACGTCGAAACATTTGTTTTTGATATTGCTTCCGGCGCGAATAAAATCAGTATCGAAGGCTTTGAGTCCAGAGCTAACGACGATCAAACCTTAGAGGTCGATGTACCTAAAGCAAGCGGCTTAAACCCTGTGTTTGAAGAGTTATCCAAGCAAAACGTGCAGGTAATGAGTATGCGCAATAAGTCGAATCGATTAGAAGAGCTATTTGTACGTTTAGTTGAAGCAAATCAAGAAAAAGGAGCGACCAATGAGTAATCGTAATATGACTGCGCTCTCAACAATTTGGATTAAAGAGTGCACTCGCTTTCTGCGAATATGGGTCCAAACATTAGTCCCGCCTGCCATCACAATGTCCTTATATTTTGTCATTTTTGGTAAGCTTATTGGTGATAGGATTGGCCCAATTGACGGTTCTAGTTACATGGAGTTTATCGTTCCTGGTTTGATTATGATGGCCGTGATCACAAACTCATATTCGAACGTTTCGTCTTCCTTTTTCAGTGCTAAATTTCAACGTAATGTTGAAGAAATACTAGTTGCCCCAGTCCCAACTTGGGTTGTCATTATGGGTTTTGTTGGCGGTGGTGTAGCGAGAGCGTCGATCATTGGTGTTGTCGTTATTATTGTATCGATGTTTTTTGTCGATATAAAAATTGCACACTACGGCATAATCATTCTGACCATTTTATTAACCTCCGTCCTGTTTTCAACGGCCGGCTTAATCAATGGTATTTATGCGAAAAGTTTCGACGATATTAGTATTATACCTACCTTTGTTTTAACTCCTCTTACTTATCTTGGAGGCGTTTTTTACTCTGCATCAATGCTAGAAACAGTATTTAATGACTTCTGGCAGGGCGTTATTTTAGTTAATCCTATTTATCATATGGTCAACGCATTTCGATATGGTTTTTTGGGGAGCGCTGATGTGAATTACCTGATGGCATTGGGTATTTTGATTGGCTCTAATGTCGTGTTGTTTGCGATCGCTTATCGTTTGTTGTCCAAAGGGACAGGTATTCGTACCTAATGGAATCGAGGCCAAGAGAAATTACGACCAATCAGTTGGGCGTGCATGAAGACCTCACCAGTATTGTGAATAAGTATCGGCAGTCTGAGTTTAAAAAACCGATTGCTGAGCATACTAAACAGACCTTCCAACTGGTTATCGATTGGCTGGGGAACTGGCAGGGCGATGTGATCATCGATGCATGCTGTGGTGTGGGCGAGAGTACGATTGTGCTTGCGCAACAAAACCCAAATGCCAAGGTTATTGGCATTGATAAGTCAGTGGCTCGACTCGATAAGCATGCATATTACAAGCGAAAAAAGGACTACGAAAGTACGGATATAAGAGCAGAAAGAGCTGTCGATAAAAGCGCTGATAACGTCAAAGTTTTTCAGGCTGACTTGAATGATTTCTGGCGCTTAATTGCCGACTGCTCAGCAACCGCCAAGTGGACCATCAGCAAACAATGCGTATTCTATCCAAATCCATACCCTAAAAAAGCGCAAGTTCAAAAGCGCTGGCATGCGAGTCCTGCCTTTATCGCTCTGCTGAAGTGTTCAAGGAATATTGAAGTAAGAAGTAATTGGCTAACCTACCTTGAAGAGTTTCAGCAGGCGTTGAGCATTCATGGTGTGAAAAGCAGTATCCAAGAAGTTAGCGGAGTTCCCATTACGCCATTTGAGCGCAAGTATACAGAGTCGGGTCAGCAGTGCTGGCAGCTTCAGACAGTGGCTGATGGCGAGGACAGATAAAAACCTTGGCCATACTCTATGCCCATAGAGAGAACTAAGGCCAATGTAAGCTTATTTTCAATATGTTCTGCTACCAATTTCGTCTTGTTTGTTTTACACAGTTTCACTAGGTCAGTCAGTAATTGTTTATCTATGGTAAGACTGTTGATCAGTGCACCAGATAGTTTGACCGCTTGGATTTTTAATGTGAGTGCTTGCTCTAAAGCTGCATTGTTGGTGGATACGTCATCCACAATGATGGCCAAATTCGGGCATCTTTCGCGCAGGTGGGAAATAACGGGAAGGTACTTCTGTAGCGCTGCATGCGAAATTTCAATGCCAAATAAGGTCGTACTTGTATTTTCATGTGAGTAGATTAGCCATGCGACTAGCGACTCGTCGTTTAAATCCGACTCGCTGAGGTTTATGCTCCATGGCATGTTGCGATGCACACAGTATCGGCGGCTTTGTTCATATATATGATGCGTTAACTCTGTATTCCAGTTTTCTCTTTCAACAATAGTCAAAAATTCACTCGGTAAAAATATATGTTCTTTATCACCCAGCAATCTGGCTAAACATTCGTAACGCCACACGCGGTTGTTCTGTAAATTCATGATGGGTTGAAAGTAAGGAACGACGCGCTCCATTTTGAATTCTACTTCGACCTGCGGATGAGTCATGTTAGTACCTCGTGTTGATCTTTCTTAGGCTGAAATTTCACCAGCTGTTCAATATATATCAGCTCTAAACAGCAAAGTCTTTAATGTTTTCAATAATTTCGCGTGTTTTTACATCAATTTAGCGTCTTTTGTTGATATTTGTGACATCCAGTATCTTGGTATTGACGTAGAAGTGGGGTAAAGTTCGCCCCTGAAAGTTTTCATGTAAGGTTGCAAATTGGCAAAAGCAGAAGTTAGCTTAGAACATCTATTTCGAGTTTTTACAAAGCCCGAGCACAGTGATTCAACGTTAGCAAAAATAGAAAGGCATTTATCTGATAATATTTCGGATTTCCTTTCTCAGCATGTGGTCACAAAGAAGACCTCTTTAGAAGAAATTGAAAAAGATTTCTTCAGCGCTGCTGTTCCTGACAGTCCAGAATTTGTCTCTGAGCATGCGGAGTCACTACTCACGAAGTTAGTCGCACACTCGGTGAACACTTACTCTCCTACGTTCATTGGTCATATGACATCAGCACTGCCCTATTTCCATCTAACGCTAGCGAAATTATTAGTAGGTTTAAATCAAAACTTAGTCAAAATTGAAACATCTAAAGCATTCACGCCACTAGAAAGACAAACGCTTGGCATGATGCATAATTTGATTTATCAGCAAGATGATAAATTTTATGAGGATTATCTGCATAGTGCGGATCATTCATTAGGATCCTTCTGTTCTGGCGGCACGGTAGCAAACATAACTGCACTTTGGGTTGCTCGAAACCAACTTTTCTCCGCTGATGGTAAGTTTCCTGGTGTCGCAAAAGCAGGTTTAGCTGCAGCTTATCGTCATTATGGCTACGACAATATTGGTGTGATGTCGTCTAACCGTGGACATTATTCACTGTCCAAAACGGTCGACGTACTGGGCATTGGTCGCAATAATATGCTTACGGTACACAGCCCCACACAAAAGCTCGACCCGCATCAAGCATTGAGATTAGGTAAGGCTTATCAAGAGTCAGGCAATAAATTGCTGGCGATTGTGGGTGTAGCGGGTACGACCGAAACAGGTCACGTTGACCCACTAGATGAACTTGCTGATGTGGCTAAAGAGCTCGACTGTTGGTTTCATGTTGATGCCGCTTGGGGCGGTGCAACTTTGTTTTCTGAGCGCTACCGTGGGAAATTGGCAGGTATCGAACACGCAGACTCAGTCACTATTGATGCGCATAAACAAATGTACGTGCCGATGGGCGCAGGCATGGCTTTATTCAAGGATCCAAAGCACAGCAATGCTGTTCGTCATCACGCTCAATACATCCTTCGTGAGGGCTCTAAAGATTTAGGTGCAACGACGCTTGAAGGGTCGCGCAACGGCATGGCATTAATGGTGTATTCTTCGCTGCACATATTAGGGCGTCGAGGATACGAGCTGCTTATCAACAAAAGCATTGAGTTAGCGCTTGAATTTGCTGCGATGATTAATGCGCACCCCGACTTTGAGCTTACTACACAGCCCACTTTATCTTTATTGACCTACCGACTTAGACCACAAACATTGTCCGGTTTGGAGAATATGCCTGTATCTGATATTGCAAATATCAATAAAAAGTTAGACAGTTTGACTGTATCGGTGCAAAAGCAGCAGCGGGAAGCGGGCAAGTCGTTTGTATCAAGAACGCGCATTGAAATTGAGAAATACAACGGAGAGGTTATTACCGTTTTTCGCGTGGTATTGGCTAACCCGTTGACCACTAAGGAGCATCTGTCTGATATCCTTGAAGAGCAAATAGAAATTGCTAGTAATAATAGAATTTGGAATTCGCTTTCTACAAATCTAAGCACAAAAATAGCATAGTTCTGCTCTTGTTTTTACTGCAAAAATTCTAACAAAGTGTGTCACCGGCATAATCGTATACTGCCGGTGATTAACTCGTGAAATGTAGTTGCGTTTTATGGTTTACAGCATTTTTTCAGTTTATGAATGTTCTTCTTCAGATCTTTATTGCCGGCGACTGAAATGCTTGCCAGTAAATCTGTAGCGGCCTTTGTATCACCCGACTGAATTTGCAGCTTACCCATAGCGGTGATACCTGCTGCAGTATTCTCTTTAGTAACAACCGCAGTTCGACCTATTTGATATAAGGCGTTGAATTTTGCACTGGCATTTCTAACATAGCCATGTTATTCCCTTATAAATTGCTGGCGAAAGAGTCAGCTTTTTTATCGCCTCTATAGGCAACCTGTTTGTGTCTGAAGGCAATCTTAGTCTGTTACTTCTGAATATCAACTGAATGTGCCAATGGTCACTTTTTAGTGTAGCCTCTTCATTAAAATGCTATTTGTAAGTTTGCATTTGTTTTTTGCATCCACTTTGTTGATTCGCTCGTTTGGCTATATAAATGTAATTGAGGATTTTTATGGAACATGAAGAACTGTTGTTATTGCTAAAGAAAGTAGCGAACGGCAATCAGCAAGCTTTTACTGAGCTTTACAATATCACCAGTGGTCAGCTTTTTGCGGTCGCACTGAAAATGTTGAAAAATCGAGATAGTGCCGAGGAAGCTTTGCAAGAGGCTTATGTCAGCATTTGGTATAAAGCTGATTATTACAAAGAAGGTCAAGGTACGGTCTTGACTTGGATGGTGAGTATTATCCGATATCGAGCATTGGACATGCTGCGCAGCAAGAAAGTAAGGAAAGAGGACGAATTATCCGACGACATAGTCAGTGAGATAGAATCGCCTGAAGCTGAGACACCTGCATATGACGCTAAAATCGAAGGTTGTATGAACGAGCTTGAGCAACAGCAAAGGCAGGCAATCCATTTAGCTTATTTTAATGGTCTATCGCATTCTGAAGTAATGGCGCATTTAAATCTGCCTTTAGGCACCATTAAAAGTTGGATCAGAAGAGGATTAACAAGTTTACAGAGGTGTTTAGGTCTATGAATTATAACAACCCACAATTAATATCTGCGCTAGCGGCTGAGTATGTGCTTGGCACCTTAAGAGGTAAAGCGAGGGAGAGATTCGAAGCACTAAAGTTTGGAAATGAACGTATTGCCCAAGAAATAAAATACTGGGAATCGCATTTAAATGAAATGGCATTACACCTGCAGCCCGTTGAACCAAGAGAGTATGTTTTACAAAACATACGCAAGCGCTTAGGTATTATTGGTCAAGAACCCGCGGAGTCGACTGAATCAGTCAATACAGATAATGTAGTTCAAATTAGGCAAGACAAAGCTAGCAGCGAAGGCAAAAATATTGTCTGGAAATGGTGGTCTGGTGTTGCAACTGCTGCTGCATTGATTCTTGCAGTGATAGTGTCAACTAATATTGAGCTTGACGCTCCGCAGCAGGTACAGAGCCTTGCGGTCATCAGTAATGAAGATGCAAAAACATTATGGTCGATTGATGTACTTACCAATGACATAAGAGTAAAAGTGACTTCATTGGTGCCGAGACTACCAAATAACGATTATCAACTTTGGATTGTTCCGGCCTCAGGAGGTGCACCTATTTCTATTGGTGTTATGCAGCAATCGGGTGAATTCTATTTATCCAAACCTGCTGAATTCGATAGAATTGAAATTGCAGCACTCGCGGTTAGCCGAGAGCCAAAAGGCGGCTCACCTAACGGTGCACCAACGGATGTTTTATATGCAACTGAGCTTGCTTATCTATAAATCATAAAAGCGAAGTCTAAGGTTGGAGCAACGAAGTATGTTGCTCCAACTCCACTAATACATGCCTTATTAACTTTTTAAATTTTTCAAAAACGCGGTGCCCCCTCCTCAAAACAGCTCTTTCAAAATTAATTTATAAAAATATATTTTTTTTGCATCCAATACATTCACCCACGCGTTTGGCTTCCCGAGTGTTAAATTCATCCAAATAAAGGAAAGTATAATGATAAACAACCGAATTTCTAAGGTAGCAATTGCTATAACTGCATTAATGGCAGCCGGAATTGCAGATGCATCAAGCCACCGTGAAGCTCCAAACATCACGCGATTACCAACGCTAGATTCCACTGATTTTTATATCTTTAATAGTTACGAAGAAGGGCGTGGCGATTTTGTGACGATGATTGCCAACTATATTCCTCTTCAAGATGCATATGGCGGTCCAAATTATTTTGCAATGGATCCTGAAGCAACATACAGCATTCACATCGACAACGATGGTGATGCAACAGAAGACCTTACTTTTGCTTTTAATTTTACCAAATCATTACCAAACAATAACCAAGGCGTAGCCTTAACTGTTGGACCAGAAGGCAATCAAAGAACAGTTGCAGTACCCCTTATCAATGTTGGCGGCATAAGCGCAGAAAGCCAAGCAAATGCCAATTTTGCTGAAACCTACAATTTAACCCTGATTGAAGGTGCTATGAGCACTGGCACACAAACAGCGATAACGGCCTCAGGTAATGCGGAATTTAAAAAACCGTTGGATTATATCGGAAACAAAACGTTTACAAATGAGGCTGGCTATAGCGCTTATGCCGACACTTTTGTATACAACGTGCAAATACCTGGTTGTGAAGCGGCGGCACGAGTCTTTGTTGGTCAGCGTAAAGACCCATTTGTGGTTAATTTAGGTGAAACATTCGACTTGGTGAACTACGTTCCTGTTGAAGGCGATAGCATGCCTGGCAGCGGTGACGGTAATGGTTTTCCAGGTGGTATTACCCAAGATTCAGCAAACGATGATTTAATCGATAAAAACGTCACGAGTATCGCAATTGAAGTACCAAAAAGTTGTGTGACTGGAAGTGGTAACGGCACGATAGGTGCTTGGACTACGGCAAGTTTGCCGCAAACAAGGATCCTTAATCCGAATCCTACGTTTGATAAAACCGAAGTGAATGGTGGTGCTTTAACACAAGTATCAAGACTGGGTTCGCCGTTAGTGAATGAACTAGTCATCGGTATCAAAGATAAGGATAAATTCTCTTCATCTCACCCAAAAAATGATGGTCAGTTTGCTGACTATGTTACGCATCCCTCATTACCAGAGCTTTTGAATATTTTGTTCAAGGACGCGGTGAATACTACTTTAGGAACGAGCATTGAAACATTGGCTCCAACTAACTTTCCACGTGTTGATTTAGTAACAGCATTCTTAACTGGGTTTGAAGGTGTTAACCAATTACAGACCGTTACGCCATCAGAAATGTTACGTTTGAATACTGGTATTCCTGCAAAGCCGGCAGCAGAGCAGAGCCCATTTGGTGTGGCGGGTGACGATCTTGCTGGTTTCCCGAATGGTCGTCGTCCTGGTGATGATGTTGTTGATATCGCTTTACGTGTCGTTATGGGCGCGCTGTGTCATCCGATCCCGGTTGCTGGTGAGCCAACAAACTTAGGCTTGTGTGAACCAGATGATGCGAGTGTTGGAACCGTTCCATTTACTGACGGTGCGCCTAGTAACGCTAGTATGATGATGACTACTTTCCCATATCTAGCGACTCCGATTGCGGGTTCTAAGTAATAACGGTTAAGGAGAACATGATGAAAATTAAAAAATCTGCGGTGAAAGCCGCGATCGTTTTAGCAGGCGTAGTTAGTTTGTCTGCTTGTTTCGATTCAGATAATGATAAAGAAGAAGTTGTTCCAGTTAATCAAGCACCAACGGCAGCTTCAGTCAATTTGATTACGCAGACTGAAGTGCCAATAACTGAGCAACTGTCAGGTACAGATCCTGAAGGGCAAGCACTCACTTATGAGCTAACATCTGAACCTCAGCTAGGCAGCATTGTCCTCGGCGATATGGGTGAATATACATATCAACCGTTTGATGAAGTAACGGGCTCGGATATGTTCAGCTATGTAGTTAGAGATGCTGAAGGGCTAGAGGCATCAGCAAGCGTAAATATTACAATTGAGGCTTTGCAGTTATCATTTTTGAGTTATAGCCGTCTTGCGTTTGCTGCACCAAGCACTGATGCACCACTTTTACTGAATGGTAGAGTGTTTACGCAAGACTCAAATGACCAAAGTGACTATCAGGATTTGATAGACAACAACTAAGTTAGTTTTATGCCAAGGACGGCATTTTTTTCAATTAATTATATTTATCTGACTCATGACTAGGAGTGGTTTTTCTTGTGAAACGCTTGTTTGTAATTTCTTTAATTTTGTTCATTCACTCTAATGTGTCCCTCGCGTCGGAACCTTATGTGCCAAAGTCATCATCCGTCATAGTGGCAAAATGGCCAACACAAGCATCAAATCTAAGTGTAAGTGAGCAAATAAAAAAGTTGCTTAGCGACGCTCCCTATCCTGGTAATAGCGTAAACTACCCATTAGCAGCGAGTTTGCTAAGGCAGGCTTCAGTGCAAGATGTGTCAGCAGCAGATAGATTGTATTACGATGCTGTTATTAAACAGCATTACCACCTTTTCGAAGAGAGTAAAGAGTTGCTCGGCAGTTTGCTTAAAATGCAGCCTAAAAACGCGAACGCGATTTTATTGTTGGCCAATATGCATTCTGTTCTAGGTGAGCATGAATTTGCCGAAAAAACTTGTTTGCGTCTTATTACCATTGCGCAGCAATCGGTTGTGGCAACATGTGCAATAAATGCGAAAGCGCAAAATGGCGACCTATCATTGAGCCTCCAGCAGCTCTCCGTCATTTTAAAAAACCGGTCTTCTGATGACAATCGCGTGGCAATCTGGTCTTCAGAAACCTATGCGAGTCTGGCTAAAGAGAATGGCGAGTTACTGCGCGCTGAAAAAATATTATCCCCTTATTTAGAGCAAAAAGTGCCGGTTAGCTTCTGGGTTTTGTGGGCAGACATCCAGTTAGAGTTAGGTAAGCCAGATAAAGTGATTAGACGTCTCGGAGATGTTGTTAATAATTCAAGTAATCAAGATGACGCGCTTATTTTAAGACTCGCGATAGCAGAACAATCCTCAGCGCTCTCGGACAATGTATGGTTGAAAAAGGTGCGTTCACGCGCAGAGTTAAGAGAGTCTAGGGATGATAAAGAGCATGCTTTTGATATCGCGCTTTATTACTATTTCATTGAACGTGACTATCAAAAAGCAAACGCTTGGGCGCTGATTAATTGGCAGCAAGCAAAGCTGCTAGACGACAAACGCTTGTTAGAAATGACTGAGCTTGCAGCACTAGATTTCTCCTCAGAGAACAAACTTAAGGAGAACACTCAATGAATCAACGCTGCGTTGTTTTATTATTGGTTGCATTGTTTACCTGCAGCTCACTGGCTCATGAACTCAGTACCACTTTTATCTCTGCTGAGTTGCGCGATGATGGCAGTCTTGATGGTCAATTAAAACTAGATATTTTGGATTTAAAAGAAGTTGTTACGCTGGACGCAAATGCCAATGGTGAGCTCACATGGGGCGAAATTGAAGCAAGCGGAGACGCCCTTCAAAACTATGTTACCAATGGATTACGTTTCTACACCGGCACTCAGCAGTGCATACTTAAATTGAATAATCAGCTTGAGCTGCAGGAGCTTAATGCAGTTACCTATCTGGTGATGTCTTTCTCTTCGCCTTTGTATTCTTCCTCAAAATGCGCTGGTAAAGGGCAGCTGAGCTTTGAGTATTCACTGCTATTCGAAGCCGCCGCAAATCATAAAGCTATCGTTAGTTTGCTTGTTGCATCAGAAGAACATGTATTCATTATTGATAACGAAAATAGTCGAAACTCAATAAACGTCGAGCTCAACAGCAGCTCATCGTGGTCGACATTTTGGGCATTTATCTATCAAGGAATTTTCCATATTCTCATTGGTCTTGATCATATTCTTTTCTTATTTACCTTACTATTAACCCTCTGTTTTTATCGACACTTAGGTGAATGGCGTAGTGTAGAGTCTAAAAAAGTCATTATTAAAAAGACGCTGCTCATCGTTACCTCATTTACGATCGCACATTCAATTACATTATCAGGTACTGCTCTTGGCATTATTCCCGTTATGGGATCTTGGATTGAAGTCGTCATTGCTGCGTCAATATTGTTTAATGTTATTAATAACTTATTTCCGATGGTTAAAAACTTAAGCTTAATTACTTTCGTGTTTGGTCTTATTCACGGTATGGGTTTTGCGGGGGCCTTGTCCGAATTTGGTTTCACCGAGGAGCATCAATTGCTCAGCGTCTTAGGTTTTAACCTAGGAGTTGAACTAGGACAGATAGGTTTGTTGGTGATTTTCCTGCCTATTTTATTACTGCTAAGAGAAAGCAATTTCTACAGGCGCTATGGCATGCAATTACTTTCTCTACTGATAGGTGTGGTTGCTATATATTGGATCCTCGAGCGCTGGTAGAACTCTTAGCTGAAGGACAGGTAGCTACTCTTATAAATCCGGTTATATCAGCATTCTCCTTTAGTTATGTTGTTGTAAGTTGAAATCGCCAATTTGTTGGCGATTTTTTTTCAGCTAAACCTTTTCACTAATTATATTGCGTACACGCGAAATTAATTTGATTAACAGGGAAATGCTAAGCCCCGGTTGTCACAGTGCCTCTGCTAGTGTTTAACGTTAAATTCATGTTTTTTCAATAAATCAATCTTTTGCCTTCATTTTGGGTGCATTTATTGCAAAGCATTGATATCCTCTAATTGACTAATAATAAAAACAATCAACTTATATTACCAAATACGTTGTTGGTAATGAAAAGTGAAGAAAAAGTGTGCTAAAAAAAATAACCATAGTCATGCTATTGATGTGTGTCAGTTTACTTGTGGATGCTGCTCAGCAACTGCCTAAAAGTGGCAGTGAAAAAAGCAGCATAGCGCTCACAAAATCGGCGAAAGCAAATTTGGAGCGCGCTCAACAAGTTAAACAATACCCAAGCTTTAAGCAAAAAAAGGCTCAGATTGCCATCATTATTGACGATATCGGGAATAAACGAGCCGATGCCGCAGCATTCGCATTGCCTGAAAAAGTCACCTTTTCAATACTCCCCCATACTTCTTTTTCAACGCAGTTTTCAACTTACTCTTATCATCAAGGGCGCGAGGTTATGTTACATATGCCCATGGAGTCTCTGCACGGTGAAGCCTTGGGCGATGGCGCCTTATTAGCTAGTATGTATCCTAACGAAGTAGAAAGGGCTTTATTGTTAGCTCTAGAGTCTGTGCCACATGCCATTGGCGTGAATAATCATATGGGCAGTAAACTTACGCAAATTACGCTGCAGATGAATGCAGTGATGGATGTGCTTAACAACAATAAGCTATATTTCATAGACAGTCGTACGACGAAATTTACCAAAGCGCATCAGATTGCTCAGCAACATGGCGTAGCCACGGCTCAGCGTCATGTCTTTCTTGATCACTATGCGAATGAAGCGTTTCTTGAAAAACAGTTTGAGCAACTTGTTCGCAAGGCAAGGCGCAACGGCGCAGTTATTGGCATTGCTCACCCCTATGAAATAAGTATCGCGTTCTTGAAGAAAAAGTTAGCAAACTTACCAGATGACGTCGAACTCATTACGGTAAGTGAGTTCCTGTCTCTTGGGGGCGAGGATATTTCCGATAGCTTCGAGCAGCCAAGGCTTGCGAATAGATCGATACAGACGACTACTGACATAGCTCCTGAATAAACGTCCCGAATATACTTTTTGAATAAATACACTCGTATTGTTTTAAAACTTTTACAGTTCTCAAATTAGATGTTATATTATAACGATAACGTAATCCGTATTGATTGAATCCGTCTTTTGAGAAGAGCATATGAACAGCAGAGTAGCTGAACTTAAACCAGAGATACTAGAAGCAGAGAGTAGCGCAAGCAGCGTCTCTCAAGCTACTGTTGTGCCTAAAACGAAAAATGTCGTTTTAGACCGCATTGGTATCTGGGTGTCCAGTGCTTGTGCAGTGCACTGTTTGCTTCTGCCTGTATTACTGCCTATTGCCCCATTAGTGGCTAGCAGCGTTTTCGCTGAAGTTTGGTTTGAAAGAATGATACTGACATTTTCAATTCTCGTCGGCTTTGCCGCTTTATTTGTTGGGTTCCATAAGTATCATCGTCAACTTTATCCGATTTATTCTCTAGCCCTGGGTGGCTTAATATACTGGAATAAAGACATATTTGGTCATCAATATGAACCATTCACTATCGCCATTGGCGCCTTTTTGATTATCGCAGCTCATGTTACTAACATGCGACTTTGCAACAGTTGTAAAACCTGTGACGATGAATGTGGCTCCGTAAAGTAATGCACACTCTTTGATGGTGCTTTTAAGCTAGAAGCTGTTGGCTTTAAAAAGCACTCGTTCTAATATCAACCACCGTTTCAAAACTACAATAAGTAAATATGGATTCTTTAACACAAATCGCCCTTGGCGGGGCGGTTGGTTACGCTGTATTGGGAAATAAAGTTGGACGTAAGGCGCTTGTTTGGGGCGCAGTTTTAGGAACCTTGCCCGATTTAGATGTATTCCTTCCTTATGTAGGTGAAGTCGAAGCATTTACTTACCACCGTGGTTTCAGCCACTCCCTTTTCGTTCATCTTCTTGCTAGCCCGATTATCACTTGGCTTATTTTAAAACTACATACAGGCACTCGCCAGTATGCAAAGCAGTGGTTTTGGCTTGTATTTTTAACTTTATCCACTCACGCAATATTAGATAGCTTCACCGTTTACGGAACACAATTAATGTGGCCGCTCACCGAATACCCCTTTGGCGCGTCCAATCTATTTATTATTGACCCTATGTACACTTTGCCTCTATTGCTGGGCTTAGTCTTCGCACTATTTCCTAAGGTCAAGTTAACGACAGCCCGTCGCATGAACCTGTATGGTTTAGCGTTGAGCAGCGCATATATTTGTTGGTCTTTGATTGCTAAGGTCGCGATTGATCAAAAAGTTGAAGTCGCTTTAAGCAACAGAAATATACAAACGGACGTTTACATTAGCACGCCCGCACCACTGAGCACCTTACTTTGGCGAGTTGTTGTAATGTCTGATGGTCGCTACTATGAGGGATACGCCTCTGTTTTTGATTCTCCGCAAAACGTCAGCTTAAATGCATATGGCACTTACCCCGAACTCCTCAATGAAATCCAAAGTGAATGGGGTATTGAGCGACTGCAATGGTTTACCAAAGGCTTTTACTCAGTGCGCCAAAAAGAAGAAAGGATCGTGCTGTCTGATTTGCGTATGGGTGTGGAATGCAGTTACGTGTTCAACTTCGCTGTAGGCGAGTGGACTGAGTCAGGCATACAAGTTGGCGATTTTGAAAAGGTGAGTCAGCGGCCAGACCTCAGTCAAATCGGCCGGATTTGGGATAGAATTTGGGACCCGAGTGTTTCACTCGTGCCTGCGCTGGCAGCTAATGAATGCGAACAAGAATAAAGTCTGTTAATTGGCAACCGCGGTAGTTTACGTGTTAGCGTTTCTTTGGCTAATGAATTGCCTGGCCCAGTCTGGACGGTCTGTGAATATGCCATCGACACCCATGGCTATTAGGTCTACCAAGGTTTCCTCATGGTTTACTGTATAACACCATACCTTTTTGCCGCGCGCGTGAGCATCTTCAACAAAGTCTGCATTTACTGTATTCCAATCCGTTGCCGCGATTGCCACACCTAGTGTTCCTGCATATTTGGCGTGATCAAAAGGTGCATGCGCAATCAATGCACCGAACTCTACTGGGTAAGCTAAAGGCTTTTTGTCCGCTGATGGCTCCTCACCTGCTGAAGGCTCCTTACCGGCTGAGGGCTCTTCCGACAACAACTCTGCTTCTATGAAGTCGCTGAAGCTCATTTTTATGGCCATTAATACCGGATGGTCAAAGGATGAAATTACCACTTTGCAGTTGTGCTCAGCAATGAGCTTCTTAACATAGACAACAAACTCCTGAACACATAAAAGCGATTTGACTTCAATATTCAAGATGACTCGATCTCCTATTAACTCAGCAACTTCATTTAAAGTCGGTATTTGATCTTCACCTTTCACTAGTAATTGACGAGCTTGATTTAACGGTAAATCGAAGATACGACCTTTTCCATTAGTCAGTTTATTCACGTATGGGTCATGAAAAACTAAAAACTCATGTTCTACTTGATGAATATCAAGCTCAATAGCATCGACATCAAGCATTAACGCGTGCTTAAAGGCGACAATTGTATTTTCAGTATATTGGCTGCTAAAACCACGGTGAGCAATTACGAGCATTGTTTGGCTTTTTGATTTTCTTTATGAGTATTAATAGTTTCGTATATCGCCGCAGAAATTACCAGTAAACCACCAACTAAAGTTTGCCAAGTAGGCTGTTCATTAATCAAAATCATAGCAAATAAAATAGCGTAAAACGGCTGCATGCAAGCAACCAAAGAAAAGGTTTTGGCTCGCAAATGCTGTAATGTAGTAGCGATCATCGCATGTGGAATAGCGGTAAAAAACGTACCTAGTGCTAGCAGCAACCATAGGGTATTTAAATCGATCATCACGAGTTCATCGGATACAAAAAATACCAAGGTAGGGCACACAATGAGTGTTTGCCAAGCCATTGCTTTTGCACCGCTGTAATGTGAAAAATAATGGCGATGTAATAAGTTGCGCATAGCATAAAGAAATGCAGAAAAAATGCCGACGATGACACCTAAGGTAACGTCATTTTCGAGCGAAGCATCAGGAACGATTAACGCAATACCCGCTAGCACTACAACTGCACTTGCTATGTCTTGCCATAACAAGCGGTTTTTCTCAAAGTAGGGTTCGATTAGCACTGTTATGACGGGGAATGTGAATAGGGCAATAATACCGACTGAGACACTCGATAGCTGCATCGCCATAAAGTAGGTTACCCAATGCACTGCCATAATAATGCCAAGGCCGAACGCAATAAAATAGTCTCTGTTTGAATTCAGCCGTAATCCATCCCCACTTAGCTTAGCGACAGCAAAAAGCAGCAGGCAGGCGAATACAGACCGAGCAAAAGTAATGTCAATTGAACCCAAGGGAATGAGTTGGGAAAAAAGCGCAGTGCCGCCTAACAGCATTACGGTAATATGCAATGATATTAGGCTTTTCTTGACGGGATCCATCAAGATTATTTAGTGTCGTTTGATTTTTCGATATCTTCTTTGACAACAGCAAATGGCTGCCCTAGTCGCGTAATCATGCCAGCCTGCAGATCATCAAATTCGACAGCATTAGGTTCAAAGCAAACTACAATTGTTGAGCCTAATTTAAAGCGGCCCATTTCTTCGCCTTTACTTAAGCGTATGTCCTCATCTTCATATTGCCAGTGCTGTACAGTCTTGCCAGCTGGTGGTGTTATATTACCTGCCCACACTGTCTCTATGCTTGCCACAATAGTGGCTCCTACAAGCACAATGGCTACTTTACCAACAGGGGTATCAAATATCGTTACAACGCGCTCATTTCGCGCAAATAAACCGGGAACATTTGCAGCAGTTAGCGGATTAACAGAAAATAGTTCGCCTGGCACGTGCAGCATGTCGGTGAGTTTGCCGTCAATTGGCATGTGAATGCGATGGTAATCTTTCGGAGATAAGTAAATGGTGGCAAATTCGCCGCCTTTAAATATACTCGCTAGCTCAGGCTTACCGCCCAATAGCGTTGTTACGCTGTAGTTGTGACCCTTTGCCTGAAAAATATTGTCGCCAATAATTTTACCAAATTGGCTGACTCTGCCGTCAACAGAATGGCAAAGCTGCTTGTCATTATCTTCGATAGGGCGAATGTCATCTTTTAATTCACGGGTAAAAAAGGCATTAAACGTTCTGTAGTAGCTAGGGTCTGAATGCTTGGCTTCCGACATGTCTACTTTAAATGCTTTTATAAAAATTTTGATAAGAAACTGCGTTAAAGCGCCAGCTTCAGCAGACGCCAACCAACCAACCATTCTTGATAATAAATGTTTTGGAAGTATGTATTGAACACGAACTTTAAACCAATCTAGCACTGGATGCTCTCCGTAATTTAGTCGGTAGGATTATACAACAAAGAATAAACGATTGAGGAATTAAGTTCTTATGTGCAATTACCCTTTCGAATAAGAAGGGCGGTTTTCTTCCAGCGAATCGACAATTTTATGATAGCTCTCGTAACGGTCTTCCGTTATTTTTCCGTCCATAACGGCCTGCCTGATTAGGCAACCAGGGTCAGTACCATGTTTACAGTCAGTAAATTTGCAGCCGCCAATATAATCACGAAACTCAATAAAGCCAGAGGTGACCTTCTCGACAGGTAGGTGCCAAAGCCCAAACTCTCTTACACCCGGTGAGTCGATGAGATCGCCGCCTTGCTCAAAGTGCAGTAGTTTTGCAGCAGTTGTTGTGTGCTGTCCTAAACCTGAGTTCTGCGAGATGTCACCTACCACCTCCTCAGCATCCGGCAACAGTTGGTTGATGATGCTTGACTTGCCCACGCCGCTTTGACCAACGAAAACACTGATTTTATCTTTCAGTAAGGTTGACAACTCCGCTACACCCTCTTGCGTAACGCAGCTCATGTAAATTACTTTGTAACCAATCTCTTCATAAATCTCGACAACTTCTTTAACCCATTCACGGTCCTCATCACTTAACAATTCCATCTTATTGATGACAATCACAGGCGGAATGTCGACGTCTTCGCAGGCAACTAAATAGCGGTCTATTATGTGCGCAGACAGCTGAGGAACTATTGCGTTTACCACAATAATTTGATCGATATTAGCTGCAATAGGCTTAACGCCATCATAAAAGTCGGGACGTGTTAACGTAGTTACTCTGTCCAATACTACTTCAATGACACCACGGTCTCGCGAGTCATCAGATTGGCTAGGACGAAACAACACATTATCTCCGCAAACAACGGAGTTAACAGTGCGTCGAATGTGGCATTTATGTACGACACCATCATCAATGGATTCGACGTTCGCGTGCTTTCCAAAACGGCCAATAACGCGGCCCTTTAATTCAGCGCCGAGGTGCTCATCGCTGTGTGCAACCTGTTTGCTTGCTAAGCGTTTTGTGCGGTTGTCTTGCACCTGTCTTTTTTGACGGTCGGATAGTTTGGGTTTTTTAGCCACGTGAACCTTGTTGATTGAATACTTGTTGGCGAAATGCTTATTTGCATGTTACCTTTTTTAGCCTTTATTTTCATGATATTTAATAATCGAGGTAATCATGCCGTCAAATCAAGCCCTAAATGACTCAAACTTAGTTTGGATTGATATGGAAATGACGGGGCTAGACCCTGAAACCTGCGTAGTCATGGAAATCGCAACGATCGTAACCGATAAAGAGCTTAATATATTAGCTCAAGGGCCTGTCATTGCAGTTTACCAACCTGATGCCGTGCTTGATAATATGGATGAATGGTGCATAAAAACGCACGGAGGAACCGGTTTAACTGAGCGTTGTAGAGCAAGCACATACGATGTGGACTCAGCTACCCAGGAAACTATCTCATTCCTTGAGAAATATGTGCCAAAAGGAAAGTCACCACTGTGTGGCAATACAATCGGCCAAGACAGACGGTTTTTGGTTAAATATATGCCGGAATTAGAGGCATACTTTCATTACCGCAGCATCGATGTAAGTACAATAAAGGAGTTAACAGCTCGCTGGAAACCAGAGGTGTTGACTGGATTTAAGAAGAAAGGTTTGCACTTAGCGCTTGATGACATCATAGAGTCGATAGACGAAATGAAGTTTTATCGAGAGAATGTGTTTAAGATTTAGGCGTTTGCAGCTTATTTTACAAATAATTGAAAATTAGGCTTGCACTGCCTGAGTATTTTTGTAAAATGCGCCTCCAGATTGCGGGAATAGCTCAGCTGGTAGAGCACGACCTTGCCAAGGTCGGGGTCGCGAGTTCGAATCTCGTTTCCCGCTCCAAATTCAAAAAAGCACAGTTTTTACTGTGCTTTTTTGGTTTCTGGGCTAGGCGTTCAATCATCCAATGGTAAGTTTTGCCGCTCCTCACCTCCCAATTTATTCGTTCGCGTGTCGGCTCCAAGAGACATCGTACCAGTCTTCATGTATGCTAAATTTATCGTCACAAAAACCATTTAATTTACTGATTAGGTCATTCTTATGTTCGTAGCAAACCCTCTGAGAACTTTCGCTGATAGCGTTATGAAAAAACCACTCTGGTTGCGTTTTAAAATACTGACTTGGGTGTTTCGTTATAAAGTAAAATTAGTAGGGACCTGCAGAATCGAAATTATCGATACGGATTTAAAAAGCGCAACGTTTTTTGTGAAGAATCGTAAAAAAGTGCAAAACCACATCGGCAGTGTTCATGCTGCTACGATGGCACTAATTGCTGAATCAGCTACCGGTTTCGTTGTCGGCGTTAATTTACCGGGTGACAAACTTCCCCTTATAAAAAGCATGAACCTCAAATACGTAAAGCGAGCTTATGGCGATATGCAAGCAGTGGCAACGCTGACAGATGAGCAAATACACATATTAAAGAGTGAGCCGAAGGGCGACTTTCTAGTGAGCGTTAAAGTAACTGATGAAAGTGGAAACGAACCTGTTATTGCCGAAATGCATTGGGCTTGGGTCGAAAAAGATAAAAAATAATTTTAGGCTTTTTGCATAATACTAAAATTAGCAGTTGACAAGGCCGCAAGTTAAGATTACTAATGCGTTTTGTAAGCAAGTCCCATTGTTTTTTGTCTCAATTCGGGGAGCAATTTCTTGTGTTAAACATGAATAGCGAATCACTGTTAAAACGTATGTTTAGCGATCCTAAACATTATCCATATGGCTTTTCTCGTTCTGGCGACTTTTCGATCGCGGAGAGTAAAGCCCTGTCACAATATGGTTGCTTAATTGCAGCGCTAGTCGATGGCCATTTAGCACCATCAAACGAAGAAGAAGCAGCTTTTATAGACTCTGCGCTAGGTCGAAAGCAACCAGAAACTACTGCTGAGCGTGCTTGGTTGAAATACCAGAATCGTATTAATCGTCCAAAATACGCCAGCATACATGGTACGAAGAAAGCGTCGAGCGAAAGCCGATTAGATGACGACTTAGTAAATGACGTAGATGATGATATAGATATTGATTTGGATGATTAATTAGGTTATTCATCCTATTTACAAGCTATTAACATTACCTCGTTGGTGTTTTCATCCTAATTTTTAGGTATATTAGGATGAAATTTTCACTTTTTGTCTCTTTTGGGTTTTATCTTTGTTTCGGCTACGTTATATTCGGGCCATAACGTTAATTAATAAGATAAAAACACGTAAGGAGAGAGTCCTGTGAAAATGATGTCGGGCGCCGCTATGGTAGTAGAAGCGCTAAAAGATGTTGGAGTAACGCATTTGTTCGGTTATCCGGGCGGTGCGGTACTGGATATTTATGATGCGCTATATGCCCAAGAGGATATTAAGCACGTTCTCGTTCGTCATGAGCAAGCAGCAGCTCATATGGCAGACGGCTATGCGCGTGCAACAGGTAAAACGGGGGCTGTGCTAGTCACTTCTGGACCTGGTGCAACAAACACTATTACCGGCATTGCTACAGCATTTATGGATTCAATTCCAATGGTTGTTTTGTCAGGCCAAGTTCCCTCCATGCATATCGGAGAAGATGCCTTCCAAGAATGCGACATGGTTGGCGTTTCAAGACCCATTGTTAAGCACAGTTTTTTGGTAAAAAGAGCAGAAGACATCCCAATGGCAATTGCGAAAGCATTTTACATCGCTAATTCTGGGCGTCCTGGTCCAGTGGTTGTTGACTTACCAAAAGACATCGTGAATGTACAAAATACCCACCCATATGTCTTCCCTGATGACATAACGATGCGCTCTTACAATCCAACATTGAAAGGGCACAACAAACAAATTAAGAAAGCGGTTGCATCCATGCTAAAGGCTCAGCGCCCTGTTTTATACGTGGGTGGTGGTGCCATCGCGGCTGAGGCTGCAGCTTATGTAACGCAGTTGGCGGAGCTTTTACAATCACCTGTTTGCAGCACGCTGATGGGCTTAGGTGCGTTCTCGTCTGTACATCCTCAGTTTATCGGGATGCTCGGCATGCATGGAACGCTTGAAGCGAATAAAACAATGCACAATGCAGATTGCATAATCGCTTTGGGTGCACGCTTTGACGACAGAGTAACGAATAACGTCGATAAATTTTGCCCACATGCTGATATTATTCATGTTGATATTGATCCCGCATCAATTTCTAAAATCGTGAATGCGCATATCCCAGTGGTGGGTTCAGTTGATAAAGTATTGCTGCAAATGTTAGACCTTCTTGCTGACGCTGATTTTACAGATCAAGAAGAAAAACTAGCTGATTGGTGGCAACAGATTAACGAGTGGCGTGGCAAAAAGTGCTTAGCCTTCGACCAATCTAGCCAGGTTATTAAACCGCAAAAAGTCATACAATCTTTATATGAACATACAAAGGGTGATGCCTATGTGAGTTCAGATGTCGGTCAGCATCAGATGTTTGCAGCTTTGTACTATCCCTTCGCGAAGCCTCGTCGCTGGATCAATTCTGGTGGACTTGGCACGATGGGCTTTGGTCTTCCTGCTGCAATGGGCGTTCAGTTTGCTCACCCAGATGCGGTATCTGTTGTGGTTACTGGTGATGGCAGTATTCAAATGAATATTCAAGAGCTATCAACGTGTCTGCAATATGGTTTGCCAATCAAGATCATTTCATTAAATAACCGTGCGCTGGGTATGGTTCGCCAATGGCAGGATATGAACTACAAGGGACGCTATTCTCATTCATATATGGATTCGATGCCTAATTTTGTTGCGCTCGCCGAAGCATATGGCCACACGGGAATTAAAGTCGACCATCTTGATGAGCTGGATGACGCAATGGCCCGCTGTTTCGCAACACCAGGCCTTGTTTTTATGGATATTATGGTTGATCAAAGTGAACACGTTTATCCTATGCAAATAAAGTACGGTGCTATGGACGATATGCGCTTGAGCAAAACGGAGCGTACATAATGAGAAGAATTATTTCAGTATTAATGGAAAACGCGCCTGGCGCACTATCTAGAATCGTGGGAGTGTTTTCACAACGTGGTTTTAACGTTGATTCATTGTGTGTTGCACCAACCGACGATGAAAGCTTGTCTCGCTTAACCATCGTTACGCAGGGAGATGACAAAGTAATTGAACAAATTACAAAGCAGGTAAATAAGCTCATCGATGTGCTAAAAGTAGCAGTATTATCGGAAGGTCCGCACATTGAGCGTGAGCTAATGCTAATTAAGGTGGGAACGAGAACAGAATTGGCGCGTGCAGAAGTTAAGCGAAACGTGGATATTTTTAGAGCTCGCATCCTCGATGTGAATGCCAATAACTACACGATAGAAATAACAGGTACGAGCGAAAAACTATGTGCCTTCGAGGATGTTATGTCTCAATGTGCTGATATTATTGAGTCTGCTCGAACTGGCGTCTGTGGCCTTGCTAGAGGGGATAAAGCCCTTCGCCCATAGCGCCTTTTGTCAAATCATGAAAAACGCCATTGCGAAAAACTGTTCAAATAATTAGCAATATTTGAGAATAAAAAATTTGCAATGGTGTTTTTTGTGCTACACTTACGGTGTTTCTGAAAAGACAATGTTATTTAGTTTGTTACTGTAAGTGCTATAAACCTCTTTGTTCACCCGCGTGACCTTTAGTTAGACGTTTTTCCATTTGTAAGTAAAATCTCAGTAAGTCATCTTGCCAGGAATTCGAAATGCGCAGCTATTTGCGCGGTTAAATTTATATATATTTGAGGTTTACATGTCTAAAGTTACAGGCACAGTTAAGTGGTTCAACGCCGATAAAGGCTACGGTTTTCTTACACAGGACAATGGCGGCAAAGACGTTTTTGTTCATTTTAGAGCGATCGTTGCTGAAGGCTACAAAACTCTTCCAGAAGGCCAAAAAGTGTCTTTCGAAGTAGAAGAAGGCCAAAAAGGTTTGCAAGCTGCAAACGTTGAAACAATCTAAGTTTCTTATGAGGTGATGCTTCTGCATCGCCTCGTTATCTCCCCCCTCGAGATAAATTGCGTAAATAACACCCTTCAAAAACATCTTCAGCAAACATAAACGAAAACATCTTCAACAAACATCTCATCATATAACTTCATTGCGACAAACGAAAAAATCCCCACGCTTTCGTGTGCAGAGTCATTGAATTTGTTCGTATGCAAAACGTATTAAATCAAAGTCGATCTATTTTTAGAAATACAATGCTATTGATAGAAAGCACGAGGCTGATAGTAATAAAGCTTGCAATGATTAACTCAGCGTTTGACCAATAAATTTCAATCAGGTAGACAAAGCCACCCAATCCACAAAAAATATTGCTAAGAGCAAATTTTTTGACAGGCAGCGATGGCTTTACGACAGGAATGGTGCACGTGATGAATAACAACAAAAATACAATTGGGGCAATGGTATTGAAAATGTACGGTGTCTCAACAGAATGTCGAAAAGCAGTTGTAACCAGTGTCAGTGTTAGAAAAAAAAAGGCAAGCCAAGCATAAGTTCTTTGTTTTAAAAAGCATTCCTTGTTCATAGTAATTTCCTTATTTATGACAGACTAGCAATATAAAAAGAGAGGCTATTCTTAATATGGTTCACAAAGCATAACTCTCTTCTTTTTGAGTTTACACTTCATTTATGTCTTTGATGAAGTAATCAACCCGCCAGACTACAGACGATTATAGGGTAGAGATCTGTTCTGGTCTTGATACATGTCGTGAACATCTGAAGCTGCCCTCAGCGTTCCATCTAACAGTTTGGACCCAAAGTAGCCTATAAAAAATTGTAATGCTCCACCGGATACTTGCTCAGTTTCTGCAGTAGTTAATTTTTTCATGTTTAATTTATCCTTAAATTATTCATTTGATATTGAAGAAAAGTGCATTTTTACAATAATCCGAGTCAAACTGCACTAACCTCGTTTAGTAGTCAATGCGAGCATGCATTAGGTCGATTCGGTTCTATCTCTCGGAATCAAAACTAATAACGCTAGCGTTGCATTTGATGGCGTAGCTCAATCGTTGCGCCACCAGTCATAAAGATAACAGCTACTTTGATTTTTTGCAGCTGAACTAAAGGTTAGTTTATGCTTGGCTTGCAGCCAAAGCTTGTTCTATATCCGCGATAATGTCGTCAATATGCTCGATACCAACCGAAATTCTAACCATTTCTTGCGAGACACCAACATTTGCGAGTTCCTCTGGGTTCAGCTGCCTATGCGTCGTGCTCGCTGGATGACAAGCCAGTGACTTTGCATCACCAATGTTGACCAAGCGCAGGATCAATTGAAGTGCATCAATAAACTTTGACCCCGCCTCAATACCGGTATTTTTGCCTGCTTTTAGACCAAAGCTAATAATGCCAGCCGCTTTTCCACCACAAATGCGCTGACAAGTTTCGTAATATTTGCTTGTTGGCAAAGCGGCATAGTTGACCCAACTCACCGTGCTGTGTGATTCCAAGTAATGCGCTACTTTTAGCGCGTTTTCACAGTGTCTTTCCATTCGCAAAGAAAGCGTTTCTAGTCCTTGCATAATTTGAAATGCGCTTTGTGCTGACAGCGTAGCGCCTGTATTTCTGAGTGGAACAACACGGCACCTGCCTATATAAGCTGCGGGCCCGAGCGCCTCGGTATAAACCACACCATGATAAGATGGGTCTGGCTTAGTCAGCATGGAAAAGCGCTGTGCATTTGCTGACCAATCGAATTTACCTGAGTCAACAACAATGCCGCCAATAGTCGTACCATGACCACCAATATATTTAGTCAGTGAGTGAATAACAATATCTGCGCCTAAGTCAAAAGCGCGGCAAAGGACAGGTGTGGCAACAGTGTTGTCAACAATCAGTGGAACGCCCGCAGCGTGAGCAATCTCAGCCCATCGTTGTATGTCGATAACGTTGCCGGCTGGATTACCAATCGATTCACAGAATAAGGCTTTTGTATTTTCGTCAATTAATGAAGCTAGTCTTGTGTAATCATCTCCTTCTGCAAAGCGCGTCTCGATGCCTTGACGAGGAAATGTATGTGCAAATAAATTGTAAGTACCGCCATAAAGCTGACTGCAGCTAACAATATTGGAACCAACCTCCGCAATGGTTTCAATTGCATATCGAATTGCTGCCATTCCTGATGCCACCGCAAGAGCACCTACACCCCCTTCAAGCTCAGTAATACGCTGCTCTAAAACTGCGTTGGTCGGATTCATAATACGGCTATAAATATTGCCAGGAACCGTTAAGTTAAATAGGTCTGCACCATGTTGAGTATCATCAAAAGTAAAAGACGTTGTTTGATAAATGGGGACTGCTGCAGCTTTAGTTGTTGGCTCACTTGTATAGCCGGCGTGTAGTGCGATAGTTTCTGGTTTCATATTGTTCTCCACGACATTGTCATTAGTCTTTCTGATTGCTTTCATGTTACTACAAAGCTTGTTTCATAATGCTATGAATTGATTATATTATGAACACATAAAAGCAGATTAAAACCATTTATATAATAACTTTTGATCGCCACCTCTTTTCATAATTCAAAACGCGTCTGTTAGTCGCAATGAGTGTCGGTTACATTTGTTAACAAAGGAGATGGACACAAATATTGTGTATTTAAATATGAAATTCTATTATTCCTCGCAAGATTATCGCCATGCCAATCAACTCTCGCGATATCAGACAATTAATCGGAGTCCGACATGCACCAACCAAAATCAAAGCACGCTGCTAGAGTAAGCTTACTTGGCATACTCAGTTCAGCAATTTTGTTGTCATCGTTGCTATTTTCAGCACAGTCACTTGCGGTGACGAAAGCTGAAGATATCAAGCAATTTACCCTCGATAACGGAATGAAAATAATCGTTTTGGAAGATGACTCGATTCCCAACGCCAATATGTACTTATTTTGGAAGGTAGGCTCTCGTAATGAGTACCCGGGGATTACAGGCCTATCGCATTTTTTCGAACACATGATGTTTAATGGCTCTAAAAAGTACGGACCGAAGATGTTTGACCGTACAATGGAAGCTGCTGGTGGTTCAAATAATGCCTATACAACTGAGAATTCAACGGTTTATACAGATTGGTTTCCAGCGGATGCGCTAGAGCTAATGTTTGACCTTGAAGCGGACCGTATTCAAAACCTAGATATCGACCCTGATGTTGTGGAAAGTGAACGAGGTGTGGTTACTTCTGAGCGTTCAACGGGTCTTGAAAACTCAAACTACAGAATGCTGAGCGAACAAGTTAAGGCAGCGGCTTTTCGAGCCCACCCATACAGCTGGTCTGTTATTGGCCATGAGTCGGATATTGCTAATTGGAAGCTGCAAGATTTAAAGGATTATCATAAAACCTACTATGCGCCTAACAACGCGATTGTCGTAGTCGCGGGTGCAGTGAAATTTGATGATGTAAAGCGCCTAGCAAAACAGTACTTCGAACCTATTCCCGCGCAGGCCGCCCCACGAGAGGTGCATACCGTAGAGCCCACTCAGTTGGGAGAACGACGCGTTTACGTGCAGAAAGCATCGGTCACTAGCCCGAATATCATGCTTGCCTATCATGTTCCAGAAACCAAACATGAAGACTATTATGCACTGCAAGTTCTTGCGGGCATTCTAAGCGATGGCGATACGTCCAGGCTAACAAAAGCCTTAGTGTATGAGCAGGAGCTAGCTGCTCAAGTGTTTGCTTTTAGCTCAGAGTCTATTGATCCTAATTTATTTTATTTTTATGCCGTTGCAGCGCCGAATGTTGACGCTAGTGCTTTAGAAAAGGGTTTAATTGCTGAAATTAATAAAGTGATGAAGAACGGCGTTACTGATACTGAACTGCAAAAAGTTAAAAATCGGCAACTGGTGAATTTCTATCGAGAAATGTCAACGATTAATGGTAAAGCGAATACAGTAGGAACCTACGAATTCTATTTTGGTGATTATAACGCGTTGTTTTCATTACCAGAATCATTGAATAATGTTAGCAAAGAAGATGTGCAGCGGGTTGCAAATCAATATTTACGAAAAGCAAATCGTACTGTTGGTGTATTAGCTGCCGAGGAGGATAGCAATGAAAACGATCTTTAATAAGCTATTAATAAGTGGTGTGTCGACCGTTTTGATTAGCATCACGAGTATTGCTAGCGCAGCAGATTTTACATTGCCAAAGTATGAAAAAATGGTGCTTAAAAATGGTTTAACCATCTATTTAATGCAGCAAGATGAAGTGCCCTTGGTTGACGTTGTTGCTATCGTTAAGGCGGGGGCGGTGAGCGACACCAAAGCAGGTTTAGCGCAAGTGACTGCGGGCAATTTATTGTTAGGAACAAAATCGTTGGATAGACAAGCCTTTCAGGAAAAGCTTGATTTTATTGGTGCGCAAACCTCGAGCAGCGCAACACTAGAATACAGTGTTATGAGCGCATCTTTGGCGAGTAAAGATATTGACACGGTATTACCTATTTTACGAGATGTATTGCTTAATCCAGCATTTGACCAAGTTGAATTTGAGCAACAAAAATCTAGATACTTAGCTAATTTGGAACGCCAAAAAGAAAGTCCGAGAGCGAAAGTAGGGCCGTTTTTTAATGCACTTTTATATGGCGATCATGCATATGCGAATTCCGTCAGCGGCACGGTAGACTCTGTGAAAACCATTGAACTAGATGACGTTAAAACTTTTCACAAGCAGTGGTTTAGTCCGCGTAACTCTGCCGTTATTGTTACCGGCGATATTGACCCTAAGGGTATGGCAAAGAAGCTGAAGGCGCTGTTTGGTAAATGGGAAGGTGAAAAGGTGTTAGCCAATGTAAGTTCAACCTTGCCAAGCCCTAAAGAGGCCCGAGTCATTTTGGTGAACAAGTCAGATGCTACAGAAAGTACTTTTTTGATTGGCGGTCCTGGGATTAAACGCAGTAACCCAGATTTTGTTGCGGTTTCCGTTGTGAATACGATTTTAGGCGGCAGGTTTACAAGCTGGTTAAATGACGAGCTGCGTGTGAATAGCGGCCTAACTTATGGAGCACGAAGTTCCTTTTCGAGCAATAAAGAAGGAGGAAGTTTCGCTATTTCTACGTTTACAAAAACAGAGACAACGACAGATGCCATTGATCTTGCGTTGAAAACATACGCTAAAATATGGGAGCAGGGCATCGATGCTGCCACATTAGATTCAGCTAAGGCCTACGTAAAAGGGCAGTTTCCCCCAAGATATGAGACATCCTCTGATGTCGCGTTTTTGTTGGCTGAAATGTTTGTGTACGAATTTGATGAGTCATTTATCAATACCTTTACCCAGCAGGTTAATAAACTTGACGTAGAGCGCAGTAAAGAAGTCATCGCTAACTATTTCCCAAAAGAAAATATGCAGTTTGTGATCGTAGGAAAAGCGGCAGATATCAAGGAAAGCGTTAAACAATATGGCAAAATTACAGAAGTAGATATCAAGGATAACAGCATCAATCTTGATTAAGTTCCGATTCTACTGGCATCTCTCAAAGCATTGTTTGCGAGCACGTGCTTTGTGAGAATTTATCAGTTCAATCAAGCAAAACGTAGCTAACACAATAAAGTCCCCATACTTGCCAAGCTGGCAATCGGGGACTCTTTAAATTTGTATTGCAGTCTTTACTATTTTAACCAACACTGCGTTGATAAACGGCTATCACAGTCTATTGATATAACTTGGCAATACTGCAACCGACTCTGCACCTGAGAGTGGAACACTGCTATTCGCCGCCACATCACCTCCTGCGCTGCTAAGAACATTGTCAAAACGCATGATGATCCCATTCGATTTCTCTGCGACAAAAAGATTGTTACCGTCGTACATTATATCGACCGGATTTCCCAACAATGAGTTCGGCCCTGCAATATTAACAGCAATATCAGTTAAGCCGCTTACACGCTCTGCATTTGGGATAACGTAAATTTTGCCGTCTGTTGGGCTTGCTGCACTGCCCACATCGGACACAATAATAGAACCGCTTGCAGGATCAAAATCAATACCATGCAGGTTAGTAGGTGCCGCAACGCCAACGCCACTGATGGCTGGAATGATGTTCCTATCTTCACCTGTAATTGTTGTCATGCCAGACATCAGCTTAGCAGCGACCTGATCAAATACCGCAATTGTACCGTTGGTCAAAGCTAGGTAGGCTCTGTCAGTTTGTGCATCGTAGTCCACATCCCAAGGCCTTGCTCCATTGGCAGGAACTAGCGTTGCGAGAGGCTTTGCATCGCCTGAAGCACAGGATGAGAATATCTTAATACCGGGGCTTGTTTCATTGTTTTCTGCAACAAAGACTAAACCATTAGCAGATGAAACATCGATTCCTTTCGGTGATATTAAGCCTGTATTAGCCCCCATTATCACGCGATCTCTTGATGTATTGTACATACCGTTGTCACGATCTGTCGCCACTCTACTAGCAATTGCAATACCGCCCATTAAGGTCGCGCTGTTATCAAATGTAGTGTATTGGTCACCGAGTAGGTCAAAGGTCATACTTTCAATATCGATATTGTATGAAAAAGTGGATAAGGTTGTATTTAGTGCGGGACTAAACGTGCTCACGCTGCCGTAAGTAGGACCTGAAGCAACATTGCTGCTAGCTGCGATACCACGAAAACTCACATTGCCTTGGTCTATATCTGACACATCAGACTGCGTTGTCGATGGCATAATCTCGACCAAAGATTCAGGTTTGCTGGTGCTTGACATCAAGTTTGGTGCTATATCTCCACTTTCTCCGGCAAATATGTTGGAATAAATTAATACGGCATCGTTAGATTTTTCTGCCACGCGCAAAGTAGTGTCAGTTAAAATAATATCGACAGGGTTTCCTAACATACTTAAGGGGCCTGCTATTGAACGAGAAACCGCAGTATTGCCGCTCGCCATAGCGGCGTTTTCAATGACAAACAATGCACCATCATCAGGCGAACTTGCTAAACCAACATCACTGACGACTAATTTATCGCTCAGATGGTCATAGGCTATTCCGTGCAAATTAACAGAAATTTGCGTTTGGTTTTCATCGCTTGGAATGATAATTCGAGGCGTGTTGCTCATAAAATTCGAGTCAACATAATTGTCATAAACTTCGATAGTTCCGTTTGTTAACGCAACAAACAATCGGTCGTTAACGTCATCGTAAGCCAAATCCCAAGGAGCTGCACTTAGAACCGTTTCAGAGATCGGGGCGACATCTCCGGCTGCGGCTGAACCAAATACACTAACGCGCATACCGTTAAAGTCAGCAACTAAAACTAAGCCTCTTTGCTGAGCTAAATGGATGCCTTTAGGGTTAATAAGTCCGGTATTTGGCCCTGTAATCTCACGGTCGATGTTCATATTGTAACTATCGTCGCTGCTACGATTAACTACTTGGCAAACACTGCGAAGGCTACCATTTACAGAATCACCGGCATGTACTAAATTGCCCAGAGTATCTATAGCAACTCCTTCATTGTTACCTGAGGTGAAGGATTTTAAAGAGGCTGCGTTTTGATCGATTAAATCGACAGTGCCCGCATTTGTTGGACCGTTATTGCTTAATAAAAATAGACCAGCCGAAAAACCAGGACTGCCGTTTGCACCGTCACTACCATCTTGACCATTCATGCCGTCCTGACCATCCATACCCGCTGGGCCAACAGGTCCTGTATCACCATCGTCGCCATTACAAGCCGTCAGAGCCATTATGACCGACAAAGCTAAGAGTGCTCTTCCGAATTTCAACGATGATGCTTTTGCATTCTTCATGTCACTGCCTATATTTTTCATAGTTATTATCTCCGTATAGTTGTTCTTGTTGTTTCATTTGAGAAGGTAATACAGCAATTAAATTGCCCTCTGCTCAGCCAAACGCGGTAGATAACAAATTGGATGCAAATATATAAGGTCAATAACTGATGCTTTGAATATCAATAAGTCGTTAGCCATTTTATCGAAATATAGGGATGGTCGTGGGTCATCTTGATCTGCGTCAAAATTGGATAAACAAAAACAGGAGATATTTTAGTAGCATAAAATCAAACGAGATCCGACATGTCTGACGCGGCACCCATGCTCAAACCGACACCCACATTGTCAGCACACAATCTGGTCAAAACGTATGTTACCGGTGACGTTGAAGTCAACGCTCTGCGCGGTGTGGATTTTGAACTTTATCCAAATGAAATGGTGGTGTTGTTAGGCGCATCTGGGAGCGGTAAATCAACCTTACTCAACATCCTCGGTGGACTAGACTTGCCAAGCTCCGGTGAGGTTTTTTATGGTGAGCAAAATATAAGTCATGCAGACGAGCGAACGCTCACGCTTTTCCGGCGCGACCACGTAGGTTTTGTTTTTCAATTTTATAACCTTATACCCAGCCTTACTGCTTATGAAAATGTGGCCTTAGTCACTGAAATTGCACCTAATCCTTTACCCCCTGAAGAGGCTCTTAAATTGGTCAAATTAGGTGATAGGATGCATCACTTTCCTTCGCAGTTGTCCGGTGGCGAGCAGCAACGGGTTGCAATCGCCAGAGCCATCGCCAAACAGCCTGATATCTTGTTATGTGACGAACCCACAGGGGCTTTGGATAAACAAACTGGGATATTAGTTATGGAAGCTATCGAGAACATTAATCGTCAGCTAGGAACCGCCACAGCCGTTATTACCCACAATACGGTTATCGGTGCAATGGCAGATCGTATTGTCAATATTTCTGATGGTGTGATATCAGATATTGTCATCAATCAATCTCGCCAGCCAGCGAAAAACTTGGTGTGGTAGCAATGAGTGCCTTAGACCATAAACTGCTACGTGATTTATGGCGCTTACGTGGTCAAGTCATGGCGATTGCGTTTGTGATTGGCTCAGGTGTGGCTACCTTAGTGATGTCACTGTCTACTGTGGAGGGGCTGCAAGCGACCACGGACGCATACTATGAGCGATATCGATTTGCCGATGTATTTGCTCACGCAACTCGGGTTCCTGAGCGGCAGAGACAACAAATCTCTGATATTCCGGGTGTACAGACCGTACAAACTTCTATTACTCGTTACGCTACACTCGATGTAAATGGCTTTTCAGAACCTATTATTGGTCAAATCACCTCTATTCCGGAAAGCGGACAGCCATTACTAAATCAGTTAGTGCTGCGCAAAGGTCGCTGGATTTCACCTGAAAACGATGATGAAATTATTGTCAGCGAACCATTTGCACAGGCTCATAAGCTAGACCTAAATGACCAAATAAGTATTCTAATGAATGGTCATCAGAGGTCGTTTTATATCGTCGGCATGGCTTTAAGTCCTGAGTTTATTTATAGCATTGGTCCAGGTTCGCTATTACCGGACGACCTCAGGTTTGGTGTAATATGGATGAGTCGAGAAGTCATAGAGGCGGCGTACGACTTGAACGAGTCGTTTAATACCATCGCTGTTAAGCTTCTCTACAATGCGCCTGCAGAACCTGTTTTGCAGCACATTGATAATATTCTAGAACCGTATGGCGGAGTTAGTGCGATAACCCGCAAAGACCAGCTTTCAAACTGGTTTGTGATGAATGAAATTGCCCAACAAGAATCGATGGCTACGATATTACCCAGCATTTTTATTCTGGTGTCGGTGTTCCTAACTAATATGGTGTTATCTCGGCTTATCGCTACCGAACGCACGGAAATTGGTTTACTTAAAGCCTTTGGTTACAGCAGTCTGCAGATAGGCTGGCATTATACAAAAATGGTATTGGTAATTTGTCTGATTGGCTTTGTATTAGGCTCGTTGCTAGGTGCATTTTTTGGCCACTTGAATATGATGATGTATGCTGAGTTGTATCGGTTTCCAATCCTCATTTATCAGCCTGGCGTGCAGTCTTTTATGATAAGTGGAGTCATCTCTACCGTTGCTGCTATTGCAGGCGCTTTAGGCGCGGTTTATAAAGCCGTAAAACTACCTCCTGCGCAAGCAATGACACCGCCATCCCCTCCAGTTTACAAGCACGCAATTAAATTTAATACCGTATGGGGTAAATGGCTCGATCAACCCACTCGTATTGCGCTTCGTCAGATAGGCCGATGGCCTGTTCGCTCTTTTCTTACTAGCATTGGCATTGCTTTTTCTACAGGTCTTATCGTTATGAATCTGCAGTGGACGGATTCATTATCTCACTTATCTCGGGTATATTTTTTCGAGGCTCAGAGACAAGACATTATGCTCGGTTTGACTGAGCCTGTTGAAATGCGAGCAATTCATGAATTCAAAAAGCTGCCTGGTGTATTAGACGCAGAGCCTATGCGCTTTATTAGTGCAGAGTTTCATTCTGGTAGTGTTTCTCATCGTGGAGCTATCAATGGCATCGAGTCTGGTAGTCGACTCCAGCCGATATATGATGATGCAAAACACACCACCGTGCCTGTCCCTGAGAACGGTTTGATGATGTCTACCCGCCTGGCGCAAAAGCTAAAAGTAAGGGTAGGGGATCTGGTTTGGGTAGATATTTTAGAAGGTCGCCGCCCAAGCGTTTTATTGCCTATTGTTGGACTGTTTGAAACCTTCATTGGCACTCCTGTGTTTATGGAACTGCATGCCTTAAATCGCACAATCAAGTCTTCACCTAGTTTTGCTTACGTAAATTTGGTCATCGATGATAATTATCAACAAGAGATCTTTACAACATTAAAAAACACACCTCAAATTAGTGCAGTTATGATGCGACAAGCTGCGCTTGATGCATTCAATCAAACTATCATCGAACATTTATATGTTTTCATTTATATGTTCGTTGGTTTAGCGGCAGTCCTTGCATTTGGTGTAACCTACAACAGTACACGTATCGCTTTATCCGAAAGAGCTAGAGAATTGGCTACGCTACGTGTATTAGGGTTTTCTAAAGGGCAAATTTCATATGTATTATTGGGTGAAGTTATTTTTCTTATTCTTATCGGTTTACCTATGGGCTGCGGAGTGGGTTGGTTGCTCGTTCTCACTATGGCCAATGCTTTTGATACCGAAATGTACCGAGTTCCATTAGTCATAGAAACATCTACCTATGGCTTTTCGATAGTGTTGGTGATTATCTCCACCGCCATTTCTGCAATGATTGTTCGCAGTAGAGTGAATCGTCTCGATTTTATTAAAGTGCTTAAAACTAGGGAATAAGTTATGAATTTTCAACGTTCTCGTGCCCTACTATGGCTTGTTATTACTGCTGTGCTGATCATTGCGCTGTCATTTACTTTTTGGCCAAAGCCAGTCATCACTGATATTGGCAAGTTGTCCAAAGGTGATTTACGAATTACCATTAGTGAAGAGGGCAAAACCCGCGTTCATGATGTGTATGTGATGTCAGCACCAGTAAGTGGATATCTGCGCAGAATTGAGGCCGAAGTGGGTGATCCCGTCTCCCATTCGCAAACGGTGATTGCCAGCATCGAGCCTATTGATCCCGCTTTTTTAGACCCTCGGACTGAAGCGCAAGCTAAAGCAGACGTTGACGCTGCAACGTCATCCACTGAATTTGCTCGCGCAAATGTTGAACAGGCACAAGCTGAACTGGAGTTTGCCGAAGCTGAGTTGCGCCGTATGCGCGAATTGCGCAGCAATAACAGCGTCTCACAAAGAGAGTTAGATAACGCACAGCGGGACTATAAAACGCGCCGCGCTGCGCTTTCTACATCTCAGGCCAGCCTGCAAATGAGCTTATTTGAATTAGAACGTGCGAAAGCGGTATTGATGTCTCCAGCTGCGTCGCAACTATCCCGCGGAAGCTGTGAGTGTGTGAATATTTTGTCACCGATAGATGGAAGAATTCTGAAAGTGCTAAATAAAAGTGAAGGTGTTGTTGCCGCAGGTACCCCGCTTGTTCAGATTGGTGATCCTAAAAATTTGGAAGTCGTGGTGGAATTGCTTTCATTCGATGCCGTGAAAACAAAGCCAGGTCAAAACGTATTGATTACAAACTGGGGAGGAAATAAGCCTTTGGTAGGCAAAGTTATTTTAGTTGAGCCTATTGGTTTTAAAAAAATATCAGCCTTGGGGATCGAAGAGCAACGCGTTAATGTCATTGTCGATATTCACAGTGACTTTTCCGAATGGGAACGACTAGGGCATGCGTATCAGCTAGATGTCGATATCCTGCTATCGGAGTCTAAAGACGTTCTTATAGTGCCCATCACGGCGCTTTTTCGTGACCAGCAAAAGTGGGCTATTTATGCCGTCGTTGATGGTAAAGTTGAAAAGCATCATCTTGAACTGGGTAATATGAATCACTTTTTTGCAGAAATCATTTCTGGTCTTGAGGAAAACCAAGCTTATGTGTTGCATCCAAATGATCAAATTGTTAGTGGAGTTAGTGTTATCCAGCGAGTCTATAATACTCAATAGAATGGATGAATTAAGAGCAGTGCATTAGCATTTAAGTCGCCGCCAACCTGCTCTAAACAGTCCATTTTTTGCGCTTTAGCTACTCGCTTGCAGCAGTTATAAGATTACTGTTCAATAAGCCTCGCTGACACAACTCAAAACACATAGGTAAATGAATAAACGTAGCCTTCGCCATTTATAGGTGTTGCTGCGCCTTTGGTCGTTAAGGGAGCAATAATATCCGCTGGCTTATCGCCCATGTCTTCTACCGCTGAATCTACGCGAACTTGGTAGCCGCTATCAATAAACGAAGGATCTAAATCCACCGTAATTTGCAGGGTTTGACCACGAGAAACACTTGCGCCTGTCATTCCATCGTATTCTGAACGCCTCATCGCGCTCCCCTGCGCCCAGTCTCTCAGGTGTTTGAAATGTTTGCTTTTTTTTCCGGAAACCCAAAATGTTTTCTGGTACACACCCGCTGAATCGGTGAGGTAAATTGCCAAGTACGCGCCATCACCACGGTAATCGCTTAATGTAGTGGTAAAAGTAACGTCCTTGGCCTGGGTGAAAAACGGAAGCATTACTGCCGCCACTAGCCCTGTTCTTAAAAGTAATTTTTTCATGCTGTACCTCTGATTTAATTCATCGTTAAATTTCTTGAATTCTATCTAAACTCGAAACGCTCTTGATGGAAACGCACTGAAGCCTGATGATTTTTTAGGGCTTTACGCAAAGCACCTGCTAAACCTTGTGGTCCGCAAAACCAGATATCCGCTTTTTTGGAGTGGATCTGCAGTTGTTCGGCGTTCAATCGCTGACCTTTTCGATTGTCGTAAACTATCAGCGTTATTTGCGGTAAGTTTTCAGCTAAGTTTTTCAATCTCAATACATTGGGATCCCCTTGTACTGTTTGAGTACAATAATGCAGGGTCACCTCTGGGTATTTTTCTTTTCTCATATACATACGGTTTTCGAGGACAGCAAGAAACGGAGTAACACCAATCCCACCTGCTACCCAAATTTGCTGAGCCTTAGCGCGGCCATTTTCAGGCTGAAAGCGTCCATAGGGGCCTTCAATGGTGACTTTGCTGCCACTATTTATGTCATTTGCTAATGTGCGGGTGTAATCTCCCAACGCCTTAATTTGAAAGCTAAGTAAACCATTTTTCTGATCTGCTGATGATAGTGTAAATGGATGCGCGCCTTCGCCCGAATCGAAGCTTACTAGGGCAAACTGACCTGCTTTGTGCCCTGGCCAGCATTTACCCATATCGCAGAACACCTCAATCGTATTTTTAGACGCTTGCTTTACGCTTTGAACCAGTCCTTTCCAACGATGGGTTCTTCCAATTTGGCCTGTCAACGATTGTACGGTAGCGATTATGCCTCCCATCATCAATACCGCCATTAGCCAACCGGTGGCTTGTTGCCACCAAACCATCGGGGCTAGTAATAAGGCATGAGAAGCTAGTGCAATATAAATAAGCGGCATGACACGATGCAGATATCGCCAAAAACGATAGGGGATCCATCTCACAAGCGTAATTGTCACTAGTGCAATAAGCAGATAAAGACTCGGCTCTCCGAGATCTTCAGCCATATCTTGCATGTCATCCAGTAGGCCCGTAAAGTCAGATTCCCTCAGACTACGGTCTTTTCCAAAGAGTGTTTTTAATACATCATCAGCCATCTCGATAAGCCAGTGGCCCAGCGCAAAAATCACGGCCAATATACCCGTCCATTTGTGCAGGTGGTACATTTTGTCAAGTCCGCCTAATATACGCTCAAGGTACGCTGGTCTTGTAGCGAGTATCATCGTAATGGACATAAAATTGATGGCAAGAAAGCCACTAAGTGTCAAAAAATGTTCGTAGCTAAGCCCCCATTGCCAGATACTTAGTTGCAATGCCAGCAGTAGCAGCAGGCTAAGGCGTAGACGCAAATTGGTCATGTGTTGACTCCTTTAGCTAAAGATTCCATTCTGTAATTTGTTTCTAATATTCAACTGAAGGTAAAATTTCATGTAACTAAGAATTCCGTTGCAGTTAATATGTATTCGCGTTTTTATCAAGGTAATCTTCAGCCGAGCCTTGTGCGTTAAATTCTATTTCGAGTTTAGATATACTCAGAGAGGCGGGTAGAAATATCGCCTCAAAGCGGTTGCCCAAGGTATCAAGCCCTTTAGCCTCGTAGCAGCCGTCGTCTATCTTGATCCGGTTAACTTTCCAGCCTTTTATCTCTAACTTCTTTTGTAAGTTTTCCTGAGGCTGCCACTTATCAATAGGGTCATTGCAGCTATCGCTTGCAAATGATGCTGCACTTGTAAGAGAACTTGCGATGAGTAGCATGTGAAAAATTTTATTCATGGTGTATCTCCGTTTTTTGATTGATATGTTAGTGTTATAAGACTCTACCGGAGGTTCCTGACAGAGGGCTGAATGGTGAACTTTTAATATTGAGGAAAAAATAAAATCTATTCAGGTGACTGTCAGAAAAAAGGAATAAGCTGGTTTTTTTAAGGACGTATTATGCGAATACTCATACTGGAAGATACCGAAGGTCTCGGCGAAGCGATCCGTGATCAATTGCAGGATGAAGGCTACGCTGTTGACTGGGTTATGCGTATAGAGGCGGCAGAAAGCTGTTTGCGCAGCACGCGATATGATTTGTTGTTACTAGATCTGATGCTACCTGACGGCTCAGGATTGAACTTCCTACAAAAATTAAGAAAAACCAGCTCCTTCCTACCGGTCATTATTATGACAGCGAAAGACCAAATAGCTGATCGTATTAGCGGGCTAAATGCCGGCGCCGATGACTATTTGGTTAAGCCCTTTGATCTCTATGAAATGACCGCACGCGTCGCTGCGGTAGCAAGACGCTACAGCGGTAACCCCAACCCGAATATTATATTGGGTGAGTTACGTGTGAATTTAGCTGATAAAACCGTCTGCCTTAAAGACCAAGCAATCGAGCTAACATCGCGTGAGTGGGCTATTTTTGAAACCTTTATACAAAAACCGGGACAATTACTGACTCGTGCACGTTTAGAAGATGCTCTTTACGCCTTTGGCGCTGAAATTGAAAGTAACACTATAGAGGTGTATATCAGCCGCTTGCGCAAAAAATTAGGCAAAGGATGCATTGAAACAATCAGAGGAATGGGATACCGGATGCCACAAAAATGAGACCGATAAGCTTACAAAAACAGCTTGTTTTGCGCCTTCTAATAGTGGTTGCTTGCTTATGGGTGCTAGGATTAGTGATTGCAACAATGCAGTTAAACGAAGAACTTAACAAAACCTTTGATAGTGCCTTGCAAGAAACCGCAGAGCGAATCTTACCATTAGCGTTAGTTGAGATTTACAACCGCGAAGAATCGAAATTATTGCAACAGTTGCCTGCATTAGGCGCTCACAAAGAACGCTTAACTTATCAAGTAAGAAATGCCGCGAACCAAGTTTTACTGCAATCACACACTGCTCAGCAACATGACTTCAATCTTGCCCTTCGAGATGGCTTTGAAAGTCAGGATGGCTATCGGGTTTTTACTGTTTCAGCCGTTCAAGGAGCCTACTTTATACAAGTAGCCGAGCCTCTCTCTCATCGTCGAGAGGCTGTTTTACACACCTTATTGATCATGGCTATTCCCTTGTTGGTGTTATTACCATTGTGTTTGTTAATGGCTATTTTTTTGGTGCGCCAAGTGATTAATCCGGTTACACAATATGGTAAGCAATTAGCACTCCGTGGCGCTGGCGATCTGACTCCTATTATTCCTGAGCATCTTCCACTTGAGCTTGAGCCAATGACACAAGCAGTTAACCAACTTATGCTGCGTTTACAGACTGCGCTTGAAACAGAGCGTCATTTTACTGCTAATGCCGCGCATGAATTACGCACTCCACTGGCAACCATGATGGCGCAAACTCAGCGCTTAGAAAAAACACTAAGTGATGAAGCGTCACGCCTAAAAGCAGGTCAGTTGGTTGTTACCCTGAATCATCTTGTGAGCCTATCCGATAAGCTTCTGCAACTCGCTAAAGCAGATAGTAGCGGGCTACTTACCGATAAACCTGAAAACTTAAGCGCGCTGTTGCTATTGATTGTTGATGAGTACGTGCGGTCGGGAAAACACGATATTCGTCTTCAGCTTCCTGAGCAAGTGCTTATGGCCTGCATAGATGCGGATGCCTTCTATATTTTGGCCAAGAATTTGATTGAGAATGCGGTAAAGCATGGCGATGCGAATGAGTCTATCCATGTTCAGTTAAGCAATAAAGGTGAATTGCGCGTTGTTAATGCCTGTGAGCCCTTAAGCGCTGAACAGTTGAAACGTCTGCATGAGCGTTTCTTCCGTGCATCTAGCAATACCTCAGGTTCTGGGCTTGGCCTAGCTATTGTCGAAGCCTTGGTAAAAGGGATCGGAGCGCAATTGAAGTTCTTGTCACCAGCGACTGATTCTAAAAGGGGATTTGAGGCTGTAATTCAGTTGCCCATTCAGTGATTAACACAAACAAAAAAAATCGTGCTAAATAGCGAGTCTTCTTTTTGAGGCTGATTCTATTGGGACCTTTGCTAATCTACTTGAAATCAATATGAAGGCTTAGTTTATGCTGTAGATCAATACTTCAGACACTAAGCCCGCTTAAACTAAAACAATGTATTTTCTAACTACCATGAGGTGTTACATGAACCGTCAATTCCAACAAGTCTATGTGTGGAGTAAATATCTAAGACTCTTTCACTGGATTAATGTATCAGTCGTGATGCTGCTTATCGTGCTAGGGCTAATTATTTTCAATGCGAGTACCTTAGGGATAAGTAATGATGGCAAAATTTTACTGAAAACCATTCATGTCATTGTAGGTTATGTCTTTGCAAGCAATTTAGTTATACGGATTGGAATGGGTTTCTTCGGTAAGGGCTATGAGCGTTGGCGCAAAACCTTGCCCTTTGCCAAAGGTTTTACTGCAGAGCTAGCCGATCTTAAACAACAACCCGATAAAAAACATAAAGGGCATAACCCATTGGGTAAGCTAATGGTAGGCGCATTACTGCTTTCAATGTGTATCCAAATGGTGAGCGGCTTAGTTATCGCCGGAACCGATATTTACTATCCGCCTTTAGGGCAATATTTTGCTAAAAGTATTGCGGTTGACAGCAGTAAGGTTGAGATGATTAAACCCTACTCAAAAGAAAATGTGGATGAACAAGCCTATCAAGCCATGCGCGAAGTTCGGAAACCGTTCATCACTGCTCATGTTTATACTTTTTACTTCTTATGTTTCTTGATCCCTCTTCATATTATCGGGGTCATTATTAGTGAACGTAGGGAAAAAACAGCTTTAGTTTCCTCCATGATAAATGGTTATAAGTACCTGCCTAAGCAAGAACGGGAAGATAAGTAAATTTCAAAGCACTAAAATTTGAAGGCGAAGCAAACTGAACCCTATGGCTGAACTAGACAACAGATTGTCGTCATTCAACACAAGGTTTAATTTGCTCTGCTTTATGTTGCGCATTCCCACTTGAGGGACCCTTTGGCGCGTAATATCGGCATTTATTACGAATGCTAGCCTAATAAATCAGGCAAGCGGGCTGGTGTGAAAATCTCAATCCAATAGCCGTCGGGGTCTTTGATAAACGCAATGCCTTTCATGCTGCCATCGTTCGGTTTCTTCTTAAATTCAACGCCTAACGACTCAAATCGTTTGCAGGCGGCGTCGATATCAGGCACAGCAAAACCAATGTGGCCGAAGCCTTTAGGCTCTTCGTTACCGCTGTGATAAGACACACTGTCATCGCTCTCATCGCCCCAATTGTGGGTTAGTTCTAGCATGGCCGGGCGACTGAAGGTTTGTACAATGCGTTGGTTTTTATCACTCGACCAATCATTTAGCTGCTCTGGTGGAATCGACGCAAGAAAATATAGCGTGAACTTCATGTCTTCAAAATCTAGTCGCTTGACTAGCGTCATGCCTAGTACTTCGGTATAGAACTTGAGTGTGCGCTCAGGGTCCTTAATTCTAAACATAGTTTGATTAAATACAAACTCATGAGTAGCTGGATCGTGATGTTCGGTTAAGCCTTCGGCTTGATCAAAATGACGACTCATGTTGGTCTCCTTTTATTTTTTATAAGATTATTTTAGTTCTACGATTTTTATTTGTTTTTCTATTCTTCAGCCTTCGTTTTTAAGTAAGTTCTACTTTCCAACAGTGTTTGAGCTCGCTCTATGGCTCCTAACATTAACTGAGAACCAATGAGTGAAACAACGCAGTATGCAACGAAATAATAAAATCCAACTCCAACATTTGACAGTGTTTGTGTGCTGATTTCAAAGTCTAGGGACATGCCAAAAAAGGACAGCTGATTTTGCTGTGCAGTTTGCCCATGGTCAGTTGAAAGTACGGCAAGAAAAATAGCGACGACGAACACATCAGCCATTGACCATTTGCCAATTATGGCGACAAACTTTGTTATTTTACGCTGAAATTCACTATTATTTGTGAAGTAAGCAGCTATTATGAGACTCGTTTTTGTTAGTGGAATAACGACAGAAAAGGAAAATATTAATACGGCTACAAATATCCTATCGTCATTTAATAACTCTTGAACTGTTCCCATTATGGAAAGCTCTTTAGTTACTAATTCAGAAGAGATTGTGGGGCCTGCAAGATTAATCGCTAACTCCATGTTCAATGTAAACATAGGCGCTAAAATACCGGGTATGAAAAGCCCAATTGCGATAACGCTCAGTAAGAATCCAATGTGTTTTTGAAGCAATGTGCTTACCTTCATTTTAAGTGAGTTTAAAGTGGCGGCGACTCCACGATAACGGGTTAAAAAACGAGTCACCTTTGTCGTTATTTTAAGATTGTGCCACGGACAGTCCATTTTGTAATCAGCGTTACTCACTGAGGCTTAAAAAATGTGGATATTCGGTTTTTATTTTGCACTTTTGTGATTGAAATGCCTTTTTTATTCGTTTTCTTTTTTACGTTTGTGAGTCGTATCTTTGATAGTTTTTCTTTTCAGGCTCCAAATCAGTCGTTAATATCATTCAGCATTCAATTTACGTTATTTACCATTAGGCCAACCGGCCACCTAAATAGAGATACAAATGACAATATTTAAAAAAATAGCGATAGCAGCGCTTTTAGCTGCATCAGTCTCAGCCCAAGGAGCTTCAGTATGGAAAGTCACTAACGGCGAGAATACAGTGTATTTTGGCGGTACGGTTCACATATTAAAAGCCGATAATTTTCCCTTGCCTGCAGAATACGACAAAGCTTATGCAGCCTCTGATAAGCTCGTTTTTGAGTCTGACATTGAGGGAATGCAAACCTCTGCATTTCAACAGAAAATGATGTCAAAAGTAGTTTTGACGGACGGAACTACTTTGCAAACTCGCTTAAATGAAGACACATACGCAGCATTGAAAACCTATTTAGATGAGAAAGGGATGCCTATTATTAACTTCAATTCACTTAAGCCCTCAATGGTGGCTTTGACGATAACTATGCTTGAGTATCAGGCCAACGGGTTCGACCAGGATGGTGTGGATCAAACTTTTTCGACAAAGGCAAAAGCAGACGCAAAACCAGTTGAATGGTTTGAATCTGTGGATGAGCAGCTAGCGTTTATCGTAAATCTAGGCGGCGATGATGACAATGCAATTATCAACTACACGCTAGATGAACTAGAAAGCTTACCGGCATTAATTGACGACATGTTAGTAAGTTGGAAAGAGGGTGATTTAAAAACGCTGAACAAGACGATTATTGAGGACATGGCGGCATCGTCACCGCAAATGTATAACGATTTAATCGTAAAGCGAAACAATAACTGGATGCCAAAAATCATAGGCATGTTAGATGATAAGCCGACTGAGTTCGTGCTCGTTGGCGCTGCGCACTTAGCGGGCAAGGACAGTATTTTTGCTAAATTAGAGGCCAAAGGCTACAAGATTGAAAAAGTAAAATAGGCCAGTGATTAATAGCCTGCTTCGAACAAAGCGATAAATATAGGCGCTAAAAAAGGAAGGAGAGCTAATTAGACGGTTCTATTTTCACTCTTCACAAAGCCTTTATGATGCCTGATAAGAAGAGCAAAACACTGCATTTTAATTGCGGTGTTTTGCATTCTGCTGTACCCTCTGCGCCCTTAGTATCAGTTAGCCATATAAAAGTGATATCGCTAGCCGACCCCTACTTAACAGCGTGTTAAGTTCTATCAGTTTTCAAACGAGTAAAAGCATGTCATTTAAATCCTTAGGATTATCCTCTCTTGTCCTTCAAGCGGTAGAAGAAAAAGGTTATAAACAACCGTCACCAATCCAGGAACAAGGGATCCCGGTTGTACTAGAAGGCAAGGACATCATGGCCGCTGCTCAAACTGGTACTGGAAAAACGGCGGCGTTTACACTACCAATACTCTCTATGTTCGAGAATACCAAACCTGCTTCGGCAAACAATGTTAAGGCGCTTATTTTAACGCCAACGAGAGAGCTTGCGGCTCAGATCGATGAAAATATTCGCTACTATGGCAAACATTTAAATCTGAAGACGCAAGTTGTGTTTGGTGGAGTGGGAATTAACCCGCAAATGATCAAATTGCGCAGAGGTGTTGACGTTTTAGTTGCAACGCCGGGCAGATTAATGGACTTGTATCAACAAAAAGCAGTGAAGTTTTCTGAGCTTGAAATATTAGTGCTTGATGAAGCCGACCGTATGTTAGATATGGGCTTTATTCATGATATTAAGAAGATCATGGCGTTACTTCCTAAGAAGAGACAAAATCTGCTCTTCTCTGCTACGTTTTCTGATGACATTCGAAAGTTAGCGAAAACGATCGTAAATAATCCGGTAGAAATTTCGGTTAATCCAAAGAACAGCACTGCAAAGGCTGTCGAGCAGGTGATTATTCCTGTTGATAAAACAAGCAAAAACAAATTGCTGAGTCATTTAATCAAAGAGAATAATTGGCATCAAGTGTTGGTTTTCTGCAGAACTAAACACGGCGCAGACAGGTTAGCTAAATTTTTAATCAAACAAAATATTACTGCCTCTGCAATTCATGGCAACAAGAGCCAAGGTGCTAGAACTAGAGCGTTAGCCGATTTTAAAAGCGGTGGCGTTCAGGTGTTAGCGGCAACGGATATTGCTGCTAGAGGCATCGATATTAGTGAGCTTCCACAAATCGTTAACTTCGATTTACCTAACATTGCCGAAGACTACGTGCATAGAATTGGTCGCACAGGCAGAGCGGGTGCCACCGGTCACGCATATAGTTTTGCTACAATAGAAGACAAGAAAAATATTAGCGAAATACAAAGCTTGATAGGCGAAGTGATAGCAACTGAGATCATTAAAGGTTTTGAGCCAACCGAGAAGTTAGCGCCAGTAGCGCTAAAAGCACAAAAGCCGAAGCGCCCCAAAAAGCCAAGAAACCCGAATGCTGATGCTGCAAATGGCAATCGCGAAAGTCGTGGAGATAGACCAAAACAGCCTAGAAGAAAGTAAGTGCACGAGTTAATTGGTTTATATCACTAGACCGAAAATGTGACTCTTCTTTTCTATTAGTTAGGGCGTGATCAACGCCCATGCTATGCACTATAGTTGAATGCTCTTAAACCTGAAAGGCTTCGAACTCGATTGGAAGCTTTGCCTTTGCTCACTTGCTCATAAATATCAATGATGCTTGTATATAATCCACTTACCCGCTAATTTACTGTTATTACCACTTAAATTGGCATTCAACATGACTTCAGGCTCGGTATCAACAGAACAAAAACATTATTCCACGTGTACTTTATGCGAGGCGATGTGCGGTATCGAAGTCACTACCGACAAGCGTGAAATATTATCGATTGTAGGTGATAAAAAGAATCCATTTAGTGAAGGCCATGTTTGTCCTAAAGCCATGGCGCTAAAAGACCTGTACGAGGATCCTGACCGTATCAAGATGCCGTTAGAGCGAACCGCTGAAGGTTGGCAAGAAATTCCTTGGGAAGAGGCTTTAGATAAAGTAGCGACGGCGTTGTTTGAAACCCAGCAAAAGCATGGGCCTGAATCAGTCGCTACGTATTTAGGTAATCCTAACGCGCATAACATGGGATCGATATTGTTTGGTCCCTATTTCTACCGTGCATTGAAGTCACACAATCGGTATTCCGCAACCTCGGTTGATCAGCTTCCACATCACATTGTGAGTCGACAGCTGTTTGGTCATCAATCGCAAATCCCGATCCCTGATATCGACCATACTCAGTATTTTATGATCATTGGCGGTAACCCTTTAGCGTCAAACGGCAGCATTATGACTGTGCCACATATTAAACGCCGTTTAAAAGCAATTCAAAGCAGAGAAGGCAAGGTAGTTGTTATCGATCCTAAAAAATCTGAAACAGCTGATATGAGCAGCGAGCATCACTTCATAAAGCCTGGCACTGACGCACTATTGTTACTTGCGATGATCAATACTTTGTTTGCCAGTGATAAAGTGACGCCAGAAAGACTGCTTGAATTTGCTCCTCATTTACTAGACATTGAAGCCTACGTAGCGCCTTATACACCACTAAAAGTGGCAAGCAAAATAGGAATGACACCTGCACAAATTGAACACTTGGTGAGTGACTTTTGCGCCGCAGAGTCTGCGGTTTGCTATGGCCGAATGGGCGCCAGTGTGCAGGCATTTGGTACATTGACCCAATACTTAATCATGTTGTTCAATATGCTAACCGGCAACTTAGACAGACGTGGTGGCATGATGTTTACGCAACCCGCCGCCGACTTTTTGCCTCACTCTGGTCGCGGCTCTATTGGCAACTTTCATACCCGTGTGCGCAAGCTACCAGCCTTTGCTGGGGAGTTTCCGGTTTCCGCCTTGGCGGAAGAAATGACAACACCGGGCGAAGGCCAAATAAAAGCCATGGTGATAGGTGCAGGCAATCCTGTACTAACTACGCCGAATGGGCAGCAGCTTGATACTGCATTTGAAAAGTTAGATTTTGTGGTGGCAATCGATTTCTTTATGACGGAAACGGCGAGGCACGCAAATATCATTCTGCCGCCTGTAACGGCTTTAGAGCGTGACCACTATGATATTGTTTTTCATAATTTCGCTGTACGTAATAGCACCAAGTATTCGCCTGCAATATTCCCACCTGAAGCAAACAGCAAAACTGACTGGCAAATATATTTAGGCCTAGCCGAACGACTCGATAGCTTAAACGGTTTACCGACGGACAAGTATTCGGTGCTGTGGGATAAAACGCCGACAGGTGTGATTGATGACATGCTGCAAACAGGGCGTTATAAACACGCAGATAAACCCATTAGCATAGCCACTTTGCTAGACTTGCCGCATGGTATCGACCTAGGGCCGCTGCAACCTGACTTACCCGACGCCATTTTTCATACCGATAAAAAAATCGACATGAGCTTCGATTATTTTATGTCAGACTTAACGCGTTTAGATAAGCACTTTTTTGAAAGCCAAACGCCGGATGACGATAGTTTACAGCTTATTGGTCGTCGCCATTTGAAAACCAATAACTCTTGGCTTCACAATAGTCAGCGCATGGTAAAAGGCACAAACAATGGCTTATCTCGCTGCACTGCACAACTTCATCCTGATGATGCTGCCAAATGGTCGATCGAAGACAAGCAAATGATTAACGTAAAATCGCGGGTGGGTGAAATTAGCTTACCGGCTGAAATTACCGATAAAATCATGCCGGGTGTTATTTCGATTCCTCATGGATGGGGCCATAACAAGAAGGGCATGCGTTGGCAAGTTGCGCAGCAGCATGCAGGCGTTAGCGTTAACGATTTAACCGACGAAATGGTGGTCGATGAATTGTCCGGCAATGCTGTGCTTAATGGTGTACCTGTGTGGATAAAGGCAAGCGCTTAAATCGCTGTTCGGCAAGAGCTTCAGAACGGTATGGACTGAAGCTCAGTTTGCCCAAGTGTAATTAGAAATCAACAAAAAGCGCGTATTAAAACGCTTCTATTCGCTTTCAAACACAATCGATTTTCCGCGGCCCGCTGTTTCCGAGGCTGCTTCAATTTCTCCACGAGTGCGCATAATAACGTGCATATCTCCAAATTGACTCTCGACCATGCTATAGCCCATTGCTTCGAGCTCTGCGACTACTTTTGTATCAAGACCTTTGTGATAGCGGATTTCGTTCTCAGGCAATAACTGGTGATGAAAGCGTGGTTGGTCAACAACATCTTGTGCACCCATTTCAAATTCCAACGCATTTAACATCGATAAATAGACCGAACTGATTATGGTAGTGCCACCCGGTGACCCTGTTACCATTACCACTTTATTGTCTTTTAGCACCATGCTCGGGGTCATAGACGACAACATCCGCTTTTGCGCTTGAATCTCGTTGGCTTGGCCTCCGACCGCACCAAAAACATTCGCTACACCCGGTTTTGCGCTGAAATCATCCATTTCGTCATTTAATAAAAATCCCGCACCTTCCACAACGACGCCGCTACCAAACCCCAAGTTTATTGTTGTGGTATTCGACACTGCGTTACCCCATTTATCCATAATTGAAAAATGCGTAGTTTGCTCACTTTCTTTTAATCCTGGCTTAATGCTTTCAGTTACCGATATGCTGTCGCGCAATACGCCTTGGCTGCGCATAGCAATATACTCATCGGCAATCAAGCTATCTATTGGTACATTAACAAAGTCGGGGTCACCCATATACTCTGCTCTATCAGCAAATACGCGTTTGCCTATTTCTGCTAACAAATGTACATAGGGGCTTGAATTGTGTGATAGCTTCTGCTGATCTTGGGTCAATACGTCGTACATTTTTAACCACTGCAGTATGGCTACACCGCCCGAACTCGGTGGTGGCGACGTTAGTAATTCATAATCACGCCATTGGGTTTTTATGGCTTGTCTGCTTTTAGCCTGATATGAAAGTAAGTCTTTCTCAGTAATTAAGCCTTGTTCTTTGCGCATAAAGTCGCTAATTATTTTAGCGGTTTCACCCTGATAGAAACCGGCGCGTCCTTGATCTCTTATGCGAATAAGCGCGTCGGCTAATTCAGGCTGTTTAAACACTTCATTAGCAGTCGCGGAGCCGAAGAAATCTTTAAAATTAACGTCAAAGCCGCCTTTCTCTAAATCTATGATATGCCGTGCAATTGAGTCAGCTAGCTTAGGATGAACGATAAAGCCCTGTTCTGCCAATGTTACTGAAGGTTGCACTAACTGTTTCCACGTTAAGCTGCCATATTTTTCATGCGCTAACCACATTCCAGCTACCGTACCTGGAACGCCAGATGACAATACACCGATAACGGATTGAAAAGGGATCACATTGCCTTGCTCATCTAAATACATATCTTTGTGCGCAGACAGCGGCGCTTGCTCTCTATAGTCAATGAAGTCGGCTTTGTCGTTTTTATACACTAGCATAAAGCCGCCACCACCAATATTCCCAGCTTCTGGCAGTGTCACCGCCAAAACGAATTGCGCTGCAATTGCGGCATCGATAGCATTACCGCCTTTTTGCAATACGGCTTTAGCCACATCTGCACTATAGCTGTCAGGCATTGCCACAGCAGCTTTGGTGGGAGCAGAATTAACTGCGGAGGATGTTTGCTGGCTGCAGCCGAGTGCGAAATAACACAACATAGCCAAAATAATAAGGCGAGTTGAAGACCAACGATTAATTGAAGACAAAAGGACTTCTCCTTGATTAGTGTAATAGCTTTGTTGCTATATGAGGCGTATCTGAATTGAGGTTAATGAAAGGGTAACTCTGAATGCCGTTAACATCAAAGTATTATAATCGACTAAAATTCTGCATCTTTGATTAATAAAAGTCAGGATCTGGCAATAACTCATCGACTAACCAGTTATCTCCCTTTTTCACTAACCTAATTTCTTTCATCTCCTTATACAGTTTATCTTGGCGGTAACCTGTAAACAGAATGACTAACTTCCCAGAGCGTTTAAATTCACGTCGAACATTTTTATCGCCTAAAGCTGCATCAATTTGAACTGAGTCAAAGGACATATTAAATAGCCGTCGTGCTGCATTTTTAGTTGTAACATACTTGCCTAATTCCTCAGCGAAATTAGGAGTACTCAACGTTAACGCTTTATCAATGTCGTTTTGGTTGTACACGGCATCAAAAAATGCGACCGCAACGTCTTCTGCCGTTTGTTCAACTTCAGTTTCATCACTGCACCCGAAGAGCATCAGAGCAATAGAAACCAATATAAACTTATATTTCATTAAACTCACAAACCACTCTGCCTTATGATTATTATCGTTACTTCTATTGCGTCACCGCGACTCAAGAAAATTTCTGGTTAGATCTCCCCTTGGCAATCCATACTTGGCTTACATGTTATTCATATTCGGCATAAATGGCTTCAATTACTCAGTTAAATCTTCACTAAAACGTAATAAGGAAGTTGAGGGTTATATTGAATCCACCGAAATAAATTGGATGCTAAGTGCGGGTAAGAGACCTTACAATGGTTAAATGTTATCACAGTTCATTATCCTTATAGAAATCCAATTTTCATATGGATGAGCAAAGGTGTCTTGTCTATATGTAAAAATTTCTTCTCCGCATTTGCAGTGATTTTGTCGTGTGAAGATTTTTGTTTCGGTATAGCAGCATCGACTCTTATACGGCTAGAGGGCACTAAATAATCACCATAAAATACACATGACAGTTAGCATATAAAGTCATGTTCAATTGGACTAAGATGAGTAAAAAATTAAGATTTGACTTTATGTCACTCCGCGATTTTTCGTTAGGAAATGTTTTACTACCTTAAAATTTATAATATGTTAATGTTTTACCTTAACTATCATGTTCAAGGAGGATGTGACGATAATTTGATTTTTCCTTGGGCTTAATATGAACAATAACAGAAACGACCTTACCGATATTCAAAACCCCCAGCGTTTTATGACTTTTGTCTATACAGGATCACTTGCAATAATCGCGATCTTATCCATCATTACTCATTTTGTTCTGGATTCAGTGATAGAACAACAATCACAAACTGGAAATCTAGTTAACAAAAGTGGTCAGCAGCGAATGCTTTCACAGCGAGCAAGTATGTTCGCTATTGAATACGAAAGTTCAGGCTCTAAAGGAGCAAAGGAACTTGCAGAATCAGCCATACTTCAAATGAAATCAAATCATGCTGCTCTCTTGTCAGAACACGATGAGGCTTTAAAAAAAGGCCTTGATTCACCTCTTTCAGACGAACTATTGTCACTTTATTTTGAGTCACCCGCACAAATAGACAAACAGATCGATACGTTTTCTAGGCTAATAAGTCAAAGTTTAGAACAAGTCCCTACAACACCGGAGAATACATCAGAACAAGTTCATCAAGAATTTTTAATGATGGCGCGAGCTCCTTTCTTGGATGCATTAAATGCCGCTGTAGAGCAATATGAAAGGGAAAGTATCGAAAAAATAGGAAGGCTGAGGCTAGTTCAGCAAGTTATTTTGGTTGTTGTCATTCTCACTATTCTTCTGGAGGCTTTGTTTGTGTTTAGGCCTATGGTAGCTCGTATAAGTCAATTTGCTGCGCGTTTACAATATGAAGCAAATTACGACCATTTGTCAGGGCTTTATAATCGAAGAGCTTTTTTCAGGATCGCTGAGAAATTGCTGCAGTCTCTTCGCAGAAAAGAAAAACCCTGCAGTATTGTGTTATTCGACATCGATAGATTCAAAGCGATTAATGATAATTATGGTCACGATGTTGGTGACATAGTAATACAGAATTTAGCTCAGTTGCTAAAGGCTCAACTGCGCAAGCACGATATATTATCAAGGCTTGGTGGCGAAGAATTTATTTTATTCTTACCAGAAACAAGTCACCAAGAAGCCATGTTAGTAGCAAATAAAATAAGGATTTACATCGAAGACAATGCTATTTATCGCGACACACAGGACTTGAAAGTAACGGTCAGTGGGGGAGTTGCAAACTGCGATTTTAACGAAAGTTTAGATAAATCTATCAAAAAAGCCGATGAAGGTTTGTATAAAGCGAAAAGTAATGGCCGTAATCAAATTTGCTACATCAGTTAATTTATTTATTGCATCATCTTGCTCCATTTAAGCATCATTGAGCATATTTATGTTCCAGTTGTTGTTTAGTCAAGGGACGCTTTTTGGCATTTGAGGGCTTACCATTTATTGGTGACTCAACGTTTGACTGTTGTTGCCAATATCTTCTATGGTTCGTGTGTTAATACACTTTCTTCAATGTTTCTCGTCATAGCTTGGTAAATCAATATATTTGGTTCGGTGGGCTGCTGGGTATAGTGAAGTCAGTATTTATGAATTTTTTGGAGTCTATATGAAACGCTGGTTATCTCGTTATTTATCACTATTAACACTCATTCCTGTGATTGTTCTGATTGTGTTTATCTCCTTTGATGTTATGCGTGCTTATAATGCCCTAGATCAAGCGAATAAGACTATTTTAGATGCAAACCTAGTCAACGTTACTAGCCAACTGACACACGAACTGCAAAAAGAGCGAGGTATGTCAGCGGGTTACATTGGCTCCAATGGTGCTGAATTTAAATCGGAAATTAGACCGCAACGAACTGCTACGGACAAAGAAATACAGAACCTGACAAATTTTTTGGATAATTCAGATTACGACCTAAAGACTGAGCAGACCTTAAAGCAACTAATAAATAGGTTGCAAAATATACAAAACATTCGCCAAAAAGTTGATTCCCTAACGATCGGCCTAGGTGAGGCGTTGGCTTATTATAGTGGCAGCAACCAACTTCTTCTAGACTTAAATGGTTACTTGGCTACACAGTTGGAAGAAAGTACTTCAGCACAAAAATTTCTTACACTTTACAACATCGCCTATGCAAAAGAACAAGCAGGGATTGAAAGAGCGGTACTTAGCAATATTTTTGCCAGCGACAGCGTTACCCCAGCTCTACTAACATCTTATATTGAGTTGACAACAAAGCAAAATACGTATGTCAAATCATCTTATGTTACCGCTACCCCTGATTTCAAAATGTTACTAGATGAATTTGTTCAGTCTACAGAAAGCCGCGACGTGGAGAGATTTAGAGATACCCTTAAGTTTACACAAAATGGTTTTAACATCGATGCCGCCGAATGGTTCGCGGCCGCGACTGCGCGAATAAATAAGCTGAAAGTGACAGAAGAAAAGCTTCTTAATGAAATGAGACAGTACGCACAAGAAAAAGTTGAAACTAGGTTTATCGTAATTGTTCTCGAAAGTATTTTATTGGTTCTAATGCTAGTTTTGGCCTATGGCGTATTCAGCACTATACAGCTGCGAGCGGCACAGTCTCATGAAATAAATCGGTTTATGAAAACAGTGGACACTGAAAAAGACCTTACAGATTCTATTGAAGTGTTAACTGAGGATGAACTAGGCAGGATTGCTACATTAATTAATGTGACCTTTACTAATATTCGAACAGACTTCACTAATTTCCAAAAAAATGCTCATGAAATTGCGGAAGCAACAATTCAAGCAGCCAGTGCTACCGAGCAAAGCAAAGATAATTTGATCCAGTTACAAATGGATATTTCAAGTATTGCCAGTGCTACCGAAGAAATGAGTGGCAGTATAAAATCGGTTATGGAAAATATGTTGGTCGCATCAGATGGCGCTCAACGTGCCGCGAAAGAAACGATTAACGGTGAGAAGGCTGTGGAAACATCAATGTTAGGTATCTCTCATACAGCCGATGAAGTGGCGAGAGTAGGTGAAACAATCACCGAGTTAAATAGCAGAGTTAACGATATATTAAGCATGGTAGATGTAATTAAGTCGGTGGCAGAACAAACCAACCTACTCGCTCTAAATGCGGCAATTGAAGCCGCCAGAGCTGGCGAACAAGGCCGCGGATTTGCTGTCGTCGCTGACGAAGTGCGTTCTTTAGCACAGCGAACACAGCAGTCTACGCAAGAAATATCTGAGGTAGTAGACGTCCTTAAAATAAGTTCTCAAAACGCATTTTCAAGCATTGAAAGTGGTAATCAGCAGGCCAAGGAAGCCGTGGTTAACGCGCAGCAAATATCGGAAGTGTTGGCAAAAATAGTGAATAACATCAGATCGGTTGATGATGTCACGCGCGTTGTTGCTAGTTCAACAAAAGAGCAAAGCACCGTTATTCAAAGCATCAACACGAATGTGGGGAGTATTGATGAGCAAGCGCGAGAAAATGTCGTGGGAGCGGAGCAACTATCGGCATCCAGTTCAAAATTATTACAAATTGCTCGCGATATGGAAGACCGCATCAAAGTCTATAAGTTTTAGCTTATCCATTGTCGATATTTTTGAGTGGAGGCATTCTATTTAGAATAAATATAAATAGGATAGGATTGCCCAGTCTGTTACGAAAGCGTAGACTACTTCTCTATTCACAACCGATAGTAGCGTTTTGTCTTCGTTAAAGTATTTGTCCTCATATGCGCCTAGCTTGCAGCAAAAGATTGGCCAATTGCTCGCGCAAAACCGCCTTGCTGCATATTTATTGCAGAAGTATCCAACGGTCAGTCAGGTACCGAATGACGCAGCGTTGCGCGATTACGTCATGAGTTTAAAAAACCAATATCTTAAAAAGTCACAGCCACTGAGTAAGATAGTATTCGATCCGAAAATTCATGTCGTCAATAATGCATTGGGCTTACATAGCTTTGTATCAAGAGTGCAGGGCGGTAAGCTGAAGAGTAAGAATGAAATTCGTATCAGCACATTATTCAAAAATGTCCCCTTGGAATTTCTTAATATGATTGTGGTGCATGAACTCGCACACTTGAAAGAAAAAGAACACAACAAAGCGTTTTACCAACTTTGCTTGCATATGTTACCTGACTATCATCAGATAGAGTTTGATGTCAGAGTTTACCTTACCCACTTGGAAGCAAAGGGTGAAGTTTATACAAGCCAAGCGTTGATGACTAAAAGTTAGATAACCAATATTAAGGCAATGATGAATTATCAATTTATCCGAGATCTACAAGGTAGCCCAGTGGCAGAGTTTGATATGGGTAGCGAGACGTTTTCCCATTGGTTTACGCACGAGTTAGGCGCGGACCAAAACAAAATTAAGATGCTACTTGATGTTATCCAGCAATTGCAAAATCGAGAAACGAAAGCGTTTTTGATGGAAGGCAATGAATTCCACCTATCACTGGATCCTGATGAAGTTGAAATTAGGTCAAAAATACTAGATGTGGATGCGCCTGATGAATTACCAGAAGGCACCCAGCTGTATGACCAAGAGTCTATGGCGGGTTGCGGACTAGAGGACTTTACTCGAGTGTTGCGCTCTTGGAACGATTTTGTTTGTGAAAAGTAAGCTAAGCCATAATCAGAATTGTTGTCAACCTTGAAAATAGTTCATCCAATAATTGACAATTTTGTAGCACCAGAATGCCTACAGAAAATCGACATTTTATGTCGAGACGAGCACTTTTTGTTAATCAATAAACCCAGCGGATTATTATCTCTGTCGGGTAAAAACCCGCTGAACAAGGATTCAGTGCATTTTCGCTTAGTTCAAGATTTTCCCACAGCTAATCTGGTGCACCGCTTAGATCTTGGTACTTCTGGCATTATGCTGATTGCTTTGAGTAAACTAGCGAATGCTAATTTCACCAAGCAATTCCAAATGCAAAGCGTATTTAAAACCTACGTGAGCATAGTTGCAGGACATGTAGCTGGTGATCATGGGCAGATTAATATGCCAATTGCTAAGGACCCATTGTTGTTTCCTCGGTTAAAAACCTGCAGCGTGAATGGTAAGCAGGCGCAAACTTACTATGAGGTGCTAGAACGAATACAGCGGCCTCTATCGAGTCGAATAAGATATCAACCACAAACTGGCAGAACGCATCAATTGCGCATTCATAGTCAGCATATGGGGCATCCTATTCTCGGTTGTGACTTATACGGTACAAAACAAAGCTACGAGGCAGCAAGTCGACTTATGTTGCATGCTGAAACCCTAGAATTCGACCATCCTGTGAGCGGTGAAAGATTATTGAGCGAATGCAGCAGCCCCTTTTAGAAAAAATGCAAACATCGTTACATTTCGCTTCGACAACAATATTTCAAAGGTAATAATCGGGGAGAATCGATATGATTAGGCGCAACTTTTTCTATCTAAGAATTGCCATTAAACTAAAGTCGAAAAAATATTGAGTATAAGCTACAGCCTTTTAAAAATTAAAAAACCTACGCAGTTTCCAAACCACAAGACTTTGGACAAAGAATTAAGATACAAAGCAGTCAATTTACATATTACTTAAGACACCTGCGTATCTGCACTAATACCCACAAATCATCAGTTAAACTGCATCCTTGTTATCATAGTTTTATATTTTTACTAATGCTTCGCATTTTTCACATTTTAGGAGAGTTAGCTTGTCAACAGCAACCGCTTCAACAGAATTTAGATATAGATTAGTTACCCGCAGTGACTTTGACGGGCTAGTGTGCGCTGTCTTATTGAAAGAAATAAATTTAATTGATGATATTAAATTTGTACACCCGAAAGACATGCAAGATGGCATTATTGATATTTCAACAAATGACATTACCACTAACCTTCCTTACGTTCCCGAATGTTACCTGGCGTTTGACCATCACTTAAGTGAAATGTCGCGAAGTGGGAACGTGACCAAGAAAAACCATATTATCGACCCAAAAGCGCCTTCAGCAGCTCGCGTCGTATATGATTATTATGGCGGCAGAGAGGTTTTCCCAGCGGCTTGGGACGACATGATGGCTGCTGTAGATAAAGCCGATGCTGCGCAATTTAGTAAGGATGAAATTCTGAACCCAGAAGGTTGGGTATTACTAAACTACCTAATGGATAGTCGCACAGGTTTAGGACGCTTCAGAGAATTCCGTATTTCTAACTATCAGTTGATGATGGAGCTGATTGATTGTTGTCGCAATCACACGATTGACGAGATTATTGCTTTGCCTGACGTGCAAGAACGCGTTGAGCTATATTTTGAACATGCTGAAAAGTTCAAAAAGCAGGTGACAGATTGCTCTACAGTTTATGATAATTTAGTGCTACTAGATTTACGCGATCAAGACGTTATTTATGCTGGCAATCGATTCATGATTTATGCGCTGTTCCCTCAATGCAATATATCAATTCATCAAATGTGGGGATTTCAAAAGCAAAATACGGTATTTGCGGTTGGTAAATCAATTATAGATAGAAGCTCTAAAACCAACGTTGGTGAGTTATGTCTGCAATATGGTGGTGGTGGACATCAGGCTGCTGGCACGTGTCAAGTAGAGCATGACATTTGTGAAGAAACAAAGCAGGCGCTGATCACTAAAATCACTGCCGACGGTTAAGTCCTTTAGGTTTCTAAACGCGTTAACTAAAATGCTCAATATGACATAAAAAAGGGATGCTAAATTAGCATCCCTTTTTGTTTCTGAGTGTTTTTAAACGCGTTCGAAAATAGTCGCGATGCCTTGGCCTAAACCAATACACATTGTTGCTAAACCAATTTCTTTATCGTTTGCTTCCATCAGGTTGATTAGCGTTGTTGAAATACGCGAACCAGAACAACCTAGCGGGTGGCCTAAAGCAATGGCACCGCCGTTTAAGTTAACTTTGTTCTCATACTCATCCATCCAGCCTAAACGCTTAATGCATGACAGAGCTTGTGCCGCGAAAGCTTCATTAAATTCAGCTAACTGAATGTCTTCCATCGTCATGCCTGCGCGTTTTAACGCTTTCTGTGTCGCTGGAACAGGACCAAAGCCCATAATTGCAGCGTCACAACCAGCAACGGCCATTGCACGAATTTTTGCACGCGGCGTCAAACCAAGTTCTTTTGCACGACTTGCAGACATGATTAACATAGCTGAAGCACCATCAGAGAGCGCGGATGAAGTTCCAGCAGTCACTGAACCGTTGACAGGATCAAATACTGGTCTTAAACCCGCAAGTCCTTCTACGGTGGTTTCAGGACGAATTACTTCATCATGCTCTATTAAGCTTAATACACCATCGGCGTCATGCCCTTCTATCGGCACGATCTCATTCCAGCGGCCTTCAAGTCTGGCTTTGTGAGCTCGTTGATGAGAACGCGCAGCGAAGGCGTCCTGCATTTCACGCGTTATGCCATTTTGACGACCCAGTAATTCAGCGGTCATACCCATGCTGCCTGAAGCTCGCGCTGTGTGTTTTGCGATACCCGGGTGGAAATCAATGTTGAAATCCATCGGCACATGACCCATGTGCTCAACACCACCAATCATGTAAATATCACCACGGCCAGACATGATGCCTGATGCAGCGTCATGTAAAGCCTGCATGGATGAGCCACATAAGCGGTTCACAGTAACGGCAGCTGTGGTTCTAGGAATTGACGTTAATAACTGGGCGTTACGCGCAATGTTGAAGCCTTGCTCTTTGGTTTGCTGAACACAGCCCCAAATAATGTCTTCAATTTCAGCTGGGTCAACACCAGGGTTTCGCTCAATGAGTTTTGTCATTAAGTGCGCAGACAAAGTCTCAGCGCGCACGTTTCTAAAAACACCGCCTTTGGAACGTCCCATCGGGGTACGAATACAATCGATAACTACGACATCTTTCATTTTTATCTCCTCTGGTGACTTAGGCTGATTGTGAAAAGTAAGATTTTCCAGAAGCGGCCATCTCGCGCACGCCATCTGAAATTTGATATATTGGACCAAGGCTGGCGTATTTGTCGGCTAATGCCACAAAATTTGCGAGTCCCATCGTTTCAATGTAACGGAAGATACCGCCGCGGAAAGGAGGGAAACCTAAACCGAACAACAATGCCATATCAGCTTCTGCTGCACTTGCAACTATGCCTTCTTCCAAACAACGAATAGCCTCATTTGCCATTGGGATCATTACGCGAGCAATAATCTCTTCTTTGTCGAATGTTTTTGTTTCAGCAACATGACCTTCAAACAAAGCATACGCCTGCGGTGATGCTGTTTTGGTTGGGCGTCCACGCTTGTCTTTCGAGAAGTCGTAGAAACCTTTGCCATTTTTCTGACCATATCGGCCAGCTTTGTAAAGCAGCGTAACCGGGTCGTTGTCAATTTTTTGCATGCGCTCTGGAATGCCATCAGACATAACACTAGAAGCGTGATCTGCTGTGTCCATGCCTACAACATCAAGCAAAAATGCTGGGCCCATAGGCCATCCAAATATCTTTTCCATAACTTTATCAACAGCAGTAAAATCAGCACCATCAATCAATAACTGGCTGAAGCCTGCGAAGTATGGGAATAAAACGCGGTTAACCAAAAATCCAGGACAGTCGTTAACAACAATAGGTGTTTTACCCATTTTCAAGGTTGCAGCAACGACTGCACTGATGGTTGCTTCTGACGTTTTTTCACCGCGAATAATCTCAACCAATGGCATTTTATGTACTGGATTGAAAAAATGCATGCCGCAGAAACGCTCTGGGTGTTTTAGGCTTTTTGCTAACTGGTTAATAGAAATTGTAGACGTGTTTGAACAAATAATCGCGTCTTCAGCCACTGTCTTTTCTGTGTCAGCTAAAACAGCTGCTTTAATTTTCGGGTTTTCAACAACCGCTTCAATAATAAGATCGGCATCCGCAATTGCGTTTTGGTCAAGCGTTGGAATAATGTTGTTTAATGTTGATGCCATTTTTCTCGCATCAACTTTACCGCGCTGCATGCCTTTCTCAAGAATGCTTGACGCTTCCTTTAAGCCTAGCTCTAATGCAGCTTGATTAATATCTTTCATTACCGTTGGAATGCCTTTAACAGCGCCTTGGTAAGCGATACCGCCACCCATGATGCCTGCACCTAAAACAGCGTGTTGCTTAACTTCTTTGGTTGCGCCTTTAGCAACTTTTTTACCTTTTGCTTTAACTAGTTGATCAGCAAGGAAGATACCGACTTGTGCCTTACATGCATCGGTTTTCGCGAGAGCTACAAAGCCTTCGTTTTCAATCTTTAGGGCTCCATCTCTGTCAAGACCTGCAGCCTTGCTGACGGTTTCTACCATTTTATGCGGTGCTGGATAATGTTTACCGGCTTGCGCAGCAACCATAGCGGCTGCAGTTGAAAAGCTCATCATTGCTTCGTTTTCATTTAGCATCAATGGTGCTTTCTTTTCTGCTCTGCGTGCTTGCCAATCTAGTTTACCGGCGATTGCGTCTTTCAACATGCTGCGTGCAGCTTCATGCAGGTTCTCTGGCGCAACAACTGCGTCAACAGCGCCTTCTTTCAATGCTTGAGCGCCGTCGCGGTCGCGGCCTGTGGTCATCCATTCGAGAGCGTTATCAGCGCCGATAATGCGCGGAAGACGAACGGTTCCTCCGAAACCAGGCATTAAGCCAAGTTTGACTTCGGGTAATCCAATTCTGGCTGTGGTGTCGACCACACGTATATCGCCAGCCAAGGCCATTTCGCAGCCGCCGCCTAGCGCAAAACCATTTACAGCCACGACGGTTGGAACCGCGAGGTCTTCGAAATGATCAAATACCTGAGAGGTTTTTCCTACCCAAGTTAATATATCTGCTGGGTCCATATCAAATAATGCAGTGAATTCAGTAATATCTGCACCTACAATGAACGTGCTTTTAGCAGACCGTACGAGTACGCCTTTTACGTCACTTGAGGCAGCTATAGCAGCTGTAGCTTGGTCGAGCTCTTCGACTGTTTGTTTGTCGAATTTGTTGACTGAACCTTGTGCGTCAAACACAAGTTCAGCGATTGAGTCGTCTGTCAGTGCTACTGAAAGACTCTTGCCTTCAAAGATCATCATATTCTCCTGTGACATTTACAAAACGCGTGATAGAAATTGTTAAGATAAACCACCATTTTCCGATAGGTGACTTATACTATTGTTGAACTGTCTGCCATATAATATGGTACTACTTAAGATAGAACATTCGGACAGATGATCAACATGGGTCTTAATACTACGTTTTCAAGCACTCATTGTACCAGTTATTTTTTTGTTTATTTAATGTAATTAATTATCAACTACGACGGGAACCCCATTGTCTAACGCTATCGCTCCTTTTAACTGCATTATTTTGCTAGTCAGCATTTTTCTTTCTAATGCTGCCTTTTCGTTGGAAAACAAATCGCCAGAAGAACAACTGGTGAGTCAACGCGCTGAGTTTTTGAGAATTGAAAGGCACATATGGAATACGAGTGACGAAGATTTTGTTCAACGGGTAATACATCTAGGGGATTATCCTCTCGTACCGTATCTGATAGAAACCAAAATTTTACACGATCTAAATACCGATAAAGCGGACCAGGTTCGTGCATTTCTTAGAGAGTACGCCGGCACTCCTCTTGAACGTCGAATTTTGCGGCCTTGGTTGCGTTATCTTGCCAAAAAAAATCGCAAAAGTTTATTCATGGAATTTTATACGCCAGTTGGCGACACCAACTTAGCTTGTCAATATTTACGGTATCAAATCGAAGATGGCGAAAGTAAAGCGGAATTGCATCCTCAAATAGCTGAACTTTGGAATGTCAGTAAGTCACAGCCGAAAGACTGTGATCCGCTCTTTAAAATATGGCAAGCGGAAGGGGGGGTGACCGAGGGATTAATACTCCAGCGAATTGCGAAAGCTGCCAACGGTGGACAACACTCTATCATTAATTATCTGAAGAAATTGTTGCCTGACGAGAAAAGGTATCTTGCCGATTTATGGAAGAAAACAAGAAGATCTCCTTCTACAGTTATTCAATTAAACGAGTTCAAAGGCCAGTATCCAGAGATTGAGGCAGAAATTATTACGTATGGTTTGGGCCGTTTGATATGGAGAGATAAAGCTGCTGCTCTTAAAACATGGGAAGAGGCACAAACGAAGTTTGCGTTTTCTAACGAGCAAAAAGCACATGTTGCGAACAAGTTTGCGATCAGTATGGCGATTGCTAAACATGAAGATGCCGAAGCTTGGCTTGTGACTTCAGAGAGCTTAGAGCTAGACCCCGAGGTATTGCGTTGGCATCTTGCGATATTATTGAAGGATCAAAACTGGTCGAGCATTATCAACTTAGTCGAAAAAGCCTCCCCTACGCTGACGAGCGCCAGTGAATATCAATATTGGTTAGCGCGAAGTTATGCAGCGCTTGGTAATGAAAGTAAGGCCAATGAGTTATTTCAACAATTGGCGAGTGAGCGTCATTATTACGGGTTTTTAGCCAGTGCAAAGCTAGGACAATCATTTAATTTTCAGGATCAGCCTCTGGTTATCGCACAAGAGGTGGTTGAGCGAATTCAGGCGTTGCCGAGTGCCAAGCGCGCATTTGAACTTAAGGAGCTTGAGCGATTCCATGAGGCGAGATTAGAGTGGCGCTTTGTGCAACAGCAGTTGGACGATCAGGAAAGGCTTGCATCAGCCGTTATTGCGGGACAATGGGGCTGGCACGATCAAGCAATATTCACGTTCGCAAATACGGGTTATTTAAATGATGTGAATAGACGTTTCCCGATGGCGTACTCAGAGATCCTGATCAAAGAAGCTGAACGCAACAAAATCGATCCAGAATGGGCATTTGCCATTGCACGACGAGAAAGCTCGTTTATGAGTGATGCGGTTTCGTCCGCCAAAGCGTTTGGTTTAATGCAGGTATTACCATCAACTGCGCGGTATTTAGAAAAGAAACGAGTATCCGACCGCTCACTCATGAATCCAAATACGAATGCAAAGTTGGGCAATAAGTATCTGCGTTACCTGATGGATAAAGTCGATAATAATACGCTGCTTGCAACGGCATCATATAACGCAGGCTGGAGTCGAGTAAAAAGCTGGTTACCTGAGAGCGAAACCGTGGGTGCAGACTTGTGGGTGGAAACCATTCCCTATCGGGAGACTAGAAACTACGTCAAAGCGGTCATGGCCTATAAGCAAATCTACCAGCACCAGCTATTTGAAATTAGTGACTCAAAAACACCAAAGCTGGTGAAAGACTCAGTATTTGGCGAGTTAGTGCAAATGCAAATTCCTATAAATGTGGGAGATTAATAGTAGTTGATTAAATATGTGAAGCTGCACAAGCAAGTTTTTCATACGCCGCTGACAAATAAATCACGGCATGATAGCCTTATAAGGCAGCTCACACCGCAAAAAACGATGTACTAATCAAGTAAGATTGAAATTTATACTCTAAACGAGGACGCCAATGTCAAGCCACTCCGCATCTTATGCTGAACACATTAAGGTTTTACAAGCTCGCACACTGGAAGCGATACAGCGAGAAAGTATTGATGGTTTAATTATTCATTCAGGACAAGGCAAGATCATGTTCTTAGATGACAATTATTATCCATATAAAGTGAACCCCCAATTTAAAGCATGGCTTCCTATTGTTGATAATCCTTGCTGCTGGTTAGTCGTCAATGGCGTTGATAAACCAAAACTTATTTTTTACCGTCCGGAAGATTTTTGGCATAAAGTGCCTCCCGAGCCAAATGAGTTTTGGGTTGAGCATTTTGATATTGTGTATCTAAAGCAAGCTAATGCCGTTGAGAAACACCTTCCTTATGACAAAGTAAAATACGCTTACGTGGGCGAATACATTGAAGTTGCTAAAGCACTTGGATTTGAGTTGGTGAATCCAGATCGTGTCCTCAACTATTTGCATTGGCAGCGAGCTTACAAAACCGAATATGAACTTGAATGTATGCGCCAAGCCAATACAATAGCTGTCGGCGCGCACAGAGCTGCAAAAGCCGCATTCTTCGATGAAAAAAGCGAATTTGACATCAACAGTGCGTATTTGCGCGCAGCAAGACAGGGCCACAATGACGTTCCTTACAACAATATCGTGGCGTTAAATGAAAATGCAGCAATTCTGCATTACATGCAAACAAATTCTGTTGCACCTTCAGATTTTCGAACATTCCTAATTGATGCGGGCGCAAGTTATCATGGCTATGCAGCAGATATTACGCGCACATACTGTGCAAAAGAACACGAATTTGCGGATTTAATTAAAGCCGTTGATAACTTGACTATTCAGCTTGCTGAGCAAATGAAGCCAGGCTTAAGCTATGTTGACATCCACCTAGCAGCGCATGCTGGTATCGCGCAAATACTGCATGATTTTGGTGTCGTCAATTTGTCGGTACAGGATAGTTTAGAGAGCGGCATAGTGAGCACCTTTTTCCCACATGGGGTTGGTCATTTCTTGGGCCTTCAAGTCCATGATGTTGGTGGACACATCAGAGATGATCGCGGCACTCCAAACCCACCACCAGAAGAGCACCCATTTTTGCGCTGTACTCGCACTATAGAAGCTCGACAAGTTTTCACTATCGAGCCCGGTTTATATTTTATTGATAGTCTTCTCGCTAAGTTGAAGGGCTCAGAGCAATCGAAATATATCAATTGGAACGTAGTCGATGAGTTTCGACCGTTTGGCGGTATTCGCATCGAAGACAACATTATTGTGCATCGTGAACGCAATGAAAATATGACGAGAGAGTTAGGGCTGGGAAGCGAATAAAATTCCCCGCCCAAGTCTAAACTGTTTGGGGCGAGCATAATTAACGGCCCCAATACATTGCTGAATGGTTATTGCTTAAAACGTCACTGCTTAAAACACAGCGAATCGTCTACAACATCAGTGGTTTCTATTAACCGATAAATCCGCTAAACCGATTAAGGCTTCTTTAAACTTGCTGTCGGGGATAATGCGTAAAGCATCTTTCGCTTTTTGGGCTTCAATTTCAGCACATTCTTGCGTGTAGGCTAATGAGCCGGTGCTTTGCATGACCTTTAGTATATGCTGGAAATGAGGCATACCGTTTGCATTTTCAATAGCATCTCGTATTAATTTCGCATCGTCTGCACCGCAATGCCACATCGCATGTAGGAGCGGCAAGGTCGGTTTACCCTCAGCAAGATCGTCACCCGCGTTTTTACCCATGTCATCGGCCTCGGCGGTATAGTCAAGGACATCGTCAATAAGTTGAAAAGCGGTACCTAGATGTTTTCCATAAGCCTGCATGGCAGATTCAATTTCGGCATTTTGATCGGTTAATATCGCTGCTAGTTGAGTTGCCGCTTCGAATAGTCTAGCCGTTTTACTGTATATGACTTCTAAATAGCTTGCTTCAGTGGTATCCGGATCGTTGCAATTCATTAATTGCATTACTTCACCTTGTGCAATTCTATTGGTCGCATCAGATAAAATATCCATCACTCTCATGCGTTTCAAACTAACCATCATTTGAAAAGCGCGTGAGTATAAAAAATCACCCACTAATACACTTGCCTGATTGCCGAATACTGCATTAGCAGTCTCTCGCCCACGTCGCATTGTCGACTCGTCTACAACGTCGTCGTGCAGTAGGGTAGCGGTATGGATAAACTCAATAATGGCTGCTAGCGTGTGATGCTCTTCGTTCTTTACATCGAGTGCACGAGCCGCTAAAACAGTTAATAATGGACGTAAGCGCTTGCCACCGCTGTTAACGATGTAAAAACCAAGCTGATTAATTAGGGCTACGTCTGAATCAACTTGCGTTTGTATTAGTTTATTAACTGCCTGCATGTCTGCTGCAGAAAGTGTTTGAATACTTTCTAAATCCATATTGAACTCGGTTATGCCCTGTTATAAAGCAATATAATTGATGCGCGTTATTGTACATTAATCTATAATGCCATGCACAAAAGTGATGCAAATAAGCAGCATTTTGCTTGTTTTATGAGACTTTTTAAAACTAATTGAAGATTGCCTAAATAAAATTCAGTTTTATGCTTGATAGATTACAATCCATAACGTACAATTCGCGCCCTGTTTTTTGAATAAAAGCGCTTGTATGCGCAGAGCGGAGAAATATATGTACGCGGTTTTCCAAAGTGGTGGTAAACAACACCGTGTGGCCGAAGGTCAAACCGTTCGTCTTGAGAAGATTGAAGTGGCTCCTGGTGAGTCAATTGAATTCGATAATATCTTGATGATCAGCAATGGCGAAGACGTAAAAATCGGAACGCCTTATGTTGCTGGTGGTAAAGTTACAGCTGAGATCGTTACTCACGGTCGCGGCGAAAAAATCAAAGTAGTTAAGTTCCGTCGACGTAAGCATAGTCGCAAGCAGATGGGACATCGCCAGTGGTTCACGGAAGTGAAAATCACTGCAATCAACGCATAATAGGAGCGCTAACTCATGGCACATAAAAAGGCTGGTGGTAGTACCAAAAACGGTCGCGATTCAGAAAGTAAACGTCTTGGCGTTAAGCGCTACGGCGGTCAATCTGTATTAGCAGGTAATATCATTGTTCGTCAGCGTGGAACTAAATTCCACCCTGGAGACAACATGGGTATTGGTAAAGATCATACTCTATTCGCACTTTCTGCGGGTAAAGTACAGTTCGACATCAAAGGCCCAAAAAACCGTAGATTCGTCAGCATCATTGCTGAGTAACTCGGTCTAAAGCATATCGGAAACCCCGCTATCAGCGGGGTTTTTTTTGTGTTGCTTTTTATTATTGTTTTGAGGCAATTCGGTATCTAAGTAGTAAACTGTCATTGTATGCACAAGCCCCCCTTCGCAAAACCGCATCAAGGTTATCCTTGGCCTGCATTCTAATTTCATCTCTGAAATTTGAAAACTTTTGAAAAGGGGCTTATGCATACATTGGCTCTTACATTTGACTTTTCAGCAACGTGTTGACTATGTTAATCAAGAGTATCGAGTGTAAAGATTTGAATTGTTTCAAGTTTAAAACTGGTTTAAAGACCAGTTACCAGTTTAGTAAAAACTGTTATACTTACAAAGTAATTTCGTGTGAAGGCAACATGCTGACATGCACCAACCACAGGTTTAGAGAAAAGATATGAAGTTTGTTGATGAAGCAGAAATACGCGTAGAAGCTGGCGACGGTGGTAACGGCGTTATTGGGTTCAGACGCGAGAAATACATACCTAAAGGCGGGCCTGATGGTGGTGATGGCGGTGACGGCGGTAGCGTCTACCTTGAAGCCAACGAAAACTTGAATACCCTGATTGATTATCGTTTCGAACGTTTCCATCGTGCGCAGCGTGGCACTAATGGACAAGGTGCAGATTGCACCGGTCGCGGTGGTGAAGATTTAATATTGCCAGTTCCAGTAGGTACACGTGCCACAGACAAAGAAACTGGGGAGCTTTTAGGTGATTTGGTCAAACATGGCCAACGCATGAAAGTAGCGCAAGGAGGCTATCACGGTCTAGGTAACGCTCGATTCAAGAGCAGCACAAATAGAGCGCCTTACATTAAATCAAACGGCACACCCGGCGAGATACGCAAGCTTTCTTTAGAGCTTATGCTGCTTGCTGACGTTGGTATGTTAGGCATGCCCAACGCTGGAAAGTCGACCTTTATTCGCTCGGTTTCTGCCGCTACACCAAAAGTAGCTGACTATCCATTTACAACATTGGTGCCTAATTTAGGTGTTGTTCGTCTCGATACTCAAGCGAGTTTTGTGATTGCTGATATTCCAGGGTTAATTGAAGGAGCTTCAGATGGTGCTGGTCTCGGTATCCAGTTTTTACGACATCTTGAACGCTGCAGAGTATTAATCCATTTAGTGGACATTATGCCTGTAGATGGCTCAGACCCCGTCGAAAATGTGTTAACGATTGACAACGAGCTTGACAAATATAGTCCAAAGCTAGCGGCAAAACCTCGCTGGTTAGTGTTCAATAAAATCGATTTAATGTTGGAAGATGAGGCTGATGCCTTGTGCGCTGACATTGCTTCTCGATTAGGTTGGGAAGACGACTACTATAAAATTTCGGCCTTCCAAAAGCTGAACGTAGATTTACTTTGCCAAGACATTATGGAATTTATTGATTCACTTCCACCTGAAGAAGAAATGTTCAATAAAGAAGAAGAACCAGCGTTTAAATGGGACACCTATCACGAGCAAGTCATTGCTGAGCATCAAAACGATGACGAAACTGATGATGACTATGATGATGATGATTGGGATGACGACGATTATGACGTCGAGGTTATTTACCAAAAATGATATCAATGATTGCCGCCATGGCGAACCATCGCATCATTGGCGCTGACAATGACATGCCTTGGCACTTACCTGCTGATTTGAAGCATTTTAAGGCTATTACTATGGGTAAGCCTGTGCTCATGGGTAGAAAAACGTATGAGTCGATTGGAAAGGCTCTTCCTGGTCGTCCAAACATCGTTATCACTAGCAATGAATCTTATTCGCTAGATGACGCAACGGTTGTTCATTCTATTGAAGCGGCTATGCAAAAGGCTGCTGCTTTCGACGAAGTCATGATCATTGGTGGCGGCAGTATATACGAGTCGATGCTGTCACAAGCACAGCGCCTTTATCTTACCTTCATTGATTTAACAGTGGATGGTGACACGAAATTCCCAGATTACGAAGCGAACGCAAACTGGCAGGAACTTTCCCGAGAAACTCACCAAAAGGATGATAAAAATCCTTACGACTACACCTTTGTTACGCTTGAGCGAGCTTAAGTTTTCTGGTCAATGACATACTATAAGAATAGCCATAAACTGCGCTGAAAAAGACTGACGGAGCCACGGTCAGCCATAAGTTCGGCGTCATAAACGCGACATTCACACTTATCACAAATATACTCTGTACGGCAATTGCCGGCATTGGTGTGAGCAACGCACCGGGCAAACATGTTCCATCGCACGCACGCTCAATTTTTCTCAGCGATGTTTCAACCGTTTTTGTTGTTAGACATTCTTTGCTAAAGAAAGCGGGTCTTGTCATTGAAGGGATCATAAAAGGTAGGCAATATTGTTTGTTGCTTAACATTTTGTAGGAAAGTTCTAGCAAGAAGGTGAATACTAGCGTGATAATGCCGCTATAAGTTCCTTGCACCAATGCGGCTTTGTATAAAACTTGCGTATTATCAGTCACCAAGCTGTTAGCGTAGTAAGCCCATAATGCATAGAAAAAAAACGCAACTATGCCTGAGATTGTCAGTCGTATTAGAGAAAATGTCATTTGGTTTAGAAAAAATCATCCTTCGTAGGTAAATAATGACTCTATATCAAGACCTTGGTGACGCATAATTTCTTTCAAACGCTTTAAAGCTTCAACCTGTATCTGACGAACACGCTCTCTCGTCAAGCCTATTTCAACACCCACGTCTTCCAAAGTAGCAGGCTCGTGGCCTAGCAAACCGAATCGTCTTGCTAACACTTCTCGTTGTTTAGGATTAAGTTCCTGCAACCATTTGATAATGTTTAGCTTCATGTCATTAGTTTGCAGCTGATTTTCAGGTCCGCTTCCTTGCTCATCTGCAATTATGTCCAGTAGCGCTTTGTTCTCATCATCGCCGCCAATAGGGGTATCAACAGAGTTGATGCGCTCATTTAACTTAAGCATTTTTTGAACGCTAGCAATTGGCTCACCCGTTGCCTCAGCAATTTCTTCCGCAGTGGGCTCATGATCAAGCTCTTGCGAGAGTCTTCTCGCCGTGCGCAAATAAAGGTTGAGCTCTTTAACGATGTGAATAGGTAGGCGTATAGTTCGTGTTTGATTCATCAACGCACGCTCAATAGTTTGACGGATCCACCAAGTGGCATATGTCGAGAATCGGAAACCCCGTTCCGGATCAAACTTTTCAACGGCACGTATCAGGCCTATGTTGCCTTCTTCAATTAAATCTAGAAGCGCTAAGCCTCGGTTGTTGTAGCGACGAGCAATTTTAACGACTAGGCGAAGATTACTAACGATCATTCGTTCACGAGATTTTTCATTGCCTTTCAACGCTTCGCGCGAAAACATCACTTCTTCTTCTGCGGTGAGCAGGGGCGAGAAGCCAATTTCACCTAAGTACATTTGAGTGGCGTCAAGCTGCTTTGTGCTGACATCCTCAGCATCAGTTGTAGTTTTAAGTTCTTTTGTTTTGCCAATTAGTTCTATAGACATTGTTCATCACCTATTAGCTTCGTTGCGTTAATTCAGTGATAGGCAGGAAAACAGATCCGATGAAGGACAAGCCCATTAGGTCATTATTTCTTGGGTAAAAAACTGAGGGGATCGAGTGACTTCCCTTTGCGACGAATTTCAAAATGTAGCATAACTTCACTAGAACCAGTGCGTCCCATGCTTGCAATCTTTTGTCCTTGCTTAACATAACTTTGTTCACCAACTAAAATCATATCGTTGTGCGCGTATGCGCTGAGTAAGTCGTTATCGTGTTTTATGATAACTAAGTTTCCATATCCCTTTAGCGCGTTTCCTGCATAAACTACCTTGCCACTCGCTGCAGCAAATATTGGTGAATTCAAATCACCTTTAATATCTAATCCACGATTGGTCCCATCACTACCGACTACTGCAGAAGTAGACTTGCCGGATGCAGGCCAAATCCAATTGACTTGTCCGTCAGTTTTATTCGAGCGTTCGACTTCGTTTTTTGATTTTTTTCGATGGATTTTTTGTTCACTTCCACCATACGCCTGTGGTCTGGATGGGTCAACTACAACTTTAGTCGTGGCATTTGAGTTTTCCCTTACCCCTTTGTTTTCACTATCGTTATTTTTAGCTGAGGGAGTTAGGGCTAGTGTTTGACCTGGAAAGATGTTGTAGGGGGCTTGTATATTATTAAATTTGGCGATATCTCGATAATCATTTCCGCTGTAAAATGCAACAGCAAACAGCGTATCTCCTTTTTGTACTTGATAAGTTTCACCCTCAATTTCGGTCAGGTTATTTTGCTTTGCGATGGTGGTATTTAACGAAACAACGGGAGCGGGGTTCGAGCGTCCACTGCAGGAAACGATAAGCATAAAACAGAACGCTGCGGCCCCTATTTTTGTGATAAACAGCAGCTTTTGTTTTACCCAGCAAAGCATTTTTTTATTACCTAAATATCAAATAGAGCACAACGGCGGCAGCAACTGTGCCCCAGCCGATTACTTCTATGTATTTTCTCAGTTTCGCTTCCATCATGGGACCACCGTATTTCATTAATGCAGCGACTAGAAAGAAGCGCAAGCCCCTCCCGACAGCTGAAGCAACGATAAAAGGCACGATCGCCATCTGTAAGAAACCAGCGCTGATGGTAAATACTTTATAGGGAATTGGAGAGAAACCAGCCAAGAAGACCACCCATACACCATATTCTTCAAACCAAAGCGAGGCTTGGTTAAGTTTGCTTTGGTAGCCCATCTCGACGACTAAGGGTTGAATAAACGATTCGAATGCGAAATAACCCAAAATATATCCCAGAATACCGCCAAGAACGGAGGCCACTGTTGTGACTAGCGCGAAGCGCCAGGCTTTTTCCGGCTGGCTCAACGCCATTGGCGCTAACATCACGTCTGGTGGAATAGGGAAGAACATGGATTCGGAGCAGCTTAACCCCGCGAGATACTTCTCAGCGTGCTTGTGCTGCGCCCATTTTAGGCACAGCGTGTAAAGGGTATCAAATACTTTCACAGTAAATCACCTGCAACCAGCGGCACGAAACGAACCGATTCAATGGTCTTTTCGATGAATTCTTCTCCTTGGCGATCAATGCATTTCAAACTTTGATTTTCGTCGCCGACCGGAATAATTAAGCGGCCACCGTCGTTTAGTTGATCCAGTAATGCTTGTGGTAGCTGGGCTGCTGCGGCCGTTACGATAATACCATCGAATGGCGCTTTACTTTGCCAGCCTTGCCAGCCGTCACCGTGCTTCATGGAGATGTTATGAAAGTCGAGTTGATTCATACGGCGTTTGGCTTGAAACTGCAGCGCCTTGATGCGTTCAACAGAGTAGATGTGTCCAAAAATGCCGGCCAAAATAGCGGTTTGGTAACCAGAACCCGTGCCAATCTCTAGAATTTTCTTGGGAAGCACCGGTGCGTTTAGCAATAGCTCCGTCATCTTCGCCACAATATAAGGTTGCGATATAGTCTGCCCTTGGCCAATAGGTAGGGCTGTATTTTGATAGGCCTTATGCTTAAGCGCGTCAGGAATAAAAATTTCACGTGGTGTTTTCGCGATAGCGTTTAATACTCTGTTATCGCTGACACCCTCTTGTTCTAATAACTGCGCAAGCTGAAGGCCTTTGCGTGATGATATTGCCATTTCTATTCCTACTTCATCGTTTCTTTGGTAATTAAGCAAATGCTTATTCTATGGCATGCCGTCCTGGTTAACGGTAATGGCATGACAGGCCAATCATTATTATTTACAGCGTCTACGTTCGTGTGTTCACTCTTTTTGTCCAAGTGATAAGCTCATTGCCTAACAAAATTGTCATGTTTATGAATTCGCAGAATTGAATAGCGATAAGTTTAAACATTCAGTAGTTCCCTCACAATGGAAGTAGCAAAACAACCAGCGGGAAGCGAAAACTGCATCTTGAGCGTGTTATCTTCTATTTGCCATGTGAAATCTTGCGGAACAATTCTAATAGCCCTTCTTTCTTGCTTTAAACCTAGCGCATTTAGTGCTTGTGTAATATCTGGAAATCTTCCTGCACAGTTCAGCTCTAAATCCTTCGCGGCTTTGACTGTATGTAGTTTCCCGTCACCCCAAAGTGGAGCAGTGATACTTATGTCAAACTCAGCTAAGCGCTGCAGTATCTTGGCTTGCTCTGCTTCATCATCGAAGAGAAAAAAGCTGTTTGACCCACTGAGCTGCATCGCATCACCAAGCAGTGCTTGATGAAAACGATCTTGCACTATTCGTTCATGAATAATTTCATTGAACAACCAGCTTCTCAATGCCGAAATAGCCATAGAGCGTTTGTTACGATTACGAATTGCTTCGCCGCTTATCAGTTTTTCGGCTAAGGCAAGGTTGCCGCCTTGGCGCAAGCTGTGAGTGCTAGTTGATTGTTTTGAACCTGTTTGTTGCGGCCCTGTTTGCTCTAACTCTTTTGGCTGAGGCTCCGTTGGCTGATGCTCTTGGGATGCGATCCGTATTTCACCGAAACGCTGGCTACCATAATAGTTAGGCGCTCCTTGGTGTTTGATAAGCTCAAGTCTGTGCGTTAATGCGTCGAAAAAGGGAGCTGCACTTGACTCGATATTATGCTCTATATTCGGTCTTAAGTTTCGCAAAATGAGTTCGAATCTATTGCCTTTGAGAACACCGACCCGAAGCTTACGATCGTTGCGCGTCACTTTTAAAATTTTTGCGCCATCGAGCTGGAATTCATCCCAGTTAGGTTCTTTTTTGTTGGCGATATGCACCCCAAACCACTGTCGCGTAAGCGCGAACTTATCTTTTCTACCAGCGTAGGTTATATCGCGTAGCTGCAGTTTGCTGAATTTTGCCAATGATTCAGCCACGAATGCGGTGTTCAAGTTTGTCTTTTCTAACCACAGAAAGATATGCTCGCCTTCGCCGCTCGGTTCAAAACCGAGCTGTTCTTCAACAATGAAATCGTGCATTTCTTGTTTGAGATCAGCGTAACCTAGCGAATCACCATACAACCTAGACCAGTGTGAAATAGATAGTGACATTCGGCTATCTACGCGGACATATGAGAACGACAGCGTGGCAGGCAATACCCTCTTCACGTCCTACAAAGCCAAGCCCTTCAGTCGTCGTCGCTTTAATGCTGATATCTTTTACAGAGACGCCCATAACATCTGAAATTGCTTCACGCATGAAGTTAATATGCGGTGCCATTTTTGGCGCTTGAGCTTCAATCGTAATGTCTGCGTTGCTCAACATATAGCCCAAATCTTGAACACGTTGATAAACTTGTCTTAAGAGTTCAAGACTACTTATATTCTCATACGATTTATCGCTGTCTGGAAAATGATGGCCAATATCACCCAACGCCAATGAACCAAGCAGTGCATCGCACAGCGCATGCAAAGCTACGTCACCGTCAGAATGTGCAATCAAGCCCCGTTCATGAGCAATGCAAATACCACCAATGGTGATGGGACCCATTCCACCAAATTTGTGTACATCGTAACCATGGCCTATACGGAACATCTGTTGCCTCCTTGCTTACTATTTTCATTCATGTTTGAGGATATATTATTACTTAAGTAAAACGCCGCTAGCGCTAGGTCGCTTGGACGCGTTATTTTTATATTTGTGCTGCGCCCTTCAATAAGCTGAATGCTCGCGTTGGTATGCTCCATTGCGGAAGCTTCGTCGGTCATTTTGATGCCACTGTCTTGTGCTAGTTGAATTGCAGCAATCAATTTCTGAAGGGGAAAAAACTGAGGTGTTTGCGCTTGCCAAAGCTGAGCGCGATCGACCGTTTCTGCTATTTCAAAAGTGGCGATTTTTTCGGACTGCGTCGCTCTTTTTATTGTATCACTGACGGGAACTGCCAATATCGCGCCATCGCAGGTATTTTCGCACGACAATAAGTCATTGAGTTCACTGTGGGTTACACAAGGTCTAGCAGCATCGTGCACCAACACCCAAGAATGCAAGCTTGACGGAACTTTACGTAAACAATGTTGCAAACCACTTAAGACTGAATCAACTCTCTCAGTGCCACCGATAACGACGTCAACTAATGGACTATCTGCTACTCTTAGTGATGCAAACGTGCTGTCTTGTGGATGTAAAACCACTACGACACTTTGAATTTGCGGGTGAGACAGCAACGCGTCAAGCGTATGCTCGATAACAGTTTTATTCCCGATGGTAAGATATTGTTTAGCTACCGTTGACTGCATTCTACTGCCAATACCAGCGGCAGGAACAACGGCGACATATGTTTTTACTGCTGTCAAAATTACTGCTCTTGGGGCAAAATTCGATAAAAAGTTTCGCCTTCTTTAATTAGGCCGAGTTCGTTGCGTGCTCTTTCTTCAATCGACTCTAAGCCCAATTGAAGATCGCTAATATCAGCTTGAAGCAGTGCGTTTCGTTGTTTTAAATTCGCGTTTTGTTGCTGCAGTTCTTCTACTTCTGACTTCATCATGTTGTAGTCGGCAATGCTATTTTTGCCGAACCAAAGGCGAGCCTGCAATAACCCGAGCAGGGAAATCAATATGACGAGTATCCATCTATTGCGCATAGCTCAATCCTTAATGGTGTTATTACTTGTTAATTACCAAGCAATTTGTCGCTTAACTTATTCAGCAACTTATCTTTTTTCTTATCTAATGCATTGCTCATTTGCGCTTTTAACAACTCATTTAGGGTTTCAGAGTCGCCTTGCGCAGCAGATAAAAGAGCATCGACAGAGGCAAGTTGTTCGCCCGACTGACCTAATTGCTCGGCAACTTTTGCATTCAGCTTACTTTTCAATTCGCCTAGTTTACCAGAACTATTGCCAGTCAAGCCACTAGAAAGGGCTTGCAGCATTTTTTTATCTAAATCGGACTTCACTTTTATTGATGGATTGCTCAGCTTTCCAGAAAAGTCTGTGACCAACTCTAGCTCAGATAAGCCTGAAATGATTTCGGCGATAGCACTGGTTAAATCATTGTCGCCTGTCGCTTTCAGCTTCAGGGCGCTAAGGTCGAATACTGATGAGCCAGAAATCTTGCCATCAACTACGTTCAAACCACCTTTACTAGCGAGTATGCCAGACTCAAGCAATGCATTGAGTTTTTGTTTGGATTCTGCTGGAACCAATTCAACAGCGTCTAACACAAGGCCATTGATGTCCCAGTTTTGAACAGAATTCACCTTGCCCTGAATGATTTCAAAGCTACCTTTTAAGTCAATTTTATTCCAGTTGTTGGCTTTGCTTGAATTGATTAAAAATGTAGTTGGATTACCAACGATCGCGTGTTGGTCGGTAATGTTTTGCCAATCTGTTTTTATTTGCTCGTCCTGCCATTTAATATTGATGGCGGCTTTTTTTATCCAAACGTTGGGTAATCCATCATCAACTGCGGTTTTTTCTACAACGGTTTCATCTGAATTACCGGATAACATATCCATCGCAAGCAATAAGCCCTGAGTATACATTTTGGCTTTCTCGCCGAACAAATGCTGCGTTACTTGTCCAATGGCACCCTCATCTCCGGCAACCAAACCTTTCAGCAGAGCATAGTCTTCTTGAGGTGCTGATTTGAGTGCAGAGACCGAACTTGCTGAAGCGGCTTTGGCTTCTTTCGCAAGGTCAACAAATTCGGAAATGTTGTCTCTATCCTTTTTTATCGCTTCTTTTATTTCGTCGAATTCTTTTTTAGCGGCAGCCAGTTCAACCGGGTTTTTATAATCGGTTTCTTTCAGTGCCTCAATTCTATCTTTGTAAGCGCTTAACTTATCTTTGCTTGGCAGCGCTGCATATTTGTCTTGAATCGGTTGCTTGTATTCTTCCACAACCTTTTGCGCTTCTACTATGGCTGCTGTGGTTTTCAAGGGCGACTTCGCTAATACTTCATCGACGCTGGGTAAGTCTGCTAAGGTTGGGAATGCAAAATTGGACGCTTGGGCATCAGGTTGAACATAGACTGCGCCAGCATTTGCACGCTTGGTATCAAATTCCACATCTTGCACAATAAGTTCATTTACAATGAGTTTTTTGTTCAGCAGCGGCATGAAATCGACATCAGCTTTCAGCAATGCAATTTCAACCTTGTTGCGGATAGGGTTGACGTTGTCTGTGGCTTGTAATCGACTGAGTGTTAGGCCAAATGGGAAAAAGCTATGATCAACGGATTCTAAATTCACTTCTGCTCCAGATGCATCACCGAGAGCGTTCTGTGCCAGTGATTTAAAAAGCGTATTGGCAAACAGCAAATAAAGAATGACGACAACTGCAATACTGCCTAAAGGGATGGAAATCCAGAGTGATATCTTACCGCATTGCCTTGCTTTCGAAAGTGAAGATAAACGATGCCTAAACATGGAATAGTCCTTATTGTGTTTATGAATAACGCTGATGAATATCACAGTTTGCTAGCAGGCAAACGAATGACGAAAAAAGGCCGTGGCACATGCTACTCAACCTTCTATATTTTCGTTCTGAACAATCATAGCTGATTAGCTTACAACAACCAATGAAAACGCGGTTTTGTTTGTGCTTTTTTATTAAAAAATAAAGCTGATAACAGAGGGGAATAAGAACCTGAAACATTAGTTGACGAAATCATCTGGAATTTTTGTTTACAAAGGTAGTTTTTCGCTTCGATAAAGCTTATCTTACGAACACTTTTTAAGCTGTAATGCAAGTGCATCGACAGCATGATAAAATACAGACAAAATTAGCAGGGTTAGCGCAATAAAAACGACGCTAATACAACCGTGAGGCGATTAAATGTTAGTGAACAATAGTATCAGTAATGCATGTCCTACCCGTCAGAAAATACGTGATTTTTATCGAATCAGCGAATCGGAGGCTATTGAGCATATACTTCCTGAAGCTGAGGTAAATATGGCCGCTCGCTCACGCGCTTGGGAGCGCGCTCGAACCATGGTGTTACAAATTCGCCGCGAGCAAGAGGGTCACGGTGGGGTTGATGCGCTATTGAACGAATATTCACTATCGACAGCAGAAGGCGTTGTTTTAATGTGTTTGGCTGAAGCCTTGCTGCGCGTGCCAGACAAACATACTCAGGAAGAACTTATTCGAGATAAGCTTTCAAAAGGAGAATGGACGCCTCACTTGGGTAACAGCGACTCTCTATTTGTTAACGCCTCTGCTTGGGGACTGTTGTTCACGGGCAGCATGGTAAAATACGCAGACAAACGCAAATCAGAACAGTTTGGATTGCTTAAAAAGACCATGGGCCGCTTAGGTGAACCCGTTATTCGTCGTGCAATGAAGATTGCGATGAAAGTCATGGGTCGTCAGTTCGTCATGGGCGAAAATATTGAAGATGCTGTGAAAAGAGCTGCTGAAAAAGAAACGCAGGGTTACGTGTATTCTTATGACATGCTAGGCGAGGGCGCGAGAACAGCTGATGATGCTGCGTATTACTATAATGCTTATGAGCAAGCGATTAAAGTAATAGGTAAGGCGGCTAAAGGGCGTGGGCCGCGCAGAAGCCCTGGAATATCAGTTAAGCTTTCAGCCATTCACCCCCGCTATGACTTCGCAAAATACGACCGCGTAATGGATGAAATTCCTGCGAAGTTGAAAGCGCTGTGTTTACTGGCGAAGCAATATGACATTGGGTTAACTGTTGACGCTGAAGAATCAGAGCGCCTTGATATATCGCTTGATATTATCGAGAAAGTATACAGCGATCCCGATTTAGACGGTTGGGATGGTTTTGGTTTGGCGGTGCAGGCATATCAAAAGCGCGCTATTTTTGTTATCGAGTGGTTACGAGAATTGAGCCTTAAAGTAGGCCGCAAAATCATGGTCCGCTTAGTGAAAGGTGCCTATTGGGATACCGAAATAAAGCATACTCAGCAGGGTGGTTTTGAAGACTTTCCTGTGTTTACTCGCAAAACATCTACCGATGTTTCTTTTCACGCCTGTGCAAATAGAATGTTGGCTTATCGCGACAGCATATACCCGCAGTTTGCAACGCATAATGCCTACACAGCCTCGGTAATAATAGAGCTTGCAGGAGATGACAAAGAAGGCTTCGAATTCCAGTGTTTACATGGAATGGGTGATTCATTATACGATCAGGTCGTGACTCAAGACAAAATACAGTGTCGTGTTTATGCCCCGGTCGGTTTTCATGAAGACCTATTAGCTTATTTGGTTCGTCGTTTACTAGAAAATGGTGCTAACTCATCGTTTGTTAACGCAATTGTAGATGATAGTCAGCCTGTTGAGTCATTGCTTGAGGACCCGGTTGAGCGCACACAGCGTCTTCAAGTTCGAGAGAACAAGCAAATCTCTATGCCGGTCGATCTGTACGCACCTTACAGAGCTAATTCACGTGGCTTCGATATCTATGACGTTAATGCCACCCAAGCTTTATCTCTGCGCCTAGAAAAATGGTTTGAAGGACACGTTCAGGCCTTAGGAGACGTGCAAGAATCAGAGAATAAAATCATAGTTCGTAACCCTTCTAAGTTAGACGAAATTGTAGGCGTACATCAGTATCATTGTAAAGCTGATATGCAGGCTATGCTTGAACGCACAACAACAGCATTTGAGACTTGGTCACAGCAGCCCGTTGAAGAAAGAGCGGATTTGCTAATGCGCATCGCTGGCATTCTTGAACGCCATATGGACGAACTAATAGGCCTTTGTATAAAAGAGGCAGGAAAGGTCACCTTAGATAGCATTGATGAAGTGCGCGAAGCGGTCGATTTTTGTCGCTATTATGCGGTTGAGGCCAAACGACTTGACCCTGAGGATCGCTTAAAGCCGCGTGGTGTTGTGCTATGTATTAGCCCTTGGAATTTCCCTCTCGCTATTTTCATGGGGCAAGTGGCAGCTGCGTTAGTGACGGGCAATACCGTTATTGCAAAACCCGCAGAACAAACCAGCTTAATTGCAAAGCGTGCTTTAGAGTTGATGATATCTGTCGGCCTACCTGAAGATGCTGTCAATTTGGTGATTGCAAAAGGTCCTGACGTCGGTGACGTGCTGTTGCCAGATGAGCGCATTCAATGTGTTATGTTTACAGGCTCAACACAAACTGGCTCGTTGATATCACAAATACTAGCTGCTCGCGGCACAGAACAAGTTCCTTTAATTGCAGAAACGGGCGGTCAAAACTGTATGATCGTCGACTCAACTGCGCTTCCAGAGCAAGTGGTTGATGACGTTATTGCTTCAGGTTTTCAAAGTGCAGGTCAGCGCTGTTCTGCCTTACGAGTATTGTTTGTGCAGGAAGATATCGCGGACGATGTTAGTGATATGATTATCGGTGCTATGAAAGAGTTATCGCTAGGTGACCCTTCGTTTTTGTCGAGTGACATCGGACCGGTTATTGATGAAAAGGCATTAAAAACACTTAACGACCACGTTGAATACATGAAGGAACATGGAAAATTACTGCACAAATGTGAGTTGCCTAAAGAAAATGGAAACTTTTTTGCTCCCCATTTCTTTGAAATCGATAACATTGACGTATTGAAAAAAGAGGTCTTCGGTCCTTGTGTGCATTTAGTCCGTTTCAAAGGTAAAGAAATCGGCAAAGTGATCGATCGAATAAACAGCACCGGTTTTGGTTTAACCATGGGCATACACTCACGCATTGAAGAACGAGCTTACGAGCTAGCGCGTCTTTCAAGAGCAGGTAACGTTTACATTAACCGCAACATGATTGGCGCTATTGTAGGTGTACAACCATTTGGTGGACGAGGGCTTTCAGGTACGGGTCCAAAAGCTGGCGGTCCAAACTACCTGCCTCGCTTGATGAAAGAGAATGCGACGCCCATAAAGGCGTCACAAGTTGAAAATTATGCTGATGATGTTGCTATTCAAAGTGATTCAGTCGCAGTAACCGAGGCTAATAAACTAATGTCGTCGGCAATGGGAATCGAAAATCAGTGGCGCTTAACGCCTTTGAATGATCGTATTTCGTTTGTGCGCCAATTGCTTGCAAAAATTGCTCATGTTGAAAGTGTCGAAGAGCTTGCCGATGATTTAAATAAAACACTGGCGACAGCGAGAACACAGTTGATTGCGATTGAGCGGAGACTGCGTTCACCAATGCAGTTGCCGGGGCCGACTGGTGAATCGAATACCTTGCACTTAGAGCCTCGAGGCGTGTTGGTTTGTTTCGCCGATAAAGACGTTAACTTCTCTTATTGGGTATTGTCGATTGTGACTGCTTTGGCAACTGGTAACCCCGTTATTTCAGTAGTGTCTGACGTGTTTTATGAAGAAGCATTAACCTTCAAAGATAAGTTGGCTAGCACAGGAGCACCAAATCACGTTTTCCAAGTTGCTAATTTACGTCACTTAGAAGCATTGCTAATGAATGATGGACTAGCGGGTGTGGTTGTTGACAGTCGGACCGATAGAAGCGCGTATATTTCTGCAAAATTAGCAGAAAGGCAGGGCGCAATACTACCGGTAATTACTGCTGAGTATAACGACAATTTGATCCAACGTTTGGTTACCGAAAAGACGATCAGCATCGATACGACAGCATCTGGTGGCAATACGTCATTAATGACTTTGGTGGAAGACGACGAATAACGCTTGATTCGATTAGCTTAGCTAATTGATGAAGGCTCATTGGTGAAGATCGGTTTATATAAACGGGGTATCAAAAGCAGAACAGGACAGCCTGTTCTGCTTTTTTTTGAGGCCGATGTAGACTAGCTCAGACCAAGCCTTTGTGCGCAGGCATTGAAAGCTTAGTTACAATAGCGATAGCACGAACAGTAAATGCTACAACACAACCAATGCCGATGGCGTAAATGCCGATAATGCCAAGTAGACCAAAACAAACGCAGTAGGCAATTGCGCCGCACAGTGATGCAGTAATATAAATTTCTTTTTGAAAGACTACGGGAACATCATTCAAAATAACGTCACGAACGATACCGCCTAAACACGCACTAAAGACACCCATAATGACCGCAACTGGAATTTCAGCGCCCAGCCTTAACGCCTTCTCCGCACCTAGTACACTGAACAAAGCCATACCTACCGCATCGGCCCATAGTAAGGCATTTGATTTGCGGGATATTTGTTGGGTTGCGAAATAAGTAATCACAGCAGACACACTGCATATGACGACATAATACCAATCGACAAGCCAAAATACCGGCACGTCCAGTATTACGTCGCGTAACGTGCCACCGCCAATGCCGGTCACATTACCGATAAAAACAAACCCTACCCAATCCATTTTTTCTTAGCGGCTAACAAGGCACCAGAAACGGCAAATGCAGCCGTGCCTGCTATATTAATAATCAGCAAAAATAGTAGCATGTTATCGACCTTTTATTGATTGCATGGCTTGGATCTGGGCTAAAGTCGCGAAAGGCGAATTTGCACAAGACAATAATTTACAGCAAGGGATTTGATTTGCCTTTTTTGCGGCCAAATAAACCTAATAAATAGCCAATAACAACGCTTATCAAGGCTAATATGGCGCCGCGAGTAAACCACAGCATTTGGTCGCTTCGTCCTTTTTGGGCAATGCGTCTTTCTAATTCTGCATTTTGTTCTAGGATTTTGGTAAGGTTTCTGTTCAGTGCGATCTTTTGTTGTTCAGATTTAGCAAAGTCGTCGATAGCAGTGTTCATTCGCGCCTGCATCACCCTCATTTCTTCTTGTTGCGTTTCCATCTTTTCGCTTGCTTCTGCAAGTGCCACTTTGTTTGATGGGTCGCGACTTACAAACTTTGATTCAACCCAGCCTGTGCGCTCACGATCATCTTGTATCTGAGCATAACCGGCCTCTCTATCTACTTGTAAAAGAGAGATAGTTGTTCCTGCGTTAATTGACCCGATAATGCGAAAATCGCGACCAGGACCAGCATGCAAAAAGATAAATAACTCGTCTGAAATATAGCGAATTTCTCGATCTTCATCGGGCGCTATTGTATCTGGTGAAGAAGATTGAGCGTTTGCATAGGAATAAAATAAAGTAATAGAAAAAAATAAAATCAAAAAACGCATATCGTCTGCAGTGAAAAAATAAGATGACAGCGATTTTAGGTCCTCTATCACCATTTCACAAGGCCAGATTTGGTATTAGAAGCGATAACAAGGCAATCTTTGATAAGGTACCGGGATGCCGCTGCTATTTGCTAGTTTGAACGTTGAAAGGTTTGCGCGTGCAGGCATTCGAGGATATGGTACAGGAATATTCGACACGACCGTTTAATTGGCAAGTTAAGACCATGGAAATTGAATTAAAACTCGTTGCAGACCAAGACGCCCTCAGCACATTTGAACAAACATTATTGCCCAAGTTAAAAGGTAAGGTAACGCGCAGCGCGTTTGATGTGTTTAACGACTACTACGATACGCCTGAGCAGTTTTTGGGAAAACGCAAAATGGGCTGTCGTATTAGACGGGTAAACGATCACATTGAGCAGACAATAAAAACCCAAGGAAAAGTCGAAGGTGGCTTACACCAACGTCCTGAATATAACGTTAATCTCGACAAAGCTCATCCAGACTTAGAAAAGTTTGATTCCGAGATATGGGCTGATGATATCGATATCGAAGATGTTAACCGTCAACTACAGGTACAGTTTTCAACCCATTTTCATCGCGTTACGTTTGATATTATAGATGGCGAAAATCATCTTGAACTCGTTTTTGATAGCGGCGAAGTTAAACATAGCTTGGGTACATTACCGATTGGAGAAATTGAGATTGAACTGAAAGCAGGCATGCCAACGGCACTCTTTGACTTGGCCGATGAGATTAGCAAAGTGACACCTGTGCGATTGAGCAACGTCACTAAAGCTGCGCGGGGCTATCAACTAATGAACGGCGCTGTTGCAGAAACAGTTCTACTTCCCAACTTTTTAGACTTAGATGAGGAAGACAGCACAGAAGATGCCTTATGTAAGGCCATTGAATGTGCTTTGTCTCATTGGCAGCATCATGAATACGTGTATTTGCAATCGGGGCATATCGATGCGCTCAAAGAAATCGCGCAAAGCGTCCAGCTGCTGCTACAAGGTGTGTCTTTGTATTTACCCGTGTTGCAGTGTCAAGAATTGCTCAACTTACATAAACAGCTGCTTGTTTTGTCGGATCAATGGTCATGGCAAGACGACTTACAGTGCATTCGTAAACTGCGCTCTAATAAGGGGCCGTTTAGTCGCCGTATACCTAGACATCAAGCGTTAATGAGCTATTTGAACGGGCGCCGCGAGGGCTTGCTAACGGTGCAATCACCCGAACAGCTCTTAGTTTCGATGGAAAGCAGTCAAGTGCAGTTAGGTGCATCTAGGCTGCTTATTGAAAAGCCGTGGCAAGCACAAGCGACAGGTCATCAAATTCCAGTGCTAAAACATGCAAAAGGTTGGTTGTCGCAGGGCTGGCAAACCGTTATGCAAAGCTTACCGTCTAAAGTTGAAATGGACTATACCAAATATATTGCGCTTGAGGTTTTGTTGCGCCAAACATTGCTGAACGGATTCTTACTAGCAGGTTTGTTCGCAGAGAGCCGCGGAAAGTTTAGAGCGCCTTGGTTGGATTTAGTTGAAGGGATTGATGAGGTTAAAGCGCTGTTGTTTTTGCGCCGTGCGCTCGAGGAAGTTGATATTGAAGACGCTGAAGACTTGGATGATTGGATTGATGATAAGCTAAGTAGTGTTATCACCGTGATGGAGAAAAGTCGAGAAGTAGCAATGAGCGCTGAGACCTATTGGTAACTTGACTTATTTTAGCTTAAAAATTTTACTGTAACCTTGAATTACTTCCCTCCCGCAACAATATCGATCCGGATAGCAATTCGCGGTGTAACTATTGAGTCAACATCGCGTTTGCCGAACAAAAACCTCGTCTGGTAAAGTTCGTTGGATGAGTAATCTTGATTAGATACCCATGATTCTTATCTTTTTGCCGATGTGTTTGGATACATTTATGGATAGTCATAGATGTAATCGATTTAACTGGTTAAGAGAATCGATTTTATTCAATTTATTTATTTACCAAAACCGCTTATCTTTATATCAAGCAAAACGGTAAGCGTTTTTAGCAAGATATTTAGCAATCTTAATTTTAGCAACCTTAAAAGGAATCAAACCATGACAATGATTAACAAATCAATCCCTGATTTTAAAGTAGAAGCTTTCCACGATGGTGAGTTCAAAACTATTACTAGCGAAGATGTAAAAGGCAAGTGGTCTATCTTTGTATTCTATCCGGCCGATTTCACTTTCGTATGTCCAACTGAATTAGAAGATATGGCTAAAAAGCATGAAGAGCTATTAGGTCTTGGTGTTGAAGTTTACTCTGTATCAACTGACTCACACTTTGTACATAAAGCATGGCACGACACAAGCGAAGCGATTGGCAAAATCAAGTATCCAATGCTAGCTGACTCGACAGGCGCTCTGACTCGCGCGTTCGACATTATGATTGAAGAAGACGGTCGTGCATTGCGCGGTACATTCTTAGCGAACCCTGAAGGTATCATCAAAGTTGAAGAAGTTCATGACCTAGGTATCGGTCGTTCAGCAGCTGACATGGTACGTAAAGTCAAAGCAGCACAATATGTTGCGAACAATGACGGTGAAGTTTGCCCAGCAGCATGGGAACAAGGCCAAGCAACGTTAACACCAAGTCTTGATCTTGTTGGTAAGATCTAAACTCAGTTAGCAAGTATGATTGGGGAGCACTCGCTCCCCAATATTTTCAAAGCGCGGCGCGACAAATAAACATAAAGCGCGGCACAGACTGCTTTTAGAGATGACAACATGCTAAAAAGCGAAAGATTGATAGAAAGAACTTGAGAGCAAAGGCTTTCACCCTTTATTTAGATAAATACCAAATAGCTGATACAAGGCTCAAATTCATTGAGTCGGCTTTATTTCGGTCTTTTTTTGATGAAACAACTTATAAGTAAATGGTGAAACCCTTTGCTGAAACCCAATTAAAGTGAAAGGAACTAACAATGTTAACAACAGATATTTTAAAAGCTTTAGCGCAATATACAGCAGACATGAAACATGCAGTTACCCTGGTATTACAAACCGGAGAGCATGAAAAGCGTGCTGAACTGAAAGAAATGCTGACTCAGTTTTCTTCAATTTCAGACAAAATTACGCTTGAAGAGCGTGACGACTCTGCTCGTCTGCGTAGCCCAGTTAGCTTCGGTTTAGAAGTGAACGGAAAGCCAAGCGGTATTACATTTTCTGGCGTACCAGGCGGACATGAGTTCAACTCATTTGTGTTAGCGGTACTTCAAGCCGGTGGCGTGAAGCTCAAGTTGAATGAAAGCATTCAGAATATGATCAAGAAGGTAACGAAACCACTTAAATTTCAGGTATACGTTAGCTTAAGCTGTCACGCATGTCCTGACGTCGTCCAAGCAATGAATCAGTTTGCTTTATTGAACGATAATATTGAAGCTGAAATGATCGATGGAAGCGTTTACCCAGATCTAGTTGAAGAAAATGGTATTCAAGGCGTGCCGACGGTATTTATGAACGGCAAAGTATTTGCGACGGGTCAAATAGATACAGCAAAATTAATTGATAAGTTGACAGAAGCACAACCCGAAATGTTGGAGGCTAACGACGCTGCTGAGCAACTTCCGATGCAAGACGTTACGATTATTGGCGGTGGTCCTGCTGGCGTTGCAGCTGCAATATATTCGGCGCGAAAAGGTTTAAAAGTGACAATCGTTGCAGATCGTTTTGGTGGACAGGTTAAAGATACTATGGGTATTGAAAACTTAATTTCAGTCACAAAAACAACGGGTCCACAGTTAACCACTTCATTAGTGGAGCATTTGAAAGCTCATGAAGTCACCGTCCGTGAGCATTTACGTGTGGACAAAATTGAGAAAGGTGACATCAAAACCTTGACCCTGACGTCAGGTGAAGTGATTGAAACTAAAACGATTATCATCGCGACTGGTGCGAATTGGAGAGAGCTAGGCGTTCCGGGTGAGAAAGAAAATATCGGTAACGGTGTGGCATACTGCCCGCACTGCGATGGGCCTTTTTACAAGGGTAAGGACGTTGCTGTGATAGGCGGTGGGAACTCGGGCGTTGAAGCTGCGCTAGATTTGGCTGGCATCGTTAAGTCTGTCACTGTATTTGAGTTTTTACCTGAACTGAAAGCAGACCAAGTGCTAATTGACCAAATCAACGCGCGAGATAATATCAAAGTTATCAAAAACGCGGCGACCAAAGAAATTCATGCTCAAGATGGTAAAGTTAATGCCATTGAATATACAGACCGAGCCACTAATGAAGCTCATAAATTAACGCTTCAAGGTGTATTCGTGCAAATTGGTCTAGTGCCAAACAGCACGGTGTTGAAGGGCGTGGTCGACCTCACTAAACATGGTGAAGTTATTATTAATGAGAAAGGTCAAACAAGCGAAGCAGGTATATACGCTTGCGGTGACGTAACAACCGTTCCTTATAAGCAAATCGTAATTGCGATGGGCGAAGGCGCAAAAGCGTCACTGGCTGCTTATGATTATATCTTAATGAGTAAACCAGTTAAGAAAGAAGAATCTGTAGCTGCATAATAAAAAGTGAAGTTAATACTAAGCTATTAAACTCGCTGAGATAGAAAAAGGGCGCTTCAAACAATGAAGCGCCCTTTTTAATTTTGCAATGATGCAATGACGGTCTATTTAGAAACTATCTAAATAATCATCCGGAATAGTCTCGATTTTAGCAACACCAGAGGCAATAGCTGCTTTAGCAACGGCAGTGGCGATGCGTTTACACAATCTAGGATCCATTGGCTTAGGGATAATATAGTCTTTGCCGAAACTTAGAGATTTAGTCTGGCTGGCAATCAGCACCTTCTCAGGCACTGGCTCTTTAGAAATACTTCTTAAAGCCTCTACAGCCGCCACTTTCATTTCATCATTAATGACCGATGCTCTTACATCTAAAGCGCCTCTAAAAATGAAGGGGAAGCAGAGGACGTTATTAACCTGATTTGGGTAGTCAGAACGACCGGTTGCCATAATTAGGTCGTCACGAACAGCATGCGCTAAATCGGGTTTTATTTCAGGGTCAGGATTTGAACACGCAAATACAACAGGTCTTGGCGCCATTAGTTTTAAAGCTTCAGGGGGTAGAAGGTCAGGGCCGCTTAACCCTAAGAAAACATCAGCCCCTTCAAGCACGTCATCTAAAGTGCGTTTGTCAGTATTGTTCGCAAATAGTGCCTTGTGTGGGGTTAACTCTTCTCGTCTTGTATGGATAACGCCTTTGCGATCGAGCATATAGATTTTTTCACGCATGGCACCACACTTTATCAGTAACTCCATACATGCAACAGCAGCAGCTCCAGCGCCCAAGCAAACAAAGATAGCTTCATCTATTTTTTTACCTTGGATTTCAAGTGCGTTCAGCATGCCAGCCGCTGTCACAATTGCGGTTCCGTGCTGATCATCATGAAAAACTGGAATTTTACAACGTTTGATCAACTCTTGTTCTATTTCAAAACACTCTGGAGCTTTAATGTCTTCCAAATTAATTCCACCAAAGGTGTCAGCGATATTAGCAACGGTGTTGATGAACTCTTCAGTTGTACGATGTTTTACTTCAATATCAATCGAATCTAATCCAGCAAAGTGTTTAAATAACAACGCCTTACCTTCCATGACTGGTTTTGACGCGAGAGGTCCTAAGTTACCCAAACCGAGAATTGCAGTACCATTTGTAATAACTGCAACTAAGTTTCCCTTTGCGGTATATCGGTAAGCCGCATTCGGATCGGCAGCAATTTCACGCACTGGCTCCGCTACACCAGGGCTATAGGCGAGTGCGAGGTCAGTAACCGTATCGGCAGGAGTGCTTAGCTCAACGCTAATCTTACCGGGCTTGGGGAATTCATGATAATCGAGCGCTTGTTGGCGAAAATCTGGCATATTGATCAGGGTCCTTACGAATATGTATGTGATACTGTTTTTGGTAAGTTTTCAAAGTGACTTACAAGCAAAGTGTGACGAAATATCGAATGCCATACAAATGTAGCACATATCTATTAATAATGAAGAATTCAAAAAGCACTATGTGTGATTAAATAAGCACTGGTAAGACCATGATTTTATGTAAGTAATATTGTCTTTACTCAGCATTATAATCCGAGGCTTATAATGAGTATTTATGAGGTAAGCTCTTGTTATATGGATTTTTGTATAGTTGTTACTCGCTAATAAATGGGCATAAAAAAAGAGCGCATTGCGCTCTTTTTAAATTGTTCTGACAAACAAAGCTCGTTCGGTAAGAACTTACTTCGCTTTAATTCCACCAAAACGCTTCTTGAATTTATCAACACGACCACCGGTGTCAACGTTACGTTGCTTACCTGTGTAGAATGGATGGCATGATGAACATACATCCAAGTTGATGTCTTTATCAAGTGTAGAGCGAATGTCCATTACGTTACCGCATGAACATGTTGCTTTGATTTCGTTATACTTAGGATGAATACCGTCTTTCATTGGGATACCTTATTTTTTAGGCCGTCTCGCTATACAACCCGAAGTTGCACACCAAACGAAATTAATTAAAAAGCAGCTGAGTTTTCAACTACAGAAATTTGGACGCGCATAATAATGGAGTTGAGGCCCTTAATCAAGAAATAACTATTAAGACAAGGCATAAAAACACGTAGAAATAGGATGTTTTGAATATCGGGGCACTGGTGCCAGTGTAATTAGCAGTATAACGTGCGTAAATGAGTAGGCGAAGTTTGGGTGCAAGCGACGCATTTGTGAAATATCTCGTAGATGCTTTGCAAAAGATTGATATCATGAGGCATATAAAGCATCTTCTTTCGCTAAACAAAAGATTAGTAAAAAACGCTTCGGTAAAATCGCCTAAATAAAGGGCGAGTGAGCTTAACAACATTAAAGAAAAGAGGTTTCATTGCAAGTTATTCAAGTGGCCATTGCGGTTCCTATGCCACAATTATTCGATTATAAAATTCATACTCCTGCAGCAGCCGGATCTGCGATGAGTGAAGTATTGCAGAGTGACCCGCTGCTTGTGAAGGCAGACTTGGGCGATACAGTTAATGTCGATTTAATTGGTTGTCGTGTGCTTGTGCCATTCGGTCCACGTAAATGCGTGGGTATCGTTGTGCGTGTGAATGTCGAATCTGATTACGAAACCTCGAAACTTAAGTCGGTGATTGAGATACTGGATATTGCGCCCGTTTGTTCTCAACAGATGCTAACCCTAGGCAAATGGATGAGTGACTATTATCATCACCCCATTGGTGAAGTATTACAGACCCTGCTGCCAGCAGCACTGCGAAAACAGCAAAGTGGCAAAACGAGAGCAGCTGTTGCTACCCAGCCTTATTTACAACTCGATGCAGACAGTGCAGCGCAGTCTGACGTCGATGATTTACTTGCGCGTTCAGTGAAGCAATTTGATTTGTACCGCTTGCTTGAGAAAGGGCGGCAACCACTATCGGCTATAAAACAAGAGTTTACGCCAGCGATAGTTAAAGCGCTCACTGAAAAGCAACTGATTGAAAAGGTCGACGTTGTGGAAAAGCCCGAAGAGTGGACAACGCAACTCACGATATCTGAGAAGCCACTCCCTAATGTTGAGCAAGCAATGGCAATTTCCACCATTAATCTTGCTAGTGGGTTTGACACCATGCTGATCGAAGGTGTGACAGGCAGCGGTAAAACGGAAGTCTATCTGCAAATTATAGAGCCCTTACTGGCAGCGGGTAAACAGGTGCTTATTTTAGTGCCTGAAATTGGTCTAACGCCACAAACCGTTGGGCGTTTTGAAAAACGCTTCGGGATTAGAGTGGGTACCTTGCACTCTAATCTGAATGACACGGAGCGTCTGCAAGTTTGGCAACAGGCGAAAGATGGCAGCCTTGGCATCATAATCGGTACACGGTCTTCCATTTTTACCGAAATGAAAAATCCAGGGATGATTATCGTAGACGAAGAGCATGATGAATCATTTAAACAACAAGACAATCTGAAGTATCACGCGCGGGACATTGCTGTTTATCGTGCTAAGCAGCTTAATATTCCACTAGTGTTGGGAAGTGCAACGCCTTCGCTGGAAAGCTTGCACAATGCTTTAGAAAAAAAGTATCGACATATCCTATTGCCCAATCGAGCGGGCAGCGCTGCAATGCCAGCGCAGCGCTTAATGAATATAAAAGGTCAGCCTATGCAGTTTGGGATTGCACAAGGCATGCTCGAAAAGATGCAGATACAGTTGGCTGCAGGTAATCAAGTGATGGTGTTTGTTAATCGGCGAGGTTATGCGCCTGCATTACTCTGTCATCAGTGCGGTCACGTCGAGCAATGCACGCGCTGCGACAATCCAATGACGGTGCATAAAAGTGCGAATAATTTACAGTGTCACCGCTGTGCCGATATTCGAGCGTTACCCAAAGCCTGTGCTGAGTGCGGCCACAATGAATTAGATACGTTTGGTATTGGCACTGAGCAACTCCAGCAAGGTTTAGAAACATTATTTCCAGATTATTCGACCGTGCGGGTTGATAGCGATACGGTGCGTGGTAAGGGAAAGTTGAGCAAGTTATTAAAAGAGATTAATCAGAAAAAATATCAAATTCTTGTTGGGACACAAATTCTTTCGAAAGGTCATCACTTTCCAGATGTGACACTTGTAGTAATTTTAAATGTTGATAGCGCTCTTTTTAGCGCAGACTTCAGAGCGCCAGAAAAGCTTGCACAGTTGATTACACAGCTGTCAGGACGAGCGGGCCGAAGCGATAAAGTGGGTGAAATGTGGTTGCAAACTCATTGTCCAGAGCACCCATTATTGCAAGATCTCATCAATAACGGTTTTTCTGATTTCGCTCGATATGCGTTGTTAGAACGTAAGCATGCTGCCTTGCCTCCGCACGAACACCAAATTTGTATCCGCAGCGAATCGCAGCATAAATATTTATCGATACACTTTCTCAACTTATGTGCCGAACTATTTACGCAATTTAAACATGCAAAGGTGTTAGGGCCTTTCCCTGCGTTTATTGAGAAAAAGCAGGGGCGGTATCGAAATTTGCTTATAATTCAGTCAGCCTCACGCAAGTATTTACAGCAAGCAACTGAGCAGGCTAACAAAGCATTATCTGAAATGCCTGTGAGTAGGCAGGTGCGCTGGAGTATAGATGTTTCTCCGATCGATTTTAGTTAAATAAAGTGAATATTCCTGCGTTTTCTTAGGCAAAATTTTGTATAGTCTGCGCACGAAACTGGCTCAAAAAAGACAATAAAGAAAAATATGGCGCAAAAAGATTACGTGGCGCGTAGCCAAAAGAAGAAACAGCCTCCTAGGAAGAAAAAACAAGCCCCGCAAGCCGTTGCTTGGGTTAAAGTTGTGCTCGCTATCCTAGTCGTGAGCGTCTTTGTAGCAGGCTTGTGGTACTTGAAAGATGCGACTGGAGATGATGCGAGTAAGTCTTCAGAAAGTGCCCAAGCACCTGTTGATAGTGCAAATGCGCCTGCAAAATCAATTAACGATGAAAAAGATCCATTACCTGTGCTTAAAGAAGAAGATTGGGAGTTTATTGAGGGACTTCCATCTTATTCAGTGGAGGTTGAGGTAGATGAATTACCAAATTCAGATCGCCGCTATCTAATGCAGTGTGGTTCATTTAGAAAACAGTCACAAGCAGAAGAGTTAAAGGCAACAATTGCATTTCAAGGCTTAGAGTCGCAAGTGCTTGAAAGCGAGGGTTCAAAAGGTATCTGGTTTCGCGTTGTTTTAGGACCCTACGAAACAAAGCGTGACGCCGAACGAGATCGACACGCTTTACGTTCTGCCCGTATTAATCGATGCCAAATTTGGAATTGGGATTAAGCGTCACAACGGCATAAAACTAGCAATGTCCGCAATGTGTCACAAATGTGGACTTGAAATAGTTTCAACGCCCCCCATTTATTCCTGACTGAAGCAATTTAGACGGCATTAATTTACGCCTAATTAGCTCGCTTAATTAGTTTGCACAATATGAATTCGCACAACATTGAATTAGATCACCTTACGTAGGAGTTTACATGACAACGATCGTATCAGTTCGTAGAGGCAATCAGGTTGTGATTGCAGGTGATGGCCAAGTTTCACTTGGAAATACCGTTATGAAAGGTAATGCAAAGAAGGTTAGACGCCTTTACAACAACAAAGTACTCGCTGGTTTTGCTGGCGGTACCGCCGACGCTTTCACTTTATTTGAGCGCTTTGAATCCAAATTGGAAATGCATCAAGGACATCTTACTAAAGCAGCTGTTGAGTTAGCGAAAGACTGGCGAACCGATAGGATGCTCCGAAAGTTAGAAGCATTACTTGCTGTCGCTGATCATAGTGCATCTCTGATCATTACGGGAAACGGTGATGTCATTCAACCAGAACAAGACCTTATCGCAATTGGTTCAGGTGGACCATTTGCCCAAGCTGCGGCTACGGCACTATTTGCCAACACTGATTTAAGCGCCAAAGAAATCGCTGAAAAAAGTTTGACCATAGCGGGCGATATTTGCGTATTTACCAATCAAAATCAGACGATTGAAATACTCGAATATTAACTTCATTTTTTTAATTATCTTGCCCAATTGCCACACCAAAAAGCAATTTGGATGAGCTAGTCAAAGGTATACAGATTATGTCAGAGATGACTCCCAGAGAAATTGTACATGCGTTAGATAAGCACATTATTGGGCAATCTAATGCAAAAAAAGCGGTCTCGATAGCGTTGAGAAATCGCTGGCGCAGAATGCAGCTTGAGCCAGAGCTGCGCCAAGAGGTGACGCCGAAAAATATTTTGATGATTGGTCCAACCGGTGTGGGAAAAACCGAAATTGCTCGTCGCTTAGCAAAGCTTGCGAATGCGCCTTTTATAAAAGTAGAAGCCACTAAATTTACCGAAGTGGGCTACGTGGGCAAGGAAGTCGAAACGATCATTCGCGATCTAGCCGATATAGCGGTCAAGATGACCAAAGAAGATGCCGCAAAAAAAGTGAAGTATCGTGCTGAAGAGTCAGCAGAAGAACGTATTCTTGATATTCTTCTACCGCCGGCTAAAAGCGTAACAGGCGAGCGCGAAGATAATCAAGATAAAGGTACTCGTCAGGTTTTTCGTAAAAAACTACGCGAAGGTCAGCTGGACGATAAAGAAATTGAGTTAGACATTGCTTTACCTCAGGTTGGTGTTGAAATTATGGCGCCACCGGGCATGGAAGAAATGACCAATCAATTGCAAGGAATGTTTCAAAACTTGTCCGGCGAGAAGAGCAAGAAGAAGAAAAAGTTAAAAATTAAAGATGCCTACAAATTACTCGTTGAAGAAGAGTCGAGCAAGTTGGTGAATCAACAAGACCTAAAAGAAGCGGCGATTGAATCGCTTGAGCAAAACGGCATTGTATTTATCGATGAGATTGACAAAATATGTAAACGAGAGGGAAATCAGTCTGGAGACGTTTCAAGAGAAGGCGTTCAGCGCGATCTGTTGCCCTTAGTTGAAGGTTCAACAGTGTCAACCAAACACGGTATGGTCAAAACCGATCATATCTTGTTTATTGCGTCGGGTGCCTTTCAAATGGCTAAGCCGTCAGATTTGATCCCTGAGTTACAAGGGCGCCTGCCCATTCGTGTGGAACTGTCAGCATTGCGAGTCGAGGACTTTGTTAGGATCCTAACTGAGCCCGATGCATCGCTTACACTGCAATACAAAGCACTGTTAAAGACAGAGGGTGTTGACGTCACCTTCTCTGAATCAGGCATTCAACGCATTGCGGAAGTTGCTTGGCAGGTAAACGAAAAAACCGAAAATATTGGTGCCAGACGCCTGTATACTGTCTTAGAGCGTTTGATGGAAGAGATTTCCTTTGAGGCGTCGGACAGAGCCGGCGATTCCTTTATTATCGATATTGATTACGTCAACCATCACTTAGAAAATTTAGCAGATAATGAAGACTTAAGTAGATTTATACTGTAGTATTCAAAATCAGACGTGAGTCTTCGCTTTTGTACTTTATTTAAGCATTTTAAATAAATATCTAAGCAGCGCTATTGGTCTAGTCAACCACTGCGTAGAAGCGTTTTAATATTTGATTCGAACCCCATTAACATCTCGTTATTGGGGTTTTGTTCTTTTAGCTCCTTCATTTTTTAGAAACTCAATTTTTTAGTGCAGACATATTATTGATTCAAACTAAAAAAACACGAATGACTCAGCTTGCGTTGATTCACTCGTGCTCATCAACATTACCTTTGTTTTCTTGATGGTAAAGTTGATTGATAAATTATGATCAATATTTAATGCAAGGTGGTGGCACATAAAGATCGTTTGGTGTGCTAAATATCGCGCTTTTTCGTGAGTTCATATTACAATCACTAGCGGGGCCGCTAAGCGCCTCATGATCGCTAGTAATAGAAACACCGCCGAATACTTCTAGTTGCTGAGCAACGCTTAATACTTTCGTTTTATTTAGATTATTGTTCATTTTTATTTCCAGTCAAAGTAGGTAAAGTGACCATAAAATAAGTGAGTAACATAGGCCAGTCTTAAAGATAGCCTATGTTGTCACCATCCTTGGTAGTTTGTTTGCCTGTTTCCTTCAGACGCATTTAGAATAGATGAGTAATGACATTGTCGCTACTGACCTTCCGATCGGAACGTGAACCTTATTAAGAATAACTGGTCTATAGCCTTGCTGTTAGCCCAAAATCAAAGGACAATATAGCCACACCTTTTTGGCGTTACATTTTTCATATAACTTAAGGAGCAGGTTATTTACCTCTTTTCAAGTTGCCGACAATTCCTCGGTAGCGTAATTATCTTAACCATTATTTTTTTTCCTGCCATCGCCTTAGCAAAATGGGAAGTTATACCCGCAGATGAAAACAATACATTAGACAGTCAGGTTGTTGACAATATTCAGCTTCATTTAGCGGGTCATATTTTCCCTGAAAATGACTATGAGTTGGAGCAATTTGAAAAGCAGACTCGGGTCAAAGTGTTAAACGCAATTCGTGCATATTCTTATTATCAAGCAAGCGTTGAGTTTTCAAACTTCAATAAAAAATCATTTGATGACAACGCTGTTCAAATAAAAGTGAAGTTAGGACCAAAGTTAAAGGTGGGTGCTGTAACACTAGAGTTTGATGAATCGGCAGTACAAGAAACTTATTTTCCAAATGAATTAAAAGACGTAATTAAATCTCTGCGCGAGCTCGAAGGGAAGTTTTTAGAACAATCCAAGTACGATGGTTTAAAAACGAGAATGCAGACTTTCGCTTTGATATTTGGCTATTTCGATTTCGTACTCGATAAAAGTGAAGTTCGAGTAACTTTGGCTGAGAATCAGGCCGACATGTATTTGAAATTCAATTTTGGCGCTCGATATCGCTTTGGTCCGCTTGAATATGTTGCTGAAAATAGAGGTTCTGAGCTTGTCGAGTCGGTCAAACCATTCGAAGAGAACACGTACTTCGATCAACAAAAAATTAGCGAGTTTACTCAACTCATTCGCCAAACTGCTTATTACAACAGTGTCATCGTGCGAGCAAATGTGAACGCTATGAGTAGCGCTGAGCGAGCATTAAATATTGTGCCAATTGAAGTGCTTCTTACCGCGAAGCCAAGGGACACCTATCAGTTTGGAATTGGTGCTTCAACTGATTCGGGCCCCAGAGTGACCGCAAATTGGGTGCGACCTTGGGTGAATTTGCGTGGCCATAGTTTGTCGTCTGAACTCTACATCTCTGGTCCAAAAAAGAATGTTTCTATGGGGTATACGATCCCTATGGCAAATCCCCTAAACGATTTTTTTAAAATCCAAACGGGTTATCAAGAGATCAATGAAGAGCAAAGAGACAGTCAAACCTATACGCTAGCTGCCCAACGCCAGTTAGGTGCAAAAAATAAAGACGATTGGGACAAAATACTCTTTCTACGATATGAATATGAAAACTTCATCCAAGGCATAGATGAAGAGCAATCAACACAGTTACTTTTGCCGGGTGTCACGTTGAATCGCGTTCGAAAAGACGGCGAGTTGTTTGTAAATTGGGGCGATAGGCAGCAAATTACAGTTGAGGCGGCTTCAGAGAGTGTCGTCTCAGACGTCAATATTGTTCGCGTAACTGCTCGAACTAAATGGATAAGAACATTTGGTAAACATCGCTACATTTTGCGCGGTGATGCAGGTGCTATTGTTACCAATGATTTTGAGCAAGTACCGTCAAGTCTTAGATTCTTTGTAGGTGGAGATCAAACTGTACGTGGTTTCGGACTAAACAGCATTAGCGAAAGTCGCATTGATGAAAGTACCGGCAACATAGAGCTCATTGGTGCGCAGTTTTTAGCTGTTGCTAGCACTGAATATGCTTATCAAGTGAGTAATGATTGGCGTGTCGCTGTTTTTCTTGATGCGGGGAGCGCGAGCAATGACTTTGGAAAATCACCTATTTACGGGACGGGACTCGGCGCACATTGGTTGTCACCTATTGGAACAATTCGACTGTATATTGCTAGAGGAATTAGTGATACGGAAAAAAATTGGCGAATTCACTTTTCTATAGGGCCAGGGATTTAATATGTCGAAGTCTATTCTATTAAATCGAGTCCTAAAAATAGGCTCGTGGTCATTGTTAGCAATAGTTTCGCTAATCATTCTCGCCCTAGGTATAGCGCTCTCGAGCATTGGCACTCAATGGGCAATTAATTATGTCAATGATGGCGATTTCGGTGTTGCGGTTGATTATGAAAGTGGGAGTTTTTACTCCGAACTGAACTTGAATCAAGTCCGAATTAATCAACCAGGCTTAGACGTTGAGGTAAGTGATTTATCGCTTGATATTGGCTTGAGTTGTCTTTTTGCTGGCGAAGTCTGTATTAACCAAGTTCGATTGAATCGAGTGACTGTTGAACTTGGAGACATGCCTGCGCAAGAGGAATCTGCATCACCTACAGAAAAAAACTACTTACACTACCGGTGTTAATTACGCTAAATGAACTCAGTGTGGGTGAAGTTTTAGTTTCCCAAAACAGCGCTGAGTTGCTAAAGCTTAAGGGCTTCTTGTTGGCTTTATCTTTTCAAGACCAACTGAATATATCTAAGTTAAACCTTGATTCTCTTGATGTGCGGCTACCCAAGCCGGCGGACGCCGAGCTTAATGAAAATAAGGTTAGCCCAAGGGCAGGGCAAAAACCTAGAGAGTGGTTGAGCGCAATTGCAAACTATCGATATGAGCCCATTGTTTTGCCAGAGATTTATATCCCAATTGAGTTAACGCTTAAAAATTCAATGCTGCGAAATATTTGCATTCGTCAGCAGGTACAAGACGATTCAATCGAAACGATTTTATGCAATGACAGTTTAGCGCTCAGTTTGGCGATAATTAATCAAAAAGTAGATACCAGCATTGTCATGGGTAATTTACATCAAGGCACAGAAACGCCAATGTTTACGCCGCTAAATCTAAAAATGACAGCAGCAGTAAATTTCGCGAAAAAGTTTGAACACAATTTAACGCTAACCGCGCACAATAAAGACACACCTATTGCCGTAGTTGCTTCGAAAGAGAGCTCGGCTAAACAAGAGGCGGCTAAACAAGAGGCGGCTAAACAAGACACACCTATTTTCGACAACACAAGCGGTTTCCAATTCAAAAGCCAAGGAAACATCAACAAGCTCAACGCAGCGCTAACGCATTTGCCAAGTCAGCAAAAAATGCTTGGTTTAGCGTCCACTCTTGAGTTGTCAAAACCAACACTTCCTCTTGAACTTGATATTAAATTTGAAGAGTTATCGGCTGTTATTGCTGATGATCTGCAAACTTTGTTTCCTTCGCTCAGCGATGAAGTGATTTCGCAGGTGAAAGGTGTGTCTTTGTTGCAAACAAAAATAGGCGGGGACATGCAGGGTTATCGATTGACCAGCATGGTTAAAATGCAAGAAATTATGGGTGTTGAAAATTTTGAACTCAATGCGCTAGTTAAACCGATGGGTGCAAAGCAAGGGGCGCGTTCTCTTATCGATATTCAAAAACTCAATCTAAGTGGCAGCGTTGGTGAGCTTGATTATGCAGGGAAAGCTACAATAGCGTCTAAAGACAATGAGCTGCATGAACTATCCTTCAATGGCACTCTAAACCTCGAATCTATCCAATTGTCAAAGTTAGATCCTGCGTTAGATTCTTTGATTTCTGGTCAATTACCACATAGTTTTACCATTACAGAGGCAAGTCAGTCAGTGGCCGTCAACGGAGCGAGATTAAGCGGTGCATGGCAAAATTTGCCGTTATTGTTAGTTGCGGATGCAGAATTAGAAAAAAGTGGCAACGTGAAAGTCGAAGGCGTCCGTTTAACTCAGGGCAACAATCAGTTAAACGTGCAAGGTAATCTTTATTCTACAACAGCACTCGAATCTATTGCGCAGTTAGGCGTAAAGTTTCCAGATAAAAACAAAACAAGCGATTCCAGTCTCGACTTCACCATCGATTTAAATGCTTTAAGTGACATCTATCCGAGTTTGGACGGTCAGGTTTTTGCAAAAGGTAATGTGTCTGGAGCTATAGAGACTCCTCAAATCGTTGTACAAGCGAATGTGAAGGAGCTGAGCGCAGCCGACGCGCGCTTAGAAGAAGCTATCATTGACCTCAGCGTTAATATGGCGGAAAAGTTAGCGTCTAGCGCGCAAATATCCATTTCAAACCTGTTTGCTGGCGGACAGAATATTCCACAACTTGATGTCCTGCTGAGTGGTAATGAGAGTGAGCAATCCCTGCGGCTGAGTATTCCTGAAGGTGAATATATTACAGAGCAATTTTTTAGAGGTCAGTTAAACGCTGACAATACAAGTTGGTCTGGCAAGTGGTTAGAGGGAAAGGTCCTATCTAGTTTTGCAGAACTTATATTGCAAGATCAGCCTGATTTGACGGTAAACCTGCAGCCATTTAGTTTGTATCTTGCAGGGCACTGTTGGGAAGGGCGCGGAGATAGACTATGTACAGAAGATATCGACGCATCAGAACAAAAAGCCAAAACAAAGATTGTGCTAGATTATAACGTGATGAACGAGGGGGTAGCGAAGCTTTTACCTAACTTTGATATAGATGCTTCTGCTTTAAATGTGAATATCGACCTTAATGTTGACTGGCAGAAGCAACAAGGACTTAATTTTTCTGCCGACGTTTTATCTGAGAATGCTGTCTTGGTTTCGGAAGGAAGTAAAGTTCGCATCGAGGATATTGTAGCTAAGGTTCAAGGAACGCCCAAGAATATCAATAGTAATTTCAGCTTTAGCAGTACCGAAGCTGGTCGCGTTGTGATTAATAGCCAATTAGATTTGGCAAGCCAGCCCTATCAACATAAAGGGAGCATTAATATTAACCAATTTGCGGTGTCTTATTTTGCTTCTTTTGTAACTGCAGTTAAAGATTTAAATGGTGATATTAACGCTAACATAACGTTCGACGGGCCAATAGAAAAACCATCACTACAAGGGCAGCTGGTTATCGCAGACGGTGCCGTTGTGCTAAAAGAATATCCTTTAAAGTTGGCCGATTATAACCAAAAAGTTGTATTTGATGGTTCGAAAGCTGATTTTTCTGGGCAGTTTGTGCTGGGCGAAGGAAGAGGCAGCGTAGAGGGTGATGTCGACTTTACTGACGATCTTATTGTTAATATTATGGTTGCCGGCGATAAGCTCGATATTGCGTATGAGACTTACAAATTTAAAGTATCTCCTGATTTGAAGATCAAACTATCGCCTGAACTGTTGTCTATTTCAGGGAAGGTCGACGTACCTTATGCCAGAGTAAAAATTAAGTCACTACCGCCTAGCGCAAAATCGCCCTCTCAAGACATTATTGTGGTTGATGAGAAGAAGGTGGCAAAGCAAGGGCAATTGCCTATCGACGTAGACCTTAATATATTAATTGATAAAGATAAGAAGGGAGAGGTGAAACTTGACGCTTTGGATTTAAAAGCAGAGTTAAGTGGTGACCTACGGGTTCAAGTAGATGCGCAAAATACCAGGGTAAATGGTCTTGTTCAAGTCCTTAAAGGTAGCTATGAAGCCTATTCTCAAGTTCTTCAGATCAGGAAAGGAGAAATCACTTTTAGTGGGCAACCTGACGTTCCTGCATTCGATATCGAAGCTATTCGTAATCCATTAAATACAAATGATGGAGTAATTGCAGGTATTAGAGTCACCGGCAACGCGATCAAGCCTTCTGTGGATCTTTTTTCTGAGCCATCAATGGAGCAAGCTAAACAACTGTCTTATCTGATAACTGGTGCTGGTACTTTTGGGGGCGGCTCGGGTAATTCGGAAGAAACTACGATGGTTAACGCGCTCGTCAGTTTTGGTGTAGGGCAAAGCGAGAATGGTATCGGTAGCTTAGGCCAAAAATTAGGTGTGAAAGATTTGAACTTGCAAACTGCTGGACAAGGTCAAGGCACTAAAGTCGAACTTTCAGGACAACTTGCTGAAGGCGTGAAAATCACATACGGTGTTGGTGTATTTGATTCTATAAGTGAGGTGAGTGTTCACTATCAATTGCTCCCTCAAGTATACCTTGAAGCGGTGAGTGGAGTGAACAACACGCTCGATTTGTATTATCAAATCACCAGTAAGGACTAAGCATGAAAGCCCTTTAGCAGGGCTTTCATGCTGTTTATTACTTAGGGCCTTAAGCTCTTGTATGAGCCCTTCTTGTATAACTCAGCCATGCTATGAGGCTAAGTTATACAAATCCTTATAGTAAGCCGCTATCAACGTGGTTCTATTGCTTATGTTGAGCTTTCTATATATGTTCGCGCAATGAAATTTAACCGTACGCTCACTAATGAATAAGTCAGCTGCAATAATCTTATTGGGCAAGCCTTCCATAATTTTCATCGCTATCTGTTTTTCTCGTTTCGACAATGTTTGTAGTTGAGTAATCATATTCATTTATTTTCCTTTTTATGACGTTTGTTGCTGGTTGGTATTGGTGAGATGTTGATGCGTAACATCGTGTAACTCGCCGTTAATCAAAGCAAACACAATATCCGCACTTGCTATGGTTTCTTGTCGGTGAGCAATCATAATTTTTGTCATGCTCAATTTGCGTAAATTTTTGTTGATGGCACTTTCTGTTGCTGCGTCAAGATGACTTGTTGCCTCATCAAGAAACAATAGGCTTGGTTTTTTGTAGAGTGCTCTTGCAAGCAGTAGTCGCTGTTTTTGACCACCACTTAAGGTACTTCCCATATCGCCTACTAGCGTGTTGTATTGCATCGTCATTTGCATAATATCGTTGTGTAGGCACGCCATTTTTGCAACATCGATAGCCAGAGGAAGATCTGTTGTGGCAGCAAAATCGGTAATATTTTCAAGCAACGAACCACTAAGTAACTGATCGTCTTGAAGCACTGCCGCAATGCCCTGCTGATGTCGATTGCTAGCATTAAGTAAATAGCCATTGATATAGATTTGACCTGTGTGGCTATTGTTTAAGCCCATTAAACACAGCAATAGGGTCGATTTACCACAACCGCTTGAACCTGAAATGACAACGCTCTTACCGTGCGTAATGTTCAAATTGAGCTTTTCAAAAATAGGTGTTTGTGTTTCATGGTGCTGAAAAGACATGTCATGCGCTGATAAGTGAAATGCGCTCTGAACATTGTTAGTTAAGTGTTCGACATTATTGTTAACTTCATTCTCTACGCTTTTCGTTATTTCACTCTTGGTAAAAACAATGTCGGCTAATCTATCCAAATGGACTCTTAACAATTTGAATTCCAGCCAGTTGTTGATCAAACTGTCTGTCGCATCAATAAATTTAGCTTTATAGCTGATAAACGCATAAAGCATGCCTATCGAAAATAGGTTGATGGTGACTAAGTTTGCGGCTAGGTAAATGATAACGATATTCTCTAAACCAAATAGTATTTTATTCAACACCGAAAAGTTTATTTGCCAGCGCGAAAGCTTAATTTGTTTGTTCATCGCATTAGTAAGGAGATTGAGCCATTGAGAGCTGCGTTGCATGCCTTTGTTATTGAGCTTGATTGTTTTTATTGCGCGTATGCTTTGCATAAAGTGTGAGCTTTCTAGGGCTTGGCTTTGAATGACTTCCATATTTTGACGCTTCATTGCTTGAAAGAATAACCAGCGTAAAAGTGCATAAAAAACGACAGTTAAACAGACAATGCTGGCAAGCTTTGGCGAATAGAAAAACAAAACGATAAGCATGAGTATTGCCATCAAGCCATCAATAAGGCCTGAGATAATACCGGAAGTCACTATTTGACGAATATTTTGAAGTGAACCGAAGCGGCTGACAACGTCACCTAAATGCCTCTTTTGAAAATAATCTACCGGCAGTGAGAGCAGGTGAGTAAAAACACGGGTGGCCATGTGGATACTAAATTGATTTGAAAAGTACAGCATGACACGCTCGCGCAGCATTACCGTTATTGTATCAATGCATAACAACAGCAGGAAAGCGATTGCGAGCACGTTGAGCAACGACGTATCCGACTTCACAATGACTTCATCGATAACTGTTTGCATATAAAATGGCGCAGCAATAGCGAAAAGCTGCAGTAGCAAACTCAAGCCGAACAGTATTCCTAGCTGGCGCTTAACACCGATAGCATTGCTCAAGAAGTGCCCTAACTCTAGTTTCTGCGCAGCACTCGCCTTGTAAAATTTTGTGTTTGGTTGCATTTCAACAGCTATGCCGGTAAAGGCTTCGCTAACTTGTTGTATCGTTAATTTTCTCAAACCCAGTGCAGGATCTGCAATCTCACAATAACGTTTGGTCACTTTGTTCAAAACTACAAAATGTTGAAAATTCCAATGCAGAATACAGGGTGTTTGCAGCTCATTAAGTTCTGAAAGCTCAGCTTTTAAAGCTCTACAAGAGAATCCTAGTAGATCCCCAAGCTGCATAAGTTGCGTTAGATTACTCCCTTGGTTTGATACTGGACTGACTTGCCGCAACTTGTCTAAACTTATTTGATTGCCGTGAAAATTGGCAAGCATAGTGACACACGCTAAGCCGCATTCACTCGCTTCAGCCTGCATTATAATATTCAGTTGTGGCTTTGATGAAAAGCTAAGCAATTGACTTGCATTAGTTGATGATTTTTTATTAGCGCTATTATGTTCACGCATCTTGTCGCCGATATTTGAGGTTTGGATAGGGCTCATCAAATCTCCCCTCTTAGACTATAGATAGGGCTCAATAGCCATTCCAGTAGGCTTCTTTTAGATAGGATGACATCGGCCTGAAAAAGCATACCTGCCTTGAGATCCAAGGCTTTTCCATTGGCCTTAATTTGCTGATTATTTAAGACCGCTTCGACAATGAATACGGGCGTGTTCAGCGCCACAGGTATACGTTTGATCTGTTGTGGCAGCAATATTTGTTGAGACATTTGTGAGACCCGAGCCGTTGACATTCCAAACTTCTGATAGGGAAATGCATTAAGCTTCAGCTTAACTAACTGATTGTTTTTAATAAAGCCAGCATGACTCGATGGCACAAATAGCAAGGCTTTTAAGGAAGTATTCAGTGGCGTGATTTGCACTAATGGTATGTTGGTGCCAATAGTTTCACCCGCAAAAGCTTGCAGATTGTGAACAATGCCATCGATAGGACTGCGGATAACATAGTCACTTGCCGCTTCAAATTTATTTATTTCTTGGTTTAAGCTTTGTAAGTTCGATTCAAGTGTATTTTGTTCCTCTTCTAAGGCTATCTTACTCGCGATCTGAGATTGCTCAGCGGATAGACGTTGCTGCTCAAACTCCAACTTGCTCGAATGATTAGCTGCTAGCTGAAGCTCAATTGCCAGACGTTTCTCTTTTTGTGCCACGTAGCTTGTTCTGGAAATGCTGTTGTTTTCCAGCAAAGAGAATAATGCAGACTCCTCCACCTTCGTTTCTTGCAACTGCGCTTCGAGCTTATCCTCAATTTGAGCGTTAATATTCAAATGTCGATGAAACGTTTGAATTAATGTTTCATTCTGTTTCTTTTGTTGATGGTATTTATTACGCAAAATCAACTGTCGTTCTTTCAGAAGGCCTCTTTGCTGTATTAGTGAATCAAATTGTTCTTGGTAGTTTTCACTGATTAGCGCGCCAGCATTGCGAGATATTTGTATGAGCACTTGGTCTTTTCTAACTTGCTGTCCATTGCTTATTTTTATGGACTTGACGATACCATTGGATTCTTTTGCCATGATATCTATACTCGCTTTGGAGTTAACCAACCATCCATTCACCGTTGCTTTACTGCTAAAACTGGCGTTAACGAGCAATCCACATAGCAGCAAAAACCAACAGACTAAAACTGTTGCGAGGATTTGATGATTGATTTTAGGCAGGAGCATGGCCTCACCAAGTGTATTTTTACTTTGTCCGTCTATCGCTTCTTTGCGGAAAAGCTCATTAGAGTGTTGCATCGATTTTCAATCCTTGAAGTAGACTATAATTTTCATGTCATCCGTATTTGATGAACACAACTAGCTTACTTAGGTTCTTGAAAAACGACGTTTAAAAATGGGACAAATACTTTTAATTTTGGGACATTCTGCAAAATTGTCCCATTTTTAAAGATGTACTAATGATCGAGCTTATGAGTACGGGGATCTTTGGTTCAGGTAAGGTTTTTACACTAAAAATAGGGGCTTAGATGGATTGCTGCGACACAAATAAGGCTTAAAGGTAGTTTTTTTAGGCTGGTTTTGAGTTTAAAACGTTAGAAAATGAAATCTGGTTTTTTAGCTGATATATGACATTAGGAGTGAGGTGGATAGATTTTTTGTATGAAATTTGTACAGAATTTGTTCTGTGCACTAATTTGGGGCATAAAAAAGCGCGTCAAAGTGACACGCTTTTGGATTGTTAAGTCTGAAAACTAGCGTAAATTAATGTACCCAATGATACATATGCGCCTTCGCTTCCATTTGCTGTTGTGTTTGTTCGGGCATAAATGCGTTATTGTCATTTTCGAAGAAGAAAGGAGAACGCTTTTTCTTCGAGCCAACTTCGTTCATAGTTGCAGCTTCAAATACGCGACCATTGATCACTGTATAGTCCACGTACTCACTGCGACTCAAGTCGTTTAGAACGTCACCGTCTATAATCACTAAGTCTGCTAACTTACCTGGTTCGATACTACCGATGGCTTTATCCATGCCAAGATGTCTCGCACCATCAATCGTACCGCCACGAAGCGCTTCAAATGGGGTGAAGCCGCCGTGCTGCATCAACCATAGCTCCCAATGTGCGCCCAAGCCTTCGCGCTGGCCATGTGCACCTATGTGAACGCCAACACCGTTGTCACGCAACTCCTTTGCATATTTAGCAACTGCAAAATGGTTATAGTGGTCATCCGGAGCTTTCTGACGACGAATATTACGGTCAACCAAGAAGTAAGGTGTATAACGCATTAGCCTCTCATTTTCCCAAACGTTGGTGCGATCATAAAAGTACGTTTCACCGCTTAATCCACCATAGGAGACGACGAAGGTTGGCGTGTAGCCAAACTTAGTGGCTTTCCATAGCTGAGTTAGATCGCTATAGCCATTCGCAATCGGAATGCTGTGCTCTAGCCCCGTATGTCCATCGACCAACATAGAGATATTTTGTTGGAACTTACCGCCGCCCTCAGGCACTACCATCATGTCTTGGTTTTTAGCCGCAACTAATACTTGCTGGCGTTGATCGCGTCTTGGCTGGTTATAACTTTTCACTGAAATGGCACCAAGGTCTTTTAATCTTTGAACGTGATAATAAGCATCATCGTAGTCATTAATAATTGATTTATATCCAAGCGCCTCAGCACCATACAAGATAGTCCCTGTTGAATAAATTCTTGGGGCTATGCGCTGGCCTGCCCTTTGTAATTCACCGGCAGCCATAATCTCAGTAGTATCATTCGACGGATCGTGAATGGTGGTAACACCAAACGCGAGGTTAGAATATTGACTCCAGTTTTGGTCTGGAATAATTTCGCTGCGTCCTTGTGCGCCGTGGGCGTGAGTATCTATAAGGCCAGGAATAACCGTTTTACCTTCAGCATCTATAACGAGAGTGTCTTCAGGAATGCTAATATCAGACTTGTTGCCGACAGCTTGGATTTTGTTGTCTTTAATTAATACAACGCCATTCTCAAACACTTCTTGTTGATTGTCTGCATCACGCATCGTCACGACTTTACCACCTACAATTGCGGTATAACGATTTGGTTTGTCCGCTTTCTTCTTGAAAGACAAATCCATGCCTTCATTTAGTGGTTCAGGCATTTCAGCATCGGCGTCAGCTAAGAAGCTAAAAGCGTTGTCTAACTTGCGTTCAAAATAACGAGGGCCGTGAGACCAACCTACTGATTCGTTGTTTGGGCTCCACGTCATATAATTGCCTGAGCGCGCTGAAAGTTGCTTTACAGGTAATGAGGACATTTTAGGACCGATCGACACTTTCTGACCGTTGTCTGCAAACGGAGCGACGAAGGTGTTGTATTGGTGAACAAAGGCAATCCATTTTTTATCATGGGATAAACGGTATTCGCTTACTTTGTCGCCGCCGTATAAATGTACACGCTTGTCTTCGCCGCGTAAGTTCACGCTGGAGAACTGTGTCTCACTGTAAGGCGTTCCGCTGACAGATTCAGTGAAATAGACACGGTCGTTGCCTGCAGTGAAATGTGGCTCTACACCGCTCTTTGAAACACGCTCTGTGGTTTTGTCTTTTAAATTTAGAACGTAGATACCAGGGTCAATTGAATTCGTTGGGTCGAGTAAATAGCCGCCGGTAAACTTACGGTAGGCAAGCATTTTTCCGTCTGTTGAGAAGCTTGGTTCAATGTAATGACCTTTTGATAAGCTGACCACTTTGCCCTTGCCGCCTTTAGCAGAAATAATTCTCACATCGCCAAGACCTTCGTCGCTCCAAGTGGTGTAGACAATTTGTTTGCCGTCGTTAGAAAAACGAGGATAGTATTCGTCATGCTCATTTTGTTTGCTTAGGCGCTCAATTTCACCGCTCTTTATATCTTTCGTATAGAGCTTTCCAAGCGCTTGAAACAAGACCGTTTTCCCGTCTGGTGATTTTTGTGCCCAGCGGATAGCTTTAACATCAAATTCATCGGGTGCGACATCTACCTCAAAGCGCAATGCGTCAGCATACTTCAATGTCGTCTTGATATTGACATCTAAGGTTGCGAGTGACTGATCGTCGATGTTGAGTTTATGGAATTTTCCTCCTGTCCAATACATGATTTGTTTGGAGTCAGGTGTCCAATCGAAATAGGCAAAATAACCTTCGCTACCAAACCCTTCCTGCATGTCGCGCTCAAGGTCCATAAATACGGCTCTTTCATCGCCTGATTTGATGTCCTTTAAAAACAATGCTGTTTTACTTTTTACACGACGAACAAAAGCGACGTATTTTCCATCTGGCGACGGGGTCGGGACTACTGCTCCGCCTGTGCCTGAAATATAGCGCTCTTCTTCACCGGTTTCGCGGTCATAGCGAATAATGGCGAATATGCCTTGCAGGGCGTCGCGGTTGTAGCTAAATTGAGACCCACCAGAGGCATCACGGGTGAAGTAGATATATTTGCCATCGGGCGAAAACGCAGGGTCAGCAATGTTCTTTTGGTCAATTTTGCCGTTAACACGTTCTTTAATTGCAAGACCATCGCCACCACTTTGGTGATAGAGCCAAATTTCACCAGCTGGGATGCTTCGGCTTGACATAATACCTTTGTTGACCACGATATATTCGCCATCAGGACTCCATTTTGGAGAGTGTATTAAGTTTTTCTTTTCTTTGGTCACTTGGCGCAAGTTCTCGCCGTTGATATCCATTACCCAAACATTAGAAAGACCGTCACGATCAGAAATGAAAGCAACTTGTTTGCCATCAGGGCTGACTGCTGGATGTATGTTCCATGCGAAGTCTTGAGTTAATGGCTTTGCGTCGCCACCGTTGGTGCTGGCAATAAAAATGTCGCCGAGCATATCGAATACAAATTGTTTACCATCTGGACTCACATCTAAGCTAGACCAAGTCGTTTCGTTGGTTGTTATTTCCACGCTAGATAGCTCCATGGGCGGATTCAAAACGTCCCATGTGGCAAAAGGTTTGTCGTCTGCTTTGTCTGTTTCTTCGTGATCATCGGCAACACTGACGGCACTAAAGCTCAGTAAACCGGAGAGTAGGAAGGGGATCAGCTTGTGTCTTGTTGATATCATTATTTTTCTTCTGCTGTGAATTAATAAATACTGAGGTGATGTGTTATTTTCAACTGATGTGTACATCAGCACCACATTCTACGACGAACAATAGATGTTAATAAAAAGATCTGCAACTTTAGATTAATTTATAACATGAATGATGTGTAAACCCTTGAATAAGGACACACCTGTTTGGGCGTTTGCGTTGAGTTATTGCTGAATGAGGAGTGCTGAATAAGGACACACCTGTTTGGGCGTTTGCGATGAGTTATTACTCTGAATAAGGACACACCTGTTTAGACATTTCGGTGATAAATGATTAAACAGGTGTGTCCTTATTTCTGATGTCTAAAAACTTTCTGTAGTGAACTGCCTGTTTCTAATTGCCATTTTGCTCGAAGGAGCTATTTCTCCTAATTTATATTGAGCGGGGCCTGTCGGTTCAGCGAGGATGTATGAAATGTTATTTTGCATTATTTTCTCGTCTGTTTTGTTCGCTTTTAAACTGATGCCCACCAACGCGTGATTCGGTAGGAAAATCATTTCTGCAGATAATTTTGGATTGTAGGACTTTAAAATGGCCAGAAAAAAAGTTGATTTGCTATCGCAATCGCCTTTGTTATTTAACAATAGTTGTCGAGGAGCAGCGAAACCGGAACCATTCGACGAAATGCGATTTTCAAGGGTGTCGTAAGGAATGGCTTGTAGCCAATTTAACGTGAAGTCAATAAATTCTCTCGGGTTACTAGGGTTGCCGAGTTGCTCTTTAATGGCGTGTACAATATTTGATATATTATGGCTGCTCTCATTTGCATATCGCAGATGATCATGTTTAATAGCTGCTTGGCCCATTTCGTTTTTAAACGGGGTATAGTAGTTTTTACGTAAATATTCAGCTTCCGCTTCATCATGCTTTCTGCCCAAAGCTTCAGTAATTTCGTTCACCTTTTCAGAGTGTTTCCCAGATACCTCCATATTTAATGAGCTACCAGAGCGCTTTATTAAAATTTTCGCTTCTCTAGGATCTATTGCTTTTGCATACCCAAGTAAGCTTCTATGGATGTAGTTTTGAGCAAGGGCTGAATTGTAAGCTGGAGCTGAGTTTGGCAACTTATCGATATCAGCATGCGGCAATAGAAACGTTAGTTTTTTCGGGCCCTCCGAGCTTTGCCATTGATAATTGAATTCGACACCAGACTCAGACCGATTTTTAAAAAAACGTTCTTGCTGGGAGGCGGCTTCAAAGGACATAAAAAATAACAGTAGTGAGACTCCGGTTATCAGATATCGTAAAACATCTCGCATTTTTATAACCCTACTAGATTATTGGTTTACGTTCCCTCGTGAAAACCAGTTAAGTGAAGCGTGTAAGCTAACAACAGTGCCGACAATAATCAATGTAGGCGGTTTTAACAACACAGTATTAGGGTTATCGACAATATTTTCGAGAGTGCCAGTCACAACTTCCTGATTTTCTCTTGTCGCTGCTTGCACCAATGCAATTGGCATTTGCTTTGACATACCATGCTCAATAAGTTTTTGGCAAATTATAGGTAGGCCAGTCAAGCCCATATAAAACACAAGTGTATGATTTTGCTGAACAAGTGCAGGCCAGTTCAAGTTTATAGTGTTATCTCTCAAATGACCCGTTGTGAATGTCACCGACTGTGCATGGTCTCGATGTGTTAACGGAATACCAGCATAACTCGCAGCTCCGGTTGCAGCGGTAATACCAGGAACTACTTGAAAGTCGACGCCATGTTTAATAAGTGTTTCAATTTCTTCTCCACCGCGCCCGAACACAAACGGATCACCGCCTTTTAATCTGACAACTCTATTTCCTGCCAAAGCTTCTTTTGCTAGGAGTTCGTTAATATCTTCTTGTGGAATTGTGTGGTTACTTTTTGCTTTTCCAACATATATTTTTTCGGCGTCTCTGCGCACAAGTTCAAGAATTTCTGGACTGACCAAACGGTCGTATACCACAACGTCCGCTTTTTGCATTAAGCGTAATGCTCGAAACGTCAATAAGTCTGGGTCGCCAGGGCCTGCTCCTACTAGATAAACTTGGCCTACGGGTTTATCACCATTTTTATATGCAATAAGCGCTTTGTCGAATTTTTGTTCTGCTAGCTTTTCGTTTCCTTGCAGAATCGATTCGCCAATATCACCGTCCAATACTTCTTCCCAAAAGTAGCGCCTATCAGTTACTGAAGAAAGTGCGCCTTTTACCTTGCTGCGAAATTTTTCTGAAAAGTTGCCGAGTAACCGTATATTAGTAGGTATCACGCTTTCTAGCTTTTGGCGGATATAGCGCAAGAGCACGGGAGCTACGCCGCCACTGCTCATCGCGATAATAATGGGTGAGCGATCAACGATTGATGGTGTAATGAATTTACAAAGCGGCGTGTTGTCGACCACGTTAACTAACATATGTTTAGCATGAGATATGTCATGGATATGTTTATTGACTACTTCGTCATCTGTCGCAACAAAGATCATTTGTTTGTCATCAATGTCAGGGTCTTCGAATTTTCTTTCTATCAAGGTAATTTGAGCTGATTCTGCCGCAAGTCTCTTTACGGTTTCACTCACCCAAGGTGATACGATGGTAATTTTAGCTGGGGTTTTTAATAGCAGTTCACATTTTCTGGCAGCAACTTCACCTGCGCCAACTAGTAAGCAGTGGATGTGTTCCGCATCGACGAATATTGGGAAGTACTTCATTAAGGTTTGTGCATCGTAATTTACAAGTGTCACGATTATGAGGGCTAAGCTTATTCTAATACAGCAATATTTTTGAAGGTAATATGCCGTTTTGGAATTAAAAACAACGCGTATTGAGCAATCAATACTTTCATTTTTTAATGTACAGGCTGTTAAGTAGGTGTGTCTTTATTCATCTCTTTATTCATCAGCTTATTCGTCGCAAACAGGTGTGTCCTTATTCATCAGCTTATTCGTCGCAAACAGGTGTGTCCTTATTCATCCTTATTCATCCTTATATAATCGTTAGACATAAAAAAAGCCACTCAGAGTGGCTTTAATATTTGAATTATATCAGTGCTATTTTTTACGCTTTGGCGGTGTGTCAGACCATTCACGTATATTTAAGCGTTGACCAGCTACGCGTGTTTTAGACAGCGTCTCTTTCATTTCATTGGGCATGCCCTTTGGCAAATCAACGGTTGTAAAGTTGTCATAGATTTCAATGGCACCTATGTTTTTACTACTGATGTTCGCTTCATTAGCAATTGCGCCAACGATATTTCCTGGCTTCGCACCATGTGTATGGCCGACTTCAATTCTGAAACGCTGCATACCTTCATCTGGCGTACTGTTGCCTCTAGGTACGCGAGGCTTTCTGTCATTTCGATCAGATTTGCCGCGCTCAGTGCGCTCATTGCGACCTTGTCTTCTGCCATTGTCGCGATCGCCGCGTCCAGCACTGTCATTTCGCTCATTGAACGTAGGTTTGCTATGCAAATCAGGTCTGTCAGACTCTTTCAACAATAATGGTTCATCACCTTGCGCAACTTTTGCTAAGGCAGCCATGATCACATCTGGAGAAGCTTCAGTTTCTTCCATAATTGATTCAACGATTGGAATATACGATTCAATTGATTCGTCACTCATCGCTTCAATAATGCTTTGCTTGAAACGCACTAAACGCGATTCATTCAATTGTGAAATAGACGGAATTTCCATGTTCTCAATACGTTGCTTTGTTGCTTTCTCTATTGCGAATAACAAACGTTTTTCACGATGAGAGATGAACAAAATTGCATCACCAGTTCTTCCTGCACGGCCTGTTCTGCCTATGCGGTGAACGTAAGATTCTGTATCGTATGGAATGTCGTAGTTAATTACATGACTAACACGCTCAACATCAAGACCACGGGCAACAACATCCGTTGCAACCAGTATGTCGATATCACCACGCTTCAATTTTTCAACTGTGCGTTCACGTGAGTTCTGCGGAATATCACCGTTAAGAGGTTCTACAACGTGTCCACGAGCCGTTAATTTGTCAGCTAATTCGACCGTAGCAGTTTTCGTGCGTACGAAAATAATCATGCCGTCGAATTCTTCAACTTCCATGATTCGAGTTAATGCTTCTAGTTTATGGTGACCAGCAACTTGGCAATAACGCTGTCTTATCATGCTTGCAGACGAAACAGTCGACTCGATTTTCACATGTTCTGGATTCTTCAAATAACGCTTTGTTATCTTTTTAATCGCATCAGGCATTGTTGCAGAGAATAAAGCCGTTTGGCGCTCTGCAGGTGCATGACTTAGAATAAGTTCAACGTCATCGATAAAGCCCATTCTTAGCATTTCATCGGCTTCATCTAGCACTAGAAATTTAAGTTTATCTAGTTTTAGTGTTTTACGCTTAATGTGATCGATAATTCGACCCGGCGTTCCAACAACAACCTGCACGCCACGCTTTAGCTGACGGATCTGGTTATCGTAAGACTGACCACCGTATACCGGCAGTACGCGAATTTTCTTCGAAAAGCTGGCATAAACCTGAAACGCTTCTGCAACTTGAATTGCAAGTTCGCGCGTTGGCGCTAGTACCAATAGTTGCGTAAAGTTTTCGTCGGGATCAATATTAGCTAGCATTGGTAGTGCAAACGCAGCTGTTTTGCCCGTACCTGTTTGAGCTTGGCCCAAAAGGTCGTGACCAGCGAGTAAAAGTGGAATACTCTTGGCTTGAATTGGAGACGGCTTTTCATAGCCTACTTTTTCTAACGCTTGTAATAATTGCGTTGGAAGATTTAAATCTTTAAATGTAACATCGACAGTGTCGGTCATCGGGTATCCTGATAGACTGAAAGGGGGCATTGCAGAGAGGATGCGAGAGCCTTCGTAAAAATCGAATTATATAAGAATTAGTGATAACTTACCATCATTACTGTTGGTTAGTTTGTAACCACCTGAGATAGTTAGAAATTAATTGGAATACGAGCAAAAAATGTATTCCAAAAATAGCATAAAATACAAGGGAGTATGAAATAAAGTGGATAATAAAATGAATAAAAACAAATTTAATAGTCATCCGCAGAACAGTTCAAGTGATGTTTATTTTTCCAATAAAAAGGTATTCAGAAAAATATCGATTGCAGCACTTTTATTATCATCACTAATTGGCCTAAGTGGCTGCCAACAAAAAACCAGCGAAGAACATATTGCAGCGGCTAAAGCATTCGTCATTGATGGAGACCAACAAGCTGCCATTGTTGAACTCAAAAATGCTATTCAGTTAGAACCAAAGCAAGCGGAAGCCAGATTTGAGCTAGGCAGCTTGTATTTAGAGCAAAATAAATATCAGGCAGCAGAAAAAGAACTCAATCGGGCAATGGAGCTAGGATACTCGGCGTCAAAGACTATACCACTGTTAGCTCGGGCTTATCAGCGCACCGGCGCAAATGCGGCTCTCGAGAACATTGACCACAATATGTCGGAGTTAACCACAGTAGAAAAAGCTGAGATCGGTTACTTTAAAGCGCAGTCACTCATTCAGCTAAATAAAACAGACGAAGCATCGTTATTAATTGAAGAGCTTATGCAGCTCGATACCGGTTCGGTATATAAGGGCTTGGCAGGTGTGTTGAACTCCGTTTTAGCTGAAAATAACAAACAAGCCTTGGAAGACGCTATTGAATTGCAAAGCCAAGCGCCGCTTAATAAAGATGTTCTGAGCGTCACTGCTCGACTTTACTTATTGAACAATCAACCAACGGAAGCTGCTGACGTTTATGCTCAATATGTAGAAGCGGCGCCAGAGGATATTGAAACGAGGTTTGCGTTGGCAAACATGTTAGTTGAACAAGGTAGAACCCAAGAAGCAGAAGAACATGTCGATACGCTACTTCAAATAAACGACCAAAATGCATTATTAAATCAATTAAAAGGCGTTATTCGAGCAGCGGATAAGGATTTTGCGAATGCCCAGAAATTTTCTGAAGTGGCGATTAATAACGGAAGCAGCGATCCCGTGGTTAGACTGGTAGCTGGTTATAGCGCGTTTCAGCAGGGGGATTTTGCCGCTGCTGTGGGCCATCTTTCGATCATAGCCGGATCATTGCCTGACAATCATCCTGGATTGAGAATATTAGCAGCGAGCCAATTGCAAACCGGCATGACGACAGAAGCATCTGAAGTATTAAAACGATTAGATAGTTTAACAGCCGCTGATGCGACTCTGTTTTCGTCAACGGGTTATGAATTGCTGCAAGCAGGTGAAGCAAAAAAAGCCGAAGCACTAATTTCAAGAGTTGAAAATATCAGTGAAACATCGGACGACTTAACTCGTTTGGGTGTTTTAAAGCTCAGCCTCAACAACATCGATGGCGTGCTAGATTTGGAGAATGCAGTAGCTAAATCACCCGAATCGGTGACAGCGAAAACAACATTAGCAACTGCATATTTAGCAACGAATCAACTGGAAAAAGCGCAAAAACTATCGGATGAATGGAAAAAAGAAGCGAGCAACGATCCGCAAGGCTTCCTTTTAGCCGGTGAAGTTGCATTAAGAAAAAATGACCTAGTAAAAGCTGAAGCCGAATTTTTAAGTGCGGCAGCCATTGCACCTAAAAACAACAAAGTAACAATGTCGCTAGTTGGTCTTGATATCCGTAACGAGAAACTCGATGCTGCGGTGCTTAAGTTGGAAAAAATTATCGCTTCTTCGTCCGATTATTTACCCGCATTGACGGCCTATTTTGCGATAAAACAGCAGCAAGGAAACTCAGATGAGGGAATGGCACCAATTTTAGCGCAGCTACAGAAAACTCCTAAAAATGCCGAACTCGTCGTTTTAGCTGCAAGAATGCAGGCTAGCGAGTCTAAATACGACAAAGCATTGGAGTTGTTGGATGCTATTGCAGCAGATGATAATGCACCTAATGCCTTCTGGCCGACCAAAGGTTTATCTTTACTGCAATCAGGTAAAATAGATGCGGCGGAAGCGCACTATCAAACTTGGATTGAATTGTCACCAAATAACCGAGAGGCCGCGCTTGGACAATTGTTGTTATTGGACAGTCAAAATAAATACAGCGATGGATTAGCGCTAACAAAACGATATTTAAACGCCAGAGATGACATCCAAATTGAAGTGCTCCAGAGTTATTTTACTGTTATGTCAGGCGACAGCGAACGCGCCAGAACATTGGTAAACGGATTTGCCAAAGAGGTCCAGGAACTTCCCTTTGTACGTGGTGTCATGGCTCGAATAAAGTTAAGAGAGCAAAATCCTGCTGGCGCTGTTGAAGATGCTGAAGTGGCTTTTAACGCAAACCAAAACTCGAAGAATTTGCAAGTCTTAGTAATGTCATACGATTTAACCGACCAAACCGATAAATCTTACGAATTGTTAACAACTTACTCAACGAATAAGCCTGCAGATTTAAGTGCACTCATGATGCTAGCAGAAAAAGAAATTGGCAAAGATAAAACGTCTGCTATTAGCAAATATAAAGATGCCTTGAAGCTAAACGAAAATAATTTTGTTGTGCTGAATAATTTGGCCTTTTTATTAATGGAAGAAAATAAAATAAGTGAGGCCATAGGGTTTGCAAAACGTGCTTATGACTTAAAGCCGAATAATGCGGCAACCGTTGATACTTATGCACAAATTTTAGTTCGTCAAAATAAACCAGAAGAAGCACTAGAGGCCTATAACCGGGTCATGAACGAAGATGTGAAAAATGAAGAAATTTTCTTAAATTACATTGAGACACTGTTGTTGAATGACAGTAAGATAATTGCAAAACGTAGAATTGAATCTACTACGTTGACGCTTCCTGAGTCAGAAGTCAGACTGGCAAAATTAAAGGCGCAATACGGCCTTTAAAATATTAGATCAGGCACTACATCCGTAGTGCCTTGTTCAACTATCTACTAATCGAGTTACTCTGTTATGTTCGAAACGTTCCGTAAGTCCCTGTTTAACTTAAAACAAAACAGGTTGTTCGAATTTTTTGTAATCACCGTTATTATCATTTCGGCATTAGAGATAGGTGCGAAAACCTACGATTTATCGCCAACCTCATTGCTTGTGACAAAGTATCTTGATGTTTTTATTACGTTATTTTTCTTATTTGAAATAACCGTCAGGTTCGTGAGTGAAGAAAATAAGAAAGACTTCTTCAAATCTGGCTGGAACATATTTGACACTGCGGTTGTTGTGATAAGCCTTATTCCTATTAACGAATCTGAAATGGCGTTATTAGCTCGACTTATTCGGATTTTTCGCGTGTTGCGCATGATCTCAATTATTCCCGAGCTAAGAATACTCATTAATTCATTGCTAGAAGCGCTGCCACGTTTAGGTTACGTCGTATTGTTGATGTTCATTATATTCTACATATACGCCGCAGTTGGTAGCTTCTTGTTCCAAGATATCAATCCGGTTTTATGGGGAAATATTGCTATTTCAATGCTGACTTTGTTCAGAGTAATGACTTTTGAGGATTGGACTGATATCCAATATGAAACTATGGAAGTCTATCCAATGAGTTGGATATTCTACATGACCTTTATCTTCTTCACCGCGTTTGCTTTCTTGAATATGGTTATTGGCATAGTAGTCGGAGTGATGGATGAGGAAATGCATAAAGAGCGCTTGAAGTCAGAGCCTTCGATGAATGAGTTACAAGATCAGATCCAAGATATTAGAGGCCAAATACAAGTATTAATTGATAGGGATAAAAAAGAGTAGTCTTGACAGCTAGTTAAGCTCGGGTGATATATGCCTGTTGTCAGGTCGTATATTTATTTGGTTTAGTTAAAGCTAAAAGCTTAATGCATAGAAAACATAATAAAAAAGCGGTGGTCTTGCTGACCACCGCTTTTTTTAATAGTAATTGATTCTTTTTTAGTTAGATGTATTCGGCTTCATCACTCGGTTTACAGCCAATAAGTCATCTTCTGTGAGCGAACCTGCAGCACGTTTTAAATTGATGATTGCAGAAATGAAGTTATAGCGAGCGTCCGCTAAGTTTCTTCTTGCATCGAATAGATTCCGAGTACTGTTCAATACATCAACTATTGTTCTGGTACCAACATCGAAACCCGCTTCCGTCGCTTTTAATGCGCTGTCAGCAGAAACGACAGATTGCTCCAATGCGCGAATCGTCGATACTGCGGCTTTTACGTCGTTGTAAGAGCTTCTTACTGAACGAACTGTTTGTCTATACACTAGTTCCATGTTTTCACTAGCTATCACGTAGCGACTGCGTGCTTGATCTGTGCTGGTGCTTACACGGCCACCTTGGTAAATTGGAACACTTAAACTTAAGCCTAGCGACTGACTATTCAAAGTTGGAAAGTCACGCGGGTCACTGCCCTGAACTTCTGTGGTTCTATCAACTCTGCTTAACGAGGCTGAAAAGTCTAAAGTAGGGTAGTGGCCTGCTTTAGCTGATGCTATATCTTCCATAGCTATATCTTTTGCGAAACGCTGTATTAGCAAATCAAAATTAGCATCTTCGGCTAGCTTCAACCAGTCCTCAACGTTCGCTGGAGTAGGCTGTGTGGCAGTAAATAGGTTTGTGTCTAAAATAGAAATTCCACTGTGATATTTACCGGTAATCTCTCTTAGCTCTTCCAAACGCAATTCTAATTGATTTTCAGCTCTGATTTGACGAGCTACGGTATTGTCAAAGTTAGCTTGCGCTTCGTGAACATCCGTAATGGCGGTCAAACCAACTTCAAAACGTTGCTTGGTTTGTTCTAACTGACGCTCAATTGCACGTAATTCAGCTTTCACAAACTCAACGCTGTCCTGCTCTCTTAACACTGCAAGATAAGCATTAGTTACTCGAACTATTAATGATTGCAGTGCGGACGCTAAATTTGCATCGCCTTGCTGTGCAACCTTTTCTGCTCTGTCCATTCCTACCCAGTTTGCATGGTCGTAGATAGACATGCGAAGATCTAGCCCCATGCTGAGCGTATCGGATTCAGAATTAATGGTCCCAAAACCATTTTCAGTTGTGAAAACTTGGTCACCAGAATTCAAGGAATAAGAAACTGAGCCTGATATCTGTGGAAGTAAATTGGCTCTGCTCAAGGCTATTCCGCTGTAAGCTAATTCTTTATCAGCTTTCGCTCTATTAATTATAGGATCATTTTGTAATGCAAGTTGATAAACTTGAGATAAATCGTCTGCTAGTACCGGTGCGGTGAGACTAAAACCGATAAATAGTGAAAGTAGCGTTTTCTTCATAAAATGACCTTAAAAATAGTATTTTTTATATTTAGCTTTTCAGTTAGGTTAATTGTACGCCATTCACTTCTGCAAACATAACGAATGGTTGTTACATATACCCACTAAGTGTAACAGAATGTGATTTTTATGCTGTATTTCAGATGCGTATCGTATAATTTAGTTTCAAACTCCCAAAGAGGATCATGATGAAGTCATTACAATATAGCAATGAAGATGCAAAAGTACTGAATGAGGAGACAGTTTTCAAAGGTTTCTTTGAAATGAAGCGCATCCAAGTTCAGCACAAATTATTTGACGGAACGTGGAGCAGGGTTCTATCGCGAGAAATGTTTGAAAGAGGTCATGCAGTGGCCGTTTTGCCTTATGATCCTAATACTCAGGAGTTTGTATTAATCGAACAGTTCAGATTAGGTGCGATGGCGACAAGTGATTCACCGTGGTTGTTTGAAGTTATAGCGGGAATGATTGAACCGAATGAAGATCCCGATGAGGTGTGTCATCGTGAATCTTTTGAAGAAGCTGGCATAACGCTAACTGGTTTGCAAAAAGCACTAACGTACTTGTCGAGCCCTGGCGGGACCACTGAACGGCTCCATATATACACGGCGAAGACCGATGCAACGCTTGCGAGAGGGGTACATGGCTTGGCATCTGAATCAGAAGATATCATGGTGCATAGAGTGAAAGAATCGGAAGCAAGAGAATGGTTGGACAACGGAAAAATTGACAACGCAGCCGCAATTATAGCGCTCCAGTGGTTTTTCTTGAATAAACAAAAGCTGTTGGCTAGCTGGAACTAAGACACACCTGTTTAGCGAAATTGATGCAACGATTGCCTGCATCTAGGACACACCGGTTTAGTGTTGGTGAGAAAAAATTATCTCTAACCAGGACACATCTATTTGTTACAATATCTTCAAGTTCTGAAGCGATAAGCGATAATATTTCATTGAATCGCAAAATCAGCCGAAAGAATATTATGAATAAGAGTGAGGAAACAACGTTGAAAAAGAAGTACGTACCGCATTTACCCAGTATTCTTGCAACCTGTGAGAATAACTATGCATGCGCTCTAAAGCTTCTTCCTGATTGCGATTCAGAGGATCTAAGTTACGAATTTAAAATTAGTGAGCAGTTGAAATACAATATAAAAATCTTAGACTCCGCCCGATATACAAGCACAATAATGATGTCGCAGGTGGCGAACAACACGCCGAGCTTTTTGAGACCATCAATGGAGATAAGGTTATATCATGATGCAAAAGTTGCTGAAGTGTTGAGCTGTCAAAGGGTCTCAAAATTGCAGCCAAGTTATGAGTATCCTAATTTGAACATGCATATGCGAAATGAAAAGCAAATGGTAAATGTGTTTTTGGCTGAGTGGCTGCACTTTTGTTTAGAGCAGCGTGAAATGCAAATTTCAACCAGCTCTTAAAATCTAGGAAACTGAATGGAACACATTATCTACTTACATGGATTTTTGAGCTCACCAAAGTCTGCTAAAGCTCAGTTAGTTAAAGATTACGTTTTAAAGAATCATTCAAATATAAAGCTACATACTCCTACCTTACCTGGAAGTCCTTTGGAAGCCACAGAGGTTATTGAGCAACTGATTTCCTCGATTTTTGATTCTGGTGTTAACCACGGAACGCACAATAAAGACACACCTATAAGCAATCTTCGATTCATCGGTAGCTCGATGGGTGGGTTCTTAGCCACGTATTTTATAGAAAAACACGGTGGCAAAGCGGTGCTGATCAATCCAGCGGTGGAGCCCTTTAAGCTGCTAAAAGATTATTTTGGAGAGCATAGCAATCCATATACTGGAGAAGTTTTTACGATTGATGAAAGTAACGTTAAGCAGCTACTCAATTTGTATAGACAGACCAAGAAAAATGACGCTAGCTATCTGGTTTATTTGCAGAAGGGTGATGAGACACTCGACTATCAGTTGGCGGAAGACAAATACGGAAGTGATTGTTGTATAGTCGAAGACGGTGGAGACCACTCATTCGTTGGGCTGGAAAATCATTTAGCAGACATTATTAGATTCTTAACCCCTTAGCTAATTGAGATTTCCTCTTTAACATCAAAACAGGTGTGTCTTTGTAGGCAGTTTTTTGTACTAACGAAATTAGCTAAAACCTTCATTGCTCAACAGCTTCAGCCTTGCTAATATCATCCGCATCGATTTGAGAAAAAACCTAAGCTAGAGATCATGTCAACACAATATAATTCTGATGCTATTGAAGTCTTAAATGGCTTAGATCCGGTAAAACGCCGCCCTGGAATGTATACCGATACCACTCGGCCGAACCACCTGAGTCAAGAGGTTATAGATAACAGTGTTGATGAGGCTCTTGCTGGCCACGCGTCCTCTATAAAAGTAATATTGCACGAAGATCAGTCCTTGGAAGTTATAGATGACGGTCGTGGTATGCCGGTTGACATTCACCCTGAAGAAAAAATTTCCGGTGTCGAATTGATTATGACCAAGCTGCATGCAGGTGGTAAGTTCTCGAATAAAAACTACGAATATTCTGGCGGCCTGCACGGCGTAGGTATTTCGGTTGTAAACGCATTATCAACCAGAGTACTCGTTAGCATTCGCCGCAATGGCAACGTTTATCAGATGACGTTTGAGAATGGAGACAAAGTTGACGAACTCTCCATTGTCGATACTTGCGGTAAGCGAAATACCGGTACAAGCGTTCATTTTTGGCCAGATCCCAAGTATTTTGACTCTTCAAAATTCTCTGTAACTAAGCTTCTGCATGTTTTACGCGCAAAAGCGGTGCTTTGCCCAGGTTTAAAAATACGCTTCGACGACAAGATTTCTAAAGAAACAACTGAGTGGTATTACGAAGATGGTTTACGAGACTATTTATACCAATCAATAAAGGACTTCATTACCTTACCAAGCGATGCTCCTTTTGTTGGGCAGTTTTCTGGCAATGGTGAGGCTGCCGATTGGGCTGTCATGTGGCAGCCTGAAGGCGGTGAAATGATTACTGAAAGTTATGTAAACCTGATTCCTACTGCGCAAGGAGGAACTCATGTAAATGGTTTGAGACAGGGGCTGTTAGACTCCATGCGTGAGTTTTGTGAGTTCCGTAACTTGCTTCCGAGAGGCGTTAAGATTACCGCCGATGATATATGGGACCGCTGCAGCTATATTCTCTCGACAAAAATGCATGACCCACAGTTTGCGGGGCAAACAAAAGAAAGGCTATCCTCTCGCCAAGCGTCAGCGTTTGTTTCTGGCGTTGTTAAAGATTCATTTAGTTTGTGGTTGAATCAACACACTGATGTTGCCGAATTACTTGCTGATATGTGCATCAACAACGCTCAGCGACGTTTACGTCAAAGCAAAAAAGTGGCTAGAAAGAAGGTTACACAAGGTCCGGCGCTGCCTGGAAAGTTGACTGATTGCTCATCTCAAGATATTAATTATTCAGAATTGTTTTTGGTGGAAGGTGACTCTGCGGGAGGCTCTGCAAAGCAGGCTCGCGATAGAGAATTTCAAGCGATAATGCCACTAAGAGGTAAAATACTAAATAGTTGGGAAGTCGACTCTTCTCAAGTTTTAGCATCACAAGAAATCCATGATATATCTGTAGCCCTAGGAATTGATCCAGATTCTGACGATTTATCGGGCTTACGATATGGCAAGATATGTATTCTTGCCGACGCTGACTCAGATGGATTACACATTGCGACGTTACTGTGTGCGTTGTTTGTAAAACACTTCAGAACATTAGTCGATCAAGGGCATGTTTATGTTGCGATGCCACCGCTTTTCCGGATAGATATCGGTAAAGAAGTTTACTATGCGCTAGATGAAAGTGAGCGAAAAGGAATTTTGGATAGGATCGTTGCAGAGAAAAAGCGCGGGAAAGTCAATGTGCAGCGATTTAAAGGTCTAGGTGAAATGAATCCACTTCAGCTCAGGGAAACTACCATGGATCCTAATACCCGTCGCTTAGTGCAGTTGACGAGCCATGATGCTGTCGAAATGCTTGAACTAATGGACATGCTTCTTTCGAAGAAACGTTCCCCTGATAGGAAAGCATGGTTGGAAAGTAAAGGAAATTTGGCGGTAGTGGAATAGTGCCTATATACGAGCAAAATGTGGATTAATAATGAATCGATTTATCAAAGTTACCGCTTTTGCTTTTGTTGGTTTATTTTTTCTGTTTATTGTTCTATTAATCGACTTATCTCCAACGGTTTCTAAAAATGCGCACGTGCAAGTCGAAAACGCAGAGAACGTATCAACATTAATTGGGCAGCTTCGGAAAAGTTTCAGAAATAGATATCAATCTCAGCAAATTGATATCTCGTATTCTCAGGCTGAGAGTCTGCTGGGTTTCACCCAACGTGCTTTACCTAATGTAAGTAGTGAACTCAAGTTGGCAGCGCTAAATGCCAAAATCATGGTGTCGTATCAACTGCCGAGCTACTTTTTTTCATCGTACGTCAATTTTTCGATTAAAGTCGTTCAAGACAGTCGCTTGAATGTTGAAAGCGTTTCTATAGGTAGTGTCACGATCCCCGGCGGTTGGGCATTGAAATGGGCTGAAGCACTGGCAAACTCTTATACGAATAGTGAAGTTGCGAGTAAAGCGATTCAACTTGTGGCTAAAACCGAAATATCACCTAATCAAGTCATCGTTAGTCTAAATCCATTGGACTCATTACTCAGAGAATTAAAAAATATAAAGACCTCAGGCGATGGCAATGAGATGCAATTATTGAAGATAAAAACAGCACACTACCTCAGGGTACTTGATAGCCTACCTTCACCTGATGCTCTTAATGTGCAAAACAAAGATGTGCAACAAAACAAAGACACATCTCTTAGTTATTATTTGCATAAAGTCATGCTAGAAGCAAAAGCAATGAGTGCCAAGGATCCTCAAGGAAATTCAAACTCGGCGACCTTAGAAAATGAGGCAGCTATTATGGCGTTGGCTATCTATGCAGGACACAGAAGATTTTCAACGTTGTTTGGTGATCTTTCTTTCGCTGTGGATCCGATCCCAACTGTGCGACAAAAGCCTGTTTTAGCAAATAGACAGGATTTAAGCCTGCACTTTATATTTTCTGCCGCAATTAAACTACTATCAGAGCAAGGTATAAGTGTTGCCGTTGGTGAGTTCAAAGAGCTGATGGATAGAGGAAAAGGAGGCTCTGGGTATAGCTTTATTGATTTGGCTGCTGATATGGCTGGCGCCAATTTCGCGGCTTTGGCTGTTGATCCGAGAACAGCTGAGAAAATCCAAGATATTATGTCGTCTGGAGCAAATGAATTTCTATTCTTCCCAAGTATCGAGGGTTTAGATGAAGGAATGGATAAATCAAAATTTCGACAAAAATACACGAACATCGAAAGTAAAGAGTACTTAAAAGTAGTCGAAGAAATTGAAAAGCGAATGGGAGAGTTACCCATTGGTGTGATGTCTAATCTATAAACAATTCACTGAAACAGTCGTAACGCGGTCGATATTCCTTTGAGTTTTTTTTGATTCACTTTCTTCTTATATTTTTCCATACAGACGACGGAGCCAACTACATAGCTAAATTCCTCCTCGATATGCGATGAGAGTATAAGCCAGTTTTTCTCTTCAATGCCAAGTTGTCTTAATAAATTGGATTCAATTTTCATGTCTGGTGAATTCACTTGTCGATTATTCTTCAATCTAGTTGCAGTCTGACGGAGCAGCTCGATATAGCAGGATAGCTCGATATTTATGGAGTTTGCGCTTCTTTCAAACTGTGTTTTTAGACAACGAAGTTCGCTAGGTTGTTTGCCAAGCTTTATGCTTTTGAGTCGTTTTTTTATACTAGTATAATGCGAGTTTTCAAGTGTCGTAGCAATGCCAGCTCTTATTGGGTTCAAATCGACATAAATCATGCACGAGAGGATCGCGCGATCATCTAGTAGAGCTTGAGATTTGAATCGTGACTCCCAGAAACGCCCTGAGCAATGGTCCTCGCGATTCGCCTTGAGTGCAATATATTGATTCAATGCTTTCATAAAGTAACTAATGCTTGTTAGCCTTTCCCTATAAATTTTAGCGATTTTTCGAACCGTAGATAATTGAATTGGACTTAGTGTTCCTCTTTGTTTTGTATCGAGATACATTGCTGTGATTGTTTTGTTCGGGTGGATTGAATGCCAACGTTGAATAACCTCAATGTCACTCCAGGTTTTTGCTCTTTCGGTGTCAACATGTAAAACCAAGTGATTATGATTGTGCATAATTGCATAAGCGCACACGTCGATTGAAAAGGCGGAGGAGAGCTTTTTCAAACGCTTTTCGAACCACTCCCGTCGATGTTCGAAATTACTGCCTGTTAATTTGTCATAACCGCATAGAAATGCTCTACGAACACACCGACTCATACAATGATAATAAGAGGTTTGTGATAATATTATTTGCTTGCTTCGCGCAATTGGCATTAGGATTTTCCCCATATGTATTATAAATATAGGGTATTCGATTATTTGGAAATTAATAGCTGACTTAACGTACAGTTTTGCGCTTAGAAAAAGATAAAGAATTTAGAATAAACAGTAGAATAAATAAATAGAAATAGAATATAGACACACCTATCAGTAGAATAAAGACACACCTATCAGTAGAATAAAGACACACCTATCAGTATTCAGTTCATCAGCTAGACACTGAATAGAACTAAGACACACCTGTTAATCAGGTTAAAGATTAAAGAGATTAAAACTTAAGAAGGAAAACAAAATAGGTGTGTCCTATTAAACAAAATAAACTAAAGAGTGACTTTTAATTTACCAATAGTTAAGAGCAAAAGTTCCATCTTTTTCACTACAGTGGCAATGTCTTCTTTGATATCGGCATCATCGATTTGAAGGGATGTTATGTCCTTTGCTAGTTCATCGACATATGGGCCAAAGCGTTTACTTCTGGTAGTAAACCCGCTGTCTTCAACGAAAATAACAGAAAATTTAGCTTTACCTGAGCGTTGTAAGTTATCTAGTGCCGAATCTGCATCTATCGCCTTCCTATATATTATTTGCATGTTCTCAGTTATTTTTGTTAATACCTGTTGCACGAGAATCTCCTAAAATTATGCTCAAGAAAGTGGCTGAAGTGCCGATAATGAAATGAAGTGCGCAATTCTGCCCACTTTTTGACATAGCTACAAGTAATAAAAGGAAATGGTATGGATATTTCAGGCTCTAGTGCCTCAGCTGTATCCGGTGCGTTGGAGATCAAGTCTGCTCAGCTAGCTAAAAGCATGCAACAGCAAGATGGTCAGGCCGCGCTTCAACTGCTTGAGGCAGCTGACGTACCCAAATCTTCATCTACCCCCGGTTTAGGTTCTAATATCAACACTTATGCCTAATGTAGTGCTTGATGAAGGTTGTAAATTCAAGTCTATCGGCGTCTTGCTGGGTTGTCCTCCAATCTCAGTGACTAGTTTAGGGACAAGATATCCCGGCAAGCGCTTTATTAGTTCTCGCATTAGAATCTGCGCTGACTTGACCTCAACATCAAAGTGAGCAGCCCCTCTTACTTTGTCTAGTAAATGCAAATAGTATGGCAACACGCCAAGATTAAAAAGAGATTCACTCAAGGCAATCTGTTCTTTCGAATTATCGTTTATTCCTTTTAAAAGTACTGCCTGATTTAGTAACGTAATTCCCGCTGAACGCATTTTTGTGCATGCAATAGCTAACTCAGGGCTTATCTCATTCGCGTGATTTGTATGTAATACAAGCACTTTCTGAAATCGGCAGTTTGCGAACCAATCGATAAAATCCTCGTTTATCCTAGAAGGGATAACAACTGGAAGTCTCGTGTGGACACGGAGTCTCACAACATGAGGAATTTCTTCCAATTTAGTAACTAACCACTTTAGATGATCATCTTTTGCCATCAATGGATCGCCGCCAGACAAAATCACTTCAATGATTTTATTGTTTTGCCTAATGTAAGCAATCGCGTTTTCTAATTCACGTTTGTTAACAGCGTTTTCTTCATAAGGGAATTCGCGTCTAAAGCAATAGCGACAGTTTACAGCGCAACCACTTTTTACTATGAGCAATACTCTATTTTCGTATTTATGTAATAGGCCTTTTGTCGTGTTTTCATGCTCCTGCAATGGGTCTTTTACGAAACCAGGTGTGTCTTTGTATTCAACATTTTGCGGAAGTACTTGAAGCAACAGGGGATCATTTATGTCGTTTTTCTTCATTAAATTAGCAAAATGTCCAGGAACCTTCATTGGAAATAATTTTCTCGCAGAGCTATGTTTATTGGCTATTTGGGGGTCTAAATTCAAAAATTCTAGTAACGACTCTAGGGTCGTAAAGCAGTTTGCTAATTCTTTTTGCCAGTTTGACTCTACAGCAATGCTATTTTTAGGTATTATTCGTTTCACAAATATGCTCACAACGTAAATTTTAGAGGAACTATGGCTCATTTCAGTACAAACGAGTTCAAAGCGGGCTTAAAGATAATGCTCGACGGCGAACCTTGCAACATTCTTGAGAATGAATATGTAAAACCAGGGAAAGGACAAGCTTTCAGCCGAGTTAAAATTCGTAAACTAATTTCAAACAAAGTGCTAGAAAAAACCTTTCGGTCTGGAGACTCAGTTGAAGGCGCTGATGTTATGGATACTGAGCTTTCCTATCTCTACACGGATGGTGAATTTTGGCATTTTATGAACAATGAGACATTTGAGCAAATTGCCGCTGATGAAAAAGCATTAGGTGACAGCATAAAATGGTTAGTCGAAAACGATACGTGCACTATAACACTGTGGAACGGCACTCCTATCGTTGTTACTCCTCCTAACTTTGTTGAGTTAGAAATTACAGAAACAGACCCTGGTTTAAAAGGCGACACTGCTGGTACGGGTGGTAAACCAGCAACACTGGCAACCGGAGCCGTAGTTCGAGTTCCGTTATTTGTACAAACAGGTGAAACCATCAGAGTTGATACTCGAAGTGGCGAATATGCCTCACGTGCACAAAAATAAGCTAATTAAAGGGGTTGTAGCGCAAGCGACAACCCTGTTTGTTTTTTTATGACTATTTTACATCAATGGCAACCATCAGGTTCCATCGACAGCATTGTCAAACGAGCTCAAATTTTAAGCAAAATTAGGAATTATTTTGTAAATCAGAATGTTTTAGAAGTTGAAACGCCAACTATTTCACCATCAACCGTGACCGACGTCCATTTGGAGGCAATGAAAACCATCCATACGAATCCACAGTCGGTTGAAAAGACACACCTGTTTTTACAAACCTCGCCCGAATACTACATGAAACGTATGCTATCGGCTGGTTTCCCCAGTATTTATCAAATTACAAAATGCTTCAGGGACGATGAAGTGGGTCGGTTCCACAATCCTGAGTTTACTATGCTTGAATGGTATCGATTAGACTATTCTATGCATGAGCTAATTGAAGATGTAGATTCTATTTTAAAGCTCGTCTTGGACACACCTGTTTGCGAAAAAATAAGCTATCGCGAGCTATTTGCAGTGCACTTAGATTTAGATATAAAAAATGATTCTGACTTGAAATTGGTTTCTATATGCAAACAATGCGGTTTTGAGAATATTGTTCCTACAGAATTTAAAGAAACGCTTTCTCAAACTCAAAGAAACATGCTTTTACAGCTTTTATTTTGTGAAGAAATTGAAAGTAAAATTGGCTTAGACAGACCCGTCGCGGTGACGCATTTTCCAGCTAGCCAAGCATCCTTAGCTAAAATTGATCCCGTTGACCCTTGGTTATCACTTCGGTTTGAAATTTATTACAAAGGAATTGAGTTAGCAAACGGCTTCGAAGAGCTCACCGATGTCAAAGAGCAAAAGGCTAGATTCACTGCGGACAATGAGCAAAGGAAAGAATGTGGTTTAGAAATAAAGCCTGAGGACACGAAATTTTTGGATGCCCTAGAATTTGGATTACCAGCATGCTCAGGTGTCGCGTTAGGAATCGATCGTTTAATAATGTTGGCTCTAGGCAAAAAGCACATAAGCGAAGTGTTAACCTTCGACTTTGCATCTCTTTAATGAATCTTAGTTAGTAAAACGAGCGTTAATGCAAAATAATATAAATATTGAAGCTTGGTTTGAGCAGCTGAAAAACTCAAACAAAGACACACCTCATATAGTCGTGGGGTATGGCAGTCTTCTCAGTCAAAAAAGTCGTGAACTTTATAGCAATATTAAGTCACTTCCTCTTCCGGTCACTGTCAGCGGATGGGAGCGAGGGTGGGTTACTAGGTCGACTGAAGAAGAGCAAACATACGTTGGAGCCTACCAAAACAGCCGAAGTCATTTCAATGGTCAAGTATTCTGCACTGATATCGATGAGCAACTGCTCAAGCGAGAACAAGACTATCGTTTTTCTAAAATAAGACTTGAACAACTAGCGTTCTTGCCTGTACTGAGTGATTCGATGTTAGATATGCTATCCAATTGCAATGTGTATGTGTGTGAAACGCTTGAACTTAAATTACCGTCCGACGAATTTCCAGTGAATTCTAGTTATATTGATACGTGCTTAACCGGTTGTTTCGAGGTTGGTGGAATTGAAGAGGTAAAGCGGTTTGTTGCGACCACAAAGCATTGGCCGAGTGAGTACAAGCAAAATGATCGCTCGAAGCCAAAATATCCACGAGCGGCCTCTGTAGACAAGTTCGAAAGTGAAATTTTTGACCAATTACAATTGAACAGCAAATGATGATGAGCTCCCAAAGGTTATACTATCGAAAGCCTAATGAGTCTGATGCTGCTTTCATTTTTGATTTGGTTAATGAGCCGGATTGGCTTAAATATATCGGTGATAGAAAGGTAAGTAATCAACAAGACGCCGTTCAGTTCATAAATGAGAGTTTGAATGCGAAGCAGCCGTTGGACAGCCTTGGATTGAGAGTTTGTTGTTTGGCATCAAATGATTTATTAGGGGAGAACACAAACAAAGACACACCTATAGGCCTCTGCGGTTTACTTAAAAGAGAATACCTAGATTCCATAGATATTGGTTACGCATTCATTCGTAAGTATCGAGGTTTAGGCTACGGCATCGAAGCAGCTACCTTCTTCAAAACATATGCTTTTGATCATTTAAATGTTGAAAAGCTTTATGCAACAGTTTTGAAGCAAAACAAGCAATCTATTTCTTTGTTAGAAAAATTGGGCTTTAGATTTCTTGGGGGGCTTGTAGAGAACAATATCGAGTCTGAGAATATTATGCTTTATGTCTCATACTCTGATGTTTAACCCCTTAAATTATATTTACAAAATACACTGACAAGGTGTGTCTTTGTTTAGCTCATGCTTAATTTTTCACGAATTAGGTGTGTCTTGTTTAACCTCTTGTTCAGCCTGCTTCAAAGGTGTTTCTTGTTTAACGAACTTAATTAGGCAGCAACGAAACGTGCGCAACAGCCATCAGTAAAATGTGTTTCTAAAGAGGTATCTCGACTCAATAATAAAATGAGTCTTCGATGCGCCAATTACAAATTGGCATTGACTAATCCTTAGGCAAGGTTTCAAACATCAATTTCACCGCTTCGTTAATTTTAAATTCAAGATTGTCATAGGTACGGCTTGTTACTTTGCCAATGGCAACGCCTTCCCAAAGCAATAGATTAGTTTTTCTATCAATTAAATCTATGTTGAGTGTGCCTTCAGTATATTGTTGTATGCGTTCTTGTAACATTGGGTAATTGCCCCAAACGCCATAATCTCGTCGAAAACCATAATACAGTGATATCGATGGGCTAGTGTCGACCGTTAATTTGTCGTGCACATATACATTAAAATTAACCCATAAATCTGCGTCTTCTGCTTGCCTAAAGCCTTTCTTTTGCATTTCATTTTGTATTGCTAATTTTATATACCGTGAGGACATACTATCGTAGTTGTCGCCTTCGACACTTACACTCGGATGGAAAGTGTAGGTTTGATACTTATTGAATTGGACTCTGTCGTCAACCAAGCTGTGAATCTTTGGTGTTGACGCGCAAGAAAATAAAATTGACGTCCACATTAGTAAAATGATGCTTTTCACTATCAACGATATTTTTGTGCTCATGCTTGCTCTCCTGAAACCTGCTGAAAAAGACTAGTCAACTAATGATACGCAAGTCAGTCTGCCTCTTACTGATGAGCTTGTTTTGATATAGGTCAAAATCTTCGATGTTTGTAAATTTTAAATAAAAAGTACTATTTAAAGATGGTGTTACTTGCGCTGAATAGCCATTAGTTATTCTGCTGATGTCTGCTATGCGACTCATTGTCCAAGTCAATGCTATTAATATCTATCATCTTCATTTTTGACGCAGATCAAGTCTGAAAGGTCGGACTTAATTAGTCTACGTTGAGTGTTTTCGCAATTAGATGCAAGGGAGCTGACATGGGTTACGCCCCAATTAAAAAAGACGTAAATAAAACGCATAGACCAGCTAATATGCTCAGTTATCAGCACAGCTATGACAATTTTAAATGGCATAAAGCCAAAGCAATGATTAGAGGATATAAAGGCGGCATCAATATGGGCTATGAAGCCGCAGACCGACATGTTGACGACGGATTTGGAAGTCAAGAAGCGCTAATCTTCTTAGACCAAAAAAAAACGCGTAAAGCACTTTCATATACCCAGCTGCAGCAAATGAGCAATCGTTTCGCAAACCTTTTGAAAAGTGTGAACGTTGAGAAAGGGGATTTACTTTGTAGCTTGACCGATCGTACTCCTATTTTATATGCCGCGGTTATCGGTTGTTTAAAATCGGCAGTTGTATTTAGTCCTTTGTTTTCAGCCTTTGGTTCAGAACCGATAAAAGCCAGAATGACCATAGGTGGAGCTGTCGCATTGCTCACGAGTGGCAAGCTTTATAAGAAGAAAATAGCTGCGTGGCGCAACGAATGCCCGAGTTTAAAAACGGTATTACTGTATGAATGCGAGGGAGAATGCCCAAGTGACTGCATCGACTTAGACCAAACTTTAGAAACACAAAGCGATCTATTCAATATATACGCAACCGACCCTGAAGATAAGGCACTAATACATTTTACTAGCGGTACCACTGGGACACCAAAAGCCGTTGTGCATGTACATGACGCTGTCATATATCACAAGTATTCAGGGTATTACGCGTTAGATATCCACCCTCAAGATGTTTATTGGTGCACCGCCGACCCCGGCTGGGTTACCGGAATATCTTATGGGGTAATTTCGCCCCTATGCAACCGGGCAACATTAATCGTTGATAATGCTGAATATGACGCCAATCGTTGGTACAGCATATTAGAGCAAGAACATGTCAATATTTGGTATACCGCACCAACAGCCATTCGCATGTTAATGAAAGCGGGCAACGAGCTGTGTGAACAATATGACCTATCTGCTTTACGCTTCTTGGCGAGCGTCGGAGAACCGCTTAATCCTGAAGCTGTGGTGTGGAGTCAGAAGCACCTAGGTAACGTATTCCATGACAACTGGTGGCAAACTGAAACCGGCGGCATCATGCTTGCAAATTTTATGAGTGAAGATGTGAGGCCAGGGTCGATGGGACGGCCGTTGCCTGGCATCCAAGCTGGTATTGTTAGAGTAGATGAACAGGGGCATTTGGTTGAACTCAGCAAACCTAACGAAACTGGGGAGTTAGCATTCAAAAAAGGTTGGCCCTCTATGTTTCGCGATTACCTGCATGAAAGTAAACGCTATCAAGCGTGTTTTAACGGCGATTGGTATCTAAGTGGTGACTTAGCATACAAAGACCAAGATGGTTATTTTTGGTTCGTGGGTCGTCGTTCAGATTTGATTAAATCTTCGGGGCATTTAATCGGCCCGTTCGAAATAGAAAGTGTTTTGCTTGAACACCCTGCGGTGGCAGAGGCTGGCGTAGTTGGTGTTCCTGATGCCATTGCAGGTGAATTAGTAAAAGCATTCATTGCTCTCAAAGACGGCTATGAAGATGATCCCGCTTTACGTAAAAGCATCATGGCTCATGCCCGCAAAAAATTAGGCTCCGCACTCGCTCCCAGAGAGATTAGCGTGAAACAAAACCTGCCAAAAACGCGCAGCGGAAAAATAATGCGCAGATTGTTAAAGGCCCGAGAGCTCGGTCTTCCTGAGGGAGATATTTCTACACTAGAAAGTGACTAAAGTAGCTCAATATAAATCGCTAACAAAATAACGATGAGTCAGAGTACAAAGATTATGCACACTGAAAACAACAAGATACACATGGACATAGCGCATATTAAGTTCCTTTTTAAGCAGATGTTGAGGATCCGCCGATTTGAAGAAAAGTGCGCCGAATTATATACACAAGAGAAGATTCGAGGCTTTTTACATTTGTATATTGGGGAGGAGGCTGTTGCGGTGGGGGTCATGCAAGCGTTGAAGCCCGAGGACGCTGTGTTTGGGACTTATCGTGAGCATGGTCATGCCATCGCGAGAGGCTTAAGTATGAATAAGGTGATGTCAGAAATGTTTGGCAAGATAACCGGCAGCAGCCGAGGCCGTGGTGGTTCAATGCATATTTTTGATGTTGAAAAGCAGTTTTATGGAGGTAATGCCATTGTTGCTGGAGCCTTGCCACTGGCTGTTGGTTTAGCCTTAGCCAATAAAATGCAAAATAAAAACAATGTTGTTGCCTGTTTTTTTGGTGAAGGAGCCGTGGCGGAAGGTGAGTTTCATGAAAGTCTCAATTTAGCAAAATTGTGGCAATTACCAATTCTATTTGTATGTGAAAACAATGGTTATGCGATGGGTACTGCCTTAGCTATTTCAGAATCCCAACAGCATATTTTTCGTAAAGCACAAAGCTATGGCTTAGCAGCGCATGCGGTTGACGGCATGAATGTGGTAGAGGTTGAGTCAGCAGCAAGTCAGTACTGTCACCGTATTAGAAATGGTGAAGGGCCATGTTTATTAGAGTGCAATACCTATCGCTTCCGCGGCCACTCTATGTTTGATACACAATTATATCGCGATGCGGATGAAGTGGAGCAGTGGAAAAGCAAAGGGCCGATTATAAAATTAAAACGTTGGCTAGAAGCGAATGGAAAGCTGGCTGCGGATGAATTGAGTCAAATTGAAGATGAAGTTGCTGATGAAATAAACCAAGCTATCGCTTTCGCCGAACAGTCCGAGCTTGAAGATGTAAGAGACTTATACCTTGGTGTTTATGCGGAGGAAAACTCTTGAACGAACAACAGTTAAGCTATAGAGAAGCGCTTAGATTAGCTATCGAAGAAGCTATGAACGCAGATGAACGTGTGTTTTTATTGGGCGAAGATGTGGGTAATTACGGCGGATGTTATGCGGTGTCCAAGGGCTTATCTGAAACTTTTGGGCCAGATCGTATTGTCGATACGCCTCTCTCCGAATCTGGATTCGTTGGTGCGGGCATTGGTGCTGCAATAGGTGGAATGCGGCCTATTGTCGAAATTATGACCGTTAATTTCAGTTTACTCGCGCTGGATCAAATTGTGAATAATGCCGCTACAATACGTCACATGTCAGGCAATCAAATCAGTATTCCCATCGTGATTCGAATGGCTACTGGGGCAGGAAAACAACTTGCCGCTCAGCATTCCCATAGTCTTGAAAATTGGTACGCACATGTTCCAGGGATCAAGGTATTAGCACCTGCCACAGTGGCTGACGCGCGCTATATGCTGAGTATGGCGTTAAAAGATCCGAATCCGGTGATATTTTTCGAACACGTTATGCTTTATAACGAATCAGACATCAATCCTGCACCAGAGGATTGCCCTGATATGCATAGCGCACTAGTTCGGCAATCAGGTGAAGACATTAGCTTAGTGACCTATGGCGGTTCACTACCAAAAGCCTTAGAAGCTGCCCGTCAATTAGCACAACAAGATGTCAGCGTTGAAGTCATAGATTTAAGAAGCTTAAGACCTCTGGATACAAAAACCATATTCGAATCAGTCAACAAAACCCATCGTTTACTGGTGGTCGACGAGGGGTGGCGTACGGGCAGTTTAGCGGGCGAATTATGCGCGTTAGTTGCTGAAAACTGTTTTTGGTCACTTGATGCACCGCCAATACGGGTGTGCAGTGAAGAGGTGCCTATTCCCTATCCTAAACATTTAGAGGACGCAGTAACACCGCAAGTTGAAAAGATTGTTAATGCAGTACTGGGTTTATTAAACAAAGAAACCGTATCATGAAAACACTTACTATGCCTTCTTTTGGCTCAGATATGGCTACAGGCACCCTTGCACAATGGCATGTGAAAGTCGGTGATAATGTGTCAAAGGGAGATATCGTTGCAACCATCGAAACCATGAAAGGGCTTATAGATATGGAGGTGTTTGACGATGGTGTCATTGATTCTCTGTCGGCCTCAGAAGGTGAAGAACTTAATATTGGCGCTCCTATCGCTCAGTTACGGTTGCTTAGTGAAAATGATGAAAACACAAATGTTATAGAAAAACCAAGTAGTGATACATCTGAGAATCTTAAAACGAATCTCGATACAGCATCACAAAATAAGGCATTGCCTAAGGAACGAGAACTGAACACAAAGAGTCAGCGCGTTGAAACTGACAGCAAATTAAGCCAACAAAACGAAATAATAGAAACAGATAAACCCCTAGCTATTTCTCCAGCGGCGAGAAAACGTGCAGCAGATCTTGGTGTTAATTGGCGTCAAATAAGTCATGGACAGGGCCCTGACGGCGCGATTATTCTGCAAGACATTGATGATACATTTAGCATGACAGTTGATTCGTCTGCAAAATCGAAATCCACAAAACCTAAGTCTACACCCGCTGAAATGATGCGCCAAGCCATTGCCGCTAACGTTAGCCGTTCAAAACGCGAGATACCTCACTATTATTTACAACTTGATGTTGCATTAGATAAGGCGCTTGACTGTTTAAGTGCGCATAACGCTGACTTACCTCCAAGCAAGCGAGTATTAGTTAACGCTATGATTTATTGTGCTATTGCTCGCGCGTTAGTGGATTTCCCTGCTTTTAATGGTTTTTATAACGATGATCAGTATCAACCATCTGAAACGGTGCATTTAGGGCATGCGATTAGTTTGCGAACAGGGGGGCTCATGATTGCTGCAATTCGAGATGCACAAGGCTTAGGTACAATTGAGTTAATGGATAAGCTCAGAGATCAAGTAACTCGAGCAAGAGAAGGAGGCCTGAGGATGTCTGAAGTAACAGAGGCCAGCGTGACTATTTCAAGCATTGGGGATAGAGGCGCAGACAGCATGCAAAATATTATTTTTCCACCTCAAGTTTCTATCTTCGGTCTAGGTAGATCACGCAAAATGCCATGGGTTATAGATGACGCTATTGTTGCTGCCACTATTGTTACTATCAGTTTGGCCGCAGATCACCGAGTTAGCGATGGTCATTCAGGCGCTCGTTTATTAAATAAAATCAATAAACTCTTACAAACCCCCGAGAGGCTAATATGAACAATGAGCAAACATTAAAAACAGTGATCACTCGCCTTATTTTGGAAATTGCTCCTGAGGCTGATATTGAGTCACTTGATCCGAATGAAGATTTTAGAGAAGAGCTCGATTTAGATTCTATTGATTTCATGAACTTACTTGAAGCGGTTAATTTGGAAACTGGCGTCACAATTTCAGAGAGTGATTATGACCAAGTCAATACGTTGCAATCGATGATTGAGTATATAGAAAGTAAAAAGTAGCAGTTATTAATCTACATTTAAGAACAGTGATTTCCGCTAGAGGGGGAAAAATGGACGATATTTTTGGATTTAGTGCCTATTCACCCGCACAAATCGCAGTTAAAGTTGACGAAGTTGGCGTAAGAAAAGCAAAAATCGCTTTCATTCCACTGGTAATGTTAGGCGTCTTAGCCGGTGCTTTTATTGGGCTTGGCGGTATGCTGTATGTCTTAGTAAAATCAGACCCCACCCTAAGCTTTGCCAGTGCTCAACTATTAGGAGGCTTGGCCTTTTGTCTCGGTCTTATTTTAGTGGTTGTGGCTGGTGCAGAACTGTTTACTGGTAATAACCTAATTGTGATGGCATGGGCAGACAAAAAGATTTCTTTATATGACCTCTTAAGAAATTGGCTGGTGGTATGTATTGCCAATTTCATCGGGGCGATTGGCATGGCAGTGCTCGTTTTTTTGTCTGGGCATTTGCTTATGAACGACGGTGCAATTGCTGAACAGTACATCAATATTGCGGCAGCAAAAACAGGGTTATCTACTACGGAGGCCATCTTTAGAGGCGTGCTATGTAATATTTTGGTGTGTATGGCCGTTTGGATGACGCTGGCTGGAAAAACAGTAACCGACAAAATCATTGCGATTATTTTTCCTATTACTGGGTTTGTTGCTGCAGGTTTTGAGCATAGTGTGGCAAACATGTATTTCTACCCTGTTACCTTACTAATCCAATACTTTGCTGTTGTTGAAATCGGCTCGAATGTGATTTCGATTTACGACTTTATGAAAAACGTATTGTTGGTTATCTGCGGAAATTTGATGGGTGGCGGCGTATTTGTGGGGCTGGTGTATCACCTTATTTATCAAAGAAATAAGGAAGTAAACTGAGCAATACCGTGGCTGCTTACTTTACAGCGTCAGTTATTTAAAACAGCGATAACGTCGCATATTCTGCCACTATTAAGATTGATTAGTATAAAGCCAACGCTAGGCGCAGCGATGGCTGTCGTTCCCAATCTAGCTTCCAATAAATCAAAGCGTATCAACACTGAGTAACCGCGCGATTTGGCTCACTTCAACGGTACCTATTTACCACAACACTTTTTATATTTTTTACCACTACCACAAACACACGGATCATTGCGCAGCGTAACTTTGTTTACAGTTACAGTCTCAGCTTTGCTTAAAATCGCACTCAGCTCATCTATTGACTCAACCGCGCCTTCGCTATTGTCGATGTTGATAACAGCATACAAGTTAGCATCTGCTATTAGCGCCTCAACTTCTTGCTTTCTGACTTCACTAGTGACGATTAAAGTTAACGGGTACTTTTTACTACCAGCCTTCGTATTTGGCTTTTTATCGTTTCCATATTTAATGTGACTCTGGCGAGGATCTTGACGGCCCATGAAAAAAAATTTATCTGACATAACCTATTTTACCTAATGTAATAGCAAAAATAACGAGCTAAACAGTAGCCATTATCGAGGGGTGCGGAGTGTAACACAGCCAAATGTTGGGAAGTATCTGTTTAATAACACCATCCTAGCTGAATAGTGTGATGCAGCCCATACATCGCTGTGTTGAATTTACTATTTCAAAAACATTCTACTGTGCAATCGTGTGATAATTTCTTATCAAGAATAGTACTTTATTGTTGCTTGACGGTTTGCGGTTGTTTACATCTTGTTCAAGTAGAAGTAATAAGTGATAAACCACTTAAATATCAGAATATTGATAAGCATCAATTTTTTTTTATCACAGTCTACTGTAATAGGTGTCAATTGATAAACCAGTAGGGCTGTTTATGAGTCAAACTCACGTTAATAGCATATGTCCATTTTGCGGGGTCGGCTGTGGTATGTGCCTCGTTGTGCAAGACGGCACTATAAACGCTGTAAAGCCAATTAGCGCGCACCCCATTAGCCAAGGTAAGTTATGCGCCAAGGGGTGGAATACCCCATTTGGGATAAATAAGCATAATCGTATAACTCAACCGTTAATGAAAAAGAATGGGCTATTTGAAACGGTGACTTGGCAAAAGGCTCTATCCTATATCGCAAAAAATTTAAACACCTTTATAAGTGAAAGTGGCTCTTCAACTGTAGGCATAATTAGCAGTGCGAGAGCAACAAACGAGGATAACTACGCCGCACAAAAGTTTGCTCGGGCCGTATTAAAAACCAATAACGTTGATCATTGCGCGCGAATTTGTCATAGCCCTTCAGTTGTGGGCCTGAAACAAACGGTAGGTTCGGGTGCAATGACAAACAGTATCGATGACGTGAGCAAGGCCGACGTCATTTTGGTGATCGGCGCAGACTCTACCGAAAATCATGCAATTATTGGCGGGCACATTATGCGGGCAAAGCTTCGAGGTGCTAAACTTATTGTTATCGATCCTCGCCAAACCCGCCTTGCACAGATTGCCGATTTGCATCTGCAGCTTAAGATCGGAAGCAACATCGCGCTGTTGAATGGTTTACTGAATATTATCTTTCAGCATAATTGGCAAAACGGTGACTTTCTTGCGCGCCGTTGCGAGGGCGTAGACGCATTGAAAGAACATGTTGCTAATTATTCCCTCGAAAAAGTTGTAAAACTGACTGGGGTGGAAGGTCAAAAGTTAGTCGAAGCTGCCAAACTATATAGCCAAGCAAATGCCGCTTTTCTTGCTTACGGAATGGGAATTACGCAATTCATCAGTGGTACAAATAATGTAATTGCAGTATCAAATCTTGCGCTTGTTTGTGGACAAATTGGTAGGGAAGGCACGGGTATAAATCCCTTGCGCGGGCAAAATAATGTGCAGGGTGCCTGTGACATGGGAAGTTTGCCCAACGTGTATCCGGATTATCAAAGTGTGGCTGATGAAAAAGTTCGAGCCAAGTTTAGCTGTGCTTGGCGCACTAATGTGCCCAAAGCACCAGGGTTAACCTCACTTGGAATGAGCAATCAGGCGCGCAATGGTAATTTCAGAGGGCTAATTATTTTTGGTGAGGATCCTGTTGTAACCGACCCTGATCGTAATCAGGTTGAACTGGGCATGAGGGCGATGGACATGCTGGTGGTTGTGGAGCTGTTTATGACTGAAACAGCCAAAATGGCAGACGTTATTTTGCCTGCTGCTAGTTTTGCTGAAAAACAAGGAACCTTCACAAACTGCGAACGCCGAGTTCAACTAATCCATAAAGCCATTGAACCACCAGGAGAAGCTAAGGTTGATTGGCAAATACTTTGTGCGCTTGCCAAAGCCATGGGCGCAGGTAATTTGATGAATTGGCAAAGTAGCGAGCAGGTCTTTGATGAAATGGCGCAATTGACTAACTCGTTCAGTGGGATGAATTACGCTCATTTGGCTGAACGAAACGGCTTGCAATGGCCATGCAACGCTGAGCACCCAATGGGCACTCGTTGGCTACACACTAATGTATTTCCCATCGGAAAAGGAAAGCTTATTGCGGTTGATCAAGTGTCCAGTGATGAGCAACCTAATGCTGAGTATCCTTTTTGGTTTACGACGACAAGACTGCATTATCATTATGGTTGTGGTTCCATGACTCGCCAATCGCCTTTACTTGAGCGAGAGACACCAAACGGGATGCTGTTTATTCACCCTCAAGATGCTGTGGATCTTGGCTTAAAAAACCATCAAGCGGTAACTGTTTCTTCTCGGCGAGGTTACCTTGAAACACGTATTGTTTTGAGCGATCAACTGGTGCCGGGCTTGCTGAGTATGCCTTACCATTTTAAAGAGGCACCTTCTAACTTACTAACAAATGATGCGATGGACCCTACAACTGAAATGCCAGAGCTTAAGGTTTGTGCAGTTAGGCTTGTCCCATTGCCAGACAATCAATCGCCTCACCCTTCTTCTATATCAAACAATATAGAAAACAGAGTTGTTCAATAAGCCAAAGGAATGAACATGGTTAACGATGCCTATTTACTCAACGATTTAAGCCTATTAAGCAACCATCTTGCTAAGCATTACACAGTGGTGCAGCTGACTAAAGGCAGCACTAATGAAGTGTATTGGGCTGAAGCAGATGAAGGGGCTACTGAGCCTTTGTTTGGCCATGCTCATTTGCCGCTGAGCTCTCCGAAGGCATTTTTCTTCCCAGAGCAAGAGCCTTTATATAAATTTGATGGAAATACTTTTGAAACCATACAGCCGGAGATTAAACCCATTGTCCTGTTGGGAGTTCAAGCTTGCGATTTAACGGCAATCGCATACCAAGATCAGTTTTTCAGACACGACCCTTACTATCAGAAAAGGCGCAATAGTGTGCTGTTGGTTGGCATTGATTGCGAGGCTCCTTGTGAAAACGGTTTTTGTCCAGAGGTGAATGCTGGCCCACATGTTAATAGTGAAACTTCAGATTTGATAGTAAGCCGTTTGAACACTTATGAACAATCAAATATATCTCAGTGGCTTATTGTTGCAACGAGCGAAAAAGGCGCACATAGCTTGCAGCATATTGAGCTCGAAAAAGCGGAAAAAGAGCACCTAAAATTGCGAACCAAACTAGGTCATAAAGTACGTTCTAAGTTTGCCGACTTTGGCTATATTACCAATGCAATTGAGTACCTAAACGATAACTCAATTCCGGCTGAATTATGGGAGGAATTGAGTGTTAGATGTTTGAGTTGCTCGGGTTGCACAAGCCTTTGTCCCACGTGCTCTTGTTATAGTACTTTTGAAGTTATTGAACCAGAGCCAGCTGCTAACACAGCGCGTTCAGGAACGGCGCAATCAAAAACAGTCCGCCTTTGGGATTCGTGCCTATTTGAATCATTTCAGCGTGAGGCTAGCCAGCATAACCCCAGTAGTAATGCAGCTCAAAGAGTAGAACGGTTTTGGTTTCATAAGTTTTCGGACGAATACCTTCCCCAGTTTAATCGATATGGTTGCGTCGGATGTGGGCGGTGTGAGCAAACTTGCCCAGGCACAATTGGTGTCCATTCTGTTATGAAAAGGATTGATCAAGTATGCTGCAATTAACTCCGAAAACTATTCGCATAGTCGATTTTTATGAAGATGGAACAGACAGTCGACATTTTACTTTTGAGCCTAAAGGCTTTGCACATAAAGAGCCTATTGCGATTGGGCAATTTTTTATGTTGACTGTTCCAGGCGCAGGATTAGCGCCATTTACGTATACTTCACTTCCCGATAATCAAGGTCGCTTTACGGCGCTTATTAGAAAGGTAGGAAAATTAACTGATAAATTATTCACCTTAAAGAAAGGGGACCTTTTGGGATACAACGGACCTCATGGTAATGGTTGGCCAGTGGCACAAATACACCAAAAAGAAGTGCTAATTGTGGCTGGTGGATGTGGTTTAGCGCCAGTTTCAACCGCAATTGATTATTTAATAGAGGCCGGTAGAGCTGCTTCGGTCACGCTTTTATATGCTGCTCGAGACAAAGAGTCGCAAGTGCTAAAACAGGAAAGGGCTCGCTGGAATTCAAAAATTAAGGTATTTGAAACACTCGATACTCAAGGTGATAGGGGCCATTCTGGACTACCGACGCAATATCTTTCTACTGTATTAAGTCAATGTCATCGCCAGCCTAATATGCTGCTCACTTGTGGACCTGAAGCGATGATGAAAGATATTGCAAAAATGTGCTTAGGTTTAGGTTTTGAAAGCTCAGATATTTGGCTGTCTATTGAGCGCAGGATGCGCTGTGGTGTCGGTCTTTGTGGTCATTGTTACATAGGCAGTAGTTACGCGTGTAAACAGGGCCCAAGCTACTGTTATGATGAACTCATTGCATTTGAGAATAATCACAATACTGGCTTATCTGGATATATGGAACACTTTCAGTATTGTTAATATTTACGACTGTTCTTTTTGGCAAAACCGCAGCGCTAAGTTAGCCTCTGTCAAGAGGAAACAGCAATCTAATTCGAGCAATAATGAACGCCTTTTCATACTAGTTTCTTTCTATTGAAGAGTTAATAATACTGTCGTATAGCTCTTGGCTAATATAAACCGGAGTATAAACCCCACCATTATTTTTGATTTGCTTATCAAACGAGCGCAGATGATTGCGAGAGCCCTTCAACAAGTTATCGTAAACGTAAATAATGTCAGCGTTATCAATTACATTGTCTTTTTGGTTTTGTAGGTCATAAATATCTAACTCCTCAACGGTAGCACCAACAAATAAACCCTCTAACAGTGAAATTGAGCCTGATGTTACCAGCGTATCGTAGATGAGTTGCAGTTCACTATTGACAAATATGCCAAAAGTATCAGTTTGCATTGGATCGACTAATTCATATCGTTCAATAAGCGCAAGAACAGCGTCTGTGTGGGTTTGCTCACTTGCAGCAATATTAGTAAATATCTTTTGCCCGTATATGTTATGTAGGGCGGTATATACATCTCTGGCTAGCTTTTCCTCTTCTCGCATAAAGGCTAGGCTTTCCTCTTCAGCAGCTGATAAATCACTTGGCAGAATATTATTGAGGTTGCTGGCAAGTGTATTGGAGTTAATTGTGGTTGAACCATCTAAGTCAACTTCGACTAGTGGGGGTGTATAGTTTGAGCTTCCGCCGCACGCGTTTAGGATAAATAGAGTCAATAAAATCGTGCTCAGCGCAATTAATTTTTTCATGGGATGCTCTCTTGTCTGGTTTGTCGGCTTGAAAAATGTGCCTCATAAGGCTAATTTTTTGCAGGTTGCATAGGCGTTTAGCAATTGCTGTACCACATTTAAAAGAGTGAAATACGGTTGATTTATAGAATATTTTTAAAACCTAGCGAAAATTTCTAATTTTATTTACTTTAAAAATGACAAATTCGACAATAAGAATGACATATTCGACACCATTCAAACGATTCTTGCGTTCTGTCTCATCTTGTTCGCCTAACGCAAAAGCTACTCAATTCTATATGAGCGGTGGCACGCGTTGCATGTAGACATAATTGTCACAATTTCTTTTTGTATTAGCACCGCATCTGTATTTTCTTTGGCTAGCGCTTTCCATTGACTGTTCATTTGTTTGCTCATTTGTTGAAATCCAACTGGCATTGAGTCATGTAAACCATCAGGATGATTTTCTCTCGTATATTCAAATAGTAAGCTTACTAAATTATCCACTTTTTCTGGTGATCCTTGCACTAAAGATTGCTGGATACCGGTTAGTGTTTCTAACATCCGACGCATCCGTTCCAGAACAAAATCTTTTTGCTGAACGTTCAAATTAATCGGTGTTCGCGCGTCCGTTGACGCAATGTTTTCATCACTTGCTAGAGCAGCTGAGCTGACCAACAACAATCCAATAACTAGTTTTGCTTTCATGATTTTTCCTTTGCCTTATATACGATGCTTGTATGTCGGTAATATAGTAAACATTGTTTAGCAAGTTTGAGGCCATAGTTCAGTGCCACGAATTCCTTTAAATAAATCTGAGACGGCATCGTTAGAAAAGCTGCAGGGTGCAGCAAAAAAGGTGAGGAGTCCGAGATAGGTCTCGGACTCAATCGGTCTTGGTTACAACGATTTTTTGCTGAAATACCAATCAACATAGTTATAGCCTTTCTCTTTTCGGCCATTAGCATCGGCGACAGTATGTGGCGGCGGGACAATCACCTCTTCACCTTCTTTCCAGTTCTCTGGGGTTGCTACTGAATTAGCATCGCTAGTTTGCATTGCTTTAACCAGTCTCACAAACTCATCAACACTGCGCCCATTACTCATTGGGTAGTAGACCATTGCTCTCAATATACCTTCTGGGTCAATAATAAAGGTAGCACGCACTGCTGAAGTATCGCTAGCGCCCGACTGAACCATGCCATATGAGTTTGCTATATCCATGGATAGATCGGCAATAATTGGGAAAGGGATATCGACATTGAATTTCTCTTTAATGTTAAGCACCCATGCAATGTGAGCGTGAACACTATCAATTGATAAGCCTAATAGTTCAGTATTCATGTCCGCAAATTCTTTCGCGACACCAGCAAACGCAATAAACTCAGTGGTGCAAACAGGTGTAAAGTCTGCAGGATGAGAGAAAAGTACCAGCCACTTTCCTTTATAATCTTCTAATGTACGTTGACCGTGTGTTGTTTTTGCATCGAAGTAGGGTGCAGGCTTATTTAGTTGCGGAAACTGCGTTGTTTTTTCATTTGTATCACTCATTTGTATTCTCCAAATATTGTAAGTTGTGCCAAAGGACAAACTTATAATAGTTATAAGATATACCAAAAGACAATAAGTAAAACCAGTTGTTCTAATCGTAAAAAACGATGAGTTTGGGTTTATGCAGTTTTTTAAACAATAAGAGATAAGGTCTTAAAAGGTATTAGGCGTGGTGAGGGCATACGGAGAGTGAGCGAATGTTTCAAAAATACACCTTTATCGTTGTATTTTATCTCAGTTCTTTCTAGCCGAAGCTAATGCACCGTCAACTGCTTTGTCACTCTCTATGCGAGGGATAAAACAGACTTTTAGTATTTTATTTTGCAAATATTGGCTTCAATTTAGTTTACAAAAGACTTCACTTCATCATCCGTTAAATAACGCCACTGACCCACTTCAACATCAAGATGAATATCTCCAATTCTTTCTCTGTGAAGCGAAACCACGCGATTACCGACAGCAGCAAACATGCGCTTTACCTGGTGAAACTTACCTTCTGTAATGGTCAGCAATGCTTCACGCGAACCGATTTTTTGTAAAGTTGCAGGCCGTGTTAATTGTTGCTCTCCTTGCAACTGCACACCTTTTTTTAATGCGATAGCAGCATCGGCTGTTAGTTCTTTTGACAAGTGAACTCGATACACTTTAGGGCAATTTCGCGATGGCCTGGTAATAGAAAATGACCAGCGGCCGTCATCAGTAATCAAAATTAATCCGGTTGTATCGGCATCTAAACGTCCGGCAATATGAAGTTCTGAGAGCTTTTCAACGGGTAGATAATTGAACACTGAGGGATAGACTTCATCAACATTTGAGCAAATCGTATTGGCTGGTTTATGCATCAAAATATAACGAAAACCGCGTGCTTTTAGCGTTTGCTCATTCCAGGCTACCTTATTACTTTCATGAACCTGAGTCGCTCCATTCGTGATGACTTTGCCATTCACGTATATCTCTCCAAGCTTGATACATTCGATTGCTTGGCTTTTTGTCAACTCTGTACTTTTGCAAACAAATTTATCGAGGCGCATGGTAAGTAATAGCAAGGATAATAAAGGACAAGACCTTAGCTTTTCGATATGTTAACTGTCAACGGCTGATTATTGTCATATGAACAAATATAGTAAAACTTAGTTGGAAGGGCTTGATCAGCATCAATCACACTACTTTTGTAACGCTGTATTATCGCTTGGGTTGTTATGCTTACTATCAAACAAGCGATGCTTATTTTCTATCAGAATTATCACTAGGCCGAGATAAATGAATGTAAAACGCGTGCTCATTATAGAAGGTCTGGTTAACCTATTGATGATTGTGACTAAACTTATCGTCGGCATAATTACGGGTTCGGCGGCACTTACGGCAGATGCTCTGCATTCGTTTACTGATCTTATTAACAACGTCGTTGCTTTTTTAGCAATTAGAATGAGCGAAAAACCAGCGGACGATGATCACCACTATGGTCATCAAAAGTTTGAACAACTAGCGGTATTTTTTTTGGCAACATTACTTTTTGTTGTTGCTATTGAAGTGGTAATTAGGGCAATTTCTAGGTCGTCAGACGTAGTTGAGCAAAACAAGGTCGGTTTGATTGTGCTCGTTGTTGCTGTTGTCATTAATTTAACGCTATCCCTTTGGGAGAGGTATTGGGCCAAGAAACTTAAATCAGATCTCTTGCATGCTGATGCCAGTCACACGTTTAGTGATGTCCTAACGTCGGTTGCTGCTATTGTCGGATGGCAACTAGCTGCTTTGGGCTTGTACTGGGTTGATACTTTGTTTGCGCTCATTGTGGCGGTTATGATTGGTGTACTAGCGTATCGTTTATTTTCAAAAGCGGTGCCTATTTTAGTGGATCAAAGTCACTTTGATCACGGTGTTGTAAAAAAAAGCATTAAGCAATTAGTTAATGTTACGTCGGTGAAAAAACTCAGAATACGAAGTATGGGAAAGCAACACTTCGCTGATGTTACGGTTGCTGTGGAGGCTAAACTATCGTTGCTTGAGTCTCACAATATTGCTGACCAGATTGAGAATATGTTAGCGCAACAGTTCAATATTCACGACACAACTGTGCATGTAGAGCCGGATAGTTGAAATAAAGGGAACAAAAACAGAGTAATGTAATGCAAGCCCAATCGTAATCTGTGCTTGCATACAAGTTTAGCTGAAATGAAAATGCGACTCTAAGTCCATCTTGATATGAGTCGCATTCCTTGTGCAGAATCTCACATCATTGATGTAAGTTCCGCCTGCTTGCTATTGCGGTGTGCGCAAAACCATTAACCTAATCTCAGTCATGTCTTCTATCGCATACTTGATACCTTCGCGACCGAGCCCTGATTCTTTTACTCCTCCGTATGGCATATTATCAACACGCCAGCTAGGCACATCACCAATAACTACGCCACCTACATCTAGTTCATCCCAAGCTTTATGAGCTTTGTAAATGTCTTTTGTAAAGATACCCGCTTGCAAACCGAATTGACTATCGTTGACTTGTTTTAACGCTTCATCGAAATCGGAAAACGGCGCAATGGTAGATACCGGGCCAAATGCTTCCTCGGCATTTATTTCGCAGTCTCTAGGCACGTCTTCAAGCAATGCGGCTTGCAGCATAAGTCCCTCTCTTGAGCCGCCACAGAGCAGTTTTGCTCCGGCGTTAACTGCATTTTTTATCCAGCCTTCAAGACGTTTAGCTTCTGATTCAGAAATCATTGGACCGATGAATGTATCTTCGTTTAGAGGATCACCGTGAACCAAGTTCGCCACTTTTTCTTTATAAGCAGCTTTGAATTTTTCATATATTGATTCATGAATGAAAATCCGCTGCACACTAATACAGCTCTGGCCTGATTGATAATAAGCACCAAAGACGATTCGTTCGATAGCGTCATCAAGATCGGTATCATGGTCGACTATGCAGCCAGCGTTGCCGCCTAATTCTAAGATGACAGGCTTTTTGCCCGCTTTTGCTTTCAGTTCCCAACCTACGCTTGGTGAACCTGTAAAGCTTAATAGCTTGAAGCGGTCGTCAGTTGTGAATAGATCTGCGCCATCTCTGCTACAAGGGAGTATTGAAAATGCACCGTCGGGTAAGTCTGTCTCGGCAAGTACTTCACCAATAATGAGCGCTCCTATTGGCGTTCTGCTTGCAGGCTTTAATACAAAAGCACAACCAGCAGCAATCGCAGGTGCGACTTTGTGAGCGGCTAAGTTTAAAGGAAAATTGAAGGGCGAAATGAATGAACAAGGGCCAATCGGTACTTTCTTGTATTGTCCTTGGTATCCTTTTGCTCTCTCGGTAATTTCTAAGTTAATTACCGCTCCTTCAATTCGTACTGACTCTTCAGCAGCAATTTTAAAGGTGTCAATTAGCCTTGTTACTTCGCCGCGCGCATCTTTAATCGGTTTTCCTGCTTCGATACACAAAGCATAAGCGAGCTCATCAAATCGTTCTTTAAATCTTGTTACGCAGTGCTCTAATATTTGTTGGCGCTTGTAAGGAGGCATCTTATTCAGAATTTTCTGACTTTTTTCAGCCGCATCAATGGCTTTATCTATTATCTCTGCGTCAGCCAGCGCAACCGTTGTGGCGACTTCGCCTGTATATTTGTTAGTTACTTCTAAGTCTTGATTGGCAAACACAGCTTTGTTTGCAAGATAGTAGGGATATTGTTTCGCTAGCTTTGTCATGATTATTGTCCTTTTATAAAGACACACCTTATTGTGAAACAGGTGTGTCTAGTTTTAGGTGCTATTTTAAGCTCGGTGGTGAAAATAATGAAAAGCGCTTAATAGGTGTGTCTTTATTTAGCTTTCTTTATTTAGATTCACTGAGTTAGCATATTTTTAGAAATTATAGCTTCGCACTAAGCTTTCGAATCGTTTTGTTCAACGTTTCATCATTAAGACTGTAGTCAACCGGCACATCTATAAGATGAACAGCGGGTTCGGTTAAACATTTTTGTACGGTAGGCAGTAAGTCTTTGGTTGCTGATATTCGCCAGCCTTTGCCGCCATATGATTCTACATATTTAACAAAATCTGGATTGCCATAGTCTAAACCGAAGTTCTCAAACTCCATGTTGGCTTGCTTCCACTTAATCATTCCATAGGCATCATCACGCAGTATGATGACGACAATATGCAGATTTAGCCTAACCGCCGTTTCTAATTCCTGACTATTCATCATAAAACCACCGTCACCACAAACGGTAATAACAGCCTTCTCGGGATAAACGAGCTTCGCCGCAATTGCTGAAGGCAGTCCTGCACCCATGGTTGCTAGCGCATTATCGAGTAGCACTGTGTTCGGCAGATACGCTGGGTAGTTGCGAGCAAACCAAATTTTGTAAACGCCGTTGTCTAAGGTAACAATACCGTCTTTGGGCATGGCTTTTCTGATTTCTCGAACAAACCGTTCGGGTAATATAGGAAAACGGTCATCATCTTCTGATGCGTTTCTATGCTCAATATAGGCATCATGAACATCTCTATAAAACTCAAGCTTCCAACTATCTTGCGGCTCTATGGTTTCTTTGATTTGCCAAATACTGTTTGCTATGTCACCAATAACTTCTAACTGTGGGAAATAGACAGGGTCAACCGCTGCAGAATCAAAGTTAATGTGAATGACCTGCTGACTGTCGTCCTCCATAAAGAAAGGGGGTTTTTCAACAACGTCATGTCCAACGTTGATAATTAAATCAGCTCTTTCAATAACTCGATGAACAAAATCGCCTGAAGACAACGCTGTGTTGCCCATAAACAATTTTCCACTTTCATCTAAAACGCCTTTACCCATTTGTGTTGTTATATAAGGAATTCCAGTTTTGTCGACAAACTCTTGAAGCATTTTAGCTGTGAGTTTTCGATTCGCGCCTGCTCCTATCAAGAGCACTGGCGATTTTGCTTTTTCAATCATATCGACAGCGCGGCTAATGGCCTTATATTCTGCAATAGGTCTTCTAGCGACGCTTGGTTTTAACAAGTGAGCGCTTGTTGATTCATCAGCAATATCTTCTGGAAGTTCAATATGGACTGCACCAGGTCGCTCTTCTGAAGCCAGTCTGAATGCTTCTCTTACAACGGAAGGTATGCGGTCACCACTGACAACTTGCGTCGTATATTTTGTAATAGGGCGCATCATATCGACAACATCAATGACCTGAAATCGTCCTTGCTTGCTGGTCTTGATGGGCTTTTGTCCGGTGATCATCAGCATGGGCATGGCACCGAGTTGTGCATATGCTGCCGGGGTTACTAAATTTGTTGCGCCAGGGCCTAAGGTTGATAAACAAACGCCGACTTTTCCGGTCAAACGACCATAAGTGGCCGCCATAAAGCCGGCACCTTGTTCATGCCGGGTTAGAATAAGTTTGATGGATGAACTACGTAAGGATTCTAATAAATCGAGGTTTTCTTCCCCCGGTATACCAAAAATATACTCAACGCCTTCTGCTTCTAGCGCTTTTACCATTAAATCAGATGCTTTCATCATTTTCCTTTTTCTTAACTAAGTGTTCAGTATAGACAGGTAAACTCGAAATACATATTCAGTTTAAGAATAATGTATTTAGCTAATTCTTCAATAACGTTGGGAGCGCCATTAATTTATAATTGTGGTTCGGGTAAAACCGTGGCTGAGATCAGCACCACATCTTCTTTTGGAGCGTCTTGAAAACGAATAAGAGCTTTGTATTCTGTTTCGACTAGTCCAATTTTATCAAGCACATCAGTGCCTTCAATTACGGTGCCGAAAACGGCATAGCCCCAAGTCTTCCCCGGATCCAAATTATCGTTATCCTTCATATTAAAAAAGAACTGACGTTTTGCAGAATGCGGGTCGTCCTCTCTTGCCATCGCAATGCTATACATTTCATTTTTTAGCCCGTTGCCCGATTCATTTATAATTGTGCGACCAGCTTTTTTCTCTTTATATTCAGGCGCGTAACCACCACCTTGCACTATGTAACCCGTAACAACGCGATGAAACAGAGTATTGTCAAACTCACCTCTTACAACGTAGTTTAAGAAATTATTAACGGTAACAGGGGCTCTTCTTCTATTCAGTTCGATAACTAAATCACCCAAGCTTGTTTCAAACTTCACCATTGGATAATAATTGTCTTTCTGGATGTTTTCACCGGGCTGCTTCTGTGTGTTAGCCGCTAAGCTAAAGCTGATTGCAAAAAGAGCGAGAAACGATAATGCCAGTCTAGTCATGTTATTGCCTTGCTTTGTAAGTTGATAAAATACTGAACTTTTTATTACTATCAATGACTTCGTAACCACCAAAAAGTTTCTTTAACTTTATTGGATAATCTAAGTGTCTATTACCTACGATTCTTAATTCCCCGCCATGCTTGAGTGCCATTTTAGCATCGTTAAACATTTGATGAGCCACGTGATCAGTAATTGTGTTTTGTTGATGAAATGGCGGGTTACATAGCACGATGTCATAGTTCGACGATTCAACTTTTAACAATTCCTCTAAGCAATTACTGACGATAAATGTTGCTCGGTCTAGATTGCCAATGTGGTTCATTACATTTTCTTTTGCCGATTCAACCGCCATAAATGACTCATCCACGAAGGTGACATGTGCATCTTTGTTTTGGTCCAATATAGACACACCTATTACGCCATTGCCACAGCCTAAATCAATCACCTTTTTATCAAGTGCATTTGGCAGATTCTTTAATAATATTCGAGCACCAATATCCAAGTGTTCTCGGCAAAATACATTTGCATGATTGCTAAGAGAAAATGGTATTAACGGGTCAGATACGATTGTGGGATAGGGGGATTTTTCTGTTTTGATGCCGTCATATTTTGAAAAAATCAGCCTAGCTTTCTTTTTTGCTAAAGACGTTGTTGTTTTGCCGATGTATTTTTCGAATAACTTCAAAACAGAGTTTTGTACGGTTTTTACTTTACCTGCTGCAATAATAGTCGAATCTTTATCTAACACAGACTGCAGCGTTATGAGCTGTTGCTCTAAAAGCGCGAGTGAGCGTGGTATTTTTATCAATACAACTTTCGCTTTTGTATTAATTATGTCCTTGAGATCAGTCAGTGCATCACAGAATTCGACATTGTCGGTTTCCAATCCATTGATCATGAGATTTGTCATAACACTTTTATGAGAAATCCATGAGTCTGAAATAAAGATCGGATTTTTGTCGCTAAACCAACAGGTCAAGGCGCCAAAGTCGTCATTAATCACGATAACAGGTGTGTCTTTATTTGAGCTGTTCGTTAATAATGAGCAGGTTTCAACATGCTCAATAATGTACTCATCAGCGGCATCCCATGCTTGAAGGCTGACATGTTGATGCTTCGCTGGGTAACGTTCTAAATGTAAATTGCGCTCAAATACAGTAAAGTGTGTATTCATTGAATTACTCGTGTTGTCGACTTTGAGCAACTCAACCTAATTTCTGAGATTTTATGCAGCAATGTCTTTTTTCCAATAACAGTCCGCAGAGTCTACCCTTGGCTGATGCAAAGGTACAATATTTAGCTAATTGGCTCGATAATAAAACAGCTGATTCATTGTATGAGCTGTTCCAACGAGAGCTGGATTGGAGCGAAGGGCTTATTAAAATCTTTGGTAAAACGGTAAAAATACCTCGACTGCAAGCTTGGTATGGTGATGCTGGAACAGATTATGAGTATTCAGGGGTGAAAATGTCACCACTTCCTTGGCAGGACGACCTGCATAAATTGAAAGTAAAATGCGAACGGCAATGTGGCTCATCATTTAACTCAGTGTTGGCTAATTTTTATCGGTACGGGAAAGATAGCATGGGAATGCACTCTGATAATGAGCCAGAACTTGGTCCGGAACCAATAATTGCCTCGGTGTCTTTAGGTGAAGCAAGAAACTTTGACTTCAAGCATAAAGTTAATGGTGAAAAGTTCAGATTGCCATTGGAACACGGCTCATTATTGATTATGAGTGGCAAGACTCAAAAATACTGGCAGCATGGAATTGCTAAGACAAAAAAACAAATTGAACCTCGGTTAAACTTCACTTTTCGCAAAATTATGGTGTAGGTAATTTTATGACTTGAGTGTAAATAGGTGTGTCTTGTTTAACAGCATGTTGAATTAACGGCATGCCAATTTAAGAATGTGTTATTGCGAATGACAACAATAAAGAGAGAGACGAAATGACAGTAGAGCAAGGTATTATTGATAAACTAAATAAAAACTTCGAGTTATCATATTTGGAAGTATTAAACGAAAGTCATATGCATAACGTGCCTGCAAACTCAGAAACCCATTTCAAAGTGACGATTGTTTCAAGTGACTTCGAGGGTAAAAGGTTGATTCAACGACAGCGTTCAGTAAATCAACTATTGTCAGAGGAATTGGCGGGTCCGGTGCATGCATTAGCTCAGCATACCTATACTTTAGAGGAATGGAATAAGAAGCATGGCGTGTCTCCCGATTCTCCAAATTGTTTGGGAGGAGGGGCCAAGTAAAATTAGAGTAAACACAGCATTTTTAACATTCTGTTAAAAGAAATTGAGCATATTATCTGCTAGACTCGCGCCAATTTTGAAACAATAGAAATATAAGTATGTTTAATTTGATAAATGGTACCAAAGGGAATGTGAAGAATGACATTCTCTCTGGTGTCACCGTTGCTTTTGCTTTAGTTCCTGAAGCGGTGGCATTTGCGTTTGTAGCTGGTGTTGAACCCATGGTTGGTTTATACGCCGCTTTCATGATGGGACTGATAACATCTGCAATAGGTGGTCGCCCTGGAATGATTTCAGGTGCAACAGGCGCGATGGCGGTAGTCATGGTTGCTCTAGTTGCTCAACATGGTGTTCAATATTTGTTTGCCGCTGTGATATTAGCGGGCTTTTTGCAAATCATGGCCGGTGTATTCAAGCTTGGTAAGTTCATTCGTTTGGTGCCTTATCCGGTTATGCTCGGATTCGTCAATGGCTTAGCGATTGTTATCTTTCTAGCACAATTGGGTCAGTTTAAAATAATGGGGCCTTTAGGCGACCTAGAGTGGATGAGTGGGACGGCGCTCTACATCATGCTTGGTTTAGTCGGTTTAACGATGGCGATAATTTATTTATTGCCAAAATTGACGACAGCAATACCAGCCTCTTTAGTCGCGATCGCTGCCGTCACTGCGATAGTGCACGGTTTCGATTTGGACGCAAGAACGGTCATCGATTTCGTTCGAGAAATGGTGCCAGAGGCGCAGCAAGATTCGGTTACTTTAGCCGGCGAATTACCAACCTTCGCAATTCCCGTTATCCCTTTTACCCTTGAAACACTCTACATTATTTTACCAACGGCAGTTATCTTGGCGCTTGTAGGCCTGATTGAATCATTATTAACCTTGTCGCTCATCGACGAGATGACGGATACCAGAGGTCGTGGTAATCAAGAATGTGTGGGTCAAGGTGTGGCTAATACGGTTAATGGTTTCTTTGGTGGTATGGGTGGTTGTGCCATGATCGGTCAGAGTATGATCAATATCAATTCAGGCGGGCGAGGACGGTTATCCGGCATCACTGCGGCATTGGTACTTCTTGGTTTTATCCTATTCGCAGCGCCGCTTATCGAAATGGTTCCACTGGCAGCATTGGTTGGCGTTATGTTTGTTGTTGTTATCGCGACATTTGAATGGGCCTCTTTCAGAATTGTTCGCGGCGTGAATAAAGAAGATGCTTTTGTTTTGTTTTTGGTAACAGGGGTGACTGTTATTGCCGATTTGGCCATAGCTGTTGTGGTCGGTGTTATCGTGTCTGCGCTGGTATTCGCTTGGAAACATGCGACACACATTATGGCAAAGAATTATACGGATGATGATGGTTGGAAAGTTTACGATTTAGAAGGGCCTCTTTTCTTCGGCTCGGTCACTCATTTTAGAGAAATATTTGATCCGCAGAACGATCCTAGTGATGTCGTTATTGATTTTAAAGAATCACGAATTTGGGATTCATCTGGCATTGATGCATTAGATGGCCTCGCTGACAAATACAAGGAGCAAGGTAAAAAACTGCACATCAGGCATATCAGTCCTGAATGCAGAGTGTTGCTTAAAAAGGCCGGTGAGTACGTTGAAATTAACGTGAATGAAGATCCACGATATCGGGTTGCTTCAGATACCTTAGGCTAGCGCTTGGCTGCACTCACTTAATTGAGACAATAAAAAGGGAGCTCTATCGCAATGATATGCTCCCTTAGTTTTGCTAAAGCTATAAAGGCACTAAGCTCTATAAAGCGTTTTTATAAGATGAAAACCAAATTGTGTTTTTACAGGGCCATGAACGGTCAATATTTCTTTTTTAAATACGACATTTTCAAATGCTGGCACCATGTCACCACGGCGAAATTCACCTAAGTCTCCACCTTTCTTGGCCGAAGGGCATAAGCTATGCTTCTTAGCTAACGTTTGAAAGTTTGCACCTTTGTCTAACTGAGATTTAATACGGTCAGCTTCTTCTTTCGTTTTGACCAGGATATGACATGCAGATGCTTTCATAGTTTAAAATACCTTATTGAGCTTTTTTGAATAAAAGCGTCATGCGATTGGATTCACCGATAGCGTCAACCTTATTTTTTAATAGAGGGTCGTCAGCAGTTCCACTGTATGATGGAGGAAGTCGCCAGACTATCTCTTCTTCAGTTGGCACATCTTTGCGATTTTCATTAATATCAGACTCGGCAACAAGCTCAAATCCTGCTGTTTTAAAGGCTTCTATTACAGCTGATTTCTTAAGATAACCTGAACCACCATTAGCCCAATCATCTGAATTCTTTTCAGGCCCTTGATGTTGAACGACGCCGACTAATCCATTTTCCTTCAACATCATATGGGCAGCTGCCAATGCACCTGACATTGTGTCGGCTTCATTCTCGAATCTACTCAGATTATGCAGGGCTCTAATAAATAACACTCGGTCAACTGTACCGGCTAATTCCTTGGGCGCACTGTTAAAGGTAAAGCCTGAAGATTGGGGACCTTGTTCCGCAAATCCGCTCACCATCTCTGGAAACTTGGTTGTTTGTTCAATTGATTTTTGAATGCTTTCTTCATCAAAAAATCCAAACCTAGCCCACATGTCATCATTGTAGTTTATACCGTACAGCGTTCCTTCTGAACCTAGATACCTAGCTAGAACTTTTGAATACCATCCGCCGCCAGGTAGCGCTTCTGCGACCACCATTCCAGGAGCCACTTGAAAAAACTCAAGTGTTTCAATTGGATTGCGGGCGCCGTCTCTGGATTTATCTTCATCGTTTCGTGCTTGCACGGCGTACTCTAGCTTGGCTTGATTCACTGTGACGATGGCTTTTTCAGGAGATTTAGCTTGTTCCACCATCTTCTGTGCTGATCCAGCAACCGGGAGTTCGTTTTTAGGTGCTTCTGAACATCCGAATGTTACCGCGAGTGTTAACCCGAGAGCTGGTAAAGTAATCGACTTATTCAACATGATAATCCTTATTGTGCTTAATTACTTTTGTTGGCTAAGCCAATTAACTAATTCAACAACATCTAGCAGTGTCATTTCTCTTGTGAATTTGGCTTGATATTTTCCATTAACAACAATATTTGGAACGCTGTTGAGATGTTCCTTAAATTGCGTTATCTCGTTATTGTTTTGTTCAAAAGCAGCAGTTAATTCATCTGTTGTTAGTGTGCTATCAAAATCCGCACCCGAGATGTCGTATGAGATAAATAGCTGTCTAAGATCGCTCATTCCCTCTATTTTTTGCTTTTGTTCGTGAATATGCCCAAATATTGCAGCATTCATTAGTTCCTCCGTGCCCATTTGTCTGCCGATAAGCATGGCTTTAGTCGCCTGTTCTTGAATGTCTGGCGTTGTAAAACCCATGAAATTAACGTGGACTTTTCTGAAGGTAACGTCGTCAGCTAATTTTGATTTTATTTGATCTGCAACTGCCTCAAAGCCATAGCAGGCGGGACACCAAAATGAGAAATACTCGACGACTTGTTTTTGTTCAGAAGCTGAATCAGCAATAACATTGTAGTGTGTGCCCTCAATCCATTTTGATGGCATTAGGGGAGATACTGCTACTGGCTGTTGTAAGTCGGCTTCAGCTTCAGCAACTGTATCTACTGAACTAGATGGAGGAGGTGGCGCTTCTGAGCATCCACTTAGCGTCAAAGAGAATAATAGAGCTGCAAAAAGTATGATTGAAGATTTTGTCATGTAACTTCCTAAAATAATTACCATTGGTTAAGCATATGATTATAGATGCTTTTGAACAATGGTAAACCTATTCGATGTAATTGGGACGATTCCCAGCTAAGTCGCAATAAAAAGTCAGAATAAGGACACACCTATTTCGAGATGAAAAAGTTTGTCTTTACTACAGGCTATTTGACACTAAATAGGTGTGTCCTTGTTTAGGTGTTTGACACTAAATAGGTGTGTCCTTGTTTAGGTGCTTGTTTAGGTGTTTTTGACTCAAAATAGGTGTGTCTTTGTTTAAGTGTTTGTTCAGGTGAATTTGAGCACAAAAAAAAGGACCTTTCGGTCCTTTTTGTAACAATCTGCTTTTAGCTATGGTTGTTTAGTTAGCCATACAATGAGGTTCACAATATCGTCGGGGGTCATGTCTCTTGAGAATGTGGCTTGGTATTTGCCGTTTACGATAAAGTTTGGTACGCCAGTTAAGTGTTTGCGATATGTATCAATTTCTCGGTTGTTTTTGTTAACCAAGCTCTTGACGCTAAAGCTTTTCGCTAATTTATCAAACTCTTCAGGATCAACACCGTTGATGATGAATACGCTGCGCAAGTCTTTTAAACCAGTAACGGTTGAGCGTTGTTCGTGGATGTAATTGAAAATAGAAGCATTTAACGCTTCTTCATTTTTCATCGCACGGCCAATAATCATTGCTTTAGTGGCGTCGTCTTGAACTGATGGTCCAGCGCTTTGCATAAAGTTAACTTGCACTTTATTAAACGTAACGTCTTCGCCTAATCCTTCCTTCATCTGTTTTACCAATGGTTCAAAACGGTAGCAAGCGGGACACCAAAAAGAAAAGAACTCAGTCACTTCTGGCTTAGCGGTTGCTTTCTCGCTGATCACATTGTAGTGAGTGCCCTCTTTCCATTGGTCGGCCGCATTGACAGCAAATGGCAATAGCATTGCAACCACAAGTATTGAAAACAGCTTTTTCATATAAAATCCTTTAATTGGAGAAATATTAATATTTATAATAATGTAAATTGATACCTGCTCGCAGAATACCACAAAGCAAAATGCCTTTTCAAAATATAAGGTCGAATAAACCCAGTTATCCGACCTTGTTCAGTTAATATTCAGATTCAAGACTTAATGCCACTGGCATTCGATAAGTGCTTAGCGACTTAGTTCAATTGGTATTGCATATTAAGGACAATTTTTCGCGACTGCCCGACAAACCCAACGACATCTTCAAAATTCTCATTCAATAAATTGTCAATCCGAAGTCCAAATTTTATATTTTTATTGTATTTATATTGATAGTTTGCACTAACTAACCAATAAGGGTTCAGCCCAACAATTTCCGACGGGCTCGGAAACGGAGGAAAGAATCTATCCTGCTTTGACCCGGTATAATCTGCTTGAATATAAAGGTTACTGACTGCATTCAAGGCATAGTTGATGGTTGTGGATCCTGAATGACGCGATCGTCTAAGCTCGACCTCGGTTGGTGCCTTGGCATCTAGGTAAGCATAACTTGCCGTCCAACTTAGGTCTTTCCAATCTCCAGAGAGTGAAACTTCAAGGCCTTTTCTTGTCGATGTTTCGTCAATGTTTTGCGCAGTAAAAGCACCGGTTGTGGGTTCGAAAACAAAACCGTTGATTTCATTTTCTAATTTGGTGTCGAAGTGAGTTAGTTCAGCATTCAACCGACTTGATAAACGATAGCTTAATCCAATTTCGTTCGCATAACTTGATTCTGGAACTAAAGCTGAATTGCCAGAAAAAGTGCCAGGAAAGAATCCAAACCTTTCAGTAAATGTGGGATTCTTAACTGCTTTTCCACGGCTAATAAACGCTTTTAGCTTGTCGGTAAAATGGTAGCTAAGGCCTAATCTAAAACTATTAGCGCTATCAAATTCATCGCTTGCATCCGTGCGCACGCTGTAGCTAGCATACAGCTTTTTTATAAGTTCATATTGCCCATCACTCAACACCGAAATAGTTTGGTTGTTTTGTGTCTGATTTGGATTACCAAAAACAATAGGACCGCTTTGTTCAAAGTCTTCTTTTACACTATCAAGTCCAATATTAAAAAAATCATTTGCTCCTAAGTCGATATAGTTTATCCAATTGAGTCGTTGAGTCTTACCCACAGTGCCCCCAGAAAACACGTCTTCTGAATAACTATCACTTGCAAAACGATTCAACTGATAGCTCAATGATTGCGACCATATGCTTTTTGACGGATTGAAGTCCCATCTCAATAAGGCATTGTGTTGATTACCTGTTGAATAATTATCAGCGTCGACTGATAGTCCGGTATTGACGAAGTCTGTGGCGTCAAATTCAGTAACAAAATCTAGCAATCTCAGGTTAAAGGTCACTTTATGTTCTTTATTAAACTCATAACTAAGATTCGTGTTGAAAGAAGTGTTTCGATAACCGTCATCTTCAGAGCCTTGACGAGATATGTTGTCACCATCCGTTCTCAAATGGCGTAAATTTGCAGACAACGACAAGCCATCTTGACGCGTCTTATAAGACAAACCTACTTGGCGCGTTGCTTGCGTGCCCATTCCTAGATTAGCTGCTAACCTGTGCTGCCCTGAAAGCTCTGCCTTTTTTGTGGTGATGCTTATGACGCCAGACACCGCGCTACTTCCCCACAGGGCACTTTGTGGGCCGCGCAGTAACTCAATTCGCTCAATATCAGACACAAGCAAGTGGGCGAAGTTGACTAATCCGCCTTGACCAATGTCATTTATCTCAACACCGTCGATTAACACTAAAATATGGTTGCTTTCACTTCCTCGAAAGCGCACTTCGGTTAACGTGCCTGTTGGTCCGGACTGGCTAACATTGATACTAGCGAAGGAGCGCAATAAATCCGTCACCGTAATAGCACCGGAGGCTTCAATTGAGGCTGAGTTAATAAAAGAGACTGAACCAGCAAGCGTCGATTTATCAATCGGCGATCTAGAACCGACTACGCTGATAGTTTCAATGGACTGGTTTTGTTCAAAAGCAAAGGTTGAAGTTGAATAAGAGGCAGCAAGAATTGCAGCCAATAAAGGATGTTTTATTTTCATTAAATTAAGGCTCTGTATATGCTCCGCCCGAGCATGACAAAAAAGAAAGGCAAATTGCCCGTACCTATCAGGGCCGGTATCCGGGCTTACACTGTCTTATTAAAACCTTCCCGTGTTGAACACAGTGGATGACGCCAAGCATAATGTTGGTGAATAATAAGTGAAAGTCATCGAGCTACTTTCAATGTTTACCGTTGCGGGGGCAGCGCTGGATTTACACCAGTTTCCCGTTTAACTTCCTGCATTAATACAAAAAGCACCTTGAACGCTGCGAAGTATAAAGTCTTTGCGGGAGATGTGAATGATTATTTTGTTTTAAAGCCTAAGAGGCGGCTCTTGGAGTGCAGAAAACTGCTCTTTTAGCGCCAATATTTGGTTTTCCCAGTACTTATCTTCCGCGAACCATGGAAACGCATGCGGAAATGCAGGGTCTTCCCAACGTTGACTTAGCCAAGCCATGTAGTGGACCATTCGCATCGCGCGCAGTGGCTCAATGAGAGATAATTGATTGGTATCGAATTCATGAAATTCATCATAAGCTTCAACAAGTGTATCGAGTTGAATGAACTGCTGTTGGCGATCGCCTGATAGCATCATCCAAAGATCTTGCACCGCTGGCCCCATCCTGCAGTCATCGAGGTCGACAAAGGTGGGTCCATCGCGCCACAAAATATTGCCTGGATGCAGGTCGCCATGTAAGCGCATCGACTTGTAATTTGTCGTAAATTTACTTTTAGTTTCGGCAATCACCATATCAAGAATAGTGTGAAATGCCGTTTGCAAGTGATGCGGAACAAGCGAGCCAGTGAGCAACACTTGCTTGGGTATATCCAGATAACTTTTTGTGCAAACTTCGGGGCGATGCGCAAACGGTTTGGATTGCGCAACTCTGTGCATACGACCAATGAAACGCCCCATCCATTCGAGCTGATTGAGGTTATCAACTTCAAATTGACGCCCGCCTGCTGAGGGAAATAGCGCGAATCGATACTCCGCATGTTCATGCAAGCTCTGACCGTTGATGACTAATGGCGCAACAATCGGGATTTCTTCTCCCATTAACTCAAGTGCAAAATCATGCTCCTCTTGAATTTGCGCATTGGTCCATCGTTGAGGGCGATAAAATTTGGCGACATAACGTTTGTTATCTTCCGCTAGGAACTGATAAACCCTATTTTCATAACTGTTTAATGCCAGTAATCCGGATGACGCTTGGATATCAACACTTTCAATAGCATCGAGGATAAGGTCTGGGTTGAGTCCTGCAAATGAGAAATCAGACATCAGTAAAAATAAACCGACTAGTTTCTTGAATTTTAATTATTTCACCATTTTCATCTTGAGTTTCAACGTGAAAAGTAAAATTGGTTACTTCTTCTGTTAAAGAATATGGGCTGGTAACGACGCTGATAGGCAGTGTGTAAACTCCACCTCCGCGCACGTTAACCACTGATTCACCGACATATTTCGCTCCTTCAATGCCACTAATGGAGACAGTGAAGGTACGATCATTTTGCGATTTATTTAATAACTTTAATGTGTAGACGTTTTCTATCAAGCCCTGATTCGTCTCTCTGTAAAGCGAGTTTCGATCCTTGATAATATCAATCTCTAATGGCGCTCTCGTGTATATATCTAGCACCAATAAGCTTGTCATAATAAGCAAAACAACAGCATAGCCGATCAATTTGGGACGTATAATCTTTGTCGTTCCGCCAGAAAGTTGATGCTCAGAAGTGAAGCTAATTAATCCTTTTTCATATCCCATTTTATCCATAACGCCGTTACAAGCATCTACGCAGGCACCGCAGTTAATGCACTCATATTGCAAGCCGTTGCGAATATCTATTCCTGTAGGACAAACCTGAACACAGAGGTTGCAATCAATACAGTCGCCAAGTCCTTTTTCTTCTAATTGTTCATGCGGGATTTTGCGAGAACGTGGACCTCGCTGTTCGCCTCTGCTTGGGTCATAAGCAACGGTAAAAGTATCTTTATCAAACATTGCCGATTGAAACCGAGCGTAAGGGCAGATATGCGTGCACATAATTTCGCGCATATATCCAGCGTTGCCATAGGTACAAACTGTAAAAAATATAATTGAGAAACCGGCCCAAAAACCCACATCCAATGTAAAAAAGTCGACGAACAGTGCATCAATGGGGGTGAAGTAGCCGACAAATGTGATCGCGGTAAGGAGTGCCACCGAAACCCATGCAAAGTGTTTTAACGTTTTGCGAATGAATTTATCGGCATCCATTTTTCTTTCATCAAGCTTCATTCTTTTGTTGCGGCTGCCTTCAATCTTTTCTTCAAACCAGATATAGATAAAAGTCCATGTAGTTTGCGGACACATAAAACCGCACCAGACTCTTCCGGCAAAAGTGGTAACGAAAAACAAGGCAAAGGCGGAGACGATAAAAATATATGCCAAAATGGTCAGGTCTTGCGGCCACAAAGTCATTGCAAATATATTGAATCGTTGCTCTCCAATGTCAAATAGCACCGCTTGATTGCCGTTGTATTGGATCCAAGGAATAACGGCGAATAATCCTAAAAATATTAATCCAAAAAAGCGTCTAATGTTCTCCAGCATCCCTTCAACTGCGCGGACATAAATGCGACTTCTCGCCGAATAGTTAGCGCTTTCTTCCGGCTTGTGAATTTTTACCGGTGTAACATCTTTAATTTTTATTTGTTCGCTCATGAAACGCTCCGGAAAGGATTAAAGTTAGTACGCAAAGCTGTTTGAAGAGGCGCACTATTGGAAACTAGTAGAGTATATCAAGTTGAGGTAAAGAATTGTTATTTCAGATCAAAAAACACCGCTTTCTTTGTCAATCTAAAAATTATACGTATAAGGGAGATTGCCAGCGGCACAATTTATACAGATGTATTGCTGAATATCTTTGTTTTTGCCTGCAAGGCAACTAGTATACTTACCGTTAGAAAAGAGTATTGTTATACGTTGCTATATCTAAAGAGGATACTTACTTACCCATGTGGCGAACTTTTGTCATTTTCATCGAAGTATTAATATTAGTCGTTGTACTAAGGACTAGTTTTGTTCAATATTTCTTATCGGACATACAACAAACTGTTTCAGGATGGATTGAATCGGTAGTGGATATTCCTGAACAACAATCTTTATCTGCATTGAGAGAACGCTTTTTTTATAACAATATGTCGCTTCAACCGCATCAAACAGACTACGTTTTAGACATTACGGAAAGTAGAGAGAAATTAGAATCATTTAGGCAGTTCTACTGTATCAAAAAAGATAAAAATCCGTTTATCTACGGCCAGAACCTCATCCGCCTATGCGATCAAATTGAAGATACAAAGTTTTAATACGCATAAACTGTGAACTTATGGCTTGTATAATTGGTCATATATAATAAGTTCATCAGCAACTGCTGTCGGAGATCTCTATGTTTAATTTTGTTAAATCACTTGTCTTAGTTTCTGCTTTACTCGTAAGTATTCAAACAACGGCGTCTAACGTTCAGCGCAGTCTCGCTCAAAACCTAGATCCACAGATGGGCACTGAACCGAAAGCAACCGAAAGTAATGTTTCTATAGAATGGATTGACCCGCAAAAGTTTCGAGATGTTCAGCATCCAACAACATCCAGGAAACGGTATAGAGAATCTGTATTTCTTGAATTAGAAACTTTTTTTGCAACCTTAGGGGAAGCACTTCCTTTGGGTTATACCCTTCATTTGAAAGTGACTGATCTGGACATGGCGGGAGCAGTTCAAACCCCTGGTATGGCCGGTTTAAACAATTTCTCGAATCAGGGGCGCTTCGGAATGCAGGACTATCGAATTATGAGAGATATTGATATTCCTCGTATGACCTTCTCATATGAATACCTTGATGAAAAGGGTCAATTAGTAAAGCAAGAAGATGTTGATTTAAAAGACATGAGTTACCTGTCAAGAGGCAGTTCGTTCAATAAAAATACATCTCTGCATTACGAAAAAGTCATGATTTCACGATGGTTTGAAGATACATTTCAAGCTGAAGGCTGATGCGGCTAAGTGCTTCGCTCACACAAAGTGTCCTGTCAAAGAGCCAGCTTAAGCTGGCTTTTTGCTTTACGCGATGCTTAAAAGGATGCTTAAAAGGATGCTTAAAAGGACACACCTGTTTAACCGAAAATCAATAAACAGGTGTGTCCTTTTAAAATAACTTATCAAACGAATCGCATATATTTCCCGATAAAAAACATCAATGGTTGGACTTCATACTTTGCAGCCATTACATTACTTCTATCATTTCAATTATTTTTGATAATTTATATATGACACCAGCGATTTTATTCTTGGAGAAGCAAAAAGCATCTTTTGACGTTCTCGAATATTTGCATGATCCCAATAATCAAAGTTTCGCTAGTGAAGCTTCAGCAAAGTTAGGTATAGCTCCGGAAACGGTTTTTAAGACACTCGTTGTTGAAGTTGATACTCATCATTTTGTTGTGGCAATCGTGCCATCTGATAAACAACTTAGTATGAAGAAGCTGGCCAAAGCAGCGTCAGGTAAAAAAGCTATAATGGCAGACGCTAAAAAAGTAGAGAGCATGTCAGGATATGTACTTGGTGGCGTCAGTCCGTTTGGGCAAAAGAAAAAGTTAATGACGGTATTGGATATCAGCGCAAGCAACTTTGATACAATCTACGTAAGCGGCGGCAGAAGGGGACTAGAACTAGCCATTTCTCCAAATGCTATAGAAAAACTTCTAAGTGCGTCGGTCCAAGACATCGCCGCATAATTACATTTTATTTAAATACAGGTATGAAATGAACATCACACTAGAATTGGTCGATTACGACAACGAAAAACAAGCAAATGAATTACTTTCTCTGCTGAATGAGTACGCCAAAGATCCCATGGGTGGCGGTAGCGAGTTGGCGTCATATTCTAAAAACAACTTGATAGCTGAGTTGAAAAAACGTTCATTCATTTTCTCTATCATTTGTTATGTTGACGGAAAACCGGCAGGGTTTTCAAATTGTATTGAAGGTTTTTCTACATTTAAGTGCAAGCCTCTCGTGAATATCCACGACTTTGCGGTTAACCCTGAGTTTAGAGGATTACAGCTAAGTCAGTTACTAATGAATAAAATTGAAGAAATTGCGATATCGAAAGGTTGTTGCAAGATTACATTGGAAGTTTTAGAAGGTAATCACGTCGCAAAGAACGCTTATATCAAGGCTGGTTTCAAAGGGTATGAATTGGATCCTGAAATGGGTAAAGCGGTGTTTTGGGAAAAGCCACTTTAACGTTATTACTGAGCAAAAAAGTTAGTCTACACTGTGATATCAATAAACGACGGAGCATGCCGCGGAGTGTTGAGCTCTAAATTTTGAATAAACAGGTGTGTCTTTATTCGGAGTTTCTTTATTCGGAGTTTAAGGAAATTGTAGTGAGACTAACAACGCGTCTTCCAAGGCTATATTCGTGGGAAAATGCCTGTCTTTTTCACTGTAGCATAGGCAAAACTCGTGTCGATAGAGGCAATACTGCCAATAGGATGCAAAACTTTTCGCACAAATACTTCATAAGCATGCAGATCTGCAACCACTATTTTCAAAAGATAATCCGACACACCCGTCATGACATAACACTCTAACACTTGCTCGGCAAATTCAATGTGCTGCTCGAAATTCGACACTACGTCAGCAGAATGCTTCTCTAACTGCACGCGAGCAAACACCGTAATGGGAAGCCCGTAGGCTTGTGCATCTACTTCAACACCGTAGCCCTTGATAATGCCTTCATTTTCTAAGTTTCTTAGTCGACGCAAACAAGGTGACGGGCTTAAATTGACCTTTGCGGCTAATTCTTGATTACTTATTCGTCCATCGGTCTGCAGTTCTCTAATAATTTCGCGGTCCTTGCTGTCCATATTTATCTTTGAATCACTCATTTTGGCATTATCTGCTAATTTTGGTTCAATATAGCGCTAAACTAACACGAATAAACCTTTCACTGAAGCATATAATTAACAATATAGTGCAAGTTCGTACAATGCCAATACCTAATAAAAACAGGCAGAACCCATTGTAGAATTCTCAGATTATTTTGGAGGTTTTATGCAAGGCACAAACAAAAATTTTTCAACGCTCGCTATTCATCACGGCTACGACGCCCAAGCCAATGAAGGCGCATTAACTCCGCCTGTTCACTTTACTTCGACTTTCGCTTTCGAAACCGCAGAAGCGGGTGGACAAATGTTTGCAGGTGAAAGAGATGGTCATTTTTATTCTCGTATTTCTAACCCAACCCTAGACTTGCTCGAGAAGCGGATTGCGATACTAGAGGGCACAGAGGCTGGCCTCGCTCTAGCTTCTGGCATTGGCGCTATCTCTTCAACCATGTGGACACTGCTTTCTCCTGGTGATGAGATTATTGTCGATAAGACGCTATACGGCTGCACATTTACATTTTTGCACCACGGCCTAGCCAAGTTTGGTATCAAAGTAACTCATGTCGATTTGTCCAATCACGAGCTTCTAAATGACGCTATTTCGGATAATACCAAAGTGGTTTATTTTGAAACACCAGCAAATCCAAATATGCGCTTAGTAGATATCGAAGCAGTGTCAAAAATCGCGCATAAGTATAAATCCACTGTCGTTGTCGACAACACCTATGCAACGCCTTATCTAACGCAGCCGATTAAATTAGGCGCAGATATTGTTGTTCATTCGGCGACTAAATATTTAGGTGGCCATGGTGATCTAGTGGCCGGCTTAATTGCGGGGCCTAAAGACATCGTTAGCGAAATTCGTTTGTACGGAATGAAAGACATGACCGGTGCTTGTATGGCGCCGTTTAACGCTATGTTAGTCATGCGTGGAATGAAAACGCTTGAGCTAAGAATGGATAGACATTGTCAAAGTGCCATGCGCGTTGCAAAAATGCTCGAGGCAAATCCAGTAGTTGAAACAGTATGCTACCCAGGCTTACCGAGCTTCGAACAATATGAATTGGCTAAAAAGCAGATGTCAGATTTTGGTGGCATGATCACGTTTGAAGTGAAAGGGGGAGTGCAAGCAGGAATAAAGATGATGAACAAACTGCAAATGATACAGCGTGCCGTTTCACTTGGCGATGCCGAGACATTGGTGCAGCATCCTGCAAGCATGACGCATTCAACTTACACACCAGAAGAGCGCTTGGAACACGGCATAAGTGATGGTTTAATTCGTTTGTCAGTGGGTTTGGAGGGCGTTGAAGATATATTAGATGATTTACAACAGGCGCTCAATTCAATTAGCCATGAAGCGCTGGGAAAAAATCTTGAACACGTTGATAGTCTCGTTACTCAAAACAATAGCCAAGCCGCAATTCTGAAATAAGGCAATAACAGGTTAAAGCAAATCGACTTAGAGAGTATCGGCTCTAGAAAATAAGCTCTTACTCTCTTTTCGGCAGTAAAACAACAATAGCAACGCCACCTAAAATACTGATTGAGGCAAGCGCTAATCGAATACTTACTTCTTCTCCGAGCCACACCACACCGCCAATCGTTGCTATTACCGGAACAGTTAACTGTAGTGAAGCTGATGAAGCCGCTTTTAAAAATGGCAGAACAGCATACCAAATTGCGTAACCGATACCGGAGGTAAGGGCTCCTGAAGCAATTGCCAATAAGGCCCCTCGTGAAGATATCGAGATGTCATTGATAAAAATAAGGCTCAGCAGTAGCGTGATTATGCTAGCTCTTATAAAGTTTTCTGTTGTCGATTGAGTAGGGTTGACGACCCGTTTTCCTAAAATCGAATAGACGCCCCACGCAATTCCAGCGATACCCATGAGAGTTGCGCCTAGTAGAGGAGGAGCGCTAATTCCAGGTAAAAATAGATACACAAGCCCAACCAACGCCATTGCAAAGCCAAACCATTGTGCCAAACTAAATCGAGACCCCTGAACTAAAGCGTAAGACAGCATTGTAATCTGCACCATGGCAAAAAGGATCAATGCGCCTGTGCCTGTAGGCAGTGAAATATAGGCGAAGGAAAAACCAGCAGCGTAGGCGAACAGCGAGAATCCACCTAACCAACTACTTTGCTTGAGTGAAAGTAGGCGAAAACATTTATTAACATAAACGTCATTGCTGTTTGCGTCCCCGTCAGCGCTTAACGGTTGTTCCGCAAGCATGAGCTTTGGAATAGACAGCAGCAAAATGGTTAATACGATTGCCCCGCTGAGCAGTCTTATTGATGTAAAACTAGCGGGGTCAATCGTAAGCTGCTCTGAAGCCAAGCGACATAAAACTGAATTTCCGGCGAACGCTAGCATGGCTGTGACGGTACCAACGATTAAGCGAAAATTCATTATGTTAGTGCTAATCCTTTAAGCTATATGTTTTTGTGAGACCGCTGACTATCATCTATTTGTATGTCCGATAGTTGACAGAAACTTACACGTAATCAAATTGCTGATCTTCAACGGCCATAAGATCGTCAGCGGCAGCTAGCACAACTGACTTGTGGATGTCCTTTCTAGGCAGTATTCGTTTCATATAGAACGCGCAGGTATTTGCTTTCCCTTTAGCAATGAGCTCATTAGAGCTATGCGCCGCCGCACTTGCCATATCTAGCCACAATACGCCCAACAACGAATATGCGCTGTAGTGTAAGTAGTCAGTTGCGGCGCCGGCAACATCTTCAGCTTTAGCACCTAACAATGCCTGAGAGGTTTCATTCCATTCTGCCAACAATGAACTTGCTTGTGCTTGCTTTTCGCTATCCGTCATTGCTGCGATGCGCTCGGACAAAAGTTTGAACGTTGCTTGCTGCATGTCGCCGCCATCACGCGTTAATTTGCGACCGATGAGGTCGGCAGCTTGGATGCCATTGGTTCCTTCGTAAAGCTGGGCAATACGAGTATCTCTAACCAACTGCTCCATTCCCCACTCGCGCACGTAACCATGGCCACCATAAACCTGTATACCTATGTTTGTGACTTCGGTGCCCATGTCGGTCATAAAACCTTTACAAATAGGCGTTAAGAAGGCGATCACTTTTTTGGCCTGAGCATGACGTTCATCGCTCGTGTATTTTTCAACGTCCATTTGATGTGCATAAAGCATCGCTAACGCTCTACAACCCTCAGTTAACGACTTTTGGGTAAGGAGCATTTTTTTCACGTCGGGTTGATGTAATATTGCATCAGCTTTCTGGTCTGGCTGTTGAACACCTTGTGGCGCTCTTGATTGCAAGCGTTCGCGTGCGTAGGTTAGCGCGCCTTGATAGGATGCTTCTGCAGCACCTAAACCTTGCAAGCCAACTTGGAAACGAGCATCGTTCATCATGGTAAACATGCAGGCAAGACCCTTATTTTCCTCACCTACAAGCCAGCCTTTAGCGCCGTCATAATTCATAACACAGGTAGGGCTTGCTTTAATGCCCATTTTCTTTTCGATACTACCAACACTTAATGCGTTTCTTTCACCAGGCTCGTCATTTTCATTCAATAAGAACTTAGGCACTAGGAAAAGGCTGATCCCACGAACGCCAGCAGGCGCATCAGGTAATCGGGCTAATACCAAGTGAATGATGTTGTCAGTCCAATCATGATCACCACCAGTGATGAATATTTTGTTTCCAGTCACGGAATACGAACCGTCTTGCTGTGGTATTGCTTTTGAGTTTAATAAGGCAAGATCGGTTCCGGCGTGAGGTTCTGTTAGGTTCATTGTGCCAGTCCATTCACCGCTGATTAGTTTGGAGAGGTACTTGGATTTTAATTCAGCCGTTGCATGCTTGTCGACGGCAAGTACGGCGCTCTCTGTTAGCATGGTAGTTAAGCGCCAGCTCAGGTTCGCGGCATTAAGCATTTCATGAACAGGAACTGCGGCTGAGTAGGGAAGATCTTGTCCATCAAACTCAGGATTTCCGAGCATGGCATTCCAACCGTTCGCAATATATTCATGGTAGGCTTGGGCGAAGCCAGCAGGAGTCGTCACTGAGCCGTCAACTAATTTGCAGCCTTCTTCATCACCCTCACGATTAAGCGGTGCTACCGCCTCTTCTGCAAACTTGGCTCCTTGTGCAATAATTTCATTGACCAACTCTGAATCCATTCCCTCGGCGCCGATGTCTTGGTAGTGTTTGTCAATGTCTAACCAGTCATTTAATAAAAATTGAACGTCTGCGATTGGGGCTTTAAATTGCGGCATAGAAACTCCGAAGTATGCGATTGTGATTATGTAAACGTACTGATAGAAATAAAATACGTGAAAAACAGGAAAAAGACGACTTTTTCGATAAATTTTGTTGTTAAAGTGCTGTATCTGGCTCAGAGTGATTATAATTTGTTCTACTTTAGTCATCCCCGACAGCAACAAAGCCGTCTCTATACATAATGAGATTATCAGGTTGTTGCCAAACATCGTATCGTGTATCGAAAGGACTTATAAATTCGATCTGTTGAATATTGCTATTAGCCCAACTCGGCGGCTCAAGTGGGCCATCATCGCTGGTAAAACCACTACTTAGCCCACACGAAAACAGCATCATTCCAGATTGACTAACGCCGAGTAGCTGATCAACCTCAACATTAAAACCAGTTTGTTCCCAAGTATGACGATGCGCCGTGCATTGCGCAGACTCATTTGAAATAGGATCGCCAAAAGGCAGGTCATATTGCCCTGATGAACTATATTTAATGACAAGCAGTGAGTTTTGCACTCGGATAAGACATCCCGCAGGGCCCTTATAATCAGCGTTAAACGCTTTTGCTATGCGACATGTAGGAGAAGGTGGCGGTTTTGCACAAGCAACCAAAACGAGAACAAATATTAAAAGTAAAAGTTTAAATCCAGAATTCAGCATTAGTAGTATTAATAAACCATAAAACAGCACACTAAAGTGCAATTAAGTCAGAATCAAGTCTATGCGTAAAGTAAGTGTAAAGATTTACCTTTAAAGTTATATAGAAATCGTAAAATCGCTTATAATAACGCCGTCAGATATTGCTCAAAATTCAATAGGAATAATAATGCCCAAGTTTGTTAAATTTTCACCGCTGTTAATCGGCGTGGCAGCGCTGATCGGTTTTGCTATTTATATCAATTTGCCAGTTGAAATTGACGCTGGAAATCAGCGTGATGGCGGCGGTATAACATCGGTTGTGAGTGCTAAAGCTGAAACACAAGCATTCCCTATTATTGTTGAAGCATTAGGTACTGCAGTAGCAAACGAATCAGTGAACATTACTGCACAGCAAGCAGAAACAGTGAGAGCGGTGCTATTCGAAGACGGTGGCCTTGTAAAGAAGGGGCAGCTACTGATAGAACTGAATGACCGTGAGGAAAAAGCACGTGTTCATGAACTGGCTATTAATATTGCAGAGGCAAAACGCCAACTTACTCGAATTAAAGGTTTAGCCAAGCAGAGTGCAGCGTCAGAACAATTGTTAGATGAACAAAAGGCGCGCGTTGATTCACTCGAAGCACAAAAAGACGTTGTCGATGCGCAGTTGTCTGAGCTGCAGGTACGTGCTCCATTTGCCGGTCGCTTGGGTATTCGCCAAGTTAGTATTGGCAGCTTGGTTCGTCCTGGCGATATTATCTCTACCCTTGATGATTTAAGCATCATGAAAGTTGATTTTAGTATTTCCGAGTCCCATTTAGCTAGCGTTGCGAATGGCCAAAGTGTCGTTGCAAATTCGATCGCTTACCCAGGAGAAAACTTCAACGGTAGCATCACAAGCATCGGTTCGAGAATTGATCCTGTGACTCGTGCTATTCAAGTTAGAGCTCAAATAACGAATGATGACTTGAAACTACGTCCAGGCATGTTATTACAAATTAACCTCGAAAAACGAGTCGTAGACGCACTGGTAATTCCCGAAAGCGCCCTTATCCCAGAAGGTGAATCACAGTTTGTTTTTGTGATAGACGAAGAAAATAAAGCGCGCAAAACAAAAGTGACGATTGGTCAAAGAAAACCTGGGTGGATTCAAATTCTTGATGGCCTTGATGCAGGCCAAGAAGTCATTATAGAAGGAACGCTGAAAGTCCGTGATGGTGGCGGCGTAAAAGTAGTTCCTGCTAATGCTGTTGCAAGTAAAGTTTAGGGGGCTGTATGTTACTATCTGATGTCTCCGTAAAACGCCCTGTTTTTGCTTCTGTTGTTAACCTAATTCTCTTGGTTTTTGGCATTGTCGCTATTACCTTTCTCTCGTTGCGAGAATATCCGGATATCGATCCGCCAATTGTGTCGGTCAATACAAGCTATCCTGGCGCTTCAGCTGAAATTGTAGAAACCAGAATTACGCAACTTCTGGAAGACCGAATTAGCGGTATTGAAGGTATGAAGAATATTACTTCATCAAGCCGCAACGGGCGCTCAAGTATCACCATCGAGTTTAACTTAAACCGAGATATTGATGCTGCTTCTAACGACGTTCGAGAGAGAGTTTCTCGAGCACTAAACAACTTACCTGATCAAGCACTACCACCAGAGGTTTCTAAATCGAACAGTGATGAAGATGTCATTGTTTGGTACAACTTGCGAAGCACTAACTTAACGACTATGGAGCTGACCGATTTTGCTGATCGCTTCATTGTGGATCAGCTCTCCACTGCTGATGGCGTAGCGCGGGTTCGAATTGGCGGTAGCCGCACTTATGCGATGAAAGTTTCTGTTGATCGTAACGCAATGGCCGCTCGAGGCATCACTGTCGGTGATATCGAGCGAGTCATTCGCTCCGAAAACGTCGAACTTCCTGCAGGGCGAGTGGAATCAAACGAACGTGATTTTGACGTTCGCGTGGCTCGCTCATTTTTGACACCAACAGATTTCGCAAATTTGACTATAAAAGCGGGCGCAGATGGCTTTTTAGTAAGATTGTCAGAAGTAGCTAATGTTGAACTAGCCGCGGAAGATGATGAAACTGACTTCCGTGGTGACGGCGTCAATATGATTGGTTTGGGCATCGTAAAGCAATCTAAAGCAAATACACTGGATGTTGCAAGAGAAGCTAAAGCTGCCGTGAAGCGCATTGAAGCAACGTTACCTGATAATATTTATTTTGTGGAAAGCTATGATTCGTCGGTGTTTATTGAAGAGTCGATTAACGAAGTTTACAACACGCTTGCCATCGCTATGTTTATGGTAATCGTGGTTATCTATCTATTCTTAGGCAATATTAGAGCAACCCTCATACCCGCTGTAACCGTCCCCGTTTCATTGGTTGCTTCGTTCATTGTTCTATATATGCTGGGCTATTCTATCAACTTGCTGACGCTCCTCGCGCTCGTATTGGCCATTGGCTTGGTTGTGGATGATTCCATTGTGGTGCTCGAAAATATTTATCGCAGAATAGAGATGGGCGAGCCACCCATATTAGCGGCTTATCGAGGTGCGAGAGAAGTTGGCTTTGCCGTCATCGCCACCACTTTAGTACTTATCTCAGTATTTCTTCCCTTAGTATTTTTGGAAGGAAACATAGGCAGATTATTTACCGAGTTTGCCATTGCCATTGCAGCGGCGGTCGCATTTTCTAGTTTTACGGCATTGACGCTGTCTCCTATGCTTGCTTCTAAGCTACTGAAGAAAAGAGAGCGTAGCTCAGGCTTCGGAAAGTGGGTAGACGTTAGCTTTAAGAAGCTAGAACTAAGATATTACAACAGCTTAACGACAACCATTAAACAACCCATTTTGATGTTACTAATGGTCGTAGTGAGTATTGTGCTTTTGGTGCAATTACAAAGTAAAATTCCTGAAGAGTTTGTACCCAAAGAAGATCGCGGAAACTTCTTTATATTAATGCAGGCTCAAGAGGGCGCGAGCTATGAGAGCAATGCACGAAACTTGAAGGTGATTGAGGATATATTATTGCCCTATAGAGATTCTGGTGAAGCTAAGCGTGTGTTAGTTAGAACGCCTGGTTTTGGTGGGACGGCTGGCATCGCGATTGTTGGTGCAGCTGATTGGGACACTCGAGAGCGTTCAACGTTTGATTTAATGAATGAAATCAGTGGGAAATTATCTGAAATTCCAGACGTAAGAGCTTTTGCTGTTATGCGCTCTGCCCTTGGTGGTGGCGGTTTAGGTCGCCCGGTGCAATTTGTACTGCAGGGAAATACCTACGAAGAGCTTACCAGCTGGCGTGATACTTTGATCGAAAAAGCAGCTGAAAATCCTAAGTTGTTGCGTATAGATTCTGACTACAAGGAAACGTCACCGCAACTATTAGTTAATATTGATAGGGATAGAGCCGCTGACTTAGGCGTGTCGATATCTGAAGTTGGCCGAACCTTGGAAACCATGCTTGGGCAAAGACGGGTGTCGACTTATCTCGATCGTGGCCAAGAGTATGACGTTATACTGGAAGGCAACGAGGCGGATTATCGAAGCCCTAGCAGCATAGATAACATCTATGTTCGTTCCGATAGAACCGGCGAATTGATACCGATGGATAACCTCTTGAATATTTCTGAAAGAGCAACGTCAAATACACTCAACCGTTATAATCGTATGCGAGCGATCACTATCAGCGCTAATTTGGCAGACGATTACACCATCGGCGAGGCGCTGGCTTTTCTTGAAAATATAGTGGCAACTGAATTGCCTAGTGGTGTTTCTATAGATTACAAAGGAGAGTCGCAGCTTTATCAAGAGTCTGGTTCGTCTTTCATCTTTATATTTCTATTGGCTTTAGCGGTGACGTATTTGGTACTCGCAGCGCAATTTGAAAGCTGGATCCACCCCCTAGTAATCATGCTGACAGTGCCTTTAGCTTTGGTAGGCGCCTACGTCGGCCTATATTTGGCGGGGATGTCGATTAACATATACAGCCAAATAGGATTAGTCATGCTAATAGGACTCGCCGCTAAAAACGGGATCCTCATTGTAGAGTTCGCAAATCAGCTTCGGGATTCGGGCGTTGAATTTGAAGAGGCATTGAAAAAAGCGTCAATGTTGAGACTGCGCCCTATTGTCATGACCGGTTTCACAACTGTGTTTAGTGCGCTGCCGCTAGTTTTAGCTACAGGGCCGGGGGCGGAATCACGCGCTGTGATCGGTATGGTGATCTTTGCTGGCGTTATGTTTTCAGCGTTTATGACATTATTTATCGTACCAACGGCCTATTCATATTTGGCAAGAGGAACGGGTTCTCCAGAGAAGCTAGCGAAAGAACTGACAGAGCTGGAGGAAGAAGTACCGTATAAAAAGGGCGAAGAACAGCTGCAGGAAGAGGCGGCAGCTTCCAAGTAAAGCCTATGTTATTCGCTAAGCTTCAACGTTGAATTGAGTGATTAGCGCTTAAGGAAGTTATATGAACAGGGTGGGTCGTTATGACCCACCTTTTTTTATGTGCTAAATAGATTATCGCTCAAACAAGACACACCTATTTCGGCTTAACAATTAGGTGTGTCCTGTTTGCGCTTCTGTTTGCGCTTCGTTCAGTTGAAGAAATAGGTGTGTCCTTTTTGTGTCCTTTTTGTGGGGAGTTGCTTAAGTCGACTTTATGTTGGACATAAAAAAAGCCCTAATATTAATTAGGGCTTTTGTTTTCTCGAGTTGTTCAAGAATGATAAGTGTTATTCGTCTAAGAAGCTTCTCAGTTGCTCAGAGCGGCTAGGGTGACGGAGTTTACGCAATGCCTTCGCTTCGATCTGTCTGATACGTTCACGTGTAACGTCGAACTGTTTGCCTACTTCTTCCAAAGTATGGTCGGTGTTCATATCAATGCCAAATCGCATTCTCAGTACTTTCGCTTCGCGAGCTGTTAGGCCAGCCAGCACTTCTTGAGTCGCGTTTTTCAAGCTACCGCCAGTGGCAGAGTCAAGAGGCTGTATAATGGTGCTGTCCTCTATGAAATCCCCTAAGTGCGAATCTTCATCATCACCAATTGGTGTTTCCATGGAGATTGGCTCTTTGGCAATTTTAAGCACTTTACGGATTTTGTCTTCTGGCATTAACATGCGTTCTGACAACTCTTCTGGTGTTGGCTCTCTACCCATTTCTTGAAGCATTTGACGTGAAATACGATTCAACTTGTTGATCGTTTCAATCATGTGCACAGGAATACGGATCGTTCTTGCTTGGTCAGCAATAGAGCGCGTAATCGCCTGACGTATCCACCAAGTAGCATACGTTGAAAACTTATAACCACGACGGTATTCAAATTTATCAACGGCTTTCATCAAACCGATGTTACCTTCTTGAATAAGATCCAAGAATTGTAAACCGCGGTTCGTGTATTTCTTCGCTATTGAGATTACCAAACGTAAGTTTGCTTCAACCATCTCTTTCTTGGCGCGGCGAGCTTTCGCTTCACCAATCGACATTCTGCGATTGATGTCTTTAATATCAGGGATAATTAAGCCAGTTTCAGCTTCAACAGCATTCATTTTGCTAACACTACGCTCAATTTCTTCTTTAAACTCAAGAAGCTTTTCAACGTAAGGTGCTTTGCCTTCAAGTGCTTTGTACAACCAATCTATACTTGTTTCATTACCTGCAAACGCCTTGATAAAATCTTTCTTCGGCATTTTTGCATTCATGACGCAGTACTTCATGACCAAGCGCTCTTGAATACGAACACGATCCATCATTCCGCGCATATTCTTAACCATGCGGTCGAATTGCTTAGGTATTAAACGGAACTCTTTGAATACTTCACTCAACTCATGAATTTCTTTGCGTGATGCTTTATGCGAGCGTCCTTTCACTTCAATTACGCTCATTACTTTATTGTATTGATTACGCAATGCGGTGAATTTTTCTCTGGCTAACTCAGGGTCAACGCCTGTGTCTTCCTCTTCTTCGTCCTCATCGTCAGCATCGTCATCTTCATCATCAAGTTCTTCTTGTGACAATTCTGAACCAATATGCGTTGCGGTTGGAGCTACGTCTTGTTCGTTAGGGTCGACAAAGCCGATGATGATATCGCTAATTCGAATTTCTTCAGCTTCGAACAAGTCCCATTGATCAAGCAAATAGGTAATTGCTTCTGGATATTCTGCAACAGAGCACTGAACTTGGTTAATACCATCTTCAATGCGTTTCGCGATTTCAATTTCGCCTTCACGTGTTAATAGCTCAACTGTGCCCATTTCTCGCATATACATACGAACGGGGTCAGTTGTGCGACCGATTTCACTCTCAACTGTTGCTAGCGCTTGCGCGGCAGCTTCAGCTACGTCTTCATCCGCAGACGAATCTTGCATAAGCAACTCGTCAGCGTCTGGAGCAGACTCCGAGACTTTAATCCCCATGTCGTTGATCATGCGAATGATATCTTCTATCTGATCAGAATCTACAATGTCTTGAGGGAGGTGATCGTTTACTTCGGCAAAGGTCAAGTAACCTTGTTCTTTACCTTTGGCAATCAGGAGTTTTATCTGGGACTGCTTGCTCTGCACAATATACCTTACACTTAATTAGGAGTTGTTAAACGCGAATAAACTACCTGTTTCAATAGTAGTTTATTTTCAACCCGTTAAACGATACCAAGGATGTACACCCTTAGCTTGCTTTATCGTAGCGTTTGCGAATTAGCTAGTCTAACACAAAACGGCTACTTCTGACTATCAATTGTTGTTACGAATTTCATTTAATATGGGTTCAAATTTGCTCTTTTCAAGTATCGACATAATTATATTTAGCAGTAGGCAACAGAGCCTGAACCATTTTTTATTAGTAAATTATTTTGAATGTCCTACACCGTATCGGCAATTCAAAACAAAACAAAAAGCTTATTTATTATGAATTAATATACTGGATTAAATATAGACCCTAATGCAGTTTGCGCATTAATAAATTCAATTCTTGTTGTTCTTGTTCCGTTAACTCTGAAAACTTTGTTTTTGCTTCCAATTCATCTAAGCGCGCCCTAAAGTGCCATTTAATTAGATTTTTAAAGCAATCGACATATAGGGGCTTTACGTTGGTGTCCGACGATACAACGTCGCTCTCTAGCAACTGGGCAAGGTGTCGACTGTTCGGGTGTTCTCGAAAAGCCTCCAAAACCATCCCGGTACTCGCCTTCGGGTTCGCGTAACAATACGAATGCAAGTCGATCAACAAGGGAATACCTGAAATCGCTGTATTCTTTAAAGGTGCCAACTTTACATTTGGGCAATCTGATGCAAGGCTTGGCGAATCCATTAACAGCCTAAGCATCATGCGCAGTGGTGATTGTTTGATTTTTTGTGGTAGCTGATAGTCCATTTTTCGAGGCGCTTTACGACTGTTAGCATCTTTCATATCACGAGCGAGCGTTTCTTTTGCTTCCTCACCGAACAATTTGCTTAGGTCGAACATCAAAAGGTCTCGTTGGTTATCACCTTGAATTTTCTCGATCAAAGGCACTGCTTCTGCTTTAAGCGCGGCTTTGCCTTCATTTGACGCAATCGAATGGCGCTGTAATAGGTTATCAAAAAAGAATTTTGACAAAGGAACCGCTTTGCTTAGTAAGTTTTCGAAAGCTTCTTTTCCTATTTTGCGAACCATTGTGTCAGGATCTTCGCCATCGGGCAGGAATAGGAACTTCATGCCAACGCCGTCTTTTAGGAATGGTAAAGCATTTTCAAGCGCACGCCATGCTGCTTCGCGGCCGGCTCTATCACCATCGTAGCAACACACAATTTCTGGTGTCGACTTGAACATTGCTTGAATATGGTCAGGCGTGGTTGCTGTGCCAAGCGCGGCAACCGCATAATCAATCTCGAATTGAGATAGTGCCACCACATCCATGTAGCCTTCTACAACTAACAAGCGGTCAAGTTTTCGATTGTTTTGACGCGCTTGATATAGACCAAATAGTTCAAAGCCTTTGTGGAAAATGGGTGTTTCGGGGCTGTTAAGGTATTTAGGTCCATCGTCCTGCATTACGCGGCCGCCAAATCCGACAACACGGCCTCGTTTATCTCTAATAGGAAACATCACGCGATTTCGGAAAAAATCGAAGCGTCTCTTGTTATCGTTTTCTGAAATTAGCTTTAATTCAAGTAGCCTAGACTGCTTGTGTTCGTCAGTACCGAATGTTTTTAATACCGAATCCCATTCAGGAGGAGCAAATCCCATATCCCAAGCTTTAACAACGTCACCGCTGAGGCCCCGTCCTTTTAAGTATTCAATCACTTCAGGTGCCTGAGCATGATGTTTTAATTGATGCTGAAAATATCGAGTTACCGATTCCATCAATTGATAATCTTGTTCGCGCTGGCTTTTTTGCTGGGGAGTAGGTGCAGGTGCACCGCCTTTTTCTCGTGGAACATCAACCCCATAGGTTTTTGCGAGTTCTTCGACTGCTTCTGGAAACTCTAAGCGGTCAAATTCCATCAAGAAACTAATGACGTTCCCCTTCGCGCCACAGCCAAAGCAATAGTAAAATTGTTTTTCTTGGCTGACAGAAAACGAAGGGCTTTTCTCGTTGTGAAAAGGGCAGCAGGCCTGATGATTTTTACCTGCTTTTTTCAGTTTTACTCGGGCATCAATAATATCGACAATATCACTTCGAGCAATAAGATCGTCAATAAAGTCGCGAGGAATGCGGCCAGCCATAAAGTTAGGCTAGTTTAGCTTTGATGCTACCGCTTAATGCACCCATATCGGCGCGGCCAGTTACTTTTGGTTTCAACCATCCCATAACTTTACCCATATCTTGCATCGATTCAGCACCTGTCGCAGCCATTGCTTCGTCAATGAGTGCGTTGATTTCATCTGCTGTTAGCGCTTGAGGTAAGAATTTGGTAATAACGGCTATTTCAGCTTCTTCGATATCTACTAAATCTTGACGACCCGCAGCTCTGAATGGTGTGATAGATTCATTGCGCTGCTTCACCATCTTGGTCAATATAGCGAGAACGTCGGTATCATTTAATTCGATACGCTCATCCACTTCGCGCTGTTTGACAGCGGCAAGTGCCATTCTCAATGTTTTAAGCGTCGCTTTATCTTTAGCGCGCATCGCATCTTTTTGAGCTTCTTTTAATGTATCTAATAAAGTCATCGTTATCATTCCTTAATGAAGTCTTTTAGTCTCGGCTTTGATGTATTTCTATGTCGCAGAAACAAAAACGGACGTCATAAAGACGCCCGTTTTGAATTTAATTGGCTCGAGACCAGTTAAGTTACGCTACGCGATTTAGTACAACTTGATACGACGTGCGTTTTCGCGAGCTAACTTTTTCATGTGACGCTTTTTAGCAGCAGCTTTCTTGCGCTTGCGTTCCCAAGTTGGTTTTTCGAAAAATTCGCGACGGCGAACTTCAGATAGTACACCAGCTTTCTCACATGAACGTTTGAAGCGTCTAAGCGCGATATCAAACGGTTCGTTATCTCTTACTTTCACGATTGGCATTAATTCATCACCTTAAGATGTTTTATCTACCAGGTATGTTTTATTACCCGGGCTTAAAAAATGGTGCGGAATACTAAAACTTTTGCAACTGCTTGTAAAGAGATTTAGTACAAAAATATTCACTTTTGTTTGTTTTCCGTCAGCGATGCGCAGTATATACTAGCAGCATATCGATTGCACTGTGATCATTCGCTATTTTAATGCTTTTTTGTTAGTTGCCACGTAAGTAATTGAAAGCATTACAAAGCTACTTTTAAGGCTTTTATAAAAGCGTGTCTCAAGGCTTATTTAACAGCTTTATCCTAGGGCCTGTATATACTACTACATATAGCGCTTTATTTTTTTACTGAGTATTTACATGAAAATTTTAGGTATTGAAACCTCTTGTGACGAAACTGGCGTCGCGATATACGATACAGACAATGGTTTACTAGCTCACGAACTTTATAGTCAAGTTAAGCTACATGCTGATTACGGTGGTGTTGTGCCAGAGCTGGCATCACGGGATCACGTCCGAAAAATCGTGCCTTTAATTAAACGTACAATAGCTAACTCAGGTTTGAGTGCTAGCGATATTGATGGTGTTGCATTTACCCGCGGACCAGGCTTGGTGGGAGCGTTACTTGTCGGTTCGTCAGTGGGGCGCAGTTTAGCCTACGCTTGGGGCGTGCCTGCCGTCGGTGTTCATCACATGGAAGGGCATTTATTAGCCCCGATGTTAGATGATAACCCACCGCCTTTTCCTTTCATTGCTTTATTGGTATCAGGTGGTCATAGCATGATTGTCGATGTGCAGGGCATTGGGCAATATACGGTATTAGGTGAATCATTAGATGACGCTGCAGGTGAAGCATTTGATAAAACAGCGAAACTCCTTGGACTTGATTATCCAGGTGGCCCTTTATTAGCGAAATTGGCAGAAAAGGGCGAAGCAGGGCATTACAAGTTTCCTCGACCAATGACCGATAGACCAGGCTTGGACATGAGCTTTAGCGGCTTGAAAACATTCGCAGCAAATACTATTCGAGCTTGCGATGGCAGTGAACAAACAAAAGCAAACATAGCCTATGCATTTCAAGATGCAGTGGTCGATACTTTGCTGATTAAATGCCAGCGTGCGTTAAAGCAAACAAAACAAAAGCGGCTTGTAATAGCGGGCGGTGTTAGCGCCAACAAACAGCTGAGGGCCACTTTGCAAGACTTGAATCGCCGTAAAGGAATTGAGGTGTATTATCCTGCTTTTGAATACTGTACAGATAATGGCGCAATGATTGCGTTTGCTGGAGCGCAGCGCTTGCTAGCTGGAGAATCTGTAGGGCTAGATACGAAAGCGATGCCACGATGGCCGCTAGATTCACTTCAAGCGATATAGAAACAAAAAAGCGAAAAAGGCGCTCAAAAGCAAAAATGCCTTGGCCAGAAAGAGTTATGTGACGTGGATAGTGAAATCCACTTTTCTATTTATCGTGATGTGAATGCCCGCTTTATAAAGCGGGCACTATTCATTTACCTTGCCTTTTTTCCAAATTTTACTTTCTTCTCCGCGTAATAAGCGACGAATATTATCGCGATGCTGCCATATAATAAGAATAGACAGCATAATCACTGCGTATAGATATTCGGGTTTGAAAAAAAGAGTATAAATTGGGGCAAGCATTACTGTAATAATGGCCGCTAATGACGAGTAGCCTGTCACTATGACGACTAATATCCAACTACCCAGTAACAAACCGGCTAAGTTAAATCCCATTGAAATGAGACAACCTAATGCAGTCGCTACGCCTTTTCCGCCCCTAAATTTAAAAAATACGGGATACATATGGCCAAGACATGCAGCGATCGCGATCGCTCCTATAGAAATGGCATCAACCCCTAATAGGAAAGAAGCATAAACGCTTACTGTTCCCTTCAATATATCGAAGACTAAAACTAAAACTGCAGCAAACGGCCCAGCTATGCGCAGCACATTGGTGGCACCTGGGTTTCCGGAGCCTTGGTTGCGCGGATCACCCTTCCCAAAAAGATAGCAAATGACAATAGCACTGGAAATGGAACCTAAAATATATGCAGCAAAAATCATCATCAGCGTGAATGAAATCATATACTTGGTCCCTATGTTGCGGTTACACTTGACGCTAGATTACTCGAAGGTGAAAAAAATCGCTAGGCGATTAAGTTATTGTCATGGATTTAGTTAAAATACAGGGCCTAACGGTCCACGCACTTATTGGTGTTTTTGATTTTGAAAGACACGCAAAGCAAAGATTAATACTCGACGTCGATATGCATACCGACCTTAGTGTAGCGGCCGCTACAGATGATGTTAGAAATACGATTGACTATGGAAAGGTGGCACAGCGTTTGGCTGAACTTGCAAATGAATCGTCATATTTTTTACTCGAGGCTTTAGCAAAAGAGATGCTCGATATGATAGTCGACGAGTTCAAGCCGCAAAAAGTGACGCTCACGGTGAATAAGCCGGATATTCTCAAAGAGGCCGAAAATGTCGCCATTAGTATGACCAGAGAATGCAATTAGTGCCGCATTTCATACTTATTAGTGTTGGCTCTAACATTGACAAAGCGGCGAATACCGATGCTGGGCTCAATGGCTTAAATAAGGCCTTTGATGGCATACAACTCTCACCTGTTTACGAAAGTGAGTCTGTTGGTTTCAAAGGAGACACCTTCTTTAATCTAGTGGTGTCGGCGAGTACGAATAAAAGCATCGCTCGCGTTTGTGAAATTTTAAAACAAATTGAAGATGAAAACGGTCGCGTGCGCGGCTCGGAAAAGTTTGCCCCTCGCACATTAGACTTGGATTTACTTACGTATGATGACACTGTCATCGATAACCCGATTGTTTTACCTCGCGAAGAAATTCTCTATAATGCTTTTGTGTTAAGGCCGTTAGCGGATTTGGTACCACAGCACATGCATCCCTTGGTAAAGAAAACATATCAATCTTTATGGCAGCAGTACGACAAACAAAAACAGAATTTGTGGGTTGCTGACTATACATGGAGCAAGACGAAAACATGACGTTTTTTGAAATAATCATCCTCGCTATTATTCAAGGTTTAACGGAATTTTTACCTATTTCTAGTTCTGCTCACCTAATTTTGCCTGCTGAAATATTAGGGTGGCGCAACCAAGGGTTAGCATTCGATGTGGCTGTGCATGTGGGTAGCTTAATGGCGGTTGTTATCTACCTGAGGAAAGATGTGGTTGACCTTACCGTTGCATGGTTCTCGCATGGTTTGGGAAAACAGCAAACAACGCAGAGCAAATTGGCCTGGTGGATCATTATAGCGACTATTCCCGGTGTGGTATTTGGCTTTTTAATGAAGGACTGGATCGCTCTTAACGCCAGAACTGCTTTAGTAATTGCGTGTACAACGATTATTTTCGGCCTGCTGCTCTGGTATGCGGATATAAAAGCAAAACAACTTAAAACGATTGAAAAAATTGGATTGAAAGAAGCTATCGTTATCGGCCTAGCTCAAGCTATTGCCATTATTCCCGGTACATCGCGCTCTGGCATTACGATGACGGCAGGCCTAATGCTTGGCCTTGACCGCGAAAGTACCGCAAAATTTTCTTTTTTATTATCAATTCCTATTATTCTTGGCGCAGGTCTTTTTTCTGTCTTAGAGCTACTCGGCAGTGTCGCTAAAGTCAATTGGAATGAGTTATTTTACGGAGCTGCATTCTCTTTTGTTGCTGCTTATTTATGTATATTCTTGTTTTTAAGTTGGATTTCTAAAATAGGCATGTTGCCATTCGTGATTTATCGTTTGGTATTAGGTTTCGTATTGTTATACATAGTTTTGGGTTAATTTATATACCCAAATTAGTCTATCGTTTACCAAAAGGGCTGTTAATATGACCGACACAATATTTACAAAAATTATTAATAAAGAAATCCCTGCCGATATATTGTTCGAAGACGAGAGAGTTATAGTGTTCAAGGACATCAATCCGCAAGCGCCAGTGCACTTTTTAGTTATTCCTAAAAAGGCAATTGCTACGACAAACGATATTGCTGTTGAAGACGAAGCGCTTGTCGGTTACATGCATCGCGTAGCGGCAAATGTCGCAAAAGGCCTAGGAGTCGCAGAGCAGGGTTTTAGAACGGTTATGAACTGTAATCAAGATGGCGGGCAAACGGTTTATCATATTCATTTGCACGTTCTAGCAGGGAAAGCGCTGGGGTGGCCTCCATATCAAGAGCGATTAAAGAGCTAAATAAATTCATAAGGTTGAAGCGGCTAGTAGCGATTTCCGGTTGTATCGTGTCAAAGTCAATCAACGAGTAAAATGTCAGCAAGGTTTGGCTACTTTGTTTGATGAAAATATAAAAATATAAGGTTTTATTTCCATGTCTACTCAAAATGCACTGTTAACCATACTAGTCGAAAAAATTAACAACGATACCTTGGTTTTACCCACTCTTCCTGCAATTGCATTAAAAGTAAGAAAGTCGGCTGACGACCCTAATATCAATCTAAACGGCATGGCGGATGTGGTCGGACAGGATCCATCATTAAGCGCACGAATGATTAAAATTTCCAATAGTGCTTATCTGGGACGTTCTATAAAGGTAACTTCAACAACGCAAGCGGTTACCCGTATTGGTTTGAATCAAGTTAAGAACATTGCAACTGCGTTAGCGATGGAACAACTGTTTGTTTCTAAGAATGAAATTGTCAAAAAGTACATGGCGAAGATGTGGACTGACACTATCGACATCGTGGCGAATGCAATGGCTGCTATGCTGACTTATAAAGCGGCGACGGGCAAAAAGAACCTGAGTTTAGATACTATTACGCTCTCTGCTCTCGTGGCCAACATCGGTGCTCTGCCTGTATTAACGGAAGCTGAGCGTCATGATAGTGTCTTCGCAAACCCAACTTTTCTTGATGTTGCAATTGAAAAGCTATCTGGTCGCATCGGCGGAAGCATAATGCGTGAATGGCAGTTTAATGATGTTTTCATTCAGTGCGCAGAGCACTGGAGAAACTTAGAATTCAATGAACCTACCGTTGGTTATATTGACTTTGTTCGCATAGGTGCGGCATTGTCTAATCAAGCAGAAAATGGAGACGAAATATTAACATTGGCACAGCAAAAAGGTATTTTTGATGACGTTGATGTTTACCAGTCACCCGAGTTTGTTGAAATGAGAGACAATGCGAAATCTATTTTTGCATAAGTACGCAATTTTTATATAGCACTGGTTGCATATCAGAACCGATGTAAATGAATCTAAAGTGTAAAAAGCTCAGCAAATGCTGGGTTTTTTTATGTCTGTAAATTGTGCATGGGTTGAGAAAGTCGCCTTAATTGATGATCCGATTAGGATGGTACTCGTTAGGCAAGCACTGTTGGCATTTTAGCCGCTTAGTAAATTTTGACGTATGGTGTTTGTTGGGGGAATAAGTCAAAACTTCTATTGCAGGTATGCAAACAAAGTGGCTATATTGATAAAAGAAGTATTTGAAAATAGGATGCGAAATTAGATGTTTGTTTTGCATTTTTTTTGCGATATGTCGCTGGATGGCAAGAGAAATAAAAATGCTTCTTTTTAAATCTCTCACCATATCAGGATTTGCTGGGAACTATCCTGTTCCGAATTCTTACTCTATAAAGAGAACGACTTTCCTGAAAACTTCTTAGCAAATATTTTTATGTCGCGATTGTTGCAAATAATGTTGTCATCTTGAATATCATGCTTCTCTAAAGCAGCATCAACGCCAATCATTACGGCATCCAAACACACTTGTGATTCTAACGCTTCGTCAGTAACGAACCTGATTTTTCTTGTCGCTTGTGTTTGTTCTTCGTTTGCTTGATTAAATGTTCTTGCAGCCTGAACCAAGGATTTACCGTTGCAGGTTAAAAGCGTCGTAAAGCGTTTGAAATTTTTGTCGCTTGCTTTCACTAATTCTTGCGCAGCCGTCAGTCCTTCAGTTGCTGCTGTGTAGCAAACTTTAGTTTCGAATGTATCGTCACCTTGACGAAACTGAACATTTTTTGCGGAAACAGAAGTAGTAAAAGTAATTGTCGCGATTGCGAGTGTAGTTAATAGTGTTTTCATATGAGTATCCCAGTAATAATATTGTGCAACAACATTGTTGCCTGATAAATAATACTGATTTACATGATGAGATCTAGTGTTTTTGTAATTTAATTACATTTTTATCGAAAATAATTGGTTTTTTAACTAAAATATGTAATTAAATTACTATGAGTTAACAAATTGGTCTTGCGATTTACGTTGTTTTTACAAAATACACAAAACCTACGCTTTCTTTAAGATGCACGTTAATAGTGAGTTTGCGCTATTTTGATGAGTTTTTTTGGTGCAGTTCTATTTTTGTATTTTAAGTTTGAGGTGAGCTAATTTTTTTGTAATAAAATTACATTTTGAGGTTGATCGAACGATCAACCTCGGAAAATCATTATTCTGCTTCAACGTCAAATATTTTGCGGAGCGCTTCTGCAAATTCAACGACTTCTCCAGACATAAGCGTAAAGTCAGCGTCTAGCTTAACATTGATTTCGTCTTTCGGAATATCCTCGTTTTGTTCTTTTACGACATCCGTAAATTTTAAACGCTTTATAGAAAGATCTTCGCCAATGATGCAAGTCAGTCGGTCTTGCCACGCAACGCTTAATTTTTGTACCAACATACCTGATTGCAAATGCGCTAGTATTTCTGGAGCATCCAGATCTTGTGATTTACATCTAATTGTTGCGCCATCTTCCGAAGGTGACTTAAATTCAGCCTCGTCAAGTATTTCAATTTGCTCTGGTGCATCTTGCATTACCCACGATGTTAACGTTTCCTGTTTGCTACTTTTCGCAAAGGGAACGACAGGAAGTGAACCAATACATTTTCTAATACAAGAGAGAAACGCTTCAGCTGCTCCATCAGAACTAGCATCAACAACAACAAGATTATGCTCGGGCGAAATAAAGCCATGTGTCACACTGTTTTTTGTAAACGCTTGAGGGAGCAAACGGTGGACAATTTCTTGTTTCAAATCTTGCTGTGATTTCTTTGGAACTGGCGATCCTGTCTCGGCCTCAATTTGTGCAACTTTTTCAGCGAGTTCATTATTGATAACTGACGCAGGCAATATACGCTCTTCTTTCTTAAGAACTAGCCAGTAACGATTGGCTGTTTTTTGGAACAACATGTCGCTATTTCTAAATGGCGAAGTCCATCCCATGGTTGCGATATCTTGAGAACCGCACGGACGAAAAGACATGCTTTCTAACTGCGTTTGAAGTTGTTCTTCGGTAAGCTCTAACGTGTTTGTTAGCTGATATAACTTAAGGTTTTTGAACCACATATTTATTCTAATAATTATCCATAAAAAAGTTGACGCACTCTACCAATCTGGACGCCGATGGTCAAAACCAATTTCTCTGTCGATCGTAAAAAGGACACACCTATATGAGGGCTCAAGATTTAAACAAGGACACACCTGTTTATACATTAAACAGGTGTGTCCTTGTTGTGACAAATTGGGCAAATAGCGACAATTTTTATTGCGCATTTATTTAAACCGCAAATAGGTGTGTCCTTGTAAGAGGGGTGAAATTATAGTTGATGTCATAAATGTTGGTATTAGCGCAACTAAACGCTAAGATGTAGTGGTTAATTGGCGTTTTTTTACTTATTTTTAAAATAATTTGTGAATTTTGCTAATTCTTTTAGAGATTTAATAAAACTGTCACAGAATACTTCAATAATGGCGGTCTATTAAATATGTCACGAGTTCAACAAATGTCTCGCACAATACTGTTAGTTGAGGACGAAGCCCCCATCAGGGAAATGCTTTCTTTTGTCTTAGAACAAGCTGGTTTTACTGTAGTTGAAGCAGAAGACTTCGATGTTGCTTTGGAAAAAGTGAAAGAACCTTACCCTGATCTTATTTTACTCGATTGGATGCTACCGGGTGGAAGTGGTGTTCAGTTGGCTAAAAAGCTTAAGCAACACGAATTCACCCGCGATATCCCAGTGATAATGCTCACTGCTCGAGGCGAAGAGGATGATAAAATTCGAGGTTTGGAAGCTGGCGCAGATGACTACGTCACGAAACCCTTCTCACCAAAAGAGTTGGTCGCCCGCATAAAAGCAGTCATGCGTCGTGTCACGCCCACTTCTAAAGAAGAACCTATCGAGTTTAATGGCTTAATACTAGAGCCTATCTCTCATCGCGTAACGGCTAACGGCGATCCCTTAGATATGGGGCCAACGGAATTCAAGATGTTACATTTCTTCATGACACACTCTGAGCGAGTATATAGTCGTGAGCTGCTGCTCGACAATGTCTGGGGCACCAATGTTTACGTCGAAGACCGCACCGTTGACGTGCATATTCGCCGGCTTCGCAAAGCCTTATCGCAACATGGCCATGATGCGATGATACAAACTGTCCGTGGCGCAGGATATCGTTTCTCAAATAAGATTTAAATGTATTACCCGCGTTCTTGGACTAAAAGTATATTAAGGCTATTTACCTATCTAGCCTTAATTGTGCTTGTAGGTGTTTACCTTGAAAATGTGACTTTAGTGCTACTGATCGCATCTGTGACCCTTATTGTTTTCAACTATCTTCATTTATATCGACTAACCAAGTGGCTCTGGCAAAGCAGAAAAATGTCACCACCATCTGCTCCCGGCCTATGGGAGCATGTATACGAAGGCGTTTATTACTTGCAGCGCCGCAATCGCAACAAGCGTCGGAACTTAGGTGAATTAGTTAAGCGTTTCCGCGAGGGTTCTGAAGCTCTCCCTGATGCGGTTGTTGTGGTGGATAAGGAAGCCAAAATTGTTTGGTGTAATCGTCATGCGAGAATAGAAATAGGCTTAAAGTGGCCAGACGATTCTGGGCGCAGAATTGATAATCTGATCCGGCATCCTAAGTTTATCGAGTATTTTCACTCTGGTGAATATCATTTTCCCATAGAAATTCCTGCGCCAACAAACCCTAGCAAAACGTTTGAATACCGGATTATGACGTATGGTGAAGATCAGCTATTGCTGATAGTCAGAGACGTATCTCGGGTTTCACAACTAGAAGAAATGCGCAAAGACTTCGTGGCAAATGTGTCGCATGAACTGCGAACACCATTGACGGTCATCAATGGCTATCTAGAAGTGCTTACAGCGGACAGTAACGACGAGAACCCATTTGTGCAAAAAGCGATGAACGAGATGGGAACACAAACTAAACGAATGCAGGCGCTCATCGAAGATTTGCTGATTTTGTCTCGTATTGAAGCGTCAGCAGAGCGAATATATGAAAACACAATCAATATGACGGCGCTGTTAAAGCAAGTTGAAACTGAAGCGAAAACGCTGAACATAGACAAACAACACAATATTTCGTTTAAAGTTGACGATGAACTTCGGATTTTCGGGGTTGAAACAGAAATGCGTAGCGCGTGTTCTAACCTGATCTTCAACGCCATCCATTACACGCCAGCAGGTGGAAATATAAAAGTACTGTGGAAGAAGCGTGCAGGTGGTGCCTATTTTGCAGTAGTTGACAATGGCGATGGCATCGAAGAAAAGCATTTGCGGCGACTAACAGAGCGCTTTTATCGCGTGGACAAAGCGCGCTCAAGAAAAACCGGTGGTTCAGGTTTAGGGCTATCAATTGTGAAGCATGTCCTGAATCATCACAATTCGTTTTTAAATATTGAGAGTAAAGTTGGAAAGGGCAGTGAATTTTCATTTATACTGCCCCCAGAACTTATTTATGAAAATAGCTTGGACTCGTGAGCCGCGCAATATCAAATAAAAATATCTTTGAAAAAATCCATAGCAGCCTTAAGGGCGAGAAGCTCCTTGTGTGTTTATGGCTTGGATTATTCTTATTGCTGCCAATGCATGTGAATGCTCAGTCGGTCGAAGATGAGCCTGCGTCTCAAGTGCCGATAACAAGTTTTCCTCAAGTAGAAACAGTAACTAGCAATGAGCGCACTATTGAACTGCCCGATACCATTCCAACTAACTTGGCAGCATTGAACAAGCAAGACAGCCTAGCGGGTGTGTATGGAAGCATATCGTCGGTTGGTTCCGACACCTTGGCTACATTAATTTCATTATGGTCTGAACGATTTAAAACTGCTTATCCGCACGTGAAATTTCAAATTCAAGCATCGGGTTCGGCAACTGCCCCTCAGGCCCTGACTCAAGGTACCGCGACTATTGGGCCAATGTCGCGTGCGATGACAGCGAGTGAAATCAGTCGTTTTACGCAAAAATATGGGTATCCGCCCACTGCGCTGATTGTTGCTGTTGATGCGATTGCCATTTATGTTGAAAAGAATAATCCCATCGAATCACTCACACTAAAACAAGTTGATGCGCTTTTTTCGGCAACTCGGTTTTGTGGTTCATCTAAGAAAATAGACACGTGGACTGACATTGGCGTGACTAAATTTGGTGAAAATCGAGAAGTGCTTTTATACGGTCGAAATTCCGCATCAGGTACCTACGACTTATTTAAGAAGCAAGCTTTGTGTGAAGGCGATTTCAAAGCCACAGTTAACGAGTTGCCGGGTTCATCATCGGTTGTGTTATCTATTGCATCTTCTGTTGGTGGTCTTGGTTATGCCGCTCTTGGGCGCTTTGATGAAAACGTAAAGGCGCTCTCTATTGGCACGCAAGCGCAGGGTGATACTGTATACATTGAGCCAAATACCGAAAACATCACTACCGGCACGTACCCATTCTCTCGCTATCTATATATCGTGGTAAATAAACCGCCAAACGAACCTCTACCTGTTTTAGAGCGTGCTTTTCTTACTTTTATTTTATCCGATGAAGGACAAAAAATGGTGAGTGAAAATGGCTACTATTCGGTAAATAAGCAGCTTAGGGACAAGCAATTAGTTTCTATTTTACGTTAAGCGATGCGGTTCACTAATGTGATTCCGCTTTTATTGCTCACTACCCAACAACAGAGATAAGTCAAATTCCTTCCTCCACTTATTGTAAGAATTTTTTTGTGTGAAATTTTTGTGACAATCCTGTCATGTAACATAACTGTCATTTACATCGAGTAATCTCCTCTCAAAATTTGTAGCAATAAATTCTTACTATTGATGTTTTGGAGAAAAAAATGAACTTGAACGGACTATTTAAAGTTTCTGCAATCGCAGCCACTTTAGCGCTAGGCGCATGTGGCGGAGATATTAATATTTCTGAAGGCGATATCGTTGATAACAGCGTTGTAAACAATGATAACAGCAATAATGGTGGCACTCCTGTTACGCCTACTCCGGATGATACAAAACCAGGTTCAGTTGATACTTTCCTAAGTGGTCAAGTGTCAACAGCATTGGGTCAATCGATTGAAGTAAGAGAGCTTTCTGGTCGTCTTACTGACGCAGACGCAGTTAACGGTGTCATTACACTGACTAACGATACGGTATGGGCATTGACTGGCCCGGTTTTTGTTGGCAATGACAAAGCAAATAGCGTCACATTAGAAATTGAGCCAGGCACCATTATTTTTGGTAGCCGAGGCGCTGATTATTTAGTTATTAGTCGTAATTCAAAAGTAGAAGCGGTAGGCACTGCTGCTGCTCCAATTATCTTTACTTCATACAACGACGTGATTGGTGAAGAAGTTCAAGCAGGCCAGTGGGGCGGCATGATTGTCCTTGGTAATGCACCAACAACCAAATGCCCAATTGATGGAACAGACTGTTCATTACAAGTTGAAGGCGCAGAAACCGGCGCAGTATTCGGTGGCGCAGACGATGCTGACAATTCAGGTACCTTGAAATACGTTGTGGTTAAATATGCTGGTTTTGAGATTGCTCCTGATAACGAATTAAACGGTATCACTTTTGGTGGTGTTGGTTCTGGTACGGAAATCGATTACCTACAAGTGCACGCAAATGCGGATGATGGCGTTGAGTTTTTCGGTGGTTCAGTTAACGCCAAGCATTTAGTACTTACTTCAATTCAAGACGACTCGGTAGACTGGGATAACGGCTATAACGGCAAACTACAGTATGTTTACGTCGAGCACGCACCGGATGGTTCTGATGCTAACCGCGGTATAGAAGGCGACGGCGACGGCGGTGACGGCGATGCATTCTCACTTCCAAAAATTGCTAACATTACGATTATCGGTAACAGTTTCGATACAGCAGACGCCGACTCTGAAGGTGTTTTATTACGGGACCAAACTGGTGCAAACATCATTAACATGCTGATCACTGGCCCTGCAGGTATGGGTGAGTGTTTAGAAATGGACAACGATGCAACCGTACAAGGCAACCTTGCTGACGGCGACATCACCATTACCAATTCAGTGATTGCTTGTTCAGAAGCATTTAACTTTGGTGAAACTGATGTTGATTTGAACACTTGGTTTGGCACAGAGCAGCAAGGAAATAGCGTTATTGCTTTCGCTGACAGAGCTAATGTTGGTATTAACAGCGACGGTACCTTGACTGCAGAAAGCGCACTACGCACGTCGGGTGGCAACCCAACAAACTTAGACACATTTTTTGACACCAATTCGTTCATCGGTGCGATTGGTGCTGATGATTGGCGCCAAGGTTGGGCGTTTGGATTTGGTGGCGGTGAAGTGGGTGTTGTCACCACAGCTTCGGGCTGCCCTGCTGGAACAACAACGATTCCGGCGGTTGATGGTACAACCAATACTTGCCAATTATCTGGTCGCATTACTGCTAATTTACGTTTAACTGCGGGTAATCACTATGCATTGTCTGAGGCAGTCTTTGTTGGTGGCGACAATGTTGATAGTGCTACACTTACTGTTGACCCAGGCGTTGTTGTTTACGGTAGCTCTGGTGCAGACTACTTAGTCGTTAGCCGTGGTTCAAAAATTGAAGCAAATGGTACTTCCACTTCTCCTATTACATTCACATCACGTCAGCACGTAGCTAACGGTGTTACTGCCGGTTTAGCAAACGGTACTGCGGGCCAGTGGGGCGGCATGGTTATTTTAGGTAACGGCACCTCTACTAAATGCCCAACAGACGGATCTGCATGCGCATTGCAAGTTGAAGGTGTACAAGAAGGTGCTGTCTTCGGTGGAACAAACGATGCTGATAATTCAGGTACTTTGCGCTATGTTCGAGTCATGCACGGTGGTTTTGAAGTTGCACCTGATAACGAGTTGAACGGTATTACTTTTGGTGCTGTTGGTTCAGGAACGGTAGTTGAATATTTACAAATTCACAAAAATGCGGATGACGGTGTTGAGTTCTTTGGTGGTGCAGTTAACGCTAAATATGTTGTGCTAACCGGCATTCAAGACGATTCAGTTGATTGGGATAATGGCTATACAGGTAAAATGCAGTTCGTACTTGTGAAGCACGCTGATGATAACTCAGACGCAAACCGTGGTATTGAAGGTGACGGTGACGGTGGTGCTGGTACTGCTTTCTCTAACCCAACGATTGCCAACATGACCATTATAGGTAACGCGTTCGATACTGCAGATGCAGACTCTGAAGGTGTATTGTTACGTGACCAAACAAACGCGCAACTTTATAACTTTGTGGTAACGGGTCCTGATGGCATGGGCGAATGTTTTGAAGCTGATTTATCAGATGGCGATACAACGCTTGAAGAGAACATGGATGGAACGAGTGCGACTCAGTTAGTGTTCCAGTCTTCGGTATTAGCGTGTACGCAAAACATCAATAACTCGGGTACATTTGACCAAGAAGCGTGGTTCCTAGCTCAAACGGGTAACTCAACTGCAGCAAATCAAGCAGCAGTATTGAATGGTATATTTACCATCGATGCAACAGTACCTACTGACGTAACGACCTTGGATAGTTTCTTTACTACTGTCGACTACATCGGTGCAGTAAAAGATGCAGACAATAACTGGACTGCAAACTGGACGGTAGGTCTTTAAGAGCTACGACAGTTTGAGAGCAATTGGCTCGCGAGTAAATGGATACAGGTGCGTTACTCTTAGGTAGCGCACTTGCATTTAAAAGATTCAGTTTTAGATGTTGCTAAATTTAGGTACTGTAAAAAATTAGCAACTAATGAGGTTAAAATGAACCAGCCTGCAAACAGGTTTCCAGTAAAGCAACTAACACTCGCTGTGTTAGCTTCATTTGCAGTAGCGCAGCCATTCTTCGCGCAGTCGGTAATGGCGCAGCAAGCAGATGAAGAAGAAGCAATTGAAGAAGTTGTTGCTACTGGAACACGATTAAAAGGAACAGCAACAGCTGTTTTAGAAGAACGTAAAAACCAAGCGTTCGTTGCCGATATTTTAGGTGCTGAACAAATTTCAAGAACGGGTGACGGGGATGCGGCCTCCGCCCTTCGTCGTGTAACCGGCTTGACCTTGGTAGATGGTAAATTCATCTATGTTCGTGGTTTGGGGGAGCGCTACTCAAGTACGCAACTGAATGGTGCAGCCGTACCTAGCCCTGATCCAACAAGAAACGTTATCCCACTTGATTTATTCCCCGCTGATATCATTGAAAGTTTGTCAGTACAGAAGTCTTTTTCGCCTTCTATGCCTGCTTCTTTTGGTGGCGGTAACGTTAATATTCGTTTAAAAACTATTCCTACCCAGTTCATATTCAACGTTTCGGGTAGTTTAGGTTACAACACTGAAAACTCAGGCGATGCGCTAGCTTATAATGGTGGTGGCAATGATTGGCAGGGTCGCGATGATGGTACTCGTGCCGCGCCTGCTTCGATCGCAACGCGTTGGGAAAACAAAGCATTTTTAGACTCTCTTGACCAAGATGTCGCACTTGCATTATTACGCGACGTTAATCGTGACTATGACCCCTTTTTAGATAGTGTAGGCCCCGATATGGGATTTAACTTCTCATTAGGCAACAGTTTTGATATTGACGATAAATGGCGCTATGGCTTTTTGGTAACCAGTAGCTACGATAATGAAACAAGCGTGTCTGAAGAATACGAACTGCAGCAAGCCGACCGCGTGCAGGATTCAATCAACATCGTGCGTTTCTTTGACGATATTTCGGTTACCGAAACAAGCGTTAAATGGTCAAACATGGTCAACTTAGGTATCGACTACAATCGTAATCACCGAGTGGATTACAGTTTGATCATATTGAACGATACGCGTGATCAAATTAGTGAAAAATTCGGCAATACTGAAAATCTAAGCCAGGCTGAAGGTTTGCGTATTCGTGATGTTGAAGTTGAATACGAAGAACGTAAAATGTTTACCAATCAGCTTCGCGGCATGCATACTTTTCCTCAGTTTAATTTTGCAGGAATTGACTGGAAATATAGCCTAGGGCGTTCAGTTCGAAATGCGCCTGGAAACTTCGAGTCACGCTTTGTCATTAGTGACCTTAATAGCGATGGTACGTTTGATACAACTAATGAAATAGCCTTGAATAACTCGACAACGGCAGCGCGATATTCATTTCAAACACTTCACGACAGGCTAGAGAATGCGGGTTACAACGTAACCATGCCGTATTCTATCGAAAATTGGGAGATGGAGTTTAAGTTTGGTGCTGATTTCTTGACTAAAACTCGTACTGCTGAGAACCGTCGATTTGACATTAATACGCGGGCTTTCACTGATCCAGACTTATTACTCGGCAACTCATATTCCAGTATTTTCAGTGATCAAGCGTTAAGCGATGAGACTAATTTTGGCGGAGCGGGCCCTGCAATAATAAGAGATACAACGATTGCCGGCGATGATTACGCGGCAGGTCAAAAAGTCGATGCTTATTATGTTGAAGGTGATTTCTTCTTCAAGAACAAATGGCGCTTTAGTGGCGGTGTTCGTTTTGAAGATTTCCGTCAAGTGGTTGCCCCGTTCGACCCACGTACGAATCAGTTCGACTTGCCGGATGAAGCCGACCGTTCGCAGCTAGCGTTTCAAGAAGATGATTTTTACCCTGCAATTGCAATGACCTACATCAAAGATGAGGGCGTGCAGTTTAGAGCAAGTATTGGTCAAACGGTAGTTCGTCCTGATTTGCGTGAAGTATCATCTTCAACGTTTATTGACCCGCTAACTGAATTTCCAATTGCGGGTACACCAGGTATCAATACCACGTCTATTATTAACTACGATCTTCGTTGGGAATGGTATCGAGAAGCTGGTAACAACCTGTCGGTTGGTTTGTTCTATAAGGACATGGATGCGCCCATTGAATCGGTTCAGTCGCCAGCTCAGGATGGTCCGCCGTTAATACGGATTGCGAATGCCGAAACGGGTGAGCTTTACGGTATCGAAGTGGAGTTTTTACAAGGTCTAGAATTCATTGGTGAGGGTATTTGGGACAATATGTTTGTGTCAGGTAACTTAACCTTAAGTGATTCTGAAATTCAGCTTGATAGACAAAACATTGTAGATCAAACCGGTGTTTCAGCTGCTGTCACTAACTTACAGCGCCGTTTAACCGGTCACTCTCAATATGTAATGAACCTGCAAGGCGGTTTCGATTCTGACAATGGGGAACACTCACTTTCAGTCGTTTATAACGTATTCGGTGAGCGTATTTTGATACCCGGTATCGATGGTTTTGACGATAGTTACGAGCAACCTTTTCACTCTTTAGATACGGTTTATAAGTTTTATCCTGACTTCAACACCACAGTGACGTTCAAAGTTCAAAATATACTGGGCGAAACTAAAAAGCTAGAGTTCGAAAATGTGCTATTGCGTTCCGAAACTCGAGGACGTGAATTGAGTTTGTCAGTAAAGTACGATTTTTAACTGACACAAAAAGTTCATAAAACTCACTCCGTTGCTTAAAAGCTGTGCCATGTAACCCTTCTACACACGTGGCACAGCTTTTTTATTCTTAGATCCCGCCAGACTTTCCTGAATATGACAGTTATGTAATAAATCTGTAATAGAATACCTCTATCCTTTGCGCAGATTTTGCTGTGGCTGTTAGCGCTTAATTGCTAACACCCAGTCTGTTTATTTTGAACTTAGGATGCGTATATGAAGGTTTTTCAAACGTTAATAGCGACTGCAGTCACGTCAGTGTTACTCAGCACGTCTGCTTTTGCACAAGAAGATAAGTATCTTGACCCAGCGGCCAAAAAGGCCACTGAAATTAATGAATCTGCGGTTAAGTCGCAAAGTAAAATTAATAGCATCACAGATCAAATTGATGACAAACTTCAGCAGTTCAAAGCACTAAGCAAAGAAATAGAAGGCTTAGAGGTTTATAACGAGCAGTTGCGTCGTCAAATAGCCAACCAAGACCAAGAAATGATAGACCTCAACCAGTCGATAGACGAAGTGAGTGTCATAGAGCGTCAAATCACGCCATTGATGCTGAATATGATTACTGGCTTATCTCAGTTCGTCGGATTGGACGTTCCCTTCCTTGCTGAAGAACGTGGCAACCGCATCCTCGATTTACAAAACATGATGGACAGAGCCGATGTGTCGTCTTCTGAAAAATTCCGTCGTGTGATGGAAGCTTATCAGGTTGAAATGGACTACGGCAAAACAATTGAAGCTTACCCTGGCTTAAAAGATATCGATGGCCAAGAACGCTCTGTTGAGTTTTTACGCATTGGCCGCACGGCATTGATTTATCAAACGCGCGATGGCAGCTATCAAGGTGCGTGGAATAAGCAAACACGCCAGTGGGAAGAACTTGATTCAAGCTACAAAAACCAAATATCCAAAGGTTTGCGTATCGCGAAGAAGCAACTAGCACCGGACCTATTAATGGTTCCAGTCGCGATTACGGATTAAGGGAAAGATGATGAACATATTCTTTTTTAAAAACACAGACAAAAGCAAGCGTAAGAACGCGCGCTCAAACAACACGCCAATGACCTTTGCAAAATCGATGTTAGCGGCAACGGCAGCTGTCGTTTTATCTTTCTCTGTTCAGGCACAGTCAGATACTGCGCTTGACCTAGATGCACTTCTTAAGCAACTAGAAGAGGGTAAGTTTGCACAGTCTGAGCAAAATAAATCGCGTGAACAAGACTTTATGTCGAAGCGAGCGCAGCAAGACCAGATTTTACGTGACACGCTCAAACTTCGTGATGCGCAATTAGCGATGTCTGAAAAGCTAGAAACGCAGTTTGAAGAAAATGAGTTTAAAATAACAGATTTGAATGGCGCACTTGATAACCGCCTAGGTTCGTTAAAAGAGTTATTTGGTGTGTTGCAGCAAGTTGCTGGTGACACTAAAAACAAATTCTCGAACTCAGTAATATCAGCGCAAATTCCTGGTCGTTCTGAGTTCTTAGATGAGATGGCTCAGTCAATGGGCCAGTCAACCAAACTTGCATCAATTGCCGAGATAGAGCGTGTTTGGTTTGAAATTCAGCGTGAAATGACAGAGTCGGGCAAAGTCACTCGATTCAATACAGATGTCGTTGAAGCTAACGGTGAAAAGGTGAATAAAGAAGTCGTCCGAGTGGGTCCATTTGGCTTAATTTCAGATGGCAAATACTTAGAGTATCAAGGTGCAACGGGCGTTGTTTCTGAACTACTTCGCCAGCCAAAAGACCGTTTCGTTGAGTCAACCGCTGCCCTACAAGCATCTTCAGGTGAATTGGTTACTTTCGGTTTAGATCCAACGGGTGGTTCAATTCTTGGTCTACTGATCCAAGCGCCTTCATTAGAAGAGCGTATTCATCAAGGTGAATTAGTTGGTTACATCATTATTGCAGTGGGTGCTGTGGGTATCTTGGTAGCGTTCTGGCGCTTTATCGTGCTAACGCTGGTGACTTCAAGCGTTAATCGCCAGCTTAAGTCAGACAAATTATCAGACAATAACCCATTGGGTCGTGTACTGAAGGTAAAAGAGAAATATCCTGATGTGGATACTGAAGCACTAGAGCTTCATTTGACTGAAGCTATTTTAGGCGAAGTACCTAAGCTAGGCCGCTACCTCACGCTCGTAAAAATGATTTCAGTGGTAGCACCTCTTGGCGGTTTGTTAGGAACGGTAACGGGTATGATTGTGACCTTCCAACAAATTACCTTGTTTGGTACAGGCGACCCGAAAATCATGGCTGGTGGTATTTCATCAGCCCTAATGACAACGGTATTAGGCTTGGTAGTGGCAATTCCAACCACATTGCTTTACGCACTATTAAGTACGCAAAGTAAAAACGTTGTGATGATTCTACAAGAACAGGCCGCTGGCGTTATTGCAGAGCGGGCTGAAAAGCAAGCGCTTAAAAACCCAAAGGCATAAATCATGTTTGTAGATATTTTCGAATCAATTCGTGACTTTACCGAAACTGGCGGGACTATCCTGCTGGTTATCGGGGCGCTTATCTTCGTAATGTGGATATTGATACTCGAGAGAATTCTATATGTGACCAATGGCCACAAAAAAATGATGAAAAATACCATTGCTGAGTGGCACGCACGCATCGAACGTAACTCGTGGAATGCCGTGCAAATACGCCAAGCAATGATTTCTCGAGTAAGTTTAAAACTGCGTTTTAGTTTACCTATCATTCAAGCCCTTGTAGCTCTATGTCCTCTGCTTGGACTTATGGGAACCGTCACCGGCATGATTATGGTGTTTGACGTAATGGCAATGACAGGTGGCGGTAACGCCCGTTCAATGGCTGCAGGGGTGTCTCAGGCGACTATCCCTACAATGGCAGGCATGGTCGGGGCACTTTCGGGTGTATTTGCGTCAACTTGGTTAACCAGAACCGCAAAAACTGAACGTATGCATTTAGAAGACGCTTTACAACTGCAACGCAGCGAATAATCGCTGGTTGGTTAAGGAATACTTATGAAACATTTACAAAACTTAGTCGAAGAAGAAGAAGCAACAATCGATATGACGCCAATGCTTGACGTGGTATTTATTATGTTGATTTTCTTTATTGTTACGGCGTCTTTTGTAAAAGAGTCTGGCATTGACGTTAATCGTCCAGATGCACCGACCGCAGTGAAAAAAGACCGTGCAAATATCTTAATTGGTATCAGCGATAAAAATGAAATTTGGATAAACAAACGTCAAATTGATGTGCGTGCTGTGCAGGCAAACGTTGAGCGTTTGCATGCTGAAAATCCACAGGGTTCTGTGGTTATTCAAGCCGATCGTAAATCAACAACTGAGTTCTTAATCAAAGTCATGGACGCTTCGCGCGCTGCGGGTGTGTCCGACGTTTCTATTGCTGCACAAGAGTAGATTGTTATGCTAAGACTCCTGATTGCTATTGTCTTAGCTGCTGTTATCACACTGAGCTTGTTCTTTTTGATGCAAGCCTTGATAGCCAGCGGTGATAAGACATTATCTGAGCCACCGGTAGGTAAAGTGCTTGATTTTGTGCGTGTTCCGAAAGAAGAAAACGTGCAGAAAAAAGACAACAAGCCTAAGCGCCCACCTAAGCCGGAAGCGCCGCCTCCTGAAATGGAAGCGCCGCAGATGGATTCTCCGACACCCGACGGCGAAGGGGCTGCACTGGATTTTGGCGCTGATGTATCGAATGATATCGCGCTAGACGGTGGTTTGGCTTTGGGTTCAGGTGATGGGGAATACTTACCTATTGTAAAAGTAACGCCTGTTTACCCGAGACGTGCGCTGCAGCGAGGCATCCAAGGCTACGTAATTGTTGAATTTACAGTGAGTAAAATTGGTGCGGTGGTCGACCCATTTGTGGTTGAAGCTAACCCAGAAGGTATTTTCGACCAAGCAGCAATAGATGCAGCAAAAAAATTCAAATATAAGCCACGTGTTGTGAATGGTGAACCCGCCGCTGTTTCTGGGGTTCAGAACCGTATAACCTTTAAGATTGATGGATAAGGGGATGATGATGAAAAATAAAATCTCTTTGCTTTTATCGATAGCATTAGCCTTTACGACAGTGTTTCTAATTTCATCGTTGAATAATGTGGCGTTAGCACAAGATACTGAGGCCGCAGAGTCTTCTGAAATCTCGCCTGGCGAACGTAAAACCAGACGTGTACCTGCACTACGCTCCAGAGTGTATGAGCAGCTATCCCGCGCACAAACTGCAGGCGATGCAGGCAATGTTGCTGAAGCGATCGCAATACTGGACGAAGTGAGAGATAAAGACAGCTCGATGAACGGTTACGAAAAGTCGATGATGTATAACTTTTACGGCTTTATTTATTACAACAATGAAGATCTTGAAAAATCGATTGAAAGCTTTGAGTTAGCGGCGGCTCAAGACCCCATCCCAGAAAAGTTTGAGCAGACAACGCTGTTTACTTTGGCGCAGCTTTACATGGCCACAGGCAAGTTCGAAAAGAGCATCGAGAAGCTAGAGCAGTGGGAGGCGCTTAATAACGGTGTCATTCCACCTAAAAACTATGTTCTAAAAGCGCAAGCGCATTATCAGAATAAAAATTACGCTGAATCGGCTCGATATATTGAGTTAGCGATAGACGGCCATGAAGCGGAAGGGTACTTGCCTGACGAATCTTGGTTGATTCTGCAGCGCGCGGTTTATTATGAAATGAAGCAGCCCGAAAAAGTAAAAGAGATATTGGCTAAAATGATCCGCCTGTACGACAACCCAAAATACTGGATACAGCTAGCGGGCATGTACGGTGAACTTGGCCAAGAAAAACGTCAGCTAGCCATGATGGAAAGCGCCTACCAGTTAGGCTATGTCGAATCTGCGTCAGATATATTTAACTTTGCACAGTTGTATTATTACCACGAGGCGCCGTTTAAAGCTGCTGCGCTAATGGACCAAGCGCTTAAAAATGGCCTGCTTGAACGCAACCTACGCAATCTTAAGTTCTTATCCATTTGCTGGACGTCGGCAAAAGAGCAATACAAAGCGATTCCTGTGTTAATCGAAGCTGCTGAATTAGCGGAAGACGGCGAGCTCGATGCGCAGCTTGCCCACCTTTATTATAATAGTGATAAATTCGATAGCGCGATTGCCTCATCGAATGCGGCTATTGAAAAAGGTGGTTTGAGTAACCAAGGTTCGGTTCATATGCTTCTTGGCTTGGCGTATTACAATCAGAAAGACTTTGTAAAAGCCTTGGATGAATTAGCTAAGGCTGAGGAATTTAAGTCCAGCAGGGCCGCTGCTCAGCAATGGAAGCAGTTTGTTGGCAGAGAAAAGTATGAAACTGAACAGTTGCAAATTGAGTTAAACAGTATTTAGGTAGTAAATTGTTAGGTTTTTGAATGTCTATGCATCAAATAGCATTCAGCATTGTAGTAGAGTACAGTTTCTTCACTAATACTGTAAATAGATATAGAGCCTGCTAGTATTGATTGTTACAAGCAAAAAAGGCAGCGCTTCTCCGAAGCGCTGCCTTTTTATTGCGACGTTAAATACTATTTATCGTTAGCAATTTTCTCATGCAGCCAAGCAGCATGTCGCGGTGCTTTTTTAGTTTTGCTCCATTCTTCCAGCATGTCAGGGGCAACTCTATGTAGCTCTTGCATCTGCTCACTGGTGTGCGTGTTCGCAGCGAGTTCTAAACGATGACCGTTTGGATCGAAGAAGTAGATCGACTTGAATATGCCATGATTAGTCGGTCCAATAACATCGATGCCGTGACTCTCAATCGATGCCTTCGCTGCTTCTAATGCTTCTAAGCTATCAACCTTAATCGCGATGTGCTGTACCCATTTAGGGGTGTTTTGGTCGCGATCCATATCAGGTTGTTCTGGCAGCTCAAAAAATGCTAAAACGTTACCATTTCCTGCATCCATGAAAATATGCATGTAGGGGTCGTAGGCACCAGTAGAGGGAACGTGATCTTCAGCTATCGCTAGCTGAAAATCCATACCCAATACGTTTTGATAAAACTCAACGGTTTCCTTCGCATCCTTGCAGCGATAAGCTACATGATGAAAGCCATTTAGCTGAATTGGGTGGCTCATACGCCCTCCTTTTCCTCAGTTTTTTTACTTGTGTCCAACACACCGCGATTAATTTGATCACGTTCAATAGATTCGAATAGGGCTTTGAAGTTACCTTCACCGAAACCGTCGTCACCTTTGCGTTGAATAAATTCAAAGAATACCGGGCCTAGCTGTGTTTCAGAGAATATTTGAAGCAGCAAGCGCGGGCCGTCTTCTGTCGTGCCATCCATTAAGATACCGCGAGTTTGTAGCTCCTCAACTGATTCGCCATGATTTGGTAAGCGGCCTTCTAAAAGCTCGTAATAGGTTGCTGGTGGTGCAGTCATGAAAGGCATTCCCATGTCTTTCAGGCGATCCCAACAGGCCAGTAAATCGTCACAGCTAAAAGCGATATGCTGGATGCCTTCGCCATTAAATGCGCGCAAGAACTCTTCAATTTGTCCTTTACCGCCTTCGCCTTCTTCGTTCAAAGGAATGCGAATTTTGCCGTCTGGCGCTGTCAGTGCTTTCGACGTCAAACCAGTGTATTCACCTTTGATGTCGAAGAAGCGAATTTCTTTAAAGTTGAATAACTTTTCATAAAAATCAGCCCAATATTTCATTCGGCCGCCATAAACGTTGTGCGTCAAGTGGTCGATAACTTTAAAGCCTGCGCCTACTGGGTTGCGATCAACGCCTTCAATATAGTCAAAGTCGATGTCGTAAATTGATAAGCTGTCGCCATAACGGTCGATCAAATAAATGATAGCGTTGCCGATACCACGGATAGCGGGCAAACGAAGCTCCATCGGACCTGTTTCTACCTGCACCGGTTCTGCACCTTGTGCCAATAAATATTTATATGCTTTTACAGCATTCTTAACGCGAAAACCCATACCACAGGCAGATGGACCGTGCTCACGTGCAAAGTACGAAGCTGCTGATTTTGGCTCGTAGTTAGCGATAAGATTGATACCGCCTTGGCGCCATAGCTGCGCGTCTTTAGTGCGGTGATTAGCAATGTGGGTAAAGCCCATCACAGTAAATACTTTTTCTAGGTGGCCTTTTTCAGGAGAAGAAAATTCGATGAATTCAAATCCATCTAAGCCCACTGGATTTTCAAATAAGTCTGCCATTGTTCCCTCTCTTTATCATTGTGTATTAATTATTGTGTATTAATTACTACGTATTAATTGTTATGTGAAAATATAGACGCGCTTGGCGCCAAATTTTGATGGGCGCAGTTTAGGTTATTTCGCTAAAAATTACCCGAGAAGGGCACCCTGAGGCACAGTCGCAATTTAATCAAAAACACGCGATTGTAAATATTATGATACGGAAGTGAGGTTGCAGGGCGCATTTTTAGGTTTTAACTATCTATGCAGTATGTTGAAGCTGCGTATTCTAGCTTTCTAAGAAGAAAACAAATATCGCTTTTATTATTGGTGTGAACTGGGTCAGTTTGTGATCGCTAATAAATACCGCTTTTTTGCTTAAGAACTCATCCGTCGCCTATAATACAGTTTCTGCCGCCGTCTTTTGCTTTGTATAGGTTTTCATCTGCATAGCCAAGCATCGATTCAACTTTACGTTTGAATTTGCTTGTAACGCCTATACTTACAGTACAGTTAATTCCGACACCCTTACGGATGAAGCGTTTTTTGCTGACGGCTACGCGAAAGCTGTCTAGCAGAGGGATGGCCTCTTCTAAACTTACATTAGGTAAAAATACACAAAATTCCTCTCCGCCAAAGCGCGAGATACACTGTGTGCTGAAATGTTTAGCCAATAATTTAGAGAACTCTTTTAGTACAATATCCCCGTGGTCATGGCCATAGCTATCGTTAACTGTTTTAAAAAAATCCAGGTCCATTAGCGCTAGTGTTTTGTGCTCTAAATCGCGATTTAGATACTCATTTACTTGCGAAAAGAAGTGTCGGCGGTTGGGCAAGCCAGTCAGATAGTCGGCGTTTGCTGTCTTTCGAATTAGCTCAATTTGCTCTAAATATTCTATATTTTGAATAACCCGAACAAAGAACTCTTCATGGCAATAGGGCTTTGCTAGATAATCATCCGCGCCGCTTTTGATAAAGTTTGCTAGCGCTCTCGAAGAAGCCTCGGTTGCGGAGCTTGATGATGAGCCAATTATACTTAACGTGTCCTTGTGGAAATGTTTGCGCACGTCGGCGACGACATCAACACCTGCTTCATTTTTAAGGTCGTTGTCTATAATCATAAGTTTAATATCAGCGTGTTCACTCAGATAATTGTTAAGTGACTCGGCGTTTGGGCGCTCATGAGTAATAAAGTTGTGCCGTTTTAAGAGTGAGGTCATTGCATTTCGTTGTTTTCTTTGGGAATCAACTACCAGTACACCAATGTTTTTATTTTTTTCTAAGCGAATTAACAGCCTGCTTAGATATTCGTATATCTGTGCATTCTTTTTGGGGATGTAGTCGACGACCGCTTTACTCAGGATATTGTTTCTAACATCATCTTCTGTGCTTGATGTAATAACCACGACAGGTATGAATGAATCAATTGCGAAATCAATTGCTTCCCCGTGTTGCGCATCAGGTAGATTGTAGTCTACAACTGCGCATAAATAGGCTTCGGGTGAGGTATTGCTAAAAATAGCTTTTGCTTGGGTTAAGGTCGTAGCGCTAATGACATCTAGATTGGCTTTGCCGATGACGCGCTTGAGCACTCGTAAATTCACAATGTCGTGTTCAATTAGCAAAACTTTATACTTCATCGGTAAATCTCGTAAAATCCGAACCTGTGATGCGTATACTAATTTATTCTTATGCGCTGTGCGATGATAAATCGCGTATATTTTTTTTCTGTAGTGGTCTGGCGGCTAAATTTACTGGGTTCTCCATTTATCTGCTTGACTCCTTTTACCAGTGCTTTACTTTATCAACGGTAATCTATTGAAGGCACTCTATTAATATTCTCAAACTGACTTTTGGCCACACTACCGAGGTCGAAGTTTAGACGTGAGAAGTCGGCGTGCATGTTGATTATTTTGAAGTGACTTCAATAAAACATGTAACCCGTTCTATTTTCGAAAATAAATAAAGAACAATGAAAAAGCACTAAATGGACACAGCAGCAATGAACGATAAAATTGAAATTCTCCCTTTTAGCGACCAACTTGCTCCTCACTTTGAAAGCATTAATGCGCAGTGGATAAATGCGATGTTTATACTGGAAGACATCGACAAGCAAGTACTGCAGCAGCCACGCAAATACATTATTGATAAAGGCGGCAAAATTTGGTTCGCAAAGCATTCAACACTCGGTATTGTCGGTGCCTGTGCCTTATTAAATAAAGGTGATGGCAATTTTGAATTGACAAAAATGGGGGTTTTAGAGACGGTGCGCGGGCTAAAAGTGGGTGAGGTGTTGCTTCGCTATGTTATTCAGGAAGCGATTAAAATGCAGGTTAGCTGTTTGTTTTTGCTTACTAATGCAAAATGTGAAGCTGCTATCCATCTTTACGAGAAGAATGGCTTCATACACGATAATGAGATAATGCAAAACTACGGCAAAAGTTATGAAAGATGTAATGTGGCTATGCGTTTTGTTGCTTGACATATTTTTTAGCAACACTAAGCGCCGACCTTTTTCAAATACCTTTTTTGACCGAACACTACACTAGCCATTAGCATCTATAATGAGTTTACAACATACAGAGTTTTAAATTTTTGCACCTTCGTAAAGCACAAGGAAAGATGATGAGCATCCAAGATAAAGAACGAATGAAGTTTATTAATGAGTTACTCGCACAGTATGAAGGTATATCCGCTGCTGCTTACCAACAAATTATAGAAGCTCTGGAAGTTCAGCAAGAATCCTTTGGTTACAATGCAAAAAAACAGCTTAAAGTTGCCATGTTCGATGCACGCTCATACGATATTGCTGCGTTCGACGGTGAGTTCCATTCGCATATTCAAGCCATCAATATACCAAGCTCATTAAATTTAGTATCTGCTATTCAGGCTAAAGGATGCTTAGCGGTTTGCGTTTTTGTTAACGATGAATGCAACGAACCCGTTATCGCGAAGTTAGCGGCATATGGCGTAAAGCTTATCGCTTTGCGTTGTGCGGGGTTTAACAATGTTGATTTAGAAGCCTGCAAAAAGCATAAAATCGATGTCGTGCGGGTGCCTGAATATTCACCTTATGCAGTGGCTGAGCACACCGTCGCACTGATGATGATGCTCAATCGGAAGCTACATCAGGCGTATATGCGGAATAAAAATGGGCAGTATGTTTTAGATGGGCTTGTAGGCTTCGATATGTTCGGCAAAACGGTTGGGGTTATTGGTGTCGGAAAAATTGGTCGTTGTTTAATTAATATTCTACTTGGTTTTGGTTGCAAGGTGCTGGCTTACGATATAAACGTCGATGAAGCGTTTCAGGCTAATCCAAATGTGAACTTTGTCTCCCTGGATCAACTTCTTGAATCGAGCGACATAATTACGCTTCACGCACCTTTAACAAAGCAAACGCAGCATGTGATTGATGAAAATGCGCTTAATAAAATGAAAGAGAAGGTGATGATAATCAATACAAGCAGAGGCGGGCTAATTGATACAAAGGCATTGGTTCAAGGTTTGAAGTCTGGGCAAATTGGCTCGGCGGGTCTGGATGTATATGAAGAAGAAGCGAGTATTTTCTTTCATGATAAAAGTGGAGAAGTTATCACCGATGACGTCTTCGCAAGGCTAACTACTTTTAATAATGTGGTAATTACTTCACATCAAGGATTTTTAACAAAAGAGGCTTTGAGTAATATTGCGCAAACCACGCTGGATAGTTTTGCTGAGTTTATAGATGGAAAAAGAGGCTCAGAATTAAGCTATAGCATCGGCAGCTAGTCTTGCTGAAATTCGGCGCTTGCAACAAATACGCAGTTAAATGTAGGAGTAAGCGAAGTATGTTGCTTGGCTTACTTTGAGTTCGTTGGAAAATAAGACTATGGTTAGTGCATACCAACTAGCGAATATTTAACGCGCAAGTTTGGTTCAGATCAATGCACATAGACATTGAATTCATTATCATAAGGGAGGTTCTTAGTTTCCCCCCTTTTTATGGAAAATATTCATGCAATCAGTTGTCTCTCAGTTCAACAATCAAATTGATTGGTCGTCTATTATCAAGTCGGGCGACCGCATTTTTCTCGGTTCTAACGCCGCAATTCCAAATGCACTTGTTGATAGTTTGATCGAAAATGGCAAGAAGATTAAAGATATCGAAGTGACTCATATTGGCACCTTGTCTGACGAACGTTGGGCACTTCCAGAGCACCAGCAACAGTTTAAAGTAAACACCTTTTTTATTCACGGTAAGGTAATTCGCCAAGCCGTAGACGAGGGCAGGGCAGACTACACACCTTGTTTTTTATCTGAAATTTCTAGTTTGTTTGCGAATGATATTTTACCCTTAGACGCTGCGCTTATTATGGTTGGCCCGCCGGATCAACTCGGCTATTGTTCTCTTGGTGTGTCAGTTGATATTGTGATGTCTGCGGCACGCTCTGCGAAAAAGATCGTCGCCCAGATAAATCCGCAGATGCCGAGAACTGCAGGACATTCTTTTCTTCACATTTCCGAATTTGCCGCATGTATTCATCATGAGCAAAAGCTGCCGGAAATTAAGCCTGCTGAAAGGAGCGACATTTACGAGCGTATCGGTCAATACGTGGCGATGCTGGTGGATAATGGTTCAACTTTGCAATTGGGTATAGGTAAAATACCGGATGCGACACTCAGCTATTTGGGGAAGCATAAAAACTTGGGCATTCACAGCGAAATGATCAGTGACGGTGTTATCGAGTTAATTCGAAGTGGCGTTATCAATAACCGCGCTAAAACTTTTCACCCAGGTAAATCGGTTGTCAGTTTTTGCATGGGCACGCAGCATCTTTATGATTTTGTGCATAACAATCCGCACATTGAATTTTACCCATCGAGCTATGTCAACAAACCCACTAATATTGCTAAAAACGATAATCTTGTTTCCATTAACAGTGCGTTGGAAGTCGACTTAACGGGTCAAGTTGTGGCCGACTCAATAGGACACGATTTTTACAGTGGCATTGGTGGTCAAGTTGATTTTGTCACTGGAGCAACACTAAGTAAGGGCGGTAAGCCAATTATTGCATTGCCCTCAACCGCAAAAAATGGAACAGTTTCTCGTATTGTTGCGAACATTAAGGAAGGCGCTGGCGTCGTTACGTCTCGCGGCAACGTGCATTATATTGTGACTGAATTTGGCGTAGCGAGTTTAAAAGGTAAGAGTATTCGTGAGCGCGCGCTGGAGTTGATAAGAGTAGCGCACCCCAAATTCAGACAAGCGTTATTAGAATCGGTGCGGCAGCACTATTGGGTACCCGACTATCAAACTAAGTTTCCTACTGATATTCCCGAATTAGGTGAACTGCAGCTACAAGAAATGGAAATTCAGGGCGAGATGTTTTATCTGAGGCCACTTAACCCGGCAGATGAAAGGCGTCTTCAAGAATTTTTCTATTCACATACTAAAGAAACTTTGCGTTTACGCTACAACTACGTGCCTCAGGGAATGAGTAGGCAAAATTCGTGTGATCTAGTGAGCGTTGATCAAACGAAGGACATTGCGCTAACAATAGTGAATCAGCAAGGTTCTAGCGTTAAAATTGAAGCTGTTGGGCGTTATTATTTGAATCCTGACAATTCATGTGAGGTTGCCTTTATTACCCGCGAAAACCAGCAAGGTAAAGGTATGGCATCTCGATTGATGAAGCAGATGATCAGCATTGCTCAGCAAAGAGGTGTGTCTAAAATGGTGGCTTACGTGCGCAGCGAAAATAAGCCGATGATCACCGTGTTTGAGCAATTTCAATTCAAGCGCGTATTCAATCCAGATCCTGCAGAAGTTGAACTGGTATTGTTTTTACAGGAGAGCTAAATGCCAATTACATTTATAAGTAGCCCTAAGTGCTTATTGCACGATATGGACCCAGAACATCCGGAACAGCCAGCAAGGTTACACAGTATTAACGATCAAATTATCTCATCAGGCGTTGAGTTTGCGATCCACTTTGCTGACACGCCGCCTGCCGATTTGGCCCAGCTTTATCGCGCTCACGACAAGCATTTCGTAGATAAGATCATTAAAGAAGCGCCAACAGAAGGTCATAAATGGTTAGATGACGATACGCTGATGATGCCACAGTCACTTAATGCTGCAATGCATGCTGCGGGAGCTGGAGTGCACGCAGTGGATTTGATTATGAGCGGTGATTCGAATAAGGCATTCTGCTCTGTTCGTCCCCCCGGCCATCATGCTGAACATGCTAAGTCAGGCGGCTTTTGTATTTTCAATAATGTTGCCGTTGCCGCGCTTCACGCGCTTGACCAATATAACTTGAAGAAAGTAGCTATTGTTGATTTTGACGTGCATCACGGTAATGGGACTGAAGATATTTTTAAGGATGATCCACGCGTGCTATTTTGTTCTTCATTTCAGCACCCGTTTTATCCTTTTAGTGGTGATAAGCCCACCAATGATCACATTCTCAATATTCCGATCCCTGCGGGTACAAAGGGCAGCGAATATCGTGAATTGGTAATGCCTTGGTTTGATAAACTTGATACATTCGCACCTGAAATGATATTTGTATCCGCTGGCTTTGATGGTCACGCTGAAGATGCTTTAGGTCACTTGCGCCTTGTCGAAGCTGACTACGAATGGCTTACATCACAAATTAAACATATTGCAGATAAACACTGCGGCGGGAAAATAGTGTCTATGCTTGAAGGCGGATATGCACTCAGTGCACTATCACGCAGTGTTGTGGCGCATATTAAAGCTTTGATGAATTAATGTAGAGAAAGTGTTTTAAAAGGACGTAGAAAAAAGAGAAGTGCAAAGACAGTGAAAAAGAGTGTTAAAGAAAGAGAAACAAAGTAGCAATCGACTTTTGAAAAACTACGTATATTCTATGTCTACAATTATTATAACAAGAACCCTGAACGTGAAGCGGTCGCTATAGGGGCTTTTAGATTGAAGCCCTCGTGCTGCTGACTAGTAAAATAGTTTCGCGTAGTCCAGGTGAAAAAGGAATAAACAATAATGAAATACTCTCCTCTTGGAAGTTCTGGTTTATCGGTGTCTCGCGTCTGCTTAGGAAGCATGACGTGGGGGATACAGAACACACAGGCCGATGCTGATGAACAAATTGAATATGCGATTGAGCGTGGCGTTAATTTTATTGATACAGCAGAGATGTATCCAGTGCCGCCCTCAGAGCAAACTCACGGTGATACCGAGCGTTGCATAGGAAACTGGCTAGCCCGCAACCCAGAACAACGAGCAAAGCTGATTATTGCAACTAAAATTTCAGGCCCTGGTTTTGAATATGTGCGCGATAATTCAATGATCAGTGGTGCTACAATTGAGCAAGCACTCGACGATTCTCTCGAACGACTGCAAACTGACTATATCGATGTTTATCAACTGCATTGGCCGAATAGAACATCACCGCACTTTGGCAAGCATTGGCCTAATCAAGTGATGGCTACGCAGCAAAATGTTAAAGCAGAAAAAAAGCGTATGCGCGATATTGTTTTAGGTTTAGGGAAAGCGCTTGATAGCGGAAAAATAAGACATTGGGGACTATCAGACGATACGACTTGGGGGATCCATACTTATTTGACGCTTTGTGAAGAGTTGGGTGTAGCAAAGCCAGTTTCTATTCAAAATGAATTTAACTTACTTCACATAAAAGACTGGCCGTACTTGATTGAATCTTGCGTATTTGAAAACATTGCTTATTTGCCTTGGTCTCCGCTCTCTAGTGGCATGTTGTCGGGCAAATATATCGGTGGTGCAAGGCCCGAAGGGAGTCGCTGGACGCTTACCCAACGCCAAGGTTTATTCCGCAATACCGAGCATTCGGAGCAAGCTATTATTGCGTACTGTGAAGTCGCGAAAAAGCACGGTATGACGCCAAGCCAGATGGCGCTTGCTTGGTGTGATCAAGTGGATGGAGTAACGTCGACTATTATTGGGGCGACTAAGATGTCGCAGTTGAAAGAGAATATTGACGCTTTTGATTTAACGCTATCTGATGCTTGTTTGGCAGACATTGAAGCGGTATTGCAACGATATACAGCGCCGTTTTAGGGCGCTAGAGGGCCGATTCATTTAGGAATCGAGCCCTAACTTTTCTATGATTGCGTTCACATCGTCCTTGAAACGTGGCTTTCTCAAGGTGCCGTTTATTCTACCTAAACCATAATGCTCTATTTGTGCTTGTGAATAGAAAAAGCTTTCGCACCTGCTCTCGGCAAAACTAATTTCCTCTAGGTTGATAGTATCCATCGTCCGTTCAAACACAATCAAATCGGTAATACGGCTAACATAATAACTAAAAACTACGACGCTTTGTTGCTCTTGCGACAATAGCTCTGAATCTTTGAGTTTATCAACCAGCGGGAGCATGCTGGCGCTAATACTGTCAATAATCTCTTGCGGCAGTTCCGCATTTTTTGCAAAGCTTGTTCCCATTATTGCGGAATTAGTTCCTAGCTCTTTTTGAATCCCTCTCACTCGCGCAAAATAACTAGAGTGATTCAAATAGTATTTAGCAATTTTAGGTTTTGCTGTTAGCAATGAAATATCACCTAAATAGTCTAATAAACAGCGCGTTGATAGTTCGGCTGAGTTTTCTAACTTTAGATCTTTAGCAATCAATAAGCCTATTGAGCTTGCGAGGAAACTCGCCTTCCAAATCTTATGGTAGGCTTGCTTTTGCTCATTCGTTACGAACTCTGCACTGCTTTCTAGTGCAAACTGCATCGCAATATTTTTTGCCTGCAGAACGCCCAGATAAACAATGGCATGGTTGATGGTGGTAATCGATTTGCGCAAAGCGAATAAGGATGAGTTTGCTACTTTGATGACTTTTACGACTAATTCCGGGTCGTTCTTAATGATATCCATTAGCTCTTTTGGGTCGTTGATGTTTCGAGTGAGGGACATCAACAGTGGATGCGGTTTTTTTAAACTTGTCGCCGACTCGAACAGTTTGCGTTGTTTTTCGTCAGCAATTTCTTCTAGGAGCTCGAAGCTGGTGAAATCTTCAGATAACGCCGGAACATCCTTAGGGTTTCTAAGTTTTGGGCTTGGTTCTGAAGCCTCTCCAATCCCCGCAAAAGTCCCAGTGTTGATGGTGCTTTTCATTTTTGGGTTTTTGGTCGCAATAGTCGACTTCTTACTCATGCGATATAAGAACAGTACTAAAATTAGTCCTGCTATTGCAATTGAGTTAATGATGATATCTAAGGGCACAGGGCGCCTCGCGTAAGCTTTAGTTGTCTCTGTATCTTACTATAGGCATGAGTTTGGGTTATGCATAGAATTTGATCTAAAGGTATATTTTTAGCAGAACAATACAAAAGTTTAAAAACGAGGTCGAATAAAAAAGTCTACGCTTATCGGCGTAGACTTTTATTCTTACACTATATAGCTAACTGGGAGTAAACCTTAAAATGCGTATTTCATCGTAAATTGAACGCGGGTCATATCACCGTCTGCGCCTGATTCTACTTCTCTCGTTGCTTGTTTAATTTCGCCGCCCACCGTAATTTTGGCAGTGGGTGAATATAGTAAGTTAGCACTTACGCTGTAGGTGCTTTCCGTTGCTGATAAACCGGTAAGTGCAACATCGTTGTCAACAGACAGTGCTGAATACGAAACGGTTGAGCGCATTTTATTGTTCCAAACATGTCGATAGGCAACTGCATAGGCAGTTGAATCGATGGTTTCTAAGTTGCCACTTGCGTCAAGCACTGCACCATTGACCGTGTTTAATCCAATGTAGCGACCTAAACCCGAGCCCGTTGTAAATGACAATCTGACATCATCTTTGTCACCGACTTTGATTTTTGAAGTAATGCTGATACCAGCCGATGTTACCGAGTCATCAATTGCATTTGGAACTTCAAGGTTTAACTGACGAAGAAGACCTGCAACTGATACATGGCCCCAGTCAGCCGTGTGCGTATAACGGACGACTGCGTCTGGAACCGCGCCGTCATCGGATACAATTCTTGCACCGCCACCAAAAGGCGTTATTGTGGATTCAGAGTTTTCAAGTGCGAACTCCCACGCACCTGTTGTATATTTAACAAGTGCTTGGCGACCGAAGACTACACCATCCGTTGTGCCAACAAAATCAACTGACTCCGGCAACGTTTTAACATCTTGGAAAGTTGTCCAAGTTTGTCCAACTGTCCAACCTTTGTAATTAATAAACGCATGGCGAATACGTGGAACATATGAGTTACTGACACGCTCATTACCTCCCGGGGTTACCAAGAAATCTAATTCTAAAACGCCTGTAATACTGTCCCCTTCGTCGGTCTTTGTGTTGGAGGTAAAACGAAAGCGAGTTTGCTTAGCGTGCGCATCAAATTGTGTACTTTCTTCGGCGCCACCAACTGGGGTTAAGCTTGGCACATAAAAATCTCGACCAAGATTTTGAGCGGGTAATGAACCATCAGAGTAATTACTGAACATAGCGTCTACTTTGAAATATCCACTGAATTTTACATCGGTACCTTGCAACATATCTGCTTGGGCATTCAATGAAACAGCCGAAACGCCTAGTGCTAAAGAAACCGCTAATGCGGACTTTAAAATTGAATTTTTCATATTCGTATCCATATTCTTAAACGTTAATAGTGTGTGTTTTATAGTTAATAGCGTGTAAATTATTGGTTAATTTTTGTGATTTTACGCGAACTAATTAAATTGCAAATTAGCGAATGGTCTATAAGACTAAAGTCGCAGTTAATTAACAAGAATAATTATTTTCTAATCATACCAAAGTCTCATTTTTGTTTGCTCATTTAAGTTTATTGTAAGAGCATTAATGGAAATTATTTTTAGAATGTTTAAAACGGGGACAACATTATGTCGGCCAAAAAGCTTTATCCAGTACCTGAATCCTATAAGAAAGAAACGTTGCTTACGCCAGAGCTTTATGCGTCGATGTATGAGCAATCGGTAAACGATCCTGACGCATTTTGGGCTGAGCAGATGACTCAGATTGAATGGTACAAAAAGCCCACTATCATTAAAAACACAAGTTTTGATGCTTCAAATCTGTCAATTAAGTGGTTTGAAGACGGTGAATTAAACGTTAGTTATAACTGTATTGATCGTCATTTAGCAACACGTGCCAAAAAGACGGCTTTATTTTGGGAAGGTGACTCTCCTAATGATAGCCAAAAGGTGTCTTATCAAGAGCTTCACTATGAGGTTTGTAAACTTGCAAACGGTTTGAAAAAGCTGGGCGTGAAGAAAGGCGACCGCGTTGCACTTTATATGCCTATGGTCCCTCACGCTACTTATGCAATGCTAGCTTGCGCCCGCATTGGCGCTGTTCATTCGGTTATTTTTGGTGGTTTCTCACCAAACGCAATTGCCGATCGTATCAACGATAGCAAAGCTAAAGTGATTATCACCTGTGATGAAGGTCGCCGAGCGGGACGGTCAGTGCCCTTAAAAGCTAATGTGGATAAAGCGCTTGCAGATGGAGCTTGCTCGTCAATTACCGCTGTTGTTGTGCATAAATTAACTGGCGGAGACGTTACAACGAACAATGTCGATGTATGGTGGCACGATCTGATTGAAGACTGCTCGGCTCAATGTGAACCGGAAGTGATGAATGCCGAAGATCCTCTCTTCATTCTATATACCTCAGGTTCGACTGGCCAACCTAAAGGAGTGGTTCACACAACGGGCGGATACTTGCTGTATACAAGCATGACGTTTAAATACGCATTCGACTATCGTGAAGACGATATTTTCTGGTGCTCAGCTGATGTAGGTTGGATTACTGGTCACAGCTATATCGTTTATGGTCCATTATCAAATGGCGCTTCACAAGTCTTCTTTGAAGGGGTGCCTACTTATCCTGACGTGAGAAGAATTGCGCAAATCGTTGAAAAATATAAAGTGACCTCGCTGTACACTGCTCCTACTGCAATACGCGCGCTAATGGCGCATGGTGAAAAGCCTGTTGAAGGTTGCGATCTTTCTTCATTGCGGATCCTTGGGTCAGTCGGTGAACCTATCAATCCGGAAGCATGGGAATGGTATTACCGTACTATTGGACAAAGCAGATGTCCTATTATTGACACGTGGTGGCAAACAGAAACTGGCGGCATGATGATTGCGCCAATGCCAACAGTCCATGCGTTAAAACCAGGCTCAGCATCGCGCCCAATGTTTGGTATTCAGCCTGCACTATTTGATGCTGAGGGAAATGAATTAGAAGGTGTTGCTGAAGGTAATCTGGTTATCAAGGATAGCTGGCCAAGCCAAGCACGAACAGTTTATGGCGATCATAAACGGTTTATTGAAACTTATTTCAGCGCCTATCCAGGCGTATACTTTACTGGCGATGGATGTCGTCGCGACGAAGATGACTATTATTGGATCACTGGGCGTGTTGACGATGTACTCAACGTATCTGGTCACAGACTTGGCACTGCAGAAATTGAAAGTGCACTAGTGGCTCACCCTGATGTTGCCGAAGCTGCTGTTGTCGGTTTTCCTCACGACATAAAAGGTCAAGGGATCTATGTTTACATCACGCCAAACGAAGGTGTTGAAGTGAGCGACGAACTGACTGCTGAAATTCGCAAGTGGGTTCGCACAGAGTTAAGCCCAATAGCCACACCAGATATTATTCAGTGGACTAAGGGATTGCCGAAAACGCGCTCAGGTAAAATAATGCGCCGTATTCTTCGTAAAATTGCTGCGAATGAGCACGATAATTTGGGTGATACATCAACGTTGGCAGATCCATCAGTTGTTGATACACTGGTGAAGGAGCGATTGAACAAATAAGGGAATTGGTATGGTAAACCTGCTTATAGCAGACGACCATCCTCTGTATCGTGACGCCCTGAAAGGGGCGTTATGTATGGCGTTTAGTGATCTGAATATACTTGAATCTGGTGATTTAAATGAAACGGTAAAAGTACTGCACGAACACGATGTAGACTTGCTTTTACTGGATTTGCACATGCCTGGCAGCAGCGACTTGTTTGGATTACTGCATATTCAAAAAACCTTCCCTGACCTTCCTATTGCGGTTGTTTCTGGCACTGAGGATGCATCTCTAATATCTAAAGTAATTGGCGTTGGCGCAATGGGTTTTATTCCAAAAACAGCGAGCGCAAAAAATATTGGTGATGCGGTAAACGCAATGTTAGATGGTGACGTTTGGGTGCCGGAGAGCGTTAGGCAGCAAATTGAACACGTTGATGAGGACTTCTCTGTATTAGCTGAAAATGTTGCAAGCCTCACGCCAGCGCAATATAAGGTGTTGTGTTACATGCGTGATGGATTGCTTAATAAACAAATTGGCTACAACTTAGATATAGCAGAGGCCACAGTGAAAGCTCATGTTACTGCAATATTCAGAAAACTGAGCATCAACAATCGCACACAAGCTGTCTTAATCGCCAGTGAACTTCAGCTAGAGCCGCCAGCAAAGTAGCCACTGTTTGTTTGCAAACGGATTAAATGATGGGATAGAAAGCCCCCTTAGGCGAACTTCTCGAGCATAGAATACAATAACGAACGTTCTACTGGTTTAGATAAATACTCATTCATACCGCAGGCGAAACATTTGTCACGTTCCTCTGACATGGCGTTTGCAGTCAACGCAATAATAGGGATTGTTGCAATAGGTGTTGGTAGCTGCCTGATATGTCTCGTAGTGTCATATCCATCCATATTTGGCATTTGGCAATCCATTAAAATTAACGAAAATGAACGTCCACGGTCTGCTTCATGTTGAATATGTGCCAATGCTTCAACGCCATCATTTACAATGTCATAAGTAATGTTTCGCTGCTTTAACATTTCCCCTACAACCACCTGATTGATTTCATTGTCTTCAACTACTAATACTTCAAGGTGACTCAAATCTACCGTTTTAGGCATAACATCGTTGGAGTCCAACGTTTGTTCTTCGTCATCGATGAGCTCAACGCTGATCGTTGCTTTGAATTCGCTGCCTCTATTTAACGTGCTTTCAATGCCTATATCACCCCCCATTAGTTGGCATATCTTTTGAGTGATTGATAGTCCTAGTCCTGTACCACCGAATTTACGGGTAGTGGAAACGTCGGCTTGGCTAAAAGGTGAAAATAAATGCGCTTTCTGTGCCTCAGTGATCCCCATTCCGGTGTCTTCAACTATTATCGTCAACGTGGCTCGTTTGCTATCGCGCAAGGTCAGTTGGGTCTTGATATTGACCTGCCCATGATGTGTGAATTTAATTGCGTTTGACAGCAGGTTTGAGCAAATTTGACGCAGACGGGTTGGATCGGTAAGTGCCTTAACGCGCTGTGTAGAATCAAGTTGTTTTGTCAAACTTATTGATTTACTTTCGGCTCTAGGATTGAAAATATCGACGCAGTTGTTAAGTAATAGGTTGATATCTACGGGCACTTTTTCGAGGGTTAACTTGCCTGAATCAACTTTAGTGAAATCTAATATATCACTGATGATGCCTAGTAAAGATATCGCACTATCTTTTGCCAATCCCAAAAAGCGTTGCTGTTCAGAAGAAAGTGATGAGGTTTCTAATATTTGTAACATGCCTAACACACCATTGATGGGCGTGCGAATTTCATGGCTCATATTGGCTAAAAATAAACTGCGTGCTTCGAGCGCTAGAGATAGCTCTTTGTGTCTATTCTCTAACTGAACCCGAGAATCTACTTGTTTTGTAATATCTTGAAATGCACCGATTAACCTTACACATTGGCCATCGTCTAACTCTGCTCTTCCTTTTACGGCCACCCATTTAGCGGTGCCTTTTTGGGTGATAATTTCGAACTCTCCAGAAAAGTGGCCACCTTGTTGTATCACTCTATTAATTAATTGGGTGATACGATCTCGATTTTCTCCTTCTTTGTAAAAATTGATCCCTGTTGCTAGCTCAGGTTCGAAATCGGCATCCACATCATGAATTTTTTTGGTTACTGCAGACCAGTAAACTTTTTCACTAATAAGGTCAACTTCCCAAGCGCCGACACCAGCTAACTGCCCCATTTGTTCCAATATATCTTGCTGGCGAGCCATTGTCTTTTGTTGCTCATGCAGAAGTGTGAGCTTTTCACGAAGCGCTATTTCATTACCAACCCAATGTGAAAGTAATTCTATACATTCATGTTCCTCGTCGCTAAAAGGACTTGTTCTCGGAGATGCTGCTGAAAAGTTAATTGTGCCAAACCGTTTACCATCGACCACAAGAGGAGCACCTATGTAACTTTCTAAACCGAAATTTAGATAACACGGGTGTTGGGCTATATTACTCTTACCGGCATGATAGAAGGATAGGGCTTGGTTGTTCTCCAAGGTATGTAAACAATAAGTATCGGCTACTGAAAAAGTGGTGTCGACAAGCAGCGAGTTATCGGGCGATATGCCGTGCAGGACGGTATAAACGTCGCCATCGATTTTGCTTATAATAGCAAGTTCAAGCTTAAAATAATCCAAACCAAGCTGTAGCAAAGCATTCATTTTTTCGTCGTACGACAAATTGCTATTTGAGGTGATCTGATACAAGCCTTTGAGGTTTTGCATCGAATTCCACTCCTTGTTAACGTAAATTTTATCTAGCGAAAATAGTACATTGATTTGCTTAGATAGCCTGTCACTTCACTATATCGTGTAAATCAGGATTGGCAAAGGAGAGTTTGTTATATCGTACAGGTATGTTCCTGCGCGTCACGCAGATAATTATACTTTAGTTTATAATGGATTTTACGATGGCTTATACATTCGCAAGTAGCTGGCAAAACGAGGCACGCCCCGTTTAGTAAAGCCGTGATACTTGAAAGTAACAACGCTGCCTATTGGTGGCGGATTAGCTCTTTCCTCATCACTAAACCCGCTACCAATCTTGAACGTAATTTTACTGCCTGACGCGTTAGAATAAAGCACCAGTATCGCACCAACTTTGTCCCGGTATTTACCTTTTCCCTCTAAGTGAGCTAATACCCGTGCTTCGGCGTCCATATATGGTTTGAGCTTGAGCAAATTACTACTGCGTCCATCGGCGAATTTGGCATCAGCTTTTTGTAGCATTAACCCTTCAGCTCCCTCTGCGACATAATTTTTTAAATAAGCAGATAACTCTGCATTCGTAGTTAAGCTAAATTGGTCGACGGCTTTTACATGCGCAAGGTGTAAACTCTGTATTAAGCTGGTATAGAAAGTTGCTCTGCTTTGAAAGTCGGCGTTGTAGTTTGGCGCATCAAACACCATGTAAGTAATGTTTTTCCATTCGCTATTAACAGGAATATCTTTGTTGACGGTTGAAACCACATATTCGAAATCTCCTCTTCGATACCACAATTCACCGTCTAGCCAAACGTCTGGTAATCCCTCGGTAAACCAAGTTGGAGCATGAATAATATTTCCGCTTCGCGATTGCAGGGTGCGATCTTTCCAAATGGCACGAACGCCGTCATACTTTTCGCTGATAAGGTAATCTTGCACATTTTGCTTATCATATACTTCTGCAAGCTGCACATTGGGTAGGCTTGTGTCGTTAAAAGCTTGTGCGCTCTCAGTTGCTAAAAACAGCGCTAATACAAAAGATGCCAACAATAACAATATTGCTTTTGCAATTGAGAATTTAGAATAAAAGATCATCACACACTCCTTGCGTCTTCCGCTGTTGCTAAGATGAGCATCGTGCTTGCTGTATATGCGCGACCTTCATTTTTAAGAGGAATAAAAGCATTATCCTAAGATTAAAATGAGGTAATAGAAACTGTACCTAGCTGAAACTAGTCAAAAGGGCGGGGCGGAACATCATTGATTAATTGCGTTGCGCAAGACATTAAACTTCAGCCGAGGATTATTTTGATTTGAAGATAAACTGACCTTCCTTATTTATTTCACGGCTAAACTCACCTGAAAAATACAAATAATTAAGGTGTGAAATAGCTTCAGCTACTGCAAAAAACATATTGTGAGGATTAAGTTTGCGTTTAAACAAAATCGGAAGACAGTCATTGATGGTCTTAGCTTGTTGACAAAATGCACGTAAATTATCCAAGTGAAGATGATGATGCTCAATCAGTTCATTCACGCGAATATGTAATCCATGGAAAGGCTGTTTATGTGAAGGTAACACAAGCGTATTCTTCGGTAAGTTCAGGAATTGCGGCAGGGTAGTTAAATATTGCTCCAATGCATTCGCATTTGGTTCGGTGCTGTAAACGCCAATGTTGGGAGATATCCCCGGTAACACATGGTCGCCTGAAATAAGCACCGCTCTTTGCTCGCTATACAAGCAAACATGTTCAGGAGAGTGTCCACGACCGATCATAACCTGCCACTCGTCGCTACCGATGGGAATGGTATCTCCTTCCTCTAAACGCTCGTACTGTAGCGGAATAGGGCGAATAACCTGACCAACTCCTTTGCTCTCTTTGCGATTTTGTTTTGCCTTTGCTACATATTCTTGCGACATTCCGCAGCGCACTAAATATTCATCATCTTGCCAATCTGACGCACCTCGGCTGCCGGCAGATAGAGCTCGAGCAACAAAGTACTCGGAATGACTCATGTACAGCGGTACTCTGAATTTTTCCACTAGATATCCGGCCATGCCAATATGATCTGGGTGCATGTGGGTCACGATCACTTTGGTAATTGGTTTTTTTAACTCAGCAAGCAATGCCTCCCAAAGCTCTTCAACACGACTAGTCCCGATGCCGGTGTCGATCAACGCATATCCTTCATCACCATCTTCCAATAAATATAAATTAATATGGTCGAGGTCGAACGGCAACGGCATGCGCAACCAAAAAATATCAGGAGCCACTTTTTGCAGTGTGCCTGATTCTGGAATAGGCACGTCTATAAAAGTAATTGGCATGGATGCTCCGTAATATAATTATTCTTGAATGTTCATTAAAAACAATAATGCGCAGTAATACCAAGCACAATTATGAATTATCAAGTATTAGAAAACTGAATGCACAAGCGTTGTAATCGACAAGTGCTGGCTTGCAGCAACCATCATTTCAACTAGATTCTAATGATGTAAGCGTCGGTGGCGAGGTGGAATTTTTGATAATTTGAACTATAGTTAAGCTATGTATTCTAAACCAACACATGAGCAAAGCACTAAAGCGAATCTGCTTTAGTGTTAGTAAAAATAGGAAGTGAACCTGCATACGACAATGCGTTTAATGTTCCTTGTTTAGTAAATCCGATTCGATTAAAGAGGAGGAGAATATGTTTATAAACCTCAAGCAATTGACCTCAAAAAATATCAAGGCCAGTGATGGTGAGTTGGGAAGAGTAAAGGATGTCTATTTTGACGACCGCTACTGGACAACTCGCTTTTTAGTTGTTGACACCCACGCTTGGTTACCCCTCAGCCAAAAGGTCTTATTGAGTCCAATAGCATTGTTCAAATTCCATGTTGATGATGCTGAAATTAGAGTATCTATGACCAAAGAAATGGTTGAGAACTGCCCTAAAGTTGAAGAACAAGAAACCGTATCCCGTGAATTTGAAAAGAGGTACTTCGATTATTTTGGTTACGGTTATTACTGGACAGGGGAGAGTGCCTGGGGGGATTACCATTATCCTGGCGCTTTAACCAACCGTGATATGTTGTCCCATGCTGTCATTCAAAAAACGGAAATTGAGAAGACAAATCACCTGCGCTCCGCCGACGAGATCCAAGATTACGACGTGGAAGAAATTGATGGCAGCAAAGGCCACGTGCACGACTTCATTTTGGATACATACGATTGGTCATTGAAATATATTGTCATTGATACGAGAAACTGGCTCCCCGGTGGTAAAAAAGTACTGATAACTCCCAAACAAGTTGATGGCATAAGCTGGGAAAGTAAAACCGTAAAATGCAAACTAAGCATTCAAGAAATTGACGTCTGCCCGGAATATGAGCCAGACAAATTAAATGATACGGAATATAGGGCTAAAGTTACCCAAGACGCAAAGCGACTTAAATCTTAATAATACCTAGTTTTGCTACGTTTTAAAATTATTATAAGTAGCAAAAAATACCTAAGACGGAGAAATTTATGCAAAAGCAATCATGGCTAGTTGTCGCTAATGGTTCAGAAGCGACATTTTTCAAATACACTGACGAGGGCAAAAGCTTGCAGAAGATAGGAGGACTCGGTAACAGCTTCGCTCATAAACAAGATAAAGACATAGTAAGCGATCGACCCGGCGTGATGTCAGGAGGAAAGAATATTCATGGTCGAGATTCTATGAGCGTGGAAATGTCGCCGACAGATAAAGCCCGTGAAAACTTCGTTAAGGAAGTTGCAGACCAGCTTGAGCAGGCGCGAAAAAAAGATAAACTTCAGAGCGTCGATATTATTGCTGAGCCAAAAACAATGGGTTTGCTCAGAAATAATTTCTCTTCTAATTTAGCGGCCTTGATAGACCACACGATAAGTAAAGACGCAATTTCAAAGGATAATGTTGAACTGCTGAAATTAATTAATAAACATTAGCGCTTCTTGTAAAAAAACAAGCGCTTTGCTTTCGACTAATCGGTGTTGTACATTACTTCCTCAATCAATTTGTAAGGATGTTTACATGTTTAGTCACATCATGTTGGGCGCTAACGATATTCAAGAATCAAAGAAATTTTATGATGCTACTTTCGGAGCGCTGGGTTTTGAGCCTGGTGTCATAGACGAAAAGGGACGCTGCTTTTATTTTACCGATAGCGGTATATTCGCTGTAACTAAACCTATCGACGGTGAGCCTGCTAGTCATGGTAACGGGACCACTATTGGATTCTCCGCTGCTACAACAGATATTGCGGACGCTTGGCACGCGGCGGGACTAGCGAACGGTGGGACCGATTGTGAAGATCCTCCCGGCTGGCGTGAAGGCGGTAGCATGAAGTTATATTTGGCCTATTTGCTTGATCCAGCTGGCAACAAGTTGTGCGTTTTGCATCGATAAGGTAGCGTTACCGCGCTGAATTTATTAGCCATCGTCATGCGAGTTATGCTTTGACGATGGCTAATCCTTCGAGCGCAATTTCAATACTCGCAATCAATACTCTCAATCAATACTTCACCGCCCTCAGCATTGAGTTCACTTGCGCTTCTCTAATTGCAAAATACGGGAAGGAAGCGAGCAACGCGCAAATACCCGTTTGCCTTAACTATTTTGTTTTCACTTTTGCTGCTCTAATGAATTTCGTCATACTTTGAATTAATGTTCTCAATTTCGCCGGCTTCAATGGTTTACTGAGATAGTTAACACCTTGCTCTTGGCATAGTTTTACCAATTCGTCACCGCGTTTTGCTGTAACCAAACATGCGGGAATGACCATATTTAATGAGGCACGAATAGCTTCAATAATGGCTAAACCGTCAGGGCCTTTACCTAATTGATAATCTACCAGTATGATTTGCGGCAAAAAGTGTTGAGCAACGGCTACTGCTTGTTCGTAGTCTTGCGCGATTTGAACTTCAATCCCCCACTTGGTCAATAATGTTTGCATAGCGTCTAAGTTTTCTTGCTGATCATCAACGCACAAAATGCGCAGGCCACTGAATACAGAAGTGGCTTTGGAAACCACAATTCCTGCCGTCTCAGGAGCGTCAATTAAATCAAACATGATGGTAAAACAGCTTCCTTTTCCTTCTTCTGACATTACTTTAATACTGCATTGCAGTTGCTGTGAAAGACGCTTTACTACGCCTAAACCTAAACCAATGCCTTGTTCATTACTGTTTTCAACACGATAAAAATCACTAAATATCGCGGCTTGTTGAAGCGTAGGAATGCCAATGCCGGTGTCTCTAACTTCAATAATCACACTGTTTTTTTGTTTTCTAGCCGTTAGTAGAACCTTACCTGATTGGGTGTACTTAACCGCGTTTGAAACCAAATTTTGTATGATGCGATAAACATAAGTTCTATCCGCCCTTATCCACACCTCTTGTACGCGGTGTTTAAATATCAAGCCCTTCTCTGCAGCTTTCATGCTCATTTCATTGATAATAGGTGTGAGTGTTTCAACCACATTGACTGTTTCAATAAAGGGTTTCAACTCGCCTTGATCTAATCGCGAAATATCCAGAATAGTGCCTATCAATGCTTCGCTTGAGACGACTGAGTCATTTAGTTTATTGATTATCTTAGCTGTGTCATCGTCGAGCTTCGTTTCCTGCAGAGCAGATAAATAGAGCTTTGCAGCATTCAGTGGCTGCAGCACGTCGTGACTTGCCAATGCTAAGAATCTGGATTTACTTGCATTGGCATTTTCAGCCTCCTGTCTTGCTCTTATCAGCTCTTTTTCTGCACCATTTCTGCGTTCAATTTCTAGTCTAAGCTCAGCGTTAATTGAATGTACTTCTTCCGTTCTTTTGCGCACGCGCTGTTCAAGTGAAATATTGGTTTCTTCTAAAGCTTGCTGTAACTCTACGTGTCCTGTGATGTCGTGAAAACTGGTTACGAAACCGCCTCCGGGTAGAGGATTGCCAATAGTCTCAATCACTCTGCCGTCATCGCGCTTACGCGTAAATTTATGAGCTTGGCCTGATTTAAGGCGTTCAATTCGTTTTTGAACGCGAATTTCAATTTCACTTGGCGGACCATCACTGTGCGCAATGTTAAAACGGATTAATTTCTCTATTGGCATGCCAACTGATAGTATTTCCGCTGGAAAATTAAATAGATCAACATAGCTTTTGTTCCAGGCAACTAAATTAAGGTTTTTGTCGACCACGCTTATACCTTGCTCAAGGTTTTCGAGTGAGGTCATTAACGCGCTAATATTAAATTCTACGGCCTGTGCATTCTCTTCAAAGAAGTTAACTACCTCCGAAATATCGAGCTTTTTACCTCTTACTAAGCTGTCAATTAGTGCTTTTGAGCTAGAAGAACCGACAACTCCACCCAGTGCGCGTTCGCAAAATGATAAGAAACTGTCGTTCGCTGGGTCTTGCATTCTCATTTCTTTATTAGTGCGTCTAGCATAGTCGTTAAACAACTGCTCACATCGCTCTACGCCGCTGAATCGAGAGATAAGAGTATGTAGGTCATCTACCGTAACCGTTAGCGGTTGCGTGGATATCAGCGGAGAACGAATATCGGCAGGTGACACAAATGCTTCGGCCTGTATTCTGTCAATCAAGCGAGAGCTGGTAATCATTGAAAACGTGATATAGGCAATAATATTGGCTAATAAGCTGACCATGGCTGCTTGGCTGAGTGATTCGGATTGATCAATGCCGGCTGACGCACCACCGAGAATTGGCAGCATTAACCACATTGTCCAAACCACAATTCCCGCGACTAGTCCCGCATATACGCCATGTGCGTGGCCGCGTTTCCAGTATAAGCCTCCAACGATGCTGGGTAATAAATGAATCACTAAGGAGAATGCTAAGAGTCCAATGGAAGCTAAACTCGTTTCATTTGTCATTTGTTGTTGATATAAAAACGCGAGTGTTAAAATTAGAAAAATGATGATGCGGCGCAGCAGCTTTATACGTCTTATTTTATTGGTTTTTTGACTGGATATCCGTTCTAGTATTTTCGGTAAAATAACGTCATTGGTTATCATTGTGCTAAGGGTGAGCGTGGCAACAATGATCATTGCGGTTGCCGCTGACAAACCACCGATAAAAACAATTACTTGCAAAGCAATTGATTCAGATAATATCGCTAAGCCTAAAACATAATTGTCTGCCTTAATATCCGATTGACTAAATATAGCATCGCCCGCGGCAGCAATAACCGGAATGGTGCAAGCTATAATGAGTAAGTAAAGAGGGAAGACCCAGCGTGCTTGTTTTAGATGTTCTAGATTTAAATTATCAACAACGGCAACGTGAAACTGTCTTGGCAAACAAATAACAGCGGCTGCAGCCATCAGTGTTTGCGCCCAAAAGGTGAAAGAATAGAATGTCCCAATCGCTTCGTCAGACTTAAATTCAACAAAAATATCATTGCTTGGATTTGCTTCGTAATATTGGTAAGCAACAATGGCAACCAACACGAGAGCGAGTAATTTTATGCACGACTCAAAGGAAATCGCCAGCATCAAACCGCGTCTGTATTCGGTTACATCTGTGTTTTTAGTGCCAAAATACATCGCAAAAATAGCGATAAACACAGTGGCGATCACGACAACGAAATTTGAATGCTGTTGTTCAGATATGGATGTAAATAGTGAGCCAATCGCTTTCAGTTGAAGGGCTATATAAGGAATTGTGGCGAGCAAGGCAATTATGGTAACGAGAAGAGCGACAACTTGACGCTTGCCATACCGAGCACTGATAAAGTCGGCGATCGTACTGATATGTTGCTTTTTACTTACCAAAATTAACTTACGTATAAATCGATAAAACACCACATAAACAATAATGGGGCCTAACAATATTGGCAAATATAACCAGTTGTCTCGACTGGCTTGTCCTACGGCACCGAAAAATGTCCACGCCGTGCAATAAATGCCCAAAGCAAGAGAATAAACTAAGGGAGTTGAAGTGAGCCATCTGGAGGTTGGCGTATTACGATCACCCCACTTTGCAATCCAAAACAGCAAACAAAGATAAATTAGTGCGAGAGCAAGCCATCCCAATGACATATGTTTTCCTAACAAACGTTTAACAATTCAAACCGTATCATATTCTATGAGTGGTCTACGACCCCTAAGACCATCGTCTCATTTTACCTTTTTTTGTGAACATATACAGTATGCCTAACAGTGCTAATGTCAGGTTTTGCAGTGGTTTGGCTCAAACTTCTATAAGAATTGATAGCGAACACCACAGCCAGCAAAGGTTTACGTTAGCAAAATGTTAAACGAACACATCTTATTAACTTGCTGAGGAACGCAAAGATGGCTTTTAAAAATGAAGGGGATCAGAAGGCTTACTGGAAAGAGAATTTATCTCTCCTGTTTAAACTTCTCATAGTGTGGTTCGTCGTCTCGTTTGGCGCCGGCATTATTTTCGTTGAGGTCTTAAATCAAATCCAGTTTTTCGGGTTTAAACTTGGTTTTTGGTTTGCACAACAGGGCTCAATATACGTTTTTGTCGCAATTATTTTCATCTACATGAAGAAAATGAACGACTTAGATAAAAAATACGGCGTGGGAGAGGAATAACTCATGAGTGTACAAGTATTAACATTTATTATTGTTGGGGCATCATTTTTGCTCTACATGGGCATCGCCGTGTGGGCGCGTGCAGGATCGACTAACGACTTCTATATTGCTGGTGGCGGTGTTCATCCAGTACTGAACGGTATGGCAACGGCAGCCGATTGGATGTCAGCAGCGTCGTTTATTTCTATGGCAGGCTTAGTGTCTTTCATGGGTTATGACGGTGCAGTGTACTTAATGGGTTGGACAGGCGGCTACGTATTACTCGCACTATGTTTAGCACCTTATTTGCGTAAGTTCGGTAAGTTTACAGTGCCAGACTTCATCGGCGATCGATACTACTCACAAACAGCAAGAACGGTTGCTGTAATTTGTGCTATTTTCGTGTGTTTCACATACGTAATTGGACAGATGCGTGGTGTTGGTGTTGTATTCAGTCGCTTCTTAGAAGTTGAGCTTTGGCTGGGTGTTGTTATTGGTATGGGTGTGGTTTTCTTCTACACAGTACTTGGCGGCATGAAAGGCATTACTTATACTCAGGTTGCTCAATTCTGCGTCCTCATCTTTGCTTACTTAGTACCAGCAGTCTTCATCTCAATCATGCTCACAGGTCACGTGTTACCACAAACTGGTTTCGGTGCTACTTTAGCTGATGGTTCCGGCATGTTCTTGCTCGAAAAATTGGATATGTTGTCAACTGACTTAGGATTTAACGAATACACGTCAAACACTAAATCGTATTTAGATATTTTCTGTATTACTTTCGCTCTTATGGTCGGTACTGCAGGTTTACCACACGTAATTGTGCGTTTCTTCACTGTTCCTAAAGTAAGTGATGCGCGTAAGAGTGCTGGTTGGGCATTAGCCTTTATCGCTATCCTTTACACTACAGCTCCTGCACTCGCTGCATTCGCTCGTGTAAACATGATTGAGACTATCAACGGTCCAGAAGGCCAAGGTATGTCTTACGCTGAAAGACCAAGTTGGATTGAGAACTGGGAAAAAACCAATCTTATCTCTCATGATGACAAGAACGGCGACGGTAAAATGTTCTATGCTCAAAAAGATGATCCACGCAGTGAGATGACGATTGACCGTGACATCATGGTATTAGCGAATCCTGAAATTGCGAATCTACCTGCTTGGGTAATTGCATTAGTTGCCGCAGGTGGTGTTGCTGCTGCCTTGTCAACGTCAGCAGGCTTGCTATTGGTTATCTCGACATCGGTTTCGCATGATTTACTCAAACGAAATTTGATGCCGGATATTACCGATAAGAAGGAGCTATTGTCTGCGCGAATAGCAGCGGGGGTAGCTATTCTAATAGCCGGTTACTTTGGCATCAATCCGCCAGACTTTGTGGCCGCGATAGTCGCCTTTGCCTTCGGTCTTGCTGCTTCAAGTTTCTTCCCAGTGATTATCATGGGTATATTCAGCAAGCGTATGAATGATAAAGGTGCTATCTCAGGGATGATTACGGGTATCGTGTTCACCGCTGCGTATATCATATACTTCAAGTTCGTTAGCCCTGAAATGAATAAACCTGACAACTGGTTGTTCGGAATCTCTCCAGAAGGTATTGGTACTATTGGTATGATAATTAACTTTGTCGTTGCTTATGTAGTATTCAAATTTACAGATGATGCACCACAAGAAATTCAAGATCTTGTTGAAAGCATTCGTTTCCCTAAAGGAGCTGGTGCCGCAACTGGGCACTAATAAGATGTAACACTGAAAAGCCCAGCAACGCTGGGCTTTTTTATCACTGAAAACGACAAGCCCCGATATTAAGTATAAGATTATTTCTCTGTGAGGGGCCCTATCGCATAATGAAGACCGCTGTGACGCTGGCGCGTCAGGCCATCCCTGGCCCGCTTACAATCGCCATCCCTGGCGATTGAAGTCTTCATTATGCGATAGGGCCCCTCACAGAGAAATAATCTTATACTTACCACCTCCCAAAGGAGTGAACTATGACAGCCGTGCCACAACAGGTGACTGATTTCCTCCAACAGTCAGGGCCTTTTGATGTCTTAGATATCGAGCAGCTGCATGATATTGCTCGACATTCTCACATTATTTACCTTGCGGCTGAAAACCAAGAGGAGATGCTCGCAACGCATAAAAACTCGCTTTATTTGATTCAAAGCGGACAGTTTTCAATAAAGGATTGTGATGGTGCGCTGAAGCACTTGAGTGACGGCGATTATTTTGGTTATGCCGCATTGCTCGATAACGTAAATTATAAGCTAAATGTCACAGTAGAAAGCCCCGGCCTAGTTTTGTGTATGCCTAAAGAGTGGTTTGACAAAGCCATGACCCATCCTAAAATTAGCCAGTTTTTTAATGCCGCCAAGGATGACGTTCTGCAGCATGATGCTGTAACAGATTCAAACTCAATGTGGCTGCATAAACCCCTCTTTGAAGTAGCGGAAACGCTGCCAATCACTATTTCCCAAACGGACTCTATACAAAGCGCAGGCGCGTTGATGAGCGAAAAGCATATTTCATCAGTGCTGATCATCGAAAATAACAAGCTAATGGGCATTATCACCGACCGCGATTTGCGCAATCGGGTAGTAGCAGTTGGTCTTAATATGCAACTGCCGGTGAAGCAAATAATGACTGAAAATCCGGCTTATCTAACCAAGAATAAAACCTTGTTTGATGCGGTTTGTATAATGAATGAAAAGTCGATTAATCACCTGCCGGTATTGGACGAAATTACTAATAAACCGATAGGGATGATTACTGCAACAGACATTTTTAAACAGCAGCGCAACAATGTTTTATTTGTGATCAGTGATATTTCAAAAGCGAATAATTTGTATGAACTCACGCGTTGTTCTTGGCAACTACCGCATTATTTTGCATCGAGCGCGAAACGTCCCGGTGATTTCGATATTGTAGGCAAGGTGCTCTCACAAGCGACCGATGTCATGACGCGTAAATTAATCACTTTTTTTCAGCAACAAAACGGTCAAGCACCCATGCCTTATTGTTGGATAGTGTATGGCTCTCAGGCGCGGGAAGACCAAACAATGGGATCTGACCAAGATAATTCCCTGTTATTGGCTGAAGAGCCTAATGAAGAGCAAGCCGTCTATTTCGAAAAAATGGCGCAATATGTGTGTTTAGGCTTGGGAAAGTGTGGCATAAAATTATGCGATGGAAATATTATGGCGTCTAATCCTAAGTTGCGTAATTCATTAAGTGAATTGATTCAACAATCGAAATCATGGGTTCGTGAACCGACACCAGAAGCAATGCTATCGTTTAATATTTTCTTAGATGCTCGCGCTGCGGCAGGTGACGCAAGCTTGTTTTCACGTTTGCAGGATGAGCGCAAAACGCTGTTCCAACAGTCGATGTTCTTAGCTGCGCTAGCGCGTCAGGCGAATGAAGGTTCTGTGCCGCTATCAATGTTCCAAAAGTTTGTTTTTGCAAAAGACAGAAAAGAAAAAGACAGTATTGATTTAAAGCATACAGCCATAGCCATTATCAATAATCTAGTGCGAATTCATGCTCTAGCGAATGGAATTAGCATTCCGGCAACGGTCGCTAGGTTGGATGCATTGCCCGCAGATTGCGGAGTTTCATCAGAAGATATTAAAAATTTACGAGACATATGGTTATTTTTAAATCGACTACGCTGGCGCCATCAGCTGAACAATAAAGTACAGGATAACTTTATTCGCGTGAGCGATCTATCGTCTATAGAAAAGCACCAATTAAAGGCAGCCTTTCAAGCCATCCACAGAGCCCAACAAACCGCTGTTCTGAAATATTCAGGTGGAATTGGGTAATGGCGTCGCTCTTTTCTAAACTTTTCAAGCGAGCACCCACGCTGCCAGATAAATGGAAAACGATGCCTATTAAGGACACACCTCTTTTATCTATCGATTTAGAGCTGACCGGTTTAGATACTACGATTGCTAAAATCACGTCTATTGGATGGGTAAACGGAACGCATCAAAGTATTGATTTGAGCTCTGCATTTTACACCGTTGTGCGTGCTTCAGGCGATTTACAGCAAAGCCCTGTCATCCATGGTTTAACCGCTAGAGACTTATTGAAGGGTGAGCATGTTAAAAATGTGATTGATCAATTACAAGCATTCGCTAACACGCATGTTTGGGTGCTGCACAATGCCTCTTTGGATATGCAAGTGTTAGACAGAGTCGCCAAAAGTTTAGGGATCCCAGAGACCCAAATAACGACTATCGACACCATGCTGCTTGAACTTTACTTTCTAAATAAAACTCAGGATATGGTTAAGCAAGGGGCTGTTACGCTCGAGCAATGTCGCCAGCGCTATGGTTTTCCTGAAGCACCAAATCATAACGCATTGGATGACGCGGTCGCTACGCTCTCGCTTGCTTTTGCGCAGTGGTATAAGTTCGATAAACAGACATCAGCGCCTCTTTCTGATTTAGCGCACACCAAAGCGATTAGAGTCTATACCATAGGTGAATAGTAGAGTTTTCAGCGGCTTCTAAACGTTAGCACACGGAATAACGAACATTTTTAGCAATAACTGTCGCCTGATGCTTTCTCGTTAAATAAAATCACGCTTATTGCTTTTATGAGCTAATATTAAAATAGAGATATACTTAGGAGTGCGCTTTATGAGTGTTTCTTTTCAATCTACTCGTTTAATGTTGCTTGTGTTATTTTTTAGTTTATTCGGCTCGGGATGTGCTGCAACACTGCATAAAAATACTGATTTATTGCCCGCTGAAGAATATCTCAAAGATGATGCCTTTCCCCACTTTCGCGCATACCCAATTGAACAAGCCCGCGAAATATTTGCATTAGATGACGATGCCAAAGCTTTTGTTGCGAAAGCAACGCAAGGTCTTCACTCTGACGAAGACAATATCAAAATGTTGATACGTCGTATTTTCTCGCGATCCGAGCTGGATTTGATCTACACCGCTTCCGCAAATACTATTGCAAGTGATACCTTTCAAAATGCTTCCGCAAACTGCTTGTCGCTGTCGATAATGACATTTTCGATGGCAAGAGAGGCTGGCTTTATAAGCGAGTTTCAGATAATCGACATACCTGAATATTGGACCCGGCGAGCTGGATACTCGATACTAAATGGGCACATTAATTTACGCATTAAATCGAATAATAGAGCGAATAAGAAGGTGTTGTTCGAGAAAAGTTTTGTCGTTGATTTTGATCCAGTAAGCGGTGCCGACCAATTTATAAGTCGTGATGCCTCAGTACCCGTTGTCCTTGCTATGTTTTATAACAACAAGGGCGCAGAAGCGCTGATGAAGAAAAACAATGACTTGGCTTATGCATACTTTCGAGAATCTATATTGGCGGATGATGGCTACCCTGGCGCATGGGTGAATTTAGGACTGCTTTATCGCAAAATAGGGCTTTATGATTTTGCCATGAACGCATACCAAAAGGCCATCAGACTCGATAAGGATTATAATACTGCATGGGAAAATTTAGCGATATTGCAGAAACATTTAGGTAACGTCAAAGCAGCCTCTGATATTAACCGAAGACTAGACGCAAAACGAAATGAAAACCCGTTCTACCATCAAATGCTCGCAGAAGTTGATAGAGAAAAAGGTCGCTTTGAAAGTAGCATTCATCATTACGAAAGAGCGATTAGATTGAATCGTAATCAGCATGAGTTTTACTTGGGCCTAGCGTCTGTCTATTTTGAAAAAGGTGATTTTAAAAATTCAAAACGTCTTCTAAATACAGCTAAAAAGAAGGCGGGGAAAAGCAAAGTCGCGGACATTTATGTGAATAAATTAACCGCACTCTCAAACTTCATTGCTTCTGCTCATATTAATTGACTAAGTTTTTTACCGAAGTAATAGAGTATCACAAACAAAAAAATCAGCTTCATAAGCTGATTTTTTCAAAGAGGTATCACTTTCTTGTTCGAAAGCCTGTTCGCAATTATGACCCTTAAAGTACGCCTAGCTCAGTTAAGCGTTCTGTAAGGTAGGTTCCAGCTGTATGACGTTCAGACAATTTAACATCAGGACGCGGATGCAAAAATAAGGGTAACGAAATGCGCGATTTGGTCACGTCAGTACCTTCCGGGTTTATTACTCGGTGAGTGGTTGACGGGAAGTAATGACCTGAAGCTTCTTGCAGCATGTCACCAATATTGACAATCAAGTTACCAAAGTCACAGGGTACATCTAACCAACTGCCGTCGAGTGCTTTTACCTGTAAGCCGGGCTCATTCGCAGCAGGCAATAGCGTGATTAAGTTAATATCTTCATGCGCGGCAGCACGAATAGCGTCAGCTTCTTCATCGCCTGCTAGTGGCGGATAATGCAACACTCGTAATAGCGTTTGATCGCTTCCATCTATCATTTGCGATAGCGGCATACTGTAGTGCTTACTGACTTCTGCTGGTGACTCTTGCTCTATCCAATTCAATAATTGAGCGGCTAAACTAGAGGTGTTTTTGTAATAATCACTTAACTCATCTCTTAGTTCTTCAGGGCACTGGCCCCAAGGATAAAAGTGGAAGTATTCTTTAATGTCTTTCTTCTTAAAGCCTTTTGCAACTTCAGACACGCTTTGCGGAAAAAATCCGTCTTGCTTATCTTTGTTATACAAGTATGACTGTTTTTCTTCACTGTTAAAAAACGCCTGCCAATTAGCATAAATACTTGCCACGCTGTCTTGCGATATAGGGTGATTTTTCAACACACCAAAGCCGGTTTGGCGCAAAGATTCAACAAATTTTTGCTGGGCGTCGGGCGCGGTAAAGTCAACTGCTTCTAATTTCATATCGTGGTAAACCTATTTCTATTTTTTCTACAAACTCAATGAGATAAATATACCAGCGAGTGCTGCGCTCATTAAGTTGGCTAATGTTGCTGCAAAAACGGCTTTTAGGCCAAGTTGCGCTATTTCTTTACGTCGTGTTGGTGCTAATGCGCCAATACCACCCATCAGTATCGCAATGGATGAAAGGTTAGCAAAACCGCATAGTGCAAATGTAACTATCGCTTGCGTAACCGGCGACAGTTCTGCGCTATATTTTATAAAATCTAAGTACGCAACAAACTCATTCACGACCACTTTCTGGCCAATAAAACTGCCCGCTAAATTAGCCTCGTTCCACGGCACGCCAATTAACCATGCTATTGGTTGGAATACGTAGCCTAAAATAAGCTGAATAGATAGGTCGCCTTGGCCAAATAGTGCACCAATGCCGCCAAGCATTCCATTCAGAAGTGCGATCAACGCGATGAAGGCAAGCAGCATTGCGCCAACATTCACAGCAAGCTTCAATCCTGCAGTTGCACCGCTTGCTGCAGCGTCGAACACGTTAGCATATTCTTCATTGTCAGCTTTGACATCGGTCACTTCTTCGTTGGTTTTCTGCGTTTCTGGTTCCAACATCTTTGCCATCAGCAAACCGCCGGGAGCTGCCATGAAACTGGCTGCCAATAAATATTTTAACTCTACTCCTAAACCGGCATAACCAGCCATGATAGAGCCTGCAATAGAGGCTAAACCGCCTACCATTACTGCAAATAACTCTGAACGAGTCATGCTAGGTAAAAAAGGCTTTATAATAAGTGGCGCTTCGGTTTGACCGACAAAAATATTAGCCGCGGCAGACATTGATTCTGGTCGACTTGTGCCAAGCAGTTTTTGCAATGTACCACCTATGATCCTGATAACCCAAGACATGATGCCTAGGTGATATAGCACGGCAATTAATGATGAGAAAAATATAATGACAGGTAGGACGTTAATCGCAAAAATGAAGCCTAATGACTCATTGCCTAAAAGATTGCCAAAGAGGAAACGAATGCCATCTGCGCTGTAAGAAATAATATTAGCGACATAAATAGTTAAATTATTAAGGAATCGGATACCCCATTCAGAATAGAGTATGAACCCGCCCAATAGAGCCTGAATGGCAAAAGCGCCACCTACGGTCCGCCAATTAATATTCTTCCTAGCTGAAGAGAACAAAAAAGCCATGCCCAATAAAAAGGCGATCCCTAATAATCCTGTCATTTGATTTTCACTTATTTTTATTTTTATAATTATTTTTTAAATAGCGCATAAATCTATCTCAAATTGGCTTTGCAAGCACTAGTGAGTTTCTACAATAGCAAGAAAAAACGAATTACAGGCCTTCTAAGCTATTTTTGATTTACCTTCAAGCAAGTATGAACTTACTACGTCTACTGCCAAGAGATTTTCACCACCGTGCGGCACAATTAAATCTGCAAAGGTTTTACTAGGCTCAATAAATTTGTGGTACATCGGTTTAACGGTCGCTTCGTACTGTTTAGCGACGGAACTTATGGAACGGCCGCGCTCTTGTGTGTCGCGCAACATGCGTCTCATCAAACAGACGTCAAGTGGTGTGTCTACGAATACTTTAATGTCAAATTGGTCAAATAACTGAATTTGAGTCAGCAACATAATACCCTCTAAAATAATGATCGGGGCAGGGCTAATAACTTCGAAATCAGGAAGTCGGGTATGCGTTACATAGCAGTACCGAGGGTACTCTATGCTGTTACCCGCGTTCAACTCTTGTAGCTGTTGGTTTAGCAGATCATGCTCAAAAGCGTCAGGGTGGTCATAATTAGTGCTAACACGCTCTTCCATCTCAACGTGGTCTTGCGCTTTGTAGTAATGGTCTTCTTGGAGGACTAACACTTCTCGTTCATGTTGGCGTAACTTCAACGCTAAGTTCTGGGTGAAGAGTGATTTACCAGAACCTGATGCGCCTGATATTGCGAGGATGATTGGTTTTTGCATGAATCTAGTGAGAGCCAATGATGATAGTGCTTATAGGATACCCTTTCGATGCATTTCGATCAATTTAAGCTTACACATATGGTCGTAATTAATAAACTTGCTTGTTAAACGTACAGCTCTACTATTACCGCCGAGTTGGTTAACGTTGGTAAATGACGCGTGTTTAAAAAGTGAAAAAAACCTTAGCGTTTTAGTATGAGCCTTATACGCAAGCTCACTGTGCTTTTGGCGCTTTTGCTGATGCGCGTCACAATGGCATTTTATATTATTACTAACATTTTAGTCATTAAAATGTCATAATTTATCTGGTACTATTCACCGCGAATTTTTAGGTCTTAGAAATTGTGAAGCAGCGCGCAAAGACTGTAGGCAATTTACGGCTAATTAGAAAAAACACACTTTACTTAGGATGAACACAATGTTGAAAAAAAACAAACTGAATCGTGTTGCGATTGCAGTTGCACTGACCGTGGGTCTTTCCACATCAGTACTTGCGCAGACGACCACCTCGGCAATTCGAGGCAACGTTTCCAGTGAAGCAGGATCAATTGTTTCTGGAGCGACTGTAACAATAACACATGTTCCATCAGGCACTGTGTCGACAGCAACGACAAACGAAAGTGGCGTTTTCTCGGCTCGCGGTTTGCGTGTTGGTGGGCCATACTCAGTTACTATTACTGGTAGCGATTTTACGTCTGTACAAATTGATGACCTTTTTGTATCACTCGATCAAACATTGTCACTTCCGATTGAAGTTCAAGGTAACGCAAATAGAGAAGTTATTGTCGTTACGGGTACGCGCGCTCAAGGTGGATTCTCTAACGATGGACTAAGCACCAGTCTTGGTCTTGAAGCATTAAACGAAGTTGCTTCAATTGACCGTGATATTACAGACGCTGCTGAACTAGACCCTTTCGCGTCAGTAAACTTTCAAAGTGGCGGCGCTAAAGAGTTAACAATTGCGGGTGCAAACAACCGCTTTAACTCTTTAACTATTGACGGTGTTGCTCTAAACGACCGTTTCGGTTTGAATGCCAATGGTTACCCTACTCAGCGTTCACCAATTTCTTTTGACGCCATTGAGTCACTTTCAATTCAGACAGCCCCTTTCGACGTTGAATACAACGGTTTTACTGGCGGTACTATTAACGCCGTAACAAAATCAGGTACTAACGAATTCCATGGTTCTTTAGGCTATTATCATACGAGTGATTCGTTAATCGGTGATAAGAATGGCGATGACGATTTTGACTTCGCTTTTGAAGAAGACACTTTTGTTGGAACACTTGGTGGTGCAATCATCAAAGACAAGTTGTTCTTTTTTGTTGCTTACGACAAATATGAAGAAGTTGCGCCACTTAACAATGGACCAGTAGGTTCAGGTGCAGTTAACATCCGTGAAGACATCACGCTTGATGATGTTGCTCAAGTTGGTCAGATCGTTTCTGACGTTTGGGGCTTCGATATCGGTGACTTTAACAAAGGTCCTGCTAAAGATGAAAAAATCTTAGCGAATATCGACTGGAACATCACAGACGACCATCGCGCAAAATTCACTTACCTTTTGACTGACGGGAACACTATCCAAGAGCAGAACGGTAATAACTTTCTTGCATCAGACAACATTCTTGGCGCTTCTTCAGCGTGGTATGACAACTCTGAGCGTGTAGAAAGCTTTATCGGACATGTATTTTCAGATTGGACCGCGAATTTCTCGACTCAAGTTAAAATTGCAAGCACAACACAAGCAACGGGTCAGGATTCATTAAGTGGTAACGAGTTCCCGAACTTCGCAGTGTTCTTGCGTGAAGTAGATGGCGATGAGAATTATCTGACTATCGGTCCTGACCGTTTCCGTCATGGTAATGAACTAGATCAAGATTTTATGCAATACAAGTTCGTAGCTGAATACTCAGTTGGCGATCATATTTTGAAAGCGGGTTACGAGCGTGAAGAAGTTGAAGTAAATAACCTCTTTGCACAAAACTCGGAAGGTTCATATGTATTTGATAGCATTGAAGACTTGCGCAATGCAACAGCGTCAGGTTTGCTATACGACAATGCTGTTACAAACAATGAAAACGATCTTCGTGCAATTTGGGGCTATAACTCTAATTCACTTTACATCCAAGATTCTTGGGACGTTAATGGTTATCTAACTATCGACGCTGGTCTTCGTTATGATTGGTATGAATCTGAAGGTCAAATTCGTGAAAACCAGAACTTTATTGACCGTTATGGTTACAGCAATGCGAATGATATTGATGGTTTAGACGTTATTCTTCCAAGAGTGTCGTTTAAATGGCTAGCAACAGAAGATCTTACAGTGCGTGGTGGTTTAGGTAGATTCTCTGGTGGTGCTCCTGGCGTATGGATTTCAAACAGTTATTCAAACGATGGTGTAATATCTGACAGTTCAAATGCATTCGGAACAATCAACGTTCCAACTACACCAGATCCAGCAACGGGTCAGTACATTCCGCAAGACGTTCTTAATACTTTGGCAACTGAAGCACCAGACGGCTCGGTAAACGCGCTTCGTCCTGACTTCGAAATACCAACAACGTGGAAGCTTAGCTTAGGCGCAGCTTACGCAGTTGATATTCCTTATTTAGGCGAAGACTGGTTACTATCAGGTGATTTCCTTTATAACAAGTTGGAAAATGCTTCTTATTGGTATGACCAACGTTGTGAAAACCCAGTAGATACTGCTCCAGACGGTCGCGGTGTTTATGACTGCAGCAATGGTCCTGAAGCGATAGCGGTTGGTTCAGTTGATGACGGTGACGGTATGTTACTTGCGTTCTCAGCGTCTAACGACTGGGATACTGACTACGGTCGTTTTGATATGTTCACAAGCTACACCTATGCAGATGTAGAAGATGTTGGCTACGGTACGTCTTCAACAGCAACGTCAAACTACTCTGACTTTGCAGCATATGATCGTCAAAAGCCGCGTGCTGGTACTTCAAATTACCAAACAGAGCATTTGGCAAAAGTTCGCTTTAATTGGTCGAAAGAGATAGTTAATGGCTATCAAACTAAAGTATCAATTTTCGCAACGCGTCGCTCTGGTCAGCCATATAGCTACACGTTCAACGAAAACAATGCTTGTGTTCTTGATGTAGGCGGCGGTCGTTGTGCTCGTGAGAGCCGTAACGATGACGCTGGTCACTTGCTTTACGTACCAACGGGTGTGAACGATCCATTGTTTGCTGCTAGTTCGTTTGGTGGTGATGCTGCGGCACAACAAGAGTTCTTTAACTATATCAATAGCTCAGAACTAGGCCAGTATGCAGGTGGTATTGCACCTAGAAATGGCGACAACTCACGTTGGTCAACCATTATTGATTTAAGAATTCAGCAAGAGTTACCGGCTATCAACGAAGACCACAAGTTCTTATTGTTCTTTGATATTGAAAACTTTGGTAACCTACTTAATTCTGATTGGGGTCGTGTAGAGCGCACTCGCTATGAATACGAGAGATCAGTAGTATCGGCTAGTATCGTAGACGGTCAGTATGAGTACTTCAGCCTAAGAAACCCAGACAGCATTAAAAACTTAGAAGTACTTTCTCAGTCTGTTTGGCAAATTCAGTTTGGTCTGAAATACGAATTCTAATTCGCTAATATCTTTTAAGCGAAAGATTCGAAACTAAAAAAACCCCGAGTGCTTGATAAAAGCATCGGGGTTTTTTATTTATACTGAGAGCTTACAAAGTAAAATTTTGCTTGGCACTGACTTTTGGCTATGAAAGCCGCGCTTTAAACTCCTCATAAGTAAATTCTTTTACAAGATCAAAAGTACCATCTTTTCGCAAAATACCAATCGCCGGATGCTCCACACCGTTAAAGAAAGTGGTTTTCACCATAGTGTAATGCAGCATGTCTTCAAATATTAAGCGCTCACCTGGCTTCACTTCATGATCGAAACTGTATTCTTCAATAACATCGCCTGCTAAGCACGAGTTGCCGCCTATTTTGTAGGTGAATGCTTTTTCATTTGGCATGCCTGCACCCGTGATTTTAGGCCGGTATGGCATTTCTAAGACATCTGGCATATGCGCGGTAGCACTGATGTCCAATATCAAAATTTTCTGTTCATTCTCGACGATATCGACAACTTCACAAACCAGCGGACCCGCTTGCCAAGCAACGGCAGAGCCGGGTTCCATGATGATGCGCAAATTAGGGTACTTTTCTTTGAATACAGTTAAGGCGTTTATAAGGTGATCAACGTCATAACCTTCTTTTGTCATTAAGTGACCACCGCCCAAGTTTAACCATTTAAGCGTGGGCAGATACTTTGCAAACTTTTTTTCAATGGCATGCAAAGTACGCTCTGTTGCGAACGAATCACACTCGCATAAATTGTGCACATGGAAGCCGTCAATGCCGGTAAGGTCTTGGCCTTCTAACTGCGATGCTAAGATGCCTAAGCGAGAGCCAGGTGCACATGGGTCATATAGTGGAGTGTCTGCTTCTTGGTTCTCTGGGTTAACTCGTAGGCCCGCAGAAACTGAACTTTGCATCACCTGTTCTTTGAATTGATTCCACTGGTTCATACTGTTAAAAGACAAGTGATGAACTAGGTCTAACAGTTGGTCCATATCTTTCTGCTTGTAGGCAGGAGAGTAGCAGTGTACTTCGCCGCCCATTTCGTAATTGGCGAGTTTGGCTTCCCACACAGCGCTGGCGGTTGCACCCTTCAAGTATTGCTTTACCAACGGAAAGGTTGACCACATTGAAAAGCCTTTTAGCGCTAAAATAATATCTACGCCCGCTTTATTCTGAACGTGCTGCATCAACTGCAAATTTTGCTCAAGCTTTGCATCGTCACAAACGTAACAAGGTGAAGGTATATCGTCTCTCAAAAATTTGTTAGTCATTGTTGATTATCCTGAAGTGATGGCTTTTGGTTTCTGGCTTTTAATTGAAGAACAGCTTGTTCTGGAAGGGGCTACCTTGTGCAATAAAGACCGCTATTGGCTTTGTCTCTTTGCTCCGGCTTCGAAGAAATTAGTTCCAGCTTCGAATAAAAATAGCATTCCGGACTCGGAGCATAAAAGCCCGAATCCGGGAATGAAAAACCGCTCGCTTATTTCGCGAAGGGGCTGCTTTCGCATTCGATTACATGCCAAGGTAGGCCATGGTCGTTAAGCATTGCCATGAATGGGTCTGGATCGAATTGCTCCATATTCCAAACACCTGGCTTGTTCCACGTTTTGTTCAGCATGAGCGCTGCACCAATCATCGCCGGTACACCCGTTGTGTATGAAACGGCTTGAGCGCCCACTTCATCGTAACAAACAGCATGGTCGCAGTTGTTATAGATAAAGATGGTTTTTTCTTTGCCGTCTTTTATACCAGTAATGTAAGTACCGATGCACGTTTTGCCTGTGTAACCCTCAGCAAGCGAACCTGGGTTTGGTAATACTGCTTTTAAGAATTCTAAGGGAACGATTTGTTGGCCTTGGAAGTCAATAGGAGCAATACTGGTCATGCCGATGCCTTCAAGCACTTTTAAGTGATTCAGATAGGCGTCACCAAAGGTCATCCAGAAACGAGCGCGTTTTAGCGTAGGGAAGTGCTTAACTAGCGACTCTAACTCTTCGTGGAACATCAAATATGAGGCTCTTACACCAATGTTTTGGTAGTCAAGGTCTTCGCGAACCGTCAATGGCTCGGTTTCTTTCCATTCGCCGTTTTCCCAGAAGCGACCGCGTTGTGTGATTTCACGGATATTAATTTCAGGATTGAAGTTTGTTGCAAATGCTTGACCATGATCACCACCGTTACAATCGACAATATCTAAGTAATGGATTTCATCAAAGTAATGTTTCGCAGCATAGGCTGTATAAACGTTAGTTACGCCGGGATCGAAGCCACTGCCAAGAAGCGCCATAATGCCCGCATCTTGGAATTTTTGCTGATATGCCCACTGCCAAGAATATTCGAATTTAGCTTCATCTTTAGGCTCGTAGTTGGCAGTATCTAGGTAATCTGTTTTGGTTGCTAAGCAGGCGTCCATAATTGGTAGATCTTGATACGGTAGCGCTAGGTTTACGACTAAGTCAGGTTTAACCTTGTTGATTAATTCGGCAACGGCGTCTGCGTTATCAGCATCTACAGTAAACACGCCTTTTAAACGATCTGCGCCAACTTCTTTCTGCAATGCTTCACATTTTGATAATGTGCGACTTGCCAAATAAATTTCATCAAACATTTCAGGCAATCGAGCACACTTTTTTACTGTAACGGATGACACGCCGCCAGCGCCGATGATTAATACACGAGACATAAGAGTTCCTTACTAAATAATTTGGCTGCATCGTAACAGCAATTTTTGAATTGGCAAGTTTAATGGAAAAGCGTGCAGAACGATAGGCTCAGTCTGAAAAATCGCAGGTAAAAGGTTTGCCGATTGTGATTGAATTTTGCTCAAACTCATAGGGATAAAGAGTTAGAGTGTTCTCACCGTTCGAATCACAAATACTAAACATGAGCCCGTCTTTCTCTTCTTTATGAGGCGTACGGATAGTTGCGGCGTAGACTAACATGCCAATTGTTGATTTTGTTTGCATTTTGTAAAGTTGCAGCTGTTGTTCGAGCTTCTCAATCATGCCGAAGTGCGCGCCATTGGGGTGCCGATTATTATAATCTTCATCACTAAGAAAAATGCAATGGGTATCGCCATCCACAGAAAGGGCGGCAAAGGGATAAAGTGTTTCCGAACGGGAAAGCATGGTCTCACACAAACTTAACGCTTTTTGAATCATCGGTGCGTATTGCACCTGCTGCTTTAGAATCATTTTGTGCTTCACGCGGATAACCTCAATTGTTTATTTACTACTCTGATACAAACCCCTACTCACGGCCGATGAATGTGTATTGTTCATGTTTAATTAACGACATTTGTAGAAAAATAGTTCAGTCGAATAATTCGAACCTTTTGTCAGCCTGTATGAACTTGTTGGCGAGCGCCCTGCAATCCGCCCGTATGAATAAGCAATATTTTACTATTTGGCGGGAAATAAGCCTGCTGGATAAGCGTTTTAAGAGCAAAGAAACATTTGCCTGAATAAACGGGTTCGATGCAAATAGGTGTGTCTTGTTTCGATTCCTCTTGTTGCGATACCCTTTGTTGCGATACCCTTTGCCGCGATTTACTATTCGCTAAGTTCACTTGCTGTTGGTTGAAGTCTTTGCAGAAGGCGTCTAATTCAGCGCTGCTTTTAGCATAGCCTCCGAAATGGAAGTTGTGGTTGATGTGCCAAGGCAAATAAGGTGTGTCTTTGTTTGCGCTTTTACTGCAGTTGCTTATATTGGAATTGTTCAGGAATTGTTTGACGAGATCTTCTAGGTATCCTTCTCCTTTGAGTACGCCGATCCCAATTATTTGCGACGCGGTTTCAGCGTGGCAGCTTTTCACCACTCCCGCCATGCTTGCTCCGCTGCCAACAGGGATCAGAATGGCATCGAACGACTGGTTTGAGCTAGCTGCATTAATTTCTTCGACCATAGCCTGCATACCGAAAAGCGCATCTGGCTGTGAACCGCCTTCGGGAATGATGATGTCTGCGTTGTGCTCTTCTCGCAGTTTGCTTAAATAGTGTCGGTCGGTTCTTTGTTGATAGGTTTGTTTATCCACGAATACCAAATGTGCATTCCACTGTTCCAAATCTTTGAGGGTTTGGTTTAAGTCTTGTTCTTTTAAATATGCGCCACGAATTATTGCAGTAAATTTGATGTTAAGTTGTTTGCAGCAATACGCTAGTGCGTGCAGATGGTTTGAATAGGGACCGCCAAAACTAAGGACGTGCGATGGTGGAGCTTGCGTGAAATCATGCAGGGGCTTCACCAGCTTACGCCACTTGTTTCCTGATATTAGCGGGTGCAGTAAGTCGTCACGCTTGCACCAAACCTGAACTTGGTGGCTCGTCGCTGGTTTTTTCGATCCTTCTTGGCTGGTTGAGAACGCAGTCCACTCAGCTTCAACTCGCTGTAAAGGCGAGGGTGTCAGAATTGAAAACTGGCTCTCGATGCTGCCTGTTAGCGGATAGGTTAACAAAGTTTAATCCTTTATACTGATCTCTTGCTGTAATGTTACGCGTTAAAAGCTGTAATATATCTGCATTATTACAGATAATAAGGAAACGACCATGAAATTAAGACGATTAAACAATAAACAGGCGACATATCCACGGAAAATATTAAGGTCGATACTAATTGCTGCACTACTTAGTTCATTCGGCTTTTCCACCCTTGGCCATGCATATTCGCCGGAAGCAGAAAAGAAACTCAGCGTTTCTAGCGCCGCGGTAGCAAATACGCCCTTGAGTTTTTCGCAGATTACCGAAAAATACATCGATAGTCCAAAGGTGGTGGGTGAAGCACAGCTCAAAGTCATGTTCTGGAAAATTTACGACGCCAAATTGGCAGCGCCCAACGGCGAGTGGAAAAAGGACACACCTTTTGCGCTATCCCTGACGTATTTACGCGATTTTGACGGAGAAGAGATTGCGAGTCGCTCGATAGACGAAATGAGAGACATTGGCTATGAAGACGAAGTGTTGCTAGCTAAATGGTTTGAGCAAATGCGCTCGGTTTTTCCTAATGTAAAAGAAGGGGAGAATATCACCGGCGTGATGGATAAGCAGCAGCACACGCACTTTTACTACGATGGTAATTTGATTGGAAGCATTGATGATCAATCATTTGGCCAAGCCTTTTTCGATATTTGGTTAAATGAAAAAACTTCTGAGCCAAAAATGCGTAAACAACTGCTAGGGCTTAAAAAGTAGAGGCTGCTATCATTAACAGTGTTGAACAGTTGAGGCTCAATATTTGCGTGCTATTAGTAAACTAACAATGAGTAGCAGCACGCTGTAACCGAAAGTAAGCTAAAAAGGAGCAACAATGAATTTTCCAAAGATCGCAAAAAAAGTAAGTATGCTAGCGGCCATCGCAGCGTCAATGCTTTTTCTTGGCGCATGTTCAGTATCACTGGACGCAAAAAAATACGAGCAGATGGAGCCGAAGTTTGATATCGACAGTTTCTTTGACGGCAAAGTAAAAGCGTGGGGAATCGTTCAAAATAGAGACGGTGACATAGTCCAGCGATTTACCGTGGATATAAATGGATATAAAGAAGACGGTAACTTGATCCTAGATGAAAGCTTTGTATATGGCTTTGGCGACGGAGCAAAATCACGCGTATGGAAACTGAGCAAAAATGCAGACGGAACATACACTGGGAATGCTGGCGATATTGCAGGCCCTGCTAAGGGAACACCGCATGGTAATGCGTTCAACTTCTCATACGAAATGGACCTAGCTGTGGGTGATTCTACTTATCGCGTCAACTTCGACGACTGGTTTTTTGCATTTGACGACGACACAATGATGAATCGTTCCTATATTAAAAAGTTTGGCATTGTAATGGCTGAAGTCACCATTTTCATGCAAAAGCAGTAAGCCAGTTACGCACATTAAATAATACTTGGACAAGTTAACAGGAGGGTACGGAGCTTAATGCACGTACCTTCTATATAATTGCATCATAGAATCAACTTCATTTAGGCAGCATAATTTCACAGCCTAAACCTGATACAGTTTTTAAAGGCTTATCAATGAATCGCATGCTTCCCTTGTGCAGATTAACGATTGCCAACACTAAGGCCAAACCTAATCCATTGCCACTTTTACTCCGGCTACTGTCTTCACGATAAAAACGTTGGGTTAATTTCTCAAAAGCTTGTGGCGTAACTCCGTTACCCGAGTCAAATACTCGAAAAACAAGATGCTCGCGCTGACTTGTGACGCGCTCGTTTTCGTCTGTCGGCTGCTGAGCTAGGTGCTCTGAACCTAATGAAACCAGAATGTTACCGCCTTCCTCATTAAACTTGATTGCGTTATCTATCACATTAGCAAAAGCTTGGAAAATCAGGTCCTTATCGCAGTAAAGCTGTGTGTCTTTAGCGCGGATGGTCAATTCTAAATGAATGTTATTGTCCTCAACAATCGGTAAATAAAGATCAATGACATCTTCGAGTATTTCCTCCACATTATATATCGCAAATGCACTGGTTTTCTGTTCAGATTCCAGATCTGCAATTCTGAGTAATGAATTGAAAATTGATAATAAATTGTCAGACTCTTTAAGGAGGGCAAACTTGTCGTCTCCGTCAGGCATCACTTCTATATGCGTCTTAAGCCTAGCGAGGGGCGTCCGCAGATCGTGAGCAATATTGTCTGATACAGATTTAATCCCTTCAATTGACGACTCGAATTGGTCGAGCATTTTATTCAGCGCCATCGTCAGCTTACTTAAATCGTCCCAATTGCTGTCTACCGGCAAGCGCTCTGTTAATTTGCCTGAAGAAATAATATCGTCGGCTTTATCGGAAATAATATTAATTCTATTTACAACATAATAAGCGACCCAAATACTGGTGACGGAAATAAGGCAAAGGATTAATATCATTATCCAGCCGAAGGTTTTACCAACCCACTGTGCAATTTCGATATCGTCTATATTGCGGCCAATCAGCAATTGATGGCCGTTGGTGAATACCATTATCTTCGCTATTACGTCGTATTCTTTTGATGCGCTGTCGCCGATTTTTATCGACAGCACCCCGTTCTTAACGCTCTGTGCATCTTCGCTGGGCCAAAATAGCATATTGCCAGTGATGAATTTGTCTTGCTCAGTTTTTAAATGATAGAAGAAATCGTTTCCGTTTTCTGCAATCCTATCGTTTAAGGCCTTTTCCACCGCCTTTAAACCTGCTGCTCTATATAATGAGTTAAAACCACGGATATCAGCGTTGATCGCCGCTTCTGATTCTCTTACCAGTAAATCATCGTTAGAAATAATCAGAAAGTAGGTGATAAACACAACGCCCATCATAAGTAGACTAGTAAACAGGATACTAAGGGTAAAACTCGAACTTTTACGAAAAGCGGTGATGGCTCTCACGAATTAAGCTCCTATGTCTTGGGTTCGGATACTAAATAACCGGCACCGCGAATAGTTTCGATAATTGGATAGCTAAAGCCTTTATCTATTTTGTTTCTTAATCTACTGATGTGCACGTCAATGACGTTCGTTTGCGGGTCGAAATTGTATTCCCACACTTTTTCTAACAACATCGTTCTCGTGACAATCTTGCCTTTGTTTTTTAATAGGTACTCAAGTAATTTGAATTCTTTTGACTGCAAATCGATAATCGTGCCGTTGCGGGTTACTTGCCTGTTGATTAGGTCGAGCTTTAGTTCACCTAATACGATCTCGGTAACGGAGGGCACGGCGCCCGATTGACGAGAAGCTACAATTTCGATTCGAGCTAAAAGCTCCTCAAAAGCAAAAGGTTTTGTCATATAATCGGCGGCGCCTGAGCGTAGACCTTTCACTTTATCTTCCACTTTGTTTTTTGCGCTAAGAATAACCGCTGGGGTATTGTCTCCCGAGTCTCTTATGGTATTCAGGATAGTAATGCCGTCGATATGCGGCAACATTCTGTCGAGGACAATAACGTCATAGCTATTCGTTGTGGCTAGGAGTAGCCCTTGCTTGCCGTCATTTGCAACGTCAGGGGTATGGCCAGATTCTTCAAGACCCTTGGAGATATAACCAGCAACGGTCAAGTCGTCTTCTATTATCAGTATTTTCATTTTAGTCATTCTTCCATTTGACACAGCGTGCGATGTTTTGACGTTGCTAGCGCATACGCATTGCTTACCAGAACTTTAGTGCCCGTTAATTAGAATTTTCGTTTATCATTGTCGCCATCGAAGGCTATTTTACAAACTTTTACGTAGAATTTTCCAATAAAGACTTATCCGCGCACTTTTTGCAGGGATTTAAATAAGGAGAGATGCATGACAATAGTGGTAATTTGTATGGCAATAGTTGTTTTTATGCCCATGCTGGCGAAAGTGCCTTTGGCGCTGATGATGAACAAAAGCGGCGGGTACGACAATAGAATGCCGCGTGAACAGCAAAAAGCACTAAAGGGGCTTGGAGCGAGGGCGAAAGCTGCGCATGAGAATTGCTTTGAAGCGACCACGTTTTTCGCACCCACTGTATTACTCGTGCTGGCGCTGAATGCGGTTAATGATACGACAGCATATTTGTGTATTGCTTTTGTGGTATGTCGTCTCGTATACCTAGCTTGTTATTGGGCCGACTGGCATTTGGCAAGAAGCGTATTTTGGGGAATTGGGATGATCACCATTGCTGCGCATTATTTCCTCATTTTTGGCTAACAATTGTATAGCGAAACTGATGCTTAAATTCCAATCATCAGTTTCGTGTTCGCTATTGCAAAGCCGTCAGCGAAGCAACGTTAATAAATATTGCTGTTTGCGACAGTCATCATCAAAAAACAGTTAACGCACAAAACGGTACTGCTCAGGATATGGCGTAAAGTTTTGAATAATACCTTGAGCCGTTATACGCTGTGTTTCGAGCCAGTATTCTGTTGTCATCAGGTCGCCGTGCAGTTCTTTAAGAATATCTTTAAATACTTTTTTTCCGACAATGAAGTGCTCGAATTGCTCCGGAAACACATCCGTTGGTCCGACCGATAGAGTATCAATTGCATAAGGATCGTCATTCTTAGGTAAACTGCGAAACTGGCGTTCAGACATATAACAAATTTCATCATAGTCATAAAATATAACCCTTCCCGTTTTCGTCACACCGAAATTTTTATGCAGCATATCACCCGGAAAAACATTGGCTAAGGCTATTTGTTTGATGCAAAGCCCAAGTTCATTTAGCACATTACGAATTTTTTCAGGGTCGGTTTGCTGTTGTAAATACAAGTTGAGCGGCGTCATTTTTCGCTCAATGTAGAGGTGGGAAATAATCAATTCACTGTCGGTCAATGTCACGCTGCTAGCGCAAGTATCGAGCAGATATTGCAGTAATTCTTGATCGATACGATTGCGTGGGAAACGAAAGTTCATATACTCATGAGTATCGGCCATGCGCCCAACCCGATCGGTACTTTTAACCAATCTATAGCGATCCTTGACGTATTCGCGTGTGATTTTTTTACTCTCTGCAAACTCATCTTTAATGACTTTAAATACCACCCCGTACGACGGCAAATGAAAAACAGTCATCACAAGGCCTTTAATACCCGGTGCAAGCTCAAATTTATCAGCGCAGCTTAATTCTACTGTTTCGCCCTTATTCACTGTCGTGCCCGAGGTATTTTCCAAGTGTTGTAAATAATTACGGTAAAACACCGTTTTGCCGTGTTTATAAAATCCCAGCGACATGTAAAGCTCAAAATGCTTTTTATGTGGTAGCAGTTCCTGTAAGAAAGCAACAACCTCTGCGGGGTTTTGCGTATCAGCCATGAAGTACGAGCGGGCAAAACTGAATATCACGCTTAAATGATGTTGTTCAGTTAGCAATGCATCGACCATGAGTTTACCGTCATCCGTCATTTGCATCGCGATAACAAACGGTAATGTTTCGCTTGGCATACAAATTCTGCCTACCAAGTACGCGGCCTTTCCTCTATAAAAAACAGGCTTTAACATTTCAACGGCATGCACGCTGGCTAATTGCTCTCGGTTTAGCCGCGCTCGCAGCGCTTTGTCCATGTTCTCTAAGTCGAGGGAAAGATTGTCGAAGGGGGTTTTGAATCGATAAGTATTAAATATAGATTCGTGCATAGCTCTAACGGTGCCTGAAGTGTCAAAGCTGTAAATAACCTTGTCGCGATCCGGACCGGGTAAATAGCAGCGACTTGGCTGCACAAACATCATATTGTCGTCAATTTTACTGTGTTTAAAAATGCGTCCAATAACCGAGTTGTAAAAAGTTTCGGCCAGCTCAAACTGTGGGTGGTCGTTGAGCAATTTAGTGTATTGATTTTTTGCTGCCTTCCAAAAGTGCTGGTCTTGTTGCTTTGGATGCACTTGTTGATACAAGTCGATAACGATATCCATCAGGCTTTGTTCGTAAATGGCAATTCTTTCTTTAATGGCAAGTTGAGACTCGGCCCATCGTTCATTCTCAAATCGCTCTTTCGCACCTGCGGTGATGCGGCTATGCCAGCGATACGATTTATCAAAGCCGCTGATAATTTGATAAGCGAATTGACGCGCAATGGCGTCTAAGGCCTTTTGTTCCTCGGAGTCATGGTTATCATCTTGCGGCACATGATTGCTTCCAACAGAATTAGGTGAGCTATTTGAACGTTGTGGCTGAATGCTGCTTTGTGAGGGGGGCTTTTTTTTCATTATTTAACTATTCATCATTGCTTTACATTTGTTTATGTTAGATCAGCTAAATACTTGACTAAATAGTGCGTATTAAAAACGGAACTAAACGTTTTGGAACGATTCGTATATAAAGTACATGAGCTTTCAGTAAACGACAATTTGTTGCTTAAGTAATAATAAAACTAGCGCTAAAGTTACAATAAGTCATATCACGTTACGCTATGTTTACTATAGTATACGAGTAGTAAGCTAGTCACACAGGAATTTACCTTGATATTTAAAACACTCGACAAGCTATTTTTTGGTGTCACATTAGTGTTGGCTTTACAGGTGCCTCAGTTGGCCGATCATTACCAGCAATTTTTAGCGGGCATGTATGAATCAAGCCAGTGGCAAATTGAGGGCTATCAAGCAACTGCGAAAAAGTATAATTACGCTTCTGTAGACGCCATGATAGCGCATCATCTTCAAAATGAAGTGCCGAGCGTGCGCGATGATGCAATTCAGAAGCAAAAAACGATTATTCAATATAACGAGCTGAGTGAAGGATTGTCTGTTTTTCAGAACGGCAACATCATAGAAAAGCTGATTTTTATGCTTTCGCCAAGCGGGTGGCAATACATAGACAATACTTTAGAGAATTTTAAATTTGGATTGCCTATTACGACGGAAGGGATTTTATTCGGTGTGCTTTTTGGTCTGTTTTTAAATTTATTGGTGAGCGCGCCAACATCCATGATCGCCAAGAAACAGCGAGAGCGTAAGCAACAGAAAGCCATTAGAAAACGACCTGTTAGCAATTCAAAAGTGTAATTTATATTAACAAAAACAATGCTGTAAAATAGTAGATAAACGCGCACGGCATAATAGTGTCTCTTAATCTTGCTGGCTCATGCAGTTTCCTTAGGTGCCTTAATGTTGTTATCGAGTAGAAAAACATCAATTAATCTCACTAAATCGTATAAAATACTGTATATTCCGCACTCATTTTTTGACTGTAGCCAGTGTTTATTGGTCTTTCATGCCATTAAACGATCACATTACAGAAAATAGCTACAGAGGACCCCACATGAAATTTTCAACTTTAGATTTACATCCATTACTTGAGCAAGCCGTCGTCGCTTGTGGATTCAGCGAAATGACGCCGGTTCAAGAGCTATCGATGCCGAAAGCGCGCCGAGGTAAAGACCTGCTGGTACATGCTCAAACGGGCACAGGCAAAACGGCAGCTTTTGGACTTCCGATATTACAACAGATGTTAGATGCGCCGAAGGAGACTGTTTCAAGCAGCCCTAGAGCCCTTATTTTGACGCCAACCCGCGAACTTGCAGAACAGTTGGCTGACGCTATTGGCAGCTATGCTCAATTCACGGAATTAACGGTTACTGCTCTATACGGCGGCGTTAAGTTGGGTGGGCAAACGAGTAAACTTAAAAAAGGCACGGACATCCTTATTGCGACGCCGGGTCGATTGCTCGAGCACATGGCGTTGAATAATGTCACCTTGGCGAATGCAGAGTTTGTCGTATTGGATGAAGCTGACCGCATGCTAGACATGGGCTTTATTACCGACGTGAGTCAAATAATGCAGCACACGGCGAAAAAACGTCAAACGCTGCTTTATTCGGCAACTAGTTCGCCAGCCGTCAATGAATTGTGCCACAAGATTTTAAGCAACCACGTTGAAATTCGCGTGAGTAAGGCCAATGCAACGGCTGACACCGTTAATCACGTTATGTATCCGGTTGAAGAATCTCGCAAAATTGATTTATTTAAGGCCTTGCTAAAAGAGCAGAATTGGTTTCAAGTGTTGGTTTTTACTAGTACAAAAGAACAAGCAGACAAATTAATGGCTGCGCTCAAGCAAAGCAAAATTGATGCGGCCGTTTGCCACGGCGATAAAAGCCAAGGCTCTCGTCGTCGCGCATTGGCCGATTTTAAGTCAGCCAAGCTACAGGTGTTAATTTCCACAGAAGTTGCAGCACGAGGTCTGGATATTCAAGGTTTAGACTTTGTGGTCAACTATAATCTGCCTTATTTACCAGAAGACTATGTGCACAGAATTGGACGAACGGGCCGCGCTGGAAACACAGGCAACGCAATTTCTTTCGTCAGTCGTGAAGAAGAGCGCACGGTAAGCCGCATTGAGGCGCTTATTGGTAGCTCGATAAAACGCGTGGTTAAGAAAGGATTTGAAGTAAGCGACCGTCAAAGCTTGTTAAAAAGCATTTCAAGGAATGGCCGCCCAAGTAAAACCAATAAAGTGAGCAAAACACAAATTACGGGTGATAGTGTTAAAGCGAAAAGACGCAGCCCTTCAAAAAGAAAATAGCGCGCTTTCTGCTGCTCACGCTACTTTATATCGCTTAAGCTACTTTATAGCGTGAGCGATATACTGCTTTATTTCGCTTAAGCTTTCTGGTTGCTTGAAAATAGTAGACACATATTGCGGCTTTTGCAAAATGCCTTTTTCGATTAAATTTGTAATTTGCGGTAAATAATCAATGGATGTTTTACCGGTAAAGAGCAGATCGAAGTTAGGTTCATTTTCATAAGCATTCAGCATTTTATGAAAACCCTGCATATACAAATAATCTTTCACAAAACCCCCGCCTCTGTATATGCGTGAACACACAGCAAAAGCGATATCGTTGCTTGCCCCGTATTCTTCTTTAAGCAGTAGAAAGCTTTTTCTAAAGCTCTTTTCTTTTATCATCGACTGCACTGCAACGACTCGCAATGCTAATATTTTTAAGCGTTTGATAGTTAAATTATCGGATAAGTATTCGCTTAATATAGCCAGGCCTTCTTGAGTCATTGTATTAAGTGGATTGCCTATTTCTAGTATCCGCAATGGCTGCTTTCGGGCATTTAATGTGGTGACTAAATGCACGCCAATTTCGTGTTGCGCCAAGGCATTTGTGTCGCTAATTGACAGTTTTGCATTTTTGTTGAGTTTAATTGTATTGCCCGATACTAAGGCATTGGCAATCATGTTTTCTTCGATTTTTAGATTGTAGGGCAGCTCATTAACTTCAGCAAAATCGACAAGTATTTGTTTGATTTCTTCAAATTTTAATACTTCTTCATTTTCTTCATTAAGATTGCCAGGCAAATGCAAAATGAATTTTGCGTTGCCGATATCCTTCTGTGTTGGTTCGCCAAAGTAACGCAATGAATCATAAATAAAGTCGTTCGTGCCAATAGAGTTGAATTGGTCAACTTTATCTAAGTAGCTATTGATAGTATCGAAGTATATTTCGCTGAGATCTTCGTCAACGACATTTTCAAGCGGTAAGTTCAATAACTTTCTTTTAGTGGCAAACACATCTAATTTACTGCCATCATAAGTAAACTCAGGTTCAATCGAAAAATGACTATCGAAGAATGTTTTCTTCTGTTGATCAAAATTAGTCGGGTTTACAGCACTCAGGATATTGATGGTTTTTGTGATGTCGAAAAACTCACTATCAAACTCAATTAATCCCTGCGAAATTTTTGGCTTACCTTGATTGGCCTCAGTCACTTTATATCCTTTGATTATTATGGGCAATTAACCAGCTAGATTCTATCAAGGGGCCAGGTTCGTTGATACCATTAACTTTCACATCAAGCATCAAGACATCAAGGGGCCAGGTACCTTGAATTACGTGTTTGTAGTGTCAACGCAACTCACGTCCTTTTTCAACGCACCTGGCCCCTTGGTTTATTTCAACGTACCTGGCCCTTTGATTGCTTTGATTGAACAATATTTCATTTACTGGTAAATCTAGGTTGACATATAGACGTCTATACGGCAAATTGGCTGCATAAAATAAAAATAATACTAACGACAAAGAATTAAACTGAGAGGGTTGAGCTTCGTATGGTTTACATTGCACTGAAAAACGTCAATAAAAATACCCATGCAAGTGCTCGTGCACCTCGCGCAGCGCTTTATGCTGTGAGTCTTGCCGCATTCATTACAATGACCAACACTTTTTTGGTTTCTGTAAATACGCTATTTACTAGCGCGACAACAATGATGCGAACAATGACCAGTATGATGATTATCATGCCAATTAAGGGCATTCGTTAGGTTTTGCAAATTAAGCAATCAACGAAAGCCCGCCAAAAGCGGGTTTTTTTGTATCTGGGTAAAATAAGCTCAGTCGAGCACAGGAGAGTGACATGAAGGTTTTAAAGTTTGGTGGTTCGAGTCTCGCAGACGCAACTAGGTATATGCGTGTACTTGATATTAGTGCCGACACTCACCAAACGGAGGGTGCTGCCGTTGTGTTGTCTGCACCTAAAGGGGTAACAAATGCACTTTCTCTACTATGCGAACAAGCACAACGAGGCGCTGATTATGGCGAACTTTTCGCAAAATTAAACATGACGCTGAACGGTATTGCGGATGATTTAAATAAGAGCCTGGACAATTTCTCCTATCAGCCTCTTAGCGAGTTTATTACCGAAAAGTTAGCGGTTCTCGAACAACAGCTCAAAGGTATTGCACTACTAAAAATTTGCCCAGATCAAATTACTGCGTCCATTTTGAGTTTAGGCGAGTACGTTAGCGTGCGCATTTTCAGCGAAATTTTGAATGCAAAAGGGATTAGCAATAATATCATCGATCCTGTTGACTGCATTGTCGCTCACGGTGATTACCTTGACAGCATTGCAGACCTGAGTGCGAGTAAAGCTCGCTTTGCAGATATCGATACCAGCGGTGCGTCACTCATTATTATGCCCGGCTTTGTTGCTGTGAATGAGCTTGGTGAAAAGGTCACATTAGGGCGTAACGGTTCTGACTATTCTGCAGCAATCTTAGCTGCCTGCATTGACGCTAGCTGTTGCGAAATTTGGACCGACGTTGATGGAGTTTACAATGCTGATCCGAATCAAGTCGACGGTGCTGTTCTACTCGACAAATTGACTTATCAAGAAGCCATGGAGCTGTCTTATTTTGGGGCGAAAGTATTGCATCCCAAAACCATCGGTCCTATCGCTCAGTACAGCATTCCCTGTTTAATCCGCAACACCCTAAATCCAGCGGCACCCGGAACGTTAATTAGTCATGAAGCAAGCGAAAAATGGACTAGCGTTAAAGGGATTTCGCACCTTGAAAATGTGGTGATGTTCAACATTGCTGGGCCTGGAATGAAAGGCATGGTCGGCATGGCCAGTCGTATATTTGACGTCATTTCAACGGGCAACATCTCAATCAGCTTAATAACCCAAAGTTCATCTGAGTATAGCATCAGCTTCTGTATCCAGAATAAAGATGCCGACCGTGCATTAGATTTGTTAGAAGACAGTTTTGCACTTGAGCTTAGTAATCATCTGCTAGAACCTATAGAAGTGCGTAAAGAGCTCGCTATCGTTACCTTAGTAGGGGACGGTATGCGTCAATCTCAGGGCATGGCGGCTAAATTCTTTAGCGCACTTGCTCAGGCTCGCGTCAACAATGTTGCAATTGCACAGGGTTCATCAGAGCGTTCTATTAGTACCGTGATTGAAAACGCGAAAGCTAAGAAAGCGGTAAAAGTGATACATCAGAATTTCTTTACTAAAAAACACACAATTGACGCATTCTTGGTGGGTTGCGGAAACGTTGGCAAAGAATTGCTTCGTCAAATTGCACAGCAGCAACCGGCCTTGATGGCGAGGGATATTAGATTAGAAGTATTTGGTGTCGCGAATAGCCGCAAGTTGTTATTAAACAGCAAAGGTGTCGATTTAAATGCCGATTGGCAAGCAGAGCTCGCTCAAGCTGATGAAGGATTTTCTGTCGCCCGCATCCACAAATTTGCGAACGACAACAGTCTAGTTAACCCTGTTATCATTGACTGCACGAGTAACGCTGTCATTGCCGATTTGTACGTTGAAATGATGACCTCAGGTTGTCATGTTGTGACGCCAAATAAGAAGGCGAACACCGCTTCAATGGCGCAGTATAAAAAGCTACAGAGAACGATGCAGCAAACCAATCGACAATATTTGTATGAAACGACGGTTGGTGCTGGTTTACCGGTTATCGATAACTTGCAAAAGTTAGTAGCGGCGGGCGACGAACTTGAAAGTTTTGAAGGTATCCTGTCAGGCTCGTTGTCCTATGTGTTCGGCAAATTGGATGAGGGCATGAGTTTATCTGAAGCTACCTTGATAGCGAAGGAAAACGGTTTTACTGAGCCCGACCCGCGCGACGATTTGTCTGGAATGGATGTGGCGCGTAAACTGCTCATCATGGCACGAGAGTCGGGATTAGAGTTAGAACTTGTCGATATCGAAATTGAGTCTGTGCTGCCGCCAAGCTTCGACGATACAGGAAGTATTGAAACATTCCTGAGCAATCTGTCTTCTTTGGATGCTGACCTCAAAGTAAGAGTCGAAAGCGCAAAAGAAGCGGGCAAAGTGTTGCGCTACGTTGGCTCAATTAAAAAGAATAAATGTAAGGTTTCTATTCAAGAAGTCCCTCTTAATCACCCATTAGCTGCGGTTAAAGACGGAGAGAATGCATTGGCTATTCACAGCAAATACTATCAGCCTATACCCTTCGTTATTCGCGGCTATGGCGCAGGCGCAACGGTAACCGCAGCGGGCGTATTTGCTGATGTCCTTCGCACCATGCCATGGACTCAGGACTTCGCATAATGACTGTAAAAACAACAAAAGCATTTGCACCTGCCTCTATTGGCAACGTCAGTTTAGGCTTTGATTTATTAGGCGCAGCACTCCATCCTATCGACGGTACAACGCTAGGAGATTGGGTGTCTGTAAGCGATGCTGATGAGTTTTCATTAAGTGTCGATGGTCAGTTTGCCGATAGATTACCTCCGGGAACTGAAAACAATATCGTCACCAAGTGTTATGCTTATTTTCAAAGTAGCTTAAGCTCAAGTGGGCATGCTCCGCTCAAGGTCAAAATGCACTTACATAAAACCTTGCCTATTGGCAGCGGTTTAGGCTCAAGCGCAAGCTCGATAGTTGCTGCGTTTCATGCGATGAATGAGCATGCTGGTAAACCGTTTTCTGAAAACACTCTGTTGGTGATGATGGGGGAATTAGAGGGGCAGATTAGCGGTAGCGTACATTATGATAATGTTGCACCAAGCTATATCGGCGGACTCGTGTTGATGACTGGTGAGGACTCACCCATTGCGGCGAAGCTTCCTTGTTTCGAAAACTGGTATTGGCTTGTGTGCTATTCTGGTATTTCGGTCTCGACGGCTGAAGCAAGACGATTGCTGCCTAAGCAATATACACTATCAGACACGCTAGATTTTGGCCGCCAACTCAGCGTATTCGTGCACAGTTTATACGCGAAAAATGAAGTGCTAGCGGCGAAAATGATGACCGACGTAATAGCTGAACAACATCGAAAAGTGCTGCTTCCTCGTTTTGATGATGCACGAGAAGCCTGCATGCGCAGCAATGCTTTAGCGTTCGGTATTTCAGGATCAGGCCCAACCGTGTTTGCGGTAGCGAGAGAACTTGAAGACGCAAAAAACATGCAGGCATGGTTAGAAAAAGAGTATATTCAGAACGACGATGGCTTCAGCCATATTTGTAAGTTAGATATTGAAGGGGCCATCCTCATTTCCTAAGTAGTGTTAATGCGGCCGTGAATAGAACAAAAACCAAAGGTTTGGACAAGTGAATTTAGTAAATTTAAAAGATGCGAGTGATAAAGTAAGTTTTGCCGAAGCGGTAAAGAAAGGCTTGGGTAAAAACCAGGGTTTATATTTTCCTCAAGAGATTACGCCCTTTGAGAATATTAACGACGTGTTGGCGTTGCCTTTTGTCGAAAGAAGTATTCGAATATTAAAGCAACTGATTGGTGACGAGTTACCTGATGAGTTGTTAAGTAAGATTGTTACCACTGCATTTCAATTTGGCGCACCTTTGGTAAAGGTCACCGAAAATATTTATAGCTTGGAGCTTTTTCACGGTCCAACATTGGCATTTAAAGACTTTGGCGGGCGCTTCATGGCGCAGTGCTTAGATAACATTAGTGCAGGTCAGCCAATCACTATTTTAACTGCAACGTCGGGTGACACCGGTGCTGCAGTTGCTCATGCTTTTCATGGCATTGACAACATTCAAGTTGTTATTTTGTTTCCTAAGGGGAAAATTAGCAAACTACAAGAGAAGCTATTTACTACCTTAGGTGACAATATTCATACCGTTGCAATCGAAAGTGATTTTGATGCTTGCCAGCAGCTAGTTAAAGCGGCATTTGATGATCCTGAAGTACGCGATGGACTGCACTTAAACTCAGCTAACTCGATTAATATCAGCCGTTTGTTCGCACAAGTTTGCTATTATTTTGAAGCGATTGCACAATTACCAAAAGAACAACAAGACAAGGCTGTTTTTTCCGTACCAAGCGGCAACTTTGGTAATTTAACAGCAGGTATGATTGCTAAGTCGCTGGGACTGCCTATTAAGCGCTTTATTGCGGCAACTAATGCAAATGACACTGTACCTCGTTATTTGCAAACAGGTGAATGGGCACCCAAGCCTACCGTTGCTACGATTTCGAATGCCATGGACGTTAGCCAACCAAATAATTGGCCTCGAATCGAAGCATTAATTGAGCAGGGATATATCGATAAAGATAGCCTGATTGGTGAGGCGATTGACGAAGAGTATACTCAAGTTGCGATGCGTCAACTCGCAAGCTTAGGTTATGTTTCAGAACCACATGCGGCCATTGGCTATCGTTCATTATCGCGGTCTTTAACTGGCGATGAAGTGGGTATTTTCTTAGGAACTGCACACCCAGCTAAATTTAGAGAAACCGTTGAAAACGTGCTAGGTCAGCCTATCAGCTTGCCACAGCCACTGGCTGATTGTGTCGGTAAGCCAGATTTCTCTGTGGAAGTTGAGAACAGCTACGAAGCGCTAAAGTCGCATTTATTTTCGATCTTGAAATAAGTCAGTATAGGAGCAACCTGAATGCAATCTTGGGATCCGCTCCTCGACCTTAAAGGGGTCAGCGTTGATGAAAGTGCTAAGCTAAACAACATTAGCGATACATTTACCGCAGGCTTACGAAGCGCCCTTGCTCATGTAGCGATAGAACGAGCTGCGGGCAAGGTTGTCTATCCGGCTGACGCAGAGGTGTTTAACGCTTTCAAACTAACTCAAGCTGACGCCTTGAAAGTGGTGATTTTAGGACAGGACCCATACCACGGCCCAAACCAGTCCCATGGTTTATGCTTCTCGGTTCGCAAAGGGAATAAAATCCCACCCTCGTTGCGCAATATCTACAAAGAACTCGCAGCAGACATTCCTAATTTCGTGATACCTAGTCATGGTGATTTAAGTCACTGGGCAGAGCAGGGCGTTTTATTGTTGAATACCGTGTTGACGGTCGAGCAGGGTCAGGCTCATTCTCATAAAAAAATAGGTTGGGAGGAATTTACTGACGGCGTAATTTCAACAATTAACCGTGAGTGCGAGAATCTGATATTTTTGTTATGGGGTGCGCCAGCACAGAAGAAAGCAGCACTCATTAATGAAAAACGGCACACTATTTTGACCGCGGTTCACCCATCTCCGTTATCTGCACATCGTGGTTTTTTTGGCTGTCAGCATTTTAGCAAAACGAATCAGATACTCAGCTCACAGGGTAAGAAGCCAATTGATTGGCAGCCTAAATAGATATTTATCAATGGGCTTTGCAAGATGACATTTTGCAGGTAGAAAAAAGGCGAGTTTCAACTCGCCTTTAACATTTACTTTGTGTACGCGTTGGCGTTTTTAATGCTTTCGAAATCGTTGAATCGGACACCTTCTCTTTTCATCAATTCATTAATTTTAGCGCTAATGAGCTGTCTTATGTAGAAAGGCTGATTTGGCGCATAGTGATGAATGGTATGGGTTTTGCCAAAGTTAAAACAAAACAAATGGAAGGGCGCGAACAAACGACTCGTTAGCACGTGCGTTTGTTCGAAAACATTATTTACACCGCCGTAGTAATGCATAGATGATGTCACGAAGTTTAGCGACGTGGAACGGACAATATTAGGTAGCACTAAAACCACCATTAAGAATTCAAACACACTCAATATCGAGAGCCCCCAGCTTGGCATATAGGCCGCTAGTGGGAAAAAGAAGTTAATTAGATGATAAAGTATCACGCTGTAAAGTACGATAAAATATGAAGTCGTAATTGGGAAGCCTGCGTTAAATACTTTTGAAAAGCTAAAATCTTTTATTTCTTGTTTGAAGCGGGCTTGATTAATGACAAGTCCTAACAAGCCATCGACAATGACTAATGCTCTTAGAAATGGGTTTTTGATCCCGTTTCCTACGAGTCTTTCTTCTAAGTCCTGATTAGTGCCTGATGTGTAATGATGGTGAAGGTGTATTTTTCTACGATACCAAGGATTTATCGTGTTAGGGCGCATCATCCAAACAACCAGCATCATAAAATTGTGGATAAGAGGTTTTTTGCTGAAGTATTGTTTATGAATTAAATCATGCTCTATTTCGTGAGAAATAGAAGTAATCACAGCAGCTAGAATCACGCATAACCAAGCAGGTATGAGTGCCATGTAGTAAAGTGAGCCAACGCCAATAAGGGCGGCGAGTGAAAGTAGAGTTATCGACAGACCTAAAACATTCTGATATGACAAAAAAGCGTACTTACTTCTAAGTAACTTTTCTTCAGTTTTGATTGCTCTTACGATGGTCTTAATAGTTTCTTTTGCGTCTTGATTTGTCATAGTCTAAAAATTAAACGTTCACATACGCTGACTATACCTGAATTTATCAAAAACCCGAAGAGCATTGTTGTAAATTTAAGGTATATTTGGAAAGCAAAACGTACGAATACGCAGTCTCGTTCTTGCACAAAATTAACGCAAAAAAAATGCCACTCTCATTAGAGTGGCATTTTATGGTGCTATCGCATCATTTCGTTTAATTCGTATTCTAGGTTCATATCCAGATCGCCTAACTCTCGTTCGAGTTTATACTGATCTTGGATAGCTTCAATCTCTCGCCATTTTCGTTTTTTGCTTTTAGTTTTAACTGGACGGGACTCTGTGTCGATTAATGACAATAACTCGGATCTTTCCACGGGCATCTCCTTATCGAAACCGCTTACTACATAAACCATGAGTTCTATGAACAGCATTGAGCCTCGCTGTTCATGCTTCATATGTACCATAAAGAGTGCAAAATTAAAACACATTAATTAACATTAATTAACGTCTTGTTTGCACCTTTATGACATTAGCAGCGGTTTTTTTAAAGAATAGCGTCTATTATCCTCGATTGAATTGGGCAATGAGAGCAGCCGTTGAAGCATCCAAGTGCTCGTTATCTTTTGCCCCCTTGATGACATCTAAAACATCATTCCCTAGCACTTTACCGAGCTCAACACCCCATTGGTCGAACGAGTTCAAGTCCCATATCGCGCCCTGAATCAGGACTTTATGTTCATATAGCGCGACTAAAGCCCCCATCGTTTTCGGATCAAGTTGGTCAAACAACAAGGTATTACTTGGTTTGTTGCCAGGCATCGTTTTATGTGCCGCTAGGATTGAACGCTCTTTGTCTGATAAATCTTGATCCGCTAGATCTTGGTAACACTCTTCAAACGTTTTCCCCTGCATCATGGCCTGTGTTTGTCCGAAGCAGTTTGATGCTAGCATTGCATGATGAGTATTATCTTGATTTGGGACCTTAATTGGCAACATAAAATCAGCAGGGATGGGTAGGTTGCTTTGATGAATTAATTGATGGAATGAATGCTGGCCATTGGTCCCCTCGCTACCCCAAATTATCGGGCCTGTACCATGATCTACGGTCAATCCATTCAGTGTTGTGGACTTACCATTACTTTCCATGTCAAGCTGCTGTACGTAGGCAGGGAAGCCCCTTAAATAATGATAATAAGGTAATAATACATGGGATTGAGCCCCCATGAAATTACGGTACCAAACTCCTAAAACCGCTAGAATCACGGGTAGATTGGATGCAAAAGGCGTTGTTTGAGTGTGCACATCCATTTCATAAGCACCCTGTAGAACTTGTCTAAAGTTATCAAAACCGATGGCTAGACAAATGGGTAGGCCAATCGCTGACCAAAGAGAGTACCTGCCGCCGACCCAATCTGCCATTGGAAATACATTCTCGGCGGCCATACCAAATTCTGTTGCTGCTTTGACATTGGATGACACCGCAACAAAATGTTTGGCAATATCAGCCTCAGTTGCACCTTGCTGCAGAAACCAAGCTTTTGCGGTTAAGGTGTTTTGCAACGTTTCTTGCGTACTGAATGATTTTGAGGACATGACGAATAGCGTTTCTTTATAATCACATTCAGATAAGACGTCGTGGATATGGCAGGCATCCACATTTGCTACGAAGCGAACGTCTAGGGCTTTGTTCTGATGTGATTTTAGCGCTTCGGTGACTATTTTCGGGCCAAGGAATGAGCCGCCAATGCCAATGCAGACTACCTTTTTAATCGATTTTCCCGTGCAGCCTTTGTGTGCGCCTGATTGGACACTTTCGGTGAATGCTTTCATTTTGTCCAGCGTAGCAAAAACACTGGGCATAACGTCTTCACCATCGACCATAACAGGCTCACCCGAAAAGTTTCTTAACGCGGTATGAAGTACTGCACGATGCTCAGTAGTATTGATTATTTCACCTGAGAACATCGCGGTGATTTTCTCACTTACCTGACGTTGTTCAGCAAGCTCAAAAAGCGCAGTCAACACGTCTTCGGTTATTCGGTTCTTGCTATAATCAAGCGTGATGCCGCAAGCGCTCGTTGTGTATTTAGCGGCGCGATTTTTATCATTGGCAAACCAGTCGCGCATATGTTGGCGCTTTACACTGGTTGAGAGTGTCTCGAGTGTTGCCCATGCTTGAGTATGACGAATACGTTCCACGGTTGAGTCTCCATTTTTGAAATTTTGCCCATTAACAGATGGGTATAAGGCATACTAAATTAAGAGCAAGCAGCGCATAAGTTACAATTTGAATGTATGCAAGCCCTAGACGGTGTCAACCGAGCAGAACCACAAAGCGGATGATCTGCTCGACTGTTTTTTTATAAAAATTAGTGGCGCATCGACTTTACACGCTATTGTTTGCATTCATCAGAATACATTTAGCAGTATGTAAGTCACTTGAATCTATAACATTTTGCTCAACAAGGCTTCTAATTTGACTTGATCGCCTGCAAAGTTGCGAATACCTTCGGCCAATTTTTCAGTTGCCATTGCATTTTCATTCATATCCCATTTAAATTGGGCTTCCGTTATTTTATCTCCGACATTTTTTACTTTACCACTGTCGACTAAATATGGCTTTACCTCACCCTGTGCGTTAGAAAGTTCTTCGAGCAATTGCGGACTAATGGTTAAGCGATCGCAGCCTGCTAGACACAGTATTTCGTCAATATTACGGAAGCTCGCGCCCATGACTACAGTTTTGTAACCGTATGACTTGTAATAGTTATAGATTTCGGTCACTGAAACGACACCTGGATCTTCACTGCCTGCGTAATCTGTTTTACCTGTGCTGGCTTTGAACCAATCTAAAATTCGACCCACGAATGGTGAAATTAAAAATACACCCGCTTCAGCACAGGCTCTAGCTTGGGCAAAGCTAAACAGTAGCGTTAGATTACAGTTGATGCCTTCTTTTTCTAGAATCTCTGCCGCTTTTATTCCTTCCCAAGTCGACGCAATTTTAATTAATATACGAGACTTATCGATACCGGCATCATCATATAATTTAATCAGCTTGTGAGCTTTTTTAACGGTTGCTGCCGTATCAAAACTTAGTCTAGCGTCGACCTCGGTCGAAATACGACCAGGAATGACGTTGACGATTTCATTACCAATGGCGACAGCTAATTTGTCGCCAGCGTCAACGAGCTGTTGTTCAGCGTTGCTTGATTGGGATTTTGCCCATGCCACGGACTCTTTGATTATCTCAGCGTACTGAGGCAACGAAGCGGCTTTTAGCAGCAATGAAGGGTTGGTTGTGGCGTCTACCGGTTGGTACTTTTTAATCGCTTCAATGTCGCCAGTATCCGCGACTACTGTCGTGAGAGTGCGCAATGATTCAAGTTGTGTTGTCATTTTTATGCCTTAGAATGAAATAATGCGTCTAGATTACCGATTGTGGCGGCAGCTGGCTATAACAGATTGATGGTTTTTATATGATGAAATATAGAAATGTGTAAAATTGCCCCCATATTCTTAACGTACACACAGAAAAGGACAGATAGTTACTATGTTAATGGTTGTTTCCCCAGCGAAAAATCTCGATTTTAAATCTCCACTGCCAACTGAAGAGTTTACTCAACCTAGCATGTTGAGTGATGCAAAAACGTTGGTCAAAACCTGCAAAAAACTAGCGCCGAGTGATTTAGCTAGCTTGATGCATATTAGTGACAAACTATCGATATTGAATGCAGAGCGATTTTCAAGTTTTACAACGCCTTTTACGCCTGATAATGCGCGCCAATCTATCTTTGCCTTTAACGGAGATGTGTATTCAGGACTCGATGCAAAAACCTTATCAGAGGACGACATTCAGTTCGCACAAAAGCATTTAAGAATTTTATCTGGGCTATATGGTTTACTGCGCCCACTCGATTTGATGCAAGCATATCGCCTTGAAATGGGAACAAAACTAGAAAACTCTCGCGGAAACTCATTATATGAGTATTGGGGAGACTCAATCACCAAGGAGTTAAATAAAGCGTTGCAGGATTCTAAGGATGCCAGCGAGCCTAAAAATAAGAGTCGCGCTCAAGAAGAGGGCGGTAATGTACTGGTGAACCTAGCAAGTAATGAGTATTTTACTTCAGTGAAGAAGAAACTGCTTGATGCAACCATCATCACACCTCATTTTAAAGATGAAAAAAACGGAAAATATAAAATTATCAGTTTTTACGCTAAAAAAGCGCGTGGCCTTATGGCGAGATATATTATCGAAAACCGCATTACCTCAGTATCGCAATTGAAAAACTTTGATAGTGCAGGATATCAATACAGTGATGCAGAGAGCACTGCCACAGAACTTGTATTTAAAAGAGCGGAGCAAGGCTGAAACTAAAAAGCCTGAGTCCGATGGTGTATCGAAATCAGGCTTTGATTGCCGTTTCAGTCTACGTACATTTCTTGCTCTAGTTGCAGCGTTTGTGTCTCGTTGCCTTGCTGAATATTAATGTCGAAACGAAACTTCTCTTTGTGCGCATGAGAGAAGACAGCCAAATAATAAATAGCGTCACCCTCTGTTACCTTCTTGAAAGATAACTTTTTGCTGTTGCCTAATAAATTTCTGGCGGTACCTGTAATCGATACGTTTTGTGCAGTCTTATCCTTGCTGTCTAATACTGAAATGTTCACCAACGCGCTGTATTTACTGCGTACGATGTTATTGGCTTTCGCAATTTCAGGTGTTAAAAAGGTGGTTGAAAGTACAATGTGATGTACTTCCCAGTTACCTAACAACGTTTTTTCCTCAGCGTTAGCCGTGGATTGCAGTAACAGTGATGCAAGCGCCAGTAAGGCTAGCGTTAAGGCTACATGCGCTTTTGGTATGAAACTCTTACTTAGCTGAATGACTGAGAATGTCATGACTTCTCCTTCTCGTAAATCGTATCGTTAAAAGTAAATAACGCATGCAGTAACTCTTGTTAGAGCTGCATGCGGTCTATATTAAATTGGCATTACAATAAGTACGGTAAATATTGACCAATCAGATCTAACGCAAATTGAAGTGCTAAAATCAGGATTAGCGGAGAAAAGTCGAGCCCACCCAGTGTTGGCAAAAATTGACGAATGGGCGCTAGCAAAGGGTCGGTCAGCTGATGTAAAACAAAACGAATTGAAGGACCAATGTTAGGTGCAAAACTCAATATCATGTTGGCAATTAACGCGATAAAAAGCAGCCAAAATGCACTTTTCAATAGGCCAAACAGCACTAAAATGAGCGTCGACAATACTGGAAACATCGTGCCGCTAAGTATAAAAATCACAACAAACTTTGCCAGAATTATTAAAAATGCAAACAAGAATGTGGCCGTGTCGAACCTACCTAAAGACGGAATAACCCGGCGCAAAGGGCCAACAGCCGGCTGGGTCGCTTTAACCACAAATTGACTAAACGGATTATAGAAATCAGCGCGCGCCCATTGCAGCCAAAGCCTTGCCAAAATAATCATGGCATAAGTATCAAATAACAAGGTAATTAAATTATTGAACGCTAACATCTTGGATTCCGTTTGAGTTAAAAGTCAGATGACATTTCTATCGCTCTTGCAACAGCAGCCTGCATGGCTTTGCTGACAATCGCTTCTAGGTTGTTTTCTTGGAAGGTACGAACTGCTTCGTGCGTTGTCCCCCCTTTAGATGTAACTTGGGCTCTGAGTTCACTTATTTCAAGGTCTGGATTATGACAAATCATTTCTGCACTACCCAGCAAGGCTTGTTGCACTAGTAAGCGCGAGTCATCTTTACTCAGCCCCATTTTAATGGCTTCATCCTGCATTGCTTGTGCGAATAAGTACAAATATGCTGGGCTGCTTCCCGCCGCTGCAATAACCGTATTAATCTGGCTGTCTTCTTTTACCCACAGTGTTTTACCAACATGGTTCATCACATGAGCAACAAAGTCGCGATCGCTCTGGGCCACTGAATCTGGAGCGTAAAGCCCGGTCATACCTTTGCTGAGAGAGGATGGCGTGTTTGGCATAGTGCGCACGACTTGATCGTAATCGCCTAGCATCTCGATTAGCCGATCAGTGGTTATGCCTGCCGCAATTGACACCATGATTTTACCATCAAGCGATGTCTTCTCTATCAAATCTGCACAGGTTGCTGCCATGATTTGCGGTTTAACCGACAAAATGACGACATCACCGGCTTCACATGCCTCAACGTTTGATTGAGTCGTGTTAATGCCAAAATCCTTTGATAGCGCATCTAATTTCGGAGTAGATGGATTGGATGCAGTAATCAGCTTCGGGTCATATCCGCCATTCACTAAACCACTGATAATGCTTCGGGGCATATTACCCGCGCCTATAAAACTTAACTTACGTGCTTGCATGTTTCTCCTTCATATTTGTTAATTAATGAATATTGTTTTAGCAACAAATGGGCGGCAACAAACTCGTGCCGCCACACATAATTGTGTCTGCATTAATTGCTAGCGTCATAATTAATCGCGAGCGCCAAAAATAGCAGTACCAACACGAACGATTGTGGAGCCGCATTCAATTGCCGCTGGTATGTCACCGCTCATTCCAATGGATAGGGTATCAAATTGTGGATACTTTTGCTGGCAAGTGGCGAATAAAGCCTGCACTTTTTTAAAAGAGGTCATCTGTTCCGATTTTACTTTGCTTGCTTTTGGAATGGCCATTAAACCTCTTATGCACACTCGGTCTAGCTTTTCGCAATCTGACAATAGCGGCATGAGTTCGTGCGGTAATATACCTGCTTTCGTTTCTTCTTCGTCTATATTAATTTGAATACAGATATTCAACGGTTTGGCATAGTGAGGGCGCTGTTCATGTAAACGCTTTGCAATTTTATAGCGATCGACGGAATGCATCCAATCGAAATTTTCTGCCACTAAACGACTCTTGTTTGACTGCAACGGGCCGATAAAATGCCAAGAGATATCAGTTAAGTGCTTTAGTTCAGCTATTTTGTCGACGCCCTCTTGGACATAATTCTCACCGAAGGAACGGTGTCCTGCTTCATACGCAAGGACAATATCCGATACGGGTTTGGTTTTACTTACGGCTAACAATTCAATATTGTTCGGATCACGACCAGCCTGCACCGCGCACTGTTTTATTTGAGCATGAACTGACAGAAGGTTTTCGGCAATATGATTTGTCATAAATTGATTTCTCAAGTTTTAGTATTACAAGATTAATTTGTATCAGCGTTCGCATCAGCAATTATTTTTTGGAGTAACCTACATTGGACATTAACGAACTACTCGCTTTTAGTGTAAGCAACAAAGCCTCAGATTTACACCTATCTGCAGGATTGCCTCCCATTATCCGTGTGGATGGTGAAATGCGACGTCTCAATGTTGAACCACTTGACCACAAACAAGTGCATGCTTTGATTTTTAGCATCATGAATGACCACCAACGTAAAGATTACGAAGAAAACCTAGAATGCGATTTTTCTTTTGAAATAAAAGATTTATCTCGTTTCAGGGTTAATGCTTTTGTGCAAAATCGCGGTGCTGCAGCTGTTTTAAGAACTATTCCAAGTGACATTCTAACACTAGACCAATTGGGTGCACCGGAAATATTTAAACAAATCATTAATCAGCCGACGGGCATTGTTTTGGTAACAGGTGCAACAGGCTCAGGTAAAAGTACCACACTTGCTGCAATGGTTGACCATATAAACACGCATAAGCGAGAGCATATTCTCACCATTGAAGATCCAATAGAATTTGTGCACAAGAATAAGATGTGTGTAATGAATCAGCGTGAAGTGCATCGCGATACGAAAAGCTTTAATAACGCGTTGCGCTCGGCGCTGCGTGAAGACCCAGACGTTATTTTGGTCGGTGAATTACGAGATTTAGAGACTATCCGTCTTGCAATATCAGCGGCTGAAACTGGTCACTTAGTCTTCGGAACGCTTCACACGAACTCAGCGCCAAAAACTATCGACCGTATTATTGACGTGTTCCCAGCGGAAGAAAAGTCGATGGTACGTTCAATGCTGTCTGAATCGTTGCGAGCGGTAATTTCACAAACCTTAATGAAAAAGGTTGGTGGCGGTCGAGTAGCTGCACATGAAATCATGATAGGTATTCCTGCCATTAGAAACCTCATACGTGAAGACAAAGTACCGCAGATGTATTCTGTGATTCAAACGGGACAGCAGCACGGCATGCAAACAATGGATCAATGTTTACAGCGCTTGGTTGCGATGGGCGTTATTACAGCCAATGATGCAGCATCTAAGTCGATAGATAAAGCGCCATCAATAGGTATGTAAGGCATTTGCAGATGCGGTGCGTTATGGGCAAGTAATGCATCCAAATAGCTCAGAGGATCAAGTATGTTAGGTTTACATCAGTATTTACAAGACATGGTGGTGCACAGTGCATCAGATTTATTCATTACGGTAGGCATGCCAGTCAGTGCTAAAATTAACGGACGCATGACACCGCTAACGACGATGAATTTAACTGAGCAAGAGGCGCTGGAGCTGGTTCACGATACAATGAATGAAAAGCAAAAAAAGAGCTTTGCTGATGACAAAGAGTGTAATTTTGCTATTTCGATAGACGGCATTGGTCGTTTCAGGTGCAGTGCTTTTTGGCAGCGAGATCAAGCGGGAATGGTTATTCGCCGCATCGTGACACAAATTCCAAATGCAGACGATTTAGGTTTACCACCTGTATTGAAAGACATCATCATGTCTAAAAAGGGCTTGGTGTTGTTCGTGGGCGGCACAGGCACCGGCAAATCTACCTCTCTAGCAGCACTCATCGGGCATCGAAACCAGCACTCTCATGGGCATATCCTGACCATTGAGGACCCAATTGAGTTTGTGCATGAACACAATAACTGCGTGGTTACTCAGCGTGAAGTAGGCATCGACACGCATACATTTGATGACGCGTTGAAGAGCTCATTGCGTCAGGCACCTGATGTTATTTTGATTGGTGAAATTCGCTCTATGGAGACCATGGAGTATGCAATGTCTTTCGCTGACACGGGTCATTTATGCGTCGCGACACTGCATGCGAATAATGCGAACCAAGCAATTGAGCGCATCATGCATTTAGCTCCACAAAACCTGCATCAGAAGCTGCGTTTCGATTTAAGTCAAAATATTCGTGCTATTGTTGCTCAGCAATTGGTCCCCACTATCGATGGTAAAGGTCGAGTTGCTGCAATAGAGATCCTTTTGAATTCGCCGCTAGTGTCAGATTTAATTCAGCGCAATGAGATAGGCATGCTTAAAGAAGCGATGATGAAAGGCAAAGAGCAGGGGATGCAGAGCTTTGACATGGCTTTGTATGAGCTGTTTAAAGAAAATCGTATTTCCGAAGAGCAAGCGATGCATAATGCTGACTCACCGAATGATTTACGCTTAATGATTAAGTTAGATAGTCAGGAGGGCACCGGTTTGGGCAGCTTGTCGAACGTATCATTCGATATGGGCTAATGGGAATGTTGCTAGTCTTCACTTCTTAGTTTGTCTACCAAGCCCCGCTATCAGCGGGGCTTGTTGTTTAATTTTATCTGCTCCACAGTGCAGCAATATTGATCACCGTAATAATTATCCTTGAAATTGCACACTTGAACAGTCTCTTTTTGTCTGATCAGCAGCAGGCGCTTGTTTAGTTGTATGATGATATCGTACATTGTGTTTTCCTTGTTTGAATATTAGTTTAGTTGGCGGGAGTTGCACTTAAGTGCTTTACCGCGAGCGTCTTTCATAACTGCAGAGTAAGATGAATTGGCTATCATTAAAAACGATAAAAACAAATCATTCTAATCGCTTTTTTTGGATTGGCTGTTCGCTTGATAACTTGAGTCAAAACGGTGTGAACGCACTACTTATTTTTTTAGAGGTTTATTTCGAAATGCACTATTTAGCCTGCGTTACAGTCGGTTTTAGACAAGAGTAAAAATAATAATAATCTGTAAAAGGAGATTCAATGCAGCGATTTTTTTGCCATCATGACAGATTTCATGTTTACCAAGTAAAAAGTATTTTAGATGAGGCTGGTATTCCCTGTTTTGTTAAAAATGAGCTAGTTCAAGGCGCTATTGGTGAAATACCACCGATGGATTCTGAACCAGAAATTTGGCTTCAGGATGACGAATGGCAACCGAAAGCGCAAAGAGTCCTAAAACGTTTTTACGAAGAGCAAGCCGAAATAAGCCCTGATAATAAAAATGATTGGGCTTGCTTGCATTGTGGACAGATGAATGAATATCAATTTGCAATTTGTTGGCAATGCCAAAACCCCAGAATTAGCGCTGAAAAATAGCTACCTCGGGACGGAATATTTCTTAATGTTTGCGTATTTAAGATAATAATTATTATTGAAAAGCTTTTACTCATTGTTGATTAAAAGCTTGTTCAACAGCGCTACTGGGTATATATTTTTACCATGAAAAAAATTGATTTTAGCAGTATCAACACGCAAGTTGTCAATAAGCGGTTTATATATATTATTGGAGCGTCTTTAGGTACTTTCGCTTTTATTTTTAATGCCTTCTTTGTCGTCAATATAGTGGGTGATATTCCTATATATTTCGGCAGCGCGTTTGTTCTTCTAAGTCTGCTGGCCCTGCCTTTTCATGTCGCCCTGTTGGTACTGTCAGCAAGCTTGGCTCCCCTTGTGATCTTTGATGGTGCTTCAAGTATAGCTTGGTTGCATGGCGTGCAGTTTTTTGCGATCGCGTTACTACTTTATGTTCAAATACGTTTCTTAACCGCACTGCTGCTGTTCTGGCTGCTCATTGGCTTACCTATAGCCAGTATGATAGTAGATTCCAATTTATCGCTAAGCTACCAAATTTCTGTTTTTATTGCCTTGCCCTTCGTGCTCAGCGGCCTTATTAGCGGAATGTTCGCTATTTTGGTTTACTGGTTGCTTCCGGTGAGTAGCCAGTTCAGGCAGAACCCTGTTTTGCCCAAGTTTTCAAAGGTAGTATTGGAGTTTAATCTTGTCAGCGTTATGCTGCCGTTTTTTGTGGTTCTATTGTTTCTTATTTGGCGCTCAACACATGACAGTCAGATTTCACTTAGTTTAGAACTAGATAATGCGTTAGAGGAGCTAAACAGGAGCTCTACTGTATTGCTAGACGACAAAGTCCATGCCTTAACGTCAACTGCAGCTTTGTTACTCAACGAAAAAAACATTCAAAATCACGCTAATATCCTTGATACAGTCGCAAACGCGAGCGCTGATATAGAGAGTATGATCGTCACTGATGAAGCTGGGGGTATACTCCTTGCTGCGCCTGCTCAATATGCAGCAAAATTACCTAACCTGTCGCAGCTTAATATTGCTTTTCGAGCGTATTTTCAGCAAACGAAAGAGCGCAAAATTCCGATCATATCAGAAGCAATAAGAGGTAGGGGCCTTGGATCGCTAGATATTGTTGCCATTACAGCACCAATCCTATCAGAGAGGGGCTTTGAAGGATTGGTTCAGGCTGCGATTAAGATTGATCGCCTTGTTGATCAAAGTGTCATTAATGCGGTTCAAAATAGTCAAATAGCCGTTATTGTTACGGATGCTATGGACTCTATTATTTATAGCTCTCCAAGATTAGATTTACAAAAACTTGATGCGTTTCAAAAAAATCAAGATGATGCGGCTAATACATTTCTCCTACCTAAAATGATAGTTTCTGAAAAGGACTACCTATACCGTTCTCTGCTAAGCCCAGCGGGATGGAAAATATACACGCTGACAGAACCTCGGCGAATTTTCAAAGACACGAATATGTATTTTATATTCATGATCATGATTTTTGTTCAAAGTATTATATTAATTGCCATATTGTCGAGAGGCTTGGCATCGAATATCGTTCGACCCTTACGCAATCTTGAGGCTTTTATTAAAGGAAAGAAGCTGCCGGATAAGCTGATTGCAGAGGCTAAAGTAAGCCAAGAAATGTTTCTCGTAACCGAGAGTGTCATTAATGCTCAGAAACTTACAATGGATTTTCAAAAGGAACTAAAAAAGCAGGTTGAAGAAAAAACAAAAGAGCTGCTTAGTTTAAACTCAGAGCTTTTAAGAGTTTCAAGGACAGATTCATTAACGGGTTTATTCAATCGAGGTGCTTTTGATACCCTCGCGCATGAGGCATACATGTATTGTCGGCGTAATAAAAAATCATTTACTTTGACGCTTATCGATATCGATTATTTTAAGAATGTTAACGATACACATGGCCACAATGCCGGTGATCAATGCCTTGTAAATATTGCTAATATTATTGCTAGTATGTGTCGCCGCGATACTGATATTGTCGCCAGATACGGCGGGGAAGAATTTGTATTATTTTTTGCTAGTGATAAACCTGGTGAACATATTGAGCATATAAAATCGATTGCGCAAACGGTATCTGAACATGTAATAAGCCACAATGATTGTGATATCCAATTAACGGTTAGCTGCGGTGTGGTTCGGGTTGAGAATGATTTTTCTAAGGAGATGATTGAGCTTATTTCTTTGGCGGATCAACAATTGTATTTAAGTAAGGATCAAGGGCGTAATCAGGTAAATTCAATCAGCATCTAAAACAAGCGCGGTATCGCTTGCAGTAAGAGCTTCAATACTGTTCGCTAACCCAACTTTCAAATATCAAGCAGGCTGAAACGCTGTCTACTTTCTCTTTAGTCAATTTCTTAAAACCGCCTAATTCAAATAAGCGCGCTTTTGCATCAACCGTACTCAGGCGCTCATCGTGTGTATGCACAGTAAGACCAAATCTACCATGTAAACGATTAGCAAATTTTCGAGCGCGCTGCGTAATCTCCTGCTCGCTACCATCCATGTTTAAAGGTAAGCCAACAAGCAGGTTGTCGGGTTGCCATTCAGCAAAAACATCGGCGATTGTTTGCCAGTTTGGAATGCCATCATTTGCTTTTAGCGCTGACAGAGGGGACGCAGTGCCAGTAATTTTTTGTCCTACTGCCACACCAATGCTTTTAACACCGTAATCAAAGGCAATAGTGGTAAAGTTTTTCATCTACGCATGGCCAACATCTTGAGTCAATTGCCAAACATCAACACCTAGTTTGTTGACTGCGGCTTGCCATTTTGCATGAATAGGTGTGTTGAACAATAAGTCATCATCAGCTTCTACGGTTAGCCAGGCATTTTCCTGCAGTTCTTGTTCAAGTTGTCCCGCTTCCCACCCTGCATGACCAAGTGCAATCAGCGCTTTGTTAGGGCCTAAATCATTGCCTAATACCGTTAAGATATCTTTTGAAGTCGTTACCATTAATGCTGGCGTTAGGGCAACGCTTGAGCTCCAACCCTCTTGAGCTTCGTGCAGCACAAAACCTCTGTCCTGATGGACAGGGCCGCCACAAAGCACAATTTGTTCACTCTTTTTTTCTTCAACAATAGCGTGTTCATCAGTTTGCGATATAAGTTCACGAAACGTCATGGTTGAAGCGAGATTAATAACGATACCCATCGCGCCCTCTTTCGTATGCTCGCAAACATAGATGACGGTGCGCTCGAAGAAACCGTCCTCTAATGAGGGCATCGCTATCAGCAAGTGGTTCTCCAAATTATTTTCCAGCATATTTAAGCTCTTCATGTATCTCGATCTTTTCCTTATTGAAGTCGTTTTTCAATCGCATCGAACAAGATGCCACAAATATTGATGTCGTAAGCGCTTTCGATTTCTCTTACACACGTAGGACTTGTAATATTAATTTCAGTCACTTTACTACCAATCACATCAAGCCCAACAAATAGTAAACCTTGGGAAGACAAGTTTGCAGCAATTTTGTTAGCGATCGCAAAGTCTGAATCAGACAAAGGCTGCGGCCGTCCTGTGCCGCCAACCGCTAAATTACCGCGTGTTTCATTCTTGGCGGGTAGTCTTGCTAGCGCATAGGGGATAACTTGGCCATCAACAATCAAAATTCGTTTATCGCCGTCCTTTATTTCAGGTAAATACTCTTGAAACATTGCATAGCGAGTGCCTAATTCGGTCAACGTCTCCATAATGACGCCTAGGTTGTTACCATCTTCTTTGACTCTAAAGATTGAAGTGCCGCCCATGCCATCGAGCGGCTTACAAATGATTTCTTTGTGTTTCGCATGAAACGCTCGAATCAATTTGTTATTGCTGGTAACTAACGTGTCTGGAATAAGCTCAGGGAACCAAGACGTAAAGAGCTTTTCATTGAAATCTCTGAGCGCCGAGGCTTTATTTACCACAAGACAGCCAAGGTTCTCTGCAAGCTCAAAAATTTGCGTTGCATACAAAAATTCACTATCAAACGGTGGGTCTTTTCGCATTAGCAAAGTATCTAGGTCACCCAAGCAAATATCTTGTTCCGATTCAAACGTATACCAATTTGCAGGTTCATTCTGCACTCTAAGTATTTTGCTGGTTGCACGGGGTTCGCCATTCAAAATATATAAGTCACCCATTTCGATATAGTAGAGCTCATATCCACGTTTTTGTGCTTCGGTGAGCATGGCAAAACTAGTGTCTTTTTTTATATTGATGGCGGAAATCGGATCCATCACAATGCCAAGTTTAATTGTCATAAGCTTATTGGTCTCTTGTCTTTAACTTCAATATTGTTACTGCGGAGCACGATTTCAAGCTATAGATCACCAAATAGTGCCTGCATTATAGAAATACTAGCCAAAGCGGCAGTTTCCGTGCGTAAAATGCGAGGGCCTAAATTTACAGATTCAAAGCCGGTTTGTTCACAAGTGTATATTTCTTGCTCCGAGAGCCCTCCTTCAGGACCGATTAATAACCTAAAACCTTTCGGAGGTCTTGTTAAATTCGACATATATTTGGAACTACCCGGCGTCAACATCACTTTTTGCTGATCTGTGGTTTGGCCTAACCATTTTTGTAAGGTAATAGCCTGATGAAGCGTTGGGAGAATATTTCGGCCCGACTGTTCACAGGCTGAGATGACTATTTTTTGCCATTGTTCGTGTTTCTTTTCCCATCGCTCCGATGAAAGCTTAACTGCGCAGCGTTCTGTTATCACTGGCGTTATTTCAGTAACCCCTAGCTCAACAGACTTTTGTAAGGCAAAATCCATTCTATCGCCTTTCGAGACGCCTTGAGCTAAATGGATATGCAGAGGAGATTCACTGCGCATCGAAAGCTGCGAGCCAACTATAACAACGACTTGTTTTTTGCTGATACTGAGTATTTCTCCGCAGTACTCATTCCCATCGCCATTAAAGAGCACAAGCGGGTCACTTTGTTTCAAACGCAAGACATTATTAATGTAATGACTGAGCTGCGAGTCGAGCTCAATTTCATCATCAACTTGCAATGGCAAAGGTGTATAAAAACGGGAAATTCGCATAATTTTTAGAATTAAAAAGAAATAATATCGCGATCCTATCACAACATTATTATTAGCGATGTTTTTATGAGTTATTTTATATAGGCCAAAAGCTCACCTTTTTTAGCGTTTGCGCTCTACAGCCTCCTCTTGAGCAAACGCTCTGCCGCTTCCTTTTGAGCGAAAGTGGTATTCGGCCAGTTGCTTAACGCACAGTTGTAAAAGAGCATGCAAGTGAGCATGACGAATTAACAATACAATTGAGCTAGTCCGAACAGGCTACAAACGCAATAAAACGAGGGCGAGTTAATGGTTTGACTGCGCCCTTGTATATTCGACAGCTCTTGATGCCGGTGGACTAGATGTTTCTATACTATGTTTTGCGTTAGCAAACTTGCCACGAGCTTTAGGACTGTTTCTGCCTTTCGATTCGCACAATGCGAATGCCAGTAAGGCTACAATAATGAGGGAGATTACTACAAAAAAATACGTTGCCATTTCTTGCTCCTAGCTTTCCTTGTTGTGCGCTTGACTACGATTTTGGATTCCTATCGTAACGCTTTATTGATTACGTCCATGTTTTCAATATCTTTTTTGTACACAGTTAACGGCGGACGCCAAACTGTCTTGTTCTGAAAATTTTTGATAACTATAAAATACAGTACACGCAGTAGAAATGTTTTCCAATGCTAAATTTCAATTGTATTTTAATTGCACAATTACAAAGTCCGGCAAGTTTAGTCAAAGCATCAAAAATATCAACCTTTAATATAGTATTTTTTTAACTTTTTATCGTGCATTCAGAATGACACTTAGCATACAAAATCAATACTGGAATCCTTTTTATTTTTTGAGAAGTAGTGCTGTAAAAAAGCCATTGGTTTGAAGTGAACGGCATAGTACTTAGGCGTTGAGGAGATCTCTTTATTTTGCTTTATTAAAAATAAATGCTATTTTGGCAAAAGTTTGTTACGAAATATTGCAAACAATACCAAAATAAAAATTACATAGGATTTGTACCATGTTTGATTTCACGCAAGAAGATATGACGAAGTATCTAGATGATTATATTCTGCCATTCGCAATTAACCTTGCTATGGCGATTGTCATTTACGTCGTTGGTAAGTTAGTTGTTAAGGTTTTAGTTTCTGGTTTTGGCAAGTTACTAGAAAAATCGAAATATGATGATATGTTGATTAACTTCCTCAAATCGATTTTTAACGCAATATTAATGCTGTTTGTCATCATTGCTTCTCTCAATGAGTTGGGCGTTGATACGACATCATTAGCTGCAATAATAGCTGCCGCTGGCTTAGCGATTGGTTTATCGTTGCAAGGTTCGCTTCAGAACTTCGCTGCCGGTGTGATGCTTTTGGTATTCCGTCCTTTCAAAAAGGGTGATTTTGTCGATGCAGCCGGTGTTGCAGGCTCAGTAAAAAGTATTGGTGTTTTTTCTACCATAATGAATACGCCAGACAATAAAGAAATTATTGTTCCAAACGGTAAAATCTATGGCGACAACATTATTAACTTTTCTGCAAAAGACACACGTCGCGTGGATATGAAGTTCGGTATTGGGTATGGCGACGATCTGTTGCTAGCTAAAAAGCTGTTGGAAGAAATGATTGTTGCTGATGAACGCGTCCTAGCTGATCCAGCTCCAGTAGTTGCGGTTGCTGAATTAGGCGATAGCAGCGTTAATTTCGTTGTTCGTCCTTGGGTTAAGTCAGGTGACTATTGGGGAGTTATGTTTGGTTTTACCGAAGCGGTTAAATTACGTTTCGACGCCGAGGGCATCTCAATCCCATTCCCGCAAATGGATGTACATGTTCACAAACAAGACTAGTTTTTGTTAGCTTGTTGATAAAAAGGCCCTTTGGGCCTTTTTTTATTTTCTTCGTTTTATTTTTGACAGTTCGGGCGCTTGTCTGCAGCTTTATAGCTAGCTAATGCCGCCTGCATATTGGCTTGTAAATCTTCAATTCTTGTTGCCGGGGAAGGGTGAGTAGAAAAGAATTCAGGTTGAGTATTACCACCACTTGCTTTCGCCATATTCTTCCATAGTTCAACCGACTCCAGTGGGTTGAAGCCTGCTTTTGCCATTAGCTCTAAACCTATTTCGTCTGCTTCACTTTCGTGTTTGCGGCCAAATGGCATGGTAACGCCATACTGAAAACCAAGTCCTAAACCCGCCATTATTAGCTGACTGCTTGCCACTTCATTAGTTTGTAAGGCAACATTCACTGCTTCTTGGCCTATTCCTATTAAGGTGCTTTGCGAAACTCGTTCATTGCCGTGATGCGCTATGACGTGTCCTACTTCATGACCCATAACCGCCGCAACTTGATGTTGATTAACGGCTACTTCTAATAAGCCTGTGTATACGCCAATTTTACCGCCAGGTAGCGCAAATGCATTCACTTGGGGGTCGTCAAAAACAACGACTTCCCATACGCCGGCAAATACGTCTTTAGACACATGCGCCGTAATACTGTCAGCAATACATTGGACGTAATCATTCTGCACAGGTTTATTGGAAATTTTGATGTTCTCTTTCATGCCAGCGAAAGCCTGCACACCCATTTCGCTTAACTGCGACTCTGGAAATAAGAGCACTTGTTTGCGCCCTGTTGGTGATGTTGCACAAGAGCTTAGCGTTAGTGTAGTAATAACGGTAAGTGATGCCAGTGCGAAGCGGTTAAATGTGAAGTTCATGGGATTTCCTTGTCTAAAAAAATACCTCCATAAGGGAGGTATTTAATAAAATATACAATTGCCTATGCTAGGTACTATAACCCAGCAGCATGCTTTAGGTCATCGGCTTTATCGGTTTTTTCCCACGGAAACTCTTCACGCCCAAAGTGACCGTACGCGGCAGTCGCCTTATAGATTGGTCGTTCTAAATCCAACATCTTAATTAGGCCGTAAGGGCGCAAATCGAAATGGTCTCTCACTAGTGCAGTGAGTAACTCATCCGATATTTTGCCGGTACCAAAGGTCTCAACGTTAATAGACGTAGGTTCAGCAACACCGATAGCGTAAGAAATCTGGATTTCACAACGGTCAGCCAACCCCGCTGCCACAAGATTTTTGGCAACGTATCTCCCGGCATATGCGGCCGAGCGGTCTACTTTAGATGGATCTTTACCAGAGAATGCGCCGCCGCCATGACGAGCCATGCCGCCGTAAGTATCGACAATAATTTTACGTCCAGTGAGTCCGCAATCGCCCATCGGGCCGCCAATAACGAAACGACCAGTTGGATTAATGTGAAACTTAGTTTTATTCGATAGCCATTGCTCAGGTAAAACAGGTTTGATGATTTCTTCCATCACAGCTTCACGAAGCTGTTCGTTTGTCACTGAATCACAATGCTGTGTAGACAGCACAACAGCGTCAATACCAACAGGTTTGTTATCTTCATAAATGAAGGTAACTTGGCTTTTTGCGTCGGGTCGTAGCCAGCTAAGTTTGCCGTTCTTACGCAGCTCAGCCTGCTTTTGCACTAGTCTATGAGCGAACGTCACAGGCGCAGGCATCAAAACTTCAGTCTCGTTGCTTGCATAACCAAACATTAAGCCTTGGTCTCCGGCACCCTGTTCTTCTGGGGATGAGCGATCAACGCCTTGATTAATATCGTTTGATTGTTTACCAATTGCGTTTAAAACAGCGCATGAATCGCCATCAAAGCCCATGTCAGAGTGTGTGTAGCCAATCTCTTTCACCGTTTTGCGAGTTAACTCTTCAATATCAACCCATGCTTTGGTATTAATTTCACCGCCAACGAGTACCATGCCAGTCTTAACGTATGTTTCGCATGCCACACGGGCTTTGGGGTCAATTTCTAAAATGGCATCAAGAACGGCGTCTGAAATTTGATCTGCAATTTTATCTGGGTGACCTTCAGATACCGACTCTGATGTAAATAAATGACTTGCCATGAATTATCCTATATTTGTTTCAGCACAGGCATATCGAAACCTATACTTCAATTCTCGTTAAGCGAAAACGACAGATGATTGATGAACTTAACGCTGTTTTTATATCATTAAACAACGATTTAAATGTTCAGGGTCCTTGGCTGGTATCGGCAAGGAATCAACTATCTCGACTTGTTAAACGTATTGTAGAGCAAATTTCGTAATTTACCAATATTTACTTCTAGACGTCTAAAGGTCTATTGATACTGAAGCTGTTTACGGTCTGCAACGTAATTTGGATTTTATCAAATAGTTGTTAGTCAAAAAAATGAGAGCAGAAAAGCCGAATAATGATTGAACAAAGCGACCTACTGTATAAGAATACGCGCTCTATTTGAGAATGCTCTGTATTTTCTGAGGTAATCTCACACGCAATAAGTAATTGAAGTTTCTAGGAGAGCTCATGCCATCACGTCGTCATCTAGCCAACGCCATCCGTGCGTTAAGTATGGACGCTGTTCAAAAAGCGAAGTCAGGTCACCCTGGTGCACCAATGGGAATGGCAGATATTGCTCAAGTATTGTGGACAGATTTTATGTCGCACAATCCACAAAACCCGAATTGGGCAAACCGAGATCGCTTTGTGCTGTCGAACGGTCATGGCTCAATGTTGCTGTATTCATTATTGCATCTTACAGGTTACGAATTACCCATTGAGGAATTAAAACAGTTCCGTCAATTACATGCAAAAACACCAGGTCATCCTGAATATGGTTATGCGCCAGGTGTTGAAACAACCACGGGTCCATTAGGACAAGGCATCACTAATGCCGTTGGTATGGCGATTGCTGAAAAAGTGCTTGCTGCACAATTTAACCGCGATAAATTTGCAGTTGTCGATCACCATACTTATACATTCCTAGGCGATGGTTGCTTGATGGAAGGCATCTCACATGAAGCTTGTTCTCTTGCGGGTACGTTAGGTTTAGGCAAGCTAGTTGCGTTTTGGGATGACAACGGTATCTCTATTGACGGTGAAGTCGAAGGCTGGTTTAGCGATGATACGCCAAAACGTTTCGAGTCTTACGGCTGGCAGGTGATCAGTGGCGTTGATGGTCATGACCCTGAGCAAATTAGTGCTGCTATTGAGAAAGCTAAAGGGGATACGACGCGACCAACGTTAATTTGCTGCAAAACAGTGATCGGTTTTGGTTCACCAAACAAGCAAGGCAAAGAAGATTGCCATGGTGCACCACTAGGTGATGCTGAAATTGAGCTTGTAAGAAAAGAACTGGATTGGCCATACGCGCCATTTGAAATTCCGGCTGACGTTTATGCTGGTTGGGATGCAAAACAAAAAGGTGCTTCAGAAGAAGCGGCCTGGGAAGCGCTATTTGCTGATTATCAGCAGGCTTATCCTGAGTTAGCCCAAGAGTTTGTTCGCAGAAAAAACAACGCATTACCAGAATCATGGAGTCACGAGTCAGCTAAGTATATTCGCAGCCTACAAGATAATCCTGAAAACATTGCAACACGCAAAGCATCACAAAATGCACTTAATGCATTTGGACCGTTGTTACCTGAACTATTAGGTGGCTCTGCCGACCTTGCTGGTTCAAACTTAACTATTTGGTCTGGTAGCAAGGGTGTAAGTAAAGATGATGCATCAGGCAACTATCTATATTACGGTGTTCGTGAATTTGGTATGTCGGCTATGATGAACGGCATTACTCTCTACGGCGGTTTTAAAGCTTACGGTGCGACCTTCTTAATGTTCATGGAATATGCTCGCAACGCTGTAAGAATGGCGGCGCTGATGAAGCAGCCTTGTATTTTCGTATACACTCATGACTCTATTGGCTTGGGTGAAGATGGACCAACGCATCAGCCGGTAGAGCAAGTTGTTTCATTGCGCGCGACACCAAACTTAGATAACTGGCGTCCATGCGACCAAGTTGAATCTGCGATTGCCTGGAAAGCGGCGATTGAAAGAACTGATGGGCCAACAACGCTGATATTTACTCGCCAAGGGTTACCACAGCAAAACAGAAGTGCGCAGCAATTAAGTGACGTAGAACGAGGTGGCTATGTGCTAGTTGATAGCGATTCGGCGCCGCAAATTATCTTGATTGCGACAGGTTCTGAAGTACATTTGGCGGTTGAAGCGGCAGCGAAACTAAACGCTGAAGGTTTACCAACGCGAGTAGTATCAATGCCATGCACTGACTTGTTTGATCGTCAATCAGCAGAGTATAAAGAAAGCGTGTTGCCACGAGCGACTACCAAACGCGTGGCGGTTGAAGCTCTTGCCAAAGACACTTGGTATAAATATGTGGGCCTAGATGGCGCAGTTGTGGGCATGGATACCTTTGGCGAATCTGCGCCAGCAGGCGATTTGTTTGCTTACTTCAATATTACAGCTGACGCAGTTTACAACGTTGCTAGAGGATTGAAATAAGGTTTGAGAATCAAGGTTAATTTGCTTGTAGAAATGAGCGCGGTGTAATGCTGCGTATCGCTATAAATGGTTTCGGTCGGATTGGCCGAAACGTCTTGCGTGCGCTCTATGAGTCTGGACGAAATGACCAAATTCAAGTTGTTGCCATTAATGAAATTGCGTCTCCAGAAGGCGTCGCACATCTTTTAAAGTACGACACTGCTCATGGCCGTTTCAAGGGCACTGTCGACTATACAGATCAATGTTTGATCGTTAATGGTGACAAAATTCCACTCTTTCAAAAGAACAACATTGAAGAGCTTGCATGGTCAACGGTCAATGTTGATATTGTTTTAGAGTGTACCGGTGTATTTAGTTCGAGAGAGTCGGCTCAGCAGCACATTGACAATGGTGCTCGGAAAGTTTTGTTTTCGCAGCCGTGCGGGCAAGATATGGACGCGACAATCGTCTTCGGCGTCAATCATAAAACTTTAAAACCGAGTGATGTGATTGTGTCGAATGGTTCATGCACGACAAATTGCATTGTGCCTATTATTCAGGTGTTAGACGAGGCGTTCGGTGTCGAAAGCGGCACAATTACGACTATTCATTCATCAATGAATGACCAACAAGTGATTGATGCTTATCATCCTGACTTGCGTCGAACACGCGCCGCAAGCCAATCCATTATCCCCGTGGATACGCGCTTGCATGTGGGAATTGAAAGAATATTACCGCGTTTTGCGGGTAAGTTTGAAGCAATAGCCGTGCGAGTACCGACGATTAACGTCACTGCTATGGACTTGAGTGTCACCCTGCGCGATAAAGTTACGGTTAGTGATGTTAATGCGGTTTTGAAGAAAAGCGCGCATGGCGAGTTAAAACGCATTATCGATTACACCGAAGAACCTCTGGTATCAGTAGATTTTAATCACGATCCACATTCTTCTATCGTTGATGGTACACAAACGAGAGTTAGCCATAAACAACTGGTTAAAACATTGGTTTGGTGTGATAACGAGTGGGGCTTTGCAAATCGGATGCTTGATACGGCGTTACACATGCATCAACTTGACAGTTAATTTTTAAAAACGTCTGAAAGGAAAAGGTTATGACTATTCGTAAAATGCAAGATCTAGACTTACAAGGGAAGCGAGTACTGATCAGACAAGATTTGAACGTACCGGTAAAAGACGGCGCGGTGACTTCTGACGCTCGTATTCGTGCATCACTACCCACTATAAAGCTTGCGTTGGATAAAGGCGCAACCCTAATGTTGATGTCTCATTTAGGTCGCCCTACAGAAGGCGAATCAGATCCCGCTTTTTCATTGCAACCAGTGGTAGATTACCTAAATAAAGCGCTTGATGGCGGCGTAGTATTAGCGACCGACTACCTGAACGGATTTGATGTATCGTCAGCAAAAGTGACGGTACTCGAGAATGTGCGTTTTAATAAAGGCGAGAAGAGTGACGACGAAACTTTAGCTAAACAGTATGCCGCTTTATGTGACGTATTTGTAATGGACGCATTTGGTACTGCGCATAGAGCTCAAGCATCTACCCATGGCGTTGCAAAATTTGCTAAAGAAGCCTGTGCTGGGCCACTGTTATCAGCAGAACTTGAAGCTTTAGGTAAAGCATTGGACAACCCAGCGAGACCACTTGTTGCGATAGTAGGTGGTTCAAAAGTATCGACCAAATTAACGGTGCTTGAATCCTTGGCCGGTAAAGTAGATCAGCTTATCGTTGGTGGTGGGATCGCGAACACATTCATTGCTGCACAGGGATACAACGTCGGTAAATCGTTGTTTGAAGAAAGCCTAATTCCAGAAGCTAAAAGACTTATGCAGGCTGCTAAAGACAATAATGGTGAAATTCCGGTGCCAACTGATGTTGTAACCGGCACCGAGTTTTCGGAACTAACACCAGCTGCGCTGAAAGCGGTAGACAGCGTTGACGATGCCGATATGATATTCGACATTGGGCCAGAGACGGCAAAAGCCTTAGCAGCTATTATCAAGAAGGCTGGCACGATTGTATGGAATGGACCCGTTGGCGTTTTTGAATTTGATCAATTTGGTGAGGGAACCAGAGCTTTAGCGATGGCGATTGCTGACAGCGATGCTTTTTCGATTGCTGGTGGCGGCGACACACTCGCTGCGGTTGATAAGTATGGTATTGAAGATAAAGTGTCTTATATTTCCACTGGCGGCGGTGCATTTTTAGAGTTTTTAGAGGGTAAAACACTACCGGCCGTGGCTATTTTAGATCGAGATTAAAGCGGTACTTGCTGGTTTCAGCGCCTTGCTAATGACTAAATCAGAAGTGGCAAGGCCTATAAAATCAAGCTAACATAGCGTTTATCAGAATACACAGACCATGATATGGGCTAGTTACAAACTGTAAAGAACTCACAAATACGAAAGGAGCGTTGGATGACAACTCAAGCACAACAAGACATGTTGGCAAAAGTAAAAAATGAAGTTGGCTTTATTGCCGCATTGGACCAAAGTGGCGGAAGCACACCGAAAGCGCTAAAGCTATATGGTGTTGATGAGTCTGCTTACGCTAACGACGAAGAAATGTTTACTTGTGTACACGATATGCGCACTCGTATTATGACTAGCCCTGCATTTACGGGTGAGCGGGTATTGGGTGCAATTTTATTCGAGAACACCTTGGATCGTGAAGTTGAAGGACTATCTAGCGCGCACTATTTATGGCAGCAAAAAAATGTAGTGCCATTCTTAAAAGTGGATAAAGGTTTAGAAGACGAAGCAAACGGCGTTCAGCTAATGAAGCCTATGCCTGGTTTGGATGACTTACTGGCAAAAGCGAACGCACAAAGCGTATTTGGAACAAAAATGCGTTCTGTAGTGAAATTGGCTAATGAAGCAGGCATTAACGCTCTTGTTGCACAGCAGTTTGCAGTTGGAAAGCAAATTTTAGCAGCAGGTTTAGTGCCTATCATCGAGCCTGAAGTGGACATCAACAGCCCAGAAAAAGCGAAGGCTGAAGCATTGTTAAAAGCGGCTATTTTAGCCGAGCTCAATGCCTTGTCTGATGATCAACACGTAATGTTAAAACTCACGTTACCAGAGTCAGCGAACTTTTATAAGGAATGCATCGAACACCCTAAAGTGATTAAGGTTGTTGCGCTTTCTGGTGGTTATTCTCGCGATGTTGCTAATCAGAAGTTAAGTGAAAATAACGGCATGATTGCTAGCTTTTCACGAGCATTAACTGAAGGCGTGTCTTTTCAGCAATCGGATGAAGAATTTAATAAAACCTTAGATAATGCAATTGAAGGTATTTATCAAGCATCAAAAACGTAAGCTACTTGTCGAGAAATTGATATTTTAGCTTGAATCGAAGAAGAGTCACTTTTTACTGGATACTCAATAGAAAGTGACTCTTTTTTTGTCTCTAAGTTTACTTAATACGAATACTCATTCCTGTCGCTTCAATATAACGGTTCTCTTGCTGCAAGTCGGCCAATAACAAAGGCGATAAATCAAACCAGTTTTCAGGAAAGCTGAGAATAATTTTCTCCTCTACAACTTCCAATCCAAATTCAGGCAATTGGCTTTCTTGTCGATTAATATTAAGCAAAATACCGAGCCTAAGTAAGACCAGTAATTTCAGAACAACGGCTTCGCTGTAGTTTACGAAAGCGGGTAATTCCGCAAGTTTGATTTTTTTTCTCTGGTAACGAACTAATGCCGCAAGTAGCTTCTGCTGTTCTTGGTTAAAACCAGGTAAGTCGCTCTGTTCGATAATATAACTAGAGTGGCGCTGCACGCCTCTAGAGTTGATTTGCAAGCCCACTTCGTGCAACAACGCTGACCAACCTAGCAGATGTCGCAAATCCCCCTTATCAATATCCCAGCTTTGTGCAGCTTGTTCATAAATCTTGATGCAGGTGGCCCATACTTTTTTTGCGAAGAGAGTGTCTACATCGTAGCGTGTAGCTAAGCTTTGCGCTGTGCGTTCTCTGATGTTTGTATTTGCACCCGTGTCATGTGCCTCGTATAAGACTCCCTCGCGCAACGCTGCGCTACTAACCCCCATAGTCTCTAAGTTCAAACTACGAAAAATTGCAATGAGAATACTTAGTCCCGCAGCAAATACTGGTTTTCTATCATCTGTTAAGCCTGGCAAGACCAAGTTGTCAGAGTGACCACATTCACAACACGCCTGCATTAATTCATTCATGCCAGTTTTGGTTATCGCCACATCGCTTTGGCTTTCGGCTTGTGCCGTTAACACTGAGCAGATTGATCGGATAGTGCCCGATGCGCCAATGTTAGTTTCCCAATTGAAGCGTTTTAAGTTACCGACCACTAGTTCAATTTCTAGTCTTGCGCTGGTTATCGCGGCCTGAAACGCTTTTTTAGTCAGTGTGCCGTCAGCGAAGTAGCGTTGCTGATAGCTCACACAGCCCATTTGCACACTTTTGCACATTACCGGTAGTAAGTGTTCACCAACAGCAAACTCTGTTGAACCACCGCCAATATCAACGACCAATCGATTGCCTTCTGATTGGGTTGTGTTTGCAATACCGGTGTAAATTAAACGTGCTTCCTCTGGGCCTGAAATGATCTCAATAGGGTATGGAAACACTTTGCGGGCTTTGGATAAAAAGACTTTGGCGTTACGTGCTTTTCGCAGTGTATGCGTAGCGACAACGCGAACATGCGAGGGGTCGAGCCCTTGCATACTTTCCGCCATACTTTGTAAGGTTGTTAGACCGCGCTCCATGGCTTCATCGGAAAGAATGTTTTTCTCGTTCAAGCCCTCTGCCAGTCTTACTTTATTTTTTATCTTTTGTACGGTCTGCAACGACCCGGCAACGACTCTAGCAATCACTAAGTGAAAGCTATTAGAGCCAATGTCCAGAGCAGCATAAAGATTGATGTCACGAGTTTCGACATCTTCAAAAACGTTTTCTAAGGTTTGCAATTAAAGCGCTTCCTTTTTAGTAAGGTAGTTGTGTATTTCTATTTGTGAGCGCAAGTTTTTGCGATTACCACGTTTAACGTAATTATTTATTTGATGCTCATCGATTACTCGCGCTTTGAGGGTATCTTCGAATTGCAAGTCCAAGAGGTCCTCAATCATTTCGATTGCATCTGGGTCATAAACAGGACAACCCACTTCAATTCTATATTCCATATTTCGCGTCATCCAATCGGCTGATGAAATATAAACGCGTTTATCGCCCCCGTTCTCAAATACCATAATACGCGGATGCTCTAAGTAGCGGTCAACAATACTAATGACTTCGATATTTTCACTCAGGCCTTTAACTCCCGGTATAAGAGAACACATGCCGCGAATAATGGCTTTGATTTTAACGCCAGACTTACCGGCGTGATAGAGGTTATCAATTAACTCTTTATCAACGAGGTTGTTTATTTTAAGCGTTATTTTACCCTCATGCCCTTCAGTAACACGCTGAATTTCTTGTCTAATTAACGACTGGATTTTGTTTCGTGCATTAATCGGAGAAAGCTGGAGATGCTGAAACTTCATCTTTTTATAAGGGTTTTGAATCATGTCAAATACTTGAATGCATTCCAATGCAAGCTCTTGGTTGCAAGTAAACAAACTCAAGTCAGTGTATATCTTTGCTGTTTTTTCGTTGAAGTTACCCGTACCGAAATGCGAGTAATGTTTCATTAAACCGCGTTCTTCGCGAGAGACCACACAAAGCTTACTGTGAATTTTTACATTAGGGTTGCCTAAAACCACCTTAATGCCAGCGTCAGTCATCCTTTTTGACCATGCAATGTTTGCCTCTTCATCAAAGCGCGCTCGCAATTCAACAACCACCGTGACGCTTTTGCCGTTGTCTACGGCGTCAATAAGTGAATTGATAATGCGTGACTGCGAAGCAACACGATAAATGTTGAGGCGAATATGCTTTACCTGCGGATCGAATGCTGCTTGGCGAACAAATTCGGTGAAATGTAAGAACTCGTGGTACGGATAGTATAAAAGAATATCTTTGCTAGCGATGGCTTGAAAAACAGTATCATGCGTAGAAAAAGCCTTGTTCGATATTTCAGGCAGAGTAGGGTTTTCAAGATAGCTGCGGCCTACATTAGGAAAGCCAATGAAGTCTTTAAAATTACGATAGTGACCCGCAGTTTGGATCGTGTCAGCCGACGAAATTCTCAAGCGCTTACGTAAGTCTTGGATCATATCATCGGGCATACCGTCGTCGTGAATAATGCGGACAGGTTCCGCTATTAAACGTTGCTTCATCCCTTCGGACATTTTTTCTACGTAACTTTCGTCAATTTCATCATTGATCGAGTATTCGGCGTCTCGGGTTATTTTAAACGAGTAGGCGTCCGCAGAATCGAATTTAACAAAGCCAGTAAAAATGTCAGATAAACAGAGCTTGATAAGGTCATCGATCAAAATGATTTGTTTTTTCTTTTTGCTTTTTTCCGGCGGTAACACAATAAATCGACTGATTGCATTGGTGGGTATTTCGACCACCGCATACTTTGTGTTGCGGCCCTCTCTGCGAAGGGCTACGTCAAGATAAACTGAACTATCATTTAAGCGTTGAATGAGGTGGCCTTTGCTATCAAGCAAAATAGGGGCGACATGCAGTAACACCTTACTTTTAAAATATTTGCGAGCCCAAATAAGTTGACTTTCACTCAGCTCAGAATGTCTAAGAATGTGGATATTGTATCGGCGCAAAGAAATAGTAATGTCGCGGTGGATCGCATCAAAGCGTTTGGATAAATGATGCACTTTTTCTTGGATGCGTTTTAAAAGCGCTTCAAACACATGCGCTTGTTCTTCGTTTCCATCGTTGTGAGAAATGGTGATTTGTCGCTTCACGTCGGCAAAGCGTACACGATAAAATTCATCTAAGTTGTTTGAATAAATGCCTAAAAAGCGAATGCGCTCGATGATGGGGTTATTTTCATCTGCAGCTTCTTGCAGAACTCGCTCGTTAAATGAAAGCCAGCTCAATTCTTTTGGGTAGTAAAGTTCGGTTTCGTTCATTTTTACTCTTTTAATTCTAATTAAGTCAAATAGCAGCGCTGTGCATCTCCATGCATATTAATGCCAAAATATGACAAGCATTGTTAACTTTTTTCGATTTCTACCATTAAGTCATCGGTAATGTCTTCTATTGCTAGTTTTACTTTATCTAAGTCCATTTGAGGCGACACTGAAACAACGACTTTTGCGGTAAAAAGGGGGCTGCCCCAGTTTGGCGCACTTTCGCACTGCGTGGTCATTTCAACAATATTAATATCAAAGGACTTTAACGTTGAAGTGATATCACTGACAATACCTCTTCTGTCATTGCCGGTGACCAGAATAACGGCTTTTGAATCAAGTGAACTCTCGAATGTGTCAGTAGGAATGAGCGTGATATGTAAATCCGCGAGTTGATGACAGGCATGAATTAACTCATTATGTTTTTCTTGCGGCAGCATAACTTCGATAAAGCCAGCAAATTGTCCCGAAAGTTGACAAAAACTACTCTTAAGCCAATTCCCTTCAGCATCAATAATGCACTTAGCGATCGCGTCAACTAAACCGGGTTTGTCTTTACCAATTAAAGTGAGTACCATTGATTGCATAATAGAATTTTCCTTAACTATTGATTTGTTTTGAGTATAGTGCTTTAGTAGCGCCAAGTCATTCCGTGTTTTCTAAGCAATTTAATATTCTAAATGAACCAGCAAGAACAACATCAATTCAACACTCGCAGATTCCGCAAAGATTGGGTAACGCAAAAGGTGGTAACGGGCTTTGGCTGGTTAGTGTTGGCTACGTTTTTGTTGTTGATTTGGCATATATTCAGTAACGCCTTCCCTTTATTTAAGTCTCCTAAACTCGTTTTAGAAAATACGTCTTTGCTCGCAGAAACAAGTAAATTGTCAGGCATCGTAGAGTTGAACAATGGCGTTCATTATGTAGCTATCGATAAATGCGATCTGATCTTATTGAACGCATCGGCCTCTGGGAATGAGTCAACAGAGCTTATTGAAGTTAAACGCTTTCCATTTACTTGCCAACATCAAATTCTAAGTCAAGATCAGGGCGACTTAAGTTATATCGGCGTGGTGTCGCCCAATAATTTATTTGAGCTATATCGTTTATCTCACGAAAAACAGCAATATAGCTTAACGCTGGAAAGCTCTATTGGTTTAAACCCAAAGACGATTAACAATGAAAAGCCATCTGCTGAAAAGCTGAAGTGGGAGTTTTCAAAGTCAGGCAATTTTGTCATGCTAAGCCAGCTTGAAAATTCTACGCTCAACACGTATTGGTTTGATAAAAAACACCCTTCTTCTTTTCAACATTTCATTTATCAAGATGTCGTTCAATATAAAAGTATACCTAGGTCTCGGCAGCTGCTGGTAATATCAAACAATATTATGTCGCTGTTTAATAGTACCAATGAGGTCATTGATCAGCAGCTCTTATCTCGTGATGTCGCGCGAATCTTTCTGTCTCGCAGCCAACGTTCATTCTTCACCCAAGATCCACAGCACGTGTTAAGCAAATGGATAATGTTGAATGAGCAAGGGGATTTTGTTTTTCGGCATAATGAAGCTGACATTAGCGAACTCGACGAAGCAATTGAATATATGGCTTTTGATAGCGATTCTAACGCTGCACTGGTTTTTTCAAAAGCGGGTAATACTGCGTTTGTTAATCGTATGACAAATGAGTTATTTCGTTCTCAAAACTTAGCATTTCCCGCGTCGGGTTTGCAATGGTTTGGAGACCGTCTTTATGTATTTCAGGGGAATAAAATGCATTCTCTTGATATACAAAACTTGCAAGGCATCACTACCATTAAGAGCTTGTTCTCGGAAGTCTGGTATGAAGGTTACGAGGAACCAGCATACGTATGGCAAACAAGCAGCGCTACTGAAAACTATGAAACCAAATTTAGTATCGTGCCGTTAATAGTAGGTAGTCTGAAGGCCTCATTTCTTGCTCTGTTTGTCGCCATTCCGCTCGCCTTAGGTGCAGCAATATACACATCATATTTTGCCGACCCAAGTGTACGCCAGTATCTCAAACCAACAATAGAGATGCTTGAAGCTGTGCCTTCGGTAGTGATTGGTTTTATCGCTGCAGTTTGGATGGTGCCGATAGCGGAAGAGTTTTTACTGTCAGTCATTCTGTTTATCGTGTCTCTCCCTGTTTTGCTAGTGACAGCAGCGTTATTGCAATCGAGAATAGCAAACATATTGGATGATAAATTTGATCGACGTTGGGAAATTCTTGTCATTGCTTTAGCCGTGGTGCTGTTAGGGCTATTTTGTTTTTCACTCAGCGATGTCTGGCGTTTTATGTTATTCGGTGCTCCAGAGTTAGGTGAACAGGCTGACACTATATTAAATATATCAAAAACAACAATAGTTGTTGCCATTGCGCTAGGTGTTGCTATCTCGCCAAGCATCTATTCCTTAGCTGAGGATGCTTTATTTGAAGTGCCTGAAAGTATCAAACAGGCCTCCTTTGCATTAGGAGCTACTCGGTTACAGACACTGCGCAGGGTGATTATAGCGGTTGCGTTGCCGAGCATTCTCTCTGCCATTATGCTGGGATTTGGTCGAGCTTTCGGTGAAACGATGATCGTGCTGATGGTAACTGGAAATACACCTATAAGTGATTGGAATATCCTTGAGGGCCTGCGTTCGATGACCGCCAACTTAGCAATTGAGCTGCAAGAGTCTAATGTAAATAGTAGTCATTTCAATACCTTGTTTTTAACCGCTAGTATTCTGTTTATTTTTACTTTTATTGTTAACACTGCGGCAGAAATTTTACGCAAGCGATTGCGCAAGGTGTACACGGATGCGTAAATTAAGTGCAAACGATAAGCAAACCATTTCGAGCTTCTCGAGCGGCCTGAGTGCTGCCATTTTGCTAATAGTATTAATCAGTTTGGTGTCTTTCATTGTATTAAAAGGCTCCGCCTATTTCTGGCCGGTGCAAGTATATGGAGTAACTACCTACAATGCGGACTACAATCACATTGATGGTGCTTCTGACCATGCATTAGATTCGGCGCGACGTGCTTTTGTGCCAAGTGCGCTTGATATTGATGAGTTTAATGAGGCTCTAGCGAATAAACTCAGCGCGCAGTTTGCCGGTTCGAATTTACCAATGCCTCGAATCGTTATAGAGAAGGTCGATGCTATCTATCAGATTAATTTGTATTCTGGTGCAATTCAATACGGAAATTTTCAGCAAATAAGTACGCCGGACAGTGAACGATATCAGCTTGACGAATTGAATAATGTTGTCGCTGATGTGGCGATTTTTCAAAATGAGCTGCGCGATATACAAAACAATTATTTGAGCATTTTACATCGTGATATCGCTCAACTAAATCAATCCGATGTTAGCGAGCAGGCTCCCGCTCGACTGAAGGAGCTGGAACAGTTTGAGTATTGGCAGCAAAAAGCGGATGTATTGAGTCAAAAAATAGCGTCTTATCATTTGGTGTTTATAGATGCCTCTGGGCAGCCCTTCGATATACTTGTAAAAGATATTCGCCTGCTTTTTCAACCTAATATGATGAATTTATTCGACAAAGTGTCCTACAGTGGCAAAAAGATTATAGAGTTTGTGTCGGATTCTCCAAAACAAGCATCGACTAGCGGTGGTGTTTTCCCTGCATTATTTGGGACGGTAGTAATGGTGTTACTGATGGCAGTTATTGTTGCTCCTTTTGGTGCAATGGCCGCTATTTATCTGCACGAGTACGCACCGAATAATATGACAACGTCAATTATCCGAATTTGTGTTAGCAACATGGCGGGTGTGCCGAGTGTTGTATATGGCGTGTTTGGCTTGGGGTTCTTTGTATATACACTTGGAGGTTCGATAGACACACTGCTATTCAGTGACGCATTGCCTTCGCCTACGTTTGGCACTCCCGGTTTGTTTTGGGCTGCATTAACGATGGCATTGTTAACGCTTCCTGTTGTGATTGTTTCTACCGAGGAAGGTTTGCGCCGAGTTCCAGAAGGATTGAGAGCCGGGAGTTACGCGTTGGGCGCAACTAAAATTGAAACTATTTGGAAGACGGTGTTGCCCGTTGCCAGCCCAGGTATAATGACGGGAGTTATTCTTGCCATTGCCCGTGCTGCTGGAGAAGTTGCGCCCTTAATTCTTGTCGGTGCGGTAAAATTTGCGCCGAGTCTGCCGGTGGATGCTGAATTTCCGTTCGTACATTTAGAGCGTCAATTTATGCATCTAGGGGTTTTCATATACGACGGTGCATTCCACAATCAAACTAATACACAAGGTTCATCGATGATGTTTGCGAGCTGCATGTTGCTGCTGTTAATCGTTTTCATCTTAAATTTATTTGCTATTATCGTGCGTAATAGACTGCGCGCTCGATACGTTCGCATGTAGTCTTGCGGTCTGTAATTATCTGCTCGCTAAAGAAACCGGTGGAAATAGCAAAAGATGGCCACAATGATGGTCAAAATATAAATAGTCACAGGAATAGTAAACAACGCCCATGTTAAAACTCTTTGAAACTGAAACTCTGTCTCTTGATGATCTTACCGATGAGCAAACAGCCATCAAAGTGCAGGATTTCAGCGTGTGGTTAAATGACAGTCTCGTATTGAACAAGATCAATATGTGCATTCCGAAAAATAAAATCACGGCAATGATCGGGCAAAGTGGCTGCGGCAAATCAACCCTGTTGAGCAGTTTAAATCGAATGAACGAACTCAATCAAAAGTATGCTTTTAGTGGCGAAGTATTGTTAGACGGGCGTGACATTTACAATAAGAAGGAAAATGTCGCCAAGTTGCGCACGACAGTTGGGATGGTTTTCCAACGACCAAATCCATTCCCAATGAGCATATATGAAAATGTGTGTTTTGGACTTCGAATTCAAGGCAAAACTGAACGCAGAATGCTTGATGACATTGTTGAACGTTCTCTGCGCAATGCGGCACTGTGGGACGAAGTAAAAGACCGTTTGTTTGATTCAGCACTTTTGCTCTCAGGTGGCCAGCAGCAGCGTTTAGTTATTGCAAGAGCACTCGCACTGAAACCTGAAGTGCTGTTACTTGATGAACCGACATCGGCGCTTGATCCGCTGACCACTTTGCATATCGAAGAACTTATTAATCAACTCAAAAAGACAACAACAGTGATTATTGTTACACACAACATGCAGCAAGCGGCGCGGGTTTCTGATTATGCTGCGTTTCTGCATCAAGGCGAGCTTATCGAATATTCCGATAGCGATTCGTTATTTACCATGCCAGATAAAAAACAAACTGAAGACTATATAACCGGCCGCTATGGTTAGTTAAGGAACGCATTAATTCATGAAGCGACATTTAGAGTTAAATACGCACATATCGGGCAAGTTCAACCAAGAGCTTGAGAACCTGACCAACTCTGTTTTGACTATGGGAGGGGAAGTTGAGCAACAGTTAATTGATACGATTACTGCGATCCGTGAAAACAATGCGAGTTTGGCTGAGCGAGTCCTGCTAAACGATTTAAAAGTTAATTCGATGGAAGTGCAGATAGACGACGAGTGCATGCGGATTATCGCTAAACGAAATCCAACCGCTAGCGACCTTAGGTTAATCATGACAGTTTCTCGAGCCACGACTGATATTGAACGGATTGGTGACGAAATATGTCGCATCGCCAAACTGGTCACTAAAGATAGATTGCCTCCTTCCGATGTGGTCCTCAGCGGTTTACTGATGATTGCTGAGAAAGTCGTTTTTATGATGCGCGGAACGTTCGATGCATTTGCCCGCCAAGATGAGAAGTCGGCGATTGCCGTTTATGAACAAGACGACAATATAGATAAAAAACATAAAGCATTGCTCAAACAAACGGCAATTGAAATGCAAAATGATCCGACAGAAATGCAAACTTGGTTTGATGTACTTTGGGCAATTAGGTCATTGGAACGAATTGGAGATCGCTGTAAAAACTTGTGTGAATACATACTCTTTCTTACCTACGGTAAAGATGTTCGGCATTCTTCGATGAAAAAAGTCGTTAAAAAATTAATGAAATAATGAAACAAATAATCGATTTTCTAAATTTTTATACTTTTGTACGCTTGCGATCATTCTCGCATGTTGTAACATAGCCGCGTCTTAATCATGAATCACAACTATGATTTTTAATTTCCCTTACAATTTTATTTTCGGACGCTTAGTGCGAAGTTCAAGCAATACAGGCTTGTTCACAATAAAATCATCGATAAAAACCTCACCTCTAGGCTTTTTAATATTATGGATATAATCACCAGTTACGGTTTGCTACTAGTACTTATGGCGGCAGTTGTCGGCTTTTTTATGGCTTGGGGCATAGGTGCAAATGATGTTGCAAATGCAATGGGCACCTCTGTAGGTTCAAAAGCAATTACGCTTAAACAAGCTATCATTATCGCAATGATTTTTGAATTTGCAGGCGCTTATCTTGCTGGTGGAGAAGTCACATCGACTATCCGAAAAGGCATAATTGATGTTGCTTATTTTACTGATATTCCTGAATACTTGGTCTTAGGGATGATAGCCTCGCTACTCGCGGCGGGTATCTGGTTAGCTGTCGCATCTTACTTTGGATGGCCAGTGTCCACCACTCACTCCATCATCGGTGCTATTGTCGGCTTTACCGCTGTAGGTGTCAGTCCAGAAGCTGTCGCATGGAGCAAAGTGGGTGGCATTGTGGGCAGCTGGGTAGTGACGCCAGCAATCTCAGGTATCATCGCCATACTGATATTTATTAGCGCCAAAAAACTCATTTTAGAGCGCACAACACCGCTGATCTATGCTGTTAAATATGTGCCTATCTACATGGGGCTTGCTGGTTTCATTATGTCGTTAGTGACCATTAAAAAAGGTCTTAAACATGTTGGTCTAGGATTGCCAACAGAGCAGGGCTACATGTTAGCTGTTGCCATCGGTGTAGTAGTGGGCTTGATCGGTATGGTTTTAATACGCCGTCTACACGTTGAAAAAGCAGCAACTACTGAAGAACAAACCATAAGCGTTGAAAAAATATTTGCTATTCTAATGGTACTTACTGCCTGCTGTATGGCATTTGCTCACGGTTCGAACGATGTAGCAAACGCAATTGGTCCTTTGGCTGCTGTTGTTAGCGTTGTTGGCAATAATGGCGAAATTTTGAGTAATGCCGCATTAGCATGGTGGATTTTACCGCTTGGTGGTTTAGGTATCGTGGCGGGTTTGGCACTGTTTGGCCATCGCGTCATGAAAACGATAGGTCAAGGAATTACACACTTGACGCCGAGTAAAGGCTTCGCTGCTGAGTTAGCCGCGGCCACAACGGTATTGATTGCATCAGGCACGGGCCTTCCCATATCTACGACACAAACACTCGTAGGTGCAGTGTTGGGTGTAGGTATTGTACAAGGTGTCGCTGCATTAAACGGAAGAGTTATCCGCAGTATTATTGTGTCTTGGGTCGTAACGCTGCCTGCTGGCGCCTTATTATCAATTTCTTTCTTCTTTATTTTAACATTTGCCTTTGGTGTATAGTTTTCAATTGGTATAAACTTCCCGAATGAAACTACCCAACTTAAAACACCTTTATTACCTCACAGTGCTGCATAAAGAGCAGCACTTTCTTCGTGCCGCAGAAAAATGCAATGTTAGTCAGTCAACATTAAGCGCTGCTGTGCAGAATCTTGAAGACAGCATCGGTCAGCAGCTGCTCGAGCGAGAGCACAAAAATTTTGTGTTTACTGATTTTGGTGAAGCACTGGTTGAAAAAAGCAAATTGCTGCTCAGTCAAACACACGAATGGATCGAGTTTGCAGAGTCGGCGGGGGATTGGAAGTCAGGTACATTGAGGATTGGTGTCATACCAACAATTGCACCCTTCCTATTTGAGGGCTTGATTAAAACAATCCATGCGAATTTACCCAATATCAACTTGCAGTTACGTGAAGATACTACCGACAATTTACTCGGCAGTTTAGGGGATGGCGAACTCGATTTGCTTATTCTCGCACTTCCAATGCAAACACCAGGTTGTCGTCAGCTCATTTTGGGGCATGACCCATTTCATTTGATAGCACACAAGAACAGTGCCATTGACCTAAAAGTAGCGCCGTCAGTTGATTCTCTTCCAAAGGACAGTATCTTTTTACTGCAAAAAGAGCATTGTTTGACGGATCATGCTGTCAGTGCCTGTGGTTTGAAGCACAAAGAGCAAGTGAACTCGCTAACTGCAAATAGTTTACATACGCTCGTATCACTGGTTAATTGCGAAATGGGCTACACATTTCTACCCGAAATGGCATTGCAAAAAAATATACTGAATGCTACAAACGTTGTTAGCTTGCCGGCTGAAGACAACGCTTTTAGAGATATCGGACTCGCATGGCGCAACGGAACAACGCGAATTCAATTGTTTAGGCACATCGGTAAAATGGTGGCGCCTTTGCTGCCGCAGCCGATTGATATTTTTTAACTAGAAAAGTTCGTGTTGATTCGTGTAGAACATATGTTTGGTGCATGTCATTAGAGCTTAATTAGGCCGTCATAAGATTGTCATGATGATTTGCCAAAATGCTCTTGTTAAGAGCACGACTTTAATCATGCTAGGTTGTTATTGAACAGACAATCTATTTAGTGGTATCGTCTTTAATATAATAGAAATTTGAGGGAACAATAAATGTTACAGTCAAAATTTAAAATTAGCCTACTAGCGATTGCTATGGGTTTTGTACTGACAGGATGTGGCTTAGATGGTGATGATGGTGTCGTCGGCGAAGCGGGCTCTCAAGGTCCACAAGGCGAGCCAGGTGCTGATGGTGCCGATGGCCAAGACGGCCAGGACGGTCAAAGTGGTCAAGACGCTTCGACCGGTGTGACGCTTTCTCTAGTTGCTAGAGCATTTCTAGGCGCTCAAGGTTCAGCTGAAATTGTTCAATATCACAAAGAAAGTCAGACCATTTACGCAACTAATTCTGCTACAAACAGTATTGCAATTATTGCAGCCGGCTCTATTACATCCGCAGACCTCACCAATCCGATCAACTCCATTAATTTGACTGTGGCATCGATTAATTTACCTGCTACAGCCGGCACGGTTCCGCTAGGTAAGGTTACGAGTATTGCAATTTCTGGTGATTTGTTAGCTGTAGCGGTTCCAGCCGCGACAAAAACAGACAACGGCTTTATCCTGTTTTATAACGGTTTAGCAAATAGTGCACCGGCATTTTTAGATAGTGTAGAAGTGGGCGCATTGCCAGATTCAATCGCGTTTACACCAGATGGTGGAAAGCTAGTTGTGGCAAATGAAGGTGAGCCCAACGGCGACTATTCAATTGACCCTGAAGGCACATTATCTGTTATCGATATTCTTGCTAATGGTGAACCAGAAGAAACCGCAGACACCGTTACATTTACTAGCCTCAATGGAACTCAGGCTGAATTAGAAGCGCAAGGTATGCACTTTCCAAATCCAGACGGCTTGACTATAAACGGTAATGCAATAACTACGACAGTTGCTCAAGACCTCGAACCGGAATATGTTTCAACGGCCATCGGCAAAGCGTATGTCACGTTGCAAGAAAATAATGGCTTAGCCATATTAGATCTTGAAGATCTGTCCGTACAAGTTATTGGTTTAGGCAGCAAGAGTTGGTCAGGTTTAAATTTTGACGGACAAGAAAACGGTGCTGTAAGCTTTGCTAAATATGAAGGTTTAAACGGCGTTTATATGCCAGATAGCATTGCAAACTACGAGTGGAAAGGCGCTACGTTTCTAGTCACCGCTAATGAAGGCGATGCAAGAGAGTACTTCTTTGACGTTGCTGACGAAGAGGCCTGCACAACAGCAATGGGTCAGTCATATGACGCTGAAGCAGGTTGCTTGTCTTATTCTGACGAAGTGAAGTTAGAAGACCTAACGGCACAAGCAGGTTCTGCACTTGAAACCTTACAAATGGACGGCCGCTTAAACGGCCTGCGAGTAACTAAGGAACTAGGTGATGCAGACGGCAATGGTGAATACGAATCAGCCTACACTTACGGCGCTCGCTCATTTACTATATGGGACCAGAACGGCCTCGTAGTATTTGACTCAGCTGATGACCTAGAACGGATTACTGCATCGGTACATGGCGCTCAGTTCAATAATGACAATGACGTAAACGAAGGTGACTCTCGTTCAGAAAACAAAGGCCCAGAGCCTGAAGCGCTTACAGTAGGCACTATTGGCGCGCGCACATACGCGTTCATCGGCGCAGAGAGAATGAGCGGCATTTTTGTATATGACGTGACTAACCCGTTTGAAGCATTTTTTGCTGACTACATCATTAATCGCGATTTAACTGAAGGCAGCACTGCAAACGACGTGATTGGCGACCTTGCCCCAGAAAGCATCGTTTTTGTTCCAGCTGAAGACAGTGCAACAGGCGAAGCGTTAATTATCGTAGGTAACGAAGTTAGCGGCACGGTTAGCGTGTTTCAAGTAACACCCAACTAAGTAATAAAAGCTAATAAAGCGCAACCGCCTTCGGCGTTTGCGCTTTTTTTTGTCCAAATATCTAACTCTACATATCTTCTGCGGTCTGCCCCAGTAAGTCATAATCACTGGTAAGATCTCCTAATATACGCGGCTTATCCTCCACCTAAAAACATCGACACAAGTGAAACCTACAACATAGCAAGCATTCCCTTTAAGCCTGCCGCTAGAAAGTGTCAATCGGCAGGACGCCGATTGCCAAGCGCCACATGGATGTGCTCGAGCGACTTTCTAGCGGCAGGCTTAAAGGGAATGATTGCGGTGCCAAACCGAAGAACGATGGACGATGACACGGATACAAGCGATGCCAAACCGAAGAACCTTGCACGATGGCATGGATACATATGGTGCAAACCCGGCGAACTCCTCTTGTATGCCAGGAACGCTTATATTTTCGCAAGGAAGCGTTCGACGAAATGCACATACACGCAATGCATCCGTTGTATTCAATTTAGTTTATGCAATAATGACAAAAATGTAATAAAGCGCTAAGCTAACGCAAAAAAATAAAAGGTTGAGCACATGACACGACAAGTGGTTATTAGTGGTACCGGACTGTGGACACCGCAGCACAGTATTTCTAATGAAGAGCTAATTGATAGCTATAATGATTACGCGGACAAATTCAATGCTGAAAATGCAGAGAAAATAGATGCCGGCGAGATTAGTGCCAAGCCACATTCAAGCGCCGAGTTTGTTGAAAAAGCTTCAGGTATCAAAAGCCGTTATATTTATGAAAAAGAAGGCGTATTAGATATTAATCGAATGCGTCCCGTAATTGCTGAGCGCAATGACGAGCAAATTTCAAATCAGGCTGAGATTGCTGTTGAAGCCGCGAAAAAGGCCATGAAGGCAGCTAACAAAACAGCGGAAGATATTGACGCTGTTATTGTGTCTTGTGCTTATTTGCAGCGCTCATATCCGGCTATTGCTATTGAAGTTCAGGCTGAGTTGGGTATAGAGGGCTTTGGGTTTGACATGCTTGTTGCATGCTCTGCAGCAACCTTTGGTATGCATCGCGCATATGAAATGATCAAGGCTGAAACAGCCAAAACGGTATTAGTAATAAATCCCGAATTGGTATCTCCGCAAATTAATTATACCGACCGTGACAGCCACTTTATTTTTGGCGATGTTGCGACCGCTATTATTTTAGAGTCCGAAGAAACAGTCACTAGTGAGAATGCATTCAACGTGCTTTCGACTAAAGCATTCACTCAGTTTTCTAGTAATATTCGTTCAAATCACGGTTACTTGAATCGTGCAAATGATACTGACCCCTATGGTGCTGATAAGCTGTTTCATCAAGAAGGGCGAAAAGTATTCAAAGATGTTTGTCCATTGGCTGCTGAACACATTAGAGAGCACTTGGCTAAACACGATTTACTTCCTGAAAATCTAACACGTTGGTGGTTACACCAAGCAAATATCAACATGAACACGCTAATTAGCAAGCGTTTGTTGGGACGTGAAGCAACTCGCGAAGAAGCGCCAATTGTACTCGACCGTTATGCAAATACCGCTTCAGCGGGTTCGGTCATTGCCTTTAACTTGCACAATGAAGATTTAGCGAAAGGTGATTACGGCATTCTTTGTTCATTTGGGGCTGGCTATTCGATCGGTAGCTTGTTAGTACAAAAACGATAATGTTCGCCGACTTAGGATATGCAATTGCAGCACTAGGGTACTTTGCTCTGTTGCTGTTGCTTTTTACAGGACGTAAATCCGGTATTGCCAAATACCTTTTAATAGCGGCCACCCTGACGACCTGCTTGTGGGCAGCAAGTAACATAAGCCTGTTAGGTTGGCAAACACACATCAGTCATTTTTTTACCGCTGATGCCCTGCGCCAGTGGATATGGATGCTGTTTCTAGCAGCTTGCTTGCGGTCCGATTTTAGCTCGTTTAAAGAAATTATTCTGCGTCCTACTAGTCTGTCGCTGTTAGTTTTACCGACAGTGGCCGTTATCGCTGGTGCAAGCTCAGCACTGCCTTATTTATGGCAGTATTCATTACATACCTTAATTGCCCTGCAGATGCTTATTGTGCTGGAATTAGTGTATCGCCAGTCTGGTGAACAGAAGTGGGCGTATAAACCTCTAGTACTATTTTTAGGTGCTCTGAGTTTGTTCGATTTTGTAACCTACGCAAATGCGACAATGATTAATCAAATTGGTGAAAACTACGTGTATGCCCGAGGTTACATTTACGTCGCGCTGCTGCCGTTTTTGATCCTTGCAATTCGACGCATTAGCTATTGGGGCGTTGCCATTTTCGTGAGCCGAGATGTTGTGTTGCACAGCACGCTGTTGTTGGTCGCTGGTGGTTATTTGTTTTTAATGGCATTGGTTGGCTATTTAGTTAAGTTCTTAGGTGGCTCTTGGAGTTACCCACTGCAGTTTGTGCTTGTCGGCGTCTCCTTGCTTTTATTAGTTAGCCTATTTTTGTCGCATAATTTTCGTACCAAAATAAAGGTATTTATAACTAAACACTTCTACGCAAACCAGTTTGACTATCGAGTTGAGTGGGTGAAACTCACCAATATATTAAGTGAACAGCAAGATAGTTTAACTGACGCGTATCAAATGTCGCTGAATGGAATGCTTCAGGCGGTAGAGTATGAGAGTGGCGTACTATTGAAACTGAACAAAAATGGGTGGCAGCAAGTTTCGGCAATTAACGTTGCAGACAGGCGAGACTACGATCTCGCAAAAGTAGATATTTTGCAGTCATTTTTTGATCAAAAAGCGTGGATAATCGATATCGGTGAGCTTCGCGTTAAACCGCATCAATACGAAGAGCTCGAAGATAAAACATATTTTATGGAATCATTTGATTATCAGCTAATAGTTCCGATCTTTAGGCATGAGAAATTATGGGGAATGGCACTCCTTGATGCAGAAAGCGACCACGTAAAGTCACTAAATTGGGAATTGCGCGACTATATTAATGCAGTAACGGCTCAGCTTTCTAACTATATCTTCCAGTTTGAAGGTGCTCATGCATTAGCTGAGAATGCACAATTTGCAGCCTTCAGTCGAATGTCCGCTTTCGTACTACATGACTTAAAAAACGTAATGGCGCAAATTGATCTCATTCTGGCGAACGCTCAACAGCATAAATCTAACCCAGAGTTCATAGACGATACCTTTGAGACACTTGAGCATACTAAAAGCAGGATGGACAAGATGCTTAAGCAACTAACGGAAAAGAAGACCAGTGAACGCCAACGTCAACTTCAGACCGACGTTGCGGCTATTTTGACAAGCGTTGTTGAACAACGTTGCCAAGGCTTTAAACCGCTGCCGATAGTTGAGAGCGAGTCAGCGTTATTAGTGCAAATAGATGCCGAAAAGTTTGCTAATGTCATGTATCATCTTATTAGCAATGCACAACAAGCAACCGCTGATAATGGTGAAGTCAAAATTCAGGCATCATTGACAACCGTGAACGAGCAAGACTTTATTGTCGTTAAGGTTATCGACACGGGCGAGGGGATGTCGGCAGAGTTCATAGAAACTCGCTTGTTTAAACCTTTTGATACCACCAAAGGCAACGCGGGGATGGGTATTGGCGCTTACGATGCTAAGAACTACATCGAAGAGATTGGCGGTGTGATTTCCGTTGAAAGTGAAATTGACCAAGGAACGGTATTTACGTTAAGTATTCCCGTGATGGATTAACACAAGGCGTTATGATGGATAAAGTATTAGTAGTTGATGATGACTTAGGTATTCAAAAGCAATTAAAATGGGCATTATCTGAATTCGATACAGTTTTTGCGGGTGACCGCAGTTCGGCAATAGCCCAACTTAGACGATTCGAACCCACCGTTGTTACGCTTGATTTAGGCTTACCACCCGATCCTGCTAATGCCTCTGAAGGCTTGAAAACTTTGCAAGAAATTATGGCATTGGCACCGCGCACCAAAGTTATTGTGGTAACTGGAAACAATGAAAAAGAGAACGCGCTTAAAGCTATCGACATGGGAGCTTACGATTTTTATCAGAAGCCCATTGATTCAGACACCATCAATATATTGATAAAGCGAGCATTGAAATTAGCTGAATTAGAGAATGAGAATCGACTGTTAACGCTGTCTAGTCCTTCTATGGGGCGCATCATCGGAAACAGTGAAGCGATCCAATCCATCAGCCGTAAAGCAGAAAAAATTGCACTTACCGATATTACCGCCCTTTTATTAGGGGAAAGTGGCACGGGTAAAGAAGTATTCGCTAGAAGTATTCATGAGCATAGCCACCGCAAAGCAAAGCCTTTTGTAGCAATTAACTGTGCATCAATTCCTGAAAACTTGCTTGAGAGTGAGCTGTTTGGCTACGAAAAAGGAGCCTTTACTGGCGCAAATAAAACAACCTTAGGTAAAATTGAAACGGCTCAAGGCGGCACGCTATTTCTCGACGAGATTGGAGATATGCCTTTGGGTCTGCAGGCTAAAATGCTTCGATTCTTGCAAGAGCGTGTTATCGAACGAGTTGGCGGCAGAAGCGAGATAGCCGTAGATATTCGGGTTGTTTGTGCTACACATCGCGACTTGCAAAACATGGTAAAAGAAGAAACCTTCCGAGAGGATTTATTTTACAGGGTCGGGGAAATCATTATTTCTATTCCACCATTGCGTGATCGCGATGAGGATGTCGTGTTGTTAGCAAAAACCTTTTTGAACCAATACAAAGAGGAGTATGGCACTAAAACAAAAGGCTTTAGTGATGAAGCCGTTGACGCCATGTTGAGCCATTCTTGGCCCGGTAATATTCGAGAGTTGCAAAATAAATTGAAGTCAGCCGTGGTGCTAGCCGAGGGTACAGTCATCAATGCCGACGATCTTGGTCTCATGATTAAAGCGAAAGAATCAGAACCGATGGTGCTAAACCTTCGTGAGGTGCGGGAGCAAGCCGAGAGTAAAGCTATTCGCCGAGCTTACAATCAGTCAGAACAAAATATTTCTAAAGCGGCAGAGCTGTTGGGCGTTACAAGACCCACACTTTACTCGCTAATTGATAAATATCACTTGGAAGATTTGAAAACACACACCCAAGGATAAGTCATATTATTTGAGCAAAAACCATGGTGTTTGCTCAATATTTTTACTTGAGGATTATGCGTAGTGAACTCGTGAGTCTTGTGATTCTGCGTGTTCATATCGAACAATATCAGTAAACAGGCTGCGAAGCTCATCTGCTGCTTTGCCTTTTGGCTCGCACTCGAGTACGGATCGCCCTGATTCTTCGCTGTCATCGTAGATATGGCGCTCGTGCAGCACCTGTTTTGCAATCGGAATATCGTACAAACTTGCGCTTTGTTTCGCTTCTTCAACTCGAGACTGCTGGTTTGGCTGAGAAGGGCATTGGGTAAACACAATGAGCGCTTCCAACTGCTGATTCACCATTTTACAGCTCTGCACCATTTCATCTAAATGAATGAGTGTTTTTAAGTCTCGACGTTTAGGGCGCATCGGTAAGAGAGCGACATCAGCAGTAGACAGTGTCGAGCGCAAAGCCAACATATCCTGTGCGCCACAGTCAACAATCACATACTGATACTGGCTATTATAACCCAGCAAATGATTTCGAATTTTGCCATTTAGCTGCACACAATCAATTGGGAGAGCATTCAGATTATTATTTCTCAACTTAATCCAATCAGCCGTTGTTCCCTGTGTGTCGCAGTCTACTAGCAACACTGTTGCCACTTTTTCCACGGCTAAAAAAGCAGCTAAGTTTTGCGCAATACAGCTTTTACCGCTACCGCCTTTTTCACCACCGACTAAAATTATCATAGTTCATCCTTCCCAAATAGTATTAAGGTTAATACTTTGTTAACCAACAAAATTATCCTATACCTACTTACTTATGTGATATCGGCCTATTAAAAGTTACACCTTTACTGGCTTTATTGTGAATATCTATTAATATTCACGGATGTAACTCAATACCCTAAGTAGAGGAATAATATGGCTCAACCAACAAGTTTACCGAATCAAGAAGGCAAGAAAGTCCCCGACGTCACTTGGCCTGTGAGGAGTGGAGACGAATGGAAGAAAATGTCGTCAAAAGAAATCTTCAGCGGTAGGAGGGTTATCTTATTCTCTCTTCCAGGCGCTTTTACCCCGACATGCTCATCTACCCATTTACCGCGTTATAATCAATTAGCTAGCACCTTCAAGAAGCTAGGCATCGACGAAGTCTGTTGTATGTCGGTCAATGATACATTCGTTATGAATGCGTGGCTTGCTGACCAAGAAGCTGAAAACATTACGGTTATTCCAGATGGTAACGGTGAATTTACTCATGGTATGGAAATGCTAGTGGATAAAGGCGACATTGGCTTTGGTAAAAGAAGCTGGCGCTATTCCATGGTAGTTGATGATGGCGTGGTAGAAAAAATGTTTATCGAGCCGAATATACCGGGTGACCCATTTGAGGTGTCTGACGCTGATACTATGCTTGCCTACCTTTCACCAGGAGCAAAAGCACCAGAAGAAGTGTCACTGTTTACTAAGCCAGGTTGTCCGTTCTGTGCTAAGGCTAAAGTCATGCTTAAAGATTCAGGATATGACTTTGAAGAGATCGTGCTAGGAACTCAAGCGACGCTTGCTTCATTAAAGGCAGTGTCTGGTCGTGATACGGTTCCACAGATATTTATTGGCGGTAAGCATATTGGCGGCTCTGAAGAACTTGAAGCTTATCTAAAGAGCGTCTAGCTCGACTCACTGATTAGCAAAACCTATTTATTTCAAGGCACATGTTTAAAGACTGTGCCTTTTTTGTTTTTGCAGAGGATAAAATGCCGTAGACTCCGCAACATAGTATTTAGCATAAACCCAGCTAGAATTAAAAAATGCATAGACAGGAATAATATTTGATGGGATTTAGTATCGCGAAAATGACGAGTTTTAACCATATTAAAGCCATAATCTTTATTGTATTTGTAGGCTTTTGGAATACTGCTGTTCAAGCGCAAGAGCCTGAAGGTAGCCGACTTGCTTTGCCGGTGCAGCTTTTTGAAGATTTTTCGACTCTCTATCAAACAGAATTGGGAAGCGTCAAACCTTGTGAAGACAGTGTAGGCTTGTATGAATACAAAGTGTGTTCACCGGCACTGCGAAATGAAGGCAATTCTCCATTTATTCTGTATTCGAAAGGCACGCCTAGTCAAACCGGTAAACGGCAGCGCGCCCCGATCGTAGTGCTCTTTCATGGTCTATCAGACTCGCCATTTTCGGTGCGTGGAGTGGCGGAACATTTGAATAGTATGGGCTTTACAGTAGTCGCTCCGCTTAATCCGGGCCACGGCAAATTGAATGCAGCGAGCGATATGCGCGATCCCAATTTACAGCAACGCTGGTACATGCATGTTAATAGCATCATGGAGCTGGTTAGCTCTTATTCAGAAAAAAACTACATTGGTGGTTTTTCAACAGGGGGAACACTCGCAACTCGATACATGCTGCTGCATCCAGAAGAGGTAGATGGTCTGTTGTTGTTTTCCGCTGCGCTGGCACTCTCTGATAGCGCAGAGAATCTAGGCAAAATATGGGGAATGAAGTGGATTGCTAAAATTGTCGACGGTGATTTTGTTAGCGCGGGCCCACATCCTTATCGTTATCCTGAGGTAGCGGGTTACGCTGGACTAACGCTTGCGGATGTTATTTTTGAAGTGCGTGATTTATTGGACAGTAGCACCGTTTCAAAGCCAATTTTTGTTGCGCACTCTCTTGCCGACATTATAGCGCCTTACTCCGGAGTCGAGGCGCTAATGAGCAAGGTTAAGGGTGATCATCAGGTTTTCACCATTGATAGCTCTTATGACACCTGCCATCAGGATTTGGTCGTGAGTCCTATGATGATGGTTGGTCTTAAAGTAGATAAAACGCAGCTCAACATCAGTGAACGCTGCGCAGTGCCAAAACCTAATCCTTTATTTAACAATATGATGGCAATGTTAGATTATTTTTTTGTTCAACAGTTAAAAGGTAGTTAGGCTTGAAAAAGGTTCGCTTTGACTTAAAGTATGAAAATAAAAGTGAAACCAGTATTTCTGTCGTCGAAAGGTACAGACGAGCAATTGAGCAGGAATATCGAGACAGCGGTTGGGAGGGCAGTTGGGATAACAGCCTTGCTCTGGTTCATTATCGAGGTGGCGAAGAAGAATTTCGACTAGGAAAAGCCTATCTCTGCAGTGACGATCCACTCGACCGGACAGTTGGTGCCGACATATTAGGCCAATTGGGCTGGCGCGACGAAACGTTTTTAGACGAGAGTGTCAGTTTACTCATATCGGCACTAAAGGATAAAGTTGATAGTGTTGTTTATTGCGCTTGTGTTGCTCTTGGTCATCGCTCTGATCCAAGAGCAATCACTCACGTTATTGAACTCGCAAAAAATCCTAGTACAGAAATTAGGAACGGAGTCGTATTTGCATTGCTAGGTCACACCTCGAAAGAAGCTATCGATACGATGTTAATGTTAACTTGCGATGATGATCCAGAGACGAGAAATTGGGCGATGTTTGGATTGGGCACACAAATAGACACGGACACACCTGAAATAAGAGAAGCACTAGTGAAAGGCACGTCTGACGATGACAGCGAGATTAGAGGTGAGGCATTAGTCGGGCTGGCAAATAGAAAAGATCATAGAGCACAAGAACTGCTATTAAATGAATGGAAAACTTACGAAGACGTTAGTATTTTGAGCGTCGAGGCCGCTGAGCTAATAGCAAGTCCAAGATTGTACTCTAGCTTATTAGAATTGTCCGCAACCTTGGATTTAGAGGATGACTTCTTTTTTGAGTCACAGCTGCAGCTTGCAATCGAAGCTTGTAAGCCTCAAATACTCAAGGCTGTTTAAGCAAATTATCGCAGGCAGTGCCTTTGATATACTAAAAGAGTGCTGCTAAATGTCAGTGCTCTCGTCTTTGTTACTTGCATCGCCTGCATGTTGTTCAGCTTTCTTGACGCGTATTTTAACACCGTCAAGTTCAATGTTATTGAGTTTACCGATCGCTATTTTAGCTTCACCATTTTTTGGCATTTCAACAAACGCAAATCCTTTCGATTTGCCCGTCGCTTTATCCATCACGACACTACAAGATTGCACTGAGCCAATCTCGGTAAAAAGCGCGTTAAGCGACTCTTGGGTTGTAGTTCGTGCTAGATTTCGTACGATTAGTTTCATTGCGAGATACCTCTAAATTAATTTACGCGATTATACATTAACAAGGCGAGTTTGCTGCAACTAAAGTTAACACTGCCTTCAGGTTTTATAAACCGATGGCAGTGCAGATTATCTTTACTTCAGTTGTTGCTAATTTGCTTTCGCAACCGCCTCAACGTCACGCCATACGCGCAGCACGTTTTCGTTCAGGATCTTTTTAATGTCGTTTTCGGAATACCCGCGCTCTAGTAATCCTTCTACCAAGTTCGGAAAGTCAGAAACATCTTTGAGATTAATCGGCAATGAGTCGCCCACACCATCGTAATCAGAGCCGATACCAACATAGTCAATCCCGACTAACTGTACCACGTGGTCAATATGATCAAGCACAATTTCAAGAGTGGCAAATGGGTAAGGACTTTCAGTGTTATATTTTTCCTCAAAGTCTTTAACTTCTTGACTATCTTTACCAAACACTTTGGCTAATTCGTCTGCTTTTTGCGTTCGGTTGTCACGCCATGAGCGTGCTACAGGGCTCACAAAGCTTGAGCCGAAGTTAATCATAATAACGCCTTGGTTTTTTGCTAAGGCTTTAATCATGTCGTCGTTCATATTGCGTTCAAACCCAGGCGTAAACGTTCGTAACGATGAATGTGACGCAATGACAGGGGCTATGCTTATATCAACTGCCTGATAAAATGCAGCGTCTGATACGTGTGAGATATCAACGATGATGCCAAGTTTGTTCATTTCCAGCACCATTTCCTTGCCGAAAGGACTTAAGCCTTTCCACTGCCTACGCAGGTCGTAAGAGGAATCGCTAATGTGGTTGCTCTGGCTATGGGCCAAGGTGATATATCGTATTCCGCGTTCATGAAACATGCGTAAGGTGTCGAGAGAACCTTGCACAGGGGAACCGTTTTCCATCCCCATCGGCAGCGAAATTTTATTATCTTTGAAATTTTGCTCTACATCGGCCACAGAATATGCCAACGCAAATTTATCGGGAGCACGGCCCACAATGGCTTCAACATAGTCAATTAACCTGTGTGCCAAAGCTGTCGACTCAGGGGAGTTATCCAAGCTTGCAGGGACGTAGATGGACATAAAAGGCGCATTTAAGCCTCCTTCGACTGCTCTTGGGTAATCAAAATCGCCATCTTCTGTACTTTTTGTTACGTCTACCCATTGATTTTGCAGTCGGTAGGGCACATCTATATGTCCATCAACAATAATATTTTGTTGCGTGATTCGTTTTGCTGCCTGAGCGTTGGTTTCGTTAATTGGTGCTGAGACTGTTGCATTGCAAGCAGTTAGCATTAGTGATGACAGTATCGTCAAGATAGCGGTGGATTGTTTTCGCATTGGCAGTCCTTTTGGATTAGTTATTTTAAAAGGTATTCTTAGTCAGTTACTTTTGTGTATTTCTTTTGCTTTTAATTGTTGTTTTACTGAAAACGATTAATTATCACAATTAGAATAAAAATTGTACGCTTTCAAGTTGGCGATATCAGTCACCTGTGAAGTATTGTGCAACTTAACACAAAAAAAGCCTAATTTTACTTGTTAATATTAGGTTACAGAGTGACTTCTAATTTTGTTTAAGCGATAATCAACATCTTTATCCTTTGGGTAAGATTCGAATTTTCATCGTCATGAAACTGGTTATTCGTAAACCTTTCATGGCAGTTTCATGACTGAACGATGTAGTGCTAACGATTAGAAATAGCCGCATCAAAAACAAGTAAAGAGAACTAAAACAACATGGCTATTAATTATATTCCGTTGGACAAAACAAAGCACAAAGATCTAAAAATCATTCCTCAACTAGATCTTAGCTTCGCAAAAGAGACGCATCTCGCAGCCGCAACTATTCGTGAGTTCGCGCATTTGGCATCAACAATGCCAGTAGTCTTCATTGAAGATCCGACTAACAAAAATATTCACACTGTCGCAATGCTTGGTGTTGATCAGAACGTTAACTTGTTTTGGTCAGAAGAAAGATGGCAGGGGCCACATGTACCATTGAATATACAGCGTTATCCTTTTGATATTCGTCCTGACGGCGACAAGTTGGGTGTATTCTTCGATGAAAACAGTCATCTAGTTGCGGATGAAGGTGAAGCTTTATTCACTGAAGACGGCGAACCGACTGATTTCTTAAAAAATCGTCAACAATTCCTAGCAGAATTAGCAAACAGTGAAATGCTGAACCAACGTTTCGTAAAACGCGTTGTGGAGCTTGACCTGCTAGAGAATATTCAAATTGGTATACAGTACCAAGATGGAACAGCTCGTAACGTTACAGGTATCATGAGCATCAATGAGAAGAAGCTTAATGAACTAGACGATACTGTTATTCTTGAATTACATAAAGCCGGTTTCTTAGGCGCGATGTATGCAGTGATGATGTCGTTGGCTCAATTGAACCGTTTAGTTGAATTATCGAACAAAGGCGACAAGCCGATCAAAACAGTTCAGATTAGACCGGTGCCGAAAGAAGACAAAGAAGCGAAAGAAGAAAAGAAAAGCTAAGTTAAGCGCTTAAAATATAAGCAGCTAAAAACTAACGTAAAAACCACCTTCGGGTGGTTTTTTTATATCTTAAATTTATGCAAAGCCTGTGTTTATGTACAGTTCAGGGTTGTAACTATTTACCAACTTTGATGCAAATGTGCTTGACAGTGGGGCATGATGGTACATAAACTGTCAAAAGTGGGTCAAAGTGGCGAAAAATGGTTTTTTTCGATAATGTGCAACCAGCTTAATAAAAATAATAAAAATATGAGCTACTAATAATAATAAAAGGCTAGGGGAATGTTCCGCGGCGCTAACGCAATTAATCTGGACAGCAAAGGTCGGCTAACGATACCTACAAGGTATCGTCAGTCGCTGTTGGATGATTGCCAGGGACAGCTGGTCTGCACTATCGATACGTCACAAAACTGTTTGCTACTTTACCCCCTCCCCGAATGGGAGGAAATTGAGCTTAAACTTAGTAAGCTTTCTAGTACTAATCCACAAGAACGTCGTCTTCAACGCCTGTTACTCGGCTATGCAATGGAAGGCGAAATGGACAAAAGCGGGCGTATATTACTCGCTCCTACACTTCGTCAACATGCCGCTCTCGACAAACAAATCATGCTTGTTGGCCAGCTCAATAAATTTGAGATTTGGGATGCGGACGTTTGGCAGAAACAAATTTCTGAAGACATCGAAACCGAAAAGCAAGGTCAATTTGAGCTTACTGAACGTCTTCAGGATTTCTCACTATGACAACCGACACGTTTGTTCATCGCGCAGTACTACTCAATGAATCAATCGCTGGCTTAAACATTAAGCCAGATGGCATTTATATTGATGCTACGTTCGGGCGCGGCGGTCATAGCGCTGCAATTCTCAAACAACTTTCAAGTAAAGGCAGGCTCATTGCATTGGATCGTGACGATACTGCAATTATGTCTGCTCAACGTTTTATCGACGACCCTAGATTCAGCATTCATCACGTCGCATTTTCAAACATTGAAGACGTGGTCAACGAACTTGAGCTGATGTGCAACATTGATGGTGTATTAATGGATATAGGGGTGTCGTCCCCACAGCTAGATGATGCCACTCGCGGCTTCAGCTTTCAAAAAGACGGTCCACTGGATATGCGTATGGACCGATCTAGCGGTATCAGTGCCGCCGATTGGTTAAATAAAGCCAGTCTTGAAGAAATCACCATGGTATTAAAAACCTATGGCGAAGAAAAATTTGGCAAGCGAATTGCCCATGCCGTTCTCGAACAAAGAGTCATTAAACCCTTAGAAACTACGTCTGAATTTGCTCAACTTATTGATAAAGCGGTGCCAGTAAAGGATAAATTTAAGCATCCAGCTACTCGAAGTTTCCAAGGCGTTAGGATTTTTATTAACGGTGAACTAGATCAATTGAACCAAGGCTTAGAAGGTGCGGTCAAAGTACTTAAGAGCGGCGGTAGATTAGCGGTCATCAGTTTTCATTCGCTTGAAGATAGAGTGGTAAAGCGCTTTATTAGAACAATGAGCAAGGGTAAAGATGTTCCTCATGGTATGCCAATAATGCAGCATGAGATTGATGCAGACAAGGTGGTGAAAGCCATCGGTAAAGCCGTTAAACCTTCCGCTGAAGAAATTGCGCAAAACGTGCGATCTCGCAGTTCAGTGCTTAGAGTGGCGGAAAAATTATGAACATGCCCAGTACCAACTTCAACTTGCTGTTGCTTATTACCTCTGATTTAGGTCGTAATTTGTTAAAGGTTATTTTGTTCATTGCTGTTATTGCAACCGCAATAGGTGTGGTATTGAGTGCCCATCACAATCGTCAATTGTCGATGCAGCATGAGTCTTTAATTCAAGAAAAAGATGAGTTAGATGTTGAGTGGCGTCACCTCATCATTGAACAAAGTGCCTTAACTGAGCATAACCGCATTGAGCAGCTAGTGAGTGAAAACCTAAATATGCGTCGTCCGGGTCCGGAAGACGAGGTATTGGTGCGAGGGAAACCGAATGGCAGGTAACGCGAATCGGCGTGTATCTGCTAAAAGAGCAACAAGCAAAGACCGCCAAGCCAAACAAAATACGTCTCCTATGCTCATGCAATGGCGTTTTCTCACGATCTTGTTTAGCGTGATATTAGTCTTTGTTTGTTTAGCCGCAAGAGCCGCTTTCATTCAGGTAATAGAGCCCGATCTATTAATCCAACAAGGCGATAATCGCACTATTCGAGTGCGTGATAATCCCAGCTACCGCGGTTTGATAACCGATAGACACGGCGAACAGCTCGCTGTAAGCGTACCTTCAAAAGCAATATGGGCCGATCCGAAAGTAGTCAACGCCTTTGATAGCGATACCGGTGAAACGCAGTCACTTGATACTCGCCGATTCCAAGCGCTGGCTGAAGTGTTAGGTCGAGATGTGCAAAGTCTTTATGACAAGGTCGATAATCCGAAGCGCCGATTTGTATATATTCAACGCCAAGTAACGCCAGCAATGGCTAATTTTGTTGAAGAGTTGGCTATCCCCGGTATCTATTTGCGTAATGAATCTAAACGGTATTATCCGACCGGAGAAGTTTCTTCGCATGTCATCGGCTTTACCAATGTCGATGACAAAGGTATTGAAGGCATTGAGAAACTGTATAACGACTGGTTAACAGGCACACCCGATAAACGTAAAATTCGTCGTGATGCAAAGGGCCGTCAAGTTGAAATTATTGAGCAGCACGCCGGTGAAAAAGCCGGTGATTTAATGCTGACTATTGATCAACGCATTCAAGCGCTCGCTTACCGCGAACTTAAAGAAGCGACACTTTACTTTAAAGCAGCGTCGGCATCAGTGGTGATTGTTGATGTGCATACGGGTGAAATTCTCGCGTTAGCGAATACGCCATCATATAACCCAAACGACCGTGCAACAGTATCAAATCACCGCTTACGCAACAGAGCGATAACGGATGCTTTTGAGCCCGGTTCATCACTAAAGCCAATTGCAGTACTAGCTGCATTGGAATATGGCACGGTTCAAAAAGACTCTATTGTTGACACATCACCCGGTTGGATGCGTTTGGGCGGCAGCCGAGTGGAGGACCCGCGCAACTATGGAAAAATTACTCTTACAGAAATTATTCAGAAATCTAGCAACATGGGCACCTCGAAGTTGGCGTTGTCAGTAGACAAAAACTTTCTCATGGATACCTATTATAATATGGGCTTAATGAGCGATACCGGCACCAACATGGTGGGAGAATCAAACGGGATTTTTCACGAGCGTAACCGTTGGTCTGAGCACGAGCTGTCATCGTTATCATTCGGCTACAATATTTCGGTCACGACGGCTCAGCTTGCCAGAATGTATGCAACTATCGCAAACGGCGGAGTAAAAGTACCGTTGTCGATTATTAAGTCGAACGAGCCAGCATTAGAATTACCAGAGCGCGTCGTTAGCCATGAAAATGCAATGGCTGTATTGGAAATGATGGAAAGCGTGACGCAGGAAGGTGGCTCTGGCACAAAAGCAAGAGTACCTGGTTATCGTGTTGCGGGTAAAACCGGAACGAGCAGAAAGGCGGTAGCTGGCGGATACGGAGAAGAATACGTTAATATTTTCGCGGGTATTGCCCCCGTTTCTGATCCACAGATAGCAGTGGTTGTGTTGATCAACGAACCAGGCGGCGACTTATATCACGCTGGCGACACAGCGGCACCTACGTTTTCAGCGATAGTGTCGGGTACGTTGCAAATGCTGAATGTGCCGCCTGACGACAACGCGAAGACCGCGAGTATCCACAGAGGGGGTCAGCATGACGTCCAATGAAGATAAGTTACATACTCGTTCAATCGCCTCAGTACTGGCGATTTTTGACATTTCAATTGCTGATACTGACATTGCAGATATTAAGATTGACAATATTGTATTGGACAGTCGCGAAGCGGATCAAGCTTCGATGTTTATTGCGCATCAAGGCACTCATGTTAATGGCAATAAATACATTCAAAATGCGCTCGATAATGGTGCCAAATTCATTCTCGTTAATACCGACAATACTGAAAAGCATGGTGAAAAGGAGAGCGTTGGGGAAGCACTCATCGTCCGTTTTTATGAACTAGAAAAACACATCGGTTCAATATGCAGTGCCTTCCATCAGTATGTTTCCAACAAACTACAGTGCGTTGCCATTACCGGCACTAACGGGAAAACATCGGTTGCCCACATTTGCGCTCAGCTGTCGGCAGCATGTGGTGAAGATGCTGGCACAATAGGCACTATGGGTGTTGCTTTTTATGCCAAAGGAAAAGCTGCCGTCAAAATTTCAGACACCATAAATACCACTCCAGATATTGCCTCAGTGCATTACTTAGCTCATTTAGTTGCACACCGGGGAGGAAAACGTCTTTGTATTGAAGCATCATCACATGGTCTGCATCAAAAAAGACTCAGCAGCTTTAAAACTGAGGTCGCAGCCTTTACCAATTTAACCCAAGATCACCTAGATTATCATCCTAGCTTAGCAGAGTATGCGCAGGCGAAACGTCTTTTACTTAAACAGGACGGCGTGCGATATGTCGTCTTAAATGCTGATGATAAAGAAAGTCACCATTGGATTGAAGAAGCGCCCCGGGACACTACTATTTGCCTTTGTGCGGTCGAGCAACCTTCATCAGAAGCATTGCTTCAGTTGTATGCGAAGCATCCTCAAAACTTTACTTACTGCATTGCGCTAAATCCTCGTTTTACGCCTAATGGAAGTGAGTTTGAACTTGAAACAAGTTGGGGGAATGCAGCCGTTTCTCTTCCTTTAATCGGTCAATTTAACATTGCTAATTTACTGACTGCACTGAGCGCGCTGCTTCTGCAAGGCGGTAGTTTTGAGCAACTAGTTAATGCCGTTTCTCACTTAGCCGGTGTACCGGGACGGATGGAAGTCTTCGAGTCGGCGAAGCATGGCAATATGATTGTCGATTATGCACATACTCCAGATGCGCTTAAACAGGCGCTATTGGCGGCGCGTCAGCATGTCATTGGACAGTTAATCGTGATCTTTGGCTGTGGTGGCGATCGCGATAACGCTAAACGCAGTCAAATGGGCAAAGTGGCTGAAGATTTGGCGGATAAAATAATTCTTACGCAAGACAACAGTCGCAGCGAACTGCCTGAAGATATCATTGCTGATATCCAGCAAGGTATAACAAAAAAGTCAAAACTAAGTATAGATTTAGAAAGAACCTCTGCAATCAAGCACGCTTATTTGAATAGTCATTCTGACGATTTGATTGTGGTTGCAGGAAAAGGCCATGAAGAATACCTCGAATTGAACTCAGTACGCGAATATTACAATGAGAGGGAATATGTTAAACAATTAACCATGGAGTTAAGAGGATGATTTCCGTTTCATTATCTTGGATTGCTGAAAAAGTAGAGGGAAGCCTCAATACAAAAAGCGTCGAAGAACTGCAAATTAAAGGCGTTAGCACGGATACGCGAACATTAGAGCCCGGTGATTTGTTCATCGCGCTGGTGGGTCCTAATCACGATGCTCACGAACACTTATTTAAAGCCCTCGAAAAAGGTGCCGCAGCGGTTATTGTTAACCGTCTTGTTGACTGTCCACTGCCGTTGATATTAGTTGACGATACCAAAATCGCTTTAGGTAAACTGGGTGCCGCCGTCAAGCAAGAAGTTAACCCTAAAACCGTTGGTATTACTGGCAGTAGTGGTAAAACAACAGTAAAAGAGATGGTGGCATCTATTTTGTCAGTGAAGGGTAAAGTACTTTTCACTAAGGGTAATTATAACAACGACATTGGTGTTCCCCTCACCTTATTGCGACTTGAAAAACAGCACGAATATGCCGTGATTGAAATGGGCGCAAACCATCTGGGTGAAATTGCCTATACCACTAATTTGGTTAAGCCTGACGTGGCGACTATTGTCAATGCAGCAGCATCACACCTTGAAGGCTTTGGTAGTTTGTTTGGTGTGGCTAGAGCTAAGAGTGAAATCTTCAAAGGGCTTGGTACAACAGGTACGGCAATACTCAATCGCGACAGCCAGTTTTATTCATTTTGGGAAGGTAAAACCTCGCATTTGAATTGTTTAACATTCTCTCCAGAGTCGGAAGACGGCGACTATCATGCTGAAGATATTGCTATGGGCATGGATGGCTGTGCTGAGTTTGAGTTAGTTTGTCCCGCTGGCAGAGCGGCAATACGGTTAAGTATTCCCGGCACGCATAACGTCGGTAACGCCTTGCTCGCAGCAGCAATGTCTATTTGCGTTGGCGCAAGTTTAGAAGAAGTGCAGCTCGGTTTATTCAATATGCGCGAAGTAGGCGGGCGATTAAATGTGAAGCAGTTGACCAACCAGGTTCGTCTTTTAGATGACACCTACAACGCAAACGTTGCGTCAGTAAATGCAGCCATTGATTTGTTGGCAACCTTTCCTGGTAACCGTGTTTTGGTGCTTGGCGACATGGCTGAACTGGGTGATAAGGCAAGCTATTATCACGAGCAAGTGGGTGAGTACGCCAAATCAAAAGGGATTACTTCAATATATTCAATCGGTGTTTTAAGTCACTACGCAAGCGAAGTTTTTAACGAAAATGGGTTTCACTTTGACAACAAAGAATCACTTGTTTCAATGCTAAATGAAAATTTATTTGGTGAGCAGAGAGACATCAGTATCTTAGTGAAAGGGTCGAGAAGTTCAAAAATGGAATTAGTTGCAAAAGCAATCGAGGAAAGCCCTGTGGGAAAGTTCGAAAGGCGTAGGGAGCGTATAGCATGTTAATTTGGCTAGCCGAGTGGCTATCAAAGTTCGATGCCGGATTTAACGTCGTACAATACTTAACCCTGCGTGCTATTTTGAGCACGTTAACCGCCTTGTTAATCGCTATTCTCATTGGTCCAAAGATGATCCGCTGGTTGCAAACGATGCAGATTGGACAAACTGTGCGTGATGATGGACCACAAAGTCACTTGTCAAAAGCAGGCACTCCCACAATGGGGGGCTTGCTTATTTTAGCTGCTATATTAATTAGCGTTCTTTTATGGGCAGACCTAACCAATAAATATGTTGTTGTAACGCTCGTTGTTATCGTCGCGTATGGCTTAGTGGGTTTTGTTGACGACTACCGAAAAGTAGTACGTAAAGATCCTAAAGGCTTAATTGCGCGCTGGAAGTATTTTTGGCAGTCGGTGATCGCTGTCGTCGTTTCAGCATTTTTGTACTACACGGCTAACCCTCAAATTGCTGCAGAAACTGCATTAATAGTTCCGTTTTTCAAAGAAGTGATGCCACAACTCGGTGTGTTTTACATGGTTATTGCCTACTTTGCTTTAGTTGGCACCAGTAACGCGGTGAACTTGACCGATGGGCTGGATGGATTAGCTATTGTTCCTATCATTTTAGTTGCGGGTGCATTTGCTATTTTCGCTTATGTCACCGGAAACATTAACTTTTCAGCCTATCTCAATATTCCGTTTATACCTATGACCAGCGAGTTGGTGATTGTGTGCACGGCAATCGTCGGCGCGGGCCTCGGATTTTTATGGTTCAACACTTATCCAGCCCAAGTTTTTATGGGCGACGTTGGTTCACTCTCTTTAGGCGCAACACTCGGATTATTAGCCATTTTAGTACGTCAAGAAATCGTGTTTATTGTCATGGGAGGCGTTTTCGTCGTTGAAGCACTTTCTGTGATACTGCAAGTTGGATCTTTTAAAATGCGGGGCAAACGTATTTTTAGAATGGCACCAATACATCATCACTACGAATTAAAAGGCTGGCCGGAACCTCGCGTGATTGTGCGGTTTTGGATTATTTCATTAATTTTAGTCCTGATTGGACTGGCAACTTTGAAGCTGAGATAAATGAATAGGGATTTGGCACATCAATCAATTGCCGTTATAGGCTATGGTATTACCGGGCGCGCATGTGTCCGGTTTTTGCTTTCTCAAGAGGCAAAAGTATGTGTGCTTGACCGCGATATAAATATTCAAGCTAAGGTCGACGAAGAGCTGATTGACGAGAAAAATGTTAGTGCCGCTGTTTTTGAGCCTTCAATGTCCTTATCTGAATTTTCAATTGTGGTTGTCAGCCCTGGCGTTAATCCGCATCAGCCTTGCTTTCAACAATATCGTCAACAAGGCGGTACTCTCATCGGTGACATCGAACTATTCGCTTGGTTTAATAAAACACCGTTAATTGGCATTACAGGTTCAAATGGTAAAACTACGGTAACAGACATGTTGGGCAAAGTGCTTACCCATGCAGGTTTACAGGTTGAACTGGCAGGAAACTATGGCAAATGCGCAATTGACCTATTGTTAGAAGAAGCGAGCAGAGTAAAACCACTAGATATCGTGGTGTTGGAACTATCAAGCTATCAGTTAGAAATGACTGAATCACTGCGGCTTGAATTTGCGACTATTCTGAATATTACTGAAGATCATTTAGATCGTCACGGTAGTTTTGATGCATACAAATTAGCTAAACAACGCATTTTCAGTATGAGCAAAAATATAATTGCATGTCGAGATGAGGTGCTTAGTTATCCTGAAAGTCATGTTGGAAACAACACCGTCAACAGCGACCAAGAAACTCGGCAAAAAACAAAGCGAATATGCGCTGAAGTTGGTTTAAAAAGCACAGACACAGGTTATTCAATTAGCAAAGATCAAAAAACATCTGAGCCTTTTGTTCAATTTAACGGTGTAAGCTTGTTTATGCTGTCTGACCTGCAGCTAAAAGGTGCTCATAATTATATTAACGCCATGATCGTGCTCGCTATATGCGATCAACTGATGCTCGATAGAAAGCTAACTATTGAAGCCATTTGTGCTTATCAAGGTTTGCCGCATCGTTTTCAAACTATCCATGCGTCGAACAAAATTGATGGCGATAAAGTGTCAAACATTTCGTGGATCAATGATTCGAAGGCAACGAACGTTGGCGCCTGCCAAGCTGCTTTAGCCTGCTTTAAAAATTCTGATGATTATCTCGTGCTTATTGCCGGCGGCGACGCAAAGGGTGTTGACTTATTGCCACTGAAAGAATTGATCGATACTCAAGTTAAACACCTCATCGTATTGGGCAAAGATGCGCAAAAGTTCATCCAGCTTGTACCTAAAGCCATTCGCGTTCGTGATCTTCAGCAAGCCGTATCAACAGCAATTTCGCTGTTGCAAAAAGCGGATTATGAAAACGCCGTCGTTCTGCTTTCCCCAGCATGCGCGAGCCTTGATATGTTTAGCAACTATCAAGAAAGAGGCGATGTTTTTGTGAATGCAGTGAAAGAGCAGGTGGCATAATGGCGAATACCAATATGCAAGCGAGCACTAGATTGTCTGCCCTTTTTGCTGCAAGGCATGAAAGCTTAGCTGATAGCGATATTAATCAAAATCGTCCGTACGATCTTGTTTTGGTGTTAATCGCATTAACATTGTTTGCTATTGGTTTTGTGATTGTCACCTCGGCCTCAATGCCGATTGCTGAGAGGCTGCATGGCAATCCATTTTACTTCGCTATTCGCCACGCCATCTATATTGGTATTGCAATCATCGCTGCTATGATCGTACTGAATCTGCCGATGAACTTCTGGCGGGTTGCCAACCCGTATCTACTTTTATTCGCCATCGTTTTATTAGTTGCCGTGCTTATCATTGGCCGCACCGTGAATGGCAGCACACGATGGATTGTCATTGGTCCAATTACGATACAGGCCGCTGAACCCGCTAAGCTGTTTTTCTTTTGTTATTTAGCTGGCTACTTGGTGAGAAGATACGAAGAAATTACTGAAAATTTTAAGGGATTTGTTAAGCCATTAGCCGTCTTTTTCTTACTCGCAGTGCTATTGCTGAATCAACCAGATTTGGGCACGGTTATTGTTATGTTTGCCACTACCATCGGTTTATTGTTTTTGGCTGGTGCTAAATTATGGCAGTTCTTTGGTCTAGTTTTTACCGGCGTTTTAGCGGTTGTTGCTCTCATACTTTTTGAACCCTACAGAGTTAAACGTGTGACTGCATTTCTCGATCCTTGGGCCGATCCATTTGGTTCTGGTTATCAGTTGACTCAGTCATTAATGGCTTACGGTCGAGGTTCTTGGTTTGGTCAAGGTTTAGGGAATAGCCTGCAAAAACTCGAGTTTTTGCCCGAAGCCCATACCGACTTTATCATGGCAATATTGGCCGAAGAGCTCGGTTACATCGGCGTGTTAGTCGTGTTGATATTGATCCTTTCCATGGTTGCCATCGCGCTTCGTATTGGCAATCGGGCGATGGCGCAAGAACGTCCTTTCGATGGGTTTTTAGCTTACGGTATTGGAATCTGGTTCAGTTTCCAAACTGCCGTTAATGTAGGGGCAAGTACAGGTATCTTACCAACTAAAGGTTTAACCTTGCCGCTTGTCAGTTACGGCGGTTCTTCACTCATTGTAATGTCAGTTGCGGTTGCCATTTTGTTGCGCATCGACTTCGAATTAAGAGTTGATGGTGTGCAGGCACTCAAGCGTGGCGGTAGCAAAAGAACGAATAAGAAAGGCAGCAGCAGAAAGGCGGAACAAAAAAAATCTCAGGTTACCGAAGAGGCTGCTGATAATGTCTAAGGTTACCGATATTCAAGGAAACTCAGCGTCAAAGCAAAAAAAGCAGTATAGCCATGGTGATGTGTTGAAGAAATCCAATCCTTCACGTAAGCCATTGCTAGTTGTTATGGCAGGTGGAACAGGCGGACATGTTTTCCCTGGCTTAGCAGTCGCACACGAAATGACAAAACAAGGTTGGCGAATAGAGTGGTTTGGTACCGCGGATAAAATGGAAGCTGACGTTGTTCCTAAACATGGCTTTCCCATTCATTTTTTGGATGTAAAAGGCGTTCGGGGGAAAGGCCTTGCAGCGAAGATTTTCTCTCCGTTTATGCTGATTTCAGCAGTTTGGCAAGCCAGAAAAATGCTTAAAACTTTGCAGCCAAATGCAGTGCTAGGTATGGGTGGTTTCGCAAGTGGTCCCGGCGGCATTGCAGCTTGGACATTAGGTATTCCGATTGTTATACATGAACAAAATGCTGTATTTGGCATGACCAATAAATGGTTGGCTAAAGTTGCAAAACGGGTGCTGTGTGGTTTCAACGTGCAGGCATCTGCCAATGCGAGTCGGTCACCGAGCAATGTCGAGTTTGTAGGTAACCCAGTAAGAGCGGAGTTTTTTCACGCAGCTAAAACGCAGCACGCTGACAACGCTTATCGCTTTCTCATTGTAGGTGGCAGTTTAGGCGCGCTGGCGTTAAATCAACAAATCCCTAAAGTGGTCACGCAACTTCGTCAAAAATATACCATAAGTGTTGTGCATCAAGCGGGCAAGGGCAAATCAGAGCCGGTCAAAGCGCAATACACGCAGCCAGACGATAGCGTAATTGAATTCATCGATGACATTCCTGCTGAATTTGCTAAGGCTGACATAGTGATATGTCGCGCCGGCGCGTTGACAGTTGCTGAAGTTGCGGCCACTGAAAGTTGCGCTATTTTTGTGCCTTTACCAATTGCAGTCGACGATCATCAAACTTACAATGCGAGATCATTGAGTGACAACGATGCCGCAATACTCATTCAGCAAGACAAACTTGCGGAAAACTTGTATTCGCAGTTAGATGCCTTGTTGTCAAATCCAGATAAGATAAAAGAGATGGGGCGCAAAGCGAGAGCGCTTTGTATTCAAGACGCCACACTCAAAGTAGCCTCTGCTATTATGCAGGAAGGTTTAAGGGACACATTGTGAGTATTGAAAATAATTCACCAGCAGGCGCGGTTGAGCGACCTAGTAAAAAAGCTATTGAGAAATCTATTGCTGAGTCAACCACTGAGCAAAGCGACAATAGTGTGGCATTGATGCCGCACAAAATGCGTCGGGTGCAAAAACTGCATTTTATTGGTATCGGTGGCGCGGGAATGGGTGGCATTGCCGAAGTTGTGCTCAATTTAGGCTATCAAGTGTCAGGTTCTGACATGAAGCATAGCAGCATGACCGCTCGTTTAATCAAGCTAGGTGCGGAAATTTTCATAGGTCATGCTGCTGAAAATGTGCAGCAAGCGGATGCAGTTGTTGTGTCCAGCGCAATTAATAAAAGTAACCCTGAAATTCAAATTGCGACCGAACTGCGTATACCGATTATTCGTCGTGCAGAGATGTTAGCTGAACTGATGCGCTTTCGCTATGGCATCGCGGTAGCGGGTACGCACGGTAAAACCACTACAACGAGTTTGATAGCGACCATATTTTCACAAGCCAAGCTAGACCCGACGTATGTTATCGGTGGACTACTTAATAGTGCCGGCACGAATGCAAAATTAGGGGCGAGTAAATACCTGATTGCTGAAGCTGACGAAAGTGACGCTTCATTTTTACATTTGCAACCGACACTGTCGGTGATCACCAATATTGAAGCGGATCATCTCGAAGCGTATCAAGGTGATTTTTCTAAAATGAAAAACGCTTACGTCGAGTTTCTCCACAACTTACCTTTTTACGGTTTAGCGGTTGTCTGTGGTGACGACGAAGTAGTGCAAGAAATCTTGCCTAAAGTCGGCAGAAAATACTTAACTTATGGTCAAGCAGACGGTAACGATTATCAAGCTATTGACGTTAAATATGAACTGAATTTCAGCCACTTTACGGTTAAACGCAAAGATAAAACTGCACTGCATGTAAAACTCAGTTTGCCTGGTATTCACAACGTGTTGAACGCTACAGCGGCTATTGCGGTGGCCACTGATGAAGGTATCAGCGATGCAGATATTCTCTTAGCACTACAAAGTTTCCAAGGTATCGGGCGTCGTTTTCAAGTACTGGGGCAATTTACTCAGGACTATGGCAGCACAATTTTGGTCGATGATTACGGTCATCATCCAACGGAAGTTGCAATGACGATTGCTGCGGCGCGCAACAACTGGAAAGAAAAGCGCGTGGTTATGATTTATCAACCGCATCGATATTCTCGGACCCGCGATCTATACGAAGATTTCGTAGAAGTTTTGTCGCAAGTTGATGTGCTATTACTGCTCGATATTTATGCCGCTAGTGAGGAACCTATTGACGGTATCGATAGCAAGTCTTTGTGTCGTTCTATTCGCCAACGTGGCAATTTAGAACCCATTTATGTGAGTTCACAGCAGAACCTATATAAAATTTTAGCTGATGTGTTAAGTGACGGCGACGTTGTTTTTGCACAAGGTGCTGGCAACATTGGTGAAATAGCGCAATCGCTGTCCATCGCTGAATTGAGTAAAGTAGCGTTGTTGAAAAAAGCGAGCGATGCATGAACCAACGAGTAAATAGCGTAAACGAAAAAAGCGCAACCGACATCGGTGCAATTAGCAAGGACGTGTTTGGCAAAGTAGCTGTGTTGTTCGGCGGCAATTCCGCTGAACGAAAAGTCAGTCTGGCATCCGGCACGGCTGTGCTCAACGCGCTGCAAGCTGCTGGTGTCGATGCACATAAGTTTGATCCTGCAGAAAATCCAATCGGTGATCTTATAGCACTGGGATTTGACCGCGCATTTATCATTTTACACGGTCGCGGCGGCGAAGATGGAAGCATGCAAGGTGCTCTGCAGTTGTTAGGTATTCCGTACACCGGTACAGGCGTTTTGGGTTCAGCTTTAGCCATGGATAAAGTTTATTCGAAACAAGTATGGTCAACTTTAGCATTGCCAACCGCGCCATATAAGGTGCTTACCAAGGATCAGGTAAATGCAGCCTTAAAGCCAGATTATGCTGCACTTTTAGCAAAACTGTCGGGTGTTGCGATGGTAAAGCCTGCGCGTGAAGGTTCGAGCATTGGCATGGCGAAAGTCAGTCAGCCTGACGAACTTGAAAGCGCTGTAAAACAAGCGCTTGAATATGATGACGATGTGTTAATTGAACAATATATCAATGGACCAGAATATACGGTCACTATTTTGAACGGTGTGGCACTTCCTTCCATTCGCATGGCGACACCGCACGTTTTCTATGATTATGATGCCAAATACAACGATAAAACCACCGAGTATCATTGCCCTAGTGGCTTAGACGACACGACTGAAAAACAGGTAGGTCAACTTGCTCTTAGTGCTTTTCAAGGCTTATCAGGTAGAGGCTGGGGAAGGGTTGATTTAATGCGTAATGAGCACGGTGAATTCATGTTACTTGAATCCAATACCGTGCCGGGTATGACTGAAACAAGCTTAGTACCAAAGGCTGCAAAACAAGCGGGATTGAGTTTCGAGCAGCTCGTATTGCAAGTTCTTACGTCAAGTTTGGAGTAGCGAAGTGACGAAGGGCGATTTATCAAAAACTGGACGCAATGTTCGCAGAAATACCGCGAACAGCAGCAGTCTTGTTCATCGCTCAAATCGAACTGAATCCAGCGATGAGTTAGACTCATTAGATGATGAGATAGATTTATTCGATGAAAATGAAAGAACAGGTGAAACAGGATCTTCAAATAAAATCGTTGGGCTAATCGTTTTTACGTTTGTGATCGTCAGTTTTATTTACGGTGGTATTCAAGTTAAACAATGGCTTGAAGATGAGCAGCAGCTGCCGGTGCAAAAAGTTATTTTTAGCGGTGAAAGACGCATTTTGGTAGACGCAGAAATGGAAGCGCTTATCAGACAGAATCAAAAAGGCAGTTTTTTTGCATTAGACGTGAATAAAGTACATCAGCTTTTAGAGGATATGCCTTGGGTTTATCGGGCATCAGTGCGCAAGCGCTGGCCAAGTAGTTTGCATATTTATCTCGTTGAGCAGCAGCCGGTCGCAATTTGGAATGAAGATCTTTTGTTGAATACTGAAGGTGATATTTTTGATGGAGGTGATCCTAACAAAAAATTACCTCAATTATTCGGGCCGGGTGGCAGTGAAAAAACGGCACTAGCCGGATTCAATGCAATGCAGTCGCTGTTGGGCTCGACTGGACTAACAATTAACGCTTTATTTTTAAGTGAAAGATTCGCTTGGAGAGTAGAGCTGAGCAATGGAATACGCCTAAATATAGGGCGTCAGCAGTTTATCGATAGATTGCAGAATTTTATCGATATATTTCCGCTGTTACAGGCACAAAATAAGGCGATTAATTACATCGATTTGCGGTATGATATAGGGCTTGCCGTGGGCTGGCAAAAAAATGATAAAAAAGAACAAGAAATTACTGAAAATAATGATTAAAATGAGCGATATGAAACATGTCTAAAGCTACTGAAAGAGACCTAATTGTCGGTTTAGACATCGGAACCAGCGTAATCAAAGCAATTGTCGGCGAATTACTCGACGATGATAGCATTAGTATTATTGGCGTTGGCACACACAAGTCCCGAGGAATGGACAAGGGCGGTGTGAATGACTTGAACCTTGTTGTTCAGTCAGTAAGACAAGCGGTTAATGAGATGGAATTGATGGCCGACTGCAGTGTATCTTCAGTATTCATGTCAATTTCAGGGCGTCACGTTCAGTGTCAAAACGAGAGCGGGATGGTGCCAATCAATAATCAAGAAGTCACGCAAGACGATGTGGATAACGTTATCCACGCCGCACGCTCTGTGCCAATGGCAGCCGAACGTAAGTTACTTCATGTGTTACCGCAAGAATTTGTTATCGATGTGCAAGAGGGGATAAAAAATCCCATTGGCATGTCGGGCGTAAGAATGGAAGCCGCTGCGCATATTATTACGTGCGCTGAAGATATGGCAAAAAATCTGGTCAAGTGTGTTGAAAGTTGTGATTTGAGTGTCGATCAAACCATCTTCTCAGCCTTGGCTTCAAGTTACGCCGTATTGACGGATGATGAGCGCGAACTAGGTGTCTGCGTGATCGATATCGGTGGCGGCACTATGGATATCGTGATTTACACCGATGGCGCTATTCGCCACACGGCAGTTATTCCGTTAGCGGGTAATCAGATTACCAGCGATATTGCGAAAATTTTTCGCACGCCAATGAGCAATGCGGAAGACATTAAAACAAAATATGCATGTGCACTGAAAGATATGGTGAGCATGGAAGAAAGCATTGAAGTACCTAGTGTTGGTGGACGACCTGCAAGAGTGATGTCGCGCCATACTTTAGCTGAAGTGATTGAACCAAGATATCAAGAGCTATTTGAATTAGCTTACGAGCAAATCAAAGCGAGTGGTTTAGAAGAACAAATTGCTGCAGGGCTTGTCATCACTGGCGGAACAGCCAAGATGGAAGGCGCTGTAGAGTTTGCCGAGGAAATTTTCCAAATGCCAGTAAGGGTTGGGAAGCCTCACTCAGTCAAAGGTTTGGCTGAATATGTTGATGATGCCTGTTTTGCTACGGCAGTGGGTCTGTTACAGTATGGTAAGCAAAATATAAACAATAAAAGAACGTCTTCAAAGAAAGGCGAAGAAAGCGTATTAAAACGCATCCAAAGCTGGTTTAAGGGCGAATTTTAGGGGGCTCTTAACCGTTAGCGCTAAAACAATTTGAAACCGAAATAATAAAAGAAATAGGTTTCAGTATACCGGAGAAGCAGAATGTTCGAACTAATGGACAGTCAAAGCGACGAAGCCGTCATTAAAGTAGTTGGCGTCGGAGGTGGCGGTGGTAATGCCGTCGAATATATGGTTCAGCACATGATCGAAGGCGTAGATTTTATCGCCATGAATACCGATGCGCAGGTATTGAAGACATCGAGTGCTCACATCAAACTACAAATTGGTAACGAAGTCACAAAGGGTTTAGGCGCTGGCGCCGATCCAAATGTGGGTCGAGAAGCTGCTCAAGAAGATCGTGAAAAAATCCGTCAAACGCTGGAAGGCGCTGATATGGTTTTCATTACGGCTGGAATGGGCGGTGGAACGGGAACTGGGGCAGCTCCAGAAGTGGCTAAAATTGCTAAAGAAATGGGAATATTGACGGTTGCTGTTGTGACTAAACCATTCCCATTCGAAGGCAAAAAGCGTTCTGATTTTGCTAATCAAGGCATTGCCGAGCTTTCTAAGCACGTCGATTCATTGATCACGATCCCAAATGAAAAACTCTTAAAAGTGATGGGTAAAGGCACGCCTTTGCTACAGGCTTTTAGTGCGGCGAATGATGTACTTCGCGGCGCCGTACAGGGTATTGCTGAGCTTATTACTCGTCCTGGTTTGATCAACGTTGATTTCGCCGATGTGAAAACTGTGATGTCAGAAATGGGCACGGCAATGATGGGCAGCGGTGTTGGTAGAGGTGAAGATAGAGCTGAAGAAGCTGCAGAAGCTGCAATCGCTTGTCCTCTGCTAGAAGATATCGACCTATCTGGTGCTCGCGGCATCTTAGTTAACATCACAGCAGGCCTAGACTTTGCTATCGACGAATATGAAATCGTGGGTAATGCGGTTAAAGCATTTGCTTCAGAAAATGCGACAGTTGTTGTTGGTACGGTCATCGATCCTGAACTCACTGATGAAGTTCGCGTGACTGTTGTCGCCACTGGTATCGGCGCAGAACGCAAGCCTGACATCAGTTTGGTCAATGATAATGCGCGCGTGAGTGCTGTAGGTAGAGACTACACGTCTGGTTCAAGAGACCATAAGTCCTCGGGCAGCACTGATGGTAACCAAGCGTTAAAGTTAGACGACGAAGCTCAACCAAGTAATGAATTAGAGTATCTTGATATTCCAGCATTTTTGAGAAAACAGGCTGATTAGACTAATAAATTATAACTAGATTCATGTTTAGTTGTAGTGGTCTGAACAGTCACTGTTTTTAAAAAAAAGCTTGTAATATTGTAACTCTTTGACAATAAAGTGATTGAGTAATATAATATGCGCCGTTTTTCTGTTTGGTGAATAAAACAAAATGATAAAACAACGTACTATTAAAGAGTCTGTTAAAGAGACGGGCATCGGTTTGCATAAAGGACGCAAAGTCACAATGACTTTACGTCCTGCCCCTGCGAACACCGGTATCGTTTTTCGTCGCGTTGATTTACAACCGCACGCAGACATTCAAGCCAAGGCTGATGCCGTTGGAGATACAATGCTGTGTACTTGTATCACTAATGCTGAAGGTCACTCCATTCATACCGTAGAGCACCTAGCTTCTGCGCTGTCTGGTTTAGGCATTGATAATATTATCGTTGAAGTTGATAGCCACGAGCTTCCTATAATGGACGGCAGTGCATCTCCTTTCATCTTCTTGCTCCAGAGTGCCGGTGTACAAGAGCTAGATGCCCCTAAAAAATTCATCAAAGTGATCAAAACTGTGCGCGTCGAAGACGGCGATAAGTGGGCAGAGTTTAGGCCTCATGACGGCTTTAAAGTTAATTTCGAAATTGATTTTGAACATCCAGCTATCGCGGCCAGTAGACAACGAGTCGAACTCGACTTTTCTGTTGATTCGTACGTTGACGAAGTTAGTAGAGCCAGAACCTTCGGTTTTATGAAAGACTTAGAACTTATGAACTCGATGAATCTTGCTTTAGGTGGCAGCATGGATAATGCTGTCGCGCTAGATGAATATAGAGTGTTAAATCCTGAAGGCTTGCGCTGCAGTGACGAATTTCTTAAACATAAAATATTGGATGCTGTTGGCGACCTCTACTTGGGCGGACATAGCCTAATTGGTGAGCTTGTTGCTTACAAAACAGGCCATGGTTTAAATAATAAGTTATTAAATGCAATACTTAATGATGCCAGCGCATGGAAGTATGTAGAGTTTGAGAATGAAGACAGCTTACCCATAAGATACATCGAACCTTCCTTAGCCTTTTAATCTCTCGCTTGTATCGATTGGCGTGTAAGAAAGCGGCTTGAACAGCAGTAACAGGTATAAATTAAGATAAGTAGGTGCGCTTGGTAAATGTTTCTATCTGCCGATAAGAGAGTTAGACTGCAGGCACAATAACGTAATAAGGGTCGTTTCGCGACATTGTTACGGTACAAAGGTACGATTAAAAGCAAACATATAAAGGGTAATGATGAGTTTTACGATACTTTACAAAGGCAAGAATCGCAGATTTGTGAAGCGGATATCCGCTCGCAAGCTGTTGAGCTTGTCTGTAATAGCATCGATTATCTTCCTTATCTCTAGCCGCTCAACTGAATCCGTCTATGAAAATCATGTTCGCGTTAACGTCATAAAGACAGGCTTAGAGCAGCAAGCAAATCTAGTCGATCAATTAAAAGTTAACACGCAACAGCAAGTTGGCGGGATCGTTAATCAGTTAGCTATCCTGCAAAACCGAATTAATCAGATGGAGTTGCTCACAGCAACCATGGCTGAAAAGGCCGGTCTGAACAAAGAAGATTTTACGTTGAGCGAAGAAATGCAAACGCTGAACGCCACCGAATCATCTTTAACAAATCAAATCAATAAAATGTCTGAGACATTAGATTTTAAAATTCAGCAACTCACCGCCCTTGAATCTTTGATGTTAGGCCTCAATATAGAAAGAGAAAGTGAGTTAGCAGGACGTCCAGTCGATACAGGTTGGTTGTCTTCTTATTACGGTGTTCGCAAAGACCCATTCACTGGCCGCCCATCTATGCACAAAGGCTTAGATTTCGCAGGCAAAGAAGGTGAAGACGTTATTGCAACAGGTGCTGGTGTTGTAACCTGGTCTGGCGACAGATATGGATATGGAAAACTAGTTGAAATTGATCACGGAAACGGTTTAAGAACAAGATACGGTCACAACGCCCAATTGTCGGTTGAAGTCGGCGACGTTGTTACTAAAGGTCAAGGTATCGCATTAGTTGGCAATACTGGTCGATCAACAGGTGCACATGTGCATTATGAAGTTCTCAAAAACGGTCAACAGGTCGATCCTCTACCATTTATCTATCGCTAAAAAACTGATATTTAGTTTTCTCCAGTTCAATTCCACTCCTGACTCATTTAAATAGCTCAGTTCAGTGCTAAGCTTATCTAGTACGCCCTAGTTTATTCGCTGCATAATTGTTACTATGTTGCGCGTTTTATTTTAGTCATTTTTGGAAAATCATATAGCATGTTATCAAGCACCTTGAAAAAAGTATTTGGCAGTCGTAACGACCGTTTACTCAAAAAGTTAAAAAAGACAGTTGTTGCTGTTAATGAATATGAGAAAACATTCGAAGAACTTTCCGACGATGAGCTAAAGGGTAAAACAGCTATATTCAGAGAGCGCTTAGAAAAAGGCGAATCGATGGATGCAATAGCAGCAGAAGCGTTCGCAGTCGTTCGAGAAGCCAGTAAGCGTGTTTTCAAAATGCGTCACTTTGATGTGCAAATGAAAGGCGGTTTGGTTTTACACCAAGGAAAGATTGCTGAAATGCGCACGGGTGAAGGTAAAACCTTAACCTCTACTTTACCCTCTTATTTAAATGCAATTTCGGGCAAAGGCGTTCACGTTATTACGGTGAATGATTATCTCGCAAAGCGTGATGCCGACGGCAGCAGACCACTATTTGATTTTCTTGGGCTAACTGTGGGTTGTAACATTCCTGGTTTAAGTCCTGCAGAAAAGCGTGCTGCTTATGAAGCTGACATCACTTACGGCACCAATAATGAATTTGGTTTCGATTATCTGCGCGATAATATGGCGTTTAGTCCACAAGACCGAGTTCAGCGCGGACTGCATTTTGCGGTTATCGACGAAGTCGACTCAATCCTTATCGATGAAGCAAGAACACCACTGATTATCTCAGGCGCGGCAGAAGATAGCTCTGAGTTATATAGAAAGATTAATCTGATTATTCCTGAGTTGCAGCAGCAGGAGAAGGAAGATGAAGAAGACAACATTGGCGATGGTCATTACACCATCGACGAAAAAGGCAAACAAATACACTTGACCGAAACGGGTCAAATCTTCGTTGAAGAATTATTGCAAAAGCACGGGATCTTAGACGAAGCAGAATCTTTGTTCGCTGCTGCGAATATTTCCTTATTACACCACGTGAATGCCGCTTTGCGCGCTCACAAGTTATTTGCAAAAGATGTTGATTACATTGTTAAGGGTGACGACATTATCATTGTTGACGAACATACCGGTCGCACAATGGAAGGACGTCGTTGGTCCGAAGGCTTGCACCAAGCAATTGAGGCCAAAGAAGGCGTAAACATCCAAAATGAAAATCAAACCTTAGCGTCAATTACCTTTCAAAATTACTTCCGTCTATACGACAAGCTGTCAGGTATGACAGGTACTGCTGATACAGAAGCATTCGAGTTTCAGCACATTTACGGTTTAGAAACGGTTGTTATTCCAACCAACAAGCCAATGGTGCGTGATGACCGAGCGGATAAAATTTATCTTACCGCTGCGGAAAAATATGATGCCATCGTCGAAGACATTCTAAGCTGCGTTGAACGCGGTCAACCAACTCTTGTTGGTACCGTTTCAATTGAAAACTCAGAACTACTTTCCAGCGTCTTGAAAAAGGCAAAAATCCAGCACAAAGTACTCAATGCAAAATTCCATGAGCAAGAAGCGGATATCGTTGCAAACGCCGGTATGCCGGGTGCAGTGACTATTGCTACGAATATGGCGGGTCGTGGCACGGACATTGTGTTGGGTGGTAATTTACAAGCTGAAATTGAGAAGCTAAAGAATCCAACAGAACAGCAGTTAGAACACGTTAAAGCAGAATGGCAGAAACGTCACGATGCAGTGTTAGCCTCTGGTGGTTTGCATATTATCGGCACTGAACGCCACGAGTCGCGTCGTATTGATAATCAGCTACGTGGTCGTTCAGGTCGTCAAGGTGACGCAGGCTCTTCACGTTTTTATCTATCGCTTGATGATGCACTGATGCGTATTTTTGCCTCTGAGAAGATGGGTAATATGATGAAGCGCCTTGGCATGGAGAAAGGTGAGTCAATCGAACACCCATGGGTTTCTCGCGCTATTGAGAATGCACAACGTAAAGTTGAAGGGCGCAACTTCGATATTCGTAAGTCTTTACTTGAGTATGATGATGTTGCGAACGATCAGCGTCGCGTTATCTATGAACAGCGTAACGAGTTGTTAGATGACGGTGACATTGGTTCAATGATCGCTAACATCAGAAAAGATGTTGTATCAAACGTTATTAGTGAATATATACCACCACAGTCTTTAGAAGAAATGTGGGATGTTGCAGGCTTAGAAGAGCGTTTGAAGAGCGACTTCGCCGTCGATGCTCCTGTGCAGCAATGGCTTGATAACGACGATAAATTATTTGAAGAAACCATTAGAGAGCGCATTTTCGACGAAATTGTGAAAGCTTACGAATTAAAAGAAACCACCGTGGGCCCAGAAGTTATACGCAACTTTGAAAAAGCGGTTATGCTGCAAAGCCTTGACGGTTTGTGGAAAGAGCATTTAGCGGCGATGGACCATTTGCGTCAAGGTATCCACTTACGTGGTTATGCTCAGAAAAATCCAAAGCAAGAATATAAGCGCGAATCGTTTGAGCTGTTCTCGCAAATGCTAGACACTCTCAAAGTAGACGTCATCAGCATATTAAGTCGTGTGCAGGTTCAGCAACAGGCAGATGTAGAAGCGGTAGAAGAACAACGCCGTGCTGCTGAAGTTGAACGTAAATTTGAACACGAGTCGGTAACAGAGCCAGAAGCTGAGAGGCCTGCTGTTTCTCAGCGTACTGGTCCAAAAGTGGGCCGCAACGATCCTTGTCCGTGTGGTTCAGGTAAGAAGTACAAGCAATGTCACGGTAAGCTGTCTTAGGACGCTTACCCAGGCTATTTAATAAGAGAATTATAGTCTTTTTATGAAACAAGTTCATGTTGCAGTAGGTGTTGTCCGCAGGGGCAGCACCTTTTTTATATGTAAACGCGCTGACGATCAACATCAGGGTGGTAAATGGGAGTTTCCTGGCGGCAAAGTAGAGCTTGGAGAAACTGTAGAGCAAGCCTTGAATCGAGAACTTTATGAAGAAATCGATATAAGTATAAAGGTGTCGTCCCCATTGATTGAAGTTGCCCATGAATATACCGACAAGCGTGTTCTGCTTTCGGTGTTGTTAGTTGATGAGTTCAACGGTGAACCATTTGGCAAAGAGGGCCAAATGCATCGCTGGGCCGACGTCAGCGACCTGAAAGAAATTGACTTTCCTGACGCTAACATCGCTATTGTAGATGCTATTCTGGCGCTGTCTGCTTCTTAATATTAAAGAATAAGCTATACAGCACCGGCACAACACCGAGTGTCAGCAATGTGCCTATCGCTAAGCCAAAGGCGAGTGCGCTGGCCATACCAAAGAACAAGGCGTCCTTACTTAGAATCAGAGGCAGTAAGCCCAGAATTGTGGTCACGGTAGACATAATGATGGGGCGCAATCTGCGCATACATGCTTCTACTATGGCTTCGTACTGATCTTCTGTTTCTTTGCGTTCAATATCTATTCTATCTATCAACACAATAGCATTGTTAACAATGATGCCTGCGAGTGCATACAAGCCTAAAATAACCATGAAGCCAAAGTTTGCCTGCACGCTAAGTAAACCAATAACGGCACCGATTAAAATGAGTGGCACGGTTAAAATCACTATGCCGGCTCGGCGCAATGAATTAAATTGAGCGATTAATACTAGCATCACTGCTGCCAAACACAGCGGTAGGTTGGCATTCAATGATGCCTGAGATTCCTTTGAATCTTTTACTACACCGTCAAATTCAAGACGATGAGCAGGCGGAAGCCTTTCTCTAATTTTATCAAATTCAGGCTGTAAAATAGGCACCATATCTTCTGCTGTCATATTCAAATTTTTTGCTTCAATCGTGACGGTTCTAAATAAGTTTTCACGGGCAATTCTGGCGTATTGTGGGCTGAAATTGATGTCTGCAACTTGCTCTAGGGGCACGTTGACGTTCCTTGATGCAGAATACACATTAATACCGTAAATGCGGCTAATGTCATATCTATCCTCAGCCTTCCCTCTAATGATGATAGGAATTAAATCATCGCCTTCACGAAATTCTGAAACAACTCTGCCAGAGAAAAAGGTTTCTAATGATCTCGCCACATCGGCTGATGTAACACCTGCTCGTTTCGCTCTCGCTTGATCTATTTGCACGTCAATTTGGGTAATTTTATTTTCCCAATCATTTTTAATTTCGACGGTACCTTCCAAATTACGGAATATTTCTTCAATCTCTAAGGCCGTGTTGTAAATGTAGTCTTTGTCGGGCCCTATAATTTGCACATCAATTTTATTTGAATCAGAAGGGCCTAAAAACATCTTAGTAACGCGAGCATTAACCTTTGGAAAATCATTGGCAAAATCTTCTCGAAGGCTTTTGATCGTTTCATTCTGGTATTGGCGGTCAACTAGGTTAAGCATGACGAAGGCTTTGCTCGATTCAGGCGTTATCGGGGTGAGTGATAATACAAACCTTGGCCCCCCGAAACCGCCGTAGGCTGCATAGTTTTCTACATAGGGGTAACGCTCTTTATCGTCAAGAACATCAAACACCTTTTCCAGTACATCTTCTGTTTCACGCATTGACGAACCCGCGGGTAAATCAATATAGGCCAATACCTGAGCGCGATCAGAATCAGGAAAGAATTTTACCGGTACAGTGCTCATCGCAAAACCTGCGCCTAAAAACAGTAATATCGTCAATGCCATGGTAAACGCGCGATATTTCAATACGAAACGCAAAATCGATTTGTACACTGGATTGATAAGGTCAAAGAAGTTTGCCACTTTGGCTTGAAAACCGGACTTCTTCTTCACAGCTTCGTCCTTAATAAACAAGAAGCATAAATACGGCGTAACCATGAGAGAAAGTAACCAAGAGGTGAAAAGCGAATAGATAATGACGATAGAGACAGAACGTGTGTATTCACCAGAGCTACTTTCAGCTAGCATCAGCGGTAGAAAGACTAGCATCGTGGTAACTGATGATGTTAATAGAGGGATCGCTAAGGTTCTGCCTATGTCAGATACGATCTCTCGGCGTTTTTCGCCATTCTCCAATCGTTTCTTGAAATCTTCAGCAACAACAATCCCATTGTCGACAAGCAAGCCGAGTGAAATAATAAGTGTTGCCAAGCTCATACGCTCAAGCGCCATGCCGCTAAAATTGAGCACGGCGAGTACAATTAAAACAACGGCCGGTACTATCGCACCGACAATCAAGCCAATGCGGACGCCAAGAAATAAGATGACGACGGCAAGCACAATAGCTAATGTTTGAATAACGTTGATAGATACGCCGTCTACCGCAGCATTGACTTGATCGGCCTGTCGCGTGATCACGTTAAGGCTAATACCTGCCGGCATTTGCTGCTCTAGTGCGCGTAACATTTTCTCTAAGCGGGGCGTATACTCGGTGACACTAAAGCGATCATTCTTAGCCACTGCGAGCACAATTGCGCGTTCGCCGTTAAAGTAAGCGGTTTGAAATTCAGGTGTTTGAATGCTTCTATAGACCGTAGCGATATCTTCTAAGCGAATTGAGTTATTAGTATTTGGTAAGGTGAAAATGACTTCTTTGATTGACTCGATGCTAGTGAAATCGCCGCTGGGGACAATGCTAAAACTCTTTCCGTTCAGGTTAACGTTACCGCCAGAACGAATAACGTTCTGTTGTTGCAATGTATCGAGCAATTGAGAGGGAGATACCCCTAATTGCGCCGCCTTCACGTCTGACACTTCAATTACTATATTTTCTTGCTGTGCGCCGAGTATGCTAACGGACTGTGTGCCATCAACGGTATAAATCATGTCGCGAGCATGCTGCGCCATATCGAACATGTCGCCCATAAAAATGCCGTCATCGGCCTGCAAGGCAACGGTCAATATTGCAACATCTCCAAAATTATCATTAATAAAATGCGGCGGCGTGCCTTCGGGGAATTCGCTTCTTACCTTGTCTAATTCGTTTCTTACCTTGTCCCAAATTTGGTCTAAGTCGAAATAGCGGTCATACAAATCGACGTAAACAACTGATGTGCCTTGCATTGAAATTGAACGAATTTCTTCAACTTCGTCGACATTTCTAACGCCTTCTTCAACCGTTTTTGTGATCAGAAGTTCGATTTTTTCAGCAGGCATACCGGGGAAGTTTGTAGTAATAACTGCTTCTCGAACTTTGATAGAAGGATCTTCTTGGGCCGGCAGTGAAAAATAGCTAACACCACCAAACACCATCAATGACAGTACAACGGTCATGACTAGACGGTTATAGCTCAAACCAATATCGGATAAATTCATGCTTGTCGCCTTTATTGGTTATATATTTGGGTAGAGGTTTCAACGACCGAAATAGCCTGATTGGGTCTAATAAAGTCGACGCCAGTTTTCACTATTTTTGCATCGGAAAACTGATTGATGTTGGGCTGTTGCTTAAATTTAATAATGGCGGTCTCAGGCTTTAATTCAACAATTTCAATATAATGTTTCTCAGCGATAGTGTTTTGATTTTGGTTTATGCTGTTGTTGGAAATAGGTGTGTCTTTGTTAGCTGTTTCTGGGTTATCAGTTTGCGAACTTGTTGAGCTAGTTTGTTGAGTGGCAACAAAGTATAAATAGGGACCTACTTTGTCTGTGGTAAAGGCGCTAAAGGGCACTTCAAAGTATTCGGCGCTGTCAAATAAGCCGCTGATCGACAGAATAATTTCGGCTGACATTCCAGGATAAAAACCGGTATGGTTGTCGTTAAATGTAATAGTAATTGGAAATGCATTAGCAATGGATGCTTGAGCGCCAATTTCTGTGAGGGTTGCTGCGTAGCTTTTTGTAGCGCTCAGCGAGGGAAGAACCACATTTACTTGGTCGAAAAGGGCGACTTTGCCAATTAAACCCTCCGGTATTGCTGCATTTACTTCTAGGAGAGCATTACCTTGAATACTCAACACCGATGCACCAGGAGAGACCTGCTGCGAAGGCTCAACGAAACGTTCTGATACGCGACCAGAGTAGGGTGCGACAAGCGTTGTATCGGAGAGATTTTCTTTTGCGATATTAAGTGAGCTTTCAGCAACTTCTACACGCTGTTTTGCTATCTCAAAACTAGCTAACGCGCCATCTAACGCAGCCTGTGACACAAGACCTTGTTCTCTGAGCGTTTGGTTTCGTTCAAAAGTTTGCTTGATATCAAGCAATGCTGCGCTTGCTTCACCTAAGGTGCTTTTGTTTTGTTGTACTGCCATTTTGTATAGCGTTTTATCTAATTCAGCTAGCACGTCTCCCTTTTCAAAGGACTGTCCTAAATCCACGTGCATTTTAGACACCACACCGGTGACTTCAAATGAAATTGATACGGCGTCGGCTGCTTGAATAGTGCCGGTTAAGTGCCTTTTGACACCATCTGAAGCAGGCACTAGTTTAGTCGTCCATACTTTTTTGGGAGGCCCAGACTTTGTAGCGTCGCTTTGCAGCATGTCTTCATCGGAACCGGAGCATGCACTTAATATAAAAAGGCTAATCACTAACAGCACCGCGGTTTGTGTAAAACGCATTATTTTTCCTTTCACTAAAGCAATTGCTTTATCTGTTTGATTTCAACTAATTGTCAAGTTTATGTTCTGCACCTTATAGATAGCCTTAGTGCAGATATTTGTATTAATTGTTGATATTACATTTAAGTACTGTACAGTACAGTACCATAGCCTTTTGGATTTGTCAGCACACAAAAGCAAGAAGCGAAAATATTTAATAGCGAACGTTGCATAAGCGTTGTGCTAAGAATGTTGATAGAATTGAGGTGTGTTTTAGTGATGATTACAATAATGAATAGTGGTAAATATGAGTCGTAAAGATGCTGAATGCAGGATATTAGCCGCAGCGAAAAGCCTATTCTTCGAGTTTGGTGTGGCCGCTGTGACCACTGATATGTTGGCCAAAGCGGCAAAAACATCAAAAATGACCCTGTATAAGTACTTCCCAAACAAGGAAGAGCTTTTAGAAGCGGTGGTATCGAGGGAAGTTGCTAAAATTTACGAGCCCTCAAAAGTAGAAGTACACAGCCAAGTAGATTACCAAAACATGCTGCAGTCTTTTTGTCTAAATATCGTTGATATTATATTTGACCCAAAAGTGGTGAGATTTGACCAGCTAATGATCAGTCAGGCATTGTCGAATAAAGAAATGTCGCAGGCGCACTACAATCGCTGCTATGTACCAGCAATCCAAGAACTTGCGCGCTTGATTAAAACAGGCCAAGAGCACGATTACTTGAAAGCGCTCCAAACACCGGAAGATATTGCTGATATGGTCTTGTCTTCAATCGCAGGCCTAACTTATACCAAAGCACTCTTTGGTTTTACTATTAGCAAGGAAAAGCTAGAGGCGAAGGTGCTAAGCGTGCTAGGCGTGTTATTTAGCGCAAACGATGTGCCAGCGCAAAATAACACGCAACAAGTGATTTAAATAACGGTCTTACGCGCTAACGCAAAGGCAATATTCAGATGATAATAAGCAGACTCGCCAATAAAGTGCGGGTATATGTTGTCCTCACCTTCCCAGACGAGAGTGTCGCCTTCAAAGCTTAAAAATGTAGGCTGGCCTTTATTTAACACTATGAAATCATTATTTTGCAAACTTGGATGGATCATCGCTAACTTTTCTCCCTCAGAGCTTAAAGGGAAATAGACTTCTTCAGTTAAACGAAAAGCATCAACCGCATCTAATTGACCAAGCATTTGCTTGTTCCAAAGGTCACAAAAAGCAACGACAAGCTTGGTCATTTTTTCTGTTTGCAAATAAGCAGCAGGGCGCAGCACGCCTTGTGGCTGTGGTCCTATTTCAATCATGAGCCCTTTCTTACCGATGCTGCATAAATAAGGATGTTGTTTATACGGAATGTGGTCTTCAATTAGAATGATGGCTTCAGGCATGTTGGTCTTAACGTACCTTGCCATCTGCTGATGAAATTCGTCAGATTCCAAAATAATTAAGGTTGGGCCCATGTTACTAGTGGTATTGTGAATATCGATAACAAGGTCTCTGGTGGGCTCGTACTTTGGACCATAAGCCAAGTTAAATTCGATAGCTAGTTGGTGTTCCAAGTTTTCGCCCGATAGCGCGCTTAATTTTTCTTGGCTAAATTGGCGATTTAAATCCTCTTCAACGTAGCGAGCACGTCTTTGAATCGCGAGTTTGTTTACTAAGGCTAATTCAATGCCAATATCACTTTCTTGACCCAGCAGTTGCGCGCGTATTTTTTTATTCGACAGCAAGTTTCTAAGGTACTCAATACCAGACATTTCATTACCATGGGTACCAGCGGTAATTAAGATTTTATGTATTTCAATATGTTCTGACATCGCGTGGTTCACCTTTTTAAATAAGTAGGCTAAAAATGGTATTTTGCTGAATTGGTCTAATACTAAAGAGAACTGTTTTGTGAACTAGGTGCAGGGCGCAAGCCATAAAAACACCCTAGTTTTTGAAAAAATCCTGCTCTTGCTGTGCTAGCAAAGCCTCAATATCTTCTATATCAATATTCATATCGGGTACAGAGGTTTCTGCATCTTTATTTGCGCCAGAGGGGATCGCGTTTTCTTCGTTGGCCCATTGGCCTAAGTCAATCAATTGGCATCGTTTGGTACAAAAGGGTCTAAACTGGTTTTCCGTTGTCCATTCGACTTCTTTTTTACAGGTAGGGCAATTTACTTTCATATTCTTTGGCTATTTTGTTAATGGGTTGAAGATAGTCTAGCAACACGCAATGTCAAACTTGATATCGCCTGGTACGCCGCCTGCAGAACCCTCATCAGCGACGAGCTGCATAAAGCGAATACCGTATCGATACTTGTTGCCGCTCAGTACAGGGAAGTAACCTTGACTGTTAGAGCAACGCACTCGGATAAGATCAATTTTATCAGTGACCACACCTTGATAGAAGCCATTGGTACCGACAACCTCTTCATAGCGCCCGCGTTCACGCAAATATTGCATCAATAAGGTAATGTTTTCACGTACCAATGCTAACTGGTTTACCCACATCGTAATGTCTTTGTTGCGCACGTCTTTGGCCTGCTTTAGCCAACAAAATAAATGCGGTAAATCAAAGCTGGTTGCACCACCGGGGATCGAAAAACGCTGACGAATACTGCCAAGAAAGCGATCGTCTTTTAAGCTAGAGCCGAGTTTGTTAGTGCGCTTAAGATCAGACAACAGACGATGTAAAGTTTTTAGCGCATCCTCCAGCGCTGAGGCGTCGATGTTTGGATGGGTAGACCAGTGCACTAGATTTTTTTCATGCACGTCGATGTCACGAATGAAGTCAGTACGCACATCCAATCGTTCGAGTAAGTCCATTAAGGTAAACAACACATCAAAAAAATGCAGGCATTCAAATTCACTATCGAATGTTGCGGTGTGATCCAGTTGTTTAAAAAGCTGTTCTAATCGCAAATAGTTTCTCACTTTTTCGCAAAGCGGAAATTCGTAGACTGCGATTGGCATTCAGCGCTCCTTTTGGTTGATTTGGATAGTAATCGTTATAACTGGCGTAAACCCTTCGACACAGTTTACAGGTTTTTGTTCACAATGTTTAGGTACATTTGATGTAAATCCTGTACTTGTGCGCTGAGCCACTCTAGGTCTTTGTTGTTTACTATCACATCGTCAGCGGCGGCCAACCTTTGCGTTCGGGAGGCTTGCGATGCAATGATGCTCTCAATAATCGCTTGCTCACTGTTATCTCTGGCAACCGCTCGCTTTATTTGGCTTGCTTCATCGATATCTACCACTAGCGTGCGAGAAACCATGGCGTTGAGCTTGTTTTCAACCAGCAGTGGAACACTGAGAATACAATAGGGGGATGTGGCACTTGCAGTTTGTAGCTGCATTTGTTCGCGAATAAGTGGGTGCAGTAGGGCGTTGAGCCAGTCTTTTTTCGCATTGTCTGAGAAAACGATAGTGCGAAGCTTTTGCCTGTCGAGCTCTAAATCAGGGGTCAGAATGTTATCGCCAAATTTTTCGACAATAGCGGCTAAGCCTGGAGTACCCTTGGCAACCACTTCTCGAGCAATGACGTCGGCGTCAATAATGTCGATGCCTAGTTTTGCAAACAGGTCACTTACGGTGGTTTTACCCGAGGCAATACCGCCAGTGAGGCCGATAACTAATTTGCTCATAGCGTGGATAAATACCAGTCGGCAATAAGGTCACCATACAGCATTGTTAACCAACCTGCAGCAGCTAAGTATGGTCCGAAAGGAATGGCTAAGTCGCTGTCTTTTTTCTTAATAAACATTAGGGTGATGCCGACAACGGCACCTACTACTGATGATAGCAATATAATAATCGGCAAGTGCTGCCAGCCCACCCAAGCGCCCAGAGCAGCAAGCAGCTTAAAGTCGCCATAGCCCATGCCTTCTTTGCCCGTAAGCAGTTTGAAAGCCCAGTAGATTGACCATAAGATTAAGTAGCCGATTATTGCGCCGATGATGGAGTCAATGGGTGAGATTGTGCTCTCGAAGCAGCTAATACCTAGTCCAATCCACAGCAATAGTAGCGTGAGAGAATCAGGCAGCAACATTTTATCTAGGTCGATAAAGGTCATTGCTACAAGCAGCCAAGTTCCTAAAATGAATGCAGCGCCGGTTAAACCAAAGCCTAATTGATAAGCAACGACAGCAGACATGACGGCGGTTAGTAGCTCAACGGCAGGGTAGCGTGCTGAGATAGGATTAGCACAACCACTGCATTTGCGTCCCAGCATCAGCCAGCTAATAACGGGAATATTCTCCCATGCTCTAATTTTATGTTGGCAATTAGGGCAAGTTGAATCCGGCTTCACTAAATTAAACGTGGGTGCGGGAGGAAGTTCTTTATCTGGATTCTGAAATTGCTCAATATCACGCTGCCACTCGCGTTCCATCATTATCGGTAAGCGATAGATAACCACGTTAAGAAAACTGCCTACTAATAAACTAATACAGAAAGTAGTGATGACAAATGCCAGTGGGGATGCTGCTAATAATTCAAACAACGCAATATTTTCCATTTGAGTGACTTTTGCCTTTAAGATTGTGCTGATTCTTGGGTTTATATTATGCTATCGGCTTGCTGAATAAAAGGCTATGGCTTTTATCCAAGCAGTGTTTTTGCTAACTATGACGCAAAACGTACAAAAATAAATAACTTGGTGAATGACATAGCAAATGCCTAGGTATCAGCAAACAATAAAAAGCCAGCGTAAAGCTGGCTTTTTAAACGTGAATTGATGTTACACCACATTACCCATTTCGAAGATAGGCAAGTACATGGCTACAATTAAGCCACCGATAACCACACCCAACACGGCCATGATCATTGGCTCGAGTAAGCTAGTTAAACCGTCTACCATATCGTCAACCTCGGCCTCATAGATAGTTGCTATTTTTTCTAGCATGCTGTCTACAGAGCCTGACTCTTCGCCTATCGCGATCATTTGCGTGACCATGGGCGGGAAGATATTAGTAGCGCGCATTGCAACGTTCATTTGCAAGCCGCCGGCAACTTCTTTCTTGACGAACAAAATGGCATTGCGGAAGACAGCGTTACCAGATGCGCCTGCTGCGGAGTCAAGAGCTGCGATTAGCGGAACACCAGCTGCAAAGGTTGTCGAAAGCGTTCTGGTAAAGCGCGCAACAGCGGCTTTTTTCAAAATATCACCAATGACTGGAATTTTTAGGATCTTTTTGTCAACGCTGTCACGCAGGGCAAGCGATTTTCCGTGCGCCTTTTTAAACAGTATGGCGGCAATGAACACACCTACACCAATAAACGGGCCATAGTTCTGCATGCCGTTAGACAGGCCAATAACGAACTGTGTGAAAACCGGGAGTTCGGCGCCAAAGCCAGCAAAGATTTCTTCAAACTGTGGTACAACGAATACTAAGAGGATTGTCGTTACAATGAAAGCAACCACTAATACCGCGATGGGGTAAAACATGGCTTTCTTGATTTTCGATTTTAACGCTTCTGCTTTTTCTTTATACAGGGCGATACGATCATAAATAGTTTCTAGTGCACCCGACTGCTCGCCTGTTTCAACGAGGTCACAATAGAGGTCATCAAATTTGTCAGGATGTTTGCGCAAGGCTGATGAAAGTGGGTTACCTGATTTTACTTCATTGGTGATTTCGCCCAATAAGTCGCGCATCGACATTTTTGAATGTCCAGAACCAATCATTTCTAAACTTTGAATTAGAGTAACACCTGCGCCAAGCATGGTTGCTAGCTGACGGGATAATACTGCAATATCTTGTGCAACAACTTTATCTTTTCTGCCAAATAAAGGTTTTGCTAATTTTTTAACTTTAGTTGCAGATACACCTTGTCGACGTAATAAGTTTTTTGCTTCTTGCAAAGAACCTGCAGTGATTTCACCTTTGCCTGCCCGGCCGGTTTTTGATGTGCCTGACCAAGTATATGTTTCTGCTGTTTTTGCCATTGTATTAACTCATTTTTGCTGTCAGAGAACAAAAAGCCCAGAGTTAGACTGGGCTTTGATTATCTATATCACTATGGAAGTCTTAGCAAATTGTTGTTGGGTCACACACTGCACCCCAAGAAACAGCACCGGTGGCTACGTTAACAGTTGGAGTAAGAACGTAAGTGCCAGCGCCTGGAATTCCCATTACTGGTGGAGCTGTAGCCGTTATTACACCAAGCGCAGTACTAAGACCAACAACTCTTTCAGTGGCTGCATTAGCAGCTGTTCCTGTTACGCCAGTTCCAACAGCTACAAGAGCTGGAATACCGTTGGTACCTTCATTACAGCCAGCTAGGCGCAAAGCTTGTGTTGCGCCACTAGATAACTGCACACACACCTCAACGGCCGTTTTAGCCGCCGCTGTCGCATTGGTAACTTCAGTAAATTTCGCTTTCTGCGTATAACCCTGATAAGCAGGTAAAGCAATTGCAGCAAGAATACCGATAATCGCAACAACGATCATTAGTTCGATTAATGTAAAGCCTTTTTGAGCTGAATTTTTCATGTTGTCTCTCCGTGCGTGGTCAACGCGTTTTAAAATATTTGATTTAAAGTAAGTTAAAAAGGTAAGTGCGGTAGTGCTTACCTCTTAACCTCGAGACCAAGTATAAGAGGAGAGTTGAGTTTGTGAAGTATGCAGGCGCATACTCAAGTGTTGGTTTCGACACATCCAATCATACCTAAGGGCGAATTATGGCTATGTCGAGGTGGCTTAACTAACCGTAATAAGAGACAAATCTATAGCTGTTACATGTTTAGTCAATGCGCCTGAAGAGATATAATCCACGCCTGTTGTGGCCAATTCTTGCAGCCTGTCAAAGGTAATATTGCCAGACACTTCTAGCTTACACTTTCCTGCATTAATGACGACTGCTTCTTCGATCAGTTTTGTACTAAAATTATCCAACATTATGATGTTGACACCCGAATTTATTGCTTCATTTAGTTCTTGCAAATTCTCAACTTCCACTTCAATAGGTAAGTTTGGGTGCATCAGTTTTGCCTTGGAGACCGCATTTTTAATGCCTCCACAGGCTTCAATGTGGTTTTCTTTAATTAAAAAAGCATCGTATAAACCCATTCTATGATTCATACCTTGAGCGCATGCAACCGCATACTTTTGTGCTTGACGCAGGCCTGGTATGGTTTTGCGAGTATCAAGAAGCTTTGTTTTTGTGTTTTTCAGGTATTTGACATAGCTTGCTGTGGTCGTTGCGGTGCCGCTTAGGGTTTGCAGAAAATTTAGTGCTGAGCGTTCGGCGGTTAATATTGCTCTTGCATTGCCTTGGATATAAACAATTGTGTCGTTTGCATTCAGCTTATCGCCATCCTTGCATTGCCAATCAAGCATAACGTCCGGGTTAATTTGCGCAAAAACTTCATCTCCCCATGCTTGGCCACACAAAACACAGTTCTCACGTGTGATTATTTTCGCTGACATCGTTGCGTCGGCGTCAATCAGCATGGCAGTAATATCGTTTTCTATCGATATGTGCCCTCCGAGGTCTTCTAATAATGCATCTTCGACTTGCTTTGGGATATTTAATTGATATTGATTGATGAGCGGCATGATAAGGGACACTTATTTTAAGATGTTACAAAAGGGATTAATGGGGGAAGTTTACTGTTTTATGTACATCATTGAAACTGAAATTCAACTAGACTTGGGTTAGGCTAACAATCGCAGTCGTCAGTGAAATAGCTTTGCACTTTGCGTTGTCGCTCATATACTTTGCGCAGTTTCTTATATAAAGGAAGATTTATGACTCTTATCTCACTATTAATTGTAATGGCCTTAGAGCGCGTCACATCAAAAGCACCCGAGTGGCATGTTCATGCACTGGTTGGCAAATACATTAAATTTTTACAGGGCCGTCATTGGTTCAGCGATACTGCGTCTATGTTTTCTTTATTGCTTATCATATTTTTACCAGCGCTTTTGGTTTGGGGTATTGAGCAGGCGGTTGACAATGGATTGCTCACATTTGCGCTGCAGCTTGTTGTACTTTGGGTGTGTTTAGGCTGCCCGATTACCCGTAAAAATTATAAGTTTTATTTACAAGCTGCAGAGCGTAAGGATTTTGAAGCCTGTTCTTTGCACAGTGTTGCATTCGGCAATGAAAGCGGAGACCTAGACAAAGTAGGTCAGCAGTTGGTGTTTATTAATTACCGACAGTATGCCGCCGTTATCATTGCTTTTGTGCTGCTGGGCGTTCCTGGTGTCATCATTTATTCAATAGCCAAAGAGCTACAGTTGTTTACACATAGAATGGCCGCTAACGACAACAACCCTGAAGAGGTTAAAGACGAAGTGATGGGTGAATGCACAGATGAAAATGGTGAACTGTCCATTGATAAAATAATGCATGTGATTGATTGGGTTCCCGTGCGCTTAACAACCTTTGGCTTTATGGTAGTCGGTCATTTTTCAAGAGCACTCACCTATTGGTTGCCTGCGTTAGTGGATACAACATCTAGTGCAAAAACAATATTAAATAATGTTGCCGTTGCTGCCGAAGAGGTAGAGGCAGATCAACAAAACTGCATTGACGAACCGTGTATGTTAGTGAGATTGGCAAAGCGCAATGTACTATTTATCCTCGTCGGCGTGTCAGTGCTGACTATGGTCGGAGCAGTTGCCTAAATCTTTCTTGAGCAAGCGTAAATATTTCTTTTCAAAATAGGCAGCCTTTATCAATAAAGGGCTGCCTAGCTTTTATTCGATGCATCTTCGTGCATATATCCCTTCAATCATTCTTAATTCATTAGCAATTTAAGCTGAGCTCTACTACCTTGATAAAGACAGGGCTTGTCGAATGGATAAAAGTTGCTTACACTAGTTTGGTTAATTGGTATTACCATTTGCTCTAAATGGCGAGCGAATCACACAGTTTTGTTAACAAGTTGAGCAATAAATAGTAGTCCGTTCAACGTAGCAAAAACGCATATAAAGGTAGGGCATAGAAGTGCACGCAAGTATTAAGCACCAAAAGTTGTCTGACGTCATCACAGAACGTCTGGAGTCCATGGTTTTGGACGGGACACTTGTTGCTGGCGAAAAGCTTTTACCTGAGCGATTGCTAGCCGAAAAATTTCAAGTTTCACGCCCTTCATTGCGTGAAGCCATTCAAAACTTGCAAGCGAAAGGCTTGATTGAGCGCAAGCAAGGGGGGGGCACGTTTATTACCCAAAACCTTAGCGCTAAAATGACCGATCCTTTATTAGCGCTTGTTGCATCTCGGCCAGAAACGCAGTTCGATTTACTCGAGTTTAGGCATGCGCTGGAAGGGATGGCGGCATATTACGCAGCTCTGCGAGGCCAGCCAGAAGATTACCAGGCCTTGAACAACGCTCTAAACAGCCTCCCTAGTTTGCAGCACTCAAACGTGAACGCGGCAAAACTTGGCTCAAGCCAAGCCAATGATAATCCCGAGCAAGAAGCTGAAGCACTAGTAGAGTTTTATCTAACTATGGCAAAAGCTGCTCACAATATGGTGCTTTTGCACGTAATGCGCAGTATGCGAGGCATGCTAGTTGAAAATATTAAACGAAATTTAGAAATGCTGCGTGCTGGCGCTGATGTAGAAGTGCAAATACGTGAGCAACGCCATGCCATTGTGCAGGCCATCAGTTCGCAAGACCCTGAAGCAGCTCGTAAAGCAAGCAACAAACACTTGGGTTTTGTTGAAAGTACCTTATTAGACATCAACAAACGCGATGTGAAGTTACAGCGCGCGATGCGAAGAATTGAAGTAAAAGAAACTGGAAAGACAGCCTCTTGAATACGACTTACGCAAGAGTCGGTATGACCTTAGGCAAACACAACGAGGCTTCAGTTAGCCTCGTTTATCGTTAAAATATAATATAGGAAAGCACCATGACCGATGTGATGCATCCCGACGTGGATCCAACAGAAACGCAAGAATGGTTAGACGCACTTGAAGCAGTTTTAGCAGAAGAGGGTATTGATCGCGCTCATTTTTTGCTTGAGTCCTTAATTGAAAAAGCCCGACGCAGCGGGGCACACTTGCCTTACGACTCAACTACTGCGTACATCAACACCATTCCTGCGGGCCAAGAACCGAACATGCCTGGTGACCAAACTATCGAAGCTAAAATTCGTAACGCCATTCGCTGGAATGCAATGATGATGGTGCTGCGAGGCTCAAAAAAAGACCTAGATTTAGGCGGGCATATCTCAAGCTTTGCCTCATCTGCAATGCTTTACGATGTGGGCTTTAATAACTTCTTCCGTGCGCCGAATGATAAAGACGGTGGTGATTATTTGTTCGTGCAAGGTCACGTATCGCCGGGTATTTATTCTCGTGCTTTTATTGAGGGTCGTTTGTCTGAAGGTCAGTTAGACATGTTCAGACAAGAAGTGGGCGGCGAGGGCTTGTCTTCTTACCCGCATCCAAAATTAATGCCCGATTTCTGGCAGTTCCCTACGGTATCGATGGGCTTAGGTCCAATGCAGGCTATCTATTTAGCACGCTTCTTGAAATATCTCACTAACCGTGGTCTGAAAGATTGTTCTGATCAGCGCGTTTGGTGCTTCATGGGTGACGGTGAAGTTGATGAGCCTGAATCATTAGGAGCTATTGGTTTAGCTTCTCGTGAAGGACTAGATAATTTAACTTTCGTTATCAACTGTAACTTGCAGCGTTTGGATGGTCCGGTTCGTGGTAATGGTAAAATTATCCAAGAACTTGAAGGCACTTTCCGCGGCGCAGGTTGGGAAGTTATTAAAGTGATTTGGGGTCGTTACTGGGATTCACTGCTAGCCCGCGACACCTCAGGTAAATTGCTCGATGTTATGAATGAAACCGTCGACGGCGAATACCAGAACTTCAAGGCTAAAGGCGGAGCATATACCCGCGAGAACTTCTTCGGCAAATACCCTGAGTTAAAAGATATGGTTGCTAACATGTCTGATGAGGATATTTGGCGCTTGAACCGTGGGGGACACGATCCTGTTAAAGTTTATGCCGCTTACAAACGCGCAACAGAAACGGTGGGTCGTCCACAAGTTATCCTTGCTAAAACTGTGAAAGGTTACGGCATGGGTGCAGCGGGTGAAGGTAAAAACATTGCACACAACGTGAAGAAGATGGATCACGAAAGCGTGATGCATTATCGCGATCGTTTGAACATTCCTTTATCTAATGAAGAAGTTGAAAACTTACCTTATTTCAAGTTTGATGACGATAGCCCTGAAATGAAGTATTTACGTGAAAAACGTGAAGCTTTGCATGGTTATATGCCAGTGCGCTTGGCCAAGAGTACTCACGACTTACCGGCTCCGCCATTAAAAGCATTTGATGCGATTACTAAAGGGTCGGGCGACCGTGAGATTTCCACGACAATGGCCTTTGTTCGCGTTCTCACTGTTCTGTTGAAAGACAAGCAGATGGGTAAAAACGTAGTGCCAATTATTCCTGATGAAGCGCGCACGTTTGGTATGGAAGGCTTATTCCGTCAAGTAGGGATTTATTCCAACTCGGGTCAGAAGTACATTCCACAAGATAAAGACCAAGTTGCTTACTATCGTGAAGACAAAGAAGGCCAAGTACTGCAAGAAGGCATTAACGAGTTAGGCGCAATGTCGTCATTCGTTGCTGCTGGTACTTCTTACTCTACGAATGATTTGCCGATGCTGCCGGTTTACATTTACTACTCGATGTTCGGTTTCCAACGTGTGGGCGATATGGCGTGGGCTGCAGGTGATAGCCAATGTCGTGGTTTCCTAGTGGGCGGCACAGCAGGCAGAACGACGCTAAACGGCGAAGGTTTGCAGCATCAAGATGGTCATTCACATGTGCAGGCTGGTTTGATACCAAACTGCATCAGCTACGATCCAACCTATGGGTATGAAGTTGCTGTGATCACGCAAGATGGCTGTCGCAGAATGTTAGAAGAGCAAGAAAACGTGTTCTACTACATGACGGTTATGAACGAAAACTATGTACAGCCTGAAATGCCGAAAGGCTGCGAGGAAGGCATCATCAAAGGTATCTATAAGTTAGATACAGTTGGCGCCAAGAAAGCGAAACTTAAAGTAAAACTGCTCGGTTCAGGCACCATATTAGTGCAAGTTCGTAAAGCGGCTGAGCTTCTTGCTGAAAAGTACGATGTTGAATCAGAAGTTTACAGTGTGACCTCTTTCAACGAATTGACTCGTGACGGCATTGATTGCGAACGTTGGAACATGCGAAACATTGATAAAAAAGCACGCGTTCCTTACATAACGGAAGTATTGTCTGATGGAAACGATGGCCCAACGATAGTCGCTACCGATTACATTAAAGCCTATGGCGAACAAGCCAGAGCATTTGTACCTGGCGCATACCGTGTGCTAGGCACCGATGGCTTTGGTCGTTCAGATAGCCGTGAAAATTTACGTAGTCACTTTGAAGTAGATGCCAACAACGTTGCGTATGCAGCGCTGTACGAGCTTTACAAAGCAGGTGATTTTGATAAGAAAGCACTTGCAAAAGCGATTAAGGATTTGGGTATTGACCCAGATAAAATTAATCCGCTTTACGCTTAATTAGGGAGAATAAATATGGCAAATTTAATAGACATTATTGTTCCTGATGTTGGCGAAGATGAAGTTGAAGTTATTGAGATCTTAGTTGCCGAAGGCGATTCAGTTGATGTAGAAGCATCAATTGTGACGGTTGAAAGTGACAAAGCCAGTATGGATATTCCGTGCACTGAAGCCGGCACGATTAAGTCACTTAAGGTAAAAGTAGGTGACAAAATTAAGCAAGGCGATGTGTTAGGTCAAATGGAGTCTGGCGCTGCGGAATCAAACGATGATGAAAGTAAATCTGAAAAAACTGAATCGGATGATAGTAAGAAAGAAGAAGCTAAATCGGATGATAGTAAAAAAGAAAATGCTAAATCAGAGGATTCCAAGTCAGCATCTTCAAAATCAGAAGAATCTAAAGCAGCTAAATCTAAATCAAGTGGCAGCAAAACAATTGAAGTGACGGTGCCAGATATCGGCGATGCCACTGACGTAGAAATTATAGAACTTTTAGTTGCCGAGGGTGACACGGTTGCAGCAGAAGACGGGCTAATTACGCTTGAAACTGATAAGGCAACAATGGACGTGCCAGCACCTGAAGGTGGTAAAATTGTTAGCTTATCTGTAAAAGTTGGCGATAAAGTATCCAAAGGCTCACTGGTATTGATGTTAGAAGTTGAAGATGATGAAGCAGATTCAAGTGAAGACGATACTGATTCGAGCACTGAAGATTCAAGTGATGCGGCTGCCAGCAAGTCTGATAATAGTTCTTCTGAATCATCTTCAAAATCGTCAGATACAAGCAGTGCACCAGCGCAAACACAAAAGGCACCGCCAGTACCCCATCATCCGTCAGCGGGTGGTAAGGTAAGCACAGGCAAAGTACATGCATCGCCTTCGGTTCGTCGTTTAGCGCGTGAGTTTGGCGTTGACCTTACACAGGTTGAAGGCTCAGGACGTAAAAACCGTGTTCAAAAAGAAGATGTGCAGTCGTTCGTTAAATATGAACTTTCACGTCCGAAGATGAATCCAGGCAGTTCAGCAGGTTCTGGCAATACAGGCGGCGGTTTACAAGTGTTGGCGCAGCCTAAAGTCGATTTTGCCAAGTTTGGTGAAGTTGAAGAGGTGCCATTAACGCGCATTCAAAAACTTTCGGGTCCTAATCTACATCGAAATTGGGTCACTATTCCGCACGTTACTCAGTTTGACGAAGCAGATATTACCGAACTAGAAGAGTTCCGAAAGGAACAAAACGCGATCGCTGAAAAGCGCAAGCTTGGCGTGAAAATCACACCGCTCGTCTTTATGATGAAAGCCGTTGCCGATGCAATGAAAGAATATCCAGCATTCAACAGTAGTTTGTCTGAATCTGGCGAAGCTTTAGTAATGAAAAAATATTTCCATATCGGCATTGCTGTAGATACCCCTGGGGGCTTAGTGGTTCCAGTTGTTCGTGATGTTGATAAAAAAGGCATCATGGAAATTTCTAAAGAGTTAATGGAAATCAGTGTTAAGGCCAGAGACGGCAAATTAAAATCGGCAGATATGCAGGGCAGTTGTTTCACTATCTCTAGCTTGGGCGGTATTGGCGGCACGGCATTTACGCCAATTGTAAATGCGCCGGACGTGGCCATTTTGGGCGTTTCTAAATCAGAGATAAAACCAAAGTGGAATGGTAAAGACTTTGAGCCTCGTTTAATGTTGCCGTTGTCGTTGTCATATGACCATCGCGTGATTGATGGTGCAATGGCCGCGCGCTTTGCGGTTCACGTAAGTGGTGCATTGTCAGACTTAAGACGTATTTTGTTATAAAACTTTTTTTGGGAGCAGTTTGCTCTTAAAACAAAAAATTTTGCAGGTTGACGCGCGAATCGGTAAGATCCGCGCGAAGCAAGCATCTAATCATATAATTTTGAGGTCATAATGAGCGAGATTAAAACTCAGTTGGTCGTACTAGGCGCAGGTCCTGGTGGATATTCTGCAGCATTCAGAGCAGCCGATTTAGGCATAGATACAGTTATCGTAGACGTTCGTGAAACGCTCGGTGGTGTGTGCTTAAACGTAGGTTGTATTCCTTCGAAAGCACTATTGCACGTTGCTAAAGTGATCCAAGAGGCTAAGCACCTATCTGCTCACGGTGTCACTTTTGGCGAACCCACGTTCGATCTAGACAAAATTCGCGATTGGAAAGACAGCGTTGTCACGCAATTGACCAAGGGTCTTGCTGGCATGTCAAAAATGCGCAAAGTAAAACACGTGCAGGGCTATGGTAAATTTACTGGATCCAACACTATTGAAGTTGAAGGTAACGACGGTAAAACGACAATTACGTTTGACAATGCAATTATCGCAGCAGGTTCTGAACCGGTTAATCTACCGTTTGTTCCAGATGACGAGCGCGTAATCGATTCAACTGGTGCATTAGAAATGCGCGACATCCCTGGCAAAATGCTTGTTTTGGGTGGCGGTATCATCGGTCTTGAAATGGGTACTGTTTACCATGCCTTAGGTTCAAAGATTGACGTTGTTGAGTTTTTAGATCAGTTGATGCCTGCTGCTGACAAAGACATTGTCAAAATGTACATGAAAACCATCAAAGACAAATTCAACACGATGCTTGAAACTAAAGTGACCAATGTTGAAGCTAAAGATGACGGATTGTATGTCACGTTTGAAGGCAAGCAAGCACCTGCTGAACCGGTACGTTACGATCGAGTACTGGTTGCTGTGGGTCGTAAGCCAAATGGTTCGCTTGTTGCTGCTGAGAAAGCTGGCGTGACGGTAACTGATCGTGGTTTCATCGACGTTGATAAACAAATGCGCACAAATGTTTCGAACATTTTTGCGATTGGTGATCTTGTTGGCCAGCCGATGCTTGCTCACAAAGCGGTTCACGAAGGCCACGTGGCTGCTGAAGTCATTGCGGGTAAGAAGCATTACTTTGATCCAAAATGCATTCCTTCGGTTGCCTATACTGAGCCAGAAGTCGCTTGGGTTGGTTTGACAGAAAAAGAAGCGAAAGAGCAAGGCGTTAACTACGAAGCTGCCACATTCCCATGGGCTGCATCTGGTCGCGCAATTGCATCTGCCGCAACTGATGGTTTGACCAAACTGATTTTTGAAAAAGATTCAGGTCGCATCATCGGTGGTGCCATTATTGGTACTAATGCTGGCGAAATGTTAGGTGAAATCGGTCTAGCGATTGAAATGGGAGCTGATGCTGAAGATATCGCATTAACTATCCACGCTCACCCAACGTTAAACGAATCAATTGGCCTTGCAGCTGAAATATTCGAAGGCAGCATCACAGATATGCCAAACCCAAAAGCCAAGAAAAAATAACATTGCTTTAGGTTGTAAACACCAAGCCGATACTTTTGCAGTATCGGCTTTTTTTTGCTTAAGAAAAAGTCATAGAGAGGGGGCGTCGGAGGTGGGTTCACCCCAACAGACCCGCTGTTCGCCATCCCTGGCCGCTCTCTAATGGCATCCTTGCCATTAGAAGGTCTGTTGGGGTGAACCCACCTCCAACGCCCCCTCTCTATGACTTATCGCGCCGTGGCGCCTGGTTTGCTGTATTGGCATCGTGTTTTAATACTTCCCCATGGTGCCTGATTTGTTATATCGGCATGGCTTAAAATCAACCCCCTAGCGACAACAGCGCACATAACTAGCAAGCTATAAAGGCATCCCCTTCACTTGCCAAAATTTTCAAAGGACAGGACGTCCTTTGTAAGCGGTCAGGATGACGAACAGCGTATTTTGGCAAGTGAAGGGGATTCCTTTATAGATTGCGGCCCATGAAAAGCCAACAGCGATGCCGATGAGTCAACAGGGATGTATGATGAGTCAAACAGCACTTTTTCGTTCGAGATGTCGTACTAGAAAGTCATGTATTCAAAAATATCAGCATCAACAGTTTTTATTTGATTCACAAGCAGGGTAATTGTGTGTTAAAAATAAATTCGCGATTGTAAGAAAGCACACCATTGAGTGAGACCCTTGTCATTATGAGCGATATGCAGCAGCTAGAGTTTTTTGCTATCCCAAGCCCATGTATCGGTGTTTGCCAATCAGGGCCGCGAGGCTATTGCAAAGGCTGCTTTAGAAGTCGTGAGGAACGGCTTCATTGGCTGGATATCGATGATCAAACTAAACGCATCATTGTAAAAGCATGCAGTCGTCGTAAGCAGTCATGGTTGCGCAAGCAAGCAGAGTCAAAACCACAGCATTCAGCAGGTGAACAGCAAGATTTATTTTAATTTGATTTTGCTACTTCTGAAAAAAAAGCCAAATAAATAGACAACTTAAGGTCACGCCACTGGTTAAAGGTATAGATTACTTGTGCAAGGTATTGTTGTTACCACCCTACAAAAATTTGGTTAATATATACTCCACGCATTGTACAGAACTAAGATCGGAACTATGCCAATTAAGCCTCTTGTTAAATTTGCGTCAAAATCGTTTACTCTTCCAGACACCTGCGTGAACTTGAGGGTTGCCTTAGATGACACGAGAAAAGACTTAACTGACATAGCGCAATTAATTTCTGTCGACCCTTCGTTAAGTGCAAAAATATTAAAATTAGCGAACAGTGCCTTGTTCAGGTTTCCCAGCCAAATTGAAACAGTGCCAAAGGCACTTAATGTCATTGGCGGTGAGGCTGCGTACAATATTTCGATTGCAGAAACAGCCAACATTGCTTTCAAAACGTTTAATTCAACCACTATAGATTTTGCCGACTATTGGCAAAAAGCGGTAATGTGCGGCGTGATTGCTAAATGTATTGCTCTACAAACGCAGTCAAGGGGAAGCGAGCGCTTCTTTGTTTTAGGTATCCTGCAAGGTCTGAGCGAACTCATTGTGGCTAGTAAGCACGCGAAGGCATATGCAAAGTATCAGAATGACACAGAAATATGTGCACCGTTAGCTAAGCAAATGAAACACTTTGGCTTTACTTTTCCAGAGTGCAGCGGCCACATTATTGAGGAATGGAAGCTCCCACAATCACTTTTTATTCCCTTAAAAGGATTAAAGCATCCGCCTAGCGGAAGAATGAACTTGGAAGAAAGCATCGTTTATTTCGCAATAGCAATGTGTGAATGCGAAGGTAAGGATATTGACCTTGAAAGTCTCCCTCAAATTAATAATCAAGCTATAGAGACTGTTGGCTTGAGCGATGAAGATTATGATATGATCATAAACTATTCGCGCTTGGAAACTTCTAATATTGCGAACCTGATAAATTCGTAAACACTGAATAGCTATACCAACAACATGTCTAAATTAAAATTACTCACCCCATTGGGGTGTTTTTGTGTGACCCTCACTTTGTCGTTTCAGGCAAGTGCGTCCAGTGATCTCTTGAAAAAGTTGTATCTGAAAGAAAAAAGACAAAAAGAAAACCCAAAAGAAGTAACGCTTAGCGGTGAGCTGGGCGTCCTGACGGCCAGTGGCAATACCAATACATCTACATTCAAAGGAGCACTTACTTCAGAGCATGAAATGCCTCAGTGGAGTAACCGTTATTATAGCGAAATCGCCTATCAGCAGAATGAAGTTGATGGAAGCACTGTTGTAACCGCTCAGCGATTTTTGGTAAATGCCCAGTTAGATTACAAGCTGCCTTCAAAAAACAATAGGCTGTTTCTTTATGGCGAATATGATGACAATCGGTTTAATGGTTTTCGTTATCAAGCCGCGGTTGCTGCAGGTTGGAGTTCACACGCTTGGAAAAGTGAAGAGAGCCAATTGAGATACAGTGTTGGGCCCGGCTATTCCTATGCTGAACGAGAAATAATAGACGAAGAAAATCACAAATCCTACGATACTTTCAATGAAATGATCGTAAGAGCGTCTCTTGATTATCGCTTGGAGCTGAATGATACTGCTAAGTTCAGACAATTTGTTAGCACGGAGGCGGGGCAGGAGACTAATCGCTCACGGTCTGAAACGACTCTGACCACCAGTATTATTGAATCGTTAGCAATGAAACTGTCTTTTGTGATGATTTATAATGACAGTACACTGCAGGTAAATGATGATTTGAGCACTGAAACAAGCATTTCCTTGGTGTATCAGTTTTTTTAACTTGCCATAATTTAAAATGTAGATATTATGTGGCCGCGCTAAATGAAGGCTATGCTATTCGCTGTTTCTAGCCTTCTTCAAAATATAATATGGGAAAATCTATGAAACTTTCAACTATATCGGCAGTCATTGCCTTAGGTCTATTTGCGTCTGGTGCGCAGGCAGAAGAAGAAAAAGAATTTACAATGGACGGTGAGCTTGGTTTCATTTTCACTTCTGGTAATACTGAGACCACGTCAGCAAATGCAGCGTTAAATGCAACTCAAGAGCTTGAGCAGTGGAGCAATGTATTTACTTTCAAAGCATTGTATAAAAAAGATACCGTTGATGGTGTTGATACAACGTCAGCTGACAAGAAGTTTGCGTCTGGCCAAGCTAACTATAAGTTAGAAAATCCTGATCACCGCTTATTTGGTTTTGCTTCATACGAAGATGACCGTTTTAGTGAGTTTGATTATCAAGCAACAATTGCAGCGGGTTGGAACCAAAAGCTTTGGGCCGATGAGACAAGTAGCTTCCAATACAGTATTGGTCCTGGTTACTCATTTGCGGACCGATTCGTGACAGATACTGCTGGCAATGTAACCACTGAATCAGAAAATGGTTTTCTTGTTCGTGGTGCCTTTGCTTATGCATACACGATTTCAGAAACAGCAAAATTCACTCAATCGTTTTCGACAGAAATCGGTGAAGAAAATACAAAATCTCGTGCAGAAAGTGCCGTCAGCGCTAAAATTGCTGGTGGTTTGTCAATGAAAGTTGCGATCAAATTTGACCACAACTCAGACGTGACCGGCGAGCGTGACAACTTAGATACTGAAACATCAGTTAACTTGGTTTACACGTTCTTCTAAACGCAAAGTTAATAAAAAAACAAAGCTCCGTTTTCAGTCATGTTGAAAACGGAGCTTTTTAGTTTTTCTTATTAATCGAATCTTCTATTTTGCTATATTCTTAGCCAACTTCATTTCTTAACTGCGATTCATTGCGTGTTGATAAGTCGGCATCTTTGGCTTTTATCAAGTATCATCCAAAAAAAAAGCACGAGCTTTTGGACTCACTCAGTTTGAAGAGCAAGCTTGATCATGGAAACCTATGTCTTACAAAAACAAGTTAATAGAGCACTTGATATGCGAACTAGAAGCAAACTATCAAACAGCATTGACGGCAGCAAAGAGAGCGCATTCAACGGCAACCGATAAAGCTAATATTGCAGAAAATAAATATGACACACTGGCGTTAGAAGCCGCCTATTTAGCAGAGGGACAAGCTAAACGCGCATCAGAATGTCGTGCTGATTTGGATGCGATTAAAAAGCTGGGTCCCGTGGATTTCTCGCAAAGTGATGCTATTGCAGTTGGTGCCTTGCTTAGCTTGATAGACCAAGAAAAAAAACCATTGTTGCTATTTTTAGCACCAGTGTCGGGCGGCCTCAAATTTATATTCGAAGAGCAAACCATCGTAGTGATTACGCAATCATCCCCATTAGGTAAAAAGTTATTGGGAAAGTTCGTTGATGATGAGTTTGAGTTTGGAAGCGCTCAGTATAAAAAGCATTACTTAATTATGAATGTTGTTTAACATTCGAGTCGATTGAATGACTCACAACGACTACTAGCGCTCTTGCTTTCAACTATTCTGTTGATGACTTTGTGATTGACCGCTTCGCCGTTTTTCGGCTTGCTCAAGGATGATCAAGCGCTCTGCGCTATTTGCGTTGCCCCAGGCTAATATCTCGTCTATCGATCGTTTGCACCCCACGCAAATGTCTTGCAAGTCAAGACAGCAGTTTCTAATGCATGGGGAGCTAACTTCGGCACGGTTTGTCATATATGGACTTTAATGCAGGAGACGTGTTTTTATCGTCCCTTCAATAGCTTCCAATTGTGCGAAAGCATCGTCGGCTCTGTCTGCTTCAACGTCGATGACAACGTAACCAACTTCTTCGACGGTTTGCAAATACTGAGCAGCGATGTTGATATTTTGATCAGCAAAGGCTTGGTTAATTTGAGTCATCACACCAGGACGGTTAGCGTGTATATGCAATAAGCGAGAGCGATTGATATGCGATGGCAAAGACACTTCAGGGAAGTTGACGGCGGATAGGGTTGAACCGTTGTCACTGTACTTCGCTAACTTTCCGGCCACTTCAATCCCAATATTTTCTTGTGCTTCTTGTGTGCTTCCGCCAACATGAGGCGTTAATATGACGTTGTCAAAAGCACGCAGCGGTGACTCAAACTCTTCACTGTTTGATTTGGGTTCGATAGGGAATACGTCAATAGCCGCACCATTTAACTTGCCCGATTCAAGTGCATCGACTAAGGCGTCAATATCAATGATGGTTCCGCGTGCAGCATTGATTAAAATAGAACCCTGTTTCATTTGCGACAGTTCTTTTGCGCCAATCATATTTTGAGTGTGTGCTGTTTCTGGAACGTGTAGCGTAACAATGTCAGAAGTATTCAACAGTTGTTTCAGCGACTTAAGTTGAATTGAGTTGCCTAACACTAGCTTATCTTCAATGTCGTAAAACTGAACGCGCATGCCTAAGTGTTCTGCGAGAATACTCAACTGAGTGCCAATGTGACCGTAGCCAATGATGCCTAAGGTTTTGCCTCGCGCTTCAAAAGAACCAACGGCAGACTTATCCCATTCACCTCTGTGCGCTTTGGCATTTTTAGCTGGGATACCTCGTAACAAAATAATTATTTGGCCTAATACCAATTCAGCAACCGAGCGGGTATTTGAAAACGGTGCATTAAATACGGGGATGCCACGTATTAAAGTTGCCTTTAAATCAACTTGGTTTGTACCGATACAGAAACAGCCTACTGCAACTAATTTTTTCGCTGCGGCAATCACTTTCTCGTTAAGCTGGGTTCTTGAGCGAATCCCAATGAAGTGAACATTTTTGATTTTCTTAATAAGCTCATCTTCGGGAAGCGAAGTTTTCAAGGTTTCGATGTTGGTGTACCCATTGGCCTTTAAAGTTTCAACGGTACTGGGATGTAAACCCTCAAGCAAAAGGATTTTGATTTTTTCTTTGGGAAGCGACACTTTAGTCATTGAACGAAAACCTTAACACGTAATATGAATTTACTCAGACATCTAGACGTCTGTTGGATGCAGTGCAGCAATATAGCAAATTAAAACCAAACTGCACAGTTTTTATTCACGCACTGCTAACTCTTTACAACGCCTTGTTCTGTTCCTGTGAGAACAATGTCGGCGCAGCGGTCAGCGAATAGCCCATTAGTCACAACACCCACGATGTTGTTTAACTGATTCTCTAGTTCAACTGGGTTTAAAATTTCTAAGTTATGCACGTCAAGAATGATATTGCCGTTGTCGGTTACAACACCCTGACGATAGGCTGGATCGCCGCCTAATTTTACAATTTCTCGGGCAACATAAGAGCGAGCCATGGGTATCACTTCAACCGGAAGAGGGAAGCGCCCTAATATTGGAACATGCTTGGTGTCGTCAATGATACAAATAAAGGTTTTCGCCACTGCAGCAACAATTTTTTCACGCGTTAATGCAGCCCCGCCGCCTTTAATCATATGCTTATGTTCTGTAATTTCATCTGCACCATCGACATAAATGTCAAGGTCGTCTACTGAGTTCAAATCAAAGACCTCTATACCGAGTTTTTTCAATCTTTGTGTAGAGGCATCTGAGCTGGAGACTGCACCAGCAATATCATTCTTTTTGCTAGCAAGTGCATCAATAAAAAAGTTAACGGTAGAGCCTGTTCCAACTCCAACAATGGTATCAGGCTGCACAAAGGCAAGTGCAGCTTCAGCGGCTGCTTTTTTCTTCTGATTTTGGTCCATTTTCAATATCCTCGTGTTGTCATTGCAACCGTAATGAGTTGCAGCTAAATAATAAAGCTAGGTTGCTTGCGTTGAATTTAGTCTTAAACCTTCTCGAATACAAAGAGTTTACGAAAAAGAATAAAGTTTACTTGATGTGAGTATATAAGGCAGCGGAATATCCCAAGTTTCAGTGGGTAAAGTTGACGTTAGTTGCAGTTCATGAGCGAGTCCAGCGACAGTTGCTTGGTGTTTCTTATTCTGCAAGGCCACTAAGGTGCGATCGTAAAAGCCTCCGCCCATTCCCAGTCTATTTCCACTTGTGTCGAATGCGACCAATGGCGTTAATATTAGTTGTAGATTTTCTAAAGGACAAACATAGCGAACGTCCAGCACAGGCTCTAAAATACCAAGCTGGTTGTGACGCATTTTCGTGTTTGGCGTGTACGCCTGAAACAACAGCTGGCCTTTGCAAAAAGGGTGCAAAATAGGAACGAATACGTTGCGCTTTAGTGACCACAAATGATCAATTAGGGCTTGGGTATTAATTTCGCCATTGAATGAGAGATATAACGCCACGTTTTGTGCATTTTGAAAAACTGCATGCTCTTGAAATTGCTTAACGAGTTGTTTGCCAGCTTTCATTTGCTGAGCTGTTGAAAGCGCCAGACGTTTATTACGGAAGGTCTGGCGTAGGTCTTTTCGTATTTTAGCGCTTTGGGTTTGCATATTCATCGCTGCAGCGGCCATATCACTCGGTGTACTAGCTAAGATTGAAACACTCCTCTACAGAGCGTAACGATTAATGAATAGTTCTGTGAGGCGAGGATGATCAACTTTTGTGGCAAAGTTGACGCTTGATGCTTCGAGCCAATCAGGACTAGCAGTCGTTCCGTAGGGTGCAAAGCTTGTTTGTCCTTGGTTCAACTTATCAGTAGAAACGCGAACGTTGCCTGCAGTCATCTCAAATAAAGAAGGATCAATCATATACGCTAATGGAAATGCATCGTGAAAATAGCATTGTTCCGTTTCTTTACCCTTTGAGTAGAACTCGGTATAGAACTCGGCTGCTTTTTTTACAAACCCACCGAGTGTTGGATTCTTTTCGGCCAATATACTCGTAAAATCTGGTTGGAAGGGGAGGTCGTAAGTAACGTCTAAACCAAACATATTGACTTCCCAATCAGCAGCTAAAACAATTTCCGCAGCAAAAGCATCGTTCCAGATATTTGCTTCAGCGACAGGCGTTACATTACCCGCAACAAAAGCAGCGCCACCCATTATATTCACACTTTTTATGAGTTTCGGTAAATTTGGTTCTAAGCGCAGGGCTAAGGCTAAATTACCTAAAGGTCCAACAGCAACAATCGTGATTTCACTTGGATATTTACGCGCCATCTCGACGATAAATTCAGCTGAACTACGCGGGTCGATTTTACCTACTGGAGCAGGGTGATTAATATTGCCAAAACCATCGTCACCGTGCACAAAATGAGCGTACTTCGATTCAGGTCCTACCCATGGCATTGCTACGCCTTTGCACACAGGAATATCTACTTCGGCCAGTTCGCAAAGACTAAGTCCGTTTTGCGCAGCCATCGATACAGGCACATTGCCAAAAACAGTGGTTAGACCGAGTACTTCTATTTCGGGTGACTGGAAAGCAAAAAATATCGCCATTGCATCGTCAATGCCCGGATCCGTGTCTAATATAATTTTGTGTGTCATAGTTGTCTCGTTTCTCATTTTATGAATATTTGCTCACAGCAAATAAGCTCTTTTTATTATTTTAAATGTTTATTATTGTAACTGTTTATTAATGTAAATAGTGCCAACCGGTAGTGAAGAATACCTATTGTGTTTGTAAAAAAGCAATGACTTCGTCAACGCTTGGAATGGAGGGCGCAGCGCCTGCTTTCATTACTGCTAATGCCGACGCCGCACAGGCATATTTTAAGGCTTCAGCGATGCTTTTGTTTGCTTGATAGGCAGCTAGAAAAAAGCCAATGAAGGTGTCACCCGCTGCTGTGGTATCGACGGCTTTGACTTTGAATGCCGCACAGAATTCTTCGTTATCGGCTTCAAAGAACCACACGCCAGCTTTGCCTAATGTGAGCAGGACCTTGGTGTTTGGATAATTTGATTTTAGTGAGCGTTTAATTGCTTCGACGTCATTTTCACCAGTGAGTTGTTCGGCTTCAACCTCGTTTACTACTAGCAGCGTTAGTTTGTCCAATGGTAGTTGTTTAACCGATTCAGTCATTGGCGCTGGATTAAAGGCAATGTGCAACTGTCGCTTGTGCGCTTCTGTGATGATTTTATCAATGGCGTTGGTTTCGTTTTGCAGTAACACCCAATCGTTTGGCTTGGCAGTGGCTAATGCGCTAGCGATATGGTCATCGCTAATACATTGGTTAGCACCACCGAATAAAATAATGTTGTTTTCCGCATCAGGGGTAACTTGAATAATGGCATGGCCAGAGGCAACATCACTCATTTCGCGAATAAACTCACAGTTTACACCCGCTTCTTTCATTTGTTCGATGAAGCCGCTGTCCGAGCTGCCGATAGCCCCAACGTGAAAAACGTTGTTATTTGCTTTAGCCAATGCAACCGATTGGTTCGCGCCCTTGCCGCCCAAGATTGATTGGTAACTGCTTGATGAGAGAGTTTCGCCTGGTTGTACGAAGTGGGGAACAGAATACACGTGGTCAATATTGATTGACCCAAAGTTAAAAACCGCCATGGTTATGCCTTGTGGTTATGCCTTGGAGTTATGCGCCTCAGTTTCTAGGCTGAGTAAAAGCAAGACATTGTAGAATAAAATGTTGAATACAATATGGTGCTTCCCAAAATGTCGCCGTACACTTTTCGTCCGTGTGCCGATAAGGACACGGTGGAGGTATCTACATTACCGCAGGTTTCTCGATACGGGTCGAGCTTACACAATAGTAATAGTGTCAACTTCCGAAGTTTTAAGCATCGGCCAGGAACATGAAATGCACTCGCAAACATTCCAGGAAGCATTGGACCCTGCGAATTTCGCTAGGTGTCTAGATACTACATGAAACTACGGCGTGAATGAAGTGTTTCTCAGAACAGTTTGGTGTAGCTGCAGATTTACAAGTGCTTGAAAACCAAACAATTTGCCGTCAACCTTATTCGTATAATGATTTATTGTAAAGTCTTTCTTTAGCTAAGTTGTTGAATTTGTTGTTTTTAAACTTTTAATGCAACAGGTGCTTATCAGAAGAACTCATTATATTTTATACGCGGTTAGCTCACCCTACCTATAGACTTTGGTTGTTAAATTTTTGTCCAACGACAATCTTGGAAATAAGTACTATGAAAACGTAATCTTAAAATTAATTGTGCTCGTCTAGCAGGCAGGCTTGGCATTAGCCTCACAAGCTGCATTTACTGTCTTGACTGTGTCATACCATGTTGAATTCAAGCCATCGTTTTAGATGGTTTTTTTGTCTATCACTCCTATCAAAGCAAAAGTCTAAAAAGTCGACGATCATTCCACTTTGATTGCCTATTTGGTACGATAGAGGCTTATTGATGAAAGGATATATTCGTGTCAAAAACCACTACAAATTACGAAAGTTTTTCTACCATGCTCTCACAAGAAAACATCATTGTTGATGCAGCTGAAGTGCAAGGAATTTTATGCGGCATGTTAGCGGGCGGAATGACTGCTGATGATCAATCTTGGATTGAAGCCTTAAGTGACGTCATCAATCAAGGCGATGGCTTTAGTGGTAAAGCAAAAACGCAAATAGTGGCTTTATTTAACGAAATTTGTCAGCAATATGTTGACCCTGAATTTGCGCTTACGCTCTGTCTTCCGGATGACGCGTCGCCAATTAACGATCGTGGCACTGCTTTGCTGCAATGGGTACAAGGCTTTCTGCTAGGCTTCGGTTTGCATCAAGCAGACTTAACGGCTTGCTCTGCGGACGTGAAAGAGGGGCTTGAGGACTTCACCGAGATTGCGCGCATGGACGAGGAAATGAATGATGACGAAGAATCCGAGCAGGCCTTATTTGAAGTTATCGAATACGTTCGCATTACAGCGATGCTCTGCTTTACTGAACTGGGCAAGTCACCCTTGGAATCAGATAATGTGACCAATTCGGTACATTGACCGTATAAGCACTATATAACTAACAATCAGTGAGCAAGCATAAAATCTTTTGTCCATGATTGCTCTTATCAACTTCTATTTAGCAATATTTAGTAAAGGAATATCGCCAAAAAATGACAATATCTCTGTCAGAGTTTCAGCAGCGCCGTGCACGTTTATTATCCCAATGTGAGCCCAATAGTATTTGTATTGTGGCCGCGAGTTCACTTGTCACGCGTAGTAATGATACAGAATATCCTTTTCGCCAAAACAGTGATTTTTGGTACTTAACTGGGTTTAATGAACCTAATGCTTTCCTAATTTTATCAAATAATGCGTTCTTTAAATATAATGGTGAATCACCCGCGGTCGAAAAAGAAACGTCATCTATCGTCTTCGTCCAACCTACTGACGAGCATGCGGAAATATGGCACGGCAGACGTCTAGGGGTGGATAACGCCGCTAGTAAGTTAGGTACGGATTTAGCCTTCGATGTGGACGACATTGATGAAGAATTAGTTGATATAATTGATGGCCACAAACACCTTTATTTTTCGTTTGATGCTGACCCGCTTGTCGAATCTACTATTAGCGCCGCGCTCGCAGAATGTCGAAATGCACCGAAGCAGAGTAAAGTTGCTCCTTCAAACATGCACGACATTCAGTCGCTTCTGCACGCTATGCGCTTGTTGAAATCCGATGCTGAAATCATGCTGATGCAGCGCGCAGCTGATATTTCAGCGATGGCGCATGTCCGAGCAATGAGATTTTGCCAACCAGCAAAGTTCGAGTATCAGCTCGAAGCTGAAATTCATCACGAGTTTGCAATGCAAAGCGCACGCTCACCTGCTTACGGTACAATCGTGGGGGGCGGCGAAAACGCATGTATTCTGCATTACACTGAGAACGCCGATGAACTCTCATCCGGTGACCTAGTGCTAATTGATGCAGGATGTGAGCTTGAAGGCTACGCCGCCGACATTACCCGCACGTTTCCAGTAAATGGTAAATTCAGTCCGGTGCAGAAAGTGTTGTATCAGTTGGTGTTAGATTCACAGCTGGCGGCATTGGAGCAACTTAAACCAGGCAATACAATTTCACAAGCGATGAAGGCCTGTGTTCGAGTCATCGTTGAAGGACTAGTCGAGCTGGGTATTTTAAGCGGGTCGATTGAGAAGAATATAGAAAAAGAAACGTGGCGTTCATATTTTATGCATGGCTTGGGACACTGGCTTGGTCTTGACGTGCACGATGTTGGCATTTATAAAATAAACAATGCGGACCGCCCCTTGGAAGCGGGCATGGTAATGACGGTTGAACCCGGTATTTACATTCCTGTATCAGCCAACGTCGACGATAAATTCAAAGGTATCGGCATACGTATTGAAGACGACATTGTTATCACTGTCGGCGGCAATCATGTTATGACCAGTAAAGTTCCGAAGACAGTGAGCGAAATTGAAGCGTTAATGGCTAGCTAAATGACAAAGCATCACGATGTCGTCGCAATAGCGTTGGGTAAAGCCCCCATATCAATCAATACATTGGTAAATTTTGCCAAGGGAGAGCGCAGGTGAGTTTGGTTAATGTAGATGTTGCTATTGTGGGCGCTGGTATTACTGGGCAAACGCTCGCTTTGGCACTGGCGCGAAAGGACTTTAAAGTTGCTATTATTGACGCTAATGATATTGCGCAAGGTATCACTGAGGCGTTCTCACCAAGAGTGAGCGCCATTAGCAAAGCAAGTGAGCGAATATTCAAGAATGTGGGTGCTTGGCAAAATATCCAGCGCATGCAAGCCTATACCGAAATGCACGTATGGGAAGATCAGGCATTTGGTCGCATCGCCTTTTCTGCGCAAGAAAACAAGGTTGAAAACTTGGGTCATATCGTTGAAAACAATTGCATTGTCCAAGCATTGCTCGAAACAGCAAAAGCGGCGAACAATATTCAGCTGTTTCTCGGGCAAAAAATTACAACGATTAATCGCAGCAAAGAGCAACAATTTATCAATCTTGAAAACGCCGATATGGTAGCCGCGAAGTTAATTGTAGGCGCGGATGGAGGCAGCTCATTTGTGCGCAAAACAGCAGGTTTCCCCGTCACCTTTTGGGACTATGACCACACCGCGATTGTCGCTAATGTTAACACTGAACAAGCGCATCAGAACATCGCTAGACAGGCTTTTACCCCTACTGGGCCTTTGGCGTTTTTACCGCTGTCATCGCCGAATGTATGTTCGATTGTTTGGTCGCAAGATACCCGAGAAGCAGAGCGCTTATTGGCTTTGACCGACGAAGAGTTTTGTAAATCACTGCAGGTAGCACTCGACAATCAATTAGGTAAATGTGAGCTTTTGACAAAACGCTTCAATTATCCTTTGAAGATGCAGTATGCACAACAGTGGGCTGACACTGGTATTGTACTGGTTGGAGACGCGGCGCATACCATTCATCCTTTGGCAGGACAGGGCGCTAATTTGGGCTTGCTGGATGCGGCTGCATTAGCGCAAGAACTGGGTGCATTAAAAGAAGCTGGTAAACCGTTCCATACCAAAAAAGCGCTGCGGCCTTATGAACGTTGGAGAAAAGCCGAGGCGGCTAAAGTTGTGGCTACCATGGAAGGTTTCAAACGACTGTTTAATGGCACCGATCCTGCACTGAAATTAGCGAGAAATGTCGGCTTGACGGCTGCTAATGCTATTGGTCCCATCAAAAAATTCTTTATTCAACAAGCCATGGGCAGTGCGGGTAAAATGCCTAGATTAGCAAAGCGCTAATTGTTGAAATTTTTAAACAAAGATACCTTGAGCTATGTCTTCTTTTTCTGGAAACTTAATCAAAAATAAACGGTTCTTTTTTAGCTTTTATTCTTATCCAATTCAGAGTGGCGCGAACCGAATGTCGCGAAAGAATGCGCTGTTCCATTTTGTCTTTACCCGGAAACGGGAGCAAGCTGAGACCTATTAATATAGTAATTAAGCCCTGACCGGGTAAAACTAGCATCAAGATCCCGCACACCAACAAGCCAATCCCAAGAATGATTTTTGCAATTTTAACTGCGCAGGCTACACTTCTACTGATCGAAGTTAAGTGAAGGTGATTAATGAGACCCTCCTCAGACGTTTTTCGACGCACGAAGTATTGTTTATCCATTTGTGTAATAAAGTAGGTTATTACGACAAAGTATGCGATAGAGGCTGTTGTCGTTAATGCAACTATCAAGAATATAAAATTAGCGCCAAAAGTATCCGTTAGGTAGGTTGCAATATTGCTGTAATATTCTTTAAGCACTTTTGTTTTCCGTCATTGATTTAGCAGTGCATTATTTAAGTTTAAGTTGAGTTTTATGCAAGTATTCGAAGAATTGCTAGAGTGGATTTCCATCCATTGGGTAACCATAACAGTTATTTTGCATGTTAGCTCATCTCTTCTGACATCGTTGCATGTACTTTTGTTCAAAGAAAACGAGCGCACATCCCTCGCTTGGATTGGCCTAGTGATTTTCTCACCTGTTGTAGGAACGCTATTTTATTGGTTGTTTGGCATCAATCGTATTAAGCGATTAGCGCAAAAAGAACATCCGCAAAACGTCAAACAAGACTTTTGTAATCAAGAAAAATCCATTGATTTTCATGAATTACCTGAAAATTGGCACTCCTCTATCATTGCCGGATACACCATTCATCCAGTCAACTGCGTTGCAGGTAATCGAATTGAGCCGCTCGTAAATGGTGATACTGCTTATCCAGCGATGATCGAATCAATTGAACGCGCTAAGGACTATATCGTTCTATCAAGTTATATATTTGATTTCGATCCGCTCGGAGAACAATTCGTTAATGCTCTAGCTGCCGCACATGAACGAGGTGTCACGGTGAACGTACTTTTAGACGGCATTGGCGTTGGCTACAGCTGGCACAAATCAGACCGAGCGTTAAAAAAACTGGGTGTGAAAACCGCCCGTTTTTTACCCGCAATTTCGTTTACCAGTATTCGCTTTATTAACTTAAGAAACCATCGCAAAATACTCTGCGTAGATGGCGAAGTTGCCTATATCGGTGGCATGAACATAAGTAAAAACAACGTCGTTAAAAGAGCTTCACATCCGGTTGACGATATTCATTTTAAAGTCATTGGCCCCGTGATTGATCAAATCAGTCAAGTATTTAAAGAAGATTGGTTTTTTGCGACAGGATCCTTAATACAATTTCCATCCTTCAAGCCAAACACCGATGAACAAAAAGACAAAAACTCAGTCGTCGCCCGTGTAATTCAAGATGGCCCTGATGAACACCATAATAGGGCGCGATGGACATTGATCAACGCTTTAGCTTGCGCGAAAACAAGCGTAAAAATAATGACGCCTTATTTTATTCCAGACCAAATATTGATGACTTCACTGCATGCAGCCGCTTTGCGAGGTATATCTGTAGAAATTATTGTGCCCGAACACAGCAATATTCTTTTTGTGGACTGGGTAATGGAAGCTAATTTTCCCAGAATAACCCAGCATGGAATAAAGATTTACAAGAATAAAAGACCTTTTGACCACAGCAAAATTGTCATCATTGATGACATTTGGTCTTTCATAGGGTCAACTAATTGGGATCCGAGAAGTCTGGAATTTAATTTTGAAATCAACTTAGAGTGCTTTGATACAGATTTCAATGCCAAATTAACAGCCTTGTTTGCTTCAAAGAGAGAAAATTCTGAGCTCGTTATTGAGGATGAATTATACCGTTTAGCGACTTACAAAAAAATTCGAAATAACCTAGTTCGTTTATTTTCACCTTATTTGTAGTTAGACCCGTACAAATAATTATCTCGCTGATGCAATATTGATAAAAGGCTAAGGTTTTCATGATTAAAAGTCGTTTCATCAGGCTTGAATCCCTAAAGATTATGGGGAGCGCTCGAAAGTTAGCGATGGGACCTGACATAGAGGTATTGTTGTGGAACGTGTTTAAGTGCAAGAAAAAGGGATGGCAAGAAGACTTTGTAAAGCTCATGCACAACAAAGATCTCGTTCTATTGCAGGAAGCTATTTTAAATTCCCCCTTCGATAGCTATTTTAATACGTCACTTGAGCATCAGTGGATAATGGCACGTAGTTTCAGAAACGCACATACTAAAATAGAAAATGGCGTTAAGACTGGGTCGACCGTTGCAGCAAAAAAGCATCATTTTTCAGTGTCGACTCATAGTGAACCGATTACAAAAACGAAGAAAATGTTGCTGGCAACTGTGTACCCATTGAATCCTCCTGAGCAGTCCTTACTAGTGGTTAACTCTCATATTATCAATTTTGTTTCTTTCGAAAAATTTAAAGCGCATATAGACAAGGTTTTTCAAGCTTTAGAGCATCATGAAGGCCCTATATTGTTGGCTGGCGATTTCAATACATGGAATTTGAAAAGGTTGAAATATTTCAATAAGCTGGCACTATCGTTTTTGTTAGAGGAGGTAGAAATGGTGCGTCAGCCAAGGCTTAATCATCTGTTTAAGCATCTTGACCATATTTACTGCCGAGGACTAGAGGTGGTTGATGTGCATGTGCATAAACACATTAAATCGTCGGATCATTTTCCAATAAGTTTATCGTTGCGGACAGTAGACACAGGCGATGCGATTTGCTCGGGGGAGCAAATCAAGCTGCCCTCAAAAATTCGCTAATTTAAGTATTCAGAACCGCGTTTTTGCGCATGAATAACGCTATTTTACCCATTGCCACAGCGTTGCCGAATAGCACAACAATAACGCCAATAGCCGACAATATCGTCCACTGATAACCTTCAAACAAGGTCGAAATTGCCAATGCGATAATAGGGTACACCAATACGACGTAAGCCGCTTTGTCTGAGCCTATCTGCTGCAGTAGTTTCATATAGGCTCCGAAGGCTAAAACAGAGCCAAATAGGGCCAAATAGAGCAAGGCATAGTAATAACTTGCCACTGTCGGCAGCGTAAAACTAGCGCCGCTAATGAACGCGAAACCAAAAGTAAAAATGAGGCTATAACTCATTGCCCAAAAGTTCATTTGAATAACCGGTGTGCCAACATCGAGTATTTTTTCTGACACTACATTACCCACACCCGCACTAAGAAAAGAAGCTGCAGCAAACAACAAGCCTACAGTAAGCCCTTCGTTCACACTCATTGCTTCAAATTCAGGAATGAATATCATGGCGATGCCAATCAGCCCGAAAGTAGCGCCGATGACCACTTCTAAACGCATTGGTTTGCCTAACAAAACGCGGCGTAAAACCACATTAATATAGATGACGCTTGAGCTAAGCAACGCCAGCAACGCGCTTATTATATGATGTTGTGCCGCGTACAAAAATGAATAATCTAAGGTATAAAAAAGTATTCCTACCAATATCAGCTTTTTATGGGTCTCTAAAGGCATTCTAAGCGGAAGCTTGCGAAACCAGCACCAAAAGCCCAAAATTGCTGCGGCAATGCTAAATCGAAAAGCGACAGAGACCGCAGGGTCAACAACATTAATTTGATAATTAATGGCAATCCACGTTGAGCCCCAGATCATGACTGTCGCAAGAAAGAGTAATGGATTCGACATCTATTTTTTAGCTTCTTCTACCATTTTTCTAACGTCACTTAGCAGGGCTTTTGCATCATATACAATGCCATCTTTAATCGTGTAATCAACGCCGCCGGTGCGAGTTGGCTGGTTGTTTTCATCTAACTGATAGTGCCCTGTACCGTATAACACTTTGAAATTGCGCAATGGATTTTCTTTAATAATCACCATGTCAGCTAGTTTACCAATGCTAATTGAGCCAATTTGGTCATCCATACCCAACGCTTCCGCGCCATTCAGCGTTGCAGCTTGAATCACTTCATAAGGGTTAAAACCGGCTTCGCGCAGTAACTCTAATTCGCTAATGTAGCCAAAACCGTAAATTTTGTAGATATAGCCAGAGTCAGAGCCTGTAGTAACACGTCCCCCATGGTTTTTGTAGTCGTTTAAAAATTGCATCCACAGCTTAAAGTTTTCTTTCCAAGAAATTTCTTCATCGGTGGTCCAATCAAACCAGTACGAACCGTGTGCATATCTGCTTGGCTTGAAAAATTCCCATAACGTGGGCAGTGTATATTCATCATGCCAGTCAGCGTTGCGCTCACGCATCAAATCACGACTTGCCTGGTAAATAGTCATGGTTGGATTAATGGTGAAATCTAATTCAATCAGTTCGTCGCGAACTGCGTTCCATTTTTCAGAACCGTATGGCGCTGCTTGCTTCCATAGCTTGCCGGCTTCGGAAAAACGGTCTTGCTCATTGTTGTAATTGTAGCTTGCGGGGTAGTTTTGAATAGTCTGATCTTCGAACAGTGCTTCGGGCAATCCATACCAATGTTCCATGGTGGTTAGGCCTAATCTGGCAGAATCTAGCGCATTCATGCTCATTACGTTCAGTTGAGCGTGGTGCATCATGGTACCCAGTTTCTGCTTTTTAGCTTCGTCTAAGGCTGCTTCCATGACCTTCGGTGTGGCGCCAAAGAACTTAATTCCTTTTGCGCCTTGCTTACCTGCATTTTTAACCCAATCCCGCGCTTGTTTAGCGGTAAAAATAGGCTTGTCACTGCCCATGCCGAAACCTAGATAAGGAATAATGCGAGGAGCAACGATGGTATTTTTGGCACTTCGTTCCGCGTGATCAAGTACCCAATCGAGGCCATTAAAGCTGCCCGGCTCGCGTACAGTGGTAATGCCGTGGCCTAACCAGAGTTTAAAAACATACTCTGCAGGGATATTGTCTGCTGAACCACCGATGTGGCCATGCATGTCAATAAAGCCTGGCATAACGAAATAACCCGGCAGCAACATTTCTTTATCGCCATCACGCAATATGGGGCGATTATTTGACTTGATAGGAACGCCGGGGTTGCCTACATTTACGATATTAGTAATACGATTTTTTTCAATGACGATGTCGACAGGACCGCGGGCTGGTGCGCCTTCACCATTAACGATAGTGACTGCGCGCAGAATTAGACGCTCGTACGGGCCTTCACCTTCACCGTCTTGTTTTGTGGGTGCTGACGCCCCGGGCGCTGCAAATGATGCGGATGCAAATAAGCTGAAAGCTATTGCAAGCGCGATTTTAGCAATTGATTTTTGTATGACTGCTTTATTTATCAGTACTCTTGAGAATACCGTGTGCTTAAAAAGAAACGTTATTTTAGCTAGCATAAGGGTCTGCCGTTTTATTATTTTGCGTTAGTATACGATGAAATTAGCCAATGGTCATTGCAAGTAGCGGTATCTCAATATTTAAAAAAAACTGTTAATGTTGTAAATGTGCCCAATGTCATAATAGTGTATGAATATTAATTTACATAAATTAAAGCTAATAGCGTCACTATTTTGTAATATACTCAAGTCTATACTTAGAAACTGCTTCGTGGATGCGGCGTGTTTTGAAGAATAATTTTTATTTGAAATATAGATATTCAACATTAATCAGGGACGGTTACATGCTCATCAAAAGCAGACATTTCATTATTACTCTTATTTTGTTATCCATGCTCTCACTCACCGGCTGTGCTCAGAAGTTACCGAGTGCTGTCGCAGAGTTAGATAATCGTTTTATCTTTGCGTTCGCTTCATGCGCTCGTGAAAATGAACCTCAGCCGATTTGGACGGAAATAGCGAAGGTAAATCCTGAACTATTTTTGTACATCGGCGACAATGTTTACGCTGATGTTTACGAAGTAAATGGCAAACGCAGTATGCAGCCAGTCACCACCAGAGCCAGGTTTGATGAAGCCTATGCTCGAGCCAATGCGATCCCTGAATTTGCAGCGTTTAGAAAACAGGTGCCCTTAATGCTCGGCACTTGGGATGATCACGATTATGGTAAAAACGACGGAGGCAAAGAATTCGCGATGAAAAAGGAAAGCCAACAAGCTTTCCTTGACTTCTTTGAAGTCGCAAAAGACGACCCCATGCGCCAGCAAGAGGGCGTTTATCAATCAAGAATGTTCAACGATGACGGTAAGCGGGTGCAGCTAATCATTCTTGATACACGCTATCATCGCGACCCTATTATTAAACGACCCGATGGACGACCTAAAAATAAAGGCCCGTATTTACCTGTCACAGATGAAACAACAACTATACTTGGCGAAGAACAATGGTCTTGGTTAGCACAAGAATTAGAAAAACCCGCGGATGTTCGTTTTATAGTGACCAGTATTCAAATTGTTGCTTATGAGCACGCTTGGGAAGGTTGGGGAATTTTTCCACATGAACGTGATCGCATGTATCAACTGATCACGGACAAAAAGGCAAACGGAGTTGTGTTTCTTAGCGGTGATCGCCACTTGATGGAAATTTCCAAGGACGAGGGCCAACTTGGTCACAAAGTGCCTTATCCTATCTGGGACTTTACCTCCAGCGACATAACTAGAGATTTTGTTGAAGTTGTTGAGGATAATACATTCAGGCAGGGCGCAGTCGTAAGAGATACTAACTTTGGCGAAGTTGTGGTTAACTGGGCAGACACTACACTAGATTCCAACATTGTATTAACCGCAAGAGATCGCAACGGTGACGTGTTAAATCAACAAACGATTTTGTTGCGTGACCTGCAAATGTAGAATCTCCGGTTATTGGTTGTAAGCAATATTTGCGCAGTGAGATTACTGAAGTAAGTAACCTGTGCCAACAACAAGCAGCGATAAAAAGATGAGTAGTACTTTGTCCCAAGTTAACGTTAACGTGCCTTTCGATGGAAGGCGCTTTTTGTTGCAGGCAAATATTAGCAGCGTCGTTGCTTGTTTCCTGCTTATCTTGCTACTTCTGCAAAACCAACCTGACGCTAAACCAATTCAATACATGCTGCTTCTTATTGCTACATCAGCTTTATGCGTGCTGTCAGTGTATTTTTGGACGCGCTACAACCTTACTAAACGCAGTATGTTAAGCATTAATTCTGATTTTATTTCGTGGGTAAATAAGCATAAGAATGCGCGAGTTAAGTGGTCTTTTATCCGAACGGTGAATATTGTCGATTTATCTAAAAAGCTTGGGCGTTCAAAATATTTGGTTTACGACTTTGTGCTAGATGCACGAGAGTCTACGCTGCCAAGTCCAATGACTTTATATGCAAGAGACTACAAAATTTCTCATCCTGAGTTACTTGAGTTGATTGAACAAGCCGCGAAAAAATACAACTTTCAGGTGATCCTCGAGCGGATATAGTCTGACAGCGTTTTGCTAACCTGTGGATGTTGAGTATCTTGGTTAAATAAACAAATTTTTATTTTTCCTAAGGCCGGCAGGCGTTTATTTTTTAAAATATCGAGCTCTGGCGGCACACTACTTTTTGCCAACACCGTTACTCCCAAGCCTTGTTTGATGGCGGCAATCAAGCCGTAAAGGTCAGCATTGGTGTAGCTTATTTTCCAAGCGTTGGTTTGCTGCTTTAGCTGCTGAATCACTCGAGATCTATATACGCATCCATCTGGCGCGAGCACTAAAGAAAGCTTGCTTGAATTGAGCGGCTGCTTTGCATCGCCAACCCACACCAATTCATCCTCTATTAGCAGTTCACCTTCAATTGTGTCTTCCGGATTAACGAGGGCAAGAATAAGATCGAAGTCCTTTCGGTTGTTGGCATTGAGCAATTGCCGACTGAGTGCGGAGGTGACATCGAGGGACACGTCTGGGTAGCGGACATTAAACTCACCAACGATGCTGGGTAGCAAGCGCGTCGCGAATTCGCCGGGGATGCCAAGCCTTAACCGTCCTCTAAGCTGTCCGTCTTCTAAGCGTCGAAATATGTCGTCGTTAATTGCCAGCATTTGTTTGGCTTGATCAAACAACCATTGCCCGTCAGCATTGGCTTGATAGCGTTGCCCCACTTTGTCAAAAAGCTTCTTGCCGAGCTGGTTTTCTAGCTTTTTAATTTGTAGGCTGATGGCGGGTTGCGAACGACCAAGTAATTCTCCCGCTTTGCTATAACCACCTAGTTCTATGATGCTGACGAAGGTGCGCAAATTGTCTAACGATAGTTGTTTCATGTGTTTCTCTGATATTTTTTGCTGTTTCCGCAATATGTTCTGTGGTTGTTTCCCGAAACAGCAGCCAAGGTGATGGCAGATGCTTCTGACTCTGTGCTTTGCCTTTGCGATTTTCTGTATCAGTAGTTCTAATGCATTCTAGCTAATACATTTAAAAAGTAAATGTATTCATTAGGACTTTTAATTGGATCTTATGTGTTGCCGTTTCTATACTGGGTTTATAAATTATTACTACGAGATACTGCAAATGAATACCACAGCACTTCATGGCGCGCACATTAAAGCTGGCGCAAAGATGGTTGATTTCTTTGGTTGGGATATGCCAATCAACTATGGTTCACAAATTGAAGAGCATAACGCTGTGCGCCAAGACGCAGGTATGTTTGATGTGTCTCATATGACCATTGTTGATGTTGTTGGTGCTCAGGCAAAGGATTACTTACGTTATTTGTTGGCTAATGATGTTGAAAAACTTCAGCTGAAAGGCAAGGCGCTATATAGCGGTATGCTGAATGACGAAGGTGGTGTTGTTGATGACCTCATTGTTTATCACTTTGAGTCTACTAATTATCGCTTAGTGGTTAACTCTGCGACCAAAGAGAAAGATTTGAATTGGTTGAACAAAATCGCTGACGGCTTTGATGTGTCGATCAATGAGCGTGACGAATTCGCCATGATTGCGGTTCAAGGTCCAAATGCGCAAGCAAAGGCGCAGAGTCTGTTTTCTGCAGCGCAAAAAGAAGCCGTTGAGGGTATGAAGCCTTTCTTTGGTGTGCAGGCAGAAGATTTATTCATTGCAACAACGGGTTATACCGGTGAAGCGGGCTATGAAATTATGGTTCCGGTTGCGCGAGCTGAAGAGTTTTGGGACCAGTTGTTAGCAGCGGGTGTTGTGCCATGTGGACTGGGAGCTCGTGATACACTGCGTTTAGAAGCCGGCATGAATTTATATGGTCAAGACATGGATGAAACAATTTCTCCACTTGCTGCCAATATGGGCTGGACAATCACTTGGGAACCGAGTGAACGAGAATTTATGGGGCGCAAAGCGTTAGAAGCCCAGAAAGCTGCGGGCCACGAAAAATTAGTTGGCTTGGTAATGACCGAGAAAGGTGTACTGCGCGCAGGTCTAAAAGTGATCACATCAGCCGGCGAGGGCGTTATAACCTCAGGTACATTCTCACCTACATTAGGTTACAGTGTTGCTATGGCACGAGTGCCGGCAGGAACTGAAATCGGCAGCACCGTTGATGTTGAAATGCGTAAAAAATTAGTAACGGTAAGTGTTGTGAAGCCTAGCTTTGTTCGTAACGGAAAAAGTGTGCTATAGGCATCATCGAGGCCTAGCGTGTAGCCTCAAACAGAATTGCAGTAACAAAAAAACATTATTAATTATTTAACAACAGTTAGGAAAGAATATGAGCAATATACCAACAGAATTACGTTATGCCAGTACTCATGAGTGGGTTCGTTCAGAAGGTGACGGCGTATTTACCGTAGGGATTACTGAGCATGCACAAGACTTGCTTGGCGATATGGTGTTTGTTGATTTACCAGACGTTGGCGATGCTGTCGTAACGGGTGATGATTGTGCGGTTGCTGAATCAGTAAAAGCAGCTTCTGACATTTACGCACCGATTACGGGTGAAGTCATTGAAGTAAACAGTCTATTAGAAAACTCACCAGAATTGGTTAACTCTGATGCATTTGGTGAAGGTTGGATGTTTAAAATCCAAGCAGAAGACCCTGCTGAAGTTGAAGGTTTGATGGACGCAGAAGCTTACGGCGCGTCAATCGACGACGACTAACTCTGCACCATGCTAGATTGAATGTCAGCTTTTTATAGCTTCATTTAATATTGCATTAGCTTCTATCGCTCAATCCGAGCTTCCGCGTAAAGTGTGAAGTTCGGCATCCTTATTTTTAAATTTTGTTTTTAGGTCGCCAGTTTATGAATGATTCAAATACACCCGCTTCGTTGTTAGATTTAGAACAACCGAACGATTTTATCCGCCGCCATATCGGTCCAGGCAAGGGTGAAATGGAAGAAATGCTGTCGTTTATCGGCGCTGATTCATTAGACGATTTGATGAAGCAAACTGTACCAGCCGGTATTCGTTTGCCAGAGCCACTTAATGTGGGTGAAGCGCAAACAGAAGTGAATGCGCTTGCCGAATTAAAAGCGGTTGCAGGTAAAAACGTGATCAATCGTTCTTTCATTGGCATGGGTTACAGTAATACACATACGCCGAATGTTATATTGCGCAACGTGTTAGAAAATCCAGGTTGGTATACGGCTTACACGCCATACCAACCAGAAATTGCGCAAGGTCGTTTGCAAGCTATTCTTAACTTTCAACAGGTGACGATTGACCTAACAGGCTTGCCTTTAGCGTCGGCTTCATTGTTGGATGAAGCGACTGCTGCCGCTGAAGCGATGGGCTTAGCTAAACGCGTATCTAAAAACAAAAAATCGAATAGCTTTTTCGTGTCTAAAGGCGTTCATCCACAAACACTCGACGTTGTTCAGACACGCGCCGACATGTTTGGCTTTGAAGTTATCGTTGGCGAAGCATCTGAAGCTTCAAGTCACGATGTGTTTGGTGCATTGTTGCAGTACCCAAGTTCAACGGGTGAAATTAAAAATATCACACAAATTATTGCCGACGTACAGGCGAACAAAGGCATTGTAGCTGTTGCGTCTGACTTAATGGCGTTGACGATGCTGACACCTCCGGGTGAGCTTGGTGCCGACGTGGTGCTAGGCAGTGCGCAGCGTTTTGGCGTACCAATGGGATACGGCGGTCCACATGCTGCATTTTTCGCAACAAGAGACGATTATAAGCGCTCTTTGCCTGGTCGAATTATCGGTGTATCAAAAGACACTCGCGGGCGTCCAGCATTGCGCATGGCGCTGCAAACACGTGAACAGCATATTCGTCGTGAAAAGGCCAACTCAAACATTTGTACCGCGCAGGTATTACTTGCAAACATGGCGTCTTTCTTCGCTGTGTATCACGGCCCTGTAGGCCTAAGCACTATTGCCAATCGTATTCATCGGTTCGCCGATATCTTGGGAGCGGGTTTGGTCAGCAAAGGCGTTGAGTTAGCGCATGATACTTGGTTTGATACACTTACCGTGAAGGTAGCGAACAAATCTGAAACCCTAGAAAAAGCGTTAGAGAAAGGCATGAACCTGCGCGCCGATCTTGAAGGCACCGTCGGTATCAGTTTAGATGAAACGACCAATCGTCAGGATATTCTTGATTTGTTCGACGTGCTCATTGGTGAAGATCACGGACTCAGTGTTGAAGCGCTTGACTCCGATATCATTGCAAATGGCTCTTGCTCCATTCCACAAGAACTAGTGCGTACTAGCGCATTCATGACGCATAAAGTATTTAATAGTTATCATTCAGAAACAGAAATGCTGCGTTATATCAAGTCGCTTGAAAACAAAGACTTAGCGTTGAACCACAGCATGATTTCATTGGGTTCTTGTACCATGAAACTGAATGCGGTGGCTGAAATGATTCCAGTAACGTGGCCAGAATTCGGTCAATTGCACCCATTCGCGCCACTCAATCAAGCACTTGGTTACAAGCATATGATTGACGAACTCAGCGACTGGTTAATTAACATCACAGGCTATGATTCACTGTCTATGCAGCCAAACTCCGGCGCACAGGGTGAATATGCAGGCTTGCTTGCGATTACTCGCTATCATGCTAGCCGCGGCGACAGTCACAGAAATGTGTGCTTAATTCCACAGTCTGCACATGGAACAAACCCTGCTTCAGCACAAATGTTGAGCTTAAAAGTAGTTGTGGTTAACTGTGATGCAAAGGGTAACGTTGACTTAGCTGACCTTCGTGCGAAAGCGGAAGAGGTTAAAGATAATCTGAGTTGCGCGATGATCACATACCCATCTACACATGGTGTATATGAAGAAACAGTCAAAGAGATCTGTGACATAGTGCATGAATTTGGCGGTCAGGTTTATATGGACGGCGCAAACATGAACGCTCAAGTAGGCGTAACGTCACCGGGCTTGATTGGCTCTGACGTGTCGCACTTAAACTTGCACAAAACCTTCTGTATTCCACACGGTGGTGGCGGCCCAGGTATGGGTCCCATTGGCGTTAAAGCGCATTTAGCACCATTCTTACCAAGCCACAGTGTGATAGGTTTAGAAGCAGGTGGTACAGGTGAAGATTTAGGCTCAAATGGCGCTATTTCAGCAGCACCATGGGGCAGTGCCTCGATTCTTCCTATCAGCTACATGTACATCAAAATGATGGGCAGTGAAGGTTTGAAAAAGGCCACCGAAGTTGCCATTTTGAACGCCAATTACATTGCACAGAAATTGGAAGGTCACTACCCAATTCTTTATAAAGGCAACAACGGTCGTGTTGCTCACGAATGTATTATTGACTTACGTCCGTTGAAAGAAGCCTCTGGTGTAACTGAAATGGACGTGGCAAAGCGCTTAAACGACTATGGTTTCCACGCACCAACAATGAGCTTCCCAGTAGCGGGCACGCTCATGATTGAGCCGACGGAATCAGAAGCCAAAGTAGAGCTAGACCGATTTATTGAAGCGATGGTGTCGATTCGTCACGAAATTGCCAAAGTAGAGTCGGGCGAGTGGGATGCAACGGATAACCCTTTGCACAACGCACCGCATACATTGGCAGATATGTGCGATAACAATTGGAACAGAAGCTACGATCGTCAGTTAGCTGCTTATCCTGTTGATGCTGTGGCGAAAGATAAGTTTTGGCCAACGGTTAACCGTATCGATGACGTTTATGGCGACAGGAACTTGATTTGTTCTTGCCCGGATTTGGATTCTTATCGTGATTTTGCTGAGTAATTGGCACTTGTAATTAAGGTTGTGACTATCGGCCTCAAATATTTAGTGTTTTAACATGATAAAGGCGAACCTTCTCAGGTTCGCCTTTTTTGATTTTGGCTTCTCCCGTTTTAAGGTTTACAGTAATGATAGCGGCTTGTCTGCCTTGCGCTGTATCGGCAGTATATAAAAGGCCTTGTGTATTAAAAGTGCCGTGCTGCAAGCCGCTGCCAATAGTAATTTTTTACTATGATTCGTTTTTAAAAGCCTTCTAAAACAAGTTTACCGCGTGATGTATGCGACTCTAAAATTTGGTGTGCTTTGTACAAGTTTTCTGAGTTAATAGTGCCTAAGTTTTGGCCTAGTGTAGTTTTAAGTGTACCCGCATCAATTAGCTCGCTAATTTCATTAAGTAAGTTGTGCTGCGCTGTTATGTCTGTAGTGGTGAATAGCGAGCGAGTAAACATAAACTCCCAGTGCACTGATATACATTTACGTTTAAATTTTAAAATATCGAACGAGTTTGGATCATCTATTAATGCGAACTTACCTTGGGGCTTAATACAGGCAACTATTTCGTCTTGATATTGGTCGGTGTGAGTTAAACCAATAACGTAGTCAAACTCTTTTAAACCAAGCTCTACTCGTTGCTCGTTTAGGCTTTTTGAGTGATCGAGTACATGATCTGCACCTAACTCTTTTAACCATTTAACACTTTCTTCTCGTGATGCAGTGCCCACAACGGTGAGATCTGTAAGTTGTTTAGCTAGTTGCACTAAAATAGAGCCGACACCACCGGCGGCGCCAATCACTAAAATAGATTTATTACTTTTTTGCTTATTTTTAGCCACCTCTAGGCGGTCAAACAACATTTCGTAGGCGGTAATACTTGTTAATGGAAGTGCCGCTGCTTGCGCATCAGTTAGTGAGCTCGGCGCGCGACCAACAATGCGTTCATCTACGAGTTGAAACTCAGCGTTACTGCCTTGGCGTGATAAATCGCCGGCGTAAAACACTCTATCGCCTATGTTAAAAAGCGATACGTTGTTACCTACTGCTTTAACTATACCAACGCCATCCCAGCCCAGTACTTTGTATCCCTGCTCAGGCGCTACATTTGCGCGAATCTTTGTATCTACGGGATTTACCGAGATAGCATTTACTTCAATAAGTAAGTCGTGCCCGGTGGCCGCTGCGGTTTCAAGCTCAATGGCTAGAATAGACTGTGGAGTAAGTGTTGGAGAGTTGTGGGTATAGCCAAATGCTTTCATAGCGGTTCCTTATGAATATTCACATGTAAATGCCTTTTGTATTTTAGCTACTATAGCGCAGTTGGAAAATAGAAAAAGACATGGAGAACTAAAGTACTTTTAAATTTAAATTGAAAATATGCGCTCATTTAACGATTTACAAATTTCTATTGATGTTGCCGTCCTGTCATTTATATTGCTTTGCAAACTGAACTATACAATGAATAAAAAAATCCCCTCGACAAAAGAGGGGATAAAGTTTGAAAACACAGGAAGTTTTCAATATTTGCTCTCGGGAGAGTGCGATAATACAGGCTACTGTGTGCGTGCTAACCTTATTTCTAAGGGATCTTTAATACGGTTTTTGGCAATGGAAAGCTCGTGTTGCGCTCTTTGCAAAGCCTCTTGAACTTCATGAAACTTCACAGTTGCTGAGAATAACGCTTTCGCACTTATTTCTCCTGCCTCAAATTGAGCATTAATAATAGTCAACAAAACTTCGCTTTTGATAGCGTCATGTTCGAGGGCTTTTACAAAAGCTTCACTATTATCCAGTGCTATTTTTTCCGGCGTTTCAATTAGCTCAATTGTTTTTGTTTCTGTCGGACGAATTTGCACACTAGCAGCGTCTGCGTCTTGCACAGCAAGCAGAGAAAATAAAAATAAGGCGGCAACACCCGTGAATACGATTTCTTTAACTGCGCCGCTGAATACATGTAATCTCATGATTTAATTCCTTGCGTTTTTCTTTAATGAGGTAAGTTTACGCAACAAATTCATATAACAATAATTATATAAACATATGAGATGCATTTTCAAACGTGATGTATTATCGTGTAAGTAAATTGACCCCGCTTCTTAGAGATTTGTTATGCGTCCACACGAACTGAATTTGCTCATTATTTTTGATGCCATTATGACCGAAGGTAGCATTAGCCGCGCCGCTGAAAGGTTGGCAATGACGCAGCCAGCGGTGTCGAATGCGGTTAGTCGCATGCGCTCAGCTTGGAAGGACGACTTATTTGTAAAAAGTGGCCGAAATATTAAACCCACCATAAAAGCCAGCAACATGTGGGAGCAAATTAAAAAACCGATAGACGACTTGTCTTCTGTGATCAAACCGAGCCTATTTGACCCGTTAATATCAACAAGAACGTTTAGAATTGCTGCGTCTGATATCGTCGTTACTATGATGATATTGGAACTGCGAAAATATATTGAGGAACACGCCCCCAATATAAGCCTGCACATGATCCCCTATACCATTGTTAACGCAACCGAGGTGTTAGATGACGCCAGTGTCGATCTAGTCATTGGAGGCGGTACAAATCTTCAGCAGGTTAATATTCGTAATGAGCTGCTTTTTAATCCGCACTACATTTGTGCCATGCGCCCAGGTCATCCACTAGCAAAAAGCAAATTAAAACTGGAGGAGTTTGCAAAAGCACAGCATTTACTTGTGTCGCTGTCAGGCAATGTAACAGGTATTACAGATGAAGTTTTAGCTCAGCAAGGACTGTCTCGTAAAGTGGCGATGTCGGTAAATCAGTTTAGTATGGTGACACCGTTGTTAGCTAACAGTGATTTAATCTGTGTTGTACCGCTAGGTGCGGTTGCCAGCGGTATTATTAGCGGCGAAATAACCGGAACCTTGCCGCCAATCGATCTGTCACCGCCAGGTGCAAGCATGCTGTGGCACTCACGGCAAGACAAGGATGAGGGACTGATTTGGTTGAGAGATCAGGTTCGTCGAATTATTAAAGAAGCTGAAGTGCGCAATATCAATGAATCGATGCCTAAACTCTGTGGCAGCAGTAAGGAGTTGTGTGCAAAACTTAATACTGTTGTTATTTCGCAAGCCCCTTAAAATCGACATGGTGGTAAATTGTCCGTAACTATTCACTGCCGTATTTATTTTGAGCGTCGAGCAAAATCTCCTGTGTGATTAGTCTTTTATAACGACGCTGTCTTCGCCTTGCTTTTGCTGCGTTTGCACGCCATTGGTTACGCTTGTCTACCACAATATCGTCAATGTCGTTAGCAAAATTAACGTTTGCAGCATCTTTTGGAGAAGTTCGTTTACTCATTATTCTGCTTCGTATTTAAAATGAAAAAGTGTGTTGTTTTTGACGCCATTTAAGCGAGGACTCATTCAACTGAGTTAAATCCACTTGGCCATTAATAATGCGCCTGCATAACGAAACAGCTGCTTTCGCTTGAGTGGCGTTTAAATGTTGGTAAGCGGGTGCCTTTATAAATTCGTACCACGCACCTTCACAAATAGTATCGAGCACGATCCGTTGGAAGCAATGGTCATGTTGAACGGGCCATTTTTTTACACTTCCTTTGCCTTGCTCTACTTTTACCTGCTTAGCCAGTGAGGGCATTACATCGCGCGTAAGTGTTAAGTACTCTTGTATTGATTCTGCTGTGCTGCTCATGCCTTTTGCGTCACTCGATTTTTTTTGGTTTGCTGTATTTTTAGGTAGCATTACGGCTAAACGTAAATAACAAGCTTTACGTGATGAGCCATAAAACAATCACCATCGCTATTAACTGCACGGTATTAATCAACACAGTTATTCTATGATACCGATTAAAATCTGCTTGCCTGCCCTCGTCCGTCGCTTTGTTTGCTAACGGCATAAACACTTGCCGTGACACAAAAAAACCAAGTGCCGAAGCAGTAGTAACCACCAGTAACCACGCGCCGAAGTTCTGACTGAGCAAAAGATACGCGATACCAGCTAAGGCTGTGCTAAGAATGCCGAAATACAAATAATAAAACGGAAAAAACTTTCTGATAAAGGGGCGAGCAACGTCGTTAGGTAACTTAATAAAAATAAGTGGCGCAAACAAAACTTGGAAAGCTACCATACCACCCAAAATAATGGCTACGACTAATAATTGAATAAACTCGAGCATTCTGATTCCTCAACAGTAATATTATCTTTTACGCAAAATATGAATAAAGGGCTCAAGCAGGACAGGTTATTATAACATGGGCGGTGTCTCAGATGCTTGCCACTGCCGTGGTTTGTATGCACTAACGCTAGACCTTCATAAAGTTTGATAGAGATTAGTAGTCTATTTGACCTAACCGCCGCCTTCGCGAGCAGGCCGGAGTTTTTATTTGCAATAGCAGGTGATGTGAACGGTCTGCAATCTGTCATTTTTTACCTGATCAACTGGCTCTTAAATACGGCAAAGCAGACGTATGGCGTTCAAAGTTTAAAGGAAGCTTTAGCTACAATAAAAGTGTCAGTTTTTTTTACAAATCCCTTTTAAGTATAAGTTAATTATAATTTTTTCCAATGAAGTTATGGGGTTATGATTTGGTCTTAAAATTGCTTAAGACGCTTGATTAACTTTAGTCCTATAGTCGTCTTTGGAGATCTTAATATGAAAAAAATGTTATGTAGTACTGCAATGTTGTTAGGTATGGTCTTGTTATCAGCCACTGCAAATGCAAATTTAATTGTAAACGGCAGCTTTGAGCAGCCTGGTGAGGGAGTAAGAACGAATTTTGCAAACGCTCCAACAATTGCGGGATGGCAAAGCAGCAGATCGTTTGAAATCTGGGACCTATTCGGGCTTCCATCGTATGATGGGTTCCAACATCTTGAATTAAACGCAAGTGGCACTGGACCATGGTCAATTTGGCAGGATTTTGAAACCGAAGCAGGTAATTGGTACACATTGAGTTTTGCTGCGGCTGGTCGAGGAAATAGCGATAGCTTGTCAGTTGAACTAGCGAATAGCGCTATTTGTCTTGGACAAAGATGCCGCTCAACGCCATCGTTTATCGAAGATACTGTTGAGTTGACCAAAAATGTCTGGCAATTATTCACTTACAGTTTCCAAGCACAAGCAGACCGCAGTCAAATAAAGTTTACCTCTGTTACACCGAATAGTTCTTTAGGTAATTTTATTGACGACGTTCGCGTTGTTCCTTCACCCTCTATTGCCCTATTGTTTGGAATGGGATTGTTAGGTTTAGCGTTAAGCGTTAGACAACGTAAAGCTAAATAATTAGTTATCTAATTAGGTTGTTTTAAATGATGCGAGGACGTTAAAAACAACACAATATAAATATAAGTTAAAAAGCCTGCATTGAGTTGACTCAACAAATTGGTCACGTCAACAAGCAGGCTTTTTTTTTGAAATACTGAGTTCTAGCAAAATTTCATGCTAAAGAACAAAAATCGCTACACTAATAAATTTGTAAGCGCACTCAATTATCGCTAATCTCTAGTTCAGCTAATAATCGCTTTTTTTGCAAGACTCAGTGGGATGTAACCGATGGCAAAGACCGACATAGAAAAATCATTTCAAACTCTCAAAAGCACTATACCTTTGTTGTTGAAATATAATATTCCCGCTATCCCCACCAATTATGCCCTCTGGTATACGTATGTTTCTAACGATTCTCCACAGTTAAATCAGGACATTGATGAAAACCTGCAAAAAGGTTATCCGCTTTCCGTGGCGAAAACAAAAGAGTTATATCGTAATTATTTATCTGAAAAGCAGGAAGTCGATGCTTGGCAATTGCGCCAAAGCATGGAAGCAATGTTATTAGAAGTGTCGCAATCGATGAAAGACACAAAATCTGACACGACTGAATTTAAATCCTTAATGGACGCTAATCTCGATAACTTGTCGAAAGTAGAAAAAGAAGGCTTGTCAGTTACCGAGGTTATGGCATTGGTACGCAAGATGGTGCATGAATTACAAGCCATTAGGCAAAAAACTATTAGTTTTAGTGGTTCATTAGTCAAAGCTGAAAAAGAGATAGAGTCGCTAAAATTAAAGCTGCAGGAAAGTCAACACGAAGCCTTATACGATGCTCTTACAGGCTTATGCAACCGACGTTATTTTGATTCAGAAATCGAGAGCAAAATAGGTATCGATAAGATGTCATTAATGCTTATAGACATTGATCATTTTAAAATCATTAATGATACCCATGGGCATTTAATGGGAGACTTAGTACTGAAAGCGGTCGCTAAAAAATTACAATCCGGTTGCCGTGAAGATGCACAAGTCTTCCGCTACGGCGGCGAAGAATTTGTTATATTGATGCCAGGTGCAGACTTACAAAAAGCAAGGCATATCGCAGATGTAATGCGACGCTCAATTGAGAAAATTGCGGTAAAAGATAGGCGCACTGGCAACGTGCTGGGTGACGTAACTGTATCAATTGGCGTTGCCCAACGAACCAAAGGTGAACAGCCCCATGACTTGGTGGAACGCGCAGACAAACTGCTTTATAAAGCAAAAACGCTTGGACGTAACCGAGTAATGCCAATCAGTTAAGTAGCATCTAAATTCCAAGCTGAAATTATGTCACACCTGCTTAAGCTCCCATAAATTATTTGAAGCGAACCAATTGGTTCGCTTTTTTTCGCGTTACCCCAGACTTTCGTCTACCTAGTACCGACCTTTGTATAGTTATGAAATATAAAACATAGGTATACAATCATCCGAGAAGTAAACAGTTTCTTGTGCACCAGCACTTTTTTGATATTAGGTAAGCTAACCAGTAATATACTCATGGAGCAATAGTCATGCGCAGTTTAGGAAAATTATCCCCCATCACTTTGGCTATTCAGCAACATAAAGCGCATGCGTATAAAGCGTCATGGTTAGCTGCTTGCTTAGCAATTTCTTCACCAGCTATAGCAGGCGTTCAAACACCTGAAAACACCAAATGGATAGGGACATCTCCTAGCCAAGAATTCATTGATCAATTTCAGTTTACACCTGAACAAATCAAAAATCAGATTGATGAAGATGGTTTTGGCGCTTTGCGTTTTGGTGTAACTGACCGCAATATTTGGGGTGCCAACCAAACGAGCACCAGTATTGACTACAGCCTTACTTCAAGCCAATGGAACTCTGTGTTTGGGCGTCCACCAACCGCGAGATTAGGCGTTGGTGCTATAGCAGAAGCTTGCCTGCCGCTTGTCGGTTGCGCCAAAGCGGGAGCCGCCGCGGGTATAGAATTAGAAACTTATGTTTTACCGTATTTAAAAATGGAATTTGATCCTGGCACTTTTGATGCAAAAGTTGAATATGCACCCTCAGCCGTCTATCAATATGAAGGTTTGGGAGTCGACTTCTCCAAACTTGATACGAAATCAAATTTAGTTGATAGCAAGTCAGAATTTAGATTAGACGCGCCGTCGTTATTCTTAGAAACTGGCGTGAATATAGAAGCGAACATAAATCTGTTCGCTGAAGCCTGTTTACTCGGCTGTTTTCTTGATGAAACCTTCAATTTATATAGCACAGACTTCAAAGTTCCATTAATTAAGCTCGATACAGGTTCTGGAGAAAAACCAGGGTCTGAGGCTACTTTTATCGTGTTTAACCCTAATCCAGACGAAGTTTTGGTTAATATTGGTAATCTCATCGCCAACCCTGGAGGTGAGTTAATAGAGACATTTAAAGACAGCCTCTACACCGACGCAACGCCGCTTCTTGTCGGCACAGTCGATGGCCAACTAAGTGAACAGTTAAGCGGTGAAAATAAAGAGAAATGGCAAAATGCAAAAGACTCAATAAGTTCAGCGCCTATTTCAGTTGGTTTTTCTCTACCTTTTTCTGAAGATGATGGCGCAAGCGTTGGCTTTTCAGGCGGTACTGCAAGCAAGGTTATCGGCGGTGAATTGTTAAGCTTACAACTCGATTTGGATCAAGTTTTAGGTTACGCATTTGGCCTTAAAGATGGTGCTAAATTTTCACTTGATCAGTTCGGTGTTGATACCGGCCCAGTGACTGGCAGCATTGAGCTAGGTGATGCCAAAGTTGGTCCTGTTATTGAGTTAAAAACCGATGTATCACTTTCTCCAGAGTTAATGGTCAATCTTGAGTTTGATAACGAAGTGCGCATTCGCGGACAAATTGGCAAACAAACGTCCTATTATGGCGTATGGGATGACTTACCTGAAATTGCATTAAGTGCCGAGTCAAACATATTAGGCGTTAACGAAAACGTAAATGATAAAACCGTTAGTGCAACACCAACATTTTCAGTCAACGCGAACCTGAGTAATCATACTTACTTAGACTTGAAAGCAAAAGCCACTATTGACTTGTTATCTGTTGAAATTGATATCGAAGGTGACGGCTTGCCTGGTTTAGAGTTTGGGCCAGTACTTTCCTATGAAGCAAAATCTAGCAGCTTATATCAGGTAGATTTATTTAAGGACACGTTTGCCGTAAATAATTGGAATGCACTGGCGAAGAATGCGGAAGGCGTCGAGTCTGAAACGGCACAACAAGGTATTGCTGGAAAAGCGCTTACCTTCAACGCCTTTGGCGAAATTGTTTTCCAAGCTCGGGCCGAAGGTGGAAGTAGTGATTCTTTCTATGACAATGATGATCGTATTGACGTGGATCTAAGCACCAGCAAAGTATTAGCTGCTCAGCGCACGAAGCACCAAAGAAACCTTTACGACAATTCAGCTAATAGCATCCAGCAATTAGCAGCGGGAGATACTGTCGTTCAAGACAGCATTTTCAATGAATTGAAAATTGGCAATAAGTCTGCCGCACATGTTATGCAAGACGGACTCTTTACCAACGATGGCGGCAAAACCTTCACAGTCGAAGCGGGGGGAGGGTTAGAGCTCGGTAAGGACAATAATTATAAGGTGCGAAGCCTTGCAAGCGAGGGGCTTGCTGGACAAACGAGTACCGTAGCGGGTGTGATCAATAACGGTAAATTGCAGGTTTTTGGTGACGTTTACAGTAATGCCGGTGTTGAGAATGACGGTCATAAATTTATCAACGCAGCATCAGGAAGCAATGGCACGCCAAGCTTATTGGTAGGGGCGAACGGCTGGTTGAAGTTTGATGGTCAATTTATTAACGAAGGCGTTATTAATAACTACGGTGCGATTGAGTTGACGGAAGAGAATAATAAATCTTCGAATTTGTTTGCCAATTACTACGGCGGCGAAATCGACGTACACGGTTCATTATCGCTGGAGCGTAAAGAGCTTGAAAGCTTAAACAACGCCGGCACGTTGAGAGTTTTTGCGGGTGGAGAACTTGAGATAGAGAGAGCACAGCAAAGACAGTTTACCAATTACGTTGATGTGAATAATACGGGTAATTTAGTTATCGATGCAGGTGGCGAATTGCGTATGACGAAAAGCGCAGCTAACTCAGCTGGCGCCGAGCTTCTCAACGTAGGTACAGTATCTAACAGTGGTTACGTATTGAACGACGTTGGGCAAACCATTACTAACGGGACAAAAGACGCCGACTTTACTACTCTATTTGGCGCAAATGGAGATTGGCGTAATAGCAATGCTATGGCCTTACGTACCACGAATCTTGCTGCAACAGAGGCAGCACAGCAGTTGTTTTTAGACGAAAACAAAAAAATGGAAACCGCAGCTCAAGTCAATGCAAACGATAGACTGTTGTGGATTGATTCAGACGCTTACGTAAACCGTGAAACAAGAACGCAGGACTATGTCGAATCAACTCACGCCTTAAACGACCTCAGAAAGAGTGGTGGCACGGTTGATGTTGCGGCAAAAGTTGTCCAAAACCTAGTGGTGGCTATGACCAGTGATGGCTTCGGCGTTTGGGAAAACGAAAGTGGAAGCTTACTGGTTAATGAGGGCAATATTGAAAACAACGCCGTTATGGTCAACCACGTTGGCGCAAGCACTTACAACAGTGGTGCCTTAGACAACAATGGCTACCTGTTGAACACTGGGCAGTTGATCAACAACAAAGGCCCAGAACAAAACCCTGCTGTACTCTCTAATACTGGCCGTTTGGAAAATGGCACCGAACAAATTGGCTTGGCAAATATATCCGAAACCACCAATTTGGGTCGTATCGAAAACAGAGGTGAGTTGGTAAATCACGACACACTGGTTAACTTTGGTTCAATTAACAGCGTTGATGACGGTAGCGGACAAACGGCCAGTACACGCATCGAAAATAATGGCTCTCTCTCGAATTTAGGGCAGTTAAGCAATAACGCAGCAATGACTAACGCTCAGGGCGCAGAGGTTAACAATTACGCCACAATTACCAATACCGGCGTTATTGATAATCATGGCTTCTTTAATAATGGCGTTAAGGGCAGCGCTATTGGTCAAAGTGATATTGCAGGACAAGGTCAAGCTGCTCAAGATTTCTACGCTTCTGTGCAGTCCTTGCAAAACGATAAACAAGCTCTACAGAATGTTAACCAGAAATACAACAACGAGCTTGCACGTCAATCAGCGAATGGCTTTAAAGGTACCGTAAATGCAGATAGCTCTAAAGCTTGGGCAATACACCTTTATGAAAAGTACCTAGTTTCTAACCTAGCGACCGACAGTTCTAGCGATATCTACGGCCCTAACAAAGGCTCTTTAGCGAAAGATCGTGATTTTATCCGCTCAGAAGTTATTAAATATTCGGGTAACGCTCAGCTTAATGCAGCATGTGCAACGGACCTACTGGCTTGTTACAAGTACTATTATGGCGCGCGTAGAAGTGGAGGCGGTATTTATGGCAATGATAGTGGCATAAACTACGATTTTTCAAATAGTGCGGGTTTTGCTAAAGATGGTACTGGTATACAAGCATTTTCAATGTTTAACGACAGTAATTTCTTTGAAAATAATCAGGGTACTTCGAGCGATGAAAATCGCTTTGAGTGGACGATGTTGATGATGATGGAGGCTGAGGGTCTAAATATAGGTGCATTAGATTGCGCTAGAGATAGTAACTGTCGTGGAGAGAGTTATGAGCCTTGGAATAATGCTAGCAATCAACAAACGCGCAAATCGTACTATCTCAGCTATGGCCGTGGTCTAGCGACATCAACAAACGGTGATGACTTTACACCAGGTGATATCAATGAATTAGAAGCGTTATATGCACGTTGGACCGATAAAGTGTTCTTTAAATCAGAAGACTATCTGCGCAATGGCATTGCGCTTACCCTAACCGATGTGAATGCTTCATCTAACGCTGCTGCTGCTGATTTGGTGAAACTTTATAAAGCAATGTACTCCAAAGGAAATACGTATACGCCAAGTGGTTTAATTGAGACTATCCAACAAAAAATAGCGAATTTACCAACCAAAGACTTTGGTGACCTTGTTGCATCCTTAACTGATATAAAAAGTGCAGATGTCGATCAACTTATAAGCGGTTTAGGATCAGCATTAGGCTCGGCTGGCTTTGATCTCGAAGGCATCACGTCAATGGATGCTAATCTCGACAACAGTGGCACCTTCAATAACCGCGGCGTTGTGAACAACAGCGCAATCATTTCGAATAGTGAAACGGGCGTTATTAACAACAGTGGCGTACTCATGATCGGCAGCACCGGTAAAATTGAGAACGACGGTGAAATTAATCTTGAGAGTTATGTGCTAGATACTTTTGATTCACCTACCGGTCCGGTTGATCAGGTGCAAGAAGGACTGTTAATTTCAAATGGTATTATTAATAACCGCGGTGTTATTGATATTTCTGCTGGAACTTTGGTTAACGGCACAATGAAGAAAGTTGGCGTTGATGGCGAACTTGCCTTAGTTAACTCACAAACGATGATCACGAACGATGGCAGCATCAAGTTATCTGGTCAAAGCAAAGTTGAGAATGGTCAGCTATTTGTTAACAAGGCCTTGTTAATTAATAATGCGACGATTGTGAACAATGGCTTGATTGAAATAGGTGCGCAAGATTCGTTCAAAGTGAATGATGAAAATGGCCAGTTTCTTGGCAATATCTATTCATCTAACACTCTCCAAAATAGAGGCAACTTAATTAACCAAGCAGGTTCGACGTTAAGCAATAACGGCATCCTGCAAAACTCTGGATTAATTGAAAACCAAGTGGGTGCAACATTCACCAATGCAGGCTTATTGAATAACGCGACACCTGGCAAGATAACATTTGCTGAGGATGCAACGATAGGCGGCATACTGATTAACAATGGCCTTATTGCAATGGATGCGGGTGAATTACTTACGCTGACTGGGAATATCTCTGGTAGCGGCACCTTTGCCGGCGATACTTCATTACTGGGAGCCTCTGTGAATCCGGGGAATAGCCCAGGCTTAATGACGTTCATCGGCAATGTAAGTGCCAATGATGTTGACTGGGTAATGGAGATTTGGGGGACCGAACGAGGCATAGGTTATGATGCTATCGATATTGATGGTAATTTCAATATATTAGGTGATATGTCGCTTTCGATATTGTCTTTATTAGATTTTGATACCTTAATTAGCCAAGACTTTAGCTTCTTTGACGTTAGCGGTGATTTATATGATGCAGCTGGTGGCTTACTCACAGCATCATTCGAGTTCTTTGGCTTTACCGATGAAATGGAAGGTAACTGGACTGGAAACTGGCTCAAAAGACACACTGGAGGCTGGAGCTTAAACCTCTCATTTGATGGCGATAATATTGATATTTATGATGACTTGCGTGCTTCTGTTAGCTCACCAGGCGGACCGACTCAAGTATCTGCTCCAGGTTCGTTATTGTTAATGCTCTCAGGTTTACTCTTTTTAGGATTACGTAAACGCGCTAATAAGAAAAGTAACTTATAATATAGTCTGCTTAATAAACAACTCCTCTTATCGGGGAGTTGTTTAGACTAATATTAGTGCTAGTGCATTACCTTTTATTGCAGTAGATTATTAACAAGTTAGTGCGCATGTTAACCATGGAGTTCCAAATATTGTTTCGCCCTACAGCCATCATTATTATAAGTTTGTTTTTGGTCAGTTGTTTCAGCCCTAAAACACCGCAAGAAATCGTTGAGCAGGCTGAAACCTTGGTTGCTAATAAACAATATAATCAGGCCATAATCGTTTATAAAAATGCAATAGAGCAAACACCATCTTTTATAGAAGCTCGCTTTAACTTAGGCTTAATTTATTTTTCCTTAGGCGATCACGCTTCTGCAGAAAAGTATTTCCTCAATGCTTATGATGCTGATTATTCTAAAGAGGAGGTTGTGCTGTTATTGGCCGCGACTTATCTTCAGCAAAATAGTATGACTGCGCTCAAACACCTTCTGGATACTCACAGCAAACCCAATGTCAATTCAGAATTTGACCTGCAATTAGCATTGTATAATGTTCAATATTTGGCGCGAAACAGTAAGCTCAAACAGGCTCAGAAAATACTGGATGATATTCTTCTCAACCTCTCGCAATTAGAACGGGAATGCGAATTATGTTTGCTCACTCAAGCACATTTGCAAAGCTACAACGCCCCTACAAAAGCCATAGATACAATCGGTAAATTACTATTGGCATTTCCTGAAAACGCACAAGCGTATTTATTGCGTGGGCAACTCTACTTCGCTTTGCGCGATCCGTCCGAAGCGATGAACAATTTTAAACGTTTTCAAGAGCTGCAGCCTAAAGCGGGTTTCGTTCAGCTTTTAATCGCGGTCACCGCATTTCAAATGAAAGACATTGTCAATGCCACCAAGTACGTTGATGACCTAATAGCGGCTAATCCAAATCAAGCCTTAGTTAACCATTTAAAGGCACTGTTAGTTTTTGAGAAAAAAGACTACGAGGCAGCAAGGGTTTATGCAGAACGGTCGATTGACCGAGGTTTGAAATCACCCGCAAATTACTTGATGGCCGGAGTATCGGCATATTATGAAGATAAAATGGAAATAGCCTATAAGCATTTACAAAAAGCCGTTACTTTCTATCCGGAAAATGACCAACTTCAACAGCTACTGATGTTCATTCAATTCCGATTTGGTTACCTAGAAGAGGCGAGCGCAAGTTATAAAAAACAAGATCAACGCAGCGTACAAAACCTACTGTTTGGTAATTTAATGGCGTATAGATTCATCCAAGATGGTCAATTTGATCAAGCTGGCAGCATTCTTGATTACTTAGGCAATACGCCTATGTCTCAGCCTGCCATTCGTTTACAAACGCAAGCTTTACAAAATCAACTCAAACTTGAAGAAGCAATTCCGTTAACTGAGTTAGTTACAAGCACTCAAGATAAGCCTTCAGAACAGAAGTTGCTTCAAATAATATTGTTCATACAGTCAAACGCCATAGCTCAGGCAAAGGATGAAGCACAAAAGTGGTTATTACAGGATTCTCAAAATCTAGATGCGCTAAATGTTCTCGCCTATGTCTTTCAACAATTACAGGAGCCCGAAAAAGCACGGCCACTGTTAAAGCAAGCGCTGGAAATAAACCCACTTAATACGCTAAGCTTATTCTTCTTCGCTGAGGAGGCGTTGTCACAATCCAATTACCAGCAAGCAAACTTGTATTATCAGACTATTTTGCAAGCGAACCCGCAAAACCTTTCAGCGTTGCGTTCTTTGCTGAAGCTTACCTTCAAACATCAAGGCTCACCAAATTGGGAACAACTGCTCGCATCACTTGATTTAGCGCTTATTTCGGATGATCAAATTATCGCGCTTAGCGATGCAATGTTTCAATGGCAGGACTATGCGCGGCTAGACACGTTTTTGATGGAATATAAACCACAATCGCAGTGGTCTGACTTAGTCTGGATGGTATGGCTCAAAAATAGTTTTTCATTGTCGGGTGTCGATAAATTTAACAGTAATTTTGAGATTTATTTCAAAAATAATCCACTAAAAGACCACGTAATGTTTGCTTTATCTGTTCTTGAAAACCAAAGACAATTCGAGCAAATGTCAGCACTTATTGAACGACTACCTGAGCCAATGCAAAGCACTGACGCTGTGCAATTACAAAAGGCCATGGTGATGCTAGAACTTAAACAGTTTGAGCAAGCTGAGGCCGTTATAAGTCCGCTGGAGAAGAATCAAACGGTGCGAGCTGCAACCTTGTATATAAATGGTCGTACAATGGAGGATGCAGGCGACCTAGTGCAGGCGGCAAGCTACCTTACGGCTTATTACGAAGACTTACCTAGTTTTCATTCGGTTAATGCGTTGGCAAACGTGCTTGTGAAAGCAAATAGAAGCGAGCAACTGTTGTCAGTTGCCAAGGAGTATGTAGAAAACTTCCCGCAAGATAATACTGCATCTCTATCTTTGGCACTTAAGCTGGCGCCTAGCCAGCCTGCGTTCTCATTGAAATTGTTAGAACGCGAACAGATCCAGTGGCTAATTGAGCGCAATTGGAAACTATCAAATAATATTGCATGGCTTTACTTTACTCAGCGAGCTCCAGAAAAAGCGATAAAGTATTCCACCAATGCATTGATGCTTAATGCGGATAATAACCAAGTGAAATTAGTGCACGCTAACATACTGATGGCACTCAATAGAGAAGCCGAAGCATTGCTGGTGCTGCAAGACGCGAAACAGCCCAATAGTGACATCACAAGCTTGATAGATAAGCTGCTGCTAGCCACGCAGAGCTAGCAGCGCCAACGTTTCATATTGAAATACGAGGTTTTCTATTGACCAAAACGCTCCGCGTCAGCTGGCTTATTGGCAACAATTGTTTCAATCCGTTCGACCACTTCTGGCCTTAGCTTTGAGATAGCATCCATCGCGCTTAAGTTGTCCTCGAGCTGGCTCAAACGAGACGCTCCTAGTATAACTGTGCTCACGTTCGGATTCTTCAAGCACCAAGCAATTGATAAATGTGTCATGCTGATATCTAGCTCTTTTGCTAATGCGCTTAACTGGCGAATTTTGTCTAGCTTATTTTTACCATCTTCGCTGGTCCATAAGTCCCGCAACCATTCATAGCCAGGCAGCGCGAGGCGGCTATCGTCAGGAATGCCATCGTTATATTTTCCGGTTAATAAACCGCTGGCCAGTGGCGACCAAATAGTCGTACCCATGCCAAATTCTTCATATAATGGGGTAAACTCCCCATCCACTTTATCGCGATGTAATAAGTTGTACTGAGGCTGCTCCATGGTTGGTGGTGTTAAGTGCTCTTGTCTTGCAATCGCATGAGCTTGTGTAATTTGCTGTGCTGACCACTCGGAGGTACCCCAATAAATGACTTTACCTTGTTGCACTAAATTGTGCATTGCACGCACTGTTTCTTCAATCGGGGTGTCAATATCCGGTCGATGGCAAAAATACAAATCGAGGTAATCAACACGTAAGCGTTTGAGAGCTGCGTCACACGCATCGCGAACGTGTTTGGCACTCAGTCCTAATTGCATTTGTTTATCGCCACCCCAGAATACTTTAGAGGACACTGCATAGGTGTCTCGCGCTAATCCAATGCCTGAAATTGCGTCTCCCATTATTTTTTCTGATTCGCCTGCCTCATACCCTTCGGCGTTATCAAAAAAATTTATGCCACCATCGTAGGCTGTTTTTAGCAGTTTTTTAGCATCATTCATATCAACTTGCTTGCCAAATGTGACCCAAGATCCTAGTGACAATGCAGAAACTTTCAGTCCGGCTTTACCTAAGCGACGATATTCCATTTTTATTTCCTTACTAAATTTTTTGACCAAACTAGTCTTGTCGTATCTTGACCACAGGCAATAAAAAACGCAAGTTAAGTATTCCCTAGTGGTATTCAATCTTTTTTCCTCCCCGGTTATCGACAGCACTTATAGCGGCCAATCAAACAAAATGAATATTATCTTCGGTTAACTCTGAGTATATTCAAGATAGGCACATTATTTTCAAGCTAATCCAAACATTCAAGGAAACCCATCATGAGCAAAAATAGTTTTAAAGACAAAGTTGTATGGATCACCGGCGCATCGTCTGGTATCGGTGAGGCTTTGAGCAGAGAGTTTGCGAATAAAGGTGCGAAGTTAGTGTTGTCTGCTCGCAATGAAAAGCAGCTAGCAAAAGTTAAAGACGATTGCGTAAATTTAGGTGCCAGCGCAGAGGCGATCTTAATTGTGCCTTTAGATGTTGTTGACTATGACGCTATGCCGAAAGCGGTAAGCCAAGTTATTGAGCATTTTGGTAAAATTGATTTTTTGATAAACAACGCTGGTATGTCGCAGCGTTCACTTTGTGTCGATACCGATATGTCGGTGTATCGGACTATGTTTGAAGTGAATGTATTAGGACAGATTGCACTTACAAAGCAAGTGTTACCTGTAATGTTGTCACAGGGCACGGGTCACATTGCTATTACTTCTAGTGTTGCTGGTAAAGTAGGTGCGCCATTGCGAACAGGATATTGCGCCGCCAAGCATGCTGTGATGGGATTCTTTGATGCATTGCGCACCGAAGTGGCGAGTGATGGCATCAAAGTCACTACAATCACGCCAGGGTTTATTAGAACGAACATTTCTGTAAACGCATTAAATGGTGATGGTAGCCCTACAGGTAAAGTGGATAGCAACATTGCTGCTGGCATGGATGTAAATGAATGTGGCGCGGTAATTATGGAAGGCTTTGAAAATGGAATTGAAGAGATTGTCGTAGGAAATGGCGAAGAAATGGGCTTGCTAACTTTAAAGCGAGAAAATCCAACAGCGACCTTTAGGGCTTTAGAACAAATGGCTGCTCAGATTAAGCTAGATCAGTAAGCGTATTGGCATGAGTTCTTGATTGAGGCTATTAACGCATGTTTAATAGCCTTTTTTGTCTTTAGACTTATCTGGTCTGACCATATGAAATAAAAATGCTAACATATAACTAACATATAATTTACAAACGGTTCCGTTAGGCTTATGATTTCGATAGGGCGCAACTTAAATAGCGCCAAATATAAGAAAAATCACACAAGCACTACAACAAAATAGGTAAATTTTTACCTAAAATAGGGAACACATATGAAGTTAACCACACGCAAATCTGCACTCGCTGCCTGCATTGCTGCCAGCTTCGCACTGATACCGCAAGTTGCGCTTGCACAAGAAGATGATTCTGAAAAAGCCGAAGAAAAAGCCGTCGAATTAATAATAGTAACGGGGAGTTATGTTCGTAGAAATGAAAACTACGAATCGCCTTCACCTATGGCGGTGGTTGACAGCGTAGATATTGACTCTATTGGTGCGAAAAATATAGCTGATATCACGCAGACTCTCACGATCAACACGGGTTCTGAAAATAACCCTGATGCATTTACACAAAATGCGACTGCGGGAACATCAAACATCAACTTACGCGGATTAGGTGTTGCATCAACGCTTGTGCTACTCAATAACAAACGTCAGGTAGTTAATGCACAACAAACCAATGAAGGTTTGAACTTTGTTGATACTAGTTCCCTAGTACCGATGATTGCGATTGACCGCATGGAAGTAATCAAAGACGGTGCTTCTGCTCTATATGGCTCTGATGCTGTTGCGGGTGTTGTTAACTTTATCACGAAACGAAATTATGACGGTGCGAAACTAAGTTTCGATTACCAAGACGGTGCTCACGGCGACAACAGTGAGTATAACTTGCAGGGCCTTTGGGGTGCTGTTGGCGACAATGGTAGCGTAATGGGGGCGTTGAGCTACACAAATCGCTCACCTCTATTCATTAGCGATAGACGTTTGTCTCGTCCAATAGACGATACCAGTTCTTTAGGTAACCCTGGTTCATTCTTTGGAGTACCAGGCCTACCTGCAGGTGCGCCGGTAATTGACCCAACGGGCTGTGCTGAATTCGGTGGTAACCCACTTGTGATCCAACCTGCTGGTGCTATCGATGTGGGCCTATGTCGTTATGACTTTGGACTCGGCTATTCTTATGTACCTACAGAAACGCGTTTAAATGTGTATTTCCGCGGTACCTACGACTTTGACAACGACGTTTCTTGGACCTCAGAAATCAGCTTTGCACGTAACCGTGCTGAACGTGGTGGAGCACCTAGTTTCCCAATCTTGACTGGTCCAGTAGTGCCAGCGACGCATCCAAATAACGTGTTTGGTGCTCCAGTCGTATTTTTCGGCCGTGCCGAAGGAAATGGCTTTGAAGCTGATCCAGCAAATACAGAATCAGATACCTTTAGATTTAATACAATGCTGACCGGTGAACTGGATGATGGTTTCTGGGAACTTAGCTATACCAACGCTAGTAACGACTTCTCGTTTAGAGTTGAAGATGTTATTAAAGACAAGTTTACACTTGCACTGAACGGTTTAGGCGGTCGCGGTTGTGATCCTGTATCGGGTACGCCGGGAACAGGATTATGTGAATATTTCAATCCATTCGCTACGTCATTTACAACGTCTCCTAATTCACAAAATGTCATTGATTCATTCTCTGGTGAGCAAGTTATTGATTCAAACTCAGATCTTGAAGTCTTAGAGGGCTTTGCGTCAATTAGTGTGTTTGATATGGATGGCGGTGCTGCGGGTCTAGCTTTCGGTGCTCAGTATAGAAAAGAACAGCTTGGACAAGATTACGACGCATTGTCAAATGAAGATTCATTTACCTTCGTTATTGGTAACCCTGATTTTAAAGATAGCCTAGACGTAATTGCAGCGTTTGCAGAACTTGCATTGCCTGTTAGCGATACGCTAGATGTCCAACTCGCATTGCGTTATGAAGACTACGGAAGCTCGATTGGCGATACGCTTGATCATAAAGTTGCGTTTAATTATCGTGCAACCGATGACTTCTCTTTAAGAGCTTCACTGTCTTCATCATTCAGAGCGCCATCAGTATTTATGCGCAATGGTGGTGCAACTAGCTTGCAGCAACTATCTGATCCGTTAATCGGTGGCGGAAATGCGTTTGCTGCTGTAAGAACCTCAGGTAACGCTGACCTTACTCCTGAAGAGTCTGATGCATACAATATCGGTTTCTCGCTAGCGCCTTTAGAAAACTGGGCAATTGAGATGGATTATTGGAACTTTGACTTTAAGAACCTGATAATCCAAGAGAATGCACAAGCTATTTTGAACTTAGATCCAAACGATACAACGCGCCTAATACGTGCAGGAGACCCAGCAACGGGTCCTTTAGTTGGCGTGAGAAATACCTTTGTTAACGCGAGTTCATTGACAACATCGGGAATAGATTTTGTATCTAGTTACAAAATCGAAACTGATGGCGCTGGTACGTTTACACCCAACATTAACGCAACGTATATTACTAAGTACGACTTAGACGATCCACAAGCGGGTAAAATTGATGGTGCTGGACGTCGTAACTTCTCGAACATTGGTGTTTCTTCACCAGAGTTACGCGCAAACTTGGGTTTAGGCTGGCAAATGGAGGCGTATAGCGCCAATCTATTTGCACGCTACGTGAGCTCATATGATGATGATCAAAACTGTACTAACGGGACGTGTTTAGAAATTGATAGTCATGTTACTTATGATGCTCAGTTTAATGTTAATTTGTCGGCATTGTTTGACACATCAACAGAATACGTCTTAACAGTGGGTGGTATTAACATTACGGATGAAGAGCCTCCTCAAGTGTTTACTAACAGTGGTTTCGACTCAAAAGTGCATGATCCTCGTGGTCGTCAGCTTTATGCTCGTATAGCAATTGAGTTTTAACATTTAGTATTGTTTGTTAATAGAAGCCCGGTTTATACCGGGCTTTTTTATACCTGCTCAACAGTTTGTTTTATTGTATGTTTGCATATCCCCGACGTTGGCTGTATTTGCTCCATGTCGCACTCCAGAGTTTGTAAGTCCTGCCGTTAAATAGTTACTGTCGCCCTATGTGGTACAGATTTTCAATGGCCTGTTGTATACCAACAACACAATGTTTATTCTATAAACACGCTTTCTGCTATATCATTCTCATCACATTAGCCATTGACGCGAATAATACACTGTTGCTCAATATAGGAACTTTTATGGAACATAAGAACGTTAGCTCTCGCTCAACATCACAAAAAGCACTGCGCCTAAATTTGGATGACAAAAAATACGGCACTATTGTCGAAATCGGTGCAGGCCAAGAAGTCGCGCGTCAGTTCTTTTTAGCGGGTGCCGCCGCTGGCACCATTGCTAAAACCATGTCAGCTTATGATATGAAGTTTTCTGATGCCATTTATGGCGTGCAGGAGGACGGTCGTTATGTCAGCAAGGCTCGGGTTAAAGCGATGATGGCTCAAGAGTTTGATTTGGTGCTTGAGCGTGTGAGCGATGTGCGGTCTAAGTCCTCACGCTATTTTGCCTATGCAGCTACCGTTGCTGCAAAAAGTTTTGGTCGCCAGAATGAGTGTCATGCATGGTGCGGTATTCGCATACAGATGTACCCGGGTGCTGAGCCATCAAACATTAAAGTTCATGTGCGTATGAAAGACGATAATTCGGAAGCGCAGCAACAAGCCTTAGGAGTCTTAGGCGTTAATCTCATTTATGCTGCTTATTATTATTTCGAAAATCCAAAAATGATCATTGATTCTCTGACTGACAGCATAAAGCCAGGTCGTCTTGAAATTGATTCAATCGAGTTTTTAGGGCCCTATTTTGAAGATATCGATAACCGCGCAATTAACCTGCATTTAATTCGCAGTTGGAAAACTCGCGCAATTATGTTTAATGCTGATGGTTCGATTGGTGTGCCAGCAGAGATGTTGTACAAAAAGAATGTATTAACTATAAGAGGTTCATTTCGACCAGTAACCAATCTTAACGTAGACATGATTGAACAGGGTAAAAAGGCATTTTACGAGCAGCAGGGCGTTGACGAAGGAAATACAATTGCTATTGCTGAGATATCACTAAATGATGCTAGGGGTCATGACAACCATGTTCCTGAAGAAGACTTAGTCCAGCGCGTTCGTTTGCTCAACCAACTTGGCTACAATGTGATGGTGTCTGACTATACGCGCTATTTTTCATTGCGCGCTTATTTCCGCCAGTACACTAAAATGCAAATAGGTATCGTGGTGGGTATGATCAATCTCAAACAAATCTTCGATGAAGAGTCTTATGTGGGCGTTGAGGGCGGCATCTTAGAAGGTTTTGGAAAGCTATTCCCAGACAACACGCGCATGTTCATTTACCCTGAAATCAACGCCGAGGGTGAACTGCGGGAATTTACCGACGTTAAGGTACCAGAACATTTGCGTTTTTTGTATCGTCATTTATTAGAAAACGACTTCTTAGCCGGCATTGATACCAGTAATGTAGAGCTATTCAAAATTTATTCGCGTGATATTCTGAAGCAGCTCAGGAGTGGGAAAGGTGGTTGGGAAGAAAACGTGCCGAAAGCTGTCGCGGACGAAATCATAAAGTCTGGCTTATTTGGTTTTAAAAAGAAGCGTAGATAGTCATAAATAATGTAAGAATAAGCTGAGCCAGGCTAAACTTTAGAGTAACCTGGCTCTCGTTGTTCTATTTACCGTTTTTAGATTCTTTTATATCTTTAATTTCGACGGTACCCTGAGTTTGGTTTCTATTTTGCTTAAGCATTAATAATGTTTCGAGCTCCGAATCGGAAAAGCGAATATCCATTTTAGCTTTAGATTGAACGTCGTCAGATAAGTAGCTTTGAATCTGCACTACCTGGCCGCTATCGTTTATTGTTGATGATTTTACTGAGTCGAGCAGCGCCGCTGGGTTCGTCTGATTTCCGCCACCAAAATTGCGCTGATCACCGAATAAATCTGCGAAGTTCCAATCAACAATATCAAAATCTATTTTTTTTGCTGACTTCATAGCTGCCAATGCAGTTTCAACATCCCCGATAGCAAGATCTTGTAAGTGATCGCGCAAAATTTCTTTATCATTGTTAAACAGCATCATGTTGTGTTCGTATAACTCTGACACTCTTACTTTACCGCTGCTTCCTACTGCGGTGCCACGATTAGAGTTAACAAAACGTTTCCCATTTTCTTCGAGTGCTCGCCAAACGCTGTCACCTTCGTAAGATTTTTCCCTTATATTTGGACCTCCAATATTTCCCTGAAAAAATCCATATAAAATATTGTGTTTTTCTGGGAATTTTTTATAGACAATATTATATTGGATATCATTCAAGCTTAATGAGACACCCGATACCTTGAGTACTTTTTTGGCGAGTATTGAGTCGTCGTCACCGTAATCTAAGACATTTTTTAGACTTGTTTTTGGATAAACTTGGCTCAGTTCTTCCAATAATGCGAAATTATACAAGTTGAGCCAGTATGCGAGTTGCTCATTCCGATTTAATAAGTTTAGCGGAGTTTGGTCAGGGAACGCTTCTAAGCTTTCTACAAGGTCAGAAAGTATGGCGACAACCTCAGGGTTTTCTAAGTTTTTAAAATAAAAACGATTCCCTTCAAGTGCCGTATATCGATTGACCTTTACTTTAAATCTGGTCCCCATATTGTTGCTTGATTTAGGTGCCTTAGCTCTTGTTGAAGGCCCAGACTGAAAGAAATGTGGCTTTATAAAAGCATCCAGATCTGCATAACCAATCGATAGCTTTGACCGTGGATCCTCACCTTGAAAGGGCTCTGGAACCTCACTCTCAGTAGCGTGTAAACAGCTTGAACCAATCGATAGCAGCACGCCTAATAACATTGCACCGCGCAGTCGCGATTTCTTTATCATAAACTTCATCCTTAATTCTATTTTTCACTTAGATTTTGCGCGGATAACATCTAAAAGTTTCACGTTTCTGAAGCTTCCCACCGCATTTGTTTTATATTAGCGTGTTCGAATAATTTGTCAAAACTGGAAGCGGCCTACCAATTAAGTGCAAACTTGGGATCAGTGAGTCGCTTATCGCTGCTAAGCACACTATGTAAAATTTTCATGTAGCTTGTAACTATTCCACCAATAATAATTCCCCTCTCAATATTTAAATTTCTAAGTTATTGATTATATTATTTTTTTAAAATAATAATACTGGAATGATAAGTGCAGCACTTTATTTCTAATGCAGAACGCATGTATGAATATTCTGGTAGCAAAAAAGAGAGGAACTATATGTCACAACAATTAGTGAATTTATTATGGAAAAGTATTCAAGAAGATGGTCAAGTGATGGTCGGGTTGCAAGGAAATGAAGAGCACAGCGAACCAATGCATGCATATTTAGATGAAAATGCAGACGATCGTTTGTGGTTAATCATGAAGAAAGACAACCGTGTTGCCGGCGGCGGGAAGAGCATTGTGCAATATATTGGTAAAGATCATAAATTATTTGCTTCAATAACAGGAGAGCTGGCGGAAGAAAGAGATCAGTCGATGCTCGATATGTTTTGGTCAAATGCGGCAGAGGCATGGTTTGACGAGGGCATTGATGATCCGAACCTACATTTCATGCGCCTAGATGTAAAAAGCATTGAAATATGGAACAAAAATCCAACTTTCACAGGTGTACTCAAAATGTCGACGGGCTCAAAGGTCGACCCTGAGGACGCAGGAGACCACACCTTAGTTGAGTTTAAAAAACGAGCATAGTGCTTAGCGATATAGGATGTCGTGGGCTCACCCTTGGGGTGAGATGTGGCGGCAATGTTTCTATTCATGAAGCGAAAGCTATGCCGCTAAGTTTCATGTAGCAAAAGGTGTTTACATGGCGCAGAAAGATATAAATGACAAAGATAATGAAACGGCACTCGTAGGCAAGGAAGCCAGCGAAAAGGCCGAAAAGCGCGAAGAACGAGAAGAGCGCGAAAACAGTCAGACGGAAACAGAAAAGTCACTGACCGGCACGGAGCGACAGGCTGTTGCAGAGCACGGTAGGCTGTCATCGCTCACCGTTTACTCTATTATTTTACGTGAGGGGCAAGAGGAGCTGGAACGGCCAATGTCATCTTTATGGTGGTCAGGTATCGCAGCAGGCATCGGCATCTCAACGTCCGTAATGGCTGAAGGCATTATCCGCAGCAGCATCGGCTCAGATCATCCTTATCTGTCTATCATTGAAAGCATTGGTTACACGCTTGGTTTTGTGTTGGTCATTCTGTCCAGATTGCAGCTATTTACTGAAAACACTTTGACGGTAGTACTGCCGTTGCTTGCTCGAACTACAAAACGTCGTCTCGGCTGCACAGCTCGGCTGTGGGCAGTAGTGCTTGGTGCAAACCTTGTTGGCACTTTTTTAACAGCAGCTATTTTTGTGCACGGGGGGATCCTCACCGAGGGGATCCTCGCGGCTATCTTTGAAATATCGCGGCACGTCGCTGAACTGACTCCGACGGAAACTTTACTGCGGGGTATCCCTGCAGGCTTCATTATTGCGGCACTTGTCTGGATGCTGCCCTCAGCGAAAGGTTCAGAGATATTTGTGATAATTATGTTCACATGGTTGATTGCTGCTGGAGAGTTTACTCACGTCATCGCTGGCTCTAACGAGATCTTTAGCCTAGTCTTAAACGGTGAGCTAGGTCTGATAACCGCATTATCCAATCACATTGGTCCAATGTTAATTGGTAACATTGTGGGTGGTACAGGACTCTTTGCAATGTTAGCGTATGTTCAAATACGTCAAGAAATGTAGATTACGAGTTAGATTGGTAATATCAAACGTTTTAGGGAGGATTTATGCTTTATGGAAAAGAAACAAAAAAAGCACTAGATAATTTTCCAATCAGCGGCATAAGGATGCCAACTGATTTTATTCACAGCTTAGCGATGATTAAGCGCGCCTGCGCAGTGGCAAATGCAAAAGAAGGCAAGTTAGATGCTGCATTATCAAAAGCCATAATCGCTGCAGCGACGGATGTTATTAATGGCGAATATGATGATGAATTTGTGCTAGATGTTTTTCAGACAGGCTCTGGCACTAGCACAAATATGAATATGAACGAGGTGCTTAGTGAGCTATGCAAAATAAAATATGGCGCAAAAGTTCACCCGAATGATCACGTTAATATGAGCCAAAGCTCAAACGATACCATTCCAAGCGCCATTCACGTAAGCGCGTACACAGCGCTTAAAAGAGATCTACTACCGAACTTAAACCTGCTGAGCGATACCTTGATGGATCGAAGCATTTCACTCACCTCTACGCTTAAAACCGGACGCACCCATTTAATGGATGCACTGCCAATGACTATGGGCCAAGAAATCGGCGGATGGCAGAAGCAAATTATAAGCAACATCGAAAGAATAGAGACAAGTTACCGTCGGCTAGGGCAGCTAGCATTGGGCGGTTCGGCAATTGGCACAGGACTTAATTCCAGCTCTCAATTCACGGCGTTAGCATGCGAAGAGTTGAGCGAACAAACAGGACTTGAGTTTGTTCCTAGCGATAATTTTTTCGAAGCCATCAGCTGTCAAGATACAGCAGTGGAGTTGAGTGGTCATCTTAAAACGCTAGCAACGTCGATGATGAAAATAAGCAATGATTTACGCTGGCAGAACAGTGGTCCTCTTGCGGGACTCGGCGAAATTTCCCTACAAGAACTGCAGGCTGGCAGCAGTATCATGCCAGGCAAGGTTAACCCAGTAATTCCTGAAGCTGTGTGCATGGCTTGTGCGCAGGTAATGGGCAACGATGTTACGATTACTGTTGCAGGACAGGGAGGGAATTTTCAGCTAAATACCTATTTGCCGGTAATAGCCTATAATTTACTACAGAGCATTAATATTTTGGCGAATAGCGCAAAAGTTCTAGCCACAAAAGCGATATCAACGTTCGAAGTGAATGATGAGAATTTACAGGACATATTGGCATATAACCCAATCTTAGTGACGTCGTTAAACAGTATTATCGGTTATGAAAAAGCAGCTGAAATTGCAAAATGCGCATACAAAACCAAAAGACCGATTATCGATGTAGCAATAGAAATGACTGATATTGACCGAGAAGAACTTAGTAAATTGCTGGATCCTAAAAACTTAGTTTAGTTGCCAAATAAATGAATAAATGAGCTCCAAATTAGAATTCAAACAAAAGAGGGAAGCAAAGTGAAGTCATCGAATAAATATATATCTACCCTAACTGTGCAAGACAAAAAGTATCAATATTTTGATTTGAACAGCGCAAGTACCAACATAAACCGATTACCTCTGACTGCTAAAATCTTGTTAGAAAATTTACTACGCCACAGCAACGAACAATATGTTCAGCCAGAAGATATTGAAACGCTAGCAAAGTGGGACACAAACTCTTCACTAGAAACTGAAATTGCTTTTGTTCCGTCCAGAGTCATATTGCAGGACTTTACAGGCGTGCCCGCCATTGTTGACTTAGCTGCAATGCGTGATGCAATGCTAGATTTAGGTGGCGACCCAAACAAAATTAACCCGCTCAAGCCGGTCGACTTAGTAATAGATCATTCTATTATGGTGGATGAGTTTGGGCGTCAAGATTCATTTAAAAACAACACTGAAATTGAAGTAAAGCGCAATAAAGAACGCTACCAGTTTTTGAAATGGGGTCAAAGCGCCTTCAACAACTTTAAGGTTGTGCCACCAGGAAAAGGCATTGTTCACCAAGTGAATTTAGAATATTTAGCGCGAGTCACATTTGTTGAGGAGCGCGATGGCGAGGAAGTTTTATTCCCAGATACGCTGGTAGGAACCGATTCTCACACTACCATGATCAACGGTTTGGGCGTGCTCGGATGGGGAGTTGGCGGCATAGAAGCTGAAGCTGCCATGTTGGGTCAACCCGTTACCATGTTAATACCAGAAGTTATTGGCATGGAATTGACCGGAAAGCTGCCGGCGGGTGCCACGGCAACTGACTTGGTGCTAGCTGTGACGCAACAGCTGCGGGCGTTTGGCGTGGTAGGTAAATTTGTCGAATTTTTCGGTGCAGGGGTTAAACACTTAACCGTTGCCGATCGCGCAACCATAGCCAATATGTCTCCCGAATATGGAGCGACATGTGGTCTTTTCCCTATCGATGAGCAGACGACTAAATATCTCGCATTAACGGGCCGTAGCAAGCAACAAATAGAAATCATAGAGGCCTATTCTAAAGCGCAAGGAATGTGGGGCAGCGAAGCTCAGAAAGATGCGCAATATCACGATACTTTGCAGCTTGATTTAAGCAAAGTTGTCCCTGCTATCGCTGGGCCCAAACGCCCACAAGATAGAATTAATTTGGACGATGCCTCATCCGCATTCAAAAAATGGTTAACGGAGCAAAAGGAACTGGCTATTGCACCAAACAACAGCCAGCAAGGTCGCTTCGAGAGCGAAGGAGGCCCGCTAAATGAGGATTCAAAAACCAGCGTTTCCTGTCACTATAATGGGCAAGATTTCGAACTAGATGAAGGTGCCGTTGTGATAGCAGCTATCACTAGTTGCACCAACACTTCGAATCCATCAGTGTTAGTCGCAGCCGCGCTATTAGCAAAAAAAGCCAATGAATTAGGCCTGAAGGTTAAGCCTTGGGTAAAAACCAGTTTTGCGCCTGGGTCGCAAGTGGTCACAGAATATTTGAATAAAGCAGGCTTATCGAAAGAACTCGACCATATGGGCTTTAACTTAGTTGGATATGGCTGCACTACCTGCATAGGCAATTCGGGCCCACTGCCAGAACCTATTGGTGATGCGGTAAGAGAGGGTAAGTTAACGGTCACCTCAGTATTATCAGGTAACCGTAACTTTGAAGGTCGAATACACTCTGATGTCAAAGCAAACTACTTAGCTTCACCGCCGTTGGTCGTTGCATATGCTATTGCTGGTAATATGAATATTGATGTCACCAAAGAGCCTTTAGGCACTAGCAAAGATGGCAAACCTGTTTACCTTAGAGATTTATGGCCAAGCCAAGAAAATATTCAAAAGATAGTCACAGAAGTAGTTAATGAATCGATGTTTACCGAAAAGTACGGAAGCATTTATGAAGGCGGTGATGTATGGCAAAACCTTGAAACGGTCGACGCCAATATCTACAACTGGCCTGACAGCACCTATGTGAAAAAGCCAAGCTTTTTCACTGACATGCCAGCCCAGCCAGAGGACGTAAAAGCTATCGAGAATGCGCGTTGTCTACTGAAATTGGCCGACAGTGTTACCACTGACCATATTTCACCAGCGGGCTCAATTGGCAACGATACACCTGCAGCAGAATACTTGCGCAAAAACAACGTTGAGGAAACAGACTTCAATTCTTATGGTTCACGCCGCGGAAATCATGAAGTGATGATGCGCGGAACCTTTGCCAACGTAAGACTGCGCAATGAACTTGCTCCTGGAACCGAAGGCGGTTTTACTCGCAAACAGCCCAGCGGTGAAGAAATGACCGTATTTAAAGCATCTCAGGAGTACATTTCCGAGAATATTCCCACTATTGTGGTTGCTGGTAAGGAATATGGTACAGGCAGTTCGCGTGATTGGGCTGCAAAAGGACCACTTCTGTTGGGCGTAAAGGCTGTCATTGCCGAAACTTACGAGCGTATTCATCGGTCGAACCTAATCGGTATGGGAATTTTACCCCTGCAGTTTTTGTCCGGAGAGGGGGCTCACACTTATGAACTCGATGGTACCGAGCGATATTCTATTGAAGCCGTTGAAGCTAAGCAGAAACAAGCAAAAGTGAATGTTATAAGAGAGGATGGCAGTGAAATCAGCTTTAATACTGATATTCGTATCGATACACCAAACGAGTTTGAGTATTTCCGACATGGCGGTATTTTGCAGTATGTGATCCGTTCTTTGCTTTAGAATAAGCAGAGAGGCAAGTTAAAAAGATTCTCAATCGTTGTGAAGCCCCTCGAAAGTAGACAAACTTTTGGGGGTATTCACTAAACCTGATATGCAAGTATCTGTAAAATAGCGTTAGCGTAGCTATGAGTTACTCGTATGAAAAAAGAGGCTTGGCCTAACTAAACTGCCGAAGGAAAGGCAAACCCACGATTATTCGCTCTAAATTGTAAAAAACTCATAAATAGATACGGCCCAAATCACAATAGCCAGCAGTAGCGCGGTGAAAACACCGGCGGAACCTAAATCTTTGGCTCTGCCGATCAACTCGTTGTAATCGGGGAAAACAGCGTCAGATACGGCTTCAATGGCAGAATTAATAATTTCTGCAAATAATAAAAATACTAAGCAGCCAATCAGCATGAACCAGTGCGTAAGTGATTCTGAAATATAAAAACTTGCGGGGCTAACTAACACTGCAATGATCAGATATTGTCGAAACCCCGACTCATGTGTCCATGCTGCTTGATACCCTTTTAGTGAACATAAAATAGCACGGGGTAATCGCCTCATGCCTGATACATTCTTAGCAATATTAGGTATTTCATCTCGCATCTTATGTATATCGCTTTTAAATATTTATTCGATGTGCCTAAAGTCGGTGAAATTCATCGACTAGAGTTTCTAGCTTTCGGCTTACGTGACTTTTTATTAGTTTGAGCAAGTTCTGCCTTTGCAGTTTGTCCGCCCTGCACATTATGCGGCTGGTTATCACTAAAGCGTGTTAAACCCTGCTGATGTTTAGGTGTTTTCGACACTTTACCTTTAGCATAAGCCTTGTTGGCTGAGCGCTTCGCAAATTCTTTCTGCTCGTGCCCCTTGAGTTCATTTCTGCTCTCGTAAGGTACTAAGCACTTTGGTCCGTTTCCGATAAGGTGAGACTTGCCCATTTCAATTAATGTTTTGCGCAATAATGGCCAATTGGCCGCATCGTGATAGCGTAGAAAGGCACGGTGCAGTCGGCGATGAATTTCACCTTTAGGCACTTCAACCACTTCACTCTGGTGATTCACCTTGTGTATCGGGTTTTTGTTGGTGTGATACATCGTCGTGGCGTTAGCCATAGGCGACGGATAAAAGTTTTGAACTTGATCCAGTTTAAAGTTGCGCTCTTTTAGCCACAGCGCAAGGTTTAGCATATCTTCGTCATTTGTGCCTGGGTGGGCAGAAATAAAGTAGGGGATCAGAAACTGTTCTTTGCCGGCTTCTTTGGTGTACTTGTCGAACATTTCTTTGAAACGGTCATAAGTGCCCATGCCCGGCTTCATCATTTTGTCTAATGGCGCTTTTTCTGTATGCTCAGGTGCAATTTTTAAATAACCACCAACGTGATGCGTCACTAATTCTTTTACATAGTTAGGATCTTCAATTGCTAGATCGTAACGCACACCAGAGGCAATAAGCACTTTCTTAACGCCTTCGACATTACGTGCTTTTTTATATAGTTCAACAGTAGGCGTTTGGTCGGTGTCTAAGTGGCCGCAAATATCCGGCCATACGCAAGAAAGACGTCGGCATGTTTGCTCTGCTTTCGGGCTTTTACAGCGCAGTTTATACATGTTTGCGGTTGGGCCGCCAAGGTCTGAAATGACGCCTGTGAAGCCGGGTACTTTGTCACGTATTTGCTCTATTTCACGAATAATGGATTCTTCTGAGCGACTCTGAATAACCCGACCTTCATGCTCTGTAATCGAGCAGAACGTGCAGCCACCGAAGCAACCACGCATAATATTGACTGACGTTTTAATCATGTCATAAGCAGGGATTTTCGCTTTGCCATAGCTAGGATGCGGTACACGCGCGTAAGGCAAATCGAAAACGGCATCCATTTCTTCAGTTTCTAGCGGGAATGCCGGTGGATTAATCCAAATAATACGGTCGCCATGGCGCTGCGCTAAAGCTCGAGCACAGCCTGGGTTTGTTTCTTGATGTAAGATTCTGGATGTGTGGGCGTAATGCGTTTTTTCTGCTCGCACAACGTCGTAGGGCGGCAACAACACATAGGTTTTTTCCCATGGTTTGCGTCGCTCAGTTTTTGAGGTAAAGGGTTGAATTACTATCGGTTTCGCTTTTTCTGCATCTCTTGCGGCTTGTTTGTCTTCTTCGCCCTGAATAGCGCACTTGTCTTCGATCATTTCATAAGGACTGATGATCGGTTCTATTTTGCCTATGGTGTCGACGTGAGTCGAATTGACGCCTTGCCAGCCCGGAAGCGGTTCTTTGCGAATAACGGCGGTGCCTCGAATGTCCTGCATCTGGTCAATCGTTTCACCTGCGGCGAAGCGAGAAGCCATTTCCAGCAATGGTCTTTCTGCATTGCCAAACATAAGCATGTCTGCTTTCGAATCAAATAACACCGAACGTTTTACTTTATCTGACCAATAATCATAGTGCGCGATGCGGCGCAAACTCGCTTCAATGCCGCCGATGACAACAGGCTTTTTGTAGGCCTCTTTACATCGTTGCGTATAAACAGTCACTGCTCGATCTGGACGTTTGCCGCCTTCGTTATTTGGCGTATAGGCATCGTCATGACGGAGTTTGCGCTCGGCAGTATAACGATTGATCATCGAATCCATGTTGCCAGCGGTTACACCGAAAAATAAGTTAGGCTCGCCCAACTGCATAAAGTCGTCTTTAGAGTGCCAATTCGGCTGTGAGATAATACCTACACGGTAACCTTGAGCTTCAAGTGTGCGACCAATAACCGCCATACCGAAGCTTGGATGGTCAACATAAGCGTCACCGGTGACAATGATAATGTCGCAGCTATCCCAACCAAGTTGATCCATTTCCTTGCGCGACATAGGTAAGAAAGGCGCAGGATCAAAGCAGGATGCCCAATATTTAGGAAAAGAAAATAATCCTCGTTCAGCCTTCATCCTTGGCGTTTCTGATTTTCTGGATGCGGACTGGGTTGTTGGGGTTGTTGGCATAGCTTTCTCTGTGTGATCTTATGTGTTGGAGTAAATTTGTGACAAATTCAGTGTTTTATTTTCTTGATCATTATATCAGAGAAACAGTTAAGGATAGTCTTTAATAATACAAAGCCAAGTTAGCGTGATTTCGTGTGAGTGTAAGGAAACTGAAACACTTAAATTTTAATCTACTTCTCGTTTGATTGCGCGTTGATTGAATAACTGATATTCAAAAGTATCAACCATTGTTTAGTTTTGCTTTTTGATGCCGTTAAGTAATTAGTGAATGTTTCAAAAAACAAATGAAAAGGCTGCCAACGTGTTTAACTTCCTTACCAAATCGTCAGACAACATTGTTGCCGCCATAAATAAAAGCCAAGCGGTTATCGAGTTTTCTACAGACGGCACAATTAAAAGTGCAAACGCCAATTTCTTAAATTTGATGGAATATACTGAAAAAGAAATCATTGGTAAGCATCATAAAATATTTGTGACGCAAGAGGATATCCGCAGTGACGAATATCGAAATTTTTGGCATAACCTCGCGAAAGGGCAAGCGCAAACTGCAGAATTTAAGCGATTAGCAAAGTCTGGAAGAGAAGTGTGGATCCAGGCGTCATACACTCCGATATTGAAAAACGGTAAAGTCGAGAGGATCATAAAGTTTGCGTCTGACATTACAGAGCAAAAGTTAATCAAATCTGACTATGCCTCGAAAGTCGAAGCAATTAGTCGCTCGCAAGCTATTATCGAGTTCGATTTGTCTGGCAATATTTTGGCGGCAAATAAAAACTTTTTAGATATTTTTGGCTACACGTCTGAAGAACTGATCGGTAACCATCATCGAATCTTTGTCGATACTAAGTATGCTGCGACCGACAGCTACAGAACATTTTGGCGTGATTTAGGAAGTGGCCAATTTCAAACGAATGAATATGAGAGGTTTGCAAAGGACGGCAGCAGCGTATGGATACACGCAACCTATAATCCAATTCGAGACCCTTCCGGTAAAGTGATAAAAATCGTTAAATTTGCAAGTGATATTACAACGGAAGTAAAGAAACGGGCCAAATTTGAAATGCTATCTATGGTTGCCAATGGTACCGATAATTCCGTTATTATTACCGATGCCAAAGGACTTATTGAATACGTAAACCCGGGGTTTGAAAGGTTGACTGGTTTCTCTGAAGCTGAGGTTTTGGGCAAAAAGCCGGGGAGTGTTTTGCAAGGTAAAGAAACGGATGCGCGCACGGTGCAGCGGATTCGTGATTACATTGCGAGAGAAGAACCGTTTTACGATGAAATATTAAATTACTCAGTCGACGGCAAGCCCTACTGGATCTCACTTTCTATTAACCCAATTTTTGACAAGCATGGCAAGCTAGAAAAGTACATTTCAGTGCAAGCAAATATTACTCAAGTTAAGCAAATGGCACTCGATTTTACGAGAAAGATAGAGGCTTTAGGTGATGCATTGTTGTTTATGGATATTACGGCGCAAGGCCAATATATGGATGCCAATCAAAAAATGCGCGCGAGACTTGGTACCAGCATTTCACCTGAAGAATTCTGTAACTATGCGATGAATGGATTGAGTGCCGCCGAGCAGGAGCTCATGAAAACAGTCGGAGTGGTGTCAAAAGTAGTGGCTTATGAAAGTGCAGGTCAATCTTTCACTATTGACGGTCGCTTTTGTTCTTTGCTTGATTTCGAGCGAAAGGTATCGCAAATCATGTTTGTAGGTATTGATATTACCGATAGAAAAGTTGCTGTGAGTCAAACCCAAGAAGCAATGAAAAGTGTGTTGGAGGCAAGTAAAACAATCAGTGAAATAGTTAGCACGATTAACGGTATTTCAGAACAGACTAATTTATTAGCGTTGAATGCCGCAATTGAAGCAGCGAGAGCTGGAGATGTCGGTCGCGGATTTGCTGTGGTCGCAGATGAAGTACGCAATCTTGCAGCAAATTCGCATAAGTTCAGCAGCGAAATAGACAATTTAGTCAAAGTTACGGTGACTCAAATTGATGAGTTAGCAAATTTACTTAAGAAGATTGATAATTAAGTAATCAGCAATGCTTTTGCTTTCATCTGCTCATAGTAAGGCATCACTTCATCTACCACTTTCATTTGTGCTGGCGTTAGCGCAATGCTTTGTTTTTTCGCCTCAGCAAATCCCGTTGATTTTTCGACGCTGTGATACCAATGTTCAGCCCAAACGCCGTCGCTGTCTCGTGGGCCAAGAGGCCAATTGAGCATGGCATTTTTAACTTCTTCTTCGCATGTAATTTCAAGTGCTGCACACATAGCGGGGATCATTTTGTGTGAGTTATTCAACACCGTTGCTGAATCGATAATGGGAATGTTTTGCCCAGTCAATTCGCTGATTGCTTCATAGAGTTCGAACTGGCGTTTTATACCAATGTCCTCAGCCGTGCATTTTCCTCGGCTATTTGTGTAAGAGTTCACGACGTAAGCAGGGTCGCGGATCAACATGCAGTGTCGTATATTTTTAGTCCAACTTAAATCGCAATTTTCCAGCATGTGTTGGGTCATGTGTTTTTGATACTGTATTGGACTATTACAGGGGCCTTCACGCAAACTCTTAGCGACTTCGTCATAGTTTATCGATTGTGACGCTAGCACTTCATTAAACATGGGGTGGGGGTGTTGGGTTGTTTTCAAATAGTAAGCATAAAAAGGTTCATCGACAACGCTGCAGTCCGGTCTGTTTTCCCAGCTTCTCATCATGGCGGTTGAAATATTTCGCGGTCCAGACCACATCGCAATTCTAATCGTCATTATTGTCTCCCAGCGTAGTTCATAACTAACATGTTTGTTCGGCGTGCTGTGCTTCTATGAGCGAGACATAGAGTTTTTCTAGGTGTTTGGTGACGGTGCTAGCACCTGCACCAATCTTGCGCCCATCTACTTCGGATACTGGCGTTAAGCCAGCAAAGGTCCCAGTAATAAACGCTTCGTCAGCAGCGTAAACATCGGCGAGGGTGAAGTTTTTCTCATATACAGGAACGCCGTTGTGTTTGCACACGTTGATGACGTTGCGGCGCGTGATGCCGTCAAGACAGAAGTCACCACTTGAGGTCCATACTTCACCGTCGCGCACAATAAAGAAATGCGTAGAGTTGCAGGTTGCAACAAAGCCATGGGGGTCAAGCATTAGTGCTTCGTCAACTTGCGCTTTGGCGGCCTGAATACAGGCGAAAATGCAGTTCAGTTTAGAGTGCGTATTGAGTTTGGGATCTTGCACATCAGGATAGCCTCTTCTGACATGAGTAGTAAATAAGCGCACACCCTCACCTTCAGCCATCGCTAGCGCTGTCTTATGTTCTGCGATGATTACGATGGTGGCTGGTGAAATGGTGACTCTAGGGTCTTGATAAGGTGTGGCCTTGATGCCGCGAGTCACCATCAAACGAATGTGCACACCGTCGTGCATGTTGTTAGCGTCACAGGTGGCGTAAATCCTTTTGACTAGGGCTTCCTTGGTAACGCCAATATCCATATCAAGGGCTTTTGCACCGTCATATAGGCGACGCATGTGTTGTTCGATAAAAGCGAGATAGCCTTTGTGCAGTCGAATGCCTTCCCAGACGCCATCACCTAGAATAAAGCCACTGTCAAAAACGGATATTTTGGCGTCCTCGCGGGGGAAAAGTTCGCCGTTAATGTTAATTAGAATGTTTTGATTGCGAGGGTCGTCTTGATACTGATGAGTGCCTTTGGCCATTTTTTTCCACGCCTGTGTTGATTGTTTAGTTTATAAAGCTAGTATTGAAGGTAAGTATCAAACTCGCAAAAAAACGTTCGTAATAAGGTAGTAAAAAATTCGACAAATTGAAATACTTATACAAATAAACTTTTTGTTGCTTAAGCGATTGACCAGCTTAGCGAATACCTTGAATCTCACTTCTAAAACTTAGGAAAAGTTATGTTATCTATAAAACGTTTGTTCAGTCTGTTAGTTATTTCTCTATTTTTGGGAGGCTGCGCTAGTTACGACTATCCTAGTCAAGTGACTGTGGGAGAAAAGATGGTTAAGGCGTCTGGCGAGAGTTTGGAGGGGGAGACTGTTGTCATGCCCAATGACTTTACAGGCCAGCAAACACTATTACTTTTCGGTTATGTGCAAGACTCTCAGTTTGATATAGACCGTTGGTTAATTGGTTTAGACATGACGGAAACACAAGTGGCTGTGTATGAAATACCGACGATTAAAGGCATGCTGCCAAGAATGTTTAAAACCTTCATCGACAGCGGTATGCGTAAAGGTATACCAAAAGAGCTATGGAAAGGTGTGGTAACGGTTTATGACGATGGCGACAAACTACAGCGTTACACCGGAAACCAAAATCCGAATAATGCGCGGGTGATGCTGTTAGATGCAAGTGGACATGTACTGTATTTTTATGACCGAGGCTTTTCAGTTGAAGCTCTGAACGGCGTAAAAGCGCTCATAAAAAGTTAGATCGTATTTCACTAATTATGCGTGTAATCTAGGCTCTTCATATTCATTTAGTACGGAATGCTATGCACGAGAATATACCGAAGGGTGAAGAGCCTTCAGCCAATAAAGAGCCTTCAGCCAGTAAAGAGCCATTAATCATACCGCCAACAAAAAACCAAAACCCAGACCATTTCAAAGGCGGTTTACTCAGCAGTAAGCGCTTTCTTCCGCTATTTGTAACTCAATTTTTTACAGCATTAAACGACAACGTTTACAAGCAGGCTGTGCTATTGCTGCTGATATTTCAAGCTGCGACGGTGGCCGATGGCGCCTTATATTCAAACTTGGCAGCCGGTCTTTTTATCCTACCCTTTTTCTTATTTTCCGGCATGGCGGGTCAACTGGCTGAGAAAACGGAAAAGTCGAAACTTATCCGAATCGTTAAGTTATGCGAATTGCCTATTATGGTTATCGGTGCAGTTTCGATAATGACTCAATTGGTTTGGTTGATGCTAGTTACTGTTTTTTTTATGGGCCTGCAAAGCACTTTCTTTGGCCCTCTCAAGTACTCTATTTTGCCACAGCACGTTGCACGAAATGAACTCACCAAAGCAAATGGCTTAGTTGAATCTGGTACTTTTGTGGCCATTTTACTCGGCACCATATTTGGTACTTATTACATTACTCAAGAAGCGGGACCAACGTATATTAGCATCGCAATTTTAGGCTTGGCGGCGGTCGGTTATATTTGCAGTCGGTTCATTCCCATTAGCGAAGCGAATGAGCCTAACTTACGCTTTACGTTTAACATTATATCTTCCACAAAAAATGTCTTTCAGGCGCTGAATGCTCAAACTGAATCGGTTGGAAAGTCGGTTGTTGGTATCAGTTGGTTTTGGTTGATAGGCGCGATTATTCTAACCTCGCTTCCAAACTACGTGAAACACGTGATGGGCGGTGATGAACTGGTAGTTACCAGTGCACTCGTTGTATTCTCTTTGAGTATCGCGATTGGCTCGCTGCTTTGTGAAAAGCTCTCGCGCTCTAGAATCGAATTGGGAATTGTGCCTTTTGGTGCCATCCTGATTACACTATTTTTGTATTTGTTAAGCCAAGAGCCCGCAATCACAGCCTACTACGAACCCACTGATGTTCTGCTTACCTTAAGCCAAGTAGTAAATACGGGTGATATGCTGTGGCATCTGGTATGGATGGGGGCGATTGGTATTGCTGCTGGCTTCTATACGGTGCCGCTGTATGCGTTAATTCAACAGCGTACAAGCGAAGACAGTCGTTCACGAGTTATCGCTGCCAATAACGTGTTGAACGCTTTGTTTATGGTGGGAAGCGCCATTTTAAGCATTGTGACCTTATCTGTTTTTGAATGGAGTATTCCACAGCTGTTGTTGTTATTAGCCGCTTTGAATCTGCTCATTTCAATTTATATTTATACCAAAGTGCCTGAGTTCTTTCTTCGTTTTGTTATCTACATACTGGCTATTTGTATGTATCGAGTGCGCACTACTGGAGAGAAAAACATTCCAGATGAAGGTCCGGCAGTGGTCATTGGAAATCACGTCAGTTTTGTTGACTGGATGTTTATTTTAGCCGCTTCACCAAGGCCCATTCGATTTGTGGTGTTTGCACCTATTTATCACTCTCCAGCGTTGCATTGGTTATTCAAAATGGCTAAAGCGATCCCGATTGATAGTGAAAAAGCGAACCCAGAAGCATTTAAGAAAGCTTTTGATGATGTTGCAGAGGCACTCGAAGGTGGTGAATTAGTTGGGATTTTTCCTGAGGGTAAATTAAGCGATGATGGCTCAATTGATGTATTTCGTCGCGGTATCGAAAGAATTATCGAACGCTCACCTGTGCCGGTTATACCGCTGCATCTCGGTGGTTTGTGGGGCAGCATGTTTAGTCGTAAAACTAAATGGCGTTTGCCGCGTCTTAAATGGTCGTTGGTCTCGGTGTCGGTTGGCGAGCCAGTTGCTGCGCGGGATGTGAATGCGGATGATTTACGCATGCGTGTTGAAAAACTTAAAGCGCTTTATTCGCCCGACGCTGAGTGATGTCATAAACATAAAAAGCCAGCAATAAAGCTTAGTAATGAGACTGAGGTTAAATGGTCGATGTTCAGCAACGCTAATTCATCTTACATGTGTCAGGTTTTTTTACAATAATAAAGCTGGCGTGTGTAAGTTATTGAAAAAATTAAGTTTAAAAAATGGTATGTATCATGCATATTCACATCGAACATTGTTGTTTTAATTAAATGTAAATTAGGATGTAGTAGATGAATATATGGAAAAAATTAACAGCTGTAGTTGCGATTGCAAGCTTTTCGCTTTGCACCAACGCTGCCTTTTTATATACCGAAGATTTTAACGATGGGGTTGCCGATGACTTTACAGGCAATACAAATGTTGAATCTTTTCCTTCGCAAACCTTTCTAGGTATGTTGAGCACTGGTAGCGCTAGTGAGAACAGCGCGTTTTTGACGATTGACGGTTTGAGTGGCTTTGGTTACAACCTTCTTACTATTTCGTTTGATGTGTACGCATTTAGAAGCTTAGATGGTGGTAATGATGCTTTCTCCCTTAGCTTTAATGGTGACAATGTTTTTACTGATTCTTTTAGGTTAGTCAAACGAGCGGGCGGTAACAACACACACACCGGACCAACTAATGGCACCTTTGTTAGTTATGACATCAATGACTTCGGTTTTTTGCCGGCATATGTAAACAACCCAGGCGTGTCTATCTACAGATATACTAAAACATTTACCAGCTTTGGCGACGCTGTAAGCTTCGGTTTTATAGGTAATACAGACCAAAGTTGGTATGGAACTAACTGGAGAGATGAAGGTTTTGGTCTTGATAATGTTAGAATAACCGCAGTGTCAGCACCGGCAACTTTAGGTTTATTTGGCTTGTCATTAATGCTGCTTGGTTTCGCTAAGAGACGACGCGCTTAAAGATAAAGAAGTTAAAGACCCGCTTTCTTAAAGCGGGTTTTTTTTGTTACTTTTAGTTACTCACGGCAACAACGCCGGCTTTGTTTTTATTTACAGCTTGAGCTTTTTGGTCCATTCCTGACTGAGCGTGATAGCCGCCATAAGGCATGGTAGAAAGAGCGGTGTAGTTAACTTGTTTAGCCAAGGGTACGTAGTCAGTCATCGCCGTATTGATTGCAGTAGATATAATCGCACCAATTAAACCGCCACCCGAATTACCTCCTCCAGTATCGACAACAACGGTATCGGCATATTGCCAGAGCACCTCTTTGCTGGTAGTCGAAACCAATTCATACGCTATGCCTACCGTAACGCTGCCACCGACCACGAAATAAGATGTATCCCATTGGTTTATAGTTACATACATAATAGCGTCAGCACCGTACATGGTTTTAAATAAACCAGCATCAACACTAGCTAATTGAGCACCATCTACAATACCTTGTTCTTGAATCAGTCTATTTGTAACTTCAATAGGCAGCACGTAATAACCCATGCGAGTAAGCGGTTCAGCAACGGTTGTTGCATAATATTCCGTTGCTTCCGCAGCCGTTGTATTGTTGACGGCAGGTATCACTAATATGGAAACGGGTCTAGCTTGGTACATTTTCGGAAATGCTTCTTCTTTAGTAACAAATGAACCGGCACAACCACTTAAGCCCAGGGCGACAACGCTTAGCATAGAAACGAGTTTTATTGTTTTTATCATCTTAGTCATTGCTTAAGCCCCATTTCTTTTTTTCAATTCAAGCACGAGTGTTTTTGATTCAGGGTAGAGTGCAAGCTCTCTGTCTAATAAAGTATCCGCATTGTCAGGGCGACCGCTCTCAATTTCCATAATGGCTAATTCGACCAATACACCTGGTGGAACACGGATCCCTTTTTTGTCACTGGTCGCAACAATATCGTTAAGTGACTTAACGTGCTGCTTGCGCGTTGCTTCTCCTGGTTCTTTTTTATAGTTGTATAAGCTGTCAGAATAATTGCCCCAGTACAAACCACCTTGCGTGCTATTGCATGCTGATAGCAACACCACAGCAGCAACAATAATTAGTCCTTTAATTTTCATTTTACATCTACCTCAAATGAATTTCCGTTGGTGATATAGAGCTTTCGGTTAACTACTAATGCACCATTTTTATACACTTTAATTACGTTTGTGCCTGATGTTACTTCAAATTTGGCGACTTCTTTACCATCCAGTATAAAAGTTTGAATGTTGTCTCCTAGCGTAATCTGCGGATTTGTATTGATTTGCAATGACGCGCCTTCAAAATTACCTGTTAGCAATACGTAAGCTTTAGTGTCATCAACCTGAGTCACGGACTCATAGGACGATGTACAGCCGAGCATCAAAAAACTAAACAGTACAAAGATTAACCCTTTCAACGAGTTTGATTTACGCATGTCTTACTCCTTTTCCGTAACGACTAGTTGAGCCAAGTCCGTTTGCGCCGGTAACTGCTTATTCAGCGAAACAATGGATATTTCATTATTGCCTGTGCCACTTAATAGCTCGACAGTTGCGGTAGCAATTGGTTTACCCGCCAACTCAATCATGAATCCAGTTTGTGGGTTTTTAATTTTTTACCTTTTTGCAAAATGGTAAATTCGTCGCCCACTGAGATACCTTGGGAAGCACCACCCGTCATAATGTATTGACCATCTTGTTCAGCAATTAAGTAGGCCTTCCAAGGCGTATCAAGTAAGTTTTCCATTAAATCGCTGACTACTTTCGAAATGGCGGCAGAAATCGCTTTATCGTTCAATGTGGAATCGAATGCCGCGCGCTCACCCACGCCAAATGTGGTGTTTGCTTCAGCTCGGGCTTCGCCGCTGCCTTCTTCAGAAAACACGATCTGACCGGTGGTTGTATCAATGAGTCTTACATTCACGGTGGCGATGGCTTGTTGAATTTTGTTACGACTGAATATGCCTGTCTCGCTCGTCGTTTTGCGACCAAATTCACTAATTGAGCCAACAATCAGATAGTCGGCACCGACGATCTGTGAGGTCATGCCTTCAAGCGCTTGTTCGCTTTTTACTTTGTCTAGGTCGTCTCTTTCGAACATTAAGAATTGACCGGAATTAGTTAAACGAGCGCTTAATATATCTGACGCTTGTTTACCTATATTGTCGAAGCTTCTATCAACGAAAATACTGCTGCTGTTCTTTGTTTCATCAGTAAATCGAGCAATAGCGACCTTACGCTTTAAGCCCATAGCAGGAGCTTGCGCAATCGTAGGGCTAATAGCAGCTTGGGTATTTTGATTTGCGTTGACCGTTTGCTTGGTTGAGGAAGTGCAGCCAGCAGTTAGCACGAGTCCTAAAGCTACGACTACAGAAATTTTGGCTCTATTGAAATGACTTTTCATTTATATCCTTATAACGTTGGTATGCTGGGATCATCAATATAATGGTGACCTTATAAAATTACTAGACTTAAAAAGTGGTTGCTACCACCCCGTAACAGTTGCTTATCGTTTACTCTACATCACCTTTTTTTTCTGACGACTCTTGTGCCGCTTCATTGCGTAAATATCCAGCAGCTTCTTCATCTTCTTTAAACGTTATCTTCTGGTCGACGTTTGCACTTGGATCAAACGCTCTCGACTGCTGATTTATTTGGTGTATCTGACTGGCGTTGGATAAATCCCGTTCATTAGTTATCGCCGCAATCGCTTCTCTTTCCTTTAAGAAAGTCTTGATCTCACCGACAATACCATTTAACTCCTGATCATTTTTTGCCATTGACATTATATAGCGCGGTTGCTCAAGGTTTTTCATACCGCTTGTTGCAAATATTGATGTCTTAATTCGAGTTGTAATAATCCAAGGTGTAATGCTTGAACGCACTACGGTATTTTCTGAACGAGTACTATCGTGAATAGACATACCGGTAGACAATTTTGACTCAGTATAAGTTCCCTCAGTATTTAGGTGCATTAATAAAGAAGTGAAATGCATTTCTCCCCAGAATAAATGTGAAGCTGCATCGAGTATTTTTGCTGCGCTTTTGAATGTTAGCCAAGCAAACAGGGTAAAGGTAGCTGAACTTAATGCTTGCAAAAATAAGGTTAAATTTTCATTGTTGGTTGCTGATTTCCAGCCATCAAAAGCAGCTATTGCAGATATGATGTTCTGACCAAGGTAATAAAATGATACCGCACTGATAACAAACATAATTTGACCTATGGTTGATAGGGCGGTTTTTTACCGTTTTGATTGGGTGTATTGTCTTCTTCAGCAAGGGCAGGTTGAGTCTCAATTAAAAGCTGTCCGTTAAAGCTTCCTTTACCATCTGATTGCTCTATAAGCTTTGGGTCAAATTCGCGATAGATACGATTTGGCATTTCCTTATAGCGTCTATTAGCCAATACGATGTTTTCAATGTTGATAAAAACTTCGTTTGGATGAACTGATTCCTGCATGTTTTCGCGATATTCGCTGACTTCTGTTTGCGGTGAGGCTTTTGCCATTCTGGCAAACAGCAGCGGTAAAACAGCGGCAAGCACAATTAGGGTAGATAGAGTTAATAAACCAAGGTTTGCCCACGCATTAAAAATACCTGAGGTTTCAGTAAATATCTGTTTCGTTTGGTCCGAGACTATCACCCACTCATCAAGGTATACGCCAGCAACAATAGGTACTAAAATAGATACAGCAATAATGATGCCGAAAGAGGCTCCACCGCTACTTTTTAATACAGTTCCCCGTGTTCTTTGAATTGTTCGTGCTGCAGATGACCATGACGTAACTAAATATAGAAGCAGTAACGTTCCCATGATTGGCATAGCGAAAAGCTCAGAGGTTTCGCCTGCTAAACCAGCGGTTACAATAAAAAAGACGATAAAAAATGACACAATACCGGTTAAGTAGTTAATAACCATTCCAGCGATTTCTTGAGCCATCATCCGCAGTGGATGGGGTAAGAAAGTGAGCTTTGGAAAAATACTATGAACAAATCGACCTAAAAAGCCCACTGGTTCGACGAACGTTGTGTTCTTGCGGCCCATCATCATAGAGTGCAAGGTTTTTGCATCATACTGAAGTGCACTTCGCTCGTATTTTGCTGATTCTTGCTCGGAAGGGGATTTGTTTTCGGCTAAGGATGTAGGAACTGAGCGGCCTACGAAGTATCTGAACAATTGAATGAAACCAACGCTAGTGTGTCTCATGCCGCTTAGCAATAGGTAAAAGCCAATAATGACATAAGCCCACCCAACCACTTTATCTGCCTTTAGCTCACTTGCTACCTGAACCAATGTGAACACACCAAGTAAGGCAACGAGCACTCCTGCAATGGCTTTAAACAAACCCTCTTTTTTAAATGGATTTTTAATCCCTAAGGTTTGTGAGCCGAAATCATATGCCATTCTAATATCCCTTTATAAACGAACGCTAAATTAAAGTCGGCTATTATAAGCATCTTTTAAAAAAAGCAAGAAAATTTATTTACGTTGTTGAAAATTATACAATATCTGAGAAAAACATTTGTTGTTTAGAGCTGAAAAATATGGAAAGATGCCGCCGCGAGGAATTGTAAACATACAAAAAGGAAGATATATGAAAAATACATTTAAATTGTTAGGCGCTGTCGTCGTTTTGTCCGCTGCTTTCTCATTCAATACTCAAGCAGAAGTCAACCCATGGCAAGACTGTGGTATCGGTGCAACAATTTTTCCTGACAACGGTACGGCATCTGCAATTTCAAATATTATTTGGGATTTAGGTACAACCGCTGTTACTTCTGCTTCAGCATCTGTTGAGTCATGCAAGGGAGCTGGTGCTCAAACAGCACAATTTATTAACGATACTTATAACGAACTTGAAGAAGACATCGTTAAAGGTAATGGCGCTCACCTTACCGCAATGATGGATATGATGGCGTGTTCAGACTCTAGTGCTATTCGTAGCGAGTTAGGTAAAGCGCTGGCTAACGATGATTTCAACTCTGCTGAAACTATCCTAAAAGCTCAAACACTATATAATATTGCTCAGTCAGCTTGCTCTGCTAGCTAATTAATTTTCCTCGCAATACAAACGGCCGCTTTTCTTGTTTGAGATGAGCGGCTTTTTAATTTATAAGACCATCAGCAATCAATATTTAAAAATGAAAATAATTTTTTTTATTATGCTCACGTTATGCTCCATGTCTGCTTTTGCGACAGAGTTGCGAGACATATCCAATTCACGCACATGGCAGAAATTGCTGCACATGAGCGGCAGTGGCTCAGATGAGCACAATCATGCCGTCGACAGCAAAAATTTGCGTTCTAGTCTTTATGATTCAGAAATTGAAACTACTGCGTTCTTTTTAAGCCAATCTGAACATGACTTTGCACATGACGAATTATTGCTAACGTTAGCAGCGATAAAAGAGGACCAAATCGAAGCAAATGGTTTTTCGTTTCGCTGCAATTATCCGGCTAGAACTTATTTTCTAGCCGAAAAGGGGTTGGTTAAAGCATTTGAATTACAAGAATGTCCTGAGCTACTAAAGTGGATTGGAAGTGAGGAATTTGATATCAGTATTGTTTATGCAGACGGTTATCTTGGCAATCCTGCTTCTTTTTACGGACATTTGATTTTAAAGTTTGATCATGAAAACGGTGCAAAATCGCTGTTAGATAACAGTCTAAATTTTGGTGCAAGCGTACCCGATAATGAAAATCCAGTTATTTATATTTTGAAAGGCCTGACAGGAGGGTATGACGCAAAATTCAGTTCGAATTACTTTTATCGTCATAACCTGAATTACCGCGAGGTTGAGTTGCGTGATTTATGGCAATATCAACTTGAGCTTTCAAAGCGTGATGAAATATTACTGGCAACACACGCATTTGAAGTGATGCGCACGAATTACACTTATTACTTTACGCATAGAAATTGTGCTTACCATCTAGCTAAAATTCTGGAAGTAATCAGTGACCAAGACTTGATTGACAATCAACATCCGTTTGTGTTGCCCATTTCTGTTTTTAAACGATTGACCGAAATTCAAATTGCGCAACAAGAGGCCATTCGAAAAATCCTCTACCATCCATCAAGGCAAACCCGTTTTCGAGAAAAGTTTGCGACTTTATCAGTGACAGAGAAGTCTTTATTACAGGAGTGGGTAGGCGTAAATCGAAAATTAAACGTAGATATGCTTGACCCTAGAAGACAAGTTGCAGTGCTTAATACCGCATACGATTATATAGAATATGTGTTGACACAATTAGATAAAGAGAGTGCTGAATATGCGTCAATGCGAAACAAAAAAACGCAGCTTCAACGCGCTCTGATTGCTTATCCTCCGCAGTATGCAGAACAAAAAATACGTACTACGGAAGATAAAGTGTTGCCGCATTCTGGGCATCGTCCGTCATTGCTAAGAGCAACAATTGGACGTGAAGCTGAACAAGACTTTTTGGAACTACAGTTACGTCCCGCATTTTATGATGAATTATCTTTAGGTGGTGGTAAATCTCCGAACTCTTCCGTGTCGATGGGAGATTTACGATTACGCTATCAAGACGGTGATTTAAGTTTATCCAGTTTAAGCTTACTGACTATTGAAACTTTCCCATTAGGTGGCAGCGGACTGCCGAATGACACTGACCTTGCATGGAAACTAAGACTGGGCGTTGAACAAAACTTTATCGATGGAGTGGACAATAGCAATGAATGGTTTGTTGAGTCTGCCGTAGGTTGGACATTCGGTAATTCACCAAACTTCGTCAGTTATGCAATGATTGAAGGTAGGGCGCAAACACCGAATAAATTGGCTGAGCGCTTTTTTGTTATGCCCAAAGTCGGATTTGTGACTACCTTGTCGGCTCATTCTAAGTTAGCTTGCTATTTAGGCTATGCTGCTTCAACCGACATTGGCGCACAAAGACATAGAAGAAAACTGTATTGCGCAACGTCATTGCTGCAAGATGAAAATCTGGACATAAGATTGAGTTACGACGCTTATTTTGAAAAATCGGTAAAGCTCGGTTTTAGTTGGTATTGGTAAGCTAAAAATTGATTCGTAACTATAGTGAAATAACAGAAATAATTTGGAAACAGGTGAACGCGAGCCAGCAAGATCAATTATATGCTTCCGATGAGAGCCCTTTACAGGCATGGTAGCGATCGCTATAGTTGCTGAAATCTTAAAAAGGATAAGTCTACATGAAATTGTTTTCCCTTATTTTAGTCTTTGTTTTTTCTAGCTTTTCGTCGCTTGCAAGCGACGCTGACTTAGCGCGCTGGCAAAAACAGGCCGGTGAAGTCACTATCACTCGCGACACTTGGGGTATTCCTCATGTTTACGGAAAAACAGATGCCAATGCTGTGTTTGGAATGATATATGCGCAAGCAGAGGATGATTTCAATCGTATCGAATTAAACTTTCTGAATGCCATGGGCCGATTAGCTGAGGCTGAGGGTGAAAAAGAGCTCTATCGCGATTTACGCATGAAGCTATATATCGACCCTGTAGACATGCAGCAAAAATATAGCGAAAGTCCTGCTTACCTGCAAAAGCTGATGAATGCTTGGGCTGACGGCCTTAACTATTACTTGCATACTCACCCTGATGTGACGCCAAAGGTGATCAGTAAATTTGAGCCCTGGATGGCCTTAACTTTTACCGAAGGCAGCATTGGGGGTGATATTGAGAGTATCAACATTAACGGACTTGCCAATTTCTATGGAGCAGCTAAAGCTGAGCCTAAGGTTGCAGCATTGACGCAAGATCCTAACGCAGAGCCACAAGGTTCAAATGGCTTTGCGATAGCGCCAGAAAACACTAAAAACGGCAAAGCGCTTCTGCTAATCAATCCGCATACCTCATTTTATTTCCGCGCTGAAGTTCATATGCGCAGCGATGAAGGGTTGAATGCCTACGGCGCCGTTACGTGGGGACAATTTTTCATCTATCAGGGCTTCAATGAAAACACAGGCTGGATGCACACGTCGAGTGGAGCTGACTTCATTGATGAGTACTTGGAAACAGTCGAAAAGCGGGCTGATGGCCATTACTATAAACATGGTGATACTTGGAAGAAACTGCGTGAAAGAGAAATCACCTTGGCCTATAAAGCTGAAAAGGGACTAAAATCAAAAACGGTTACCGCTTACTACAGCCATCATGGTCCAATAGTGCGAGAGCTTGATGGCAAGTGGGTGAGTGTCGCATTAATGCAGAACCCAATTGACGCACTCAAGCAGTCGTACGGTCGTACAAAAACCACAAACTACGCGGATTATCGCGAGAATATGCAGCTGCACACTAATTCTTCAAACAATACCTTGTTTGCTGATGCCGAGGGTAATATCGCGTATTTCCACAGTAACTTCATTCCTCGTCGCGACCCGTCCTTTGATTGGAAGAAACCCGTCGATGGTAGTAATCCAGCTACTGACTGGCAGGGTCTGCATACACTTGATGAGACCGTTGGCGGTCATAATCCTAAAAGCGGTTACTTAAACAACACAAACAATTGGCCATGGATGATGGCGGGGCCAGAGCATAGCCCTAAGGCCATAGATTATCCGAGTTATATGGAGAACTATCCAGAAAACTACCGCGGTATCCATGCTATTGAGGTGCTTGACGGCAAGAAGGATTTTACGATTGATAGTTTGGCGGCTGCGGCTTATAGCAGTCGTTTAACTGCGTTTGATGTTTTACTACCTGTTTTATACAAAGCGTATGACGCTGAGCCCAATGCAGATCTTGCTCCTCAAATAGCGTTATTGAAAGCTTGGGACCATCGCTCTGGCGTTGACTCTACAGCTACTTCATTAGCTATCATTTGGGGCCAAGAACTGCGTCGTAAAGCTGCTGATAACGAGGTTGCGCGAGCTGAAGCTGAAGGAAGAGGCCTGAGCTTTGACGAGTATGTTGCTGAATATACGGCGAAAATAGGCGTAGCTACGTTGTCAGAAGCTAAAGCGAAACTGATTGCCGACTTCGGCAGTGCAGAAACACCCTGGGGCGAGATAAATAGATTTCAGCGCTTAACTGGCGATATTGTTCAACCGTTCGATGATGCGGCTCCAAGTATTCCAGTTGGCTTTGCATCTGCTCGTTGGGGCTCGCTTGCCGCCTATGGTCAGCGCACGTTCAATGGCACAAAGCGCATATACGGGACACGGGGCAACAGCTTTGTGGCAGTCGTTGAGTTTGGTGATAAAGTGAAGGCGAAGGCTATTACTGCTGGTGGACAAAGCGGCGATCCTGCTAGTCCGCACTTTAATGATCAGGCGCCACTGTACTCAGCCGGTAAATTACGCGACGTGTACTTTTATCCAGAAGACATTAAGAAGAATACAGAACGTAAATATCATCCTGGTGAATAAATAAGGTCACCAGAAAGTTTAACGAGACCTACTGGCTATCATCGGTATCTGCATCGATGATAGACTCTTTTACAAACTCTACTTCGCGCATATCCTGTATTGCACACTCATTATTAATCGTTTGTTCCGGATCGTTTAAAAATGACAGTATGACTGTCTCAACACACTTATCTTCATAAACTAAATTATGTGACTTTAATGGCCAAACCCTTAAGTGCTGTGTTTTGTTTCGCATAGGCAGCTTCGCATGAAAATCAATAGCCCAAATTGATGGCGTAAATGGGTCGAGGTCGCCCGCCAGTATCAACACAGGTAAAGTCAACTGCTCGTGATCGAAGTTTTTAATGTTGTTCACAGCGGCCTTTATATTCCATATTTGGCATAGCTGTGGGTCGAGTTTGATTGCGGGTAGGTCGTCCCAGTAGGGCAGTTTATATTTTTTTGCATTTTCAGTCGCTAACGCAAAATTCGAAAACGGAATTTCTTCATAGCAAGCGTAACTGGAATACGCACCCTCTGAAAACCACGTGTAGTTTTGTAGGTCGATTGTTTCGCTAATCAGCGCGCTTAGTTTTGCATAGTCTTTGTTTAATGCATCTTTGATGATTTGTGGAAAAGCAAAAATAGCATCGCTGTCATAGCTGTTGTTAAATAGCGCATATGCGACTAATTCGGGGGATACTTTGACTGTCTTTTGGCCGACCGTCCAACTTTCATCGTAATAATCAACATTAAGTGTGGGCGGCTCTTGCTGTATCTGCGCCATAAACGATTCAAACAAAGTAACTGAGGCGGTTCCGTCGGCCAATCGACACCTAGGGTCGGCGTCGCATAAGGTGAATGGCTGGGTGAAAACTTGTACGCTATGCTCGGCTAATTCCGCATACGGATCAACTTCAAAAGGGTAAATGCTGTCCAATATCAGTGAAGCGGTATGTTGAGGGTATTGCTCAGCGTAGCGTAATGAAATGCGCGTGCCGTGTGAAATACCCAGCAGGTGCCACTTTTCGAATTCGAGCAATTGACGCAGCGTGTCAATATCTTTTACGGCATAGTCGGTATTATAAAAGTTGGCGTCGACCCCAAGAAGTTTCTTTCTATTGGCGCAGTTAGTGATTGTTTTAATCACACGTTTATTGTCTGGTTTGTAAGGGTATGTGGTTAGCAAATCGATTTCTAAATCGGTGATAGCAGGACAATCAAGGTCTGCGATGGATAAGCCTGACCCACGCATTTCCATTAAAATTAAAGGGCGACCATTTTGTAGAGTGCTGGTTTCGATACCTGAGTAATACATGGCGGGGTCGTCATCATATTCGTCCATCAGATAGATAGCGCTGCCAGGGCCGCCACCGCCTGTGATAACAACGGGATCGCCGGTTACTGGGCCAGCGGGTTGCAAAATCATAATAGGAATAGTCACAATGCGTGCAGGTTTTTTTAATGTGTGCGCTTCGTCAGGGTTTTCTTTAACAAATAAAGTGCCGCAATCGGCCTGATATTTATCAAATTTTTTAAGGAACGGACAAGGCTCAGTTTCAATTCGAGGTAGTATTGCTAGCGGCTTTTTTTTACTCGCAGGCTCGTGTAATTTTGCCACTTTTTCAGGTGCTAGTGTATCTTTAGGAAGCTGGTCTGGTTGTGGGTGATCTGTTTGTGCATAAAGAAAGGAATGAAAGCCTGTCAGCAAACAAAGTAAGAGCGCTATAGTATTTTTTACCTTGAATGAGCGTGAGGTCAACGACCGAATTACCAAATGGTCGCACATGATAGCGAATTTACTGAAACTGAAAATAAGTCTTTCTCCATTTATCATTGCACACCTCATGCGACATAACGCTTCAATATTATGCCGAGATACGCCTCAACTTCATAGTTAAATTGTAGACGCATGATGGTTTTACTATAAGGGCCGCACAAGCTGTTTCTTTGTCTTGAATTAAGAATACCGTCTACGCGCTATTTATCCTATAATATTGGCCATAAAAGTAGTGACTAATTCAGGTTGCTCCAACAACAATCGTTAAGAAGGAATTACCATGAATAAATTTGCAGCCCTGATATTGGTTTCATCACTTACGTTTTCTGCGGCTTCACATGCTGAAGAAAATTGGTTTGACTCTTTTAAAAGCATGTTAGGTTTTGGTGAAACTGCTGAAGAAGTTGCCGCTGAGGCACCAGTGGAAGCAGAAGCAGCAGCGCCGAGTATGATGGGTATGATTGGTGCGCTGACTGAAAATCTGAATGTCAGCTCAGACCAAGCAGAAGGCGGTATAGCCTCGCTAATGAACTATGTTAAAAATAATGTTTCAAGCGATAAATTCTCAGAATTATCATCATCGCTTCCTGGGCTTGACCAAGTGTTAAGCGCAGTACCTGAAATTACCGCGGCTTCTGAGGGCGGTATGGCCGGTTTACTTAGCAAAGCGTCTGAATATAGCGATAAGTTGAAAAGCTTAAACGAAGTCAAGCAGCAGTTTGAAGCTTTGGGACTTTCTCCTGAAATGATCACAGGTTTTATTGAACAAGCGAGAGCCTATTTGGATACGCCTCAGGGTCAGGAAGCCAGACAGTTACTGACAAGCAGCTTATCAAGTTTGATCTAGGCGCTTACAAAACAGTATGAGCATTGGAAATCAAAAATTCGGTTTTTTTATTATTAGCGTTGGCCTGTGTATGGCGTTTTTCACAAGCGCGCAAGAGCCGTTGAATGCTAAAGATGTTGAGAACCGTAAAGGTAATTTGGTGTTTTTAGTTAGACACTTTGAAAAACAATCTCCAAATACTCAAAGTAAACATACAAAAGATCCAGAGCTTACTGAGCGAGGGCTGGCTAGGGCGCAAGCCCTGGCTGCCTTCTTAGCAGAAAAAAATATCACTTCCGTATTTTCTACCAACTACAAAAGAACCTTACAAACAGCCTCGCCGACCGCAGAGCAATATGGCATCAACATCACTTTTTATAATCCGAGTGATATGGCTGAGTTTGCGCTGCAACTAACAGCGTTAGCTGGCGCTGGTAATGGCAATATCCTAGTTGTTGGTCACAGTAATACCACGCCACAGCTGCTTAAGTTGTTAGGTGGTCCAGATAAAGTGCTGTCTGAAGACGACTATGGCGATGTGTTTTATTTGTCTCTATTTGGTACTGAAAAGACGGTAGCAAATTCATTTCAACACGTCATGATTGAGTAATACTTCATTGACACTATCTGACTTTTTAAGCGCTTTTTTTGGTTCAAATCTGATCGAAATCATCGCCGCAGTTAGCGGCTTTATTTGTATTTTTTTACTCATCAAAGGCAATATTTGGAACTTTGCGTTTGGTTTTGTACAGGTCACGCTTTATGTGTGGGTGTTTTACCAGGCGAAACTCTATTCTGATGCGGGTCTGCATGTGGTTTACATGGCGCTGCAGATATATGGGTGGTGGCACTGGTCGAAACACTTGGCAACATCAACAACCGTGTCCGTTAAGAGCATGTCACATAAAAAATTAGCAGTATATTCGCTAAGTGCACTGCTCAGTGCTGCATTGCTGGGAAGTCTTATGCACACCTATACAAACGCTAGTTTTGCCTATGCGGATGCATTCACTACGTGTGCTAGCTTGGTCGCCTTTATTTTGATGACGCGCAGATATATCGTAAATTGGTTTTTTTGGATTGTCGTTGATATTGTGGCGATAGGCATTTATTTCCAGAAAGAGCTTTATCCAACGCTCATTTTATATGGGTGCTTTTTAATCATGGCTATTATTGGTCTATATTCCTGGCACAAGCAGTATAAAGCTGCGCAAAGTGCGTAGACTACGAACCACATAAAAAATCGTAGTAAAACAAAAATGAAGCCATCTTTAACAAACGTATGAGTGAAAGTATTAGTGAATAAACCATTGAATATATCTACTGCTGAGTTACGAGATGGTCAGGCTTTGTCGCAGAGTGCAGGGCAGGCTCATCAGCAAGCAGATGAGCAGTATGATGTTAGTTCGCAGAACAAGTGCGACTCTGCATCAGCAGCTATCCAGAAAGTCGTATTTATGGGCGCGCCCTCCACCGGTAAATCGACCATTTGTCAGGCTGCCGCAAAACATTTTAATACCGCACATGTTGATGAGTTTGGGCGCACCTATTGGGAGCAGCATCAAGATGATCGTCGCTTAACGCCCGAGCAACTGCTGTATATCGCAGAGGAACATATTGCGATTGAAGACCGTACCCTAGCAAAAGCAAACAAGTATTTATTTGTTGATACGAATGCACTAACTACATGGCATTTTGCACTTGATTATCATGACTCTGCTCTGCCTGAGCTTTGCGTGTTAGCTGACAAAAGCAAAGAGAGATATCAGCACGTATTCTTATGTGCTGACGACATTCCATTTGAAGATACATGGGAGCGTTCCGGTGACGTCAAACACCAAGAGTTTCAGGTTTTTATTACGAACGAACTAGAACAACGAAATATCGCCTATACTTTACTTACGGGCTCAGTGGAACAGCGCTTAGCCAAGATAGTTGAAACACTTGCTTAGTCTTTTTACAACAAAGTAATAATGATGCTTCTGCCGCCAGCATGATCACGATGCTCACCTAAATAAATACCTTGCCAAGTTCCTAGCAGCAAGCGTCCTTGGTTGATAGGGACAGAAACACTGCTTCCATATAGCGAAGCCTTAATGTGAGCCGGCATGTCGTCAGGCCCTTCATAAGTGTGTTTGTAGTAAGGCGCATTTTCCGGCACCATGACATTGGTGTGAGCTTCAAAGTCTTCTCGTACGGTGGGGTCTGCATTTTCATTGATGGTAAGAGAAGCCGATGAATGTTGAATGAAAGCGTTAAACAAACCACAGTTAACGGCAGGTAGATCAGGACACGCCTTTATTAATTCATCTGTGATTAGGTGAAAGCCACGCTTTCTTGCGCGCAATTTAACTTGATATTGATAACTCATGTAAAAATATACTGCTTGACGGTGGAGATATCTCTATACTTTATACAGTTTTTTACTGCAGTCTAGGATGAGTTAAAAATGCAGCGTAAATTTTCGGTTGTTCATTGGCGTGAAGCTTTTGTATTAAGTCGCTTCCAGCACCCTGTTTTAGCTACGGCCTTGTTTGTCGTTATTTGTTCGCTTACTCCTGCTCATGCTAGTGATGTGAATGAAGAATCGTCACTCAAAAAAACAGAGGCATCTGCGTTTGTTGAATTTCCATCGGCACCTAAAAATACACCTTACAGCATGGTTGCCGGCCTAGATTCAATGAAACCTACGTCTACATTTGTTTATGCAAATGAGCATGCCGATCAATACGCTGCCTACTGGCGCGCCGCTAATGTGAACGGCGAAACTGACAATTCTTCCAAGGGTGTTGTTGTGTTTATTCACGGTGGCTGCTGGTTAAGTGCATTTGATATGTCACATGCGTATGCGTTTGCCACTGGCGTGTCGCAGGCTGGGTATGACGTATGGTCAATTGAGTATCGGCGAGCAGGTAATGGCGGAGAATGGCCTGTTGCGCTGCAGGATATTACACTTGGATTGCAAAAGATTGAGGTACTAGCCCAAGCAGGTGTTAACTTGGAACATATCACTATCGTCGGCCACAGTGCGGGTGGCCATTTAGCAGCAATGTTGGGGCTGCAGCTAATTGATGTGTTGCCGGTTTCGGTTAAACAAGCGGATGTTATTGGTTTAGCTGCCATTATGGATGTATCGCAATATGCCAATGGTGCGAATAGCTGTCAGACGGCAACGCCCCAGTTTATGGCGGGAATGCCAGATGAACAACCTCAATCTTACTATCTGGCAAACCCTCAAAATTTTTCAGCGATAGGAGAAAAGTTGGGGCATTTCCAACTGCTACAAGGCAACGCAGACACCATCGTTCCAGAGTTGCAAGCACATCATCAAAATGCAAAAACGATAAAATTGGACGGCGTTGGTCATTTTGATTGGATCCATCCTGGCAGCGATGCGTTTAAACAGTTACTCCGTCAATTAGATATTAACGCTAAAAAGTAAATTGGCGTTCTCGACTTAATCGACGAGCTTATGTCGGCCAGCTCTAATTAGTTAATAAAATATAAGTGGTACAACACATGTCTTCAACTACATCTCACCTGCAAAGTGAGCAAGCAGCAAAGCGTCAAGCGATAGCAGATGTGCAAACGTCGAACTACGTATTTCCAAACTCAGCCCCGAATGGCGAGCATACACACGCGACGGAAAAGCTAAACAAGTCGCATGCATTGGGGCTCGATAAGCATGATCCAATTGCGCATCTAATAAAGCAGTTTGAAATCCCGTCTAACACTATCTATTTAGACGGTAATTCGCTTGGGCCTTTACCGATTAGCGCAAAAAAAGCCGCGATGGATGTGGTTGAAAAGCAGTGGGGTGAAGATTTAATTACCAGTTGGAATAAGCACGCTTGGATTGATTTACCTACCACGGTAGGCGATAAAATTGCACCGCTCATTGGCGCAGAAAAAGGCCAAGTTATTTGCTGTGATTCAATATCAGTGAATTTATTCAAGCTATTGGCAAGTGCACTGCAACTGAACGGCTCACAACGTCATATTGTGCTTTCGCAAGAAGATAACTTTCCGACCGATTTGTACATGGTTGAAGGACTGCAACAAATGTTGGGTACGCAACAGTGTTCTTTACTTACCTGTGATGCTGATGAATTGGAAACAGTGATAGTAGAAAAAGGCAGCGAAATATCTGTGCTCATGCTAACTCACGTTAACTTTCGTTCGGGTAAAATTCATGACATGCAAAAGCTAACGCAATTAGCTCATGAGCAGGGTGTATTGGTGATTTGGGATTTAGCGCACAGCGCAGGCGCAGTCCCTGTAGACTTGGATAGTTGTAAGGTCGATTTTGCGGTAGGCTGCGGCTACAAGTATTTGAATGGTGGACCAGGAGCGCCTGCATTTATCTATGCTGCGAAACGCCATATTGCAAAATTGAAACAGCCATTAACCGGCTGGATGGGACATGCGAATCCGTTTACTTTCGACCCCAGTTATTCACCCGATATGGGTATTAAAAAGTTTTTAAGCGGTACGCCCAGCGTTATCTCTATGGCGGTATTAAGCGCAGCACTGGATCTTTTTGAACGAGTGAACATGACGCAAATTAGAGAGAAGTCGGTGGCGATGACAACGTTTTACCAGCAGCTAATTGCTCAGGCTCCAAGCTTATCAGAACTCGTTCTGGCATCACCGAATAAAGCGAGTATTCGCGGTTCGCAACTTGCGTATAAACATCCTCATGCGTATGCATTGTGTCAGGCACTCATTGCGCAAGGTATCATTGCCGATTTTAGAGCGCCGGATATTCTGCGCTTTGGGTTTTCGCCAAGTTTTTTAAGTTTTGAACAGTTGTTTGATAGTGTTGAGAAGTTAAAAGTGATTGTTGAAAGTGAGCAATATAAAGAGCCTGAGTTCAATCGAAAGAATGCAGTGACCTAATACAACTCAATTCGGTGTAGTTGCCCTAGCTCATGGCCTCATCTTACGGCAATTGCACATCAATAATTAACGGTAAGTGGTCGGAGGCATTGCGAGTGAGATAGGTGCGAGGAACCTTCACATCAACTGTTTTGAAAAATAAGTTAGAAAACACATGATCAATACGAGTACAAGGAAGTCTACTCGGAAATGTTTTTAAAGGGCGGTGTCCTTTTAGCTCTACTTGAAGGTCTTGGAATTGTTTAGTGATGAGACTGTAGGCAGCTGAACGATGCGAAAAATTGAAATCGCCGCACACAATAATAGGATCATTCGGATCAACCCCCGCTAGCCAGTCTTTGCCCAATAGCGCCTTGACCTGAGGAAGCTGTTCGATTTTTCGAAAGCCAAAATGTGTATTAAAAATTTGTATATTGTAGTCGTTTAGTGCTACTGACACCCAAATTGCGCCCCTTGGTTCAAACCATGGCTTTTTAGCGATTAATGGTAGATTGCCTGCTTTAATAAGTTTGATCGGAAGATGCGTAAGAATAGCATTGCCATATTGTTCTTCTTCAACATGGATAACCGGATGAAAATGATATTCCATCTGCAAATATTTACTAATGATATGGGCTTGGTCGGCATGCTGGGTTCTGGGGCGCCCAACATCTAGCTCTTGCAAAGCCACAATATCCGGTTTGTAATGCGCGATCACTTTCGCAATGCTTTTCGGAGCAAGTTTACCGTCCATGCAAAAACAGCTATGGACATTATAGGTGAGGATCCTGAGTGAGGTTTGTTTTGGACGTTTTTGTGAACTAAGCGGCTTGAGCTGACTATTTTCAGCGAAAGGTTTTATGTTTCGACCTAATGTGTGTAAACCAATCTCATATAAATCAGCTGGCCTTAAATATGCCTTTTGCTTAACCGGCATTGGAGTGTCATAGGGTAGCAAAGCAAATGCGCGTGTTTCCTCTGGACCTGGGCCCCCATGTGAGCCATTTTCCATTGCAAATGTACAATAAGGTTTATCTGGGCTGAAGCCGCTGATCAGCAATTCGCCGGATTCAGCATGCTGACATAAACGCATAATATCCTCAGTTATCTCTTCCAAGAAAGGGTGATTTTTACCAAAAATTTTGGTTCTATCTTTTGGCAAATCATATTCCGCATTTTTAGTGAACGCCTTAATTGTTAATTCAGCGCCCCTGACATTCTCCTTGTTGCAAATAAAGATGAGAGGAATTTTGGCATCGCGCACTAAGGCCATTGCGAGTTTTTCTGTCTGTTTCCGGCTCAAAGGATGCGCCAGATAGATTGATCCTAAGGGTCCTGTTGCGGTAACGATAACTGATTTTTCTGAGGAGGGAAGCGTTGAAAATGCAACATTGTTAAACGGCGTTAATTTTTGCATCCATTTACCTCCTAGATATCTTGCTCTATGCGACTCAGTGCCCTGTATGTGAGTAATAACGGTGTCACTTGTTAGCGGCTGCTCAAAATTGGAAAATACGCGATTAATTGCCTGACTCACCGTTTCACCATATAGTCTTTCATATGGTTGCGTTTCCTCTTGCCCATGATCTGAATAAATCCAAATTTCATAGTCTTTTTGGGACGAAGATTTTGCGGCCCGCCAAATACGACCGATAGCATCATCGATGCCTTTTAAACTCCAATGGGCGAAGGCTGAACCGGGGCCACGGCGATGCGCCTGCTCATCGTAACCGAGTAGGTTTAAGTGAATAATGGGTAATCCCCTCGCTATGTCTAGCTTGGCGCCGATCGTCACTAATTCTCGCAAAAGAATACTAATAACGACTCTGGTAGGGACAAATTTTAATTCTCTCATTAGGTTTTTCCGCGCGATGATGCCGCGAAAGAAATCAACAAACGCCAGTAAAAACTCCACAACAATCAGCACGGTTACTCTGAGAAAACTATATAGATTTAACACAATAAAAATAATCATCTTCCATACTGGCGTCATTTTCATTAGTTGAGACCAGCCTATTGAAGATGCACAAAAATTAGCTTCTTTAGCGCCCCCACGGTAGATATTAGAATAGGAGCTGCCCCCTTTAAGAAGCGGTTCAGCTTGTTCTTTTAGTTGCTTTTCTACGTCAACAGAGGCCTGATATTGGTTCATCTGAACCACTTTGTCGGAAGTTTGAGATTTAAAACTAAACGCTGGAACCGCTGTTTTGACGCCATAGAAAAGTTCGGCCTGCACGGCAGGGGTGGTAGATGGTGCACCTGAGAATAATACCTCTAGTTGATAATGCTCTTTATTCATCAGTTTTTGCAGAAACGGCATACGCTTTTTGCTTAACGCTGACTTTAGCTGAGAGTAAGATAGGCCGTCTATCTGGATCATGATCAGGCCCGTTTTTACCTTTGATGGGCCCACTGGCTTGAGCCCAAGCAGACATATCAACCATTCGCTGCGATTAAACCAACCGTGCAATTTGCGAAACCATAATTCAATTTGATAGATCATTGCTTATTATCTTGTTTCAGAGCTTGCACTGCAGCCTTTAGGAAGCCACTTAAAATCTCGAATTCCGCTTTTATTAACGATGTTATTTCAGTCCAAGTCTGATGTTCAAAGCGGCGATGGACGTATTGCTTGCCCAGCAATTGATGGTAAATGTTCAATGCTTTTTGTGCACTTAAATCAAGTGAGTAATTTTCTGCTGTTTGTCGCGCGGATCGGCTCAGGTCTCTGCGTGTAGACTTGGGTAAGTTAATAAACTCGTGCAATGCCTCGGAAAACTCCTGGCTACTGGCGGATGCTGGCAACAGCCTGCCGTTCTTATTATCCTCTACCAACTCTCTTACACCTGGTGCATCGAGGGCAATCACAGGAACTCCAGCGGCCATTGACTCACTCAACACCATGCCTTGGGTTTCACTTTGAGAACTAAATACAAAAACATCCATCGCTTTGAATGCGCTTGATGTAAAGGGCTGTTGAAGAAAACCAATTTTATGCAAACGCTTGCTCAAACCAGCTTGCATAAATATTTGCAGTATTGCTGATTCTGAGGGCCCTTTACCTACTATAAGAAAGTGTGCAGAAGTTTCCTTTTGTATAAATTTCACTACTGAATGACACAAATAATCGAGGTTTTTTTCAGGCGCTAGGCGCCCTAAATGACCCACCACAAAAGCATCTTTTGGAATTCCAGCGATGGCTCGGAAGCCAGCGCCATCTCCTTGCTCAGCTTCCGCTAAATCAACTCCCGTGGGGATCACATCAATGGGGGTTCTTACTTCTCGTTGGACTAATATTTTTGCAATGCTTTCACTTGGGGCAAACACATAATCACACATATTGGCATAGCTCGTTGCTAGTTTAATAACAAAGCGCTTTAGTGTTTTGGAATCGCCTGGCACATAGTGTGAGTATTGTTCATACATAGTATGGTGCGTGAAAACTAAGGGTAATTGATAAGTGTTGGCGACTAATCTTGCTGTTGACCCGATTAAAAAGGGATGATGAGAATGAACAATATCAGGTTCGAATTTTTCTATCGCATTACCTAAAAAATGAGGAACGGGTAACACAACAGAAAAATCACTGCCATTGAAATGTTGAATAGCTGGAATGCGGATCACATTATCCTCATTCTCAGGCGTTTGTGGAAATTCCGGAGCAATAATCAACACCTTATGACCCTGATTGCGATAGTAACGGCTAAATGCGTCAACTGATCGAGCAACGCCGCCAATGTGAGGTAAATAAGTATTAGTCATCATCAAGATATTCATCGCGGCATCTCAAAAAACACGTGATTTTCATCAGTTTTAGGGTGCAGGACTTTCTGCCCAGGAAGGCGCACCTCGATGGTCGGCGCGCTAGAGTGCCATTTACTTTGCCAACTAATCTTGTGTCGCAATTGCACATTCTCAGAAGGCAGGGAAACTGGTTCAATTGTCACTGTTACATCACCAAAGGAGGTAGGAGCTGGACCAAACTTTAGGGTTTGTTGGCTGATTAGCCACTGCTCACTTATTCCCGCCCCAAGTACTAGTCGATCATGCTCTTCTCGTACAAATGTATTTCGCATGATCATGATCCAATCAGCCGCAGCCCAAACATGCTGGCCATCACCCATACAGCCGCCTCCTGTTTGCGGATGAATTGCTTCAGGCCATTGTCCTGTAGGGCTAGCGAGCTCGGCAATTCTTTGTATTAGTTGCTGGTATCGAGTGTCTCCAGCTCTCATCAATACCTGGGCAATGTGCAAGGTTAGATAGGCATTAATGCCTGAGTGCGTCATATCCTGAAAGAAACCATTGTCTACACAACATTTGTTAAGTAGAAACTCAACTGTGTGCAGAATGCGTTCATCTTTTTCACTACACAATTGAGCAGGATAAGCCATTGCTAAAGATCCGATTGCACCAGCGTCCATTCTGCGATTCGGTGCGGCAGGTATTGCGCGAGTTGCGAGGTTTTTCCCTGCTTTGTTTATATTAAGATCAACGCAATGTTGGAATTCTTTGGCAGCACGTTGATATTTTCCGCTGAGTTTGGTGTCTCCAGCCAGATTAAATAGTGTCTTTGCAGCCAGTAAACCTGCGATACCCCAAAAGTTATCCCAGTAATAGTAATTATTTGGGCCAAGGTGTTCAGCGCTAAATCCTGCAGGCAGCAGTCCGTCGTGGGCATCGCCTATGCTGGGAAGGCGTTTATTGATTATCCAATCTGCGCCACGTTTTATCATTGTCAGCCACTTGGTTTTTGGTGCTTGTCCCGTTAACTGGCAGTAGCGCTGTAAGATCCAAAGTACTTGTCCATTTGAATCCCACTCACCTTCTTGCGAATGAAAATAGCCTGACCAGTCTTGTCTGGATGAAAATTGGTCAAGCGCTTGTTCTGCTCTTTTAATTAAGCCAGTGCAGAGCAGGGCTTGAAGAACAAAAACCGCATCTCGAAACCAAAAACGTTTATACGTATAAGGACCAGGATAAATATCCTTAGATGAATGCAATAGCAGAGTTCGAAGCGCGACATCATACAATGACTGGAATGTCTTATCTGGTATTTTCAGGACCGCGGCGGTTTTTAAGTGTTGCGACCAAGGCTTGCTCTGAATATCGGTTTTACTATTTTGCTGAATAAGAGGAATATGGACGGATACCTGACCCATACCCGTGTGCGCGTCTAGCGTAAACATGGCTGCCGCTGTCAACATACCAACCCTACATTCGCCTTCCAACTGCTCAGCTTTTCCTAATTGCAATAATACATCTCCGTGCTGGAAGTCGGAAAAGTGATGGCTATCGACAGTGCGGCTGAACTCCACAATTTTATTATTATCGATTAACCATTGATTCCGCTGTTCATTTAACTTAGCAGAATCGATAAAACTCACACCCTCAGGATTATATGGACGAAGAGCAATGACTATATACGCGGGTTCATCGTAGCTGGCATCGACGTTTATGATACACGTCGGTTTACTTTTGATTAGTTGAACACTCACCTGACTTTTAAGAAAACCTTGCGAATTTTGCACTTTTGTTATGATCTTGAGCTCATTATTCAAACTTAATTTTTGTTCAGCATGTTTCTCTTTTGATGGTAGCAAAGCTTTGTTGGTAGAGGTTACTAACCAAACATCTACAGACCATCCATCAATAAACGGAGTGATTAAACCACGAGGGTCAACGATAGGTAAATCTGAGTAGTCTGGAAGACCCACCGCAGTCCAATTGCGATGGCTGAGATTAATATGTGTTATTGAAAAAGCCCTCGGGATGAAGGAAATATCTCGGGGGTCAAATTGTCGCTCAATCCAAAACGGCCATACCCAATCTAAGTTATGCTGTATTACTCTGTTATTGATTAAGCCGCGTGCGTGCATGAGCGCACCGGCTCGGAGGAGTTCAACAGGTTCATTGAATTCAGACGGTTGAATAAAGCGTTGTAATTGACTTAATAGGTTAATCGGATCTAAAAAACCATGCCGTCTAGCAGCATACTTGACCAATATTTTCCAAGGTACCCACCTAAACGACATCATCTTTACCCTTGAGATTATGTTGGCGAGATTCATAACGAGTCAGTGCTTTCTGAGAAAGCCGACTGATATAAATCACAGCAACAAGTAAAAATAATAGTGCGAGTGCATAGAACAACAATATTTCATTGGTCGCCACTAAATCGCCGCCAATCAACATATAAATATCGTTAGCAAGCGAGCCCGCATAAACAATAAAAACCGTATTCGGAATAATTCCAATAAACGTACCAATGATAAAATCTGAAAAAGAAAAAACGGGCTGCTCCGAATAGATAATTTGAGAGTTTCAGCGGAAAGAAGGGAACCAATCGGGTTAATAACACCACTTTCCATCCAACCATGACAAATTCCTCATTGATTACTTTCATTTTCTTGTGGCTATGCAAATAGTCTTTCACTGACTGCTTAAATAAATGTCGCGAAATGAGAAAAGCGATTGCTGCGCCAAACGTCGTTGCTACCATAATGATTATGGAACCCATCAATGTGCCAAATAGAAAACCAGCACTGAGAGTCAAGAGAACGCTAGGTAACAAAAACACGACGAACAGCATGTCTAGGAAAATAAAAATAATAGGAGCCCATAGGCCCAGATTTTGTAAGCGATTGACAAAGTTAAGCAGTGGGATCTGCAAATCAAAGTGTAATAACAGTGATAAAATTAGACCTGTCAGCAAAGTACTAGGAACAATTAACCATAGCATTGATGAAGTTTTCGTCATTTGCACTCCCCCGATAAAAAAGTATCTTAAATCCTTGTTTTCAACGCTCCTTGATCTTCATCAATATTTTTTATCATTGTATTTTCACGTTCAACGTTATTAACTGCAGGGGCATTGGTTATAAAGAGGTTTGACTTAATTTTACCAAGGCGTGAAATTTTATATTCCATTTCACGGTTTATATACTTATCCTGTTAGCGCAGGTCATTTTAAAAAAGCGCTTTTTAAAGCTATTATTTATATTATGAGGATTTACCTATGAAAACTAATTTAGCCGTCGCCGCAGCACTAGCCACTATTATGACTTCGGGCGTAATCGATATTGCAGAAGCCGCAGACAAGCAAAAGAAAGAGAAATGCTACGGCGTTTCCGCAGCGGGTCAAAATGACTGCGCAAACTTAGCTGGCACGCACAGCTGTGCGGGCCAAGCAAGCACTGATAACGATATTGGTGAATGGCGTCTCGTACCAGGCGGCACGTGCAAAGAACTCGGCGGTTTTGATCGTAAAGAAGCCAAAGAGATGTTTAAAGCAATGCAAGCAAAGAAAAACAGCTAGTAGATACGAAATTTACATATTTACTCAAGCATTCAGCGTATGACACATATGTATGAATAGCAGTCGAAAAACAAAGCCCAGCAGCCTTATTGGCGTTGGGCTTCGTCATTCTCACTATTCAGAAGCTTTGGCGCCTAAAGGAGCACCTGAGAGAGCCGGAAACTCACAGTACGAGGAAGACGGCACCCAAACCATCGATTTTGTCGAAGTGCATGCCGAAAATTTTTTTGCTGCAGGCGGTGCAACGCATGCGCTAATTCATGAAATTGCGCAGGCCTATCCACTGAGCGTACACGGTACGTCTTTAGGATTAGGCTCTACGGTACCGGTCCCTGAGACTATTTTGCAGCAATTCACCAAGTTAGTAAAAAGCACACAACCCATGCTGGTATCAGAGCATTTATGCTTTAACCGCGCTGATATTAACGGCACCGTATTGCATAGCGGTGACTTGCTTCCTATTCCCTATAATGGCGATTCACTGCGCACTATCGTTGCGCATATTCAGCAAGTACAAGAAAGTATTCAACGCCCTTTATTGATTGAAAATTTATCTGCTTATATCACGCCAAACCAGCTATTAGCGCATAGCAAAGACGATATGACGGAGTTTGAGTTTTTAGTGAGTATGTGTGGATCGGCAGGGTGCGGTTTATTGCTCGATTTGAACAACCTTATTATTAACGAACTGAATAGAAAAACGGCGAATCCCCTTGATGTTATTCAGGAGCGATTGCATGCATTACCGCCTCATATTGTGGGTGAAATCCATGTAGCAGGCTTCACCGACCAGCAGCAACTGTCAGCAAGCGCTAATGAGGCCAGTAGCCAAGCTCAGTTTATTATTGATGATCATGGCGCGGCAGTTTCTGAGCAATGTTGGCAACTATACGAATATGCGCTGCAAAAATTTCCGGGAACGCCAACCCTAGTTGAGTGGGACACTGCCATTCCCGAATGGTCGGTATTGCTAAATGAAGCTAGCAAAGCTAGGGCGATAGCTCAGGCCATTACGCGATGAACCAAGATAATTCAAATCGAGATAGTGCGAATGTAAATAGTGCGAGCATAAATAGTGCGATAGGAGAAAGCGCGAATCAAGAGTACCAGCGGCAGTTGGTTGCGAAAATCTTTCAAGTTGAGCCTTCACGGAATGTGGAAGACAACCCAGTAGATGCAGATAAGCCAAAACCACAAAACATCATGACAGCAAAAGCCTCTAATTCTCCAATCAAGACGGCTACTGAAACGGCGCTCAATGTATACACCAACAACTTCATCGAAAACGGCATTCGCGCATTAAGCATCACTTTTCCGACCGTTGAAGGTTTTATAGGTGAGGACAGCTTTAGAATGCTGTCGCGGCGCTTTCTAAAGTACGAAACAAAAACTAGCTTTGATTGGGCTGAATATGGCAGCAGTTTACCGGTGTTTATTGCAGATCAAGAGGCGCTGGAGGAATACCCATTTTTAAGTGAAGTTGCAGAGCTTGATTGGGCAATACACAAAGCGCAGCGTGAACCAGACAAAACATTCGCGGCAGCAAGCTTTGCTCTTCTCGAAAGTGGAGATACGAGTTTACTTCGCTTTTTACCCGCACCTGGTTTGCAGGTGCTCAAATTTTGGTTCCCAGTAAGCGATTTGTATCGTCTTATACATGACCCATCTTTGCAGTCAGCACAAGGTGCGTTAGCTCGACAAACATTGTTAACAGAAATAAAGATATCCATAAGCAGTGCAATAAATAACGCATCACCAAGGTCTCTTATTCTGTGGCGCCCAGAATACAAAGCGCAGTTTGAATATTTGTCAGAAGCTGAGTCTGATGTCATGCAGCAATTAGTTGAGCAAGCCTCTGTCGACGAGATTATCGACAGCATTGGTAAGCATAATATTGACCTCGTAGCGTGGTTAAGCAAAGCAATATCGAATAAATTCATTTTTTGTGTAGCATAGAAATCAACAGTGCGGGTTTCTAGAATTTTGGAAGACCGGCTAGTAGCCGTGCTAAACGAACATATATACGTTGTGACCTATGTTTATATTCGCTATTGTCGGTGGGGAATTTGGCTTTTAAAGTAACAATAATCTGAATGAATGAGAAAAGTAGGGTGTGCTTATGCTAGATGTTTTCTATCTCATTTTGGGAGTTGGACTGCTTACTGTTGGTGGCAACTTCCTAATTCGAGGCGCGCTTGGTATTTCTATGCGAGCGGGTATATCACCGCTACTTACCGGACTCGTGATTGTTGGTTTTGGCACTTCAATGCCAGAACTTGTCGTGTCGGTTGGTGCAGCGTTAAGCGGGCAGCCTGATATTGCTATTGGCAACGTTGTTGGCAGTAATATTGCGAATATTCTATTAGTTTTAGGACTCTGTGCTGCTATTACGCCGCTTTTTATTTCAGCATTGTCACTTCGCCGTGATGCTGTGGCGGTAATGGCTTCAAGCTGTCTATTTATGTTAATTGTGCTTGACGGCAGCCTAAGCTGGATTGACGCCACTATTCTATTAAGTGCGCTCGTTGGCTATTTGATTTGGGCTTATCGTACTGAGAAAAAAGCAAACATGCCTTTGGCTCACGTGCTTGAGGATGAGATAACTGAGGATGAGGTAACTGAGGATGAGATAACTCAGATAGCCGTAAAACCTAAAGCGATTATTTGGACTGTTGCTGAAACGATAGGCGGTTTAGCACTGCTGATAGCAGGCTCCCAGATTTTACTCAAAGGCGCTGTTGGTATTGCCATTGGATTGGGTGTGTCAGAGGCTGTGATTGGACTAACATTAGTGGCGGTGGGAACCTCCTTACCTGAACTGACAATTTCAGTTATCGCAGCCTTTCGCAAACATGCAGATGTAGCGATTGGCAATATTCTTGGTAGCAACATTTTTAATCTATTGGGCATACTTGGTGTGTCTGCAATTTTACAGCCTATTGCTGTTGCAGGAAGAGTCATAACCTTTGACCAATGGGTCATGCTAGGCTCATCTATTTTACTGTATATCTTCCTACTCAGTGGCCGCAAGCTCAGCCGAGTTGAAGGTGGCCTTTTGTTGCTCGGATATTTTGCCTACATCGCGGTGAGCTATATCTATTTTCCAAACTAAGAACTTAGGCGTAGTGAATGATCAACAACAGTGTTATAAAAACGCTATGTTGACTATACTGTGTTGAAAGCTTCTAGGTTTCGATTTGAAATACAGGGCTCCACATTCTCCATCAAGGACCATAAATGAGTTTATTGAGCTCTGTCGCGATATTTTTAGGCGCTACGCTAGTTGCTGTTCCCTTATTCAAAAAGTTTAAACTCGGCGCCATTCTCGGCTATCTGATTGCCGGCGTCGTGATTGGCCCTTCTGTATTCAATCTCGTTAGCGATCCCTACACTATTTTACACTTTGCCGAACTAGGTGTTGTGCTGCTGTTGTTCGTGATTGGTTTAGAACTTGAACCCGCGACACTTTGGCGCATGCGCAATCAAATTGTTTTTATTGGTGGTTCGCAGTTATTGATATCAGCGGCAGCGATTGGTTTATTTTGTCACTACGTAGTGGGTATTAATTTTGCCGCTAGCTTAGTGATTGGGCTTGGTTTAGCGCTTTCTTCCACGGCATTCGCTATTCAATTAATGAACGAACAACGGATACTGCATACTCTGCCAGGCCAGAAAGGCTTTTCAATCTTATTGATGCAAGACGTTGCCGTTATCCCCATTTTGCTTCTAGTAGCAGCGCTCGGTTCGGCACAAACTGAATCAGCGCCAGCTTGGTACATCAGTGTGGGCGCTGTTGTTGGCGTATTACTAGTGGGACGCTTTCTAGTTAACCCATTGCTGAGGGTGGTAGCGCGCTATGGCAGCTCCGAAGTGATGACAGCAGCTGCGTTATTTATTGTGTTAGTGACCGGTATGGCAATGGACCAAGTTGGGCTATCGATGGGCATGGGGGCATTCATTGCTGGCATTTTACTTGCGGACAGTAGCTTTAAGCATCAGCTCGAAACGGAAATTGAACCCTTTAAAGGTTTATTGTTAGGACTCTTTTTCATTGCGATTGGGATGAACTTGGACCTGCAGCTACTGTTTAATGAACCTGTTTTCATTGTGAGCATGAGTATACTGCTAGTTATTGTGAAAGCGGCGATTATCTTTTCTATTTTACGTGTGTCTAAAGAAAGATCGACCGATTCGATGCGCATTGCAATCATGCTATCACAAGGCGGTGAATTTGCTTTCGTGGTAATGACGCTAGCCCTGTCGAATACGGTTTTGGACGCCTCTATTGCCGGTCAAGTGAACCTGATTGTCGGCTTATCTATGGCCCTCACTTCACCCGCAGTGATTGTTTATAGTCTGTTCTTCAACACTAAAAATTGTCCCGCAGTTTACGACTCTTTCACGGATACCTCTGAGCCCAAGGTAATCATTGCAGGCTTTGGTCGTTTTGGTCAAATTACGGGGCGTATTTTGGCAGCCAACAGCATTCCTTTTACGGCCATGGACAAAGATGCAGAACACATCGAGTTTGTTCGTCAGTTTGGCAATAAGGTGTATTTTGGTGATGCCACGCGTATTGACCTCTTAAAGAAAGCCGGCATCGAAAGCGCCAGGGTATTGCTAGTTGCGATAGACAACGCCGAGGAAATTACCGAGCTTGTAAAGCTGGTCCAACACGAATATCCAAAGGTGAAAATAGTTGCTCGGGCGCGTAATCGAATGCATGCTATTGAATTGTCTAAACTGGGAGTGAGCTACTTTGTCCGTGAAATTTTTGACAGTGCATTGTCTGCATCAAAAGAAGTGCTCAAAGCCTATGGCTATACACAAGGGCAAGCCGACGGCATGGCCACAATTTTTTCTGAGCACGACAACAAAATGCTCGACCGTGTAATAAAAGAAAACCTTGGCCTCAATGATATGATAAAAAAGACGAAGCAAGGCAGAGAAGAACTGCAGCAGCTGTTTGAAGAGGATAAACAAGACTAGCGGCAGTCCCTTAATGTATAGGATGAACGCCTGAGAGTGGAATTCATCGTAAACTCATGTGCTGCTTGCTAAGATTTGATTGTTATTGCTTTAAGAAATGCATGTCGCGATATTCGTGCCGCTCCTTTTCTGCGGCAACGAAGGGATGCATTTTCAAACCGGTCACTTCATTTTTAAAATTAGTTTCGATTATCAGAAAGGCATCTGAAGCCGCGTTTTTATTGTCCCATTCTACTTTGAAGCGGTTTCCTTCGTAAGGAGTGACGCTGCCCTTGAGCGTGATCATGCGTTCAGATTCTATGCGCAAAGTACCTTCATTAAGCCGGCCTTTCGCTGTTTCAGGTGCCGTAATTTTCATACTGCCAAACCAGGTATCTTGATAATTGCCAATTAATTGTTGCTGACTCACTCGCATCGGTAGCGAAGGCTCAGGCACGGGCTGGTAATTGGCAAAATACTCAGCTTCCTGCTCCGCCTGTAGATCGAAGAAGGCCTGAACCCAATCATTAGGCGTTGTGTCAGGGAGCCTTTGGATTGGAATGAATGATTTCAAAATGTGCTGCATCACTGAGGAACGAGCTCCGTAATTAGACCCATTATTTAATACAACAACGCCTACCTCGAGTTCCGGTAGCAAGGCCACATAAGCTTGATAACCGGAGAGTGTGCCTGTGTGCGAAACCAGCTTGTAGCCATGCATGTCGGCAATGCGCCAGCCATAGCCATAAGTATTGAATAAAGTACCGTCTAGCGCTTCCTCACTGTCGCTTACATCGAGAATTGTGTTTGGTGACCAAAGTGCATCCAATACATCCCTCGAAAACGGCAGGGTGTCAGGTGCTAAATGCGCTTTAACCCAATTACTCATGCTCTTGGCGTTGCAAACAATTCCCCCTGCGGCAACAGACATTTGCTGTGCTTGCTGAATGCTGTTTCTGGGGATTGCATAAACACCTTTTTCATCATTATGCGCATAACTCATTGCCGTATTGTTTAATTTCTTTGCCGGAATGTCGCCAGCGAAACAGGTCATATCAAGAGGGTTAAAAATGAATTTTTCAACGAAATCACCGTAGCTCATACCAGACACTTTGGCGATAATCTCTCCAGCGCTAATGTACAGCACGTTGCTATATGCGTACTGTGATCTAAAGCTGGTTTGTGGCGTTAAGTAGCGCAGGTTGTGTATGACTTCGCTGCGTGAGAAGCCTGAGGGCTCTGGCCAAATCATGCTGTCACCAGCGCCAGAAACCAAGCCGCTGTGATGTACCAGCAAATCTTTAATGGTGAACTCACGCGTTACCCAAGCGTCCTGCATTTGAAAGTTGGGCAGATACTGTGTGACCTTATCGGTCCAAGTGAGCTTGCCTTGATCGACTAAAATGCCAATCGCAGCGGCGGTGAATGCTTTGCTAGTGGAAGCGAGTCGAAAATAGGTTTCAGGGGTAACGCGGCTATTGTCTGCAATATTACGCAATCCCGCACTTTCTAAGAAAATAAGCTTGCCCTTATGAACGACTCCAACAGACATACCGGGCGTATAGAAAGTACGTAGCGCTTTTTGCATAAGCTGTTTGGTGGCAAGTGCGTCAAAGCGAGTAGGCTCCGTTTCGCTTATATCCGCTGTTAAAATAATGCCATCATTTAGAGGGGCTGAAGCGAGAGAAATTGCGGGTAAAGTAACGAGAAGGACCCACAAAGCAGCAAGGAACTTGGTATGCATGATGCCCTTTGAGCTTGTGTTTTTATTCAATGAAACACAGCTATAGTCACTGGATTTTCTAATTCTAATGAGCTTCAATCCGTTCATAGTGGGTTCCGCCGATATTAATTGAGTCGTTTAAGTGATGCCTTTGTGCTTTGCTAGTCTGCTACTGCAGGTGCCAACGTCATCTTATGATAACCCACTAATAAAAACGCGCCAAGATACATGGTGACGCCATAAATGCCAGCGGCAATGCTATAGGCACTATTTTCGATAAAGGTAATAGCAATCAGCATAGCCATTGACGCGTTTTGTGTGCCAATTTCAATACCTAGCGTTAGGCCATCTTTTTTAGACAAAGAGAAGGCTTTAGCTAGCAGCACGCCCATTATCGTCGCACCAATATTCAAGCTAAACGTAATATAGAAGATGTCGGGAAAGGATGCCTGCATCATTTCTCTTTCTTGATAGGCAATGACCACAATGAGCATCAACATGAATATTGTTGAAAAATGTCTAAAAAACGGCTCTGCCCGCCTAGCTACTTTTGAGAAGAAGTGGCGCAGCAGCATACCTAAAGAAATCGGCACGATTAGCAAAATAACTAGCTTCATCGAAATACCAATGAGTGAGAATTCAGTGGTATCGCTTTGTGTAAAGTGATTGATTGAAAACTTAATCAAAAATGGCGTAGTGATAACACAAATCACGGTAGTGATTGCGGTTAAGCTCACCGATAGCGCCAAATTAGCGCGGGCAATGTGGCTGATCAGGTTTGATGTTGTGCCGCCTGGGCAGGCCGCTAAAATCATTAAACCAATCGCAATTTCTATTGGTGCCGAAAATGCGGTCACCAAAGCAAAGGCAAATAGAGGTAACAATATGACCTGTCCAAGTAAACCCGCAGCAACGCTTTTTGGCACTTTTGCAATACGAATAAAGTCTTCTTTTACGAGGCTCAAACCCATACCAAACATGATAACGCCGAGTATGGCAGGCAGCAGAACTTGCGTGAAAATAGTATCTTGCAAATTGACGTCTCTTTATAATTATTATTAGTTGAGCTTATTTACCGTTTATGCACCGATATTGCGCTTCACTGAGTATTCTCGCTAGCTCATCTTCGCTAGCCACGATAAAGGAGCCACGCGCATAATCCGATTAAGAATAGCCCAAGGCCACGCGGGAACATAACTATTTCCGCCTTCTTTTTCAATCGCTTTAATAATTGCTTTGCAGCCTGTTTCGGTGTCGACCATAAACGGGACTTTTTCTACTTTCTCGTTAATTTCGCTGCGAATGAAGCCGGGGTGGATGGTCGATACTTTGATTGGTGTGCGCATCAGATCAATGCGAATACCTTCTGATAGTGAGGTAATCGCAGCTTTTGTCGCCGCATAAACGGTAAGCGCTCGGCGAAACCCGCGCACAGCACTGATAGATGAAATAGTAACAAGGTGACCTGAGTTTTGCTCTCTGAATATTTCAACAGCGGCTTCGCATTGTGCAATTGCCGATACAAAATTGGTGATCGCGGTTTCTTTATTAGCTTTAAAATAGCCGGTACCAATTGATGCACCTTTGCCCATGCCTGCGTTGACAATAACGCGGTCGAGGGAGCCCATTTCCTGTTTGAATTCGTTAAAAACAGTAAACACGGCATCGTGATCATTCACATCTAGTGACTTTATCAAAACGGTGATATTGGGGTTAACTTCTTCCAGCTCTGCTTTTAACGTTTCTAGGCGGTCTACGCGTCTTGCGCACAAGGCGAGGTTACGCCCCATTTTCGCATAAAGTACCGCCATGCCTTTGCCTAAACCAGAGCTCGCACCGGTGATTAAAATATTTTGTCTAAGGGTGGATGACATAAGGCTCTCTATTTATTGTTTTTATTAATGATTTTTCTGCAGCGGTGCAGCAAGTAGTGTACAAATACCCACAGATTTTTGTACTGAGGGTTGCGTGTTTGTTTGTGATGATAACGATAGTAAATTTGCTGCACAATCGCGGCTAAACGAAACAGACCGTACACTTCATAAAAAGCAAAATCCTCCGTTTTTAAACCTTGTTTGTCGCAATAATACTGAATCACTTCTTTACGTGTCATCATGCCAGGCAAATGTGTTGGCTGGCGCCTAGTGCTTCTCGCAAGCCAGTCATCATCTGCCTGAACCCAGTATGCGAGGCTGTTGCCTAAGTCCATGAGGGGATCGCCCAAAGTAGCCAATTCCCAATCCAAAACACCGATAATTTCTTGAGGGTTTTGCGCATTCAGTACTAGGTTATCAAAGCGATAATCGTTGTGAGTAATGCAAATTTTTTCATCTTTAGGAATGTTGTTAGCAAGCCAATCGGTCACTTTCGTGCCTTTGGGTACATTCCACGTTTTTGCTTTTTGATAGCGCCCAGTCCAGCCTGAAATTTGTCGCTGTGTATAGCCTTCACCTTTGCCGATGTGCGTTAGGTTGGCGGCTTTGTAATCCACGTTGTGAAGTTCTATTAAACCGTCGAGTGCCGATTCACAGAGTTTTCGGGTATCCTTTGCAGAAATGACAAAGCCTTTGGGCATATTTTGACGAGGAATGATGCCGTCAAACTTTTGCATAATGTAAAACTCTGCACCAATAACCGACTCGTCATCAGTATATCCCAACATTTCAGGTACTTTGGGATATACCTCCTGCAATGCTTTTTGCAGGCGGTACTCACGACCCATGTCGTGTGCGCCTTTCGCTTTGGTGCCTGCGGGCGGGCGGCGCAGAATGACCGACTTGTTTTCAAAGTCGAGACAGTATGTCCAGTTAGAAGCGCCTCCTGAATATTGTGTAACGGTCGGTGTGCCTTTTAAATCAGGAATATGAATATTTATCCATTCCACTAGAGAGGCAACGGGAAGCTCTTCACCAGGGCGAACGGCTCCCGCTTTATCAATAATCTTGTCTGTCATTATCTGTATTTCTTCAGCTCTAAGCGCGTGACCATGCCCATGTGCACTTCATCAGGGCCATCGGCTAGTCGTAATGAACGTGCACCAGCAGCAAAGCGAGCTAATGGGAAGTCTTCACACATGCCTGCACCACCGTGAATTTGAATCGCCATATCAACCACTTCTTCCATCATTTGTGGCACCACAACTTTTATCGCAGAAATATCAACCATGGCATTTTTGACGCCTAAATTGTCAATTTTCCAAGCGGCTTGAAGTGTTAGCAAGCGAGCCTGTTCAATTTTCATTCTCGCCATTGCGATGCGTTCACCATTACCGCCTAGCTTGATAATTGGTGAGCCGAACGCAACGCGGGACAAACCACGCTTAATCGCTAATTCGAGGGCTTTTTCTGCAGCACCAATTGCTCGCATGCAATGGTGAATGCGGCCCGGGCCTAAGCGTCCTTGAGCGATGGCGAAGCCTTTGCCCATGCCAACTAATAGGTTTTCTTTTGGTACTCTCACGTTGGTGAAATGCATTTCACCATGACCGAATGGCGCATCATAGTCGCCGTAGGCTGTGAGCATTCTTTTGATTTCTATACCCGCTGTGTCCAGCGGTACAAGGACCATACTGTGCTGGTTGTGCTTGTCGTTTTCAGGGTTTGACAGCCCCATGAATATGCACACTTTTGCATTTGGGTGGCCTAGTCCAGTGGTCCACCATTTTTTGCCATTTAATACTAATTCATCGCCGTCTAACTCAATAGTAGCCGCCATGTTGGTAGCGTCAGATGATGCTACATCAGGTTCTGTCATGCCAAACACGGAGCGTATTTCACCGGTTAATAGCGGTGTAAGCCATTTATCTTGCTGCTGTTTATTACCAAAGTGATACAACACTTCCATGTTGCCAGTGTCGGGCGCGTTGCAGTTAAAAATTTCGGGTGCAAAAACATAACGTCCTGTCTCTTCAGCAAGCGGAGCATATTCGAGTGTTGTTAAGCCTTGCGCAAGCTCAGCATCGGGCAGAAAAAGATTCCATAGACCTGCTTCTTTTGCTTTCTCTTTAAGGGGCTCTATAGCCGGATGTACTTTCCAAGTTGTCCAATCGCCTGTTGGATTCAGCTCGGCTAATTCTTGATATACCTGCTGTTCAATTGGGGCAACGTGGGTGCTTAAGAAATCGCGAATTCGAGTGAGATAATCTTGCGTTTTTGCATTGTGCGAAAAGTCCATGTGATGTCCCTTATTGTCAGCGTGTAAAAGTAGTTACATTGAGAAGCACTGAATTGATAAAACATTCAATTGCTAAACTACATACTAGACGATAATCGGACATCAGCGAACTTTGTTTTATTTGGGTTAATTGATAAATTTGAATGATATTAACGCTACTAGCGCTACTAGCGCTACTAATGCTACAAAAGCGGCACTTTTTCTGTGAAGTGTTTGCGGCACAAGGACACATATTTCTCATTGCCGCCCACGTCCACCTGAGCGCCCTCAGAAATAGGATCGCCGTTGATGTCGAGACGTGCCACAAAATTTGCTTTGCGTCCGCAGTGACATACGGTTTTCAGCTCTGAAAGCTTATCAGCCCATGCAAGTAGGTATTGACTGCCTTCAAAAGTATCGCCTTTAAAGTCGGTGCGCAAACCATAAGCTAATACAGGGACTTTTAGTGCATCTACTATTTTGAGGCACTGTATAACCTGCTGTTTAGTTAAGAATTGGGCTTCATCAATAAACAAGCAGCTGATTTTATGTTTGTCGCACTCCTTGCGCATTTCAGCAAAGAGGTCGGTTTCTGAGGTAAATAAATTCGCTGGCGATTCAAGTCCAATACGCGACGCTATTTTACCTTCACCGTAGCGGTTATCGAGCGCAGCGGTGAATAAAGTAATATGCATACCACGTTCTTTGTAGTTGTATGCAGACTGAAGTAGTGAGGTTGATTTGCCGGCGTTCATTGCCGAGTAGTAGTAGTAAAGCTGTGCCATTAATCGTGATTCTTATATTGTTGTTGCATGGTTCTTTTCAGATGGCTTAAAAACTGTCAACCCAAGTGCTGAGTTCGTCACTTTTCATAGGCCGCGCAAATAGATAACCTTGAATATACCTAATTCCTAAGTCTTTTAGAACAGCCAATTCTTCTTCGGTTTCAATTCCTTCAGCAACCGTTATGGCTTGGAATTCGTCAGCGATTAACTTTGTTGCGGAAATAATGGTGAGATCTTTTTTATTGAGGGCCTGTAAAAAGCTACGGTCAATTTTGATAACATCGAACGACATGGTTTGCAGTTGATTTAAGGATGAAAAACCGGTACCAAAATCGTCGATTGATACGTGAATGCCGCGCTCGGTAATTGCTTTTAACTGGGATTGCGCAAGTTCTCCGTTTTCAAGCATCACGCTTTCCGTGATTTCTAAGTGCAGGCGATCTGCTGGTAGTCCAGTATTCTCTAAAACCTCGTCAATAAGGTCAATAAACTGCGAATCTAATAATTGCAGTGAAGACACGTTAACCGACACTGATGGCTTATTCGTAAACGTCCATTTGGCAGCAATGCCACATGCTTGGTGTAACACCCATGCGCCAATCTCGATAATACGTCCCGACTTTTCTGCGATCGGAATAAATTCTGCAGGTGAGATGCTTTTGCCTTTATGTTCCCATCTTAACAAGGCTTCAATTGCCCACGGAGCATGTTCTTGGATATCAACAATGGGCTGAAACACTAGCGAAAATTCATTGTTAGCGAGGGCGCTTTTTAAACCATCACGAATAACTTGGTCATGTTGAAAGTCGTCGAACAAGGCGGGAGAGAAATAGGTCGCATCTCCTTTCTGATGTTTCTTCTGATAGTACATCGAGATATCGGCATATTGGATTAATTCATGCGGTTCTTTGCTGTCGTCGGGGTACTTCGCGATACCGATGCTTGCGCCAAGGGTAATTTCATTAGAGGCAATGGAGATAGGGCAGACAATACTGGTCATAATGTCTTTCACTAAGCTAGAAAGGTTGGTTTCGCCTAAGTACTTGGTGCAAATTAAAAATTCATCTCCACCCCAACGGCACAGTAAGTTTTCAGCTCTGTTGTCCAAGTTCATCAGTACTTCCACTTCCTGCAAGCGCATGGCAATTTCGCTTAATACGGAGTCACCCACTTTATGACCAAAGCCGTCGTTGACATCTTTGAAACCATCGAGGTCGACAAATAAGAGGGCGTATTGTTCAGTGGAATGAGGATTGTTATTCGAATTGCTTTGCAGGGTTTTCTTTAAACTTTGTAAAAAGGCATTACGATTCATTAAGCTAGTTAAGGGATCTAAATTCGAGAGCCGGTAAATTTCTTCAGTCCGCTTATCTACCTTACTCTCGAGCAAGTGATTGTAATTGTCCAACTGCTGATTAACTGACAAAAGCTCACGGTTTACGCGATCCACTTCTTTCTTCTCAACATCCATTAGTGCTAACAGCGATGCGTTTTTGTTTTTTAGCGCGAGTGTTTCTGTAACAAATTTACTTGCGTGCCCCGACGAAATCACCATTACGGCCCAAAATCCAATGCCTAATGATGAAATGAGAGGAAAGTAACTATATTGACTAAAAAAGCCCATAATCGCAAAAGGAAGTATTAAGCTTGATATATAAAATATGGATAAGCTTCTTGAAGCTGCAAGGATCGTGGTTGTTCCGCCCGCAAGTGCGGACAAAACGATAGTCGTAACTAAAATCTCCGTGTCTTGCATGTGTAGCGCTAGCATAATGCTATAAGTTGCCCAAATACAGCTATTTACTATGATACCTAGGGTAAATCGGACCGCGGCAGCGCGAACATTGAAGTTATCTTTTTTGATTTGAGCTTTTGTATATAAATTTTCGAATAAACGCAGAGTATGAGAACAAAGTAACGCAATAAAAATAGTCGTCTTTGTTTGTTGGTATTCATCACTTTCAAAACCAAAACAAAAAACTGCCATGCACAACAGCGTAATCGCTAAGCCTCCCAACGCATTCCCATTGAGGAGCTGCAATCGAGCTTTTGTATCTTGTTTTGTTGAATTATAAATATCGCTGTGACGCATTAATCTGCCTGTTGGTCGTGTCTTTTAACTATAAAATTGCCTCAACATAATGTCGCAATATTCGGTTGATAACTTGATTAATGCGACACTCTACTTCTTGGCAATACTCGACTCTATAATAAATTACTAGGCAATGATTCCATTTGCTACTGCTTTACACGTTGATAATGCAAACATGTGAAGGGTGAGTCAATCTAATATTCGCATTAAATAAAAAAGACGTCCTCTATGGGACGCCTTCTAATCTGCATTTTAAAACATTTACACCAGAGTTTACGCTGCTTCGGTGTTGCTATCGCCTTTGACCGCGGTGTTGCTTGCACTTGGACCGTCAGTCTCTTCCGCACTTAATAATTCCATGTCAAAAGTAAACTCATCAACACGTACAGAAAGCTTACGTTTATCGTTGTATTCTAACAATGTTGTGCGTTCTGCGTCAGTTAAGGTACCCGCTGTGTGCATTGTATTCACCGCGTGTTCAAACGAAATGAATGGCACAACAGGTGACTTGCGTAGGGCTTTTTGTACTTTCGACAACAACGGCATTGCAGCGTGCTTCGCTTTAAATGCTTGTTCGTTGATATCGTTTCCGTCGCCTGGCATTACCTTAACAAGGTGCGTTAACTGTTCTTTGATACTGCTGTCTTGCATTGATGCTGCTGACAGTTCACGTACCAAGTCATCAGAAATATGGCTGACTGAAGACGTATAAGTATTGGTCAATAATCTCATCAAACCACGCGTTGGTGTATTCGGGAAGTTATTGATGAAATCAACAATCGCTTTTTCTGCTTGTTGAAGTGACCACTCCATTGCGTAACGGAAGTAGGCTTCAGCTTGTGCACGGTCTTTAACGCGCTGTTCAAAGAAACGAATTGATGCCATTGCACCGTACAAGTAGCTCATTACGTCGCCTAAACGAGCAGACAGTAATTCCGCTTTCTTCAGTTCGCCGCCTAGTACTAACAATGATAAATCGGCAAGCGGTGCAAGTTTAGCAGCAAGTGCATTTACACGTTTTTCGTAAGGACGAACGATTGGGAAGTTCGACTCTGTTGAACGTAAAAACGGTAAGTAACTATTTGCCATGCTTCTAAACGCATTATTAACGCTGAACTTGATTGTCTTACCAAGTACCTTGTTAAATTCTGCATCAGCTTTGCTGTCATCACTGTGGATCAGGTCAACCATTTCTTTCAAATGTGGGTGACAACGCATTGTGCCCTGACCAAAAATCATCAAGCTACGCGTTAATATGTTTGCACCTTCAACCGTAATCGCGATTGGTAGCGCAGCATAACCGTTTGCCAATGTATTTTGAGGCCCACGCTGAATGGCTTTACCGGCTTGTACATCCATGGCTGAATTCAGTACGTCACGACCTAGCTCAGTCATGTGATATTTAGCTATTGCTGTTACTACTGCCGGAGATAGACCTTCGCCCAAACCTTCGGTAGTTAATACACGCATTGACTCAAGTAAGAATGTTTTACCCGCAATATCGGCTAGCTTATCTTGAATACCTTCAAAACGGCCGATTGGCACACCAAATTGCTCACGTACAAAAGAGTACTCAGCAGTTGATTTAAATGCAGACTGCGCAGATGCAACGCCCATTGCTGGTAATGAAATACCGCGACCTGCACCTAAGCAGCTCACTAGCATTTGCCAACCGCGACCGATGTTCTTTTCGCCGCCAATGATAAAGTCCATTGGAATGAATACATCTTTGCCGCGAGTTGTACCATTATAGAATTTCACGCCCATTGGGTCGTGGCGATTACCTAGTTCAACACCTGGGTGAGATTTTGGTAAAAGTGCACATGTAATGCCGCGCTCAACTTTATCGCTTAGCAAGTGCTCAGGATCGAATACCTTGAATGCTAAACCAAGCACTGTCGCGATTGGTGCAAGCGTAATGTAGCGCTTGTCCCAAGTAACGCTAAGGCCGACAACTTCTTTGCCTTCCCACATGCCTTTAGTCACAATCGCTGCATCTGGAATTGAACCAGCATCAGAGCCTGCTTCTGGGCTTGTTAAGGCAAAACATGGAATGTCTTCGCCAACTGATAATTTAGGTAACCAGTAATTTTGCTGGGCTTCAGTACCATAATGCATTAGCAGCTCGCCTGGGCCTAAAGAGTTCGGTACCATTACCGTAACGGCTATTGCGCCACTCGTTGCTGCAATAGTGGCAACAATTGTCGAGTTTGCGAAAGGGCTGAATTCAAGACCACCAAATTTCTTTGGAATGATCATTGAGAAAAATTTGTTCTTACCAAGGAAATCGATAATTTCTTGTGGAATGTGTTTGCTGTTACCGAGTTCGAATTCGTCGATCATGGTTAACAGCTCAACAACCGGACCGTTTAAGAAAGCTTGCTCGTCTGCGCGCAATACTGCTTGAGGAAGGCTGCGCAGGGCATGCATGTCAGGTTTGCCTTGATAAATAGACGATTCAATCCACACGTCGCCAGCATCTAATGCTTCTTGCTCTGTGACTGAAATTGGTGGTAACACTTTTTTAAGGTTTGTTCTAATACTCATAATTAACTTATCCGCTCATCTGACCAGTTGAATAATCTATACTACATGAAAATAAGTAAAGATCAAAAATATTTGATTAAAAAGTGCGCAATTAAATCTAAGTAATCAATGACAGCAGTGTATATAGCGTATTTACTGATAAAAAGGGGACGCAAACTTTTAGTCATGATAATGGCTGCTGTGATAATTCTGATCTTGTAACTTGGCATTGGCTGTATCAATGTGCATGCAAGAACGTCGTAATAAACTATTATGAGTACATACTTGACTTGGTTTATACAATATCAATTGAATACTGCGATGTAGTTCAAAAAAGCGCAAAGGGAAAAAAATGAAAAATAGTTTAGACAGTAAAATGATACTTCGAGTCTTCGAGAAAATTCGTCAACATGGAGAGCACCACGATGACGGTTCATATCACTTAAACGGCATAAAAGCGTTTACTGATTTCGATGGTTACACGCTTTATTTGGAAGATGCTTTGGTTAAACTTAGCTACGGTTTTCATAACCAATACCACTTTGACTACGACAGCCCTGGCAACTATGAATCGTTTGAAAAAAAACTAGAGAGCATAGATAAAGAATATGAATAGGCTCAGTCTTGCTTTATATGCTCGCTGTGACGTTGTAGAATAACGAAAAATACGTCAATGAGTCTATTGTGGATACGCCTGAAACGAATAACAAGAATAACAACTACGCAAAGGGAGCAGTAAACGCTGAACAGAGCGTAGTTGTGTCAGAACACACGACGGCAAATGAGCAAGATGCCGCAGCTGCGTCACAAAAATCGCCTAAATCAGCAAAGCCCTATAAACCCGTCAAAACAGTCATGGCACCTCGCTTCACTGCTGCGTTCTTTCATCCGAAGTATTGGGGTGTATGGTTCGGCGCTGCTTTGCTTTACATTGTTACTTGGCTACCCTTGTCCATCATTAAATTGTTAGCGAGAGTCATCGCCAAACTCATTACTGTTTTCGTTCCCAAACGCATTCAAATTGCCAGACGCAATCTCGAGCTTTGCTATCCCCAATGGTCTGTACAAAAACGTGAAAAGGTATTAAAGGATAATATTTTTCGTACATCAATGGGCTTATTCGAAACTGGCATGGGTTGGTGGTGGCCCGAGTGGCGGGTTCGTCGTCATGCCGAAGTTGAAGGTCTGGAAAATGCGCTCAAGGTGCTCGAGTCGGGGAAGGGCGTATTTGGCTTAACCTTGCATAACGTTAATTTGGAAATTGGCTGTCGCATTATTGGTTATGCTTACCCTTGCATTGCTTTTTATCGCAAGCATAACAACCCCCTAATCGATTATATGCAGTATCACGGTCGTAATCGTTCAAATAAATACATGATTGATAAACGCAATGCTAAAGCGCTTATTCAAGCCATGAACGAAAATGAATTTTGTTTGTATTTCCCTGATCAAGACTATGGCAAAAATACCAGTATATTTGTTCCCTTTGGTGGTGTTGAGCAAACGGCAACGACCACAGCAACGCTTATGTTTGCGAATCGAGCTAACTGCATACCGCTAATGGTTGTGTCGCAATACAGCAAAAAGGGTTACAAAGTAAAAATAGGTACACCAATCGAGTATTTGGCCGATAAGAACCAAGAGCTTGCGTTGACTAAACTTAACGAAGATGTGTTAGCGATAGTCAATCAGCAGCCAGACAGCTACTTGTGGATGCACAAGCGTTTTAAAACCAGGCCTGAAAATGCACCTGAGTCTTTGTACAAGTAGTTTCAACTTAGGGATGCGCCTGAATTGAAAGTGAAGCCAGTTTTGTCGACACTGGCTTTGTTACAGAGGTAAAAATGGCAGATAAGAAAGTATCCGCGTTTTGGATAAAACATTTAGTGCTGGCGTTTATCGTTTTGGCGGGCGCCTTAATCGTTTTGATGTATGTACCTGAAGACACCGGTGAGTCGGGTGCGGGTGGTGCTGATTCAAAAGAAAATATTTCTGATAACCTTGCCCGCTTTTATGAAGAGTTTCGCCTGTCTTCAAAGGACCCGATACAAGAACAGTACGGCGACTATGTGATTGCGCTAGAGGCGCCAGAAGCGAGTCAAACTGAGCAGCTGATAGCCATCTCAACCGTTAATTCACCGCCTGAAGAGAATTGGCAAGGCCAATACAAATATCGAAGTTTTGCACAAGGCACGACAATTAGAACTGAAGCAATGAAATATGCAGAACAAGAAGGAATGCAGCTAATTTGGGATCTTAATCAAGATTTCATTATTCGCCAGCGTTTCTTGTCCGAAAATAGTTTAGTGGCAACGCTCGATGAAATTGCAGGCGCTATTGACGCTAACTTCATACCACAAGTTAACGTGTATTTTTGCAACAAAAAACGCGCTATCGTTATCGCCGAAAACGCAGGAACTTACGTTACAGACAACTGCAAAAAGGCAGGTTTCGACTAGCCCTCAAATACCTTTACAAAAGTGTGTTGAATAATGGCCATGTGCTTGTCTAAATCTGGGACTGGTTTATGTCGACCAAAAGCGCCTAAGCTGAGTTTATGCAGCTGATTGCGAATAAATAAGTAAGCTTGCTGCAGCGCATGGTTTTCATCTTCGCTGATAACGCCAACATGTGCAAGGGAGTCGAGTATCCGCAAATTGTCGGTCCACTGTGTCAATTCATTAAATTGATGACTGTGAAGCAGCACCCAATATTGCGTTAAAAATTCCAAATCTGTAATACCACCCGACGTTTGCTTTAAGTCTGCATTGTTTTCATCAGACTTGTCGAGGTGAACCCGCATCTTTTCGCGCATGTCCGCAACGTCTTTGCGCAATTCACTCATGACTCTTTTTTTCGAAAGCACCTCTTGGCGAATTTTTTTAAATGTATTTTCAAGAGCATCGTGACCATAAACATAGCGAGCTCTCACTAATGCTTGATGTTCCCAAGTCCAAGCGTCGTTTTTTTGATAATTATCGAAACTATCAATATGGCTTATCAATAGGCCTGAATTACCTGATGGACGTAATCGTAAATCTATTTCGTAGAGTTCGTTTAAATACGTTTTTGTAGTGAAAATATGCGTGACGCGCTGTATCAGCTTTACAAAAAACTCACTGCACGACACTACTTTCGGGCCATTGGTCATGACAGATAGGTTAACGTCATGTACAAAAACGATATCGAGATCAGAGCCATAGCCTAATTCAATGCCTCCTAACTTCCCATAGGCAAGCACTCCGAGTCCTTTGTGTTGCATCGAATAGCCTTCAGGCGTGCCGTAGCGAGTTGCAATCTGCACCCATGCAATATCAATGACCTGACCCAGCAATACTTCTGCGAGTACGGTGAGTTTGTCGCTGACATTATTAATAGGCAGTGTGCCGGTAATGTCTGCTGCTGCAATGCGCAACTGTTGGGTTAACTTGAAATAGCGCAAAGCATCCATTTGCGCTTCAACATCATCAGGCTCGACTCGGAGCAACTGAAGGCGAAGCTCATTTTCATACTCGTCGCGCCATGTTGATATACCCGCATGATCAGTCTGTAAATAGGCTGGATGCAGAAGCTCGTCTAACAGCAGTGGGAAGGCTTTGATTTGTTTAGCTACCCAGTGACTGTTCGCAGAAAGGCTCATTAAACGCTTTCTTACCGCAGGATTTTCGAGCAGTAAATCTAGGTAAGTTGTGCGACCAACAATGGTTAAGAGAATATCGAAGATTCGCTCAAACAACTCGCTAGCATGCTTGATTTCATCGTCGTTAGTAACAGTACCTGATTTGTCGATATCAGTGACTAATGCATCGGCTGTATTGTGGCTAGCAAGAGTCGCGTCAGTTTGCTCAGCGTTTTCCTCATAAGTCAGCACTTCGTAAAGCAACTGAGGCACGAGTTTGTTAAGCGTGTTGTTGCCTCGCTGACCAATGTCGTGTTTGGTGCATTTGCGTTTAAACTCGACTAGTTGCGAGCTGAGTTTTTCAGCTACTTCTGACTCGTCTATTAGGGTAAAAAACAAGCTCTGCATCTCGTGTACGTCTAGCTCTAATGACCACAAATCGCGATAAATTTGATTTAAGGCTTGGTTCTCATCTTTACTTTCGTTGTTGTCTTCAATCAACAGCATAAAGTGGTGGTTAATGCGCTTCATGTGCTGGTGTATGGGGTCAATTTTTTCTAATGGCGCATCTAGCTCAATTTCGATAGACGCGCCGTCTGACTTGATGGACGCTTGTGTGTTGGCGTACAGCATATTCGCTAACAAATACGAAAGTCGAGCTTGATCCACTTCATCATCGGGTAATTGCTGAGTTTGCTCATCGTTGAATGCTTGAAGGTAATTCTCTATTTGACGCAAAAATAGGTAACTTTCTTGCAGCTCGGCCGCATCTTTGGGTGGCAAAAACTCATGTTCAACTAAGGCCGCGAATGAAGCTAATATCGACTTAGTTTGACATTCAGTCACTTTACCAGCGTGGATCATTTGCAGGGATTGAACAAAAAATTCCACTTCTCGAATGCCGCCTTTGCCTAGCTTGATATTGTTCGTCAAATTGCGCCTTGCTACTTCATTCGCGATCAATTGCTTCATATTTCGCAATGACTCAATAGTGGTGAAATCAAGGTACTTGCGATATACAAAGGGGGTAATAATGCTCTGAAGTTCTTGCACCGCTTCTGAATCAGGATTAATAACGCGCGCTTTCTGCATGGCGAATCTTTCCCATTCGCGGCCTTGCTCGAGGTAATACGATTCAAATGCCGGCATCGAGACGACCAGAGGGCCACTGTCGCCGAGTGGACGAAGGCGCATATCAACACGATAAACTTGTCCGTCTAGGGTGGTTTGATGCAGTGCGGCTATTAGTTTTTGCGCTAGGCGAGTAAAAAAGGTCTGGTGATCAATCGGCTTGCGAGGATGGTCGGTTTCACCGGATTCGGGATAAACGAATATCAAATCAATATCTGAAGAGAAGTTGAGCTCACGGCCGCCTAATTTACCCATACCAATGATAAGTAATTCCTGTTGCTGTTGCGACACGCGGGAAGAGGCGTTTGGATTGTCTACAGTCTGACTAACAGCTGCTGGCTTGCCGTAGCGTTCGCAGGCTTTTTGGTAAAGCCAGGCATTTGCTGTGTTAATTAGCGCGTCTGCGAGATGGGAAATCGCTAATAAGGATTGTTTAATGTCTGCGTTGTAAAGCATATCGCGCCACGCAATCGACAGCATCGTTATATGTCGAAACTGTCGTAATACTGCATGCAGGGTCGCTTCGTCATTTTTTGCGGCAGGTTTATACTCAATTCCTCTCTGCTCAATCCCTCTTTGCTCAATCCCTCTCTGCTCAATCCCTCTTTGCTCAAGCTGTCCCTGCAAAGCCTCATAGTATTCTTGGTATTGTTGGCCATCGTGATTTCTTTGCTTGATGATAGCGGGCAGTTTCTGCATAAATTGCAGAGGATAGAGTTGAGCGGTTCTGGCAATAAAATCGCTCAGTCCAAATGCAAGCTGAATATCGGCTTGGTGTTCGCTGACTAACTCAAGATAGCTAGCGTGGAGGTCGGCAGCTTGCTCGTTGCCTGATATCGCACTCTGCAACTTAGCTGTAAAATCGTCAAAGTGAGATTTTGCGCGCTCATCTAAAATATTCGGTAATTTTTGCATTTAACAACATGTGCTTATTCTTCAATACGGGTATTATGGTACAGTTTTCGATTAAATGTGAAGTTAGGATTATCCCAATATGGAACAACTGGTAAAATTTGTACCATTCTCATCAGATCTTTTGATTTATTTAGCCATTGATCTTTCAATCGCCGTTCTTCTGTTACTCGCAATTCGCTCATTTTCCGGCGTGTTCTCAAAGGTAAGCGTGAGAAATGAATTGGGTGAAAAAGATAACTTTGCATTTGGTATCAGCATGGCCGGTAGAATGTTATCGCTCACTATCGTTTTATCAGCAGTAGTTGGACGTCATATGCATTTGGGCTATGAAGTTGCCGCATTAGGTATGGTGGTATTTGGTGCTGTCGGTATCGTATTGGTCAGAGCGGGTCGCTTTGCCCACGATAAAGTGGTGCTTAACCGCCTCGACAAAAACCAAATGATCGCTGAAAAGAACGTATCAGTAGCCTTGGTGGATGCTGCTAGTTCAATTGCCAGCGCAATTATTATCAAGAGTATTATCGACTGGGCAGTAGGAACCGATGTGAACACCTTGATTGCGATTTTTTCTGGTACAACGGTGGTGTTAAGTGTATTGCTATTAACAACTCGTTTGTATGAGCGTCGATTTGCCAACAACAATCAAGACAACAGTTTTCAGGATACTCTATGTAAAGGCCATCTGGCACTTGCAATTCAGCATTCAGGAAACTTAATTGGTACAGCTATAGCGGTGTCGTCAGCAGGGTCGATTTTAGCTTACGAACCAGAGTCCTACGTTAGCAACATAACGGGGTGGCTATTGGTTGGACTGACGTTTGCAGTTTCACTTATTATATTAGCAAGCGTGTCTAAACGCATCATATTGGCCGGTGTTAACTGGAAAAGAGAAGTAGATTTGCAGCATAACGTTGGTATTGCGAGCATCGAGTTTGTGTTGAGCATCGGTTTAGCATTGTTGATTGCAGGACTGTTTTCTGGCTAAGGTATCCGCTGCTTTGAGCATAACATTTTCCTGAATAAGCTTAGTATCAAGCAGTTCATACTCTGATGGCAGCTTTGAGGAGCCCGCAATAAGGCGGTCTTTAAATTCTCTTGTTTGCTTTTTTAACCAACGTTCCAATTTTAAAGCGTCTGATTGACTGCCTACCTGAGCACAAAATAGTAATACCAAGGGGCCTTTTCCTTTCAAAGCCTTTGCGCATTTGGGACTGTTAGTCGCGTGCTCAAGAAAACGCCGCGATACATCTACTGAAATGCCGCAATACAGCTGATTTAATTTGTTTTTTATGAGATAGATAAACCAAGGTTTATCGGACTTTTTCTGATTCATTGTTATACTCTCCAGCAATTCAAAAAAAATAGCAATTCACAAGACAGTTAATCATGCAAATACCTGATTTTAGCAAAGCGAACATTCTCATTATTGGCGACGTAATGCTCGACCGTTATTGGACCGGACCTACTGCGCGAATATCCCCTGAAGCACCTGTTCCCATAGTGCGTGTAGACGATGTGGAAGACCGTCCCGGCGGCGCTGCAAACGTGGCTATTAACGCCGCGACTTTGGGTGCTAACGTGGTATTGATGGGAATGACGGGGCAGGATGAAGCTGCTCAAATACTCATCGATCGCTTAGCGGCGATGAACGTCACCTGTGAATTTTCGAAAGTAGCGCATCAGGACACCATTACAAAACTGCGAATAATGAGCCGTAATCAGCAATTGCTGCGCTTAGACTTCGAAAAGAGCTTTGCTAAGGACGATAAATCAGAGTTACTCGCTAAGTTTGAAGAGCGTGTTCAGCACACCGACCTCGTGGTGCTGTCTGATTATAGTAAAGGGTGTTTGTCAGACCCCCAGTCAATTATTTCCCTTGCGCGTAAATACAATAAACCGATTATCGTTGACCCTAAAGGCAGTGATTTTGCCAAATATAAAGGGGCAACGCTAATTACGCCCAATATGTCGGAATTTGAAGGTGAAATGGGGGTTTGTGAAAGCGAAGATGAATTGTTTGATAGCGCTCAAGTCCTGAAGCAAAAATGTGAGCTTGAGGCGGTATTGATCACGCGCTCTGAAAAAGGGATGTCGCTGTTCCAAGAGCAGGCCTATCATTTACCCGCGCATGCTAAAGAAGTTTATGATGTAACCGGCGCTGGCGATACGGTTATCTCTACCCTAGCGTGCTGCATAGCGCTTGGCCTGCCTCTTGGAAGAGCATGTCAGTTTGCCAATCATGCTGCTAGCGTTGTTGTCGGTAAGCTTGGAACATCTACAGTATCCACTACCGAGCTTGCCATAGCGGTCAGCACGCAGGTGCATCAGGGCGGCGGTGTGATGAATGCACAGCGGCTTCGTCTTGCTGTACAGCAAGCACAGCTGAAAGGCGAGCGGGTGGTCATGACCAACGGTTGTTTCGATATTTTACACTCGGGTCATGTTGCTTATTTAACAGAAGCTGCAACATTGGGTGACCGTTTGATCGTTGCCGTTAATACAGACGATTCAGTGCGTAAATTAAAAGGAGAAGGCCGACCCATTAATAACCTGCAGCGCAGAATGGCGGTGTTGGCAGGCTTAAGCGCAGTGGATTGGGTGGTGCCTTTTAGCGAAGAGACACCGCAGTCACTGATTGCTGATATTTTGCCTGATGTGCTGGTAAAAGGCGGTGACTACCAGATACATGAAATAGCCGGTGGCAAAGAGGTTATCGCCAATGGTGGCGAGGTGCGCGTGCTTTTATTCGAAGAGGGCGTATCAACCACCGGAATTATTTCACAGATTGTGAATGCAGACGTAAAATAGTGTATATTATCCACGATTTTAAATAGGGACATACAATAAAACCATGTACGAAAGTTATTACGGACTTAATTCAAAACCTTTTCAGCTAACGCCTGACCCAAGCTTTTTTTATGCCAGTAAACTGCATAAACGCGCTATGTCATATTTGCAGTATGGGCTATCGCAGGCAGAAGGTTTTATTGTCATTACGGGTGACATTGGCACCGGTAAAACCACAATAGCTAACAGTCTCTTAGATAGCCTCGGAGAAGAAATTTTTGCTGCACAAATTGTCACACCCAAGCTGTCACCCGATGAAATCGTGAAAATGGTCGCATCTAAGTTCGACCTTAACGTGTCAGGCAAAAGCAAAAGCGAAATACTTGAAGACTTAGAGCGTTTTTTGAATCAATTAGCTGCTCAGGGCAAACGCGCCTTACTATTGGTTGATGAAGCCCAAAACCTGCCCTTAGAAACGATAGAAGAACTGCGCATGCTGTCCAACTTCCAAAAAGCAGGTAAGCCTTTATTACAAAGCTTTCTGTTGGGGCAAGACGAGCTTCAACCGATACTGCGTGCACCGAATATGGAGCAGTTTCGCCAACGTATTGTTGCCTCATGTCATTTGGCCCCACTGAATGCCGACGAAGCTCGAGAATACATTGAATTTCGTTTGCAGCATGCGGGTTACTCTGGTGAAGGCTTATTCAGCGATGAATCGTTTACTGTTATCCATGAATTTTCTCGTGGTGTACCGAGGCGCATGAACACCCTCATGGATCGTATTTTGCTGTATGGATTTTTGGAAGAAGTTGTCTTTTTCGAAAAAGAGCAGGTAGATGTGGTCATTGATGAAGTGAAGTCGGAGATGTTTGTACCTGAAAACACGATACCAGCAAAAGATGAAGTATTTGATGCTAGTGCTGAGGAACTGAGGTTTACCGCCAAGGGGACAGAAATTCACGAGGCAAAGTACTACAAAGATATGCTACACGAGCTAGTGGATGCTTTAGATGATGCGTTGAAGCATAAGATCAAGCTAACCCAGTATATTGATAAGTTGTTGAAGAAGAAGTACCAAGCTTACGTCAGATTGAAGGACAACGATGAGTAGGTGCCAGTTACTTAGATAAATTGTATTTCAGGGTCAGTGAAACGCGGCGTTCTTGAATGTCGCCACTGAGGCCGCCGAAACCGCCACCCAAACTGCCACCCAAACTGCCACCAATTACGCTACCTTCTGTTTCGCGTTGTAAGTAAGAAAAAGCCAGGGATAAGTCAAAATAGCGTCCGATTTTACGATCAAGCCCTATTTTACTGGTGAGTACTTCTGAAGTTCCTCTTTCACCATTAAATATGTCGTCTGTGACCGCCGCGTTGGTGGTCCAGCTAATATTCGTTTTCTGGCCAATGGCAAAGGCAATTGATGTACCACCAGAGTAAGTTCTTGATAAGCGATCCGACTCTAAATAATCATTAGTTGCATAACGACCATTGATAGATACTTTTGTTCTGCGCAATTCTGTGCCTAACTGCCACGAAAGCGCTTTTCGCAATATCAGGTCATCATTAATCTCTGAGTTTTGACCGCTAAATTGCACAAATTGCTCATTAGGCTGCAATTGATAATTGAGCGAACTTGGTTGAAAGCAAGCCGCTAGATCTGAAATACCGTCGACACAAACAAAAACGCCTAAATTACCGGGCTCGGCAATTAATCTTGAGAAACTAGTAACTTCTTCTGAATACGTGACCTGAGTTCTCAGTTTTTTGAGGCGGTGCTGAAAACTAAAATTACCGCTTTCTCCAAAGAAGCGGCGTGTGTAGCCCGCGCTTATTTGTGTTCTTGGTGTAAATTGCCAGTTTATATCAGCCCCAACATATCCTTTGTTATTTTCATCTTCTGCCACGGAATCGTTGTCGGCTCTGTTCCATGTAAGGGCAATTCTTTTATTTTCGGCTTCTCGCCAAACCAACCCAGCGCCCACAGAATTAAACTGTCGCGCGTTGGAAAAAACATTGTTTTGTGACTTTATCTGATTGGCTTCGTGACTGGCCGTAGCAATAACACCTAGGTTGCTGATAAGTCGATAAGACATGTCGCCGTTAGCGCGGCGGTTCGTATAGTCTCCGTTAACGCTGCGTTCGGATATACTAAAGTCGGTGTTAACTTGAGCGCTGAAACGTTCGAAGTTATCTCCTGTGTAGGTATTTGTATTTACGCTCAGAACGTTGCTGTCTAGGCGATTGAACGAATTTTCACGCCGTTCGCTTTCCGTAATAGAATAATTAACTTTGGTTGTATGCCCAAAATAATCGCCTCTCGGCAGGGTGAAATCAGCGCCGAAGCGATTAGAGCGTGTTTTTGATAAGTTCTCAGCATTCAGCAGGAAGCTATCGACTAAAAAGCCGTTTGCAGCTGCGCTTTGATAATTTAAAGCGCCACTAGCGGTAAACGTTAACAGGTTTTGGATCGCAGCAAAACTGCCGCCATAAGCGTAGTTAGTATAATTATTGGTGATATTTGCATCTTGCAAACTGCGTCGAACATGGTTGTGAGTTGCTCGCCAAAACCCATTGCTGCGTTTCGATTTAAAGTTAAGTGATATCTGAGGGCGTAAAATGTAATTTTCAGAGTTAATGGTTTCTTGTCGCTCATCAGAATAAATATCTTGATAGACAAATTCGTTGTCGACACCAATGGTCCAATCCAGCTCATTAGCAACCGCGGTAGAGTTGACCGTTTGCATGATCAAAGGCGTGCAAGCAAGTATTGATGTCGCTAAGTACTTCCTTTTAAACTGCATCAGTTAATCACTTCCTTTTGTTTAAGTTACGCTTTTGGAGCAGGCTGTTCTTCGCCTTCTCTGTCGGATCCGTAATAGTGGTAGCCATAATAACCAGTTTGCTCTGATGTATTGAGCGATTTATTAACAACAAAGCCAATTGCCATATTAGGATTTAAACGTTCCACTGTCTTTTGAATGTCCGATAATCTTGAGCGGCCTTCTTCTACTACAACAACGGCTTGACCAGCGAAGTTGGCCAATACAGCAGACTCATTGATACCAATAATGGGTGGTGTGTCTATGATCACAACGCGGTCAGCATAGCGCGTGGAGAACTCTGTAATTAGATCGTGCATCGCCTGACTGGCTAACAATTCTGTTGATAAGTGATGCGACCGTCCAGCTGGAATAATCCGTAATTTATCGATGTTAGAACGAAACATGACTTGCCCAATTTTCTTCACATCACCTAGTAAATACTCCATCAAACCGGAGCGCTCTGTTAGGCCTAAGGTTCGCAGCGTATTCGGTTTTAAAACATCAGCGTCGACAAGCAACACGCGTTTGTCTTTTTCTGCAGCAATACTTAATGCTAAGTTAACGGCTGTGAAGGTTTTTCCTTCGCTTGGACGCGCGCTGGTAACCATAATAATATTGGCATTAGTGATTGTTTTCGACAGTGCCCCGAATGCGTTGGATAAAAGCTTGCGCTTTATTTCGCGATACTCTTCATTAATCTGGCTGCGGGTGCTGTGCAAAGAGACAAATCCGCGTTTTTCTAAGCTAGCAATATCAATGTCAAAAAACCGCTCTGTGGTAAGCGTATCGTCGCTTTGCCCGCTACTCCCAGCTTCTGCGCTAGCAGGCGACACTATTGCATTTGCTTCAATTGCATTTGCTTCAACTTCACTGGCCTTAATTGCACTGGCTTCAATTGCGCGGGCTAGGGTAGGTTCAGGTTCATCCTGAGACAAACTCTCTGCAGCTAAATTTTCAAGTTCCTTTGCTTCATCATTTAAGAGTTCAGCTTCCTTTTTCAAACGCTCAGCTTCTTTTTGGCGAAGTAAGGCTTTTTCTATTGTATTGTTCATAATGGAAATTTGCTCGCTAAATCAATGTTCATTACATCTACCACTACTAAGCCAGCGTATAGCAAAAGAATAGCACCGGACGATAATGCAAAAATAAAGATACGCATTTTGTTTCGTTTTTTGATTTTTACTATATCTAAGTGACCCACCATGCCCCAAATAGGGAAACCGGTTAAGTCACTGAGCTGTTGGCCGCGAACTAAAACCGGCTTAACCATGCTCATTAAGAACGCAATGCCCACCCCCATACCGAAACCAACAAACAAAATACCTGTGTAGAATAAGATACGTTTTGGACCGCTAGGTTGACTGGCAATCAGAGGCGGTCGAATAATCCTGAACTGCAAATCTTCAGACTGAACATCTGCGCGGCGCGTTAAGTCGTTAGACTCTCGACGCGACAGCAGTTCTTCATATTTCTGCTTTTTAATTCCGTAATCGCGGTTGAGAGCAGTTTGTTCCGCTTCTATTTGCGGCACTAAGTCAATTTTGGATTGTAAATCTTCAATCTTGCGCTTGGTATCAGTTTTTCTGACATTCAATGACGCGAGCAGCCCCTCTAAGCGGGTAATTTCAAGGCTTAGTTGACGGTCTGACTCGGTCAGCATAGACGGGGCATCACCGGTGTCTTGTGCCATAAACGCATTAATTTCTTTTTCTCGCTGTTCTTTGAGTGAGTCTAACAAATTTTGTGATTCAATAACGTCAGGATGTTTTTCGGTAAATCGCAGCTTCAGTTCGTCCAAACGTCCTTCCAAACCCAGTATACGGTCGTCATAACGCGTAGTTAATACTTGTTCTCCGTCATTGCTGCGAACGCCAAAACCGTCGGCTGCCTTTTGTGCTTGACGAGTTTGTCCTCTCATCGCGTTAATTTGCTGCTGAGTTTCTTTAATCGTGAGTTCGGTACCTTCCAGCAGGCTGCGCAAAGACTGAAGGTTGTTGTAGAAGGTGCCTTCTCCGGGGAGGATCTCAGCATACTGTTTTTTGAAGTCAGCAAGGCGTTGCTCGCTCTCTGATAAGCTGGATTCGTATTCTGCAATTTGGTCATCAAGGAATCGAGTGGTTGTATCAACGTCGCGACGGGAGTTGCCTAATGAGCCTTCAACAAACAAATCAAGTGTTTCTTGTACTACAGTTCTTGCCATTCCAGGGTTTTGATTAGAATATGAAATGGTGTAGATGTTGTCGCGACCTGTTCCCGCAAGGTTTATATCGTCGGTCAAGTTAGTAATGAGTTTATTGTATGCTTCGTCGGTAGTTACGGTGATGTCTAAATCAGACTCGCGAGCAATCGTTTCTACGTTTGAGCGACTTAGCAGCGTTTTTGCCATCATCTGAATTTCTTGTTCAGGATTAGTCCCGAATGCTAAACCCCTGAGTATTGGCTGTAGCACTGAGCGAGTATCCACGAATACCTGTGCATCTGACTCATAAACGTCGGGCAAAGTAGAAACATAAAAAAAGCCAATAGGACATATCAGCCATGAACATATCATCACGTATCTTTTCTTTATCCATATCCCTCGGATAAAGTCGAGCACCATTTGAATGGTTTGTTCTAAATCTTGCATGTATGTACTTCTCTAAATTAGATTAAAACCAAGCTTCTGGAATGATGATGATGTCGCCTGGGAGCATATCGATATTTTCCCTAATATCGCCGTCTTTTATGAGGGCTTCGATATTTATCTCATATGTGGTTTGTTGGCCTTCGATAACACGCACCAATTTCGCGTTATTACCGCTTGCAAATTCAGTCAAACCACCTACCGCGATCATCAGATCGAGTAGGGTCATGTTCTCAGTGTAATTAACGGCGCTGGGGTTTGTTGCTTCACCAATCACGCGAACTTGTTCGCTGAACGGTCCTTGAAAACTGGCAACACTCACCGTCACTCTCGGATTATTTATGTAGGTGGAAAGTTGTTCTTCTAGCTGGCGCGCAAGCATGGTTGGGGTTCTGCCAGATACTTCAACATCCTCAACCAATGACGTGGTGACTTTCCCATCTGGACGCACAACAAAACTGCCAGATATTTCTGGATTTCGCCAAACAAAAATCGTGAGGTTGTCTCCTGGGCCTATAAGGTATTGGTAATCATTAACGTTGGTTGTTAATGACGCTCGCGTTGTTGCTTCCGGCAGCTTATTAACGCTACATCCTGTCATAACAAAGGTGGTAAGAACCAGTCCGACGATGCCTAATTGACGTGCTTTTTTCATCCCTAAATTTCCTTCACAGATGTTGATGATATTCACAAAGTTTATCATAAATCATAAATCAGTCATTTACCCGAGCGTGAAACCTATTATAATGCTCGACGAATTAATATAAGTTTATCTTAAATAAATCAATTATCATACGTCTAAAACGAGAGTTTGTATAATAGTCGTTGGTAAAGGGAAGTTATGGCATCGTCAAACAAAAGACAGAATAAACGTTCAACGGCGCTAGTGCTAACTGAAGCAGTACTTGTATCGTATGTAAGCTATATTGCGAGCTTCGTTTTGGTCAGTCTACAAATTACGGCTAAGCCAAACTCTGAAGCGCTGGCAATAAATATTTTCCTCCTCATGATGGCAATCTTAGTCTGCTCTTTGTCCGTTGGTTTATACGAAACCAAACTTCGAGAAACGTTTAGGGGCATTATTCGACGCATTTTTGTGAGTTTAGTTTTAAGCTTCTTCATCGTCGAAATTGTAACGAGTGCACTCTTTACACAACTTGATCTAGACGCCTACTTTCTGCCTACCGCTGTTTGCTTCAATATAGTGACCCTAGTTTTTTTCCGCTACTTTACGAATCGTTTAGGCCTGATGGGTTTGAGCAGTTCGCGCATTTTGGTGCTGGGCGCTGGCGTTAGAGCTTCTATTATCGAAAGCAGAATGCGCCGAGACGTCGACCGTTTAGGCTTTGAATTAGTCGGTTTTGTTCCGATCCCTGGTGATGACCGCCAAAGCGGTGTACTGAGAGAAAAAATCATCCATGTAAAAGTGGACGATTCCTTTAGACAATTTTTAACTGACAATAATATTGAAGAAATTATTGTCGCCTGTGACCAGCGCCGTGGCACTTTGCCTGTATCGGTATTATTTGATTGCCGCTTAAGAGGCATAGAAGTAACCGATTTGCTCGATTTCATGGAGCGCGAACGCGGCCAAATAGTGGTTGACCTGATGTACCCAAGTTGGGTGATTTATTCAAACGGGTTTCATTCTCAAAATTATCTGCGTGAGTCAGTCGACTACGTGCTTAACATTACACTCGCCACTTTTGTAATGTTTTTTGCCTGGCCATTTATGCTGATCACTGCACTCATTATTTACATCGATGATGGTTTTCGCACTGGCGCTTCCGTTTTTTATAAGCAAGAGCGGGTGGGCAAAGACGGTAAACTGTTCAACATTCTAAAATTCCGAAGTATGCGGCCAGACGCTGAAAAAGACGGCGCTAAATGGGCTACCAAAAATGACAATAGGGTTACAGGAATTGGTAACTTTATTCGCAAGTATCGCATCGACGAACTACCGCAATTGCTGAACGTGCTCAAAGGTGAAATGTCATTCATCGGCCCGCGGCCAGAGCGCCCCGAGTTTGTTCAGCAGTTGGTGAAGGAAGTGCCTTATTACAATCAGCGCCACAATGTAAAACCAGGCCTAGCTGGCTGGGCACAATTGAATTACCCCTACGGCGCTAGCGTTAGAGATTCACTTGAAAAACTCAAATTTGATTTATATTACGTGAAGCATCAAAGCTTACTTTTAGACATTTTAATACTGATCAGAACCGTTGAGATTGTTTTATTTGGTAAAGGTCGATAATCGTTAAATCGATTTTTGAACAGGGAAAATAAACTATGCAGGTTCACCCCAAAAGACTTAACGCGATGACAGTAGATGTTGAAGATTACTTCCACGTATCTGCGTTTGAATCGGTTATTTCGCCCTCAGACTGGTCTAGTATCACGCCGCGCGTTGGCAATAATACACACCGCTTAATTGACTTATTTAACGAACACGGCATAAAAGGCACATTTTTTACGCTTGGTTGGGTGGCGGAACATTGTCCAGATGTCGTGAAACGAATTGTTGATGAAGGTCATGAGTTAGGCAGTCACGGTTCTAACCATCGACGCACAACAACCATGACGCGTGACGAAGTATTTGAAGATATTCGTATTAGCAAAGACAAGCTCGAACAAGCCTCAGGCAAAGCATTGCTAGGATATCGTGCGCCCAGTTTTTCTATTAATAAAACTAATGAGTGGGTGTTTGATATTCTGGTTGAACAAGGCTTCAAATACAGCTCAAGTACTTACCCAATAGAACATGACCTATATGGCGTGCCGGATTGGCCAAGATTTAAGCATGTGCGCAAAGAAGGCATTATTGAAATACCTGTACCGACCATAGCCAGCAATGGCAAGAACACCGGTATTGGTGGTGGTGGCTATTTTCGTCTTTATCCTTATTGGTTATCAAACCGACGTATAAAAAGATACATGGAAACAACCACAGAACCGTATAACTTCTACTTTCATCCTTGGGAAATAGACGCAGATCAGCCTCGCGTTGAAGGGGCTCCGTTTAAATCAAAATTACGACATTACGTTAACCTGCACGCAATGGAAAAGAAATTGGTGAAACTTATCAAAGACCATGAATGGTCAACGATGGCCGAGGTTTACGGAATAAACAAGTAGCAGAACGACAAAGTAACGGACTAACAAAATAGATGATCAGAATAGCAACACACGATGATGCGGCCATATGGAACGCATTTGTAGAAAACCATGAACTGGGTAGCTTTTGCCACTTGTTTGGTTGGCGCAGGGTTATTCACGACTCTAGCGGCCACAAACCGCATTATTTGCTCAGTATCAATGAAGAAGGCCTGTTAGATGGCCTTTTGCCGTTATTTGAAGTCAAAAGTTTTTTGTTCGGTCATCAGCTGTGCTCCACGCCATTTTGTATGTATGGCGGCGCCATTGCGAATTCAGTAGAGGTTAAAAACGCGTTAGAGCAGCAGGCTTGCAAGCTTGCTCAAGACTTAGGCGTAGACTATTTAGAGCTTCGCTATCAATCGCAACAAGCTGAATTAGTTGAGCAAGGTTTTGTTGAAAAGTCGGTACACAGCTACTTTGAAACTGAATTGAAAAACAACGATGACGATATTTTACTGAGCATTAAAAAGAAGCAACGCGCCGTTGTGCGTCACTCATTGAAAAACGAATTATCTACTACTGTCGCTCAAGACATCGATACCCTTTATCACATTTATTCTACAAGCGTTCGAAATTTAGGAACGCCGGTATTTTCAAAAAAGCTATTCAAGCTGTTGCTCGATGAATTCAAAGATAAGGTTGATGTGTTGACCGTCTCACACGACAACACTGCATTATCTAGCGTGATGAGCTTCTACTATAAAGACACCGTGATGCCTTACTATGGCGGCGGCTTAACGGCAGCGCGCGGTGCTAAAAGTAACGACCACATGTATTATCAATTAATGTGTCACGCTGCGAAAAGAGGCTGCAAGCTGTTTGATTTTGGCCGAAGTAAAAACGATTCGGGTGCGTTTAAATACAAGAACACTTGGGGCATTGAGCCAAAACCACTGTTCCACTACTACCATTTGGTCAAGGCGCAAGAGCTGCCTAACCTGAGTCCCAACAATCCTAAGTACCAGATGTTGATCAATACCTGGCAGAAGCTACCGTTGAAAGTGTCACAAATAATCGGTCCGTTTTTGTCCAAGTACGTGGCATAGGGATAAGTAATGATGAAGCCGGCGCTACTGTTTCTAGTTCATCGAATTCCATTTCCGCCAAATAAGGGGGATAAAATTCGTTCGTTCAATATGATGAAGCAGTTGAGTCAGGCGTTTGATATTCATCTCGGTTGTTTTATTGACGATGACGAAGATCTCGGTTTCGACAAAGACTTACTCGCGTATTGTAAAAGCATAAAGTGCATTCAGCAAAACAAACTGCTCTGCAAAGTAAAGGGTTTGGCGGGGTTTGTGACTAGCAAGCCTATTACTTTACCTTACTATCACAGCCATGAAATGCAGCGCTGGGTTGACGAAACCATTGTTGAGCAGCAAGTGCAGCGTGTTCTCATCTTTTCAGCTGCCATGGCTCAATTTGTCGAGCCACATTTACCCAATATAAAGCATAGCGTGCTTGATTTTGTTGATGTTGATTCAGACAAGTGGCGCCAGTATGCGGCAGAAAAGAGTGGCATCAAAGCGTGGTTTTACAATCGCGAAGCACGCTTGCTGCAAAGTTATGAAACTAATATGGCTAATGCGTTCGACTTTAGTACTTTTGTTTCAGATGATGAAGCAAGCATGTTTACGTCACTTATTCCAAAGGCGCTCGATAATAAAGTGCTAGGCGTCAGGAATGGGGTTGACACAACTTACTTCGATCCTCAGGCGGGGCTTGAAGCCGTTGATAACATAGCGGACAATAGCGTTGCCTTTACCGGCGCCATGGATTACTGGGCGAATGTGAACGCAGTGATGTGGTTTGTGGAAAACGTATGGCCGCTTATCCTGTCTCATGATAACACCGCTCAATTTTATGTGGTGGGGTCGAAGCCTAGCGCAGAAGTGCAAGCATTGCATGGTAAACACAATATTACGGTTACTGGGCGCGTTGAGGACGTGCGACCTTACATTGCACAAACCAAAGTGTCGGTAGCACCGCTTCGTATAGCACGTGGTATTCAGAATAAAGTGCTAGAAGCACTCTCAATGGCCAAACCGATTGTGCTGTCGAGTATGGCGGCTGAAGGTATTGCTAAGCCGCTAAGTAGCGATTATCAAGTTGAAGATTCCCCTGAGGCCATGGCACAAATCATATGTGACTTACTGGCGAAAGAAGCGTTGGTTAGTGAAAGTAACAGAGCCTTCGTGGTTGAACACTTTTCATGGGAAAGTGAAATGCACAAGTTTTCAGATTTACTTAATGGAGTACGAGTTTGATGAGTCAAAATAAAAGGATTGTTTTGCAGTTTGGCGTATTTTTGGCTGCCTGGTTTGTGCTTTATTTCTCAACACTCGTGAGCATGGTGGAAGTATGGGGTTCATCTGAAACCTACAAACACTGCTTCTTTATCGTGCCGGTAGTCCTGTATTTATTCTACGAACGTAAGTCGGAGTTTGTGCATACTCAGCTACAGCCAAATTACTGGGTGCTGCTAGCTCTATTTGCTGTGCAAGTGATAAACATGTTCAGCGAATTGCTAGGCATCAATCTGTTTACTCATGCTAGTGCCTACTTGTCTTTGGTGCTTATTGTCTGGCTTTGTTTTGGCAATCAATTTGTATATCGATTCGCCTTTCCTTTGTTTTTCTTAGCCTTTACCATTCCTTTTGGTGATGAATTGGTACCTGTACTGCAAGATATTACGGCGTATTTAACCGTCGAAATGCTGCAGCTAGTAGGTATTCCTATTTACCGAGAAGGTTTGTATTTGTATGTGCCTAACGGCACGTTCTTAGTGGCTGAAGCATGTGCTGGTATTCGATTCTTAATTGCATCGTTTGCCTTGGGTACTTTGTTTGCCTATCTTAACTATAAAACGCGTTGGAAAATTGTCGCGTTTGTTTTTGCGTCGCTTATTGTGCCAATTATTGCTAATGGTATCCGTGCGTTTGGCATCGTTGTTATTGGTTATCTAACCGATATGGAGCATGCCACAGGGGCCGATCACTTAGTGTATGGTTGGTTCTTCTTTGCGTTTGTCTTGCTGTTACTTTTTGGCATTGGACAAATTGGTCGCGAAAACACCCAAAGTGAGAAAATTGAAGGCGCGCCCACAGGCACTGTTAAGGTTATGCCTATCCAGAACTTGATAATGTCGCTGCTAGTCGTTGCGACGGTCGGCACCTACACCACTTTTTATATCAATTCCATACCGCCAGTGCCTTCGTCCAACTTAACAAATACGCTCAATGCTAATGAAGCCTTCACGCCACAAGAACTTTCTTGGCAACCTGATATGACCAACCCACATGAAGAATGGTCAGGCGTTTACAAGACGAATAATAACCAAACGCCGATTTACGTTGCTAAGTATTATTTTGACAACGATGAGCATGAAATGGTCAGTGGCTTGAGTCGTTATTACAATATTGACAACTTCACGCGGAAAACAATTGATAGAGAAATGACGTCAAAAGGCCAAGTGAATCTGATTGAGTTGGTCGACATTCGAGGCAACAACGTTGCTTTAGTTTATTGGTTCGAGGTAGATGGCAAGCGCACCGCAAGCTCAATTCCGACAAAAGTGAATCAAACCATCAGTAAGCTAGCGGGCAATCATGGGGCAGGTGTGTTTATTGCCGTTCAGGTGAATAGCGAATTGCCATCAAGAGAAGCCAAGATAAAGGCGATGGAAGCGGCAATTGAAGGTTTTCAGTACTAATGAAAATTAAACTCATGCACCTTGTCTATAGCTTCGATGTAGGTGGCCTTGAGCGTATTATCGCAAACTGCATCGCCAGTTTGCCGGATAATTATGAGCACACCATTGTGACGCTTACCAATTATTCGGAAGAGTTTGTGGCGCAACTTGCTAAGTCGGTAAAAATGATAGCCTTAAACAAACCGCAAGGGCAGAGCTGGGGCACGTTTAAGCAGTTTTATGCTGTATTGAAACAAGAGAAGCCCGATATTTTACATTCTTATAATCTGGCTAGCTTGGAGTTTCAAACCATGGCTGCGCTAGCAAGAGTGCCGTTTCGACTGCATGCTGAACATGGACGAGATGTTCACGACCCGGATGGCACAAATAAGAAATATCAAATACTGCGCAAGCTTGTTGCGCCTTTTGTGCATAAGATTGTGTCGGTAAGTGATGACTTACATCAATGGCTAATAAATGTCGTAGGCTTGTCTGACAAAAAATGCGATCTGATTTTAAACGGTGTAGATACTGCGCAATATAAACCGGCAGAACGGCACACTGGCGCTGCGGTAAGTGAAGGTTCAACTGCCGCACAAGCGCTGATTTTTGGACACGTAGGCCGACTGCAAGCAATTAAGAATCAAAAGAACCTGATTGCAAGTTATGTATTAGCCTGCGAGCAAAGCGAAAAATTCAAAGCGGAAACAAAACTTGTTGTTGTAGGAAAAGGACCGCTGCAAGAAGCCTTAGAGCAACAGATAGCCAATTCATCATGCCCACAAAATATAGAAATGTGGGGTGAACGCCACGACATGCCAGCGGTATACCAAGCGCTTAACGTATTCGTTATGTCATCTGATGCTGAAGGTGTTCCAATGACTATGCTTGAGGCAATGTCTAGCGGCTTGCCAGTTGTTAGCACACGTGTTGGCGGCATCCCTGAAATAACGAGTAAGGAGCAAGCCATTTTAGTCGATGCTAAATCGGTGGAAGCACTAAGCGAAGGACTGTTGCTTATGTTCGATAAATACAAAGCTGAAGGCGAATATGGGCCCGTATTCCAAGAGATGCAGGCAGCCTCGCAGCAATTAGTGGAAGAACGATTTAGTCAAAACACCATGATCAATCAATATTTAGCGTTATACCAACAAGGATTAGCTCATGTGCGGAATTAGCGGCTTTATATCGTTGACGGGTAAATACAATATAGACGAGTCTTTACTGAAAGAAATGAACAGAACGCAAGCACATCGCGGCCCAGACGCGGAAGGCTATTATTTCGATAAAGGCATTGGTTTGGCACATCGTCGCTTGTCGATTATTGATGTGTCGAGCGGCCAGCAACCGATGTTCAGCGACAACAAAGATATTGTGATTGTGTTTAACGGCGAGATCTATAACTTCCTCGACGTGAACGCCATGCTGGAAGCAAAAGGCCACGTATTTAACACTCACAGCGACACCGAAACCATCATTCGTGCCTATCAAGAGTGGGGCACTGATTGTTTGCAACACTTTAACGGCATGTTTGCTTTTGTGCTATACGACAAAGCGCAAAACGCGGTGTTTATGGCGCGCGATAGAGTTGGCGAAAAGCCCTTCTTTTACACCATCATCAACGATAGCTTCTTATTTTCATCAGAATTAAAAGTGCTGCAGGCTCACCCTGAGTTTGACCAAGCGCTGTCTCCGCAAGCGGTGGAAGATTATCTAACCTTTGGCTACGTGCCAGAAACACGCTCTATTTTTAAGCATGTTAAAAAGCTTCAGCCAGCGCACTTTATGCACTTTCCTATTTCCAATGATATGAGCGATGCCAGTTTGCGCCAACATCAATATTGGGACATTGAACAAACCAGCAGTAGTAAAATCGGCAACCCAGAAACGCTGTACGCCGACTTTAAACATAAAGTCAGCCAGCGCATGATGTCGGAAGTTCCTTTAGGTGCCTTTTTATCTGGCGGTGTTGATTCAAGCGGCGTGGTTGCGGCGATGGCGCAGCTTAATCCAGATAAAAAAGTGACTACCTGTTCTATTGGCTTTGATGTGCCAGAATTTAATGAGTCTGAGTTCGCGCAAGCGGTGGCTGATAAATATAATACTGATCACCATCTAGATATCGTAAGTCATGATGATTTCGGCTTAATTGACAGTTTGATTGATATGTACGACGAGCCTTTTTCCGACAGCTCAGCCTTACCCACATTTAAAGTATGCGAGGTAGCGCGAAAATACGTCACGGTTTGTTTATCTGGCGATGCGGGTGACGAATTATTTGGCGGTTATAGACGTTATAAGCTGCATAAAAACGAAGAAAAGTTGCGTTCGAAAATACCCAGTATTATTCGCCAATTGGTGTTTAAGCCCTTATCAATTATTTACCCCAAGGCGGATTGGGCGCCTCGCTTCTTGAGGGCAAAAACGACCTTTCAGTCGCTATCAATGAGCAGTTGGAAAGGCTATTTGAATGGCGTGAGTAAAATTCGAGAAGATGAGCGCAAAAAACTGTATTCAACTGGCTTTGAGCAAAAGCTAGAGGGGTACAATTCAGAGCAAGTTTTCATTGATATCCTGCGAACTAAGTCGTTTGACTGCCCAGTGAAAGAAGCGCAGTACCTTGATTTTAAAACCTGGATGCCAAGTGATATTTTAGTCAAAGTTGATCGTGTAAGTATGGCAAATAGCCTAGAAGTGCGCGTGCCCATGCTTGATCATGAGTTTATTGATAGTTATTTTAGTTTGCAGACTGAGCAAAATATTGAAGGGTCGAACGGTAAAGCCTTATTTAAAAAAGCCTTAGAGCCGCATTTACCGCACGACAACTTATACCGTGACAAGATGGGCTTCAGTATACCGTTGTCGGAATGGTTGCGTGGGCCCTTGAAAGAACAATTGCAAAAAGCCATTTCTGAGCCGAAGTTATTAGCACTGGATATATTTGATAGCCGGCAGCTTGAGAAAATGTTTCAAGCGCATCAAAACAATAAGCGCGATTATGGTGCTGAACTGTGGACGGTGTTTATGTTTTCGCAGTTTGTGCGGAAAAATGATGTGTATTGGTAGCCGCAAGTTTGGCTAACATTTGAACGAATGAATTAGTAAGGATTAAATGTGAAAGTATTGCACGTGTTAGACCACTCCATACCCCTGCACAGTGGTTACACTTTCAGGACCAAAGCTATTTTAGAGCAGCAGCACGGCTTTGGGATTGACACTGTGCATGTGACAAGCGCTAAACAAGGCGATTTTTCTACTAATCCTGAAACCATTGACGAGCTCATTTTTTATCGAAGTGAAGTACCTACTGGTTTTTTTAGCAAGCTGCCTTTGATTGGTCAAATGGCAATTATTTCGAGCTTAAAGAAGTCCTTAGTCAAAGTGATTAAAACGGAAAATCCAGACATTATTCACGCGCACTCTCCTTCATTAAACGGCGTAGCTGCTAATTGGGCGGCAAAGAAGTTTGGTATTCCATTTGTGTATGAAATAAGGGCTTTTTGGGAAGATGCCGCAGTTGATCACGGCACCTGTAAAGAAGGCGACTTACGCTACCGCTTAACACGCGCAATGGAAAGTAATGTGGTTAAAAATGCTGATGCCGTTACCGTAATATGCCAAGGCCTGAAAGACGATTTGATTGCCAGGGGCGTAGCGAGCAGCAAAATAACGCTCATTCCAAATGCGGTTGAACTGGATAAGTTTATTCACAGAACACCGGATGAAAGCGCCAAGCAGGCATTGCGCGACAAGCTCAATATGGGCGATGCTTTTGTGCTTGGTTTTATTGGTTCTTTTTACGCCTACGAAGGACTAGATATATTAGTGCGAGCCATGCACACCTTGGCTTCAAGTGATAAGCCTTTTAGCCTATTATTAGTGGGTGGCGGCCCTCAAGACGCTAATTTAAAAGCTTTAGCTAAAGAGCTGAAGGTTGAAGATAAAATTATCTTTACCGGCAGAGTTGCTCATGCCGAAGTGGCTAATTATTACGACCTTGTTGACCTGTTGGTATTCCCACGCAAATCAATGCGCTTAACGGAATTAGTCACACCACTGAAACCTTTAGAGGCAATGGCGCAGAAGAAGTTGGTGCTTGCCTCGGATGTAGGGGGACATAAAGAGTTGATTGAAGATGGCAGCAATGGATATTTGTTTGCTGCTGATGATGAAAAAGAGCTGGCTGAAAAGATTATAGAAATATCAGGTAAAGAGCACGCAGGAATTTTAGATAATGGCTTAAGCTTTGTGAAAGAAGTGAGAAACTGGAAAGTGTCGGTGAGTAATTATTTGCCAATTTATGAGCGTTTAACAGGTAAAAAAGTGCAAGGGAAGCAACAGTGAATATACTGGTTTTTAGCTCTCTTTTTCCCTCTAGCGTAAGGCCCCACGCGGGCTTGTTTGTAAAAGAACGCGCAAAAAGAATGGCTGAGTTTGCTGAAATTAAAGTGGTAAGCCCGGTACCGTGGTTTCCGCTGCAGAGCTTCCTGCGACTTGTTTTTCCTGATTACCGACTTATGCCCGCCGCAATGGAAATAGTTGACGGTATTGAAGTGTATTATCCTCGATTTTTATCGTTTCCTTCTGTTGGACGGCGTTTTGACGGATTCTTTATGCGTTTGTTTAGTCAGCGGTTTATTCAAAAATTAAATAAAACATACGATATCAATGCGATAGATAGTCACTTTTCTTATCCTGACGGATTTGCCGCCACACAGATTGCGAGCAACCTTCGAATACCCAGTACTATTACGTTAAGAGGTACCGAGAAGAAACATCTTGAGTCGCCTAAGTTAAGAAACAAAGTTCAACAAGCTTGGAACAGCGCCACTAAGTTAGTGACAGTTTCCACCTCGTTAAAAGAGTTAGCAGTAGCCAACGGTGCGCAAGCTAACAAAATAACCGTTATTGGAAACGGTATAGATACCGAGAAGTTTTTTGCTCAAGACAAAGCACAAGCAAAAAGCAAACAAGGTATAAACGCCAGCACGAAGGTGCTGATTACCGTGGGTGGTTTAGTGCCACGGAAAGGTTTTCATCGGGTGTTAGAAATTTTACCTGCGGTATTACAAAATTATCCAGACCTTGTTTATTTGATTGTGGGCGGTGCCACTGCTGAGGGCAATAATGAGCCTGACTTAAGGCGCCAAGTGATTGACTTAGGCTTAATTAATAACGTTAAATTTATGGGACCCAAACCATCCAATGAGTTAACGGATTACTTGTCTGCAGCTGATTTATTTGTGTTACCGACAGCGAATGAAGGGTGGGCAAATGTTTTTCTTGAATCGCTGTCTTGTGCTACACCCGTTGTTGCAACAGATGTTGGCGGTAACAGCGAGGTGATATGTAATGATCATATTGGTTTTATTGTTCCTTTTGGTGACTCAGAAGCCTTAAAAAAAGCCACGTTGACAGCACTTGAAAAGACTTGGGATAAAAACATGCTTGTGCAGTATGCTAGTGATAATCACTGGAACAATCGAGTAAGTGCGTTAAAGCAGGTATTTGACAATGCGTTGGAGCATTTCTCATTAGAGCGTGCTTCACTGGAAGGAAAGGATTAGTAAATGAGTCTTTATACAAAATTTGTTGCCAATGTTTTTTTTCCATTGCATGAAAAACTTAAAAAACATGACACTGTTAGTATTCGCAAGCAGCTAGAGGAGTCGCAATGGTTATCAACAGACAAACTGCTAGCGCTGCAAAATGATAAGCTACAGCAGTTTCTGTCTGGGCTGTATATTAACAATACCTTTGTAAAAAAACTGTTCGATAATAATAAGCTCTCACCCAGTGATATTAAGACAGCGGCTGACTTATCAAAATTGCCGTTTATGACAAAGTCGGTAATTAAAGAAAATTTTGAAGAATTGCTTTCCAAAAATGCTAAATCGGTCAGTAAATTTAGCACTGGAGGGTCAAGCGGTAACCCTTTACTCTTTTTATTAGGTAAGGAAAGAGTTAGCCACGACGTAGCCGAAAAGTGGCGCGCCACACGCTGGTGGGATGTTGACATTGGCGATACAGAAATTGTTGCTTGGGGCTCGCCGATTGAACTGAATAGTCAAGATAAGGTAAAAGCCATACGCGACAAATTTTTAAGAACACACCTGATCCCTGCCTTTGACTTATCGGATGCTAGCGTGATGACGTTCTTGGATGAAATTAAGTCGAAACGCCCCAAGATGCTGTTCGGTTACCCTTCCGTTTTTGCCATGTTAGCTAAAAAAGCCATTGAAAAACAAATTGATATGAGCAAATGCGGTATAAAAGTGGTTTTTGTGACTTCAGAGCGTCTGTACGACTACCAACGCCAAGACATTGAAAAAGCTTTTAATGCGCCTGTGGCAAATGGCTATGGTGGCCGCGATGCTGGTTTTATTGCGCACGAGTGCCCTAAAGGCAATTTACATGTTTCGGCTGAAGATATAGTGGTAGAGATTGTGGGGGACGACCTACAACCGCTTCCTGATGGTGAAGAAGGCGAGATTGTTGTGACTCACTTGGCCACGTCAGACTTTCCGTTTATTCGATATAGAACAGGCGATATTGCCAGTTATTCCAAGCGAGTTTGCGGGTGTGGACGAGGTTTGCCTATATTAGAAAATATTCAAGGACGCAGTACAGACTTTGTTTACAAAACTGACGGAACAAAAATGCATGGCTTGTCGCTAATTTATGTACTGCGAGAAGTTGATGGTATTGAGGAGTTTAAGATTACTCAACATAGCTTAGGTAAAGTTGATGTTGAGGTTGTGCCAACCACGGAAATGAGTAGCGCTATAGAGCATTACATTGTTGATGGATTAAAACAACGATTAGGTGACTCGGTGGATGTTCAAGTGTTCTCTGTTGCTGCGCTGACGCCTGAAAAATCGGGTAAGTATCGGTATGTTATTTGTAAGGTTGAATAAAAGATGATTGATAAGCTAGCCATTTTAGTGTCGAATTTTGTTATTTGTTGGAGTATTTATCAGCTTTGGAAGTACGAGAAGAGTGAAGCCGACAATAAAAAACAAATAAAAAATAAAGTACAAAAAATAAAAGATGAGAGCAAATAAACGTGACTGATTTTTTGATACTAGGTGTATTTATTTTATTTACTATTTTTGGCCTAATTCGCCCCTATATTTCTTTTGCTGGTTATTTATGGGTTAACACAATGGCCCCACAAACCATTGTTTTTGGTTTTTTGGCTGGCAAGTCACTCTCCTTATACATGGCGCTAGTGTGCTTTATCAGCTTAGTTTTAGGTTTTCGTAAATTATCAGTGCCACATCAAAAAGCAGTGCCCTTCTTTTTAGTGCTGTTTGCGGTTTGGATCACGTTATCCACTTATAATGCGCAATTTCCTTTCATTGCTTGGGTAGTTTGGGATACTACATTTAAAACCGTGTTGATGGCGTTCTTTTTGTTATTTGTAATACAAACACGGAAGCAACTTGAATTTATGATACTTGTACTTATTTCTTCCTTGAGCTTTTACATAATTTCAGCGGGTGCCAAAACTCTTACTGGCGGCGGAGGTTATGGCAATACTTTGATTGTTGGCGGAGGAAACTCTGGGATGGCAGAGAGTTCAACACTCGCTACATTCGCAGTTGTGGCGATGCCAATCATTTTTTTCTTAAAAAAGCACATCACTTTAATAACTCAACTGCAGGGTAAAAATTACCTATGGTATGGCGCGCTCATATTATGTTTGGGCACCGTCATTGGCACGTCTGCTAGAACTGGTCTGGTGGCGCTTGCGGCATATATTGCTATTTATTTTATTAAACCAAAAAATATTTTAAAGATTATTCCTGTCTTGATTATTTGCGCTATTGCTTTTATCTACTTTGCACCTGATTCATGGAAAGAGCGAATGGGAACAATGGAGAACGTAAGTGAGGAAAGTTCGGCAATGGGGCGCGTGGTAGTTTGGAAGTGGACTATAGATTACGTTGCCACTAAACCAATTATGGGGGGCGGGTTTTGGTCTTTTATTGCCAATAAAGGGCAATTAAACAAGTATACTGAGGACTTTTATCTGTCAAACTCAAAAGCCTACCACAGTATTTACTTTCAGCTGTTGGGTGAACAGGGTTATGGTGGTTTTTTCATTTACTTTTTTATGCTTTTCCTTGCTTTTATGACCAATCGTAAAATAATGCGTTCAACTGTTTATGATGATTGGTCGAAAGATTTAGCTATGCACATGAACCACGCTATTATTATATTCTGCGTTGGAGGCGCTTTTATCAGTATCGCGTATCAGCCTCTAATCTTTACGATAATAGCACTTACCATTTCACACTATTCAATTTTGGAGAAATCTACGCTTGAAAAAACAAAGTTTAGATCTGCTCACTAGTATTCGAGGATTTGCCGCCTTGTGGGTGGTTTTTTACCATATTGGTGGTCGTCTTGATGAACATCTCCACTCCAGTTTAATTAGTTTCTTTTCGGTAGGTTACCTAGCTGTTGATTTGTTTTTTATTCTTAGTGGTTTCGTAATAGCGCTAAGTTATCAGCAGGCGTTTTTGAGCAAGAAAGCACGGTTTAGAGATTTTATCGTTAAGCGAATTGCAAGAATTTATCCTTTGCATGTTTTTGTGTTGCTATTGTATTTGATTATCCCTTTAGCCTTTTACGCTACCGGTCGCGAAGTTGATTTGAATAGGTTTTCTGTTGGTAGTTTTGTTGCTAACCTGTTTTTAGTAAATAGCTGGGGCTTTGTAAGTACCTTGACCTGGAATATACCTTCTTGGTCTATTAGTGTTGAATTTCTATCTTACTGCTTGTTTCCTTTAATGCTTTTACTTGTAAAGCCATTAAAAGGTTTTTTTGGTTTGCTTATCAGCGTTTTGTTTAGTTGTGCTTTGTTAGCATTCTACTTCCACACGATGGACTTTACATCAATAGACGATGGATTACCTTTAAGCGGCGTGACTCGATGTGCATTGGAGTTTTTCATTGGAATACTAACGTGGAATATTTATCACAGATTGATGTTAGTCTCTTCTGAGCGAGGTTTAATTTGTTCTAATTTGGCTGCGTTGTTTGTTTTAGTGGTTTTGTGTTCCTATTATTTTAGGATTCCTGAGTTTGTTGTAATCGCGCTAGCATCTGCAATACTCGTGTTGCTCTGCGCCTTGCTTGAGGTTTCATATAATATCAAAGTTCCAGTCCCCTTGCGTTGGCTAGGTGATATTAGCTTTTCAGTTTACATGCTGCATTATTTGCTTAGGGATGTAATGAAGATGTTTTTACCAGAAGGACAAACGCCATTGATTTGGATAGTTTTATACTTTGCTTTGCTAATAGTACTGAGTCACTTGTGTTTTCAATATGTTGAAAAAAAATCTCAGAAATTTCTAATTAACAAGTTTGTTAACAGGGCTGAAAAGACTCGATGAAGAAAATTTCGATTTTTTTATTAGTTATATTTATTTTACTTTCGCTTGTTGCGGGCGGTGCTATTGGCTTTTTAATGCGGCACTATAATTATACGCTCTACGAAGTTGTGAATAAGTCTGCAGTGAAGTTGGGTGTGGTTGAGGAACAGCAACGACTTATTAGTTACGAAAAACAATATGAAAATACGTATGGGAATACTTACTGGCAGAATTCGAATGAATCAAAGTTATTCCCTTTTTTAAGTAGTATGAACCAACCGAGTGTTAAACGTTATTTTTTAGATAGATTGTCTATTTTAAAAAAACAACGAGCTATGGGGTACTCATGCGATAACGCAAACCAGTTTAAGTTGCTTATTGTCTATTACTGTTCGATTGAAGGTGAAATAGAGGAATCAGTTTTTTTGAACTTAGTTCTTAATTATTCATTTGAAGTGCCAAGAGAAGTTGGTTCGTACGGTAATGCTCTTACTTTCGTTATTGCTTATGAACTCTTGAAATACAGCTTTGACATATCGAAGGATAATGAAGAAACGCTACAAAGCATCCTTCGAAACATGCTAGGCAGTTATTTGAGCAAGCTAGATGGCGACAGCGCATCTCTTTTTCATGGGCGCTCTGTACTTGCGTCAAACGCGATTATTTTAGCTAGCCAATTAGACGGATCTTCTTTAGAAAACAAGGCACTAGTTTCGCGTGCGGTTGGTCATTATCAAGATTTTTACCAGGCATTGAAAAAAGTCGAAATTTGGCCCGAGGGCTATAATTACTGGATAAATTCAAGAGCTCTCCCTATAGTTATGGCGCTCGAGGCTTTTAAGTATGCGGTAGTAGATAACATACAATCAACAAAAGACATTGAGGTTTTACAGCAAAGGATTGGGTTGTGGCATATTTACAATACTCGTCCAGACTGGACAATACAAGGTTGGGGGGACGAAGGCCCTAGAGTAGATCTAAAAGACGAAACGTCAAAAGTTATCGACTATCTCGCTCTTGTTACCAATTCTCCTGAAATAGACTCGTATGCAAGTTTGTTAGTGCAGCGTTTTGGTTCGCGCGCATATTGGCGAGGCTATAAAATGTACCTTCCTATTATTGCGTCGGACATGTGGTTTTCGGAAAATTTAAACATTATGGGGAATAAGGATGTAACGCTCGAGCCCTTGAGTCACCTGCTACCATTAAGTGAAATATTCGGCAGGGGATATAGTAATCACGTTGTTATACGAAGTGGATGGGGCCCCAAAGATACCTTTATTCAGTTTCGAGCAAGCCAAATGTTTACGCATCACCAACATAATGACGCTGGGCATTTCACTCTTTTTAAAAATGCCCCATTGATTGTGAATTCCAGTGCGTATAGTGGCATGAACACAGAAAATAGGATGTATTTTGCTTCTCGCTCTATTGCTAAAAATACAATAAAAGTAATGAATCCTAATGAAACTTTTAAACCTAGTCGCCAATATAGCATCAAAAATGCGGACGGTGGACAACGAATACCTATCGGCTTAGGAAGTTCAGTGAAAAGCTTCCAGGATTGGCAGGATAGCTTTGATAGTGGCAAATATCATAAAGCTGAATTATTGAAGTATGAGATTGATAGTCAAAACAATGTTAGTTTAAGCGTTGACCTAACAAACGCATATAACAGCATTAAATTTTCAACAAGTTCGGACGATACCAAAGTTAGTCGTGTAACTCGCAATTTTGCTTATATCTCTGCTGCAGATAGCGTACTAATATTCGATCAAGTTTTAACTACTTCAACTGAACTCCCCTCAGTTAACGTGATCTTTTTTTCCGAACGCCCCACGCTTTTTGGCAGCGAGGTAACGCGATTGGGTAAATCTAATGACGGTATAACGATGACAAATTCACGTGATTTTTTTATTGAACAAGGTGATGCAAGCTTAAGTGTTGCTGCTCTTAGTTCAATTGACTTTGGCATTATGTTAATTGGAGGGCCAACGTATCGAAATTTCGTTAGAAATACACCGAGCTTAGATACTCCTATTGGCAGCAATTTTGATGGAGGCTATGAAGTAAAGCCTTGGAATGATAAATCAGATTGGCGATTAGAGATTCCGTTTGCGATCAACGGTAAGAAAGCTTCGTCATTGACAATTTTACGACCTGGCAGTTTTAAAGTGCCTAAGTTAATAAAAATCGCCACTGACTTTAAGTTATGGATTGTTGAAGATTTTGCGATCGTGTCAATATTAAATAACCACAACAATTTGAAGGTTATCGATTCCATAGAAGGCGCAACCACGATTGTATTCGTTTCTGAAAAAGCAGGAGAAGCAATGATATTCGAAGAAAACGAAGACAATCTAAATGTAACATATACCGAGGGTATTACGATTATTAATCGTAAAGCGAAAAGTCAATAATGAGTAATAAAAAACTCTTTTTAGGGTTCTTTACCAAATTTTCTTTTAAATGTTTTCTTATTATTACTTTTTACACTTAAAATATGGATTGCTCAAATAACATGCCATATCTATTTAGCCTTAAAATGCGCAAAGCATGCTTAATACTGCATAACTATGATTGGTCTACTATCAAGAATTTCTTTTTATGATTAACTCACCAAGTGACACAAAGCTGCTTGTGACCGCTTATTTATGGAACTTCCTTTCAAATGGAGTTGTAAGGAGTTTCGGTATTGTAAGTACCCTCATATTAGTAAGAATTCTAGATAGTGATGACTTTGGTATTGTAGCTATAGGCATGATGGTCGTTGGCTTTTTTGATGTGTTGGCAAATATAGGGGTAAATCGTTATCTTATTTTGAAAGAGGATCCAACGCATCAGGATTACTCCAGCGCATGGACATTTAATGTGTGCTTAAGGATCTTATTATTTCTATCATTACTTATAGCTAGCTCGTTTATAGCTCAATTTTTTGACAACCCTGAGCTTCAGTTTGTTTTTATTTTTTTAGGCTCAATACAAGTAATTGGCGCATTTAATAATATAGGTCTTGTTAAGTTAGAAAAAGAATTAAATTTTTCAATAAAAAATAAAATACTAATGCTTGCTAAAGTATTCTCATTTGCTGCAACCCTATCTGCAGCTTTTTATTTCCAGAGTTATTTTGCAATGCTAGCCGGCTTGTTAATTAACTCGATAGTATTTTTGATAGCTAGTTACATATTGTGCTCTTACCGCCCTAAGTTTTTATTAAAATTTGACCGAGAATTGGTGACATTTTCAATGTTCCTCTTTGTTCGGAATTTCATAGGCTATGCGCGCGCACAAATGGATTTATTTATTATCAGCTCAAGCTTTGGAAAAAGTGTCACTGGTGAGTTTTCTGTTGCAAAAAACTTTTCAATGCTTCCACTGGGAGAGCTAATTGGGCCCGCGATGGCACCTGTATTTTCCGCTCTGTCAAAGTTAAAAGGAAAGCCAGCAGAACTTGAAACAAAATCTTTTCAAGCTTTATTCTTAATGTATTTAGTCATTATACCTGCAGCAATTGGGACATATATGGTTTCAGCCCCGTTTACTGCTATTGTTTTAGGGGAGAAATGGCTTCATGTGCACTCTGTTTTGGGGATGCTAGCATTCTTAATGTTCCCGTTTACAACGCAGCCAATTTTAAACATACTTTATGATGCTAAAAATAAAGTTCGCCAATCAATTTTGATCGATGTAATTGGAATTTTTACGCTTATCGTCTCTGTATACTATTTCGTGCCAAACACCTTAAGTGAGTTTGTAGATATAAGATTACAAGTAGCTTTTTTTATGTTTTTGTTTAGTTTAATGCATGCAAAAGCAGTGACTGATTTATCTTTAACTAAAATGTCGATCATATTAATAATTCCAATAATTCCTTCAACCATAATGTATGTTGCGATAGATGCTTGTAAAAGCTTAGGGGGAAATGCACTCGAGGAGTTATTTATTCAAGTTGGGGTAGGAGTACTTGCATATTCAGCTTGCTTGCTTCTAATAGCCCTGATTCAGGTCAACTTCCTAAAAAGTAAATTTGTCAATCAGATGATACCCGAAAAAGCACACAGAATATTAAACTTCGGTTATACCGCCTGAACGACTGCATTTGTATGTTGGGTATTAAAGCCTAAATGAATGAGCAGAAACTAGTGAAGTGTCTAGGTTACTAGTGGCGATTCAGTTATCCAAATTTTGTTAATAAAAATTTTATTAACAAAATAAATACTTTGGGAGCAGAAGTCTTTTTATTAAACTCTCCATCTTTTTGCGTGAATAAATGCCAATAGGCTAAATAAATAGCATCGACCTGTAACGGTAGACTCTTGCTTGTCAATGACTGTATCTGGGTTGATGAATTTTTAATCAACCAAATCGTGTTTTTTAATGCTTTATAGCGTGGACTGGAGTAGGCAAACCAAAATCTGATACCGTTTCGTGTAGTGTAATAGTAATAGTGTGGCGGACGCTCACCTTCATGTGCGTTATGGTATATCCTGGAATTCTTTATAACCTTTGATGAAAACCCTGCATTATAAGCTCGCATGCTCAGGTCAGAATCTTCTACATACGCAAAGTACTCTTCACGAAAGCCCCCAATCTTAAAATAGCATTCTTTGCTAATAATCAAAGCGGTGCCCCAAAGCATATTTATTTGACTTTCAGTCGAATGGTCGATGTCGTCAATCGATGAAGATTCTGCAATAGTATTGGTATCCTTGTTAAAATAGGTAACTGCATGCTGCACAGTATTGTCGTTCATACTCATTATAACGGGGCTTGCTAAGCCTATATTTTTGTTGTTACCTATTGCATCAATGAGTTTACACAAAGTGTCGTGTTCAGTTACTGCATCATTATTCAATGCCCAAACATAGTCAGCACCGTTTTTAAATGCCTCCTGCATTGCAATGTTGTTACCGCCAGCATACCCCAAATTATTTTTGAGACTAATTAATCTAATGTTATCTATTGTAACTAACGTTTGCTTATCTTTATCATTTGAACCGTTGTCAACAACGATAACGTTAAAGTTTGTATATGATAAACTCTCAAGTGAACTCAAGCACTTCAGGGTATCATGTATATTGTTCCAATTTAATAAAACTATAGTTACTCTAGGGTACATCATAATAGCCTTTTAATAATTTTAGTGTGACTGTAAATATACTGCTAGTTTGATTAAGGCTTTTTAGAAGAGCCTACTCATTTTAGTTTACTTAATTTATCACTTTTAAGAATAATTTCTTATAAATGTCTTTTCGTTGCTCAGTGAATAAGCTTAAAACATTCATTGCAATAGGCAAGACCACCAGAACCAATATCGCATGTAAAATACTTTGGTCTTGAGCCGATACCAAAGCCGTAACTACATATAATAACGGTAGGTGATATAAATATAGTGAAAATGTGCACCCTGCTGCTTTTCGAATAAGGTTGCCCATATATTCGGTAGCGACCTCTTTATATGAAAATAACGAGAACGCACTACAGAAGTGAAAAACAACGATTAAACCGAACAGGTAATCATAAACAATGTTTTGTGTTTGTGGATTGAATAAAGCTAACAGCTTGGCTGGCAGTATAGCTTGGGTTAAAGATAACGCAGACGCTTCCCCTATATCCAGCAAAATAATAATAATCATGACTATCGATAATATAAAACATAAAAACGATCTATTTACACTCAACATTCTCTTTTTATTAATAAAAAAAGCAGCAACTCCTAGCATCCAAAGCGGGAAGTAAAAAAGAATATTAGGACCCATTACAATAATTACAATACTCGCGAATAAGAATCTCTTAAAACCTTTTAAATAAAATATACATGCAAATAATACATAGTAAAACATTTCAAACGCAATCGACCACATAGGCGCATTTGTATAGTAAATAACCTGCTGCCAACTTTGATGAAGCATAAAAAAAACTGAAAACAAGCTATAACTAGGCGATGCAAGCTGCCCAGCGAACCAATCTAACAACTGCGGCTTATAAATTAAACAAACATTGTAACTAACAATTGTGATTATAATTGAAGGAATAACAACGGAGTAAACCCGACTAAAACGGTTTACAAAAAAGTTCTTTAGAGTTTCTTGCCTATCATAAACCACATACGCAATAACGTAGCCTGACAACACAAAAAACAATACAACAGCTTCATGCGCAGGGAACACTGCCAATCGCCAAAGTAATGGGTTGCCCATAATAGTAACGTGGCTTAAAAATACAACGACTGAAGCAGAGAAACGCAAAAAATCCAGGTAAATTGAAAACTGATTGTTCATTTTAAGATTGCCTATGGTTGAATCGCATAGCGCCTACAATTATTCTACTCGCCACGTTTTAATATCTTAAGAGAGTAGTTTAACTCTCTTTTTTTCAATTTTACTGAATACGCTACACACCTATCAACATAAGTATTGTTTAGTTATAAGCAACACTCAGGGCGGCTCCAGCAATCAAGAAACCTACAATTGCCAACTTCGCGACCATGCCAAATTGTTTGATTCAGGGAATAGGGCTTTTCTTCGATGACTTTGCAAAACGACGAAAACAAGAGAAAACTAATCGAAAAAACACAATAAAACCTAAAAAGCCAAAGTTACCTAAAACGAGATGTTTCCATGTGATTACCTTGCCCATAAATGAACGGCTCTGAGTATAGGACAAATTAATGTTATCTACTAGCCTCTGTGACTAATGTTATCTACTAGCCTCTGCGACAGCTGCAGTTTTAGGTGGTTTTGTGTTTTCTCATTTGGTGCGTTGGAAAAATTAGAGAAATCCTTGTCGTTAATGTGAACGAGTAAGCTGGCTATTAGTACTGAAATCTTGATAGTGAGATACTAAGCGGTAATTATTAAACTCATATTTTAGTCAAGTAAGAAAATACCAAATACTCTGTCTCGGAAATATACCAATCATCTAAAAATTTTAATCTACCCTAGCGATAATTAGTGCTATAACAGTTAAATTGTTAGATATGATGAAGGGCTCGACTACTTGAATGATTAACCCAATGAAAATTCGGATGTCATACCGCCGCATCATTTTTGATATACAAGTAAATTTGGAATTTTATTCCTAGTGCTCTTTTAATATTTCAGTCTAATTTTGACTAAAGACTTTTATGGTCTGCTTCTAAGGGTTACAATTTATTGCAAGTTTGAAAAAATATGTAGTCAAAATAAATTGATGCATTTATCTGAGCGATTTGCACGCGTTGTGTGCCATTGCTGACAATACCACTTAAATGCATAGACTTTTAAATAGCTTTTGTTTTTTTAAGTTTAATCGACCGAATTCTGAGGAGAAGTTAGTTTGAAAACGATAGTCGTTTGCGATTTTTTTAGTCATGCAAATATGCATTTGCCGTTCAATGAGGGATTCATTAGAGTTGTAGCCACTAATTACCCGATGCATAAAATATTATTCGCTGCAAACGGTGAACATATAGAAAACTTGAAGGGACGTTTGACTGACATAGATAATGTTAGCTTTCATTCAATTTTGCAAATGAAATACCTAACGAAAGGGTCACTACATAATCCCATTTTTGGAACTTTAGCTGCTAGAAAAGCCATCAAAACTTGCGAGAGATTAGCAAAAGATCATGTAGTGGAAAGCTATTGTTTTTTGGGTTTTAATTCGTTTTTGTTGCTCAACTTGATGAAGTTATATAAGCACGAAGTTGAAATCGATATTAACTTAATCCTTCATAACGACTTGAGTGCAAATTTTGACTGGAGGTCTAAAAATCCTTTTGTTAAAGCGTTTGATTTACGTACAAGCTTAACTTTGAACATGCCGAATAATTTAAACATTGTTGTTTTAGAACTAGGCATAAGAGAGTCATTACTTGAGATTTACCCAAATTTGAAAAAAAACATCCGACTACTTGAACATCCAATATTAGCTAGTGACTGTAACGCAGGGAAGCCGTTTGACCAAGCAAATATAAAAATTGGTTTTGTTGGGCATTGCAGCAAAAATAAAGGGTTCAATACCTTCTTAGATATTGCAAAACGATATCAAAGTAATGTGGTAACATTTTACGCAATTGGGCAAAAGGAATCAGGAAGCTCAGATGACAACTTCGATGCATTGGAAAGAGCTCCATCTTTGAGCTCTGTGCCCAGAGATGAATACGTAAAATTAGTTGCCGATATGGATATTATTTGTTTACCAGTGTCAACGGGTTATAATTTTGTTGCTAGTGGAAGCGTGCTGGATGCGATTTCAAATGCTAAGCCGGTTTTTATACTAAACAATAATAGTTATAGGGCAATGCAAGATAAATATGGCGAAATCGGTATTTTATTTGATAATAAAGAAAATATGCTTGAGACCTTTTCTTCCGCGATTGCCAAAGTATCATCAAATATGGCGCTGTGGCAAAAAAACATCCAAAATATTAAATTGGCGCGTACTGCCGAAAATATAGAGTTTTCATTAAAGTCTCGATACAGATCTGAGAAAGCTAATTCGTTGTAAGAAAGCAACTGATTCCAGATAATATTCCAAGGAACAGTCTATCAAGTCAGCATTAAATAGTAGATAAAATGAAAAAACATTACATTATTATACCAGTTTACAATAACCTGCAAATGACCCAAAATTGTATCGAGTCACTGCGAATAAGTGTTAGAGAAAACCCTTCTTTTACTATGGTAGTTGTGAATGACGGAAGCGCATACGACATCGCGCAATATTTGCGAGCTCAAAATGATTTAATGTATCTTGAAAATCCTTCTAATCAGGGCTACTTAATTACAACGAATAAAGGTTTTGAGTTTGCCTTGTCGCAAAGCGACTGTCAAAGTGTAGTGTTATTTAATAATGACATGCTAGTTAGTGGAAATTGGTTGGAGCTATTAGTTAATGCAACTGAGCACTATGGAATTACAGGTTACTTTGGCGCTGGTAATGTAAATATTGAAGATCTAAGTCACATGGAAGTTAATAAACTTGAGTTTTCATGTGCCCTTATTACAAGAGCCGTTTGTGAAAATGTTGGTTTATTAGATGCTCGGTTTAAAAAAGGTTACTACAGCGACGATGATTATTGTTTAAGAGCAATAAAAAAAGGTTATACCATTGGATTAGTAAAAAACAGGTATAATGCGGAACATCTATGCGGAGCAACGGCTGGAGAGAAACGCAAAGAGAGTATAGAAGAAGGCGCTAGGCAATTTTTACAAAAATGGCAAGGTGATAATCATGAATCTGTAAGGGAGTTTTTCAAAACATCGTTTTATGATTCTAAAAAAATAATGCCTGAGAACACTTTAGTTAGATTGTTGCGTTTTTTGCGTTGTAAATAAAAGGTGAGTTGATTAATCTGGTGAGCGAGTCAAAATTCTGCGACAGTCATATCACTTGCTTGTTGAGTATCGATAAGGTCTTGCCATTCTTCAGCGCTTCGTCTGAGCATTGATAGTATCTCCTGTGTTTATCAATGACGAGATTTTAATGGGTATGGTTAAGATTGGAAGAACGGTCTATTTTGAACGTTTACGTGCTCACGATATAAGTCTGGATCAGAGACACCACCTTCATTTTGTTTAAGGATAGCCATAATTTAGCTTTGGCCATATTTTAATTTTCTGTAAGCAATGGGATACACTCCTCCTCAACCTGACGACATTTACCTCCATATTGATGCGGTCGATTTTAGAAAATCGATTAATGGCTTGCTGAATATTGTGGAAACGGAACTTGAGCTTGATGCTTTCACTGGCACACTATTTATCTTTATTGATAAAAACCAAGATAAATCAAAATTACTTTACTGGGAAGCGACTGGACTTGCACTTTTGCATAAACGACTCGAAAAACACAAGTTCAAACAGCCTAAGTTGAACGATCTGAATCACATCAGATTGAGCGAACAACAGCTCAATTGGTTGTTAGGAGGCTACCCTCTGTGACAGCTGTCTTTATGACTCGATTAGTTTGTATAAATACCGAATGGGGTAAGTTTTGTATGGCGTGTTAGTCTTCAGCTTCGTCGGGTAGTTAGACAGTAGGTGCAAGAATTGGAGGATTGGGATGTTGGTGCTCCAACCATGTAATCGACATAAGTCAGGCATCATTGCACCTGATTCGGTTTCTTTTAAAATATTAATCATTTGGCTTTCGCTAAAACGTTTTTTTTTCATCTTCGTTTTCCACTAGAGTTAATATAAATTGAAAACTGTATGAAGGCTATTCTGATTTTAGAGGAACCCACGCTAAAAGGCAGCTGCAAAAAAATGTTAGCATACAGCGTTTATAAACATTACATTCGGAAAATCGGGATAAACTAAAATTGCTAGTTTCTTTTATGGCGAAAGCCAATGATGAGCGAGAAAAGTTGAATGAGAAATATTCAAAAACAGAAAAATAAGATCGTAATTTTGGGGTCCGGCCGCTCAGGCACTACATGGTTAGCAAAACTCTTCGATAGCTGCCCCGATGTCATGTATTTCCATGAGCCTGATTCAATAAACAAACAGTCTGGTATTCCTTATTTGCCCCGTAACAGCGAGAATGATGAAGTTATTCGTAACGCGGAGTGTTATATCAACCAGCTTTTTATCAATAGCCATAACAAAACACATGGTAAGAGACCTTTTTTTCCGAAAAACTACCGCTCTTCGGTCGCTGAGTTTATATTTAGGAGTAGTGTATTTTCATCAAAGTTATTCGAAAAAATCGGAGTCAATAGTGTTCGAGTACTAACTGTAGAGAACTCTAATAGCGATATTATTCGAGTAGCTAAGTCTGTTGACTCTGTTTCACGAGCAAGCTTGTTCCTTCAAGGTAGCCCTGACCTTAAAATTGTACACTTGGTGCGAAACCCTTTTGCAGTTGTAGACTCTAGACTTAGGGGGGCGAACTTAGGGTTAATGCCGAATACATCATATTATCAAGACGTATTTGAATCTTACGGTAATAATCTGTTCGATATTTCACTTAAGGAATTAAATACTCTTAGTATCGAAGCACAATATACCTATGAATGGATGGTTCATAATCATCACGTCATTGCTAATTGCTCAAATCATCGAAACTACTTTTTTGTCTCCTATGATAAAATGGCTGCAGAAGTAAAAAATGAATTAACAACACTCTTTCATAAATTGGAGATACCATGGTCTGCACAAACGGAGAAGTTAATTCAAGAAATGCTGCTATCTGAGCAGAGACAAGGTGATTACTTTGGTGTAATGCGGTCACCAAAAAGCCAGCTCGATAAGTGGAAAGAAAACCTTTCAGACCGGCAAATTAATGATATAAACAAGATATTAGTAAAAAGTGATTTGTTATATCGCGAATTTAAATGAATTGCCTACCCGCTAGAAAGCTTAATCTTTTTTGAACAGTAGCGAGTTCACTTATTATTCTTATTCAACCATCTCAAAGGTGCTCGGTTTTTGTTACTTTGCCCTATACTCAGTAACCGTTTAAAATTTGAGTTGTTAAAGTAAACCAATGTCGAGATATATGTAAAAGCATGGAGGTCTTTAAAATTAATTTTTCTTAAGAATAAATAGCCACTAGGCGACTTAGTTATCAATGATTATCGCGAGGGTAGGCTAAAATTTTTAGATGATTGGTATATTTCCGAGACAGAGAATTTGGTATTTCCTGATCATACTGATTTGAGCTTTGATATACAGGTATGTATACAGTCTATAACTGTTATAGAACATTTTTATGTGGCTACCAATGTGGATTTTTGATTCATTTACAACAAAGACTAACACGCCCTAGTTTTACGGAAAAATTTATATGAAGATATTCGAAAAACGTTTGGAAACCAATGCTAGAACATGTATTTACGTTGCTGGTATAAAAATATTTACTTATAAAGCTAAAGATATTGTGCAAGCTGATGCTATTTCCTATATTAAAAGCACTCAAGAAAGCTATCGGCTGATTGAAGCCAGCATTAAAAACAAGGTTAGTAATGGGCGAACTGTTAACATTACCTTCATGGTTAATTCTCCTTCAATGTTTCCAGGTAAGCCTCTATTTGCATCCCTACTCAAAAATAATAGTTTTTATGTGAATCTTTTAGTCATTCCCGACTTAAGGTATGGACTGGAACATGCCAATGAAAATCAGAAACGAACCATTGAGGCATTAAAAGAGTTTAGCGATAGAATCAAAGTTGCTCCTGTAGAAGAAAAAGAGGACGATACAAATATATGTGAGTTAGCAGATATATTATTTTTGCCAACTCCATATGACATATCTCATAATAAATATAACCTGAAAAGTTTGATTAAATTAAATATTCTTCCCGCAATGATAAATTATGGTTTTTTTCGTTCTATCTATGACAGAGATTTTCTTATATCTAGACCTATGTATAGCCTATATTGGAAAGTATTTCTCGAAACGAATTATAATGTAAATGAGTTTAAACGTTTTTCATTAATTAATGGGACAAATACAAAACTTGTCGGCTACTGTAAAATGGATGGTTATAAGCAAAAAAGAAAAAAGAAACAAAAAGAAAAACCGTTTTAATAGCTCCCCATCATTCAGTTGAGGGAAGTTATAATGAGGTTTTAGGATTATCCAACTTCACTAAATATGCTGATTTATTTCAAAGCTTACCAGACAGGTATCCGCAAATTGATTTTATATTTCGTCCTCATCCATCGTTATTTCTTCAGTTAGCAGATGAAGAATTCTGGGGAAGATCTAAGGTTGACTCTTACGTAGCAAGTATAAAAAATAAGAATAATATGATTTTTAGTGATGGTGGAGATTACTTTGAAGAGTTTGCAGTATCTGACGGAATAATTCAGGATTGTGGTTCTTATCTTGTAGAATATTTTTATACTCTCAAACCACAATGTTATTTACTTAAGTCCCCCTGTGACATAGATACTAAATTTGTTGAATTAGGTAAGCAATGTCTAAGTCACTGTTATTTAGCTTACAATCAAAAAGAAATTATTAATTTTATAGAAAAAATAATATTAGGCGAAAACGACCCAAAACAAAAAGACAGAGAGAAGTTTGCACAGCAAGAGATTATGATTAATCACCCTTATGTTGCGAAAGAAATTGTAAATTATTTTGAAAAGTTTTTTATAGGTACAAAATGAAAAGAGTTATTACTTACGGAACGTTCGATGTTCTTCATTATGGGCATATTAATCTGTTAAAGAGAGCCAGATCATATGGAGATTACTTAGTAGTTGTCCTCTCTAGCGATGAATTTAATAAAATTAAAAACAAACAATCTTATTATCCTTATGAGCAAAGAAAAATAATTTTGGAAGCATGTAGATATGTTGATTTAGTTGTACCCGAGGTAAATTGGGAGCAAAAAGTTGATGATATAAAGAAGTATTATGCTGATATATTCGTTATGGGCGATGATTGGAGGGGAAAGTTCGATTATCTCAATAACTATTGTAAAGTGATATATCTTGATCGAACCCCCGATGTTTGTTCAACTACAACCAAACAGCATTTAAAAAGTAATTGAATTAAAGCGAATAAGTTAAATGAAAGCAGATCAATTCTATTAGCCCTAGGGATAATACTTCTCTATTTTCCCCAACCGTATTTAAAGCGCAAAAAGCAGCTATACAGAAACCATTTTAATGAAAATTTTGATGCGAGGGCTAAACGGCTAAATAACAAAGCACTATGATAATCACCGCTAGCTTTCTTTGTTTCGGTTAGCTGCTTATAAAAAGTAGACAAGTGGAGTTGACATTTTTTGCGCAAAGCTAAATGGTCTAGCTTATTTAGAAGGTTTGTCACACCGCATATTTGGCATTCAAGTTTACGAATATTTTCTAAATTGGTAGATGCGCTTTTAGAATCTGGAACGTAGTGCGTACCTATAAACTTAGAGTGAAAAAGTATATACCTTGCTTGATCAATAGCCCTTAAATAAAAGTTTTTATCTTCTTCGTAGCGCAAAGACTCGTTAAACCCCTCGATTTTAGAAACAAGCTCCTTTTTTATTATTGTGCAATTAAGATGTGAAAAACCATTGCTGGTTAGTAATGTTGTTAACTTTACGATGAATACATCATCTATTATTTGCTCTAGGCTATTTGTTTTTTTATTACGTCCTCAATCCATACTGGGCCGTTAACTTCGTCACCGTTCGTTTTTAATGCTCGTTGGTTAGAGAAATATATATCAAGCTTTGCATTAGATTTCTCATAAGATTTATAAAACCTTGCTAGATGTTCATTGCATGTCCATTCGTCATCGTCATCCAAAAAGCCAATATATAGGCCTTTCGAGACATTTATCCCGGTGTTTCGCGCAAAGCTTGGACCATGCCCATTTTCTCTGTGTGGAAGGAAAATAAATGTTAAGGCTGTTCTAAATTTTTTCTCTAACTTTTGATATTCAAGTAAATCATCATTCGTTGCACCGTCTACCACAGCAATTATTTCAATATTAGTGAACGTCTGATTCAAGATAGACAGAATTGCTCTTCTAAATAACTGAGGTCTGTTCCTAGTCGGAACAACTAAACTTAAAAACGGTGTTTGGGCTAGAGGCGTCATATTTTAAATTACTACTCTGTATTTTTCTGAAAGGCGCATGTCTGTTTCTAAAGGTTGCGTTAATAGTTTATTCGATATAGGCATTATATCTCCAGATGATTGACACTTCACTTTTGGGATTAACTTTGAAGCTTCATAATAGATCAGCGAACAAAGATGGGGTAGTAACAGAAGTAATAGTGGTTAGTATATCGCTATTATTCTTATACATTTGCTGCACGCTTTCTTTCGTTTCAACATAAGGCGACCCACCCAACTTACTAGTCGAAGAATGAAAAGAATAAATCAAATGCTCAACCCCAGTTCTGGTAAGTGAAGCAACCAGCTTCTTCATTTGCGCTTCATCAAAACCTTCAGGAGAAAGCCTCACACGCTCCACACCAAGTAACTTAAGTATCACCTTGCCAACAACGTTATTATTTAAGTTATGCAGGTTAGCTGTGTCTCTATTGAGCCAGTCAGCTAAGACGCCGATATGACTAATGTAACCAGAGGAGTGGGGAATACATTTAATGCCATTTTGCGTGAAGCTTGCATTATTTTTATTCGAAAAATCAGGCCCATCCTGATGCCTAAAATCAGCAAAAGGACTAATACTCACATCAACCTTATAACCCAACTCACTCAATATTTTATAAGTGTTCTCACCCACACCATAACGCCCTGCTAAATAAGTCGTCGGGCTTCGTCCAGTCAACTCAGCAATTTTGTCCGTCAACATGGCTAGCTTTGCTTTTTCTAATTCGGCAGGCAAATTCCCAGGGTAGGATAGCTTCTCATCTATATTATCAGTATCCGAGTACTGCTCATCAAACGGAGGATTTACCCACGGATGCAAATGGGCAGCAAACTCAACTTGTTCTGTGTAGTTCTCTTGCATAAAGCGAATAACGTTTTGGCCTTGCTCTGAGGTCACGAACGACCAGTCCATGGCAAAAGTAATGCAGCAGCCTAATTTCAGCATATCCACACACATTTCGGTAAGTTCTTTACCGTGGGTAACCGAAGTGTTGTGTCGATTAAAGCCGCCGGCCCAATCAAACTCTTCTTCAGTATGGATAACAATAGACAGCTTTACTTTTTTCACTTTGAATTCACTTTCAGATACTGTTCAAAAATATTTTTAACGGCTTTAACAACGAGAAGATAACAATATTTAACAGCTTCACCGCCATTTCAGTATGGATCTGCAATCTTGTCTTTTTGTCCTAAACCAATTGAAACAAAGTGTGCAAGATTAAACACATTTTTACAACCATAAAAATCCCTCAATAACTCACTGTTGGGTTCATCGAGAATTAAGATAATTGGCTCTATTTGCTGAATTTAATTGTCAGTTTTCAGGCGGTGCGATTTCCGCTACAATGCAAACTAAATTTACCACTAAAACGAGACGACACATGGCCAGAAAGGGAATTATTCTTGCGGGTGGCACTGGGTCCAGATTACATCCCTTGACACAAGTAGTCAGTAAGCAGTTGATGCCAATTTATGATAAGCCGATGATCTACTATCCCTTGTCTACGTTAATGGTGGCAGGTATTTCAGAAATTCTTATTATTACTACGCCAGAAGAGTCGCAACGTTTTATCGACTTATTAGGTGACGGCTCGAAGTGGGGCATTAAGTTAGAATACATTACCCAGCCATCTCCTGATGGTTTGGCACAAGCCTTCCTGCTTGGGGAAGAGTTCATTGGTAATGATAGTGTCACCTTGATTTTAGGGGATAACCTGTTTTACGGGCATGATCTGCAAAAATCTTTAGTAGAATCTGCGGCGCAGACCAGTGGTGCTATTGTATTCGGTTATCACGTTACGGATCCTCAACGTTATGGTGTGGTTGACTTTAATGACGATTGGAAGGCCCTGTCTATTGAAGAAAAGCCGAAAAAGCCGAAATCTAACTACGCCGTTACCGGTTTATATTTCTACGATAATAAAGTGGTCGAGCTTGCTAAACAAGTTAAACCAAGCCCGCGTGGCGAACTAGAAATTACCGACTTAAATAATTTATACCTAGAAGCGGGCAATCTTAATGTGCAGCTTATGGGCCGCGGCTCTGCATGGCTCGATACGGGTACTATTGATAGTTTACTTGATGCGTCTAATTTCATCTCGGCGATTGAAAAACGCCAAGGTTTGAAAATATGCTGTCCTGAAGAAATTGCGTTTAGAAAAGGCTTTATTAGCCGAGCGCAGTTGATTGAAGTGGCACAGCCGCTGATTAAAAGTGGCTATGGTGAATACCTAGTTCGAATAGCAGACGAGAAGATTAAATAAAACATGAAATTAATTTCGACGGCAATACCTGATGTAAAAATTATTGAACCCAAGGTAAATTAGTGCGCGTGACCGATGGCGCAGTTTTTGATGTAGCAGTCGATGTGCGCAAGAACTCAGCAACGTATGGGAAATGGGTGAGCGTTGAATTGTCGGCTGATAATAAGCGCCAGCTTTGGGTTCCAGCTGGTTTTGCGCATGGCTTCTATGTGATGACAGAGTTTGCCGACTTTAACTACAAGTGCACCGATTATTATCATCCTCAATCTGAAATATCCATCAAACATGATGATGCAACGTTGAATATTCAATGGCCTTTTGTGGATGGGGTTGAAACCTCGCTTTCTGCTAAAGATATCGACGGCTTAGCATTTGAAAAAGCACCAACTTTGGACTTATAGCTGTGATTGTTATTATCGGAAAAAACGGTCAGTTAGCCAAAAAATGTATTGAGATTTTAGGTGATAAACAAGCCATCGCGCTTGGCCGAAGCGATATTGATATTACTTCTGATAGCGCCTTTGCGGTGTTAGATGAAATCAAACCCAGTGCGATTATTAATGCATCAGCGTACACCGCGGTAGATAAAGCCGAGAGTGAGCGAGAGCAAGCATTGAGCATTAATCAGCATGCGGTGGCGCGTTTAAATCAGTACTGCGAAAAAAATGATATTCACTTCGTGCATATATCAACCGACTATGTATTTAAGGGAGATAAAGGCTCGGCTTACTTACCGGATGACGACTACGAACCTGTAAATATTTACGGCGAAACCAAAATGTTGGGTGAAAAAGCCATTCTCTCTAGCAAACATGAAAAAAGCTGCATTTTACGAACAAGCTGGGTGTATTCTGAGTTTGGCGGTAATTTCGTGGCTTCCATGCTGAAATTTATGGAAGAAAAAGAACAATTAGGCATCATTTGCGACCAAATAGGGACGCCTACTTCTGCCGATACCTTGGCTCGTGCTTGCATTCTTGCATCACAAGAGCAGTTGCGCGGGGTGCATCATGTTACCGATGAAGGCGTGGCCAGTTGGTATGATTTTGCTAAAGCAATTCAGCGCATAGCGTATCAACAGGGCTTGATTTCAAAGCAAATACCCATCAAGCCAATCAGCACCAACGAATACCCAACACCGGCGAAAAGACCCTTATATAGCGTATTATCAAAGCAATCATTAAAGACTGGATTGCCGACGCTAACCTTGCCATATTGGCAGGAGGCTTTAGCCTCAGTGTTGTTAACTATTCAGAAAACTCAACATAGGACGAATGTAAATTGAGAAAACTACTTGTTACAGGCGGTGCAGGATTCATCGGCTCAAACTTTGTGCATTATTGGAAAGAAAAGTATCCTAGCGATTTAGTGGTGGTTATTGATGCACTGACTTATGCAGGCAACATTGAAAGTTTAAATAAAGTTAAAGATACGGATAACTACGTTTTTGTAAAAGGCAATATTTGCGACCAAGCCTTAATCGAAAGCTTACTTGAAGAACATCAAATTTGTACCATCGTGCATTTTGCTGCTGAGTCACATGTAGACCGTTCTATTACTGGGCCAGATGAATTTATTGAAACTAATATTATTGGTACTTATTCTTTGCTCAAAGCGGCGAAAAAAGTGTGGTTGGACGGTGATAAGCTAGAAAATCACCGCTTTCATCATGTCAGTACTGATGAAGTTTACGGTACCCTTGAAGCCAACGATCCTGCTTTTCATGAAGATACGCCCTATGCGCCTAACTCACCTTATTCCGCGAGTAAAGCGGCAAGTGACCACTTAGTCAGAGCATATCATCATACCTATGGCTTGAACGTGACTACCAGTAATTGCTCAAACAATTATGGTCCTTTCCATTTTCCGGAAAAATTGATCCCGCTTATTTTAACCAATATTTTGCATGACAAAGCGCTACCGGTGTATGGCGATGGCATGCAAATTAGAGATTGGTTGTATGTTGCGGATCATGCCAAAGGCATAGATTTAGTGCTTGAGTCGGGTAGAATAGGAGAAAATTATAACATTGGTGGTAATAACGAGTGGGCTAATATCGATATCGTGAAGTTACTTTGTAAGCAATTAAATAAGGTGTTTAGCGCTGATAGCTCGTTGCATAGCCGTTTCCCATTAGCTAAACATGCCATTAACGGTACTGCAGAAAGCCTGATTTCCTTTGTAACCGATAGACCTGGGCATGATAGGCGTTATGCCATTGACCCTTCAAAGTCGAATCATGAACTGGGCTATGCACCAACAGAAACTTTTGAATCGGGTATTGATAAAACGATTCAGTGGTATTTAAATAATGAAGTGTGGTGGAAGCCTCTATTAAAATAGACGTTCACTTACAGTAAATTGCTCAAGTAACAAAAAAGGCGATTACTAATCAATAATCGTCATTTTTGTTACTTGATTTTATTCTTAGCTCAGCGCTTTTCCCGCCAACTTTTCCCACTTTCCGGTTTTCATTGATAGTAGTAACGGGTCGAATTTACCCGCAAATATTTCTGCAATGATACTTCCCATAGAATAAGTTAGCACGAGCACAGCCATCATCTTACCCGAAAAACGTTTAGGGGAAAGTTTAGATACTTAATCAATCAATAATAAATACTTAATAAGGTAATATAAAAAATTATCTGCTTGTTCTTGCATTACGCCAACCAATATATTTTTCGATTAATTTGGGTACGGTGTATCTTACAAATTTATTAGCTGGTTTTTCAAAATATAAAAAAGCTAAAATCGAAATTAATATCAAAGACATTAAATATGTTAAAAAATACACCAAAGGGGAAATAGAAAAGAAGCTTGAGAAGAGGAACTTATGCATTCTATATACTGGTACTTGAAGAATATATAGCGAAAAACTAGCTTCACCAAGCAGTACTAAAGTCTTTAAGCTTAATAAATTTATTACTTTTGAACAACAAAGAGACAAAGAAATAATAAAGCTCAAAAATTATGGAGCCAAAAAGCTTGATCCAAATGCAACTTTAAATCCAATGAGGTTTATCAATTGCCCCTTGTTATCCAGTATGAATATAATTGACAGCGCTGAAACGATTGCCAATAGTTGAGGGGAATAATTATAATTCACATTGCAATCCTTGTTTTTAAGTAACCAAACCCCTCCAGATATCCCTATCAAAAAGCTGCATAAATGAGAAATTGGGAAGTAGAAAATTAAATCATGTAAAAGTGTTCCAGAACCATTATAACTTCCATTTGATAAAGCATTGGTTAAGACCACTTGTGTTATTAACCAACATGCTAGAGAAATTGAAACAGTAGATTTGACAGACCATTTTTTCTTCTTGATATATAATAAAACAAATGGAAATATTAAATAAAAAAATGCTTCTACTGATAATGACCATCCTGGATAGTTTATTGAAAGGGGATATGGTGAGAACCAAGATTGCAGAAAAGTTACATTAAGCAATAATGCTGACCATCAGATAGATTTACCCTCGTATAAATCTATACTAATTATCAATATAATAGCAACCATGTAGATAGGCACTATTCGTGATACCCTCGCCCATAGATACGAAGATATTTTAATATTACGTTCAAAATGTGATATTGACATGACGAAGCCAGAAAGAACGAAAAAAAAGTTACAGCCGAGGCTGTAACTAATTTTGTGTAACTGCTTATCATAAATTACTCTATTGAGAGTTTAAGGATAGGCAGATGCAGATGAACAAAAAAGAACTTGAAGCTTTCGCAAAGGAAGCAGCCAAAGGCATTAAAACACCGCAAGACTTGAATGAATTCAGTCTCATGCTTAAGAAAATTACCGTTGAAGCGGCGTTGAATGCTGAGATGGAAGAGCATCTAGGCTATGAGAAACACGCTAAGTCACTCATAAAGAATAACCGCAACGGCAAAACCAGCAAACGCATCAAGACGGAAGATGGTGAGTTCGAGCTTGAGACTCCTCGCGACAGTGATGGCACGTTCGAGCCTAAATTAGTCAAGAAACACCAGTCCCGATTCACCTCCATGGACGAGAAGATATTGTGGCTTTACGCTCAAGGCATGAGCACGCGTGAAATCGTTCAAGCCTTCGACGAATGGTATGGTGCTGAGATATCGCCAACCCTCATATCGAGAGTCACCAACGCTGTTATTGACCAAGTCATTGAATGGCAATCGCGCCCGCTAGACCCTATCTATCCGATTGTTTACCTTGACTGTATTGTAGTTAAAATCAGGCAAGATAAACGCGTTATTAACAAATCTATCTTCCTTGCATTAGGCATAAACGCGGATGGTCAAAAAGAATTAATGGGCATGTGGATTGCTGAGAACGAAGGCGCTAAGTTCTGGTTAAACGTGCTAACGGAGCTGCAGCATCGAGGCGTGGAAGATATCCTTATTGCCTGTGTTGATGGCCTCAAAGGCTTCCCTGATGCAATTAACGCCGTATTCCCTGAAACCAACGTTCAGCTGTGTGTCGTTCACATGGTGCGTAATTCATTGAAGTATGTGTCGTGGAAAGACTACAAGGCCGTCACGGCTGATTTAAAACGTGTTTATCGCTCCAACACTGAGGAAGAAGCCTTGCTTGAACTCGAGCGCTTTGGTGATACCTGGAATGAACAATATCCGCAAATCAGTAAGTCGTGGAACGCGCATTGGCAGAACTTAAACACGATATTTAACTACCCTGCGGATATCCGTAAAGCCATTTACACCACTAACGCCATTGAGTCTCTCAACAGCGTTATTCGCAAGGCCATCAAGAAACGGAAGATATTCCCAAGTGACGATTCAGCTAAGAAGATGGTGTACTTGGCCATCACCGAGGCATCGAAAAAGTGGTCGATGCCAATTCATAACTGGCGTCAGGCGATGGTTCGTTTTATTATCGAGTTCGGTAACCGCCTCGAGAAACATATTAACTAATGGCAGTTACACAGAATATGTTACAGGCTCTTACAGCCTCCATTTCCGGCCCTGCTATCAAGATTCCCTTAAACCCTGTTGCATCTTTACCAAAGTGGTATATAACCACAATTGATCCAGCAATAAACCTGAAAAATGTTAATGATTCTATACGCATGATACATCCATGATCTTTTTGTTATTTATCGAAATATTTGGCGCTAGCACCCGTTGTTTGTCAAACTAGATGTCGCCTCATTAGTTAAATAACTACTTCATTTATATCTGGATTGAGCAGGCCATTGCCTTTCGGCTGCCAGTTTTTTGAATTTCCCGACCATCTATTGGGGTTTTCTTTTTGCTTATTGAGATAAAGCGTCTGTCTTTTTTCTAATATTCCAATGTCCTCACCAGTGTGACGTTGATGTGATGTAACGAAATTTATATCGCTAGTTGCTTAGAGTTTACAAATTCGTTGTGCTTTGTTAACGGGATTATCCCTTTAAAAAGCTCGCGCAATCCGGCCTTTCTACTAATTTATGCAATAAGTTAGTGCTGGGCCGATAACGTTTACTTTTTTCACTTTGAATTCACTTTCAGATACTGTTCAAAAATATTTTTAACTGCTTCAACAACAAGTAGGTAGCAATATTTAACGGCTTCATCGCCATTTCCGTATGGATCGGCTATTTCTTGGTGTTGGCCTAAGCCACTGGGTACAAAGTGTGCAAGATTAAATACATTTTTACAATCATAAAAACTGCTCAACAAGTCGCTATTGCGCTCATCGAAAATAAAAATAATGTCATCGTCCGGATTAACTGCAGACTGTTTTAGCCATTGTGAGCGATGAGTGTCTAGGTCGATACCGATATTTTTTGCACCTTTGATGCATTCAACCGGGCTTTGTCTGTTTTCGTTTTGATGAAAGCCAAAGGAATCAATTTGCCAATCTAAGTCCACTTGATTGCAAAGTGTTTGCAGCGTTTTATGCGCCATGGGGCTGCGCATGATATTGCCGTAACACACGAATTTTATCGACACACTAGGCGCAACATAAAGCATCGCCATTAATCTATTCATTTCGGATGTTGTGTGTGTGGGCTTGGATAATACTTTGCGTATTTTGCCGCCTAATGTGTTTCGATAAAACTGCTTCACTTCTTCTTTAAACGGCGCTTTGTCTTTTGCATCATAACTATCAATGGTTTCGTTGCTTAATAGTCGGCCGTAACCAATACCTCTTTTGAATAAACGATAAACGCCTTTTAAAACATCACCATGCTGCAAATCATATTCAAATTCGGCTTTTGTATCATATAAGTCATTACTTAAGCTTCGTGCGTACGCTTTTAAATTATACTGTTGATTAGGTAATTTATGCGGTGTTAACTCACCAAAGAGGGCTTTTGCATAGTCGGCAGGAAAGTCGATGCCAGCATGAATCGCTAATGGGAGTGAACCCCAGAAGCGCGCGTTAACCTCAATTAAAATCCAGTCGCCAGTTGTTTGATTCTTTTTGAATTCAAACATGCCAACACCATTGAACTTGGTCGCCTCGCAAAGTTTAATGCAAGACTCGGCCATGCCAGCATCAACAGGAATCGCTTTACGGTAAGAGCTCCCACCGCCAGCTCTAGGTTCATTCACTCTGGCGTGTGCGAACAAATGTTGTACTTGTCCATTCATTGCTAGCAGGCTTACACCTTCGCCAATGCCAGTAAAGTACTCTTCAATCAGAAATTGGTCTTCGGCATCTATGTATTTTGTGTATTGTGAAAGTTGCTCTTGAGTATCAACTATTTCCACTTTTTGACGCTTTGAAAGTTGTTCAGACTTAAAGGATAAAGTTGGTTTTATCACAAACTTTTGGCCGAAATGCGTTTGTAGGTAATCTAGGCTTTTATCTTTAAGTGTAATGATTTCGCCGCGTGCAACGGGCACACCACATTTAATCGCTATTTGTTTGGTGGTACTTTTATCGAACAGGTGCTCGATAACTTCTTGGTTAGGGATCGCCAGTACACAAGAGGGCGGAAACTTGTCTTTATTTTCAAATAGCGGAAATATCGCTCTTTCATCGCAAGGGAAGAGGGCGTCGTACTTTTCAATTTTAACGAGTTCTATTAGCGCTTCGAGCCATTCGCTTTGTGTGTAGGACTGATAATTTAGAAAATAAGCATTGCTAATGTAAACAGATTTTAAGGACGGCGATTGCCTGTCGTAGCAAACTACATCTACTTGATATCCTGCTTTACCTAATGATCGAATAACGCTCAAAAAACTGCGTGTATCTTCACCGAGTACCAATACTTTTTTATTCATGATTGGTCTCCAGGTAGTATGCTGAATATGGCGTCTAAGCCAAGAGCGCTGGTGTTCACTTCCCACACTTTTTGGTGTTTCAAAATATCAATTAAAATTATTTTTCCATAAGAATGGGCAGTTGCGTTTAATTTTTTTGAGGCTCTGTTTTTCGAAAATCCAACCAAGACCAAATTTGCAGAAACGGGTAAAACGCCTCTACACCATCCCTCTAGATCCGGAATGAAATGATTCAGGTCACTGGTTAGTTTTAGTTTTCGGGTTTCTGTATCAAAAACCTGAACTTGACCATCCACATTGGTAAAGTAAATATTGTTTTTATAAACCATGCCGTCGTGCACTAAATTCTGACCAATATCGATGCGAAGTGAGTCGTCCTCAAGGCAAATTGCGTCCATAGTATCGCAGCGCGTCACCCAAAGTTTGTTATTTAATACAAAGCCAAAGTTAGGATGGGTTAGGTGTGGTTTAGTGCTTTCAATTTGGCGATAGTCTTTGTTGGGTTGATACTTGCTAAGCTCGCTACTTTTCAAAGTAGAGAAGTGCTTGGTATCTTTTTCGTCAATTACTTCAATAACAGAATCTAGGCCGGTGTTAACCACGTAATCTTTTTCGTTGTGAGTAAATACGTGATGTAAATCGTTGAAGCAGGGTAATGAATAGTTCTTGATTAAGGTAAAGTCAGGCAGTGAGTATTTGTGTACTTCAGTTTCGGTAACAACTGAGAGTATTGCTTTGTTTATAGAGCCTGATTTGTAGATGATATTGGTGTTTTTTGATTGCAAACTCGTTGTGGGCGAATAGTCGACGCTATTTAATATGCTAAGAGCACCTTCAGGTGAAATCTCACAGTGCAGAATTTTTGCATTATTGTATTGAGGTCCGTCTTTTGACGCGTTTTCTTGTCCTCCAGTCAGAATCACCTTTATTGCGTTTGCTTGGCTTGAGAGTGCTGACCGCTTTTTATATTTATCCTTTAAGTTACGCAGTTTGTTTTCGAGTGTAAACCGCAGTTTTGGCTTGCTGAATATTGATAAATAAATAGGTGATGACATTGAAGAAAGTGAGCGTTTGTACTGACTTTCTCCAGCCATGAAATCGTATACATCAAACCCCTTGTTTAGGTAGTGTTTGATGGCTAAGTAATGAGACACTAAACCCGGTTTATAGGTTGCATCGTTTTCGTCGTAGTTATTTGCAGACAAATAAAACTTTACATCATTGTCTTGAATAAAGTTGTATAGGTAACATATAACATGCTTACCGGCACTGACTTTTATTAGGTCAACGAAACCTCTGTCAAAGTTTTTGGAAATTAAATCTTGATGGAACTTAACGAATACCGGGTTAGTAAATCCACTTCCTACAGTTGTGTTTCGCCAACGATTGATGTGAAACGGAGCTGCTTCTGCAAGCCATGAAAGGGCTTCTTGCGATGATGATGCAGTACTTAGTTGAATTTCACCTAACTTTTCGTATGACCTGATGCTTCGATTGATTTGATATCGAGTATTTTTGGATAGGGTAGCTAAATACTCTTTCTTAGTCTCCCGCAAGTGAGTTAAATCAACTTGGTAGCTGTGACTGTGCCATACCAATTGTTCATTTAAATTAGCCATATGAAAAGGTGTTAAGGCTGCTTTTTGAGATGCGCCAATGATAATTTCATCCCACTCATCGCTTTGAACTAAATGGTCTACCATCGACTTTCTTACCGCCTTCTCAGTGCCTTGAGCAAGCAAAAAATCATTGTACTCAATCCAAGTTTGATCAAGCTTTTCATTACCGGTTCGATGTAAGTGAAGTTGTTTAGATTTAACGAAAATATTTCGGGTAATTGACTTTTGAACTAGTATCCCTAAGCCAACAGTTTCATCATTAATTCTTGCCTCACAAACAATGTACTCACCATCGAGGCTATTTAGCCAATTTCCTATCCAACTCCAAGATAGAAAAAAGTTTGGGGTACTTTTTTTATATAGAGCCAGCCATAATTGCTTGAGTTTTTCTTTTGAATAGCTATTTCTATGCTCTACAAATATCTGATGCATCGCCAATTAATCATATGGAGTTTCTCAGTATTCTGATGTTTACTGCGATGAATGTCCACTTAGTTAACTATTTTACGTATGACTTGCTATTTTCATACTTCGAAAACTGTGTGTTAATGGAATTCCTAAACCGTAAATTGATTTACTTTTAGTATTCATATAGCCTTTGCCCTAACAATACCTCACTGGAAGAAGGTTTATGCGCAAACTATCCTCATTTATATTAATTTCTTTATTCACCGTGTCCTTAATTGGTTGTTCTGAGCCCAAAGAGGAAGAGCAAGTTGAACAGTCGCAAAAGCTTATTGCAGAGTCGAATTACGCTGAAGCCATTATCGTGCTGAAAGATGTTGTCGTTAAAAATAAGAACAATGATGATGCGAGGAGTTTACTCGCAGATGCTTATTTTAAAAATGGTGATTTTATACAGTCCGAAAAGGAGTTGATTAGGGTTACGGACTTGCGAAAACATACTCCGAAAGAGCAAGAGCAATTATTGTTAGCTATTTATTTTCAACAAGATGGATTTAGAATCATCGATATTGAATTGGATGATAAAGCTACTGATTTATCAAAAGTATTAAAAGCTTTCATAACGTTTTCTTCCACCAACCGGTTCAATGATGTTGTTGACCCAGTTATTCCTCAGTTGATAACGCAGGATAGTAAATTATTATTAGACGGTTTGATTGCTTATTCACTAGAGAACTTTACTGTCGCAACGGAACAGTTTTCTCAAATCAAAAATAAAGAAGCGTACTTTCCGTTTGTAAGCGTTATTAATGGGTTAGCACACTATCAAAGTGGCGAAAATGAAGCAGCCCTAGATGAATATAACCTTATTCTAAAATCGAGTATCAATTTTGACTTAGTGAAGTTATATAAAAGCGAAGCATTAATACAATTTCAAAAATATGATGAAGCTAAGGTTATTCTGGCAAAACTATCAAAAAAATACGAAAAACAACCCGTTGTAACCAAATTACTTAGTTTAATTGACTATGCGGACGAGGATTATGTCAACGCGAAAAGAAACTCTGAGCTAGCGATTACTTATGGAATTTCAGATTCAACCGTCAGAGGTATCGCTGCATTATCGTCAATGTCTCTTCAAAATTACGAAGCTGCTTATCAACATTTTCAGACAATGGGGAGCGATATTCAACGAGACGCATCGTTTAACGCTGCCTATTTGTATACGAAATTAAAATTAGGGTATGAAGCCGATGTGGCCGAAACCTTAATGCAACGCGAGAGTGGCGTTGAGTCATTTCCCAATATCACGGCTTCGACAATTGAGAACTTACTTGCAAATCGCGAGTTTGATATGGCTGAAAAACTCGAACAACAGATCATTGAAAAAGGTATGAGTAGCAATACTAGTATAGCTAGGGCGTTGGTGAAGATGGGTAACGTGACTGCAATTGAAGTGGTAGAAAATGAACTTAAAGTAAACCCAAGTGCAGATAGCCTTTACACGTTGGTTTCTTATTATTTTAATAGTCAAGATTTTGAGCAAGCCAAAACATTGAGCCTTAAGTATTTGCAGACTGAGCCAAACTCTTTAATGGCGTTAAACGCTCTTATGCTATCGCACGCGAACCTTGAAGAGAATGATGAAGCCTTAGCGATAGCTGCCAAGATTCAAACACTGTCAAAGAATGAAGCTATAAGCTCAAATTTTATTGCAATACAGCAATTTGAAAACAATGATTATGATGCTTCATACAAAACACTGAGTGAATCGCTTAGCGACAATATTCTCAATGTTTCACTATTGAAAACAATGAGAACTATTAATATTAAAATTGGCGAGCCAGAGCGTTCTTTACCGTTTTTCCAGAAAGCATACGAATTTGATAATCAAGCGGCATACAAGTTTTGGTATGCGCAGGCTCTAACCGATGCAAAACTATCTTTGAAGGTTATTGAGCTTCTAAAAAATCACCAATTTACAGCAAACACACCAAGAGCAATTTGGGTGTTTTTAGCAGATGCATACACCTACAATGAACAGCATAAAAATGCCGTAAATTTGCTTGAATCTTGGGTAAGGATTCAGCCAAATGATGCCTTTGCATATATTAAGCTATTGTCTCAACCTCAAGCAAAAAGGCTTGTTCCTGGAATTTATAATTTGGTAAAAGAAGGACTTTTACGTTTTAAAGATAACGAATTGTTTAGCCTGTTCGCCGCACAATATGCAATTGACTTGGGAGATGAAGCGATAGCTAAAAGAGTATTGACAAGTATATCTCCTGAGGTGCAAAAAAGCCTGTTTTACAAAAATCAGTACGGTCGTTATTTGCTGCTGACAAAAAAGTATGACAAAGCTTTACCTCTTTTAATTGCTGCATATGAAAATGAACCCAACTTTTTTCATTTATCTCAGGTAAATAATGCATATTTGGGTATGTTACAAAGTGACAAAGCGATTGAAGCAATTAATAGTCATTTGATTAGCTTTCCTGATGATGCACTAGCTAAAATGCTTAAAGCTGACGTATTAATGTGGACAGATCCTGACGCTGCAATTGAAGAATATATGATGCTCTTACAGAAATATCCTAAAAATGCCGTAGCGATGAATAATATTGCTTGGCTAAGTTTGCAGAAGGGAGAGATTTCACAGGCAAGAAATTTTGCGCAACAGGCTGTTGATTTATTTCCAACTAACTCCAATTTTTTAGATACGTTAGCACAAACCTATTTGCGTGAAGAGAACTACAAAACTGCGCAAAGTCTTTTAGCGTTAGCGCTTAAAAATAACCCGACGGATATTAATATTTTCTTTAACTATGCGGATGCACTATATGGTGTTGGGCAAAAAGAAAACGCAGTAAGAGTACTAAAAAACATTAGGACAGTAGATCCTAAATTGAAGGTTGAAATTAATCTAAGATTGAAAAAGTACTTGTAAGGTGTCGATATTTTTTACAGCGAAATTAATTTGAAAAAAAATAGCCATTAAAAACAGCGGCTTAATAATTGGCATGAAGTGTGCTTAGACTAAATAGAGAAAGTTAATTTTAACCAAAGGATAATGAAATGAAAAAACTAGCATTGGCAGCAACTCTTGCATTAGCTTGTTCGTCGGCGAATGCAGGTGTTGTATCTGCTGCGGGTGGCGTTTATTGGGATGCACTTGCAGGTCAGCCTAACTTTGAATCGACAGTAGATTATACACAGTGGTGGACGACCACTAATACAGCAACTGGCCAAGACACTGGTGCAGGTGTTAACTCAGCGGTAGACGCAAATGCGGTTACTCCATCAATGACGAATTTGACCAGTTTACTCGGTGACAGGCCAGAGCTTGTAGGTATTGGCGAGTTCTTGATGAACACAGGAAACGGTGGTAACCCAAGCTGTTCAGGCTGTGAGTTGACGTTCAGTTTCGGTGGTATTTTTCTTGAAGATATCACAATGGAAGACACGGTCTTTGGTCCACGTTTAACGCCACAAATTAATGCTGACGCAGCTTGGTTAAATATATATTTAGATTATGACAATGCTGGTGAGTTTGATGTCTCTGCTGCGGCTACTGCGAATGCGGCTACAATCGCTACAGAGGTAGGGCAGGCGACTAACGGTACATTGTGGTTGTCTACAATGCTTGAAGAGTTTAGTTATACTCCAGATTTCGGGGCACTATTTTATGACCAAGCATTAGCTGCGGGTAGTAGCCAATTCCTTGTTGATGTTACCGGTGGAATCGCTCAGAACAATTTCCTGCCTTTTTTCAATTTGATGTATGAAGCAAATACTCGAGGATTGAGTTCAAGCTTTAGTGAAGGAAATGATCCGACGTTTTCTACCCAAAAACTATATGCATTAACTGGTGACGGAACAGTCCAAGCTGCAACAATTTCAGCTCCAAGCACATTAGCATTCATGGGCTTAGGTCTATTCGGCTTAGCTTTCGCAGCTCGCCGTCGTAACAAGTAATACTTCTTACATATTAAAAACCCGCTCATTTGAGCGGGTTTTTTTATGTCTTATTTTAACCTAAATGATAAAGAACAAATTAAAGTTCTATCTTCTGCCCATCAATATGCTCTTGAATGTTCTCTAACATAACCTTAAAGCCCTTGCTCAGATTAGAATAAAGTAAATCCGCATTGATATAGTAAGGAGCACGCTTGCCGTGGTAGTCAACAACAGGGCCTATTTGTTTAAATTTAATACCCACATAGCCCATGCTTTTTGCTAGTCTCGGCTCCATCATAACGAACGCGTGTTTTTTATCTAGTTTTAGCGCTAAGGCCGCTGCAGAGAAATAAAGCCCCACAGCAATAAAGGGAAAGCACCGCAATTCAGTTTCTGAATAAATAAATTTATTTATATTTCCAGTGGCTGCACCAATAAAATGATCTGCTTTTCTACGTCTAAAAGCGGCTGGTACTGCTAATCGTGAAATCTCGCATATTTCCGCTCTTTTGAAGTTGGTAGGCGAGAAGTTATCGTCTGTAATGGTATTCATGCAGTACTTTTCGATCGGCAGTAGCTCTCCCTCTTTCATAGGGCTAACTACTCTGACTGTGCCTGCAAATGCCTCTGAATGCACATGCTGAATAAGGCAGTATTCAGAAAACGCATCAAACTCGTCTATTTCCTGCTTGTCATCTTTAATGGGTTCAAAATTAAGTTCTTCGCAATAAACATTGTGTCTAAGTCCGTAAACGCATTGTTTTTTGTGGTGGGAGTTGGCAATCACAGGCGCTAGAAACTGAGAAAAGTGATAGCTTATTTCGTGTGCTTCCTTTAATTTTTGGTAAGAGCCCCAACTTTTCTTGATGAACGCCACAAGCTTGTTAGACCGTCTTTTTGTCACAGCGTTAGGAAAAAGTCGTTGTTGTATTGAATGGATGCTCATAAATTGCCGTCCCGTCTTATATGATATCTATACTACGGTAAACGCGATTTGTAGACTGTATGGAGATTAATACAATAGATGTATTTACATACTTTTTTTGCTGTTTAAGTAGCAGTGTGCACCTATAAAGGAGTCTTAAGTCATTGAAAAATTTTTACTATTCATTAAACCAAAGCTCAATGTTTGCAAAATAAGCGTAAAAAGCTCTGCTACTTTTTTCTATGCTTCCTAGTTGAGGTAGGCCGAAACTTATTGGCGTGTCGTTTACGTTTAGATGAGCAACTGGAATAAATACGTATTCAAATGTGGTTTGATTATCGAGCAGCGTGGATAGCCGCATTCCGTGACTTGCAGACGATACTACGGCGAGTTTGGTGAACGTTACTGTTGACTGCAGTGCATTGAGTTCTTCAGATGTCCGAGTGCCTTTTGGTATCGTAAGAATATCGCTCTGTTCAACGCCTAATGATACTAAAAAGGTCTTGGCTCGCTCTGCATAGTCGAAGTCACTTTGTTCACTAAAATCTCCGCCAGTTAGCACAATAGTAGTTGGTTTAACCTTATACATCATATAGGCATGCACTAATCTTTTAAGCGCGCAGTCGTTCCAGCGGCTAACATCGGGAAGGGCTTGATTATTGTAGTGACTGCAAGCTAACACCCAAATAGCGTCAGCTGATTGCCACTGCTTGTCATTCGCTTTAATAACTGGAAATTTGTTTTCTATCGGTTGCATCAACATGTAGCTGAAAAAAGGCTGAGAGCAAAGGTACAGCCATAACACAGCCATCAATGAAACGACCTTAATGGTTTTATTTGAATGCGTAAACTTGAATGACACAGCATACATAACCAGCACTATTAATAGCGTTTGATTAATAGGAGAGGTTAGTAAATGGGCAAATTCTCTAAGCACAGGCAATCTTTGATTTGGATAAGTTAGCTAATTTAGTTATGCTAACTTACAACGTCATTGAAGAGAATGGAAATGCTAAATAATAAATGGATAAAAGCCCGCTCGCACATAGGGGTGATAGTAACTTCGACACTAGTCTTCTTGATGGTTTCTTTGAATGCTTCGGCATTGCAGCAAAGTACATTAGTTGACTCAATCAAACAAATTAAACCTTCTGTAGTTGGGATTGCTATGTATGCTCCCATTCAGTCTAGATCACCTCAGCTGTTAGGCACGGGTTTTGTGGTGGGTAATGGCAAGTATGTAGTGACCAATTACCATGTGGTAGCAAAGGAGCTAGATCCGAGCATAGTGCAGAACTATGTTGCATTAAGCGGTAGCGGTCCATCTCCTAAAATCCATACAATGGAAGTGTTAGCAATTGATCCCGTTCATGATATCGCCATACTCTCAATTAACGACACGCTGCCTGCAGTAAAAATTGCTAGCGATGAGCTAGTAGATGAGGGAACGTCAATATTTTTTACAGGTTTTCCAATAGGGGCAATACTCGGACTTTACCCCGCAACTCACCAAGGTATTGTTGCAGCCATTGCACCTGACATAAACCCTGCGAGAAATGCCGACCAATTAACGGTTCAAATGTTAAAGCGATTGAAAACACCTTTCTTTATCTATCAGTTGGACGCGACTGCATATCCTGGAAATAGCGGCAGCCCTGTTTTCAATAGCAGTACGAATGAAGTTATTGCGGTCATCAATAAAGTATTTGTGTCAGAAGGTAAAGAAGCTGCATTAACCAACCCAAGTGGTATTAGTTATGCTATTCCAGTGCGAGAGCTTAGGAAGTTAGCAGAGACGATTGACATAAAATTATAGTTCTTAATATCAGCGCTTTAACTGAAAAATGGTATTGCCTAAGTGCTGTTTTATCATTTACAGTCAAGTTAACACTATAATTACGTTGGACTGCTAGATACAATACTCACAAGCAAATTATGGGAAGAAAATATTGAAAGTTCTAGTAACAGGCGCTGCTGGTTTCATAGGTGCTCACACATGTCGACAATTGCTCGATATGGACGTGGATATTATTGGTATAGACAATATCAATGACTATTACGATACAGCGCTTAAAGACGCACGTTTAGATTGGATTGCAGAGCATGAAAACGCGGCTCGCTTTCGATTTATTAAAATGGATATTGCACATCGAGAGCCGATGGAAGCCTTGTTTAAAGAGCATAAATTCGCTCGCGTTATTCATTTAGCGGCCCAAGCTGGCGTTCGATTCTCGATTGAAAACCCGCACGCATACATCGATGCGAATATTGTTGGTTTTATGAATATACTCGAAGGTTGCCGCCATAATCAGGTTGAGCATTTAGTATATGCGTCATCTAGCTCAGTTTATGGTGCCAATGAAGCGATGCCGTTCAGTGTTGATGACAATGTTGATCACCCCGTTTCCTTGTATGCGGCAAGTAAAAAAGCAAATGAATTGATGGCTCATACCTATAGCCACCTGTATAATTTACCGACAACGGGTTTGCGCTTCTTCACGGTTTATGGGCCTTGGGGACGCCCAGACATGGCACCGTTCAAGTTTACGAAAGCGATAAGTGCAGGCCAACCCATTGATGTTTATAACTATGGTAATCATCGCCGTGATTTTACGTATATTGACGACATTGTATCAGGCGTTATTAAAACCATGATGCATGTTGCAAAACCTAATCTGCACTGGGATGCTAAGTCGCCCTCTCCAAGCTCAAGTAAAGGACCATGGCGAGTGTATAATATTGGTGCACAAACGCCAGTGCATTTACTTACGTTTATCGAGACAATCGAAAAAGCCCTTGGTAAAACAGCTGAAAAGAATCTGTTGCCAATGCAGCCGGGAGACGTGCCCGACACTTATGCTGATGTAGAAGCCTTGGTGAAAGACGTGGGATATCGTCCGAACACCACTTTAGATGAAGGTATTGAGAAGTTCGTAAAGTGGTATCAAGCATATTACCGGTAACACTTACCTTGTATTTCATTAAACCGGTTAAGCTGTCGCGCTTACCCAAAATGCGACTTGAATTTTGAAGTGTGTTGACAGCTTTTGCTATGGCTTTTTAGGCATGGAAATTGCTTATATCTCGCATATAGGCTGTTATAAAGCATGATTGTAAATTATACTGACACTCGCGCTGGATATTTTTTAGAGGAATGATGAAAATGGTACACAAAAATGACACATCGGCGTCAAAGGACAATGAAGTGAAAAGTGATGATAGTGTGAAAACTGCTGGTCGTCGCGGTTTTTTCAAGAAAGCAGTCGCAGGGTCAGCATTGATTGCTACTGTATCAAGTCGTCCCGTTTGGGCCGGCCAATGTTCACTCTCTGGAAATTTATCAAATAATACATCTAGCCAAGGCATGACAGGTCCTTGTTTACTGCTTGGTTACAGTGGAGGCGCGTGGAGTAATGGCCATGCGATGAATAATGGGTTTTGGGCTCTAATTCCCGCAATTACGAAAGATACCAAGCTTTCAGACCTTTATTCCGGTTCCTTAGGTATGTATTATAGCAATTTGAGCGGGACCGTTGGTGACGCTATAAACGACAAGAAAAATGGTTATAGCAAGGCTAACACAGGTGTTACAAATAGAGAGAGTGGTTTGTTAAAGCAACGCACAGTGGCAATATTGAACCTGCAATTATGGGAGGCTGCTAAAAAAGACTTTTTATTCGGAGGGAATAATCAGCTTAGCCCTCAGTTCAATGGTCTGCACGCTAACTTTTATTTTGACACAACGATCAGTGAAATAATGACACAAACGCAAAGTTGGTTAGAAGACGCTAATAGAGATAAATTTTAACTTGGTATTTAATAACCTTGTTGAGTATTGAGCAAGACATTTCGATAAGCACATTTAAAGAGGGCCTAGCCCTCTTTAATAGTTTTAGCGGAGATACACACTTTTTAGAATTTCCTTATGAATTAGTACTAAGCCTACTGAAGGTTGCCCCGCAAAAAAAGCAGGATCTTTTCACAGTCTTTTGTGAACAATTCAACGAACAAACAGATGAACTTGAAGAACAGTTTGAACAATTTATATCAGAAGCATTAAACTCTGGTATCATCGTTGAAAAAGACATTTAACATCGATTGCGTCTCAGATATAACATTTCTGCTATTGCACTTCAGGTAACGTATTCAACGCTATGTTCACTAAATTAAACCTCCCAATTGGCCCGTTTTCTTTTACCATCAATACCGATCATCAACGGGTTATAGATAACGTACGGACTATGTATTGCGACTACCCTAGCGTTAATAAACACGACTTTGTAGATTTTGATATCACTATAACCACTCGTTCAAAGCTTCGCCGTTTCATTAAACCTCAGGTAGACTTTTTCTTAGATGAATTTGCGCCCTTCAAACCTCTACCTAAAGATAATGCATTCGCCATGCTCGAATGGGGCATGAATTGGTGTGTTGCAACGAAGGCACATCAGTTTTTATTATTACATGCCGGAACAATTGAAAAAAATGGTCACGTCATTGTTATGCCTGCCGCACCAGGCTCTGGCAAAAGCACGCTGACCGCGGCACTCGTATACAATGGTTGGCGTTTGTTTTCGGACGAATTAGGGCTTATTTCTTTGCTGAATGAGCTTGTTTATCCTTGCACTAGACCAATTAACTTAAAAAATAACTCCATTGATGTTATTAAGAATTATGTCGAGGGTTCTGTATTTAGCACAATTGCCAAAGATACTCATAAAGGAACGGTTTCATTACTAAAACCGCCAAAAGACAGTGTAGATAGAATGTCTGAGCCAGCGAAATTACATAGCTTTGTGTTTCCAAAGTATGTTGCCAATAGCAAAGCTACGTTACGTCCGATTGACAAATTGGCTGCATTTCAAATTATCATAGACCAGAGTTTTAATTACCATATTCTTGGTGTCGAAGCTTTCGAACTCATATCAAGACTGCTAAATAAAGTACAATGCTATGAATTTGAATACAGCGATTTTGACGAAGCCAATCACGTTTTCTCCGAGCTGGTGGATTTATAATGTCGATACTCATATCTCTGCTCTCAACTCCAGATAAGCTTAAAACCCTGAGCGATGCGCAATGGCAACAAGTTCTAAAAGAGGCTAACGCTAGCCAGCTAGTAGGCCGCTTAAAATATTTATGCGATGTTGAAAGTGTGACGCCATCAGCTCGAGTCATTTGGCACCTAGACTCTGCATATAAAATTGCTCAAAAACAACGAAAGCAAGCAGAAAGAGAGTTTTACGAGTTAGCTAAAGCCTTGCATGGCCTAAATACCAGTACTATTTTTTTGAAAGGTGCTGCATATATTACTAAAAACTTACCTTGCTCTAATGGCAGAACGTTTTCCGATATCGATATACTGGTTAAAAAATTCGATCTACAAAAAATAGAACAAACCTTAAAGTTTTCGAATTGGATACAAACCAAAATAGAGGATTATGATGAGGAATATTATCGAACGTGGATGCATGAAATACCCCCACTGACTCATGTACACAGGGGCACGGTACTAGATGTGCATCACAATATACTTCCTCCGACAAATGCTGATAGTCCAGAGGCCTCAAAATTTCATACAGAAATTGTCACGGTAGAGCACGTTGGCAGCGTGAATACCCTAAGTGATATCGACTTACTGATACACACAGCCGTACATTTGTTTACGGAAAGTGAGTTTCATCACGGGTTACGAGACATGTCTGACATACATTTGTTATTGCAGCATTTTCAGCAAGAATATAATGCGAACGAAAAGAAGCATTTCCTTGCTAAGTTAGTAGCCAGATCCAATGAGCTTGGACTATACAATTATGTAAGACTGGCATTGCGTTATTCATATCTTCTTTTTAACACTAACCTAGATAATTTTGACACTGAAAGTTTACGATGCAATTCAAAACTGATGGGGGCTGTTCAAGATTTTTGTTTTATCAGTGTATTCCAACCTAATCATAGCTCTTGTCGCGACTGGAAGACGCCTGTAGCGCAGTTCATTTTATATTGGCGAGGACATCTATTGAGGATGCCATTGAGGCTACTCATTCCGCATTTAATTAAAAAAAGTTGGATGCGTTTAAAAGAGTTTTTCACGCAAGATAAAGTAGAAAGTGAGAATATGATCCCGTAGGGCTTTGTTGCATACCTTCTGATTGGTGCAGCACGAGGCGCCTGTTGCGCCCCGTGCTGATTTAGAATTACCCCTTATAAAAAACCCGCTCAATCCTATCCTTCAAAAACGCTTTATGAATTTTAGTCGCCTGATCACCGCGCGACCTCTCAACCATATCTGCAATTCGACCAAGCTCATACATAGCAGATGCTTGCGCGAAGTTGTCATAACCGCTGTCTTTCTCTAAGCCCGACATTTTGATTAAACGGTCTACGTATTCAACCTGCAAGTTACGACGATACGAATTTACATCGCCCTTGATATCAGCCTTAAACATAGCGTCCGTTAATCGGCTCATCATTTTCTCAGCGGTAAAAGTATTGCCGTAAAGTGTTGTGTCAGTAAGGCGAATTAACACATTTGGATGCGTAACATGATCAAGTACGTTCTTTTGTGCACCTAGCAGCATGTCGTGCAGGCGAGGTGACTCATCGCGTCCCCAACCACTGAAACCACGACGCTGACGCTGGATGAACGCAAACAAAGGTGACATTTCATCAATGGCATCAGGTGCGAATACAAAGTTCATTAGCGTATTCATCGCTTTTTGTTGCTCGTCTTCAGGCACCGGTGTTAGCGGCTGCGTGTAACCAGGCTGGCCCACAAACGCACGGTTCAAATAAACACCACCGATGTAGCGTGAAACAACAGAAGCTTGGCGTGCAAATTCACCAAACAGAACGTTAACGCCAACAGTGAGATCGTTGTGAGAACGACCGTCTACTAGCGTCTTGTCTTTTAGCTTGCCAGCCATATGCTTGATAAGTTCAAAACGGTCTTGCGCATAATCAACGGCTTCACCCGACATATCAAAAATATTGATGCGAGGGTCAACGTGACGGCCAACAGAGCGCATATCGTCGGCATCGTTACCAAAGGCTAGTTCTGGCTCGGCAGAGCGGCTTAAAATAGCTGTTAGGCGCTTTTCTTCCTGCTCTGGATCGGCAAGTGCTTCTGAGTAACCATATAAAATTGCCCAGTCATCATAAGGACCCGGTTTTTCTGTGTAGAAGTCACCTTGTTCTTTGCCAACGGGTGCATAGTTAACCGATGGATAGTCCATCACTGAGCCAGCAAGAATGCCTTTGGTAATTGAATCATCGTGGGCTTCCTCATGACCGTGCAGTTGCGATGCCATCATGTTGTGGTTCAAGCCTAAGGTGTGGCCTACTTCGTGAAGAATGAGGTATGCCATAGATTGGCGCAGTAGCTTTTCTTCTTCAATTTTGCCCATGCCGTCAGCCATTCCTGCATACTGACCGAACATCATACCGAGGTTGAGTTCATGGCCGAGAGAGCAGTTCATGCGCTCGTCACCCTGTAAGCTATTGCTTAACGAAGCATAGCCGTCGGTGAACATTTCACCGGCAATCCAGCGGCCTTTCATAAAGCTGTATTCCAACATGATGTCAGAACCAATAATCTGCCCTGTTAATGGGTGCGATATGCTGGGTCCATAACCGCCAAAAGGAGGGCGAGGTGAAGAGGTCCAACGTAATACGTTGTAGCGAACATCGTCTGAGCTCCAGGTTGCATCGTCAGGCTGAACCTTTACTTCGATTGCGTTGCTAATGCCGGCTTTTTCGAAAGCGCTGTTCCACGCCAGAGTCGCGTTTTTGATTGTGTCACGCCATTCAAGCGGAGTCGTGTTTTCAATCCACCAAGTGATTGGTTTCACTGGGTCAGAAACTTCAGCGCCTGGGTTTTTCTTTTGTAGATCCCAGCGATTGATCACGTCGCGGTAGTTTGCTGTTTGGTCAGACGTTAAGTCGTCAAACTGCTGTGAAAAGTAGCCTATTCTGGCATCGTCACGGCGTGGCTTGAAGTTGTTTTCAGGCGCTTTAATAAAGGCGTGCTGAATGTGTAGCGTTGTGTAACGCGGGTCAGAAACTTCATCACCACCGTCAACTTTAGGCGTGCTGTTTTCGTAAACGTAGCGAACCACAACGTGGGTGTTTTCCGGGAAGTTTTTGATTTCGCTGATGCTGGTTTTGTCTTTTGACAATTTGCCCGGCTTAAAGCGGCGTTTTTCCGCTTCTGGATTGTCCGACGGCGTTGGCGATACTTTGTGTAAGTCTTCATTAGCGAATAAATCGCTTAAAGAGATCGCGATTTTACCGTCTTCTTCGTGCTCTATTTTTGTTGAAACCAAAACAGCTTCACTAATATTCGCATCAGATGCTTTGCTGACCGCATTTTCTGGGTCAAAGTAAAATCTAGGCGTAGTTGAAATGATTTCGATTCTGTCGTAATTACGACGAAACTCAATTAAGCGAGAGCCTCTAAATTGGCCTCTAAAAGTGCCAGCAGCAACAGCGCCATCAACAGTGGACACAAAATAGAGGAAGGGCTTGTTTAACTGTGACTCATCAAAAACGACTAAACCACTGCCATCCTCTTTGTCGCGATAGATGTTGACGAAACCGTCAAAAGCGTCTTTTTTCTCTAGTATTTGAGTAAGTGTTTCTTTATCTTTTTCATCATCTTTTTTTGCGTCATCTTTTTTATCTTCAGCAAAGGCGGTAAAAACCAGTGAAGAGAAAAAAACGGCAAGCAAAGATTTACGTGTAAGGTTTACAAACATAATGCTTTCCAATGCGAGTTATATGTTGCCTTTCTGTCGAAGGCGCGAGTGCTTCGTTGAAGCAAGTTCAGCATATTACTACTTTCGGATGCTTAATTTAGTTTGCTTTGAATGAAAATTGTTGCTTAATTGTTACAAGATTTTTCAAAAGCTCTTAACTTACTTGCCGTAACGGCCAGGTTGCAAGATACGATTAGGGTCGGTATGCGTATACATGCCTTGCATTAACCGCTGAGCTGAAACTGTGTCCGTGAACAATAATTGTTGTTGCTCAATATTAAGGCGATAGGGCACATATCCTCTGGCTAAGCCTTTTTCGACTAATTCGGCTAAACATCGTTGCGCTAAATCAGTTTGCTTAGCGTCACTTTTGTTGAAGAGAATGGGAACCGTACTGTCGATTAAATCATGTTTTAGGTTAGTGAACGTGATCATTGAGTCAATACCGTATCGTCGGCAAATATCCCTCACGTGTGCAACATATTCAATCAACTTGTTTTTATTCATTGGGATTAATGGTGCATACCAGAGAAGACCGCAGTCGTCTTTGGCTGGATCAAGGCTTTCGCTATCTTCGGGGCGTGTTAGCTTGTTTCGCCAATAAGCTAAGGTAAGCGCTATGGTATTGGGTTTGCCTTGCATTATTTCGACGCCGCTTGCCAATGAGTCCAATTGTTTATGCACGGAGGGAAATACGAATTTAGGTAACTTATTAAAAACCGTTTTACCGGTCTTAACCAAAAGGTCATTTGAGAATATGACTTTGGTGGCATGCAGCTTGGCTAGCAGTTTAACTTTCTTTTTGACGGCTTTGACTATATCGGTATCACCATAAATTGTGCCCACCACGGTCCAAGCGGGAATACTTTTCTTGTTCGAAATTTGTGAAATCTGCTTTGGGCTCAAGAGAGATGATGTGATCAAATTTGGATTTTTGGACAACATTGAGATTAGTCGACGTTTGTCCATTAAATTGATGGAGCCAACTATGCCGTCATAGCGTTCTAATGTTTCTCTAATAAAATCATAGGCGTGAGTAATATCTTCGTCGTTTTGATAGTTAATATAAAACGAATCGAAAGATTCCGTTATCCGCTTAACGCGAATGGTCACTTCATAAACGACCCCCAAGCCAGACTGCGTGAATAATCCATCTAAATAAGGACCAACATTCCATTTGTAGGACGTGTTTACGCCAAATTCATCTGCATTGGCCTTAGCAAGTAACTCTGACAGCGGCGATAAATAATGCTCTCCATTAGGAAGATAAGCTTTGAGATCGTTCAAAGCGCCAAAGTGGTCTTGATGCGGAGTGATCCCATAACCTCGTTCTAGGGCATTGCCTAAAATAGATACACTCGGGCCTGCGCCCGTAACGGGTACCATAAACGGAAGGTTGTTGTCTGCAAAAAAATCGGCTAATGAACCTTGAGTCACACCCGGTTCAACCGCGATATGGCCGAGTTCAGCGTTCACCACGGTAATTTTTGTTAAGGCTGATAAATCGAGGATGACTGCTTTATTACTTTGGTTAGGCAGTGACGTTCCGTAACCCCAGTTGTTGCCAGTTGAAATGGGATATAGCGTAAGGCGCTCGGAGTCTTGAAGCTGATTTACTGCGGCGAATACAAGTGGAATATCTTCGCTGCGTTTGATTTTTATGGCGCCAAAAATAGTCCGCTCTAAACCCTCGGTGCCTTTTAAATAAAGCTCGCTCGCCTCTGCACTATTTATAACAACAGACGTGAAGTCATCTTGCGATACCAAATTGGCTAATAGTTTCGTTATATCAGACAAAGGCTTTGTCCTCATTTTTTAATAGAAGTAAATAATGCAACTTTGTACATATAATGTCACGTGTAAACTAGCTCAACTGCAACTCAACAAATTCCTTATAAACCGGACTCGCTGCCATCAACTCGGCATGCTTACCCTGCGCGAGCACTCTGCCTTTCTCCAGCACAATAATATTGTCAGCATTAATCACGGTTGATAAACGATGCGCAATAATTAAGGTGGTGGTTTTGGTCATTAGCGAATCCAAGGCTTGTTTGACGTATTTTTCACTGGTGGCATCTAATGCACTGGTTGCTTCGTCTAATAACAGAATAGGGCGTTTGGCCAAAATCGCTCGTGCTATTGCAATACGTTGCTTTTGACCGCCAGACAGCTTCACGCCGCGCTCGCCTAGCTGCGTTTCATAACCGTCCACAAAATCTAATATAAACTCATGCGCAAAGGCAAGTTTAGCTGCTTCAACCACGTCTTCTTTACTTGCGGCTGGATTGGATAAGCGAATGTTGTCTAAAACGGTCGTTGCGAATATGACGGCATCTTGTGGAACTAATGCAAATTGGCGGCGAATATCATGTGTGCTTATGCTTTTTTGTGCGGTATCACCAATTAAAATATCGCCGTAATCAATGTCGTAAAAGCGCATCAGCAAATCAAACAATGTTGATTTACCTGCGCCGCTGTGTCCCACAATGGCCACTTTTTGGCCGGGCATCACCTTGAAAGATACTTCATGGATGATTTCTTTATCCGGCACGCTCGGATAGCTAAAACCTACATTATGCAGCGTTAATATGGGCTTGTTAGCCTCAACTAAGGCCTGTTCATTAATTCTAAAACCTTTGATATTGACGTTTACTGCTGGTTTTTCAAAGACCTCATCTGCTTGTGTGCTGAGGTTTGACGCCGACGAGTCAATGGGTATATCAGATACGGTGTTCATCAACTCGACAATGCGTTCGCTTGCGCCAGCCGCTTTCTGTAGATCACCAATCACCTCGCTAATGGTGGCTATAGCGCCGCCTGCTAGCACAGCATAAAAAACGAAGGCAGTAAGTTCACCCGCTGTAATAGCGCCGGAAATAACGTCAATGGCACCAATCCAGCCCACAATGAATATTGAGCTTAGGCTGATAAACATGATCATCGCAATAAGAAGGGCGCGATAGTGGATGCGTTTTGACGCGCTTTGCATAATTTGTTCTGCGCTGGCATCAAAGTCATTAACGCTTTGGCGTTCGTGATTGTAGGACTGCAAGGTGTGTATTTCATGTAGGCTTTCGTCAATTAAGGTACCCATATTAGCCACGTCATCCTGACTGATTTTGGCAAAATGACGCACTTTTTTACCCAATAATTTTATCGGGAGTAAAATGACGGGCACGGCAATGAACACATAAACGGTGAGCGTGGTGCTGGTGATCGCCATTAAGATAAGCGCACCAATAAACATAACAAGTGAGCGCAGTGCCATTGAAACGCCAGTACCAACTACGGATTGCAATAGCGTGGTGTCGCTGGTGAATCGGGAAATAACTTCACCCGTGCGAGATTCTGCATAAAAGCTAGGCGACAGGGTGACTAAATGCGAAAACAAGGCTTTGCGGATATCGGCGCATACTCTCTCTCCAAGCCAAACCATTAGATAAAACCGGCAATAGGTTGCGATGCTGCCAATAAATGCGATAACTAATACCAGAACAAGTGAACTGAGCAACATAGATTCATCACCCGCAACGAAGCCTTGGTCAACCACCATCTTGATGCCTTGCCCTAAAATCAACCACGACATTGCGCCAACAACGAGGGCGATTAAAGCAAAAACAACTTTGCTGCTATAGGGGCGTAAATGTGAGAATAGCCATGAAAGTATTGAAGTGCTGCTGTTCAATGAAGTGCCTTTTGAGATTAGTTGGATTATATGGTGCTACGTGCGCGTTGAATGCAATAGCACAGGATATACTATAGAAAGCAAAAGGGCTCACTAAATCAGTAAACCCTTTTCTTATTCAGCGCGAATGCCGCGCTGCTTTTACTCTTCTAAATAAGGTTAGCAGCAGCAAAATATTCATCAACCAAATGGCACCGCCACCACCTGAACTCAAATTGCTAGGAGGCGCAGAAACTGGGGCTGCGGCGACAATGACTGTCACACTCATGGAAGTGGCGACGCCGAAGTCATCCGTTGCGGTAAAAGTGAATTCTAAGGTGCCCGCGGTATTGGGTGCGGTAAAACCGGCAGACAAACTGTCGGCATTTGACAAGTTAACTGTTGGCCCAGAAGCTTGTTCCCAGGCAAACGTCATGCTTTCACCCTCAGGATCGCTTGCCGAGGCTGTCAAAGTAGCCGATTGACGGGTATTCACATTCAAACTTGTTTCAGTATTGATGGCGGGTGCAAGGTTTGATTCGTCGTCTCGTATCGTGACGGTTACTCTTGGTGAACCTGAAATTGCGACATTTTGAGGGTTATCAAGAACGATGGCGAAGCTTTCGTTATCTTCACTCAAATCGTCGTTAACGATGCTAATGTCAATATTTTTTACACCCAATTCACCTGCGGCCCATGCCAATGAATTAGCGGATAAGCTGACATCGGCGCCATCTTCTGCTGAGTCATTTTCAATGCGCACACTAACGGTAGCTGCTTGGTCAGAACCACCTAACCTCGTGACGCTTAAACTTAGCGTTCCGTCAGTTTCTTTTACAGTTACGTTGTCATCATCTAAGACAATAGACGAGGCCAGTCCGCTTAAGCTTTGGATATCAATTTTAGCGATGTTTGGCAGGCCTAACTCTGCATTGTCTGATGCATTTTCTAGGCGAATAAACATGGTCTCAACACCTTCGTCGATATTGTCATTAGAGGCTTCAATGCTAATGACTTTTGCATCGGTGTCGTCCACACTCCACGTTAGCGTGCCGCTCTCGGGAGCAAAAAAGTCACTTACACTGACAGCGCCGCGCATGATTTTATAGTCGACTGATATTGCGCTTGTGCCTGAACGTTCAACGATGATGTCGACTGTGTTGCCCTCGGTGACAGCATAGGCTTTTGTTGAAAATTGAATATCATCCTTTGCGGCGCTTTGCGTCTCGTCTTTTAAAATATACAAGCCGCCTTGAATATCACTCGCTAAAATAATGCCGGAAGGTAGGTAAGGATAAACACCCCAAACACCATTAAAGCCCGCGTTATTAGACGAAGGAAAAGTGTCAAAGAAGCCTATTTCTGTCGGCGCCAATGGATCTGACAGATCGAGTATTGTTACGCCGCGCTCATAGTTTGACATATAATATTTATTGCCACGAACGAAACCGTTGTGGTCGATTGCTCGCGTTGGTCCGCGCCACGTGGAAACAAGAGTAGGGTCGTTTAGGTCAGAAATGTCAAACACATGAACGGTTGTGTTCAAGCCTCGGTTACTTTCGTCGAGTTCATCATGCAAAATCACATATTGTCTGTCTTCAGTCCACCAACCTGAATGCGTGTATTCTGCATCTGGATATGACACAGCTGATAACTCTACCGCATTTTTAACGTTTGAATGGTCCCACAGTCGCAAAGTTTGTTCATTGAAATCGAGCATGAGCGTGCAGCCAGCGGAAGAGGCGTTAACACAGTCACGGTCGGCGCGTGCATCGTTGATCAACAGTGATGATGCATCGTGAGTGTAATCGCTGCGTGTTGCGCCTGAAAGCGAGTAACTTGGCGCTAGCTGTTCCGGGTCGCTTAAACGGTAGCTGCGCATTGAGCCGCCTAGGTTATCAGCACCGAGAATATGCACTTGTGGAACGGCGGCGCTGTCACGTAGGTTCAAGCCATAGTCGACGTTTGAAATGTAGATGTTGTGTGCTTTTGAATCTGTAAGATCGCGCCTTACTAACACTAAACCGTCATCAGGATTGCTTAAATCCATAATAGTCAGGCCTTCTGTTGTGCTATCGGCGGTGGCATAGGCATAAGCCTCCCACTTATTGGTATCGCTATTGAAGTATTGATATACCTTCATATCGCGCCACGTTGTATTTTGACCTGAAATTGCGTTAATAATTACGGGGTTTGTTGGATCAGATACGTCGACTAGTGCAACTCCTCGTCTGAGCCCTAACAGTGCGTATTCTTTCATGGTGTTGAGGTCGACATGGCCCCAAATGTCGTTAGCACCTGTGCTGTTGGTAGGGAAGTCGCTGATAGGGAGGTGCGATAAAAGAGAAATATTATTACAAGCAAATCTACCTGCTGTGCCATTCACACAAGCCGTTTCTGCTTGTGATTCGTACATGGCTTTAACGGCATCGAGACTCTTATCTAAATCAAGCGCATTTTCGGCAGTGTTGCCTTTCTTGTCAGCAATAACATCAAAACCTTTTTCATAGAGCTGATTAGCATATTGTGCCGGCACGCCAATTAAGGTGGTTGGGAATGCCTGCGGGTTTTGTACTTGGTAGTTGTCTAAGGTTTGAAAGCCGCCTAGCGCAGGAACAACGTCACTGATTAGATAAAAAACGTCGGCAAACTCAGTTAATTCGTAAGTGCCCTGAGCCACTAAAACGGCGTCCCCTTTATTGGCTTGCTGCGCGGCATAACCAATGGAAGCACAGGGGCGAAATCGATTTTTACAATCACCTGTGTCAACGCCTTTTTCAGCAACGAAGCGGGCTTTATCATGCTCGGTATGAGCGTTTGCTTGCACACAAATCCCTGTGGTAATTACAAGCAATATGCGTAAACTAACGAGTATTCTTTTCATAATGATTCCGTTTATTTTGTACTCAATGACATATTTATTCGACCAGTTATTAACATCAAAAGTGTTTTCTGAACTTTCTGCTACATTCAAACAAGATCTTAATGTAAAACATTTAGTGCTTATATGCGCGTTAATTTTGAGTGCTTGTTCGCCAGCGCCAGAGTCGGCAACTGCTTCAAATGGTGCTATTAATGCGACTGAAAACGGAATAAACAGCCATGATGCAGAAAATCAAAATGAAGTTCAGATCATTTTTACGCCATACTTCCAAGAACAAGAAATTCAATGCGGGCAAGCACTCAATATTCAGAATGAGCAATGGCGCATAATAGAATTATCGATGTTTTTTAGCCAGTTTTCGCTCAACTTTTCTGAACGATTTATCCTAGACGATAACGATTGGCAAAGCCAGCAAGTTGCTTTGATTAGGCCAGCGATAGACTGCGAAGAATCAACAGCTAATACAGCGATCACTGCCAAAATTAATGGGGGCAGGGTTAATTATGATGCGAAGGCTAAAACACCAATTACGCTTTCCTTCAATGTGGGCGTTCCTTTTGCTGTTAATCACCAGAATCCGTTGATACAAGGGTCGCCATTAAATGATTCGTCCATGTTTTGGGTTTGGCGCAATGGTTATAAATTTATTCGCTGGGATATGCAAAGTGAGTCTGGCGATCCATGGTCGTTTCATTTAGGCAGCGTGGGCTGTGAGTCGGCTGCAATGGTTCGTGCTCCGCAAAAGCCGTGTGCTCAGCCTAATTTAATCCCGGTAGCAATTACGCTGCCGTTCGATTCAATACAACTGGTTGAAGCTGACGATAAGAATAGTAAGGCGCAGCGGCTGCAGATTAAGGTCAGTATTCACTTGGACGCAATACTGGGTAATATCGAGGCAACTAGAAAAAACAGCTGTATGTTCTCTGGTATTGACAGTACTACCTGCACTCAATTGCTTGAAAACTTGAAGCTGAATGCGATTTTTAAGTAATCTGTATAGGTAAGCAATCGCATGGATAATAAGAAGATGGTTGACTATAGTGAAAATCAGATTCGACGTTTAAGACCTCGCTGTCGTTTTTTTAACGTAGTCCTAATTTTAGCTATCACAATGTTAGCAACAGCTGGCTGTTCGCCGCAAAAAGCAGCTACGCCTTATAAATGGAACATTCCTGAAGGTTTTCCCGCTCCTAATGTGCCTGACGACAATCCAATGACACGAGAGAAAGTGGCCCTGGGCGAGCGTTTGTTTAACGACGTGCGACTGTCGGCAAATGCAAAGCAATCATGCGCCTCCTGTCATTTGAAAGCCTTCGCGTTCGCCGAGCCAAAAACCACGTCGGTTGGCACTACGGGCGAAGTGTTGAATCGCAATGCCATGGCGCTAGTTAACGTGGCTTACAACGGCAGTTTCACTTGGGCTCATGATGGTTTGGGCAAGGTTGAAAATCAAATTCTGATACCCTTATTTAATGAAGCGCCGGTGGAAATGGGAGTGACGGGCAATGAAAAAGCCATCCTTGCCAAATTAGACGACTATGGCCCTGAATTTGAAAGCGTTTTTGGAAACGATGATATTAACTTCGATCATATTGTTAAAGCACTTGCCGCGTTTGTTAGAAGTTTAACCTCCTTTAATTCCGACTTTGACCGCTACGCGTATTTTAATGAAGACGAGGCATTAACGCCTTCCGCAATAAGAGGCATGGACTTGTTCTTCTCTGAAAAGCTAGAGTGCTTCCACTGTCACGGTGGTTTTAATTTTACGCAATCGAGCAAGCATGCCATGCAAACCTTGGATTTAGTGTCGTTTCACAATACTGGGCTTTATAATATCGATGGAAAGGGCAGCTATGCCAATGGCGATCAGGGCCTTGCTGACATTACTTTTAACCCCAAGCATCGCGGCAAGTTCAGGGCGCCTACTTTGCGTAATATCATGCTAACCGCGCCTTATATGCATGATGGTTCGGTTGCCACAATGTCTGAGGTGATTGATATTTATGCGGCTGGTGGCAGAGGTGATGGGGTTAACAATCCGCTTAAAAGTCCTTTTGTCCAAGGCTTCGATATTACGGATGAAGAAAAACAGGATTTGTTAAACTTTTTGGAAAGTTTGACGGATTATGAATTTGTGGGGCTGTAGGAACACCTAACTAAACGTCTTCCAATTAATATTCGTCGATAACAACAACTCTCGCAAACTCAATGCTCGCGGCGTCGACTTACCCTTGGTATTCCAAGTATGTCCGCTACAAGCAGCACTGAAAATCGCTTTATTTGGCTTAATTAGTCGATGAGTAACGTGGTTTTTTGCTGTTTCAAGCGACTCGCCATTCAAAGTAAACCAACCAAATTTATTCGTGTGTAGTTTGCTTACCGGGTTAGCGAACATATCAATTGAATCAAGCTCGATGTGCTCATTGCCATAGTCATTTACGTATACGCAAACGACAGCGCCGTGATAGTGATGTTGGGTAAACCAAGTTTCTGCTTTCGCTATCGATTGCTCGTCCGCTACCAGTTTAGCTGCGGGGCATTTGTTGGCTTGCTTCGATTTCCACGTACCGTTATGGACATCAACGTCTATTGGTGTCGGTTCGTTGATCAAAAATTCGGCGGCGTTTTTAATATGATAAGTCAGGCCACTGAGTTTTCGTTTTAATAGGATAGGATCTTTAATATTGCTCGTGGCTAAGCTCAGCAACTCTCTTTCATACAACGCATTACACAGCTCAGCGACGTTCGGAAACTGCTCTGCTAGGCCAAATATGTTGGTTTGATTAGGTTGCTGGTCGTTCATCACTGACTTAATTAAATTATTATATTCACAAAACAAAGCGGCATCTTAAACCATAAAGATGCCGCTTTCATTAACTACTCTAATTTTATTGGCAAATAGCCTGTAAAACTGGCCTTATCGGCCTACCTTACCAACTGACTACTGACCTTTAATTTCAGAACGGCCGTTGTATGCTGCCGGTGTACCTTGTTCCGCTAATTCTGCTTCAATTCGCAATAACTGGTTGTACTTAGCAACGCGATCAGAACGGCATAGTGAGCCTGTTTTTATCTGACCAGCAGCTGTGCCCACAGCCAAGTCGGCAATGGTTGCATCTTCTGTTTCGCCAGAGCGGTGAGAGATAACGGCAGTAAAGCCAGCATCTTTGGCCATTTTAATTGCGTTCAATGTTTCAGTTAAAGAACCGATTTGGTTGAATTTAATCAAAATTGAGTTAGCCACACCGTTTTCAATGCCGCGAGACAATATTTTAGTGTTGGTAACGAATAAGTCGTCTCCCACTAGCTGAATTTTGTCACCCAGAATTTTAGTTTGATACGCCCAACCGTCCCAATCGCTCTCATCTAATCCGTCTTCGATAGAAAGAATAGGGTACTCAGAGGCTAAGTCTGCTAAATAGTCACTAAAGCCGTTTGAATCGAAAGATTTACCTTCGCCAGACAACACATATTGGCCATCTTTATAGAATTCAGACGCTGCACAATCAAGTGCAAGAGTCACGTCAACGCCCATCTTGTAGCCTGCTTTTTCAACAGCTTCTGAGATAACAGAAAGCGCTTCAGCGTTAGACGTTAAGTTTGGTGCGAAACCACCTTCGTCACCCACGGCTGTGTTTAAGCCTTTTGCAGACAACACTTTTTTCAAGCTATGAAAAATTTCAGCGCCGGTGCGCAATGCTTCAGCGAATGAAGGTGCGCCAACTGGCTGAACCATAAACTCTTGGATATCGACGTTATTGTCGGCGTGCTCACCACCATTGATGATGTTCATCATGGGAACGGGCATGGAGTAAACGCCTGGCGTGCCGTTTAAGTTTGCGATGTGTGCATATAAAGGCAGCTTTTGGCTGATAGCTTCTGCTTTCGCAACCGCTAGTGACACTGCTAAAATTGCGTTTGCGCCAAGCACTTCTTTGTTTTCAGTGCCGTCTAAGTCAATCATTAATTGGTCAACGCTAGCCTGAGCCGCAGCGTCTTTACCTAATAATGCAGGCGCAATTTTGTCGTTAATTGCTGCTACTGCTTTTAGTACACCTTTACCTAAATAACGAGTTTTGTCGCCGTCACGAAGTTCTAAAGCTTCTCTTGAACCGGTTGATGCGCCTGATGGTGCACAAGCACGACCCATTGCACCGCACTCCAAATAGACATCTGCTTCAACTGTTGGATTACCACGTGAATCCATAATTTCGCGACCTACAATGCGAGAAATATTCGCCATTTTTATTCCTTTTATATGTTGTTTATAATTGACGGTAAGCTACTAAGAAAGCACGCTTTTACGTGCTCGTGCTCTCTTCATATCCTACTTATTTGTTTTTAGCGTATTCACCTGCCGCCGCTATGAACCCAGTAAACAGTGGGTGTCCATCACGTGGGGTTGAGTTAAACTCAGGGTGAAACTGGCCCGCTACGAACCAAGGGTGATCTTCAATTTCAATCACTTCAACCAAGGCCTTATCGGTGGATAATCCACTCACTTTTAGACCCGCTTTTTCAATTTCACTGCGCAAGTTGTTGTTGATTTCATAACGGTGACGATGGCGTTCAAAAATTTCAGTGCTGCCATACATCTTTTCAACTTTACTGCCTTTTTCTAAGTGGCAAAGTTGACTACCCAAACGCATAGTACCACCTAAATCGGTGGAAACATCTCGGATCTCTTTGCCGCCATCGGCGTCTAGCCATTCGGTAATAAGGCCGACAACAGGGAAGGGTGTGTCAGGATCGAATTCTGTGCTGTTGGCGTTTTCCATACCGGCAACGTTACGAGCAAATTCGATATAAGCAATCTGCATACCTAAACAAATGCCTAAGTAAGGTACATCGTTTTCACGAGCATATTTTGCTGCGGCAATTTTACCTTCGATTCCGCGCTCGCCAAAGCCACCTGGAACTAAGATTGCGTCGAGGTCATGCAGGATATGAATACCTTTGCTTTCAACATCTTGCGAATCTATGTGTTTAATATTAACCGTGAGACGATTTTTTAATCCGGCATGTTTTAACGCTTCATTAACTGATTTATACGCATCAGGTAACTCAACGTATTTGCCGACCATACCGATAGTCACTTCACCCGTTGGGTTTGATTCTGCATAAAGTACTTGTTCCCATTCCGCTAAATCAGCTTCTGGACAGTCATAACCAAAGCGCTTCACGACTAACTCGTCCATGCCTTGCGCTTTAAGTGCTGCTGGGATCTTGTAAATGCTGCTAGCATCGCGCAGTGAAATAACGGCTTTCTCGTTTACGTTAGTAAATAAGGCTATTTTTGCGCGTTCGTTGCTGGGCAATGGCACTTCAGAACGGCATACCAATATGTCTGGCATGATACCAACAGAGCGTAATTCTTTTACAGAATGCTGCGTTGGTTTAGTTTTCGTTTCGCCTGATGCAGCAAGGTAGGGCACTAGCGTCAGGTGCATGAACATCGAGTGTTCCCGGCCCACTTCGGTACCTAACTGACGAATAGCTTCGATGAACGGCTGTGATTCAATATCACCCACCGTGCCACCAATTTCAACAATCGCAACGTCGTTACCTTCAGCACCGGCAATAATACGACGCTTAATTTCGTTCGTAATATGCGGAATAACCTGAATGGTTGCGCCTAAGTAGTCACCGCGTCGTTCGCGTTTGATAACTTCTTCATATACACGACCCGTGGTGAAGTTGTTGCGCTTGGTCATACGGGTGCGAATAAAGCGCTCGTAGTGACCTAAATCCAAATCGGTTTCTGCACCATCGTCGGTAACAAATACCTCACCGTGTTGAATTGGGCTCATTGTGCCAGGGTCAACGTTTATGTAAGGGTCGAGTTTGAGCATAGTGACCTTTAGGCCGCGTGCTTCAAGAATGGCGGCTAAGGAAGCTGCCGCAATTCCTTTTCCTAGTGATGAAACAACACCACCGGTGACGAAAATATAATTTGTCATGCAAAACCTAAGATACTTGAGTTGAACGGAATCTATGTAAAATCCATTTTGTATAAGCTGTTTTTCGGAACACAAACGAGGCGGCGTGCAGGCTTACTAGAATTAATGTGAATTAAAAATAAGCGTGTTTTTAAGGCCGAATCGTGGATCCTTGAGCACATTGAAGGCGTGCTTTGATGGGCGGATAGTATACTAAAAAACTACCCGCAGAGTAAATGAAAAATGTGTGATTAGCTGTCATTCTCTTGGATTATCGATGATAAGCGCGAGAAAACTACTTAATTTCTTTGCGCCATTGATAAAGCAAGGCTAGCGCCTCTCTTGGCGAGAGATCGTCAATATCTATTTGTTTGATTTTTTGTTCAAGCCAATGCTCTTGAATGTCAAACGCCATGCTCAATTGGGTTTCGTTGGTTTTGTTTGAGGTGAGTTGATGTTTTTTAGACGTCAACGCCTTAGCTGCAGAATCGCTTGATTGCTCACTCGTGTTAGCGTGTGATCTTTCATTGTTGGCATTGACCACATCAAGTCGTTCTAACTCTGCTAATTTGCGCTTTGCTGAGTCGATAACTGCTTTCGGGACGCCCGCTAGTTTAGCTACCTGTAGACCATAACTTTTACTCGCGGCTCCTTGTTGCACCTGATGCATAAAACGTATTTCATCATTATGTTCAACCGCGCTTAAATGCACGTTTGTAATTGTCGGAATGCTGTCCGACAAGCTAGTGAGCTCAAAATAGTGAGTTGCGAATAAGGTGAATGCATGTAGTTTCTCCGATAGCCATTGAGCGCAAGACCAGGCTAAGCTCAAACCATCGTAAGTGCTGGTTCCTCTGCCTATTTCATCCATTAGCACTAAGCTATTTGCGGTCGCGTTATTGAGAATGTTGGCGGTTTCTGTCATTTCAACCATGAAGGTTGAGCGCCCGGAAGCGAGATCATCAGCCGCACCGATACGCGTGAAAATACGATCAATAGGGCCAATTTTCACGTCTTGTGCGGGCACATAACAGCCAACGTAAGCGAGTAATACGATAAGTGCTGTTTGACGCATGTAAGTAGACTTACCGCCCATGTTCGGGCCGGTGATCATCAACATACGCGTGTTGTCATCCATGAATAACGGGTTTGCGATGAACGGTGAGTTCATGACTTCTTCAACCACCAAGTGGCGACCTTCGCTATAGTTGATGATGTTTTCATCGACCAACTCTGGACGATGCAAATTCAAGGTGTCTGCGCGCTCGGCGAAGTTTGTGAGCACGTCTAAGGTGGCTAAAGCCACTGCGCTTTGCATTAAGTTTGGCAGCTCAGGAGCGATATCATCAAATAAGGCCTCGTAGAGTTTTTTCTCGAGTGCGAGTGCTTTGCTTTGGCTTGTTAGTACTTTGTCTTCGTGCGCCTTGAGCTCCGGAATAATGTAGCGTTCGTTGTTTTTAAGCGTTTGACGTCTAACGTATTCAGGCGGAATTTTATCGCTATTGGCACGACTCACTTCAATGAAGAAGCCATGCACTCGGTTGTAGTTTACTTTTAATGTTGGAATGCCGGTGCGTTCGCGCTCTTTAACTTCAAGGCGATCAAGAAAGTCCGTTGCGCCTTTTGAAAGAGCGCGCAGTTCATCAAGTTCTGCAGAGTAGCCCTCTGCTATTACACCGCCATCGCGCAAGACAACGGGTGGGTTGTCAATAATAGCGCTGTTTAATAATTCGGCAACCTTTGGGTATTCGCCAATATCAGCGCTAAACATGCTGAATGTGTCGTGCTGCGACGATGGAATGCAGTCACGTAACCACTGCTGTAAATCGGGCAACATATTTAAAGCTTCTTTGAGCCTTGAAAAGTCTCTGGGGCGCGCCGAACGCAGGGCCATGCGCGCTAATATTCGTTCAACGTCACCGATTTGTTTTAAGAAGTCTTGCAGCACCGAATAGTTGTGACTTTGCACGTCAGCAATGGTGTTCTGTCTGAATAGCAGTTTGTTCTTGTCAGTGATAGGACGGTGCAACCAACGTTGCAGCAGGCGACTCCCCATTGCCGTTGAGGTATTATTTAATACGGCAAATAAAGTGTTTTCTGAACTGCCAGAGAGGGTTCTGGTGAGCTCCAAATTTTGTTGAGTAGCAGCATCCATGAGCACCGATTCATCTGCGCGGTACTGACTTATTTTCCTTAAATGCGGAAGGGCTGTGCGCTGGGTTTCTTGCACATATTGCAATACACATCCTGCTGCACCTATCGCAACGGCTTGGTTGTTAATGCCAAAACCATCAAGTTCTTTCGTGCCAAACTGGGTATTGAGCTTTAAGTTTGCTGTGTCGGTGTCGAATTCCCACTGTGGGCGTCTTCTCAGGCCTTTGCATTTTTCGATTAAGTGAAAAAAGGCGCATTGCTCTGGATACAGAATTTCTGCCGGCTGAATACGCTGAAGTTCGGCTTGAAACGCTTCGTCACTTTGCGCATCAAATATCATGAACTGGCCGCTTGTTATATCGATCGATGCAAGTCCGTAAACGTCTTTTACTTTGGTGATAGCCAACAAAACAGAGTCTTTTGACTCTTCTAGTAAGGCCTCGTCTGTGACCGTGCCCGGCGTTACAATTCGCTGAACTGCACGTTCTACAGGACCTTTACTGGTGGCCGGGTCGCCAATTTGTTCACATATTGCAACCGACTCGCCCATTTTGACCAGTTTCGCTAAATAGTTTTCAGCAGCATGATAAGGTACGCCGGCCATTGGAATGGGCTCGCCACCCGATTTGCCGCGAGCGGTGAGGGATATGTTAAGTAGGTTAGATGCTTTTTTAGCATCGTCAAAAAACAGCTCATAAAAGTCGCCCATGCGGTAAAAAAGCAAAATATCCGGATGATCCGCCTTTATCTTTAGATATTGCGTCATCATAGGGGTATTGGCTGGACCGCTTGCGTTAACTTTATCGGATTTTTTATTTGGCATGCTTTTTAAACAGGTTTCTGTTGTGACAACTTCAGCTTGTCTTTAATATGTGTCGCTATTGTAATGAAAACCACAGGGATATAAATAGACATTGCAAAACTTAACAACAAAAAGTGTTGAAGCACTCGCTCGTAGCCTTGGTGAAAGCCTGCTTGCTGCTCACAAAAAAGTGGCGTCGGTTGAGTCATGCACAGGTGGTGGCGTAGCTTATGCCATTACTGAAGTGCCGGGCTCTTCACAGTGGTTTGAAAAATCGTGGGTTACATATTCCAACCAGGCTAAACATGAAGAAGTGGGGGTTAGCTTGGCGACTTTGGATAAGTTCGGCGCTGTTTCTTCAGAGGTGGTGCACGAGATGGCGGAGGGCGGACTGCGTAAAAGTGGCGCTAATTTATGTGTTGCTATTAGTGGTATTGCTGGTCCTGGCGGCGGCACAGCCTCTAAGCCGGTGGGTTTGGTGTGGTTTGCTATTGCGAAAACTGTGGATGATCGCAGAGCGAAAAACGGCAGCGCTGGTATTCTCAGAGCCAATGGTCTAGAAGCAGAGCAGAAAAATAAAATCGATAATCTTCACTCGAAAAACTCCCTCAGTAATTCGAATAATCTGGTACAAACACGCTGTTTTTCAAGGTGTTTTAGTGGCGATAGACAGCAAGTTCGAGAACAAGCCATCAATCTTGCATTGAAAGAACTGATCGTCAGCCTAGTTAACACGTAAGCTTTGTTTAGATAATATTAACAATAAGTACTGTATGAAACTGAGTTTTGTGTCGTCATTCATATTATTAATTACCCTCGTTAAACAGTGCGAAAAACAAAAATACCAATAAATACATAAAGATAAATTTTTTTTGAAATTCAGTATTGAAACTGTATGGTTATACAGTATACTTGCGATATAAATGATTAGGTGTGTTGGTTTACCCCATAATAAAAAATGGCCCAACGGCAAATACAACTAATGATAAACGGTTTGGTAAGTGCGTTATTTGCTAAACAATAAAAGCACTGTTAGCGCTATTAACATAGCCTGCAAGCTTACCAAAACAACATCGAATACACCTAGGAGCTACGGCCATGTTAAAAAAATCAGCTGAAAAAACAAAAAAGACAGCACCAGAAAGAAGAACAGGTAAAGAGGACAAAGGCATGAGTGAAAATAAAAGTCGTGCGCTCGACGCAGCTCTAGGTCAAATAGAAAAGCAATTCGGTAAAGGCGCTATTATGCGTTTGGGTGACAACCAAGCTTTAGATATTGAAGCAATATCAACCGGTTCACTCACAATCGATATTGCATTAGGCATAGGTGGTCTTCCTTGCGGCCGTGTTGTAGAGGTATATGGTCCTGAGTCTTCAGGTAAAACAACCTTAACGCTGCAAGTTATTGCTGAAGCACAGAAGAAAGGCAAAACGTGTGCCTTCGTTGATGCCGAGCATGCGCTTGACCCTATCTATGCTGAAAAGTTAGGCGTGAACATTAATGATTTGCTTGTTTCTCAGCCCGATACCGGTGAGCAAGCGCTAGAAATTTGTGACATGCTCGTGCGTTCGAACGCCGTTGACGTGGTGGTTGTTGACTCCGTGGCCGCGTTAACGCCTCGCGCTGAAATCGAAGGCGACATGGGTGACTCACACGTTGGCCTGCAAGCACGCTTGATGTCTCAAGCTTTACGTAAATTAACGGCTAACATCAAACGTTCAAACACACTGGTTATTTTCATTAACCAAATTCGTATGAAAATTGGTGTGATGTTCGGTAACCCAGAAACCACGACTGGTGGTAACGCGCTTAAATTCTACGCGTCAGTTCGTTTAGACATTCGTCGCATCGGCGCAATTAAAGACGGTGATGAGGTGGTCGGAAACGAAACGCGGGTGAAGGTTGTCAAAAACAAGGTAGCCCCTCCGTTTAAACAAGCCGAATTCCAAATTATGTATGGCGAAGGTATCTCAAAAGAAGCTGAGTTAATTGACTTAGGCGTAAAACAGAAGCTCGTTGAAAAAGCAGGTGCTTGGTATAGCTACAATGGCGAACGAATTGGTCAAGGTAAAGCTAACGTCGTTAAGTATCTAAAAGAACATGTCGGAATGGCAGAAGAAATCGAAGCGCTCATTCGTGCCGAATTATTAATGCCTAAGACCAAGAAAGTAGAAGAAGTTGCTGAAGCTGAAACGGCCGATCTTGATGCTGAAGAGAAAGAATAAGCAATATTAATAATACACTGCTCGATACTCTCCCGAGATTGCTGAGCCTCTAGGTTTTCTTAAACGAAAACTAGAGGCGTAGCACAAATTTAGCGCTGCCTTCTAGTGGCGGTTTTTAATGGCTGACTTGTTCAGCCATTTTTTTATCCCGTATTTATAAACTTGTCTAAAATCATTTATTCTGATTTTTCAAATAATCCATCGTTTTAATCAACATAGACTATGCTAAAAACAAAAGCTTTATATTCAATATTGTCAGCATTGTTAAAATTTCAGGTTGCCTTAAGGAGTACTTAAGTTTCAGATTGTAGTCTTCGCAGTAATCTGAATTCATTATTATTGAAAAGCGAAGGATATGGACGTGTCGTCTAAATATATCAGCATAGTTGTACCGGCGAAAAACGAGGCCGAAAATATTGACATTCTCGTCGACGAAATCATTACGCATTTAGATTCATTATATCAATTCGAGATCATCTATATTGACGATGGAAGTAGTGACTCCACTGCAGAAAAAGTATTGGGATTGATGCGACGCTACCCCGACCAAGTTAGGTTAATTCAGCACGACAGTTCTGTAGGTCAGAGTACTGCCATTTATACAGGTGTGAAACAGGCTTGTGGAGAGCTGATTGTCACAATTGATGCCGATGGACAAAATAATCCAGCGGATATGATTAATCTTATTAAAACTGCCGAAGCTTTTCCAAAAGGCGTCGATTTTTGTGTTGCCGGCTATAGAAAAAAAAGAAAAGATACCGCTTGGAAGCGCTTTCAATCTCGTGTAGCCAACGGTGTCCGTGCAACGTTGTTAGGTGATGATACACCTGATACTGGCTGCGGATTAAAGGTGATTCCGCGCAAAACCTTTCTTCGACTCCCTTATTTTAATCATATGCACCGTTACTTACCATCGTTGATAAAACGATTGGGCGGTAAGATTGTAGTGGTTGAAGTTGGCCATCGAGATCGCCAGCATGGGGAATCTAACTACGGCATGTGGGGTAGGTTGTTTGCGGGTTTAGTAGACATGCTGGGGGTTATGTGGCTGCAGCGTCGGAATAAACTGCCCGTGGTAAGAGAGCTATTTCCTGATGATTAAGGAGCCCTCACTAAAATGGTATAAACAAGGTTTAGGGACGGTTGTTCTATGTGTCGTCATTGGCTATGTGTTTACCTATATGGACATAGTGTCAAGTTTTAACCAGACATGGATTGACAGGGACATTAGAGATAATGGTATGAAGGGCGCGATATACTTTTTTGGCATCAGCGTTTTTATTACTGCTTGCGGTGCACCGCGACAAGTTGTCGCTTTTTTAGGAGGCTATGCTTTCGGTGCAATATCAGGCGTGATATTAGCTACAGCTGCCACTTTAGGCGGCTGTATCGTTACTTTTTATCTATCTAAAATAGTCATTAAGCCGTTAATTCGAAGGAATTTTCACAAGCAATCGGAACGGGTGAACGCATTCCTGGCGAAAGAGCCAACCCGAAAAACAATCATTATTCGTTTATTGCCTCTGGGCAGCAACGTACTGACAAATTTAATTGCGGGTAGCACAAACGTGAGTCCTCGTGCATTCTTTATTGGCTCTGGTATTGGCTATATTCCACAAATGTTTATATTTTCTTTGTTAGGAAAAGGCATGCTGATAGGCTCTGAATGGAAAATTATAGTGAGTGTATTGCTGTTTTTTGTATCGAGTTATCTAAGCTTTTTGTTATATAAAAAACACAGACGTTCGCTTGAACAAAGCACGCTTGCAGATTCGAGTCCCGTTAAATGAATTCACAATTTTTGCAACTCAGCCCCAGCGCGATGAGAACGATTGAGCGCTTATCAACATCATTCACGTTTTTATTTATTGCTACAGTACTGCTGATATTTATAGGTATTGGGCTGAGAGATCCTTGGCCTGCGGATGAGCCCCGTTTTGCTCTCGTGGCTAAAGAAATGGTGGAAACGGGGCAGTGGTTTTTCCCAGCAAGAGCCCAAGAGTTTTACCCAGACAAGCCACCCATTTTTATGTGGTCTATCGCTTTGTTCTATTGGATTACGGGCTCGTTGAGGCTGTCATTCTTGCTGCCTTCAGCGCTTGCAGGCTTGCTCACGATTTTTCTTGTTTTTGATATCGGAAAGCGTCTTTGGGACAAAAAGACCGGTCTCATTGCAGGCTGGTTGTTGTTATTTACCATTCAATTTTTATTGCAAAGCAAAACTGCTCAAATAGACGCTACCGTTTGTGCTTTTATCACAATAGGCTGCTATGGCTTATTGCGTTTCTGGTTAGTTGACGGTAAGTATAGATGGTACGCCATGGCGTGGTTTTTCATGGGTATTGGCGTGATCACGAAAGGCGTCGGATTTTTGCCCTTGTTGATGCTCATTCCCTATGCGTTCTACCGATTCAAAACACGAGACAAAGTATCCATTGCAACCAGTCCTTGGTGGGCATGGTCAGCAGGGCCATTCATTATGCTTGGCGCTATTGGTCTTTGGTTTATTCCAATGCTACTTATAGTAGGGGCGTCGGATAACGCAGCACTGGAGCTCTACCGGGATAACATTTTATTTAAGCAAACGGTAACGCGCTATACAGATTCTTGGCATCACATAAAACCGGCTTGGTATTATGTGACTTCTGTTATTCCTTTGTTTTGGTTGCCGCTAAGCGTGATGCTGCCGTGGTTGGTGAAGCCTTGGTATAAGGCCTTCAAACAACTAGATGCACGCATTATTCTGCCGATTGGCTGGGTATTACTAGTGGTGGTTTTCTTCAGCATCAGCCCCGGTAAACGAGGCGTCTATATTTTACCTGCCTTACCTATGTTGGCCTTGTCTATTGCACCTTTCTACTCGGTGTTGCTGAACTCAAAAGTGGTGAAAAATATCCTGTTTGGGCTTAGCTTATTGTTAGGCAGTGTTCTGCTTCTCATCGCTATACTAGGTTTGTTGGATGTGACTGCCGTTACCAAGCTCACGGACAAGATTGATATTGAACCATGGTTTTTGTTTTTGGGTATTGGTGTGTTTAGTGTGATGGGAACCTTCGCGTTAAAAGGCTTTTCTCGATGGGTAGCTTGGCCTGTATTTTTCAGCGTATTGTGGATAGGTTACAGCACCTATGGCTACTACTTACGCAACGATGTGAGTACGCCTTTAAATATTTATGCTGAAGCCCAATTGCATATTGATGAGGGAGCAGAAATAGCATTGATTAATTTTTCTGAACAATTCATTTTATTCTCACCATACCCTATCGTGCATTTTGGCTATCATACCGTTCTTAAAAAACAACTCATGGCCGCATATCAGTGGCAGCAGCAAGAGAACCAATATTTGTTGATTGAGGATGTTGAAATTGATGCAGCGTGCTTTGATACTGCGCAAGCTATTGATTTAGGATTTGCGCACAGAAGGCATTGGATGCTGTTGCCTGCTTCCGCTAAGAAAGAAGAGTGTGAATATGATGGGTCAGATTTGCCTGTCTATCGGTATAATGTTAAAAAATAAGAACATCGCAATAATTTAAAGGTATCTTTTGAAAGGCAATAGTTTGAAAGCCTAGAACAAATAAATGTGACAAGCATGTCAGTTTTCAGTAGGATTTGCGACAATATTCAATTCGCATTTTCTAATAGGAAATTAAGCATTCATGAAAAAAGTCTTATGTGTATTTGGTACTCGTCCTGAAGCCATCAAAATGGCTCCGTTAGTCAAATACCTCGAAGCTGATTCAAGATTTGACTTAAAGGTATGTGTTACTGCCCAACATAGAGAGATGCTTGATCAAGTTCTCGAACTTTTTGATATTCACCCTGATTTCGATCTTGATCTCATGAAGCACAAGCAAACGCTCAACGACGTCACCGCAAAGATAGTGGTGCAAATGAAGCCTGTATTAATGGATTTCAAACCCGACGTCGTTCTTGTCCACGGTGATACTGCAACTACCTTTGCAACAAGTTTAGCGGCTTATTATGAGCAAATAGCAGTAGGACATGTTGAAGCAGGATTGAGGACAGGCAATATTTACTCTCCTTGGCCGGAAGAGGCCAACCGAAAACTAACCGGTGCTATCACCACTTATCATTTCGCCCCAACCAAAGAATCGCAAGATAACTTACTACGTGAAAATGTTCACAGCGATGCGATCACCGTGACTGGAAATACGGTTATTGACGCATTGCTTCTGGTAAGAGATAAACTAAAAATAGACATAAATTTACAATCTGAAATGTCGAAAAAGTTCGCTTATTTAGACGACAATAAAAAGCTTATTTTAGTGACTGGGCATCGTCGAGAGAATTTCGGTCAAGGATTTGAGAATATTTGCAAAGCGTTAGCGCGCATAGCCAGTAAATACGAAGATGTCGAAATTTTATATCCGGTGCATCTAAACCCCGCTGTTTCTGAGCCGGTTAATCGCTTGCTGTCTAACGTACCAAATATAAAACTTATTGAACCTCAGCAATATTTAGAGTTTGTTTATCTGATGGATCGCAGCACGATCATATTGACCGATTCTGGCGGTATTCAGGAGGAAGCACCTTCATTAGGAAAGCCTGTTCTGGTGATGCGTGACACAACAGAACGACCCGAAGCCGTGTCATCAGGAACGGTAAAGCTTGTTGGCACTGATGTTGAAAAAATCTGCTTCGAAATGGAGCGCTTACTAACGGATACCCAAGCGTATAAAGACATGAGTTTTGCACATAACCCTTACGGGGATGGCCATGCTTGTAAACGGATTGCGGAACAACTATTGAAGGAAGTGTTATAAATGTCATTTGAAACCATATCTGTTATTGGGCTTGGTTATATTGGATTGCCAACAGCAGCAATGTTTGCCGCTAGTGGGAAAAAAGTTATTGGCGTTGATGTCAATCAGCATGCAGTAGACACTATAAATCGCGGAGAAATTCACATAGTTGAGCCAGGACTTGGGGCTATTGTTGCAAAAGCGGTCAAAGAAAAAAGGTTGATGGCGGTGATTCAACCTGAGCCTGCAGATGCATTTTTGATAGCGGTTCCCACGCCATTCTTAAAAACAGACTCGTCTGTTCCGGTGCCCGACGTTAGCTACATAATGAGAGCATGTTTAGCGATTGCTCCTGTATTGAAAAAGGGAGACTTGGTTATATTAGAGTCCACCTCACCTGTTGGTGCGACTGAAAAAGTAACCGAGTGGCTTGCTGAACTTCGACCTGAACTTAAATTCCCAAAACATGGCGATGAAACAGCTGACGTTAATGTTGCACATTGCCCTGAGCGCGTATTACCCGGTAAAGTCATAGAAGAACTCGTGTCTAATGACAGGGTGATCGGTGGAATAACACCAATGTGCTCACAGCGTGCAGTCGAACTCTATAAAACCTTTGTTGAAGGTGACTGTATTATTACAAACGCTCGAACAGCTGAAATGGCGAAGCTTACAGAAAATGCATCAAGAGATGTGAGTATTGCTTTCGCTAACGAATTATCGATGATTTGCGATGAAGCGGGTATTAACGTTTGGGAACTTATCGAGTTAGCAAATTTGCATCCTAGAGTGAATATTTTGCAACCGGGACCAGGCGTTGGTGGCCACTGTATCGCTGTCGACCCTTGGTTTATAGTAAGTAAATCGCCGGTTACTGCACGCCTGATTAAATCTGCTCGAGAGATAAACGACAGCAAGCCTAAGTGGGTTGTACAAAAGGTTAAGCAAGCTGCAGGTGAGCTACTGCTTGAAAATGTTGCGGCGTTAAAATCTAAAGTTACGATTGCTTGTTACGGACTTGCGTTTAAACCAGATATCGATGACCTAAGAGAAAGCCCATCGTTAACCATCGCTAGATTAGTATCAACGTTGGGAGATATTAATTGCGTTTGTGTAGAGCCTAATATTAGTTTGGACACTAAGCTGGATGGTATCAATCTAGTGTCGCTTGAAACCGCTTTAAAAGAGGCTGATATTCATGTGATGTTGGTAGACCACAAAGAGTTTAAGAGTATTGCGAGACCAGAAGGTAAGATTATCGATACCAAAGGTGTTTGGGACGGCTATAAGCTTAAATAGAGCGGTATCATCTTTCTAAAACACAATTTATAAAATACTATCAAACTAACCCGATGAGCAATGAGTGTTTCATCGGGTTACTCTTTAAAATCCACTTTACTATGCACATTCGACCAAGACTCAGGGAACTTACCTTGCAGTACATACGAAAATGCAATTAACTCTGCGATAACATGATAGAGGTTTTCTGGTATTTCCTGACCCAAATCCATCCGTGCTAATAAATCACTTAAATATGGGTCTTCATGGATCAGCACGCCACTTTGCTTTGCCAACTTGATAATGTCATCGGCTAAGTCGCCAAAGCCTTTCGCTATGACGGTCGGAGAATTATTCTCCTCAGTGTTGTATTTAAGGCCGATGGCCTTTTTAGTGTCGTCTTTCATGTTAATTTATCACTATACTTGCGTCTCAAACACTTGATAATGCTCGGTTTTGAGCTGCTTTGGGATTTTTCCCAGTTGACACGATTTCTCGGTTAAATTAATGCCTAGTGCCGAAAGTCGACGTTGTAGGAAAGGCAGCATATCGTAGGCCTTATTTTTTAATTCTGTTGTAGATGTATAGAGCTGCAGCTTGATTTCATCATCTTTCAACTGTGTTTTTGCCAACATTTGCCCCAGTGGGCCAACATCTAACTTCATCGTTAGATACCATGATGAGCTGCCTTCATTATTATCGGAATTTTTATTTTCACGTGTTTCTCGCTTAACCAATAATTCAATATCATCCGCATTTTTATCAAACACATTGGGTAGTGCATAGTAGAGCTGATCTTGGCCCTGCAGTGACGACTCGATGCTCTTGAGCTTGTGATTTTGGTGGCTAAATAGCATTTTTGCGACTTCAGCACTTAGGGTGTGTTTTGCATCAAACTGTCTAAAGTCACTCAGTAACTTCGCACTTTGCGCGCTCGTGACGTTAGGCACTATACTTTTTATCACGTCGGGAATTTGATCTTGCATTTTGCTCGCTTGTTTATTCGACTGACGCTGCAGTTTCGAGGCCAAGCTCACCTGAAGCAATGTTACTAAGCCAGACAAAAAACCACTAACGGCGGTGGGCGATAATGCATTAATAGGGGCATTATTTAGCGGCGCAGCAACCAGCTGCTGTATGGTCTTAGCATCGATAGCTGTTTGCTGAGCAGCTGATGTGTTAGGCAGTTGATCTCTTACATATCTTAATAGCGCCTGCGTTTCAGGGCTTAGCTCGGCGATATCTGCATCGGCATTCAACGCACTTATAATGTTGGCTAATGAGAGAGTTTGGCTCTGGCTAGCGGATTGAGCTAAGGTTGATTGGCTAAGTGCTTGAACTTGTGTTTTTAGTGAATCAATAGTGGTTGCAGGGTTCACTCTTTGTGTCGCGGCCAAATTACTCAGCTGTTCAATAATAGAGCTTATTTTTGTATTCGGTAATTGACTCAAAAGCTGCGTCAGTATCGTTGGATTTTGCTGGGCAGCAGGCTGAGAAGTTTGAGCGGGTGTATTAATGAATTTAGTAAGTTGCTCTAACAGCAAATCGGTTTTGAAGTTAGGAAGGGCTGCCGCAGGGTTTCTTGCCGCGGCTGCATCCGTCAATGCTGATTGTGGATTGCTTACAGTAGGATTGCCCGCTTGATTAACGCCTAGCTCTGCTCTACTTGCAATAAAACCTTGTTTCGCAATCGTATTTGAAAGTGCCCCAGCTACTGACCCTGTGCCTGAATTCGACGCCAATTGCTTATTCGTCAATGTAGACTTTGCCGCATCGACAACATTATTATTTCCCGCATTCCCTAAAGCTTTACCTTCAGCTGTTGCCAATAATGTGCGAATTTGACTAGTATTAAGTTCTCCAGAGGATTTACTCAGGTTGCCTAAAACAGAGAGTTTTAACGAATTCGCGTTGCCGGTACCTTCAACAAGAAGAGAGACTTGTGTGGCCGCGGTAGTGTTGACTCTCGCAATCGCATTTTGTAGTGAGGACAATAGTGATTTAGGCAGGTCGCCCAACTTTGCATCAGTTAGTGGAATAATTACCTGCGATAAGCCTGAAGACGCGTTGTTTTGCAAATTATTCGCTACTGAACTGCCTGGCGGCAAAGAACCTATCAACTGCTGTAGTATCGATGCACTGACTAATTTATTGGGCAGCACTGCGTTGTTCAATTTTGCTAGTTGCGAGCCTAAATTGAGAATGGTGTTTACGCTTTGTGCATTTTGAGAATTTTGAGCACTTGCTACATTAACACTGCTCAAAGAAATGATATTTGGCTGTTTGCCGCTAACATCCAGCGTAATTTTCACATTACTGTTCACACTCAAGCTACTCACTTGGGCTTGATTCAAGGTTATTTGCGCTAGTTGCGCCGGCAAGTTTGAACCAGGCACCGTAAAGTTAACGGTAACCTGATTAGCCGAAATTGCGGTGATCCTACCTGAGATATTAACAATTGGCTTGCCCGCAAAGCTAATGTCTCCAGCTGCAGATGCTTTTGCTACCAGCGCAGTAAGCTGATTGTCGTTTACGTTAATGCTAGTGCTCGCCAGTAATTGAGATTGCTGACCAACAGTGGCGCTTTGTCGGTTAGTGACTGCGGCAGGAATTAGGGCGTAGGTGTTGGGTTTATTAGCAACGTTGACGAGTTCAAGTGCTTGGCCCGTTTTCATGTTGCCTAAGTTCGCAAGGGCCGCCGCTGGCAATTGAACCGACTGTCTAGTTTGTGGGTTAGTTAAGGTCACTGTATTTGGGGATACTTGGCTAATGACGACTTTCGCGGCAACGTCATTAAGCGTTTGTGGGTTGTTTGCGCTTGTATTGCTGCGGACAGCAGACGTCTCTGATCCACGAGTCAGCGCATTTAATTGGTTTAGTGTGACGGTTGTTATTTCAGCCATATCCTAGATTATCGGCCGCGACCTTCAAAAAGCAATGATTTGATCTTAATTTGTCTATTGTCTCCTTTAAAACTGGATTTTATGTGTTTTTCAGACGCCCAAATTAAGGATCATGGAATGATCATCAGAATTCATCGTTTGATGTTGCGCAATAGCATCGAATATTCCATACATTCATTGACGATTAAGCACACAAAACATCGAAATATTGTGCTAATATCCCGCGGATAATCAACTTAATTCGAGTATCTCTATTTGCGCGTTTTGCTAGCACAACAAGTGGCCTGTGAAAAAAGTGACCGCCAGTTGTTTTCGGATATCAATATCGAGCTTCATTCTGGCCAATTACTTTACGTAACGGGTGAGAACGGCGCTGGAAAAACCAGTTTGCTGCGCATTTTGGTTGGCTTAAGTCAGCCTGCAGCAGGATACGTTGAAATAAACGGACATGACTGCCAAAAAATGGTGCATGGCGCTAGCGAACGCTTACTTTATTTTGGCCACAAACAGGGTATCAGTCAGTTATTAACGGCGACTGAAAATCTGCGGTTTTGGTGCCAACAGCACGCAATTGATACCAACGATACGGCTATTCACGCCACATTGGCAGAACTAGGCTTGACCGGCTTAGAAGATATTGCGGTAAAGAATTTGTCGGCGGGGCAGCAGCGTCGTGTTGCCTTGGCTAAGCTTTGGCTCAAGACTGACGCTAATGTGTGGGTGTTAGATGAACCTTTTACTGCATTAGACGTTCACTTAATAGCGGAACTTGAAAGCAAAATGGCGGTCTTCCTTAACGCTGGTGGTGCGATTGTGATGACTTCGCATCAGGCTTTAAATATCGATTACCCCATGTCCAATTTGCACTTGGAGTATTCATGGTAGCGTTGAAAGCCGTTTTTTTGAAGGATTTGGCGCTTGCCTATCGTCAACGAGCCGAGTTGATGCAGCCGTTGATGTTTTTCGTATTGGTGATCACCTTGTTTCCGCTCGCGGTGGGACCGAACCTTGAAACGCTGCAGCGTATAGGTGGTGGCGTAATTTGGGTTGCCGCTATCTTGTCGTTATTGCTGGGCATGGAGAGAATGTTTCGCGACGATTTCGCCGACGGCAGTTTAGAACAATATATTTTGTCACCCACGCCTTTGTACATGATTGTTGTGGTGAAGGTTTTTACGCACTGGTTGATGCATATCGTGCCTTTGTTTTTGATTTCGCCCTTGCTTGCGGTGTTTTTGAATCTCACGATGGATATGTATGTGGCGTTGATGCTCACCTTATTATTAGGTACGCCGCTGATTAGTTTTGTGGGTGCTATTGGCGTTGCTCTGACCGTGGGGTTACATCGCGGTGGGGTGCTCTTAGCGCTGCTATTAATTCCGATATTTATACCGTTGCTTATTTTTGCCACGTCAGCCATCGAATCGGCATCAATGTTATTACCTTATCACCCGCAACTTGCTATTATTGCGGCGTTGCTCCTGTTTTCAGTTGCGTTGTCTCCAATGGCAATTGCGTATTCATTAAAAGTGAGTCAGAACTAATGTGGAAGTGGATTAATTCGTTCGCGAAACCAGAAAAAGCCTACTGGCTGTGTGACGTTTTGCAAAACTGGTTTGCTCTTGTCGCTATTGCGAGTCTTTCTATTGGCTTGGTTTGGGGCTTGGGTTTTGCACCTTCAGATTATCAGCAGGGTGAATCTTACCGGATTATTTATATTCATGTGCCTAGTGCTATTTTAGCCATGGGCGCATACGTTGCCATGGCAATAGCGGCGCTGGTCGGCATTGTTTGGCAATGGCGCACGGCTTATATGTTCATGGTAGCCATTGCACCGGTAGGCGCGGTAATGACTCTGATATCTTTATTCACCGGTTCACTGTGGGGCAAGCCTATGTGGGGAACGTGGTGGTTTTGGGATGCACGACTCACCTCGCAGCTCATTTTGCTATTTTTGTACCTAGGCGTTATTTCGCTATATACCGCGTTTGAAGACAAACAGCAGGCGGGTAAAGCCGCTGGGGTGATGGCGATGGTCGGCGTTATCAATATTCCTATTATTCACTTTTCTGTGGAGTGGTGGAACACGCTGCATCAGGGTGCGTCTATTACCAAAATTGGCAAGCCTTCCATTGCGCTTGAAATGTACGTTCCTCTGCTGGTTTGTATTTTGGGCTTCGCCGCGTTTATCGGCTGGGTCACTATTATTCGCATGAAGAACGAAATTATATTGCGAGACTTGCATCGTCCTTGGGTTGCCAAGCGTTTTGGTGGTGCAGAGTTTGCTGCTGTCGACGCAGTTAGCGATAAATTGAGTGATGCTAATGAAAAGCAGAGCTTAAAGTCGGGAGGAAATGAATAATGGAATTTCAATTCGACAGTATCAGCGACTTTTTCAACATGGGCGGCTATGCGTTTTTCGTATGGACTTCTTTCATCTGTACATTTTTGTGTATGGCGGGCGTGCTATTTCACAGCGTCATTGTGAGCAAAAAAATCAAACAGGGTGTACAAAAAGAGAAAGCGAGAGCTGAGCGGATCATGGCTGCTCGCGCTGCACGCAAGCTTAAGCAGCAAGCTAAACCGAAAGCACAAATTTCCAATAATTTAGAACATACCGAGGTAATCGATGAACCCAAGACGTAAACAGCGACTCGTCGCAGTTACAAGCGTTGGTGTATTACTTGTTGCGGCGATAGGCTTCATGCTATACGCCTTGCAAGATTCAATTGATGTGTTTTATACGCCCACTGAAGTGATTGAAGGAAAAACCAAAACGGGGATTAAGCCCATCGTTGGGCAGCGTTTACGTATTGGTGGTTTAGTTGTGCCGGGTTCGGTATCGCGCGATGAAGAAACGCTTGCGGTTAGTTTTGACCTAATGGACACAGGGCCAATCGTGACGGTCCAGTTCAACGGCAGCTTGCCGGATTTGTTTCGTGAAGGCCAAGGCATTGTCGCTACCGGTATATTAAAACCCAATAATCTGATTGTTGCGCATGAAGTGTTAGCTAAACATGATGAAGAGTATATGCCGCCAGAATTGGCAGAGCAGCTCAAAGGCATAAAGCACGTTAAACCAGAACAGGCGGGCTACTAATGATCCCAGAGTTAGGAAACATTGCGCTTATTATTGCGCTAGCACTGTCTATTCTGCTTGCTGTGTATCCGCTTTGGGGCGCACAAATCCACAATCAAACTATGATGAGAATGGGCCGTCCTCTTAGTTTCGGTTTGTTCTTATTTACCGCATTTGCCTACGGTTGCTTAACCTACTCATTCGCGGTCGACGACTTTAGTGTGCAATATGTGGCACAAAACTCAAACAGTGCGCTGCCTATTTATTACAAGATAACGGCAGTGTGGGGCGGACATGAGGGTAGTTTCCTTTTGTGGTGTCTAATTTTTGCTGTGTGGACCTGCGCCGTGGCTGCATTTTCGAAAGGTATTCCGCAGGCAATGATTGCTCGTGTGCTGTCAGTATTAGGGATGGTTAGCATTGGTTTCTATTTGTTCATGTTGCTAACATCAAACCCGTTCGACAGCTTATTACCATTTTTCCCGGTAGATGGGCGAGATTTGAACCCACTGCTGCAAGATTTCGGCATGATTATTCACCCGCCTATGCTGTATATGGGCTACGTTGGTTTCTCCGTTGCGTTTGCGTTTGCTATTGCCGCGCTAATTGGTGGTCAACTGGATTCAACTTGGGCGCGCTGGTCGCGTCCGTGGACTATCGCTGCGTGGAGTTTCCTCACAGTGGGCATCGCATTGGGCAGTTGGTGGGCTTACTACGAACTCGGTTGGGGCGGCTGGTGGTTCTGGGATCCTGTCGAGAACGCATCGTTTATGCCTTGGTTGGTCGGCACCGCGTTAATGCACAGCTTAGCGGTCACTGAAAAACGTAAAGTGTTTAAGTCTTGGACTGTTCTCTTAGCTATCGCAGCATTTTCATTGAGCTTACTGGGTACATTCTTAGTTCGTTCGGGTGTACTGGTTTCAGTGCATTCCTTTGCCAGCGATCCATCTCGTGGTCTGTTCATCTTAGGCTTACTCGTGGTGGTTATCGGTGGCTCACTCTTGCTTTATGCATTACGTGCTTCGCAGTTAAAAAGCGTTGGGCGTTATGAAATGTTCTCTCGCGAAATGATGCTAATGGGCAATAACGTGCTGCTAGTAGCAGCGACCATCGTCGTTCTGCTAGGAACGTTGTTACCTTTAGTCCATAAGGAAATCGGCTTAGGTACGATATCGATTGGTGCACCTTTCTTTAATGAAATGTTTACCTTGCTGATTGTGCCTTTCGTTCTGTTCATGGCTGTTGGCCCGCTATCACGATGGAAAAAGCAGGCGCCCGCAGCACTGAGAAATCAGTTGGTGTTTGGAATGATTTTGGCGCTATCCGCAGGATTGTTGATTAACTTCACGTATGACGAGCCTACCTACATGGGCATGCTCGGCATGGTGATGAGTTTCTGGATATTAATCGCGATTATCTTAGAAGTGCGTCAGCGCGTTGTATCTAACACAAGATCAGAGCCTGTGTTGGCATCGTTGCGAAAGCTAACGCCAAGTCACTGGGGCATGGTCTTAGGTCACGTCGGTTTTGCGGTTACGCTCATTGGTATCACCTTAGTCAGTAACTACGAATTAGAGCGTGATGTGCGCATGAACGCAGGAGATACCGTCAAAATTGCAGATTATACGGTTTCTTTTACCGGCGTTAAGCAAATTGAAGGACCCAACTACAGCGCCGATCGCGGTGTTTTTGACGTATACAAAAACGGCGAATTCGTAAATCACCTCGAGCCAGAAAAACGCTTCTACCCAGTTCAGCGCACATCAATGACTGAAGCCGGAATACACACAACATTAACCCGCGACTTGTTCGTTGCCTTGGGTGAACCGCTATCAAACGACGCGTGGGCCATCCGACTCTACTACAAGCCTTTCGTAGTATGGATTTGGGGCGGCGCCATAATCATGTGCATCGGCGGCATCTTCTCAATCAGCGACAAACGCTACCGCATCAAGAAAATGGCCAAGTGGCGCAACGTACCCAGCGAATCAAAAACCAAGGGGCCAGAGACCTTGAAACCCAAGCTATCAAGGGGCCAGGTTTGATGAAAATTATCAAGGGGTCAGAGACGATGAAACGCATAACTCGTTGTGAATTATCAAGGGGCCAGAGATCATGAAACGTTTTACTTGGTTTTTGCTGCCGCTGCTATTGTTTTTAGGCTTAACGATTTTCTTGTTTCAAGGTCTGTATTCTGACCCGCGCGAACGAGATTCAACGGCGGTAACAAAAGCCTTTCCCGAGTTTCGATTACCAGACTTAATGGACGAGTCGATAATCTATGACAACTCCGTTTTTGACGACCAGGTTACGCTCATAAACGTCTGGGGCGTGTGGTGCGTCACTTGTGCAATAGAGCTTCCTTACCTGGAAAGCCTAAAGGACAGAGGCTACCGCATTGTGGGGTTGTATTACGACCAAGACTTAGACCCAAACTTCGGAACCAAAACAATTGAGCGAGTGCGCACTGAAGTTATCGCAACATTGGGTAAGTTCGGCGACCCTTATGCGTTTAATATCTTCGATGTGTATCGAGACACGTCCTTGGATTTAGGCGTAACAGGCGCTCCTGAGACCTTTTTAGTTGACCAAAACGGCGTTATTCGTGTGCATCATTTAGGCGATTTAAACGAGCGCGTTTGGCGAAATAAATTTGCACCGCTACTGGCTGATATCGAGGCTGAGACAAAGGCGAGTGGAATTGACCTTAAACTGCCGAAGAATGACTTATTTAAAGATGAAATGCCCAAAGATGAGTCAGCAAACAATGGTGCGGGAGCAGGGCAATGAAAACTGTATCCTTAGTTAATGCGACATTGTCGTTATTACTGCTATTCGGCTTTGCTACATCGTCAGCATTCGCCCAAGATTTAAGCACTAGCGATGCTTTAGCAAAAGTATCTGAAGCCGAGAAAATGGGCGAGAACTATTCTTTTGAAGACCCAAACGATAGAAAAACCTTTTTAAAGCTAACCGCCGAACTGCGATGCCCAATGTGTCAAAATCAAAACATCGCCGACTCGGATGCCATGATAGCCCACGACATGCGTCGAAAAGTCTATCAGCTAATGCAACAGGGGAGTTCAGAGCAGCAGGTTATTGATTACATGAAAGAGCGCTACGGCGACTTCGTTTATTATCAACCTCCGGTAACACCAGTGACAATATGGCTTTGGGCTCTACCTGTATTGTTTGCTTTTATCATGATGGGTGTATTTATAAAACGCCGCAAAGTGTCACCAGTTGAAGATGTTGAAGATAAATTAGCTGCGGCTAATAAATTGTTAAAGGATGATAAGTGACTAGTTTTTATTTAATTGCCGTATTTTTTGCGCTTGTTGCTGCTGGTTTTATCGTTTATCCATGGCTTAAAGATCGAAACGCGAAGAAGCGTTTTGAAGTGTCCAATACCAATGTTATTAAACAGCGTATTCAAGAAATTGAGCGAGAGGCCGCTGAGGGATTAATTGATCCCGAAGAGATGCAAACTGCGATAAACGAAATGAAGGTCGCGCTTGCCGATGAGTCCGCATTTCACGAAGCTCAGGAAAAAGTGGCTAGAAGTACCAGTTTGTCAGCAAAGTCAGCGAAGCTCCCGCTAATTGTCGGCGCTATTCCCGCAATCATCGCAGCAGTTTGGGTATATGTGGATGCCAATCAACTTTCCGGTTTGAAAGACTTAGTGAATGCTTCAGAGAACATAGATGAGCTCAGCCAGCGTATCTTGGTAAAGCCTGCTAACGACGTTCAGCCTGAAGAGTTTCAGAAATACGCGCTAGTTATTCGTCAGCAGCTACGAAAAGACCCAGAGGACGCAACAGGTTGGCAGTGGCTTGGCAGATTGCGCATGTCCTTAGGACAAACAGAAGAAGCGGTAGCTGCATTCGATAAAGCGTTGAAGATAAGCCCCGATTCTCAAGATATTCGCATGAAATATGCTCAAGCTATGATGATGGTTGGCGATGACGAGAACTTGCAGAATGCAAAGCGACAGGTGAGTTATTTGGTGCAAGTGGCGCCTGAAAATCGTAATTATCGTTTGCTGCTAACAGTGGTAGCCGCGCAATTAAACGATAGCGAAGTGGCGTTCGCCAACTTTGCGCTGATTAAAGATGAGCTGTCGGCTAACAGTACATTGTATCAATCGTTAGTAGGTCAGCTTCGTTCTATGGGCGCATCCGAAGCGTTGTTGTCGCTAGATGGCAGACAATCAAATACTGGCGTTGCAAACGAAAGCGAATCGTCATTAGCAGGGGCTAACGCATCAGCGGGTGCAGCAATCAATGATTCTGGTCCACAAACTGGCGAACGAGGATTTGAAGTGACGGTGTCGGTTGCGAATGACTTGGTGAGTAAATTACCTGCTAGTGGTTTCTTGATTGTTTTTGCACAAGACGCTGTTTCTGGTAGCAGAGTGCCTCTAGCGGTGAAGAAAATAAGCCTACCGCAGTTCCCGATTTCCGTGACTTTGAGTGCAGCAGACGCAATGATTACAAATATGTCATTGAAAAATGCTGAACAAGTCACTATAACTGCGCGTATATCAGTAGACGAAGACGTGATGACCAGCCCTGGCGAGTTACAAGGAAGCCTAGCCAGCGTGAAAGTCAATGACAGCATGCAGTCTGTCGCTTTAACCATAAATAAGGAAGTACAGTGATCAATCAGTTTAAAATAATTGCGTTAATTTTCGCCTTAGGATTAGGTGGGTGCGCAAGTCAGTCGGCTAGTGAACAAGCGCAGTTAGATAATAATCAAGCGGCCGCAGATGTTGAAAGTACTAGCGCGGTTGAGAAAGACGACAATATTGACCCATTCGAGCCAATTAACCGTGTTTTTTGGGATTTTAACTATGAAATATTAGACCGGTTTTTGGTAAAGCCGGTTACGGTTGCCTATATTACGGTCACTCCTCAGTTCGTCAGAACCGGTTTGCTTAACGCTTCTGAAAACTTAAGTGAGCCTGCCAGCGCGGTGAACAACTTGCTGCAGGGTAAGCCGGTTCAATCACTTACCAGCGTTGGACGTTTTTTAGTGAACAGTACCATTGGTATTGTTGGCCTGTTTGATGTGGCAACAAAAATGGGCTTAGAAGAGAAAGAAGAAGACTTCGGCGAAGTGTTGGGTGTATGGGGCGTTGGAACGGGCCCGTACTTAATGCTACCCGCCCTAGGACCAAGTGATTTTAGAAGCTTCACTGGCAGAGTGGTCGATAACGTTTATTGGCCAACGACGGTCATTAATGACCCCTACGTGATTGCAGCGAATGTGGTGAAAATAGTTGAAGTAAGGGCTTCTCTGCTTGATCAAGAAGAGACCTTGAACCGCTCACTCGACCGCTATTTGTTTGTTCGCGATGCTTATTTTCAGCGTTTAGCGTTTAAAGTCAGTGATGGTAAAGTGCGTGTTAAAACAGAAGAGGAGTTGGAAGAAGAAGAGGATGATTTTTCTGACTTTGAGGATTTGTTGAAGGATATGTAGGAAAATAAAGGGGTCAGGGTGAATTAAACCGGCGTCGCCAGATTTAATTCACCCTGACCCCTTTAATTTTCCTTACCTAGTTAGCCAAATCTTTCACCGTTCTAAAACCAATGTGACTTGTTCCCAATCCAGTATCTTGAGCAAGTCTTGCTGCGGGACGGTAACGCATACAAAAGTCTTCTGCACACAAATATGAGCCACCCTTGATAACGCCTACTGCAACACCGGGCTGTTTCTGATCATAACCTTGTGGCGGAAGGTTTTGTGGCAACTGCTTCGGGTCAAAATGACGCGGGTAATATACGCTTTGAGTCCATTCCCAGACATTTCCAATTAAGTCGTGAATGCCAAAATGATTCTGAGGATAGCAGCCAACGGGAGCTAAGCCAACGTAGCCGTCCTCTGCAGTATCAGTGAACGGGAATAGACCTTGCCATGTGTTGGCAATATATCGTCCATCATCTGTCAGTGTGTTCCCAGTCGCATATTTGGCCCCGTCCAAGCCTCCTCGACTCGCATATTCATATTCAGCTTCTGTGGGCAGACGATGTCCTTTCCATTCTGCATATGCCAAAGCATCGTCATATGCTATATGAATTACAGGGAAGTGCTCTTTGCCTTCAATATTGCTATTAGGACCAAAGGGTTTTTTCCAATAGGCGCCTTCAACAAAATGCCACCAATTAGTGAATGAGCCAGCTTCAACAGCTTCTGACAACTTAACGAATACAGCGGAGCCTGGTTTCAGTAATTCTGGAGAAATGTTGGGGTAGTGTTCAGCGTTAGGGAGTTTTTGCGCTACTGTTATATAGCCGGTCGCGTCAACGAAGTCTGCAAACTGTGCATTCGTCACTTCATGGCGATCCATGTAAAAATCTTGTATTTTTCGTTTTACAAGCGGCGTTTCTTCTTCGTAAATGGCGCCAGCACCCATGAAAAGCGTGCCACCCTTTATGAAAGCCATCCCCTTAACATTCGAACAGGTTTTAGGGCTTTTTTGAGTAAGTTTTGCATCAAATACCTGTGTAAGAGTCAAATAGTAGGCGATAAAAGCAATAGAAGTGGATGCAATGGCCACTATCAAAAGGTGCCTCATTTACACGACCCAAACGAGTAAAGCAATTATGTTACGTAGTAGCATTCTGTTCCTTTGTTCTAATAATTATGCTCAAAGTCAGTAGGAATAACCACAGCGCATTGGTACTACCGCCAGAATTTTCTTGCTTATCCGGTTGGGGAGGTAAAACATCAAAGGTAATTGTTTGTTGAACGCTAGTTTGAGAGTCTTCAGCAGAAAAAACCAAAGTGACCGAATCGCCTGAAAAGTTAGCTGGAATATTAACTAAATACTCACCCACCGATGGCGGTGCAGTTAATGAAATTGCAGGCAAATCATCACTTGTAACAGTCATATGAAGAAAATCTTTATTGGCATCAAATGCTTCAATCATAAAGCTAGCAGCACTCCCTTTAGTTACTTTTAGACTCTTTAATGCAACTGACAACACCGGAGCAACTGGCGCTGGCGTTATGCGTATACCTGCTTGTTGTCTGATAGTTTGGTTACCATCTCTGGCAATATAAGCAAACGCAATATATTCAGGTTGCGACACGCTTGGAGCCACAAAGGTGATGCTGTTACCTGTTTCAATAACATCTACAGGTGTTCCCATGAACTGCTTGTATCTTACCGATGCTAGATTACTGGCATCTGCAAGGTGGTAAGTAATTTTTGCTGTGCTTCCAGCCTCGACTATTTGCTGGTCAATATCTAACTGAAATTGGAAATCAATCTGCATCTTCTCTTCTGGCAATTGAAACTCCTCTCTTGCTAAACCCATTTGGTCATAATTAAAAGTACCCGTGCGATAGTTGGGATTGACGTTGGGAGTCACCGCCTCACTCTCTAATAGGTGTGCATCTATAAGAGAATCAAGTTCGTCGAGTTTATCAGTATGTATCTCAGCAAGATTTATTGATTCAGAAGGATCTGTATTAAGATCGTATAGTTGATAAAAGTGGCCATTGATTTTGCCATAATGAAACGAACGTATAAGTTTCCACCCATTCTGCGTGACTGTTACCGATGGAGGCAACCAGTCAGGCACTCTTGGTTCTGCTGGATAATAGGAAAAAATGGGGCGAGTGACTGACGTTTCGCCTCTCAGTAAAGGACGTATATCGTTCCCATCTATAGCATGCGATGACGGCCATGTTAAATCTAAGCCATTTAGCAATGTCGGAAAATAATCGACGGTTTGAATTGGTGCGTTACTGAGCGTATTCGGTTGAGTCAGTCCAGGCCAAATAATGGCTGTTGGTACTCGCAATCCACCATCATAATTAGTAGCTTTGCCACCTCTGAGCGGAAAATTACTCGTAGCGTGGATCGTTCCCAATACGTCATACATGTTGCCACCATTGTCTGAGGTGAAAATGATAATCGTATTGTCCTCAACCTGAGCTTCAACAAGAGCTTCCCACAAAATACCTACTGCATCATCAAACTGCTTCACCATAGCAGCGTAGGTGGCACTGCGTTGGCTATGAAATGGAGTGCGTTTGGCGACGAAGTAATCGATTATCTCTGGGTCAGCATTGAAGGGGGCGTGAACAGAAAATGCCCAAAAATTTAAAAAGAAAGGACCGTCATCTTTAACGCTTTTGACCCATTTACTGGCCTCTTCAGCTAGTCGTACGTCGATATGTTCGCCCGGCTTTTGTGGTTTGATGTCAGGTGCAAAGCTCCACGGAGCCAGAAAACCACCTGTTGGGCCCGGTCCCGCATAATTCGGAATATCAATATCAAAACCATGCTGTAGCGGACTGTATGGACTTGCACCTAGGTGCCATTTTCCAAAGTGCGCAGTGTTATAATTATTTGCTTTGAGGATGGAAGATAAAGTGGGTAAATTTGTGTCAAGCCGGGTAACCGTTTCAGGGGCAATTGATTTTCTGTTTGTTGCCGCTGTGTCAGGCATCGATGGTTGGAGTCTTACTAATGGCAAATGATGATTCGGGGTTGTTGAGCCATGTCTAGCTGGAGTCTGTCCTGTTAATATCGAGGCGCGTGTGGGAGAGCATAGAGGACTATTCGTAAAAGCGTGGTCAAAAACGATTCCTCTTGCTGCGAGCGCATCTATGTTAGGTGTCTCGATAAACTGGCTTTGCTGAAAAATATTGGTGTCATTCCAACCAAGATCATCAGCTAATATAAATACAATATTTTGTGGCTTTGCGTTTGCTGCATGCGAACAAATTAGCAAGAATATCGATAGGATTGTTACGTAGAGTCGCATGCATTTAAACCTGTAATTGAAATAATTAATTTACTTATGATGTGAGAAATAAAGAACAGCATAATAAAAACAATAGCGTTAATTTTTATAGCGTCATCTGTCATATTGGTGCTAGTTTGAGCATATAGCCATAGCTATTGTGATGTCAATCCTCATGCACTTATCACAGTATCGAGCACATGTAAGAATCAAAACAAGAGATAGCCACATTTTTTCGCGTTTTATACCGAAATATTGGTATACTGATACGCGACTGTTTATTCGAAGTAATCGCTAATAATTTTAAATTCAAAAAGGTTTTTGTAAAAATTGACAAGTAAATTTACATTATTGTCTGATGTTCATCTGCGATCATCAGTTGATACGGTTATAGCGATGGCCGTATATGCAGGCGATAAATCAGTTTGGGTAGAAGAGGCGGTAAACAGCCTAGTATGCCAGACCTACGAAAACCATATCATCGTCATCGTTATCGATGGGTACGTTCATGACGAAATTTTAACTCAGCTCTTAAATGTCTCAAGGTTGCTAGACAATATTTTGTTAGTTCGGGGGGATGCAAATAGAGGTTTGAGTGCATGTATGAATTTTGTAGTTAATTGGTCTTTATCCAATGTTGCAGGCGTCAAATACTTTTGCCGAATGGATGCCGATGATATCTCCGCCCCCCAACGCATAGAAAAACAGGTTAGTTTCTTAGAAACACACCCTAAAATTTCAATTTTGGGGTGTGGTCTTTTCGAAGTAAACGAGCAGGGCGAAATAGTGGGGCATCGAAAACTTCCCCAAAAGCATGGTGAAATAATACGCTATTTACCAAAACGTTGTTCAATCAATCATCCCACTGTTGCTATTCGAATGAATGTTTTCAAGCGAGGTTTTCGTTATCGTGAAAACTTAATGAACACTCAAGACTATTTTTTTTGGGCTGATTTAGCAGCTGCAGGCTTTAAGTTTGCTAATTTAAGTGATGAATTACTTAAGTTTCGTCGGGTCAATGACTTTTATAAAAGGCGTGGGCTCAGCAAGTCGATAAACGAATTTAAAGCGCGTTTTTACACTATGAAAGTGCTAAAGAGATATAGCTTTGGTAATATTTTGTATGCTTTTGTCGTATTAACAATGAGGTTAATGCCGGGACGAATAGTAAAGCTTGCGTATAAACTAGATAGATATTTGTTAAATAAAAAGGTAGTTCACGATTGATTGGCGCAGCGATCATTTTATATCAACCTGATTCAGATATTACTTATCGTTTAATAGAATCTGTTTTGCAACAAGTCGACGTGCTTTGTGTTATCGACAATTCTCCTATGCCCACAAGTTTAAAAATAGCTACCAAAAAGCTGCATTACCATCACTTTCCAACTAATGTTGGTATTGCGAAGGCTCAAAATGTCGGCTTAAAAGAGTTGCAAGTTTTGGGGTGTGAATACGCACTTCTGTTAGATCAAGATAGCCAAATAGACCCTGATTTTGTGTTTAGGTTGTCGAGTCTATTAGTTGCTTCTAAAATCAACGAACAGCCTATTATTGCCATTGGCCCCAGAGTTATCTGTTCATTCTCGGAAAAGGCCGTCAAGCCCCGAGTGCAGAGAGAAATACTCGTCTACGAAGACATCGTGTGTGTTACCCAGATAATTTCATCGGGAATGATGATTGATCTATCTAAATTGGATTTAGTTGGTTTCAAAGATGAAACCTTGTTTATAGATGGGGTTGACCATGAGTGGTGCTGGCGTGCTAGAACGCATGATTATATGGTAGCGATAGCAGATAAAATTGAAATGGTCCATCGATTAGGTGATGCGCGCAGCAAGTTTGCCGGTGTAACATACAAAGTAGGCTCTCCAATTCGACTATACTATCAGTTCCGAAATATTTTATTGCTTGCCCGAAGAGGCTATGTTCCAAGTTATTGGAAGACTCGAAACATCTTAGTGTTACCTATTCGCTTTTTTGCTAATGCATTGTTACAGACACAAAAGCGTAAACGTTTTAGGTACATGCTTTGCGGCTTGTGGGATGGTTTAACGAATAAAAGGGGATCCTTCTCAGATAATTGGAAGGATAATAACAAGTAGAAGCGAATGATTGCGATAACAGGATACTCAGGTTTTGTAGGTCGGCACTTGCTTGCCAATTTAAGCGAATATGAATGCTTGCTGCTAGGACGAAACGATACTGATGACGGTCATCGCTTTTGTGAATTCGATTTAAACGCGATTAATAAAGCCGTTTTGTTTGAATCTTTAAAATCAGTGAAAACAGTAATCCATTTAGCTGCCCGTGTGCATGTAATGAATGGTTCAGCGAGCAAAACACTACACGAATTTAAAACGATGAATACGAAAGCCACTTTGGAAATTGCAACCCAAGCTGCTGCAGCTGGAGCCAAACGCTTCATATTTTTGAGCTCAATTAAAGTAAATGGGGAAAGAACATCGAATAATCGTCCTTTTTGCGCTCAAGACAAGCCTGCTCCAGAAGATGCATATGCAATATCAAAAGCTGAGGCTGAAGATCAACTAATAGAGCTGGGTAAGCAAACAGGTTTAGAAATTGTTATAATTCGTGCTCCGCTTGTATATGGAGAAGGCGTAAAAGCAAATTTTGCATCGCTGATGAAATTGGTTGCCCGAGGCTTACCTCTTCCATTTGGGTTAATTAAGTATAACCAGCGTAGTCTCGTGTCTGTCTACAATTTAATTAACTTAATCACCCTCTGTATTGAGCATCCTAAAGCAGTGAATCAAGTGTTCTTGGTTTCTGATGATAGTGATTTATCAACTGCCCAAATGGTTTCACTAATGGCTCGAGCGCAAGGTAAGAGGAGTCTTGCCTTACCTGTCCCACAATGGTGCTTTGCACTAGTGGGCAAACTCATAAACAAAAATGACCTCGTTGAGCGGCTTACAGGTTCGCTTCAAGTCGATATTTCGCATACAAAAAACACGCTTGATTGGAAACCACCCCACACGGTAGAAGAGGGTTTCAGCCTTGCTGCAAAACAAAGGGTAGGCTCATAAATAATGATACGTGCATTCGACTTAATATTCTCTTTGCTCGGACTGGTACTAAGCTCTCCTGTTTTACTCATAATATTCGTTATAGGTTTATTCGATACAGGTTCCCCTATATTCAAACAAGAGCGAGTTGGACGAGATCAAAAACCGTTCATTTTGATTAAGTTTAGAACGATGAAACTAAACACTATTTCGGTTGCGACGCACTTGGCAAGCACTGCCTCGATAACCCCTCTAGGAAGCTTTTTACGCAGAACAAAACTAGATGAACTGCCGCAGCTGTGGAATGTGCTAATCGGAGAAATGAGTCTAGTGGGGCCTCGACCTGGTTTATATAATCAAGAGGAGTTAACTAAAGCTCGCAGTGCAAGAAATGTTTATGCAATTCGCCCTGGTATCACTGGACTTGCACAGGTAAACAGTATTGATATGTCAACGCCCGAACTATTAGCTAAAACTGATAAAGATATGATTGATAACTTTACAATAAAAAATTACTTTAAATACGTAATGCTAACAGTTTTAGGCAGAGGAAGTGGTGATAGAATGAAGTAAAGCGTCTAACTTTGAGGCACATAAGGCATTTTTATTGTATTAGTGTGAATTAGGCATATAATTCTAGATGTATAAACGAGCTCGTTCGATAATAACAAGAAGTTAAATCGCAGAAAGGATGGTCATGGTCTCACAAATGCTTAGTAGAGTTTTAAATTCAAAAAGGAAAACAAAAAGAATTATTACTTTATCAGTGGACTCGCTATTTATAATATGCTCGTTCTGGGCCTCACTGGTAATCCGCTTGGACAATCTGTCTGGGTTTTCTAATGCTAGCTATTGGTTGATACTCTGCGGATTATTGCCAGTCAGCCTTATAATATTTATAAAGTTAGGTCTATATCGTGCTGTACTTCGATATATGAGTTCTCAGGCCGTTTGGGCTGTCGTAGCTGGAACAATGTTATCTACCGCAGCATTGGTACTTATAGCGTTTTTCTCGTCAACGGCAGTTCCTAGAACAATGCCTTTAATATACTGTGCCCTTATTTTGTTGTCAGTTGGCGGCGCTAGACTGTTGGTCAGAGCTCTAGTGACCCAGTTTACCGGTTTAAATAAGCTTCCGGTAGTTATATACGGTGCAGGGTCAGCAGGCCGTCAGTTGGCGACAGGTATTGCCACAGGATTAGAGTTCTATGTTTCTGCATTTATCGACGATGATAAGAGCAAACATGGTTCTGTCATCCAGGGTGTTCCAGTAATATCACTCTTTGAATTGAAATCACTTGTAGAAGCTGGGAAAGCGACCAAAGTTTTACTAGCGTTGCCGAGCGCCAGTCGTTCTGAACGAAACCGCGTTATTAATTCTTTGGAAAAATATCAAGTTCAAGTTCAAACAATCCCGGGCATAAAAGATGTCATAGAGGGAAATATTAACCCAGCAGAATTCGTTGACGTTGAAATTGAGGACTTACTAGGACGCGAACCGGTGATTCCTCTACCACAGTTAATGGCGCAAAATATTACCGCTAAAAACGTTATGGTGAGTGGGGCTGGCGGGTCAATTGGTGCTGAATTGTGTCGTCAAATTATTAAGTTCAAACCTACTACACTAGTGCTCCTTGAGCTATCTGAATTTGCTTTGTATGAAATCGAAAAAGAGCTCAGCGAATATATAACTAAAAATGGGCTGAAAATTAAGCTTTATCCACTTCTAGGTTCGGTGCAGCACATCAATCGCGTCGAAAACGTGATGAGAGCTTTCAATATCAATACCATTTACCACGCAGCGGCATACAAGCATGTTCCATTGGTTGAACACAACGTCGTTGAAGGAATAAGAAACAATGTATTTGGCACATACTATGCTGCTAGAGCAGCAATCAATGCGGGAGCAGAAACTTTTGTGCTTGTTTCTACCGATAAAGCGGTACGTCCAACCAGCGTCATGGGCGCTTCGAAACGAATGGCTGAATTAGTCTTACAGGCGTTATCGCAGGCATCATTCAATAAAAACACTAGATTTTGCATGGTCCGCTTCGGCAACGTGCTGGGCTCATCAGGATCTGTATTACCGCTATTTAGACGTCAGATTAAGGAAGGTGGACCTATAACCCTTACACATGAAGACATTACCAGATACTTCATGACAAATTCAGAGGCTGCGCAGCTTGTTATTCAAGCTGGTGCTATGGGTAAAGGTGGTGATGTTTTTGTGTTGGACATGGGTGATTCCGTAAAAATAAAAGACCTAGCTGAAAAGTTGATCCGTTTGTCTGGACTAGAAATTAAAGACGACTCGAACCCGAATGGTGACATTTCAATCGAATATACAGGACTTCGTCCAGGCGAAAAGCTATTTGAAGAACTGCTGATTGGCGACAATGTTCACGACACTTTTCATGAGCGTATCATGACGGCAAATGAAGCTATGTTGACTTGGCAAGACTTGGAGCCGATGCTTGATGAGTTGGAACAAATGTGCCATAACTTTGACCACGAAGGTATCAGAGAAATATTACTAAACGCCCCTACTGGTTTTAATCCTTCTGATGGTATTTGTGATTTAGTATGGCTTGCACGAAATCCAGTCGAGTCTCAAACTCAATCTGCTGAAGTGATAAACTTGCGAAGAACGAAGGATCGTATTAATTAAATTTGAATAACTAAATCGCATAAATATAATACTTCCTAGAAATTTAGGATGTATCGTGAAATGAAAAGGGAACCCCAATGAAAGTAACAGTCTTTGGCATCGGCTACGTCGGTCTAGTGCAAGCTGCTGTGTTAGCAGAAGTCGGTCACGATGTAGTTTGCGTCGATGTAGACCAAAACAAAGTAGATAATTTGGAAAAAGGAATCATTCCAATCTACGAACCGGGTTTAACTCCTTTAGTGAATTCAAATTTCGAGCAGGGCAGAGTTAAATTTACGACTGATGCTGAGCGTGGCGTAATGCATGGTGAAGTTATCTTCATTGCTGTGGGTACACCACCAGACGAAGATGGCTCAGCTGACTTGAAATACGTACAAGCAGTTGCTAAAACTATTGCTACTCACATGCAAAAGCACAAAATTATCATCAATAAGTCAACTGTGCCAGTGGGTACCGCAGACAAAGTGATTGCAACTGTGAGCGCAACGCTTAAAGCATTAAAAAAAGAACTAACGTTTGATGTGGTCTCAAACCCTGAGTTCTTAAAAGAAGGGGCTGCAGTTAATGACTGTATGCGGCCTGACCGAATTATTCTTGGTACTGATAGTGAGTATGCAGAAAAGAAACTACGAGAGCTCTACAGTCCATTCAATCGCAACCATGACAAAATCATTGTGATGGACGTGCGCAGCGCGGAACTCACCAAGTATGCTGCCAACTGCATGCTAGCCACTAAAATTAGCTTCATGAATGAGATGGCTAACTTAGCGGAATTAATGGGTGCGGATATTGAAAATGTGCGAAAAGGTATCGGCAGCGACCCGCGAATTGGTTATCAATTCATTTACCCAGGTTGCGGATACGGAGGCTCTTGTTTCCCCAAAGATGTGCAAGCGCTCGTTCGTAGTGCAACGGGTGTCGGTTATACTGCTAAAATTTTGGAAGCGGTTGAAGCTGTAAACTATCGTCAAAAAGAAAAATTGTTTGACTACATCATGAACCATTACAACGGTGATGTAAAAGGCAAGACCATCGCACTATGGGGGTTATCGTTTAAACCAAATACTGATGATATGCGTGAAGCATCATCCCGCGTATTGATGGAAAAGCTGTGGGAGCAGGGCGCAATTGTGCAGGCCTACGACCCAGAAGCGATGGAAGAAACTCAGCGCATTTACGGCTCTCGTTCAGATTTAAAGTTGATGGGTACGAAAGAAAGTACATTGTCTGGCGCGAGCTGTTTGGTGATATGTACTGAATGGCAGGTTTTTAGAGCGCCAGACTTTGACATGATTAAAACACAACTTGCAGACGATGTTATTTTTGATGGTCGTAATTTATTTGACCCAAGTCTAATTTCGGAATACGGATTGCATTACTATGCTATTGGTAGAGGTTTATCAGTAAAAGGGCTGTAGCCAACTTTTACAAACTTAATTTTACGCCATTATGTTGCATGAGTGAAAAAACAAATAAGGATGAATTGAATTATGAGTCAAGTGAAAAAGGCAGTAATACCTGTAGCTGGTTTGGGAACAAGAATGCTACCAGCGACAAAAGCGATACCAAAGGAAATGCTGCCGGTAGTTGATAAGCCTCTTATTCAGTACGTGGTGAATGAGTGTGTGCAAGCGGGTATTAAGCAAATTATTCTAGTGACTCACGCGAGTAAGAATAGTATTGAAAACCACTTTGATACATCGTTCGAACTGGAAGCCACCCTAGAGAAGCGTGTTAAACGCCAGCTTCTCGATGCAGTTAAAGCTATTTGCCCTAAAGATGTAACGATAATGCACGTGCGTCAAGGCGTTGCCAGTGGCCTTGGTCATGCAATTATGTGTGCATACCCACTGATTGGTGACGAACCCTTTGCTGTTGTGCTACCTGACGTAATCATTGACGATGTAGCAAGTAACCTCAAAAAAGACAATCTTGCTGATATGGTCGCGAAGTTTAACACCAGTCGCGTTAGCCAAGTAATGGTTGAAAAAGTGGCTGAAGAAGACGTATCTAAATTTGGTATTGTCGATTTAGAAGGAAAGGAGCTCGCCCCTGGTGAGTCTTGCAAGATGTTTAGAATGGTTGAAAAACCTGATTTAGAAGAGGCTCCCTCTAATTTAGCCGTTGTAGGTCGTTATGTTCTATCTGAAAAAACATGGGATTTATTAGCCAAAACGCCTCCAGGTGCTGGCGGTGAAATTCAGTTAACTGACGCTATTGATGCACTTATGGAGCACGAGCAAGTTGACGCATACTACATGAAAGGCAAAAGCCATGATTGTGGTAGTAAACTTGGTTACATGAAAGCTAACGTAGAATACGCAATGCGTCATCCTGAGTTAGGTGTGGAGTTTACTGAGTATTTGAAAACGTTGTAGATCAAATGTTTATTTTAATAGCCAGCAATCGGGCATTGCTCGATCGCCGGCTATTAAAAGCAAAACTGAGCCCCTAAACCTTTACCAAACCACTAATCTTGGCCACCATTTTCACCCCAATACCTTTTACATTAACCAATTCATCTACGCTTTTAAAGTTACCGTTCAACTCACGAAACTTCACAATTTCGGCAGCTTTCTTCATGCCAACGCCCGGAAGCGCCGTCAACTCCTCAGCACTCGCCTTGTTAATGTCTAATTTTGCCTCAAATGCTTGGGTCATGACTTCTTTTGGCGCTGTTTCCGCCGCCTGTGCTGGCATGAACGCACAACCTGAAACCAAGGCAGCGCTAAGTATTAAATATTTTAATTTTTTCATGATAATTCCTTTTAAGTGTTAAATATAATGTTTTCCTTTTTATGCTTGAATGCAACTTGCCAACGCATTAGCAGCGACAGAACCAAAGCGCAAACGCACGATCAAAGCTTAAGCTGATTCTGCGAAAGGTGAAACTGACTAGATGGCTAGTTTATGTGGTGTGAATTTTGGGGGAGGATTACAGGGAGGCGGGTGGTATAAAACAGACACAAAAAAGGAGAGCCTAAGCTCTCCTTTTCAGCAATTTTGATGTACTTTCTATACACTAAAGCGAAAGCCTACAAACGCTCTAAAACAGCCTCAGTAAACTCAGTCGTACCGCTCTCACCACCCAAATCACGAGTAGTACGGTCGCCCGACTCAATCACGTCTTTCAGTGCAGCACGAATGCGCTCTGCTTTATCCGCCATATCTAAGTACTCTAGCATTTGAATAGACGCTAAAATAACAGAAGTAGGGTTAGCTAAGTTCATTCCCGCAATATCAGGCGCTGAGCCATGTACAGCCTCAAAAATGGCGCAGTCTTCGCCAATGTTTGCACCTGGTGCCATGCCCAGTCCGCCAACTAAGCCTGCGCATAAGTCAGAGATGATATCGCCAAATAAGTTGGTGGTGACAATCACGTCAAACTGATGAGGGTTCATGACTAACTGCATGCAGCAGTTATCCACAATCATTTCTTCTGATTTTATGTCAGGGTAACGCTCAGCAACTTCTCTGGCGACTTTTAAGAATAAACCCGATGTAGACTTCAAGATGTTGGCTTTATGCACGGCAGTAATCTTCTTGCGGCCTTCTCGGCGCGCTAATTCGTATGCAAACACCAGAATCTTCTCTGCGCCTTCTCGTGTGATGATACTTGTGGCTTCAGCTTCGTTGCCATCTTCAGAAACAACCTGTCCTAAGCCTGAATACATACCTTGTGTGTTTTCACGCACGGTAATAATGTCGATGTCTTCGTAGCGCGCTTTGGTGCCTTTAAACGACAGAACAGGGCGTAAGTTAGCGTATAGTTTGAATTGTTTACGCAAGCTTACGTTAATAGACGTAAAGCCTTCACCTACAGGCGTAGTTAGTGGGCCTTTAAGCGCCACTTTATTTTTTGCAATGAGGTCGAGGGTTTCTTGCGGTAGAAGTTCACCGTGATTTTCCAAGGCCATTAAGCCTGCGTCTGCGTATTCGTATTTGAAGTTACAGCCTACTTTATCGAGAATTTTCGTTGCGGCATCAATGATATCAGGGCCGATGCCATCACCGCGTATAACGGTAATGCTTTGCTGTGTTGGGTTCATGAAGTGCACTCCAGTTTAGTGTCGTTAGAGTTTATGTAATCTGGTTTTCGCAAAACGTTGTGAAGAAATTGTTGCTGCCAGTTAATCATTTTGTCGCGCGCATACTACCGTAAAGACCGCGTCAGGTATAGCCTCTATCGCCAATATTCATGGCGTTTATATCGCTTCGCAGCACTGACATCAGTAGCCCAAATATAACGTGGACTGATATAAACGCGTTTTCAATTTTCAAAGGATACCTTACAACGCCAGCTGTTAGATTTCCTTTAGCATTTAGTCTTACATTGAAATTTTATAACAGGGCTCGTAGTGGCTGCCAGGCAGTTTCATTCTGCCTTGATCTACGAATGATTGTAGCAGTATATCCATTTTCTGCATCAAGGCTGCATCGCCAGTAAGCTCAAAGGGCCCGTGTTTTTTAATTTCTGCAACACCCTCAACTTTGACATTGCCAGCAACAATACCAGAAAAACATTTGCGCAGCGTTGCCGCTAGCGTTGATTTAGGCTGGTCTAGCCTTAAGTCTAAGGCACTCATGTTTTTATGAGTTGGCGCAAATGGTGTTTGAAAGTCTTCTGAAATGTGCAGCGTCCAGTTAAAATTCAGTGAATCTCCAGTTCTGAGGCGATCGTCTTCCACTAGCACTTTTTGTTTTGCCATTAAGGCGCCTACCTTGTATGCATCGCCAACAATGATGGTGTATTTTTCTTGTGCTTCAGTGCCTAATATATCGCCAATGAATTGATCGATAGCTTCAAAATACGCTTTGCTATTCTCCGGGCCAGTCAATATGAGTGGAATAACTTGGTCTTTATTCTGTTCATCCATTAATAAGCCCAGCAGATACAGCAACTCTTCTGCAGTGCCTGCTCCGCCTGGAAATATCACAATGCCGTGAGAAATTCGCACAAAGGCTTCCAGACGTTTTTCTATGTCAGGCATTATAATCAGTTCGTTGACTATGGCATTGGGGGGCTCTGCAGCAATAATACTCGGCTCTGAAACGCCTAAATAGCGTCCATTTTTATTACGCTGTTTTGCATGTCCGATAGTTGCCCCTTTCATTGGGCCTTTCATTGCGCCCGGTCCACAGCCAGTGCAGATATTAAAGCCGCGTAAACCTAACTGGTAGCCAACCGTTTTAGTGTACTTATACTCTTCTTCACGAATGGAGTGGCCGCCCCAACATACGATCATATTAACGAGGTTGTCGGGAGGGATCGAGTTTGCGTGACGCAGCATGTCGAAAACAACGTGCGTGGTTAAGCTGCTTGGCTGGTCTATTAGTTGTTCAAAGTTAGTGCTGTGTTTCGACCCCATGTAGAGCATGTCTCGCAGTACGGCGAACAGGTGTTCGTGTACGCCTTTGATCAAGACACCATCAACAAAAGCAACCTCTGGCGGGTTGATGAGCTCTATTTTAACGCCGCGTTCTCTGCGCACCAAACGGACATCAAAATCTTTGTAAGGGTCGAAAAGCTTATGGTAGTCATCCTCATCAACCCCGCTGTTCAGAACGGCTAAGCAGCAGTTTCTAAAAACACCGTACAAATCGCTTTGGGTTGATTGCTGTAAAAGGTTAACTTCTAGCTGTGAGAGTTGACTCATCCAACCGACGGGGTTGAGTTGCACCGTGTTCATTCAATATCCTCAAATAGGGTTTTATTTCGTCCCGCGTCTTTTGCTTTATAGAGCAGGGTATCTGCTTTTTCGAAGGCTTCTTCAAGCGTTATTTTTTGTGTAATTTGGCTTAGGCCGCAAGATAGAGTAACAGTAACGCGCTGACCTTTAAATTTAAACGGCAGCGCTGATACTTTCTCACGCACCAGTTCAACTTTATCGAAGGCTTGTTGTATGCTGCTGTTAGGCAGTAGCATGACAAATTCTTCGCCGCCCCAACGCGCTACAAAGTCTTCTTTGGGCAAGTATTGCCGAATATGCTTTGCAATTACCTGCAGCGTTTTATCGCCGACAGAGTGCCCGTAGCTATCATTGATTTTTTTGAAGTGGTCAATGTCTACTATCGCAATACACAAAGGCGAACCCGTTTTTTGTGCTCGCTGAACCTCAAATTGGGCTTTCTCTTCATAAGCCATTCTATTCGGTAATTTGGTCAGTTGATCAGAAAGTGCAGCTACGCGTTGAGTAAACAGTTTTTGTTTATATGTACTCGCTTCTGCCTCAAGTGCAACAACGCGCTCCTGCATTTTTTTCATCATATTGATTGTTGCAGCTTGCTCTTTTTGCTCAGCCGCGGCAGACGCTTTTAAAGACGCCTGCATTTTATCAAGGTGCTGTTTGGCTTGTTCTTTGAGTTCATCTAACTGTTGGCTGTCGCTCACCACTGACTCTATCTCAGTAATGTGCTCTTTTATTTCGCTATTATATTGAACACGCTCCTCAAATCTCTTTTCGGAATCCGCAATGTTTGTGTTGATGTCGTCATTGATGGTAGTCAGCGATTTATGCAGATTACTGATCAGGCGGCTGGTCGCGGTCGCCTCTTTTATCACGTCTCTGATCACAAAGCGGATCATAATCAAACAGCATTCAAGCAGCTCTTTATGGTCGAGCCCAATATTTAGCTTTCGATAGATTTCTTGTAGATTTTTATCGCTTTTGTTGCCGACATAAAAAGGCGTAATAAGCTCTTTTAGCTCCTGTGTAATGCTGTTGTGCAATGCAATTTGTTCTGGCGTTTGGGTTTTTGCTTTATCGCTATCTGTTTCAAACTGCAGCGCCTTGTTATACAAAAGAAGGGCTTTTTCAAACTGGGCGAGTGGAGCAACAACGGCATGTTTATCCGGCGACAGTGATATTAGAAACTCGCTGACCTCCGTTTTTACGTCTGCCGAAACATTCTTTATGTTGGAAAGCTTTTTGAGGGCATTTTGTAAATGCGAGACAGAGTCCAGATTGCGCTGTTTAAAAAACTTCGTGTCTTTTGTCAGTACCGCATTGAGCTTGCCAGTAATTTGGGTGGCAGCATCATAGTCAGGTTTACCAGACAGCTGCTTTTTCAGCATCACAAGTTCTTGGTCGAACGTAGGATTCGCTCCTTGATAAAAGTTTGCCATGTTCACAATAAATATCGAGAGCTTGTCTAAATACTGGCGCGCCACCATTAATTGCTTCTTAGGCGAAACTTCGGTCATCTTACTTATTACCTTATTGTCTGGCTAATCGTGCGTCCGCATAGGGCGCTTCAAAGTTTGAACGAAATGGGTTGATATCCAGACCGCCACGGCGTGTATATCTTGCATAAACGGTCAGTTGCTGTGGCTGACACTGCTGCAAAATATCATAGAAAATACGTTCAACACATTGCTCATGAAACTCGTTATGTTGCCTAAACGAAATTAAATAACGCAACAAGCCTTCGTGCGATATTTGGGTGCCAGTGTACTTTATTAAAATGCTACCCCAATCAGGTTGATTAGTAATCAAACAGTTTGATTTTAACAGGTGACTAACCAATGTCTCTGAACAAACAATCTCAGTTCGCGCCGTGGTGCTTGGCTTAAGAAGTTCAGGTGTGATAGCAAAGTCATTCACTTCAATGTCTAGTTCATCAATGCACGTTCCAGTGAACTGTCCAAACTGAATACTATCGAACTGCGATGACGGTATTACATGCACCGCCACACTATCACCAGCGCATTCGCTCAAGTCATTCTCAAGTACCTGCATGACAGCATTAACGCTGGCAAATCGGCTTTGATTTAAACTATTTAAATAAAGTTTGAATGACTTTGACTCAATTAAATTTGGCGAAGTAATGGGTACTTCACAACGCAAAATAGCCACTTGTGGCTTACCCTTTGCATTTAGCCAAGACAATTCATAACCATTCCAAATATCTGTGCCGTGGAAGGGGAGTTGTGCTGGTAATTTTATGCTGTCGCGACTTAGTGAGCGCGGCACGCCTTGCAATAAACTGTTGTCGTATTCTTGGGCATATTCTACTTTTTTGCCGAGTGATAAATGATCCAATGATGTCTCCTAAGGGCATCTAAAAAAATAAGGTACAAGGTAGTCAGAGTTGTTGGTTAAAGCCCGTCTTCAGAATAGGGATAATCGATTAAGTGGTGAATGCCCGTCCTGAAAATTGGTCATTAGCGCTATACTTCGCTAATTCGCTAATTTATCATGTTTACTCAACGGTCGGCACATCTAGTCATTTAAAATATGCAATTTAATCTGCCTGACTACAACTTAACTTCTATTACAACGTTAATCATTACTCATATTGGCACCATTGTATTGTCTCAAATATTACGATGATTGATCTTTAAAGGCTCATAAATTCATGTCAAATCCGTTTGTTGAAAACTTCGATACCCTTGTTAATGCTTATATCGACCTCGCTGGCGATGACGACAGACAATTATTAACTGAATATGACGTGGATTGGTTTTCACCTTGCTTGCTATTAAATAAGACGCGATTAGCCGATGTTGCCGATGGGGAGCAAACTAGCTGGCGTCCTCAGCTACAGCCAGCGAGTTCCCATTTAGGTGATTTGGCAAAGGCCTTAGAAATTGAGATTCATCCTCAGTTAGAAACGCTGTTCTGCCGTTATTACAGTCATGACTTGCCAGCTTCGACTGACCGCGGTGATTTGGATATTTTGCAAGCGTGGAATCAAGATGATTTTGAACGACTGCAAAAAAACCTTATTTCACACGTATTGATGAAGCGTCGCTTAAAGCAGCCCGAAACTTTATTTTTCGCAACAACCGACCAAGAAGACTTCATCATCAGCATTGACGTTGCGAGTGGAAAGGTGATGCTAGAGCAAGTCGGGAAGGTGCCTAAAGAAGAGTTGGCGGAAGATCTGAATGCCTTTATTACGACACTTCGCCCTCGAAACGTTGTTGTAACGTTTTAAGCTCGGTGCGTAATGCTAACACCTGTTGCTCCAATTCAGTTACCCGCGCAGTCAATTCGACGTTTGATTTAGCAGATGCTGGCGCCACTTCTGTCACTTTTTCAATTTTTAACGTCGCTTTGTTTTCTTTCCAATAGCTCAAGCCTTTGATAATAATTGGGATCGGCAATGGTGCTAGCAGTTTTGCTTTTATCATTCCCACGCTTGGTTTTTTACCAGCGTCGCGCAGTGCTATGCAGGTGTTCACTACTTGTTGTAATTCCGAATTCATCTGTTCTACATAATTTATTAACTCACTTGTTAGTCATTCTGACCATCTTTTAGGAGAATGAATAGCACTTATTCAGCCTGAGTTCAGCTTTTGATGTTTAAAGTATTGATAATGTTAGCTATTTCATTTTTGGTCTGATTATTGTTTACCACACTGAAAATGCGTACTTTTTTATAATAAATAGCGCGTAATAAATAGCTCGTAATAAACAGCGCATAATAAATAGCCTGTCATCAATAACTCATACTAAGGAACACAAATGAAAGCGACACGTTTAGAAACTACAGAAACAAAGTCAAAAGCCATAAAAACAAACGGTGCAAAAACACTGCTTCTTACTTCTTTTTTCGCTAGCACAATGTTGCTAAGCGGTTGCGTAATTTCGATTGATGATAACTATGAAGATGGTTATGACGTGTCGAGTGGTGTCAATTGGCAGAAGCATGAAGCGAAGAATCGACAGTTTATTGCTGATCTTAGCCCTGGCGTCTCAAAAAAGTCGGTTATTGATCAACTTGGCGCAGCGGACTTTAATGAAATGGTAAGCAGCAACGGTGATGCAGTGCAAGTACTGTATTACAGAACTCAGCGCGTTGATGATGATGGCATTACAACTAAAAATGAATGTACACCTTTGGTCTTTGTAAATGATGAACTTAAAGGTTGGGGCGAATTATCTCTGTCTAAATATTTGTAGCAACTAAAATAGATAGACTCAGCAGGTTTGCTACTAGGTGAGTAAATTAGCAAAAGCCGCTCTTTAAACTGGGAAAATCTCAGAAACGAGCGGTTTTTTTATAAATGCAGAGCAAACGTCGATTTTTTTGCCGTAGATCAACAGTACATTGTTAAAAAAATGTTATTGTATTCATCAGAATGTTTTATTGTATGGATAAAGCAATAAGGAAGCCTTTATGAGTACAGCAACATATCAACCTAATATCGATGACATCAGAGCGGTCTACTTGGGCGCCGATGACTTAAAAGTTGCGGCGTCTATTTTGTACAACGCCTATTTTGACGACCCCCTATTCAACGACATTTTTGAAATTGATCGAGAAGGCTACGAAAACAGACTGCGGTCGGCTATTCGTGAAGAGCTGAATGCTTTTTGGGATGCCAAGCAGCCGATGATTGGTTTATTTGAACAAGGGCGACTGTTGGCTGTTGCTTGTTTGATTAGTCCTGACGCTGCTTTTGGCGCGGGTAGATATTGGCATTGGCGCTTGAAAATGTTGCTAACGGCTGGCTTTCTTGGCACGAAGCAGATGATTTCAAAAGAAGAAAAAGTACGAGAATGCATACCGGCAAAAGACTACCACATGCTGTCATTTATTGGTGTTCACCCTGACCATCAAGATATTGGCTTAGGTAATATTCTAATGCGCGGCATTATCGGCCTGCTGCAAGAAGACAATAAAACAGAAGGCGTTGGCGTGTTTGTAACCTTGCCTAAATGTTTATCGTTTTTCGTCAATGGTCATTTTGAGCTCGTAAAGGAGCTAGAAGTAGGCCGCATCACTGGTAAAGTAATGTTTAGAAAAAAGCTTGATAGCTAAAATGTGATTTTATTTGTACGACATTTCGTACAAGTGTGTGAGCAAAAGTGACTTTGTTAACATGACGTTAGCACCACGTTGAGAAAAAAGTTTAAGTAAAACAATGCTCACGATACTGACATGATTAATAAGTATACGAGTGATAAAAGATCACAAAACTTTTGTTTGTATTAAATAAAACAAACCTTGTTAATATACTTTCGTCTTAAGGAGATGCCTTCAGGAAGAAAGCGTTAGAGACGAAGGAAGGTTTCAGGATGAAACGAATAGGATAAGGAAGCCTGAGGACAACTTCAGGACGAAGATTCAAAGGACAGCTTCAGGACGAAGATTCAAGGGACAACTTCAGGACGAAGATTCAAGGGACAACTTCAGGACGAAGATTCAAAGGACAGCTTCAGGACGAAGACTCAAGGGACAACTTCAGGACGAAGAATATTGCATCAAGGATTTGCAATAATAAGGAATAAAGGAAAAGGGATCGACACATGGAGTGTTGCCTGCTTAGGATTAGTGGGATGAAATGGAAAGGGGTGTAAGGGATTTAATAAGGATGATACTTTAGCAAGGGAACGCTGAGAGGGATGCTCAAAATTGAAAACAAAGCAGAAACAGGATGTTTCTGCTTTTTTCGTCTAGATGACTTAAATGTTTTAACACCTAATCGATTTTATAAGCAGGCAAATTCATCTCAATCACTGAATTACCAAAACTGGTCATCGTCCCAATATAAGCATCTGAGCCGCTGCTGCTGAACTCCAGTTGATACACAATCTTCCAATCAAGCTTTCCTCTATGCGACGCAATACGAGTTGAACGTCTTGCTAAGGATAGAAACTGAAGATCTTGTTTTTCACAGTATTGAGTTGCGTATTGAATACTGTATTCGGCCATGCCACGCAAGCGCCAAAATTGAAAAGCGATCCAGGCAATGCTGAGCAGTATGACTAATGAGCCCAATGTCATGAGACCGCCCTCTTAGTTTCAGACACCTGTTGGTACAAAGCGGCAATAGCATTGGCAATGGGCTTTGGTAAATTGGGCTTTCGCATTAAGGTGAGCAGCCCAATTCTACTTGATGGCACTTGTACAAGATCTGCATAAATACCTCTGAACAACTTGCCGCTTGGATCGATAGTGATAATCTTGTTGAAGAAGCTAATGAGTAACGCTTCTTCATTTAATAATCGAAAGTGTCTACCCGCTATTATCACCAAGCATTCGGTGTCGGGCTCGCCTTCGTTTAATAGCTTTTTAATAAATGTCGACACTTTGTCGCTGGATTGACTGCCTTTGAGACCACGAAGCACCATGTGCTGTATTTCAGCATGCTCCGCAGTTGCAAATAAATCGATTAACTTATCTGTGAGGCTATCGTTAAAATGGATATTTTCCAAACTGCTGCAAAATGCTGTTAACACCTGCACTGGTAAAGAGGCTAAGTTCTGTTTGACTGCCTGCGCAATATCATTTTGTTCAATATGAACCGCTAAATCGGCAATATCTTGTAAGGCTAATTCTTGCCATTGAAGCACTGTTGGGTTTTTTACGTAAGCGATAGCTTTGTTCAAGCCTTCTCGTGTCGACAAGCCTAAATCGCGTCGAATAATCGCATTAAAATCGGCCAGCTGCTGCGAAGGCGTAAAGATAAATTGATTTTCAGGCAGTTTTCCGCCTTTCTCTTCATTTTTTTCTAATTGGCTACCTAAAGCTGTAACAACGGCTTCAAGAAATTGATTGCGCGCAGCTTGTACAATCAGGGAACGTTCGTCTATAGGCAAAGTGATAAACCAAATGTACTGTTCATGACTGACGTTTTTATTCCAAAAAACAATGCCATACCAAGCGCTTCCAGCACGAGGGCAAGGAACTGGGAGTCGATTCTTCTCTATATCAATAAATTGCTGTGAGTCCATCGACTCAATCCCGCGGCCCATATCGTAAATACGATAATCGGTGCCAGCGTGCAGCATAAATTCGCTGATGGTATCAATTGTTTTAGCAGTCATAGGCGCCGTAACTTGTTGGTTTGGCGCGCATTGTATCAAGATAGCTAAAATGTACCAACTAATGCCAAACAAAAGTGACTAAAGAGTATGAGGGCTTCATCCATTATTCTTTTGTGCGGTCAATTGTTTGTGCAGCGTCATTTTCACTGTTTCCTTTTATTGCTACCGACTCTTGGTTAAACTGCGCTCGCCATATCAAAACAGCGGGTAACAGTAAACGTGTTAAACATTTTATATATAGACGAATACATAGTTGTGGTTCACAAGCCTGCGAATATGCTGGTGCACAAAAGCATGATTGATCGTCATGAAACTGAATTTCTTATGAAAATACTGCGCGACCAAATTGGCCAATATGTGTATCCGGTGCACCGGTTAGATAAGCCAACGGCCGGCGTTATTTTGTTTGCCTTGTCGTCAGATGTTGCTCGCTTACTTGCTCAGCAGTTTGAACTGCACACTATTCAGAAAGAGTACCTTGCAGTGCTGCGCGGCTTCGCACCTGAATACTTATTTATCGACTATGCGCTGAAAGAGAAGCTAGACCCTATTGCCGACAAAAAAGCAAAGCAGGACAAAGAAGCGCAAGAAGCGCAAACAGAGATGCTGAAATTAGCTGAATTGTCATTACCTATTCCTGTTGGTCGCTATGACGGCGCACGTTTTTCCTTGGTCAAATTAATGCCTAAAACAGGACGTAAGCACCAATTGCGCAGGCATATGGCGCACATTAGTCACCCGATTGTTGGTGACACCACTCACGGTGATGGTAAGCAAAATCAGTTTGCACGTGATCATCTGTACTTCAACAAATTAGCACTTTGCGCAACAAAGCTAAGCTTTAAACATCCAGTAAATGACATAGACATGGTATGCGAGACGACGCTTGAAGACGATTTTCAAACATTGGTCGGGCGTTTTGATTAAGCGTTCTTTCAGGTGTTGATAATAGGCTTGCAGCCTGCACATGAGATCAATGACGCATCCTGACAAAAAACTGAATCAATTCAACGCTAGTTAAAGATGAGAGGCGCTAAGTAAATCGCTATCAAACTGAGAATGATCAGCCCGAATATATTCAACAATAACCCTGCTTTTACCATCTGCGGTATTTTAATTAAACCTGAGGCAAACACGATGGCGTTTGGTGCGGTGGCAACAGGCAGCATGAATGCGCAACTCGCGGCTAAGGTAATGGGAATGCATAGCATGAATGGTGATAAGCCTAACTCGAGTGCAACTGCAGCTACTACAGGCAGGAATGTGGCCGTTGTGGCGACGTTGCTAGTCAGCTCGGTTAGGAAGATGACGAGTGCAGTTGACGCAATGACTAAAGCAAAAATACCAAAAGCGTCCATGTAGGACAAGTGACCGCCTAACCAGCTTGCAAGCCCGCTAGACGATACCGCAGCGGCTAAACTCAGACCACCACCAAACAATATTAATACGCCCCAAGGAAGTTGACTGACATTGTCCCACGTCATGATTTGTTTTTGCTCACTATTGCCACTGGGCAAAACAAATAATAACAGTGCTGCAGCCATCACAATGCCGGTGTCATTTAAAAAATTGATGTCAAATAGCACCGAGATAGGGCGCCTTGTGATCCACATAACTACAACCAAAGCGAAAACAATAGCCACGCGCTTTTCGGCCTTGCTCATGGCGCCTAACTCTCGACGCAGCTTGCTCAAATGCTGATTAACCGATTCATTGGCGGGAATGTCTACCTTAAAACTCCAATGTGTGAGTGAATACCAAGCTAATGGCAGCATACAAAGCATCAGCGGGACACCAACTAACATCCAACTTGCAAAGGTAATTTTAATGCCATACTGCTCATTCAAAAATGCAGCAAGAAGCGCATTCGGTGGTGTTCCGACTAAGGTTGCCATACCGCCAATGGTTGCCGCGTAAGCTAAACCCAGTAACATTGCCGTTTGGAATGATTTTGTGCGTTGTTCTGTAAGGTGCAAATTATTTTCAGCGATGACCTTGGCAACGGATAGCGCAATTGGCATTAACATCATTGTGGTCGAGGTGTTAGTCATCCACATTGAGAGTAGGGCAGCCACAACCATGAAGCCAGCTATGAGTCGTTTTCCATCGGTACCCGCGTAACTTAAAATTACGAGGGCGATGCGTTTGTGTAGGTTCCAGCGCTCAACCGCCAGTGCAAGGATAAAGGCGCCTAGAAACAAATAGATGATTGGGTTTGCATAGGCTGCAGTAGTTTCTGCAATACTAGACACGCTTAAAAAAGGAAAAGCAATAATTGGCATAAACGCTGTAGCCGCAACAGGCACAGCCTCGGTCGCCCACCAGATAGCCATCCATAAAGCAACAGCGGCCACGTTCCATGCTTCTGTCGACATTGCTGTTTGGTTCGAGCCAAATAGCATCATAAGCAAAAAGATGACAGGGCCTAATAACAGACCAATTTTTTGATAGCTTGCAAGCTCTGTTGGGTTTGGTTTATCGGTGTTTGAATTCAATGTGCAAGCTCTTTATTGTTTTTATTTAACATTAACAGCTACCGGCATAAATATGGAAATGTTTTTTATATTCGCTCAGATTTTTTCGTTGAGCTAACTCATGATTGTTTAAACCTTTGTTAGCTTGACGCGCCTGACTACTTTTTTGATATGTACGGTAGTCTATAAACCCAAGTTACCTGTATACTACTGCACAACTATATTTCACAGTATTCGCAAATGACATGTTCATAACTGACACGTTTGCAAAGGATATTAAATCGCCCTCATTAGTCGATAGGAGACAAAGTAGTATGCGCAGTGTGAGTATTTTCGCCGGTTCAGTATATGGTAACGCCCAACATGTGGCAGAAGAAGCAAAAACGATGTTTGAAAGCAAAGGGGTTGAATGTGAAATATTCACCGACCCTGAAACATCAGATTTCAGCGAAGCTGAATCGATAGTGGTGATTACTTCCAGCACAGGGCAAGGTGATATACCGCCGAATTTAGAGCTTTTCCACAGTGATTTGCGCGACGAGTTTCCGTTGATAAATGGCAAGCCTTTTGCGGTTGCAGCGCTTGGCGACAGTAGCTATGGCGAAAGCTTCTGCGGAGCTGGCCGTCAGTTTCAGGAGTTGCTGGAAGAGCTTCAGGGCAAACCTGTTGCTAACATGCTAGAAGTTGATGCTATCGAAACTTTGGCTGCGGAAGAGGAAATTGTGCCGTGGTTAGAGAATTTAGTCACTTCGTTAACCGAAGCTTAGGCTTTGAGCGTTATTGAGAGTAAAAAAAGGGCATAGTAATCTATGCCCTTGTTCACGTGTATGACGCTAAAAAACTACTCAGCGCCACGCAAAATTTCGTTAATACCCACTTTTGCCTTGGTTTTCGCATCAACTTTCTTCACGATAATCGCTGCATATAAGCTATGTGTCCCGCACGGGCTTGGCAAACTTCCCGATACAACCACTGAACCTGCAGGTACACGACCATAGGTGATAGTGCCTGTTTCACGATCATATATTCTGGTGCTCTGGCTAATATAAACGCCCATTGAAATTACGCAGCCTTCTTCCACAATAACGCCTTCAACCACTTCGGAGCGTGCGCCGATAAAGCAGTTGTCTTCAATAATTGTTGGGTTTGCTTGCAGCGGCTCTAAAACACCACCAATGCCAACACCACCTGAAAGGTGTACGTTTTTACCAATTTGCGCACATGAACCAACGGTTACCCATGTATCAACCATGGTGCCTTCGTCTACGAATGCGCCAATGTTAACGTAAGACGGCATAACAACCACGTTACGACCAATGAATGAACCTGTGCGAACGGCAGCGGGTGGCACAACGCGCATGCGTTCTTCAGCGAAACGTTCAGCTGTGTAGTCGGTGAATTTTAAAGGAACTTTATCGTAGTAGTTGGTTTCAGCACCTTCAACAAGTTTGTTGTCGTGCAGTTTGAAGTAAAGTAACACGGCTTTTTTAAGCCATTCATTTACTTGCCACTCACCATCTACTTTTTCAGCAACTCTCGCCTTACCAGAGTTTAGTAATTCCACTGCATCGGTTACTGCTGTTCTTATTTCGGCGCTGACTGTGCTGGCCGTAAAAGTGTCACGGGTATCAAATGCATTTTCGATTATGGATTGTAAATTGTTCATATTGCTGGGTTCACTTCTGGTTGGTCTAGTTTTAACGTAATTTGTTTTTTAAGGGTGATTTCTTGTTCTTGCGTCAACGCTTTACCTTCTTCGTTGGACACAATAAATACATCTTCTGCGCGCTCGCCAATGGTCGAAATTTTAGCCATCTTTAGGGTCAAATTAAGATCCACAAAAAGGTGACCTATTTTCGCTAGAAGGCCTGGAGCATCCAAAGCTTCTAGTTCGACTAGTGTGGCGTGTTCGGTTGACGAGTAAAAACGCACTTTTGTTTTAACATCTAACTGCTTCATTTGGCGTGACATTTTGCGTTTGTTAGCATGCGAACGTCCGGGTTTGACTAACTGCGAACGTATGGCGTCAACCAAGTTTTTGATATGAAATTCAGAATCAATGCGCTGAGCATCTTGATCAAGAATAATCATACTATCGAACACATTGCCTTCATCGGTGACCGTAATTTGGGCGTCATGAATAGAGCAATTTCGACTGTCCAGCACCGATGCTATTTGCGCAAACAAAGCTGGCCGGTCGCTGCAATAGATTAGCAATTCAGTGCCTGCTTTAGAGGTGCTGTTGCTGGCACTGACCAAAATATCCTCAGGGGCTAAGGTAGGGTGAGTAACAATTGATTCAGTGTGCCATGCAATCTGGTTTGGCTTGAAGCGTACAAAATAGTCTGGGCGCATTTGTCGCCAAAACAACATTGCTTGCTCTTCACTTATGCCTTTTTCAGCCAGTAGTGTCATTGCCTCTGTTTTGTGTTCCGTAATTCGCTGGTCAAGCGTGACTTGACACTCTAGGCCATTGTCAAAAGCTTGCTGCGTCAGTAAATAAAGTTCACGCAATAACGACGCTTTCCAATCGTTCCATAAGTTGTCATTAGTGGCGCGAATATCAGCGAGAGTTAATGCATAAAGTAAATTTAAATTGTCGTGAGTTTTTACAGTTGTCGCGAATTGGTTTATCACGTCGGCATCATATATGTCTCGACGTTGCGCAACCACCGACATAAGCAGGTGATTCTCGACCAACCATGCAATAGTGTTCGCATCGCTTTCAGACATATTGTGAAGTTCACAAAACTTAAGTGCGTCGACAGAGCCTAGCGTTGAATGATCGCCTCCACGTCCTTTAGCGATGTCATGGAAAATAGCGGCGATGAATAGCAACTCAGGCTTATCTAAATTTTTGACAATACGATGGCAGCGCGGAAACTTCTTTTCCCCGTGGTAATAGCTATAGACAAATTTAACCAAACGATGGGTGTGCTCATCGACGGTGTAGGCATGAAACAAGTCAAACTGCATCATACCAACAATCTTATCCCACTCCGGCAAATAAGACTGCAAGATGCCGTATTTATACATGATGTCCCAACCTAAGTTGAAAAACTCTGGTTGCTTCATGAGTGCCATAAAGCGTTCACGGCAATCTTGGCGTTCATGATAGTACTGGTACTGGAAACGACGGCGAGCATTGCGTAATTGACGAATGCAGTCAGCGTCTAAGCCTTGTATCGTGTCGTGCTGGCTAATGAGGCTAAGAAAGTCGAGTATGTCAGCTGGCGAGTAAAACGTTTCTGGCTGTGACGGAGAAATTAAGCCGTCTCTCAACTCAAATTTTGCGTTTAGTGTGACCACTTTTTTGACTTTTTGCTCTAACACATCGTCTTTGAAACGCAGAAGTAACATGCTGTTCAATTCAGATACGCGACGAACAATTCTAAAAAAGGCTTTCATCATTTGTTCTACGGCGGCTTTACCTTCGCCATATCCCAGCAGTTTTGCAACATCGGGTTGATAGTCGAACAAGAGTCGGTTTTCACTGCGCCCAGAAACAAGATGAAGCGCAAAGCGGATTTGCCATAGGTGAGAGCGGCACTCAATGAGTTCAGCGTGCTCGATTTCAAAAAAGTAACCGTGCCCAATTAAGGTGAGTCCGTCGTATTCTCTAAAGTGCTTTTTGGCCACCCAACCGATTGATTGAATGTCGCGTAAACAACCCGGATTCTCTTTTACGTTAGGCTCAAGATTGTATGAAGTGTCGTTGAATTTGTGATGACGCTTTTGCTGTTCTTCTAACTTTGCAAGAAAGAAATCTTTGCTAGACCACACTTTAGGGCTGTTAACTTTGTCAATTAACTGTTTGAAGGTGTTTTCGCATCCGCATAAAATGCGGGATTCAACCAAGTTTGTTGCAATAGTGATATCGGATTTGGCGAGGTTGATTGTTTCTTTAACGGTGCGAACTGACTGACCTATTTCGAGTTTTACATCCCAAAGCAGGGTGATGAAGCGGCCAAGGCGCTCTTCAACGCTTTTGCTTACTTTCTTTTCGCTTAGTATCAACAGGTCGATGTCGGAGTAGGGCTGCAGTTGTCCGCGTCCATATCCGCCAACGGCGCACAAAGCAAGGCTCGGTTCTTTATCGAGGCCCAATAATTGCCATGCATGACGCAAAAGTGCATCGGTAAAATCGCTGCGTGCAACAACAAGTTTATCCACTAACTCTTTGTTAAAGTTATCGTGAAGCCACTCGTAGTTGGATTTTACTGCGCGCTTAAACCCAGTAATATCATTTACGTCTTTGATGCTGTGCAGCTGCTGTATTTGGTCTTGGACCGACAAAGTAACTCCTTGGTCATGCTAGACCGAATAAATGCCCTAATGAGTTTGAGAACTGCTCCTATCGCCAGCGCTATGCTGGCTATTAACTAGTGATTGATTATTCTATCAATCTCTTCTTCATCACGTAATGTTAGAATTTCTACACCGGTTTCGGTGACTAATAAGGTATGTTCCCATTGTGCGCTTAAACTGCGGTCTTTAGTGACAACCGTCCAGTTGTCTGGCAATACTTTAGAGTAGCGTTTTCCTGCATTGACCATGGGTTCGATAGTGAAGCACATACCTGCTTCTATTAAGTCACCGGTACCTGGCTTGCCATAGTGCACAATTTGCGGGTCTTCATGAAACACAGCACCAATACCGTGACCACAATACTCTCTAACAATCGAATAATTGTGTGACTCCGCATGCTGTTGGCAAGCGTGGCCGATATCACCGAGGCGCATACCTGGCTTCACAATTTTGATGGCATTATACAAACATTCTTGGGTCACTTTAATTAGGCGTTCTGCCATAATTGAAGGCTTGCCCACGACGAACATTTTTGAGGTATCGCCGTGATAACCGTCTTTAATCACGGTTACGTCGATGTTGACGATATCGCCGTCTTTGAGTTTTTTGTCGCTTGGAATACCGTGGCAAATAACGTGATTAACGGATGTGCAGACTGATTTTGGAAAAGGAGGATTGCCGTAATTTAGTGGCGCTGGGATAGCGTCTTGAACGTCTACAATGTAGTCGTGGCAAAGTTTGTCGAGTTCGCCAGTGGTGACGCCTTTTACTACGTGCTCGCCGATCATCATCAGCACTTCTGCCGCTAGTTTGCCAGCAACGCGCATTTTTTCCATTTCTTCTGGTGTTTTTATTGTTCCAGCCAAGGTGGACCTCTTTGAATTCTTGTTGGGCTAATATTAATTTATTTATACGTAAATCGAATGTCACTTTTTATCGCTACGCTGTGCCTGCTGCGGTTACTATTTACTGATAAGTACGTTGTCACGTTTAACCAGTAAGTAAGTTGTCACGTTTAATCAATAAGTACGTTGTCACGGTTTACGGATACAAAGGAAAGGACTGGCCCAATAAAAAGTCGCTGCAAGCCCATCCGTGGGGCGCTCGGCACTCGGCGTCCTGCCGAGTGACGCTTTTTATTGAGCCAGTCCTTTCCTTTGTATCCTGCATTGGTTGTGTGTTTAACGTATTCTTCACGCATAAACTTTGTACCGCGCTTCGTTACCCTAGTGCTTCAGCCTAGCATTGTACTTCCAATCCATTGAGTATACCAAGTTCGTATCGGCTTAACTATGGTCACTTTTGTATATCAAATAATTTTTTTGGTTTGCTAATAAAAAAGGGACCGCGGCTTGCTTATAAACGCCGTGGTCCCTTGGTATTTTTACTGGCTTTCCTGTCTTTACCTCGCTTTACCTAACTTGCTGTGTAGTTAGGATAGTCGGTGTAGCCTTCTGCGCCGCCGCCGTACCAGTGAGTCATATCTTCAAATGGTGTGAGTGGCCAATTGTTTTTATAACGTTCTGGGAGATCGGGGTTGGTGATATATGGACGACCAAATGCGATCATGTCTGCTTGTTTAGTACTCACCGCTTCGTTGGCTGCTTCAATGGTATAGCCGCAGTTGCCGATGATAGTGTTGTCGAACAATGGTCTAAAGTCGGATAATGTCATTGGCTCGCCGCGCTCGTGGAAACCGAAAGCCAAACCGTCCATAAGATGCAAATAACCAATGCCTTGCTGGTTAAGCTCTTTGACTACTGCTGTGTATAGCTCTTTATAGTCATCGCAGCCCATTGCATTGAAAACGCCGTTAGGAGACAAGCGAACGCCGATTTTGTCTGCAGGAAAAACTTCTTGTACAGCTGCTAAAGCTTCTTTTAAGAAGCGCATTCTATTCTCAATGCTGCCGCCGTACTCATCGTCTCGCTGGTTGCTAACACCGTCTAAAAATTGGTTAATTAAGTAACCATTTGCAGCATGCACTTCAAGGCCGTCAAATCCAGCTGCCTTCGCATTTACTGCTGCTTGTTTAAAATCGTTCATGGTGTTGGCGATGTCTTCTTTCGTCATCGCTTTTGGCGTTTCATAAGCTTTTTTGCCTTTTGGCGTATGAATGTGATCGTTTTCAATGCCAACGGCTGATGCACTGAACGGTAATTCGCCATTATGAAAATCACTGTGAGATGCACGGCCACAGTGCCACAGCTGCAATACAATCTTGCTGCCTTGTGCGTGCACGCGGTCAACGATAGATTTCCATCCTGCTACCATTTCTTCAGTATAGATACCCGGTGAGTCTATCCAGCCAATTCCCTCTTCTGAAATAACTGTCGCTTCTGTTATTACTAAACCTGCTGTTGCTCTTTGCTCGTAATAGTCAGCCATAATCTGATTAGGAACGCGAGACTCTGTGGCGCGTCCTCGGGTGAGTGGTGCTAGTACGAATCGATTTTTAAGTTCACTTCCAAAAAGTGTTACTGGTGAATGCATAGTAAGGTTAGACATAGATATAGTGTTTCTCCGTTTCAAGTGAGGCATAGATCTGGAGACAAACATGAGGAATTCAAGCGTTTTAAATAAGGTTTTTTGTTGATAATAGTCATCAAAAATGATATAAAGCGCGCGCTGTTTGGGAATGTTGAAAAACTTCTCAAAATTAGACAGTACAAATTAACTAAAAACACACATATACCGACACTGATCTCGGGGTGTCTAACGCGTTGTTATTACAACGTTTTGGATCGAGAGAAGGGGTATATGGAGGCCTAACCCCTAAATAGGAAAATATAAAATGGCAAACGTATCAATGCGTGACATGCTACAAGCTGGCGTACACTTCGGTCACCAAACTCGCTACTGGAATCCAAAAATGGCTCAATACATTTTTGGTGCTCGTAACCGAGTTCATATCATCAACTTAGAAAAAACAGTTCCTTTATTCAACGAAGCTTTAAGCTATCTTTCTGGTGTATCTCACAAGAAAGGTAAGATTTTGTTCGTTGGTACTAAGCGTGCAGCAAGTGAAGCCGTTAAAGAAGCAGCTGAAAAATCTGGTCAATTCTACGTAAACAAGCGTTGGTTGGGTGGAATGTTGACTAACTGGAAAACAGTACGTCAATCAATCAAGCGTCTTAAAGACCTAGAAGTACAATCAACAGATGGTACTTTCGACAAGATCACTAAGAAAGAAGTGTTAATGCTTAAGCGCGAAATGACTAAGCTAGAAGGTAGCTTAGGTGGTATCAAGAACATGGGTGGTCTTCCAGACGTTATCTTTGTCATCGATGCTGATCATGAGCACATTGCAGTAACAGAAGCTCGCAACCTTGGTATTCCAGTTGTAGGTGTAGTAGATACTAACTCTAATCCAGATGGCGTTGATTACATTATCCCTGGTAATGACGATGCGATCCGTGCGGTTAACTTATACACTAGCGCTGCTGCTGATGCGATCAACGAAGGTCGTAATCAAGACGTAGTAATTGCTTCTACTGAAAAAGACGACTTCGTAGAAGCCGCAGAGTAAGTTTTACGTAAACTTTTGCTAAAAAAGTTATCGTAAAAAAGTTATCAAAGGGGGCCTTCGCCCCCTTTTCTAAATATTGATATTTTGAGGAAAAGAAAATGGCAGTGACTGCAGCACTGGTTAAAGAATTACGCGAGCGCACTGGCGCTGGTATGTTAGATTGTAAAAATGCATTGGTTGAAGCGAATGCAGATATCGAGCTAGCAATTGAGAATATGCGCAAATCTGGTCAAGCAAAAGCGGCTAAAAAAGCAGGTCGTATTGCAGCAGAGGGCGTTATCTTAACTAAAATCTCTGGTGGCAAAGCTACTATGATGGAAGTTAACTGTGAAACTGATTTCGTTGCACGCGACGAAGGTTTCCTTGCTTTCGGTAACAAATTGATTGACGTTGCTGCGGCAAACGGCATCAACGATATCGAAGCACTTAACGCAGCTGAACTAGACGGTTCAACCGTTGCTACAGTGCGTGACACCTTAGTGTCAAAAATTGGTGAAAACATCAGCCCACGTCGTGTAGTGAATGTTGAAGGTGCAAACCTTGGTGCATATGTACACGGTGGCAAAATTGGCGTTATCGTTATTTTAGAAGGCGGTGACGAAGATTTAGCAAAAGACATCGCAATGCATGTTGCTGCTGCTAGCCCGCAGTTTGTTAAGCCAAGTGACGTTTCTCCTGAAGTTGTTGAGAAAGAAAAAGAAATCCAAATCGACATCGCTATTCAGTCTGGTAAAAAGCCTGAAATCGCTGAAAAAATGGTTGCTGGCCGCATGAAGAAATTCACTGGCGAGATAAGCCTAACAGGCCAAAACTTCATCAAGGATCCTTCAATGACTGTTGAAGACCTTTTGAAGTCTAAAAATGCTGATGTTGTTAACTTTATCCGCTTTGAAGTGGGTGAAGGTATCGAGAAGAAAACTGAAGATTTTGCTGCAGAAGTTGCTGCACAATTAGAAGCTGCTAAGAAATAAGTGCTTCGATTGCTTTTGCAATCACCGATTCTCGGATAAAATAAGAAGCACCTCAATTGAGGTGCTTTTTTATAGGCATAAAGTGCCTATAAAAAAGCAGAGCAGAGCAGAACAAAACAGAAAAAAGCAGAACAAAACAGAAAAAAGCAGAACAAAACAGAAAAAAGCAGAACAAAACAGAAAAAAGCAGAACAAAACAGAAAAAAGCAGAACAAAACAGAAAAAAGCAGAACAAAACAGAAAAAAGCAGAACAAAGCAGAACAGCCCACGGCCCTAAAAAGTAGCGAAATTCTACCTAGAAGCCGGAAGTCTTTCTGCAAATAAAAGTGTCATTCGGCAGGACGCCGAATGCCAAGCGCCCCATGGATGGGCTCGCAGCGACTTTTATTTGCAGAAAGGCTGTAGGCTTCTAGGTAGAATTTTCGCTACTTTTTTATCAGAAACAACAAGCTACTTTTTACCAGCAATAACAAGTTAACTTTTACAAGAAACAACAAACTATACCAGCAACCGAAAACGTTGCGTAAGCAAACCCAGTGCAAAGGATAAACAATGACAACCATACCAAAAGCTGCGTACAGACGCATTTTGTTAAAACTAAGTGGCGAAGCCCTGATGGGTGAAGAAAACTTTGGTATCGACGCCAAAGTATTAGATCGCATGGCGCTCGAAATAAAAGAGATAGTCGAACTTGGTGTCGAAGTTGGCTTAGTTATCGGTGGTGGCAACTTATTCCGCGGCGAAGGCCTCGCAAAAGCTGGTATGCACCGTGTTGTTGGCGACCATATGGGAATGCTTGCAACGGTCATGAATGGTTTAGCAATGCGCGATGCGTTGCACAGAGCGTTTGTTAATGCGCGTCTAATGTCAGCCATTCCATTAAATGGTGTTTGTGATTCGTATAACTGGGCAGACGCCATAAGTTATCTAAAATCGGGCAGAGTTGTGATATTCTCTGCAGGTACAGGTAATCCATTCTTCACAACTGACTCCGCAGCATGTTTGCGTGGTATCGAAATTGAAGCCGACGCTGTATTAAAAGCAACTAAAGTTGATGGTGTTTATAGCGCTGACCCTGTGAAAAATCCTGATGCTGTTTTGCTAAAACGCATCAGCTATCAAGAAGTACTAGAAAAAGAGTTAAAAGTAATGGACCTGTCGGCGTTTACACTAGCTCGCGACCATAACATCCCAATTCGAGTATTCAATATGAATAAGCCGGGCTGTTTGAAGCGAGTAGTATTAGGCGACGATGAAGGCACCACTATATGTCATCCAGAAAAAGTGAAAAAATAAGGATTTTGTTGTGATTGATGAAATTGAATTAGATGCTCAGCAGCGTATGGAAAAAAGTATTAGTGCGCTGAAAAGCCAGCTAAGCAAGATCAGAACGGGTCGTGCACACCCAAGTTTGTTAGATAACATTATGGTGCCGTACTATGGCGCTAATACACCACTAAAACAAGTTGCTAACGTAGTTGCGGAAGATAACCGCACCCTCGCGTTATCGGTTTTCGACAAAAGCATTATTCAGGCCGTTGAAAAAGCGATTATGCAGTCAAATTTGGGCTTAAACCCAATGAGTGCAGGCACGACTATACGTATTCCAATGCCGCCGCTGACCGAAGAACGCCGCAAAGACTTAATTAAAGTTGTGCGTAATGAAGCTGAGTTGGGCCGTGTAGCTGTGCGTAATATTCGCCGTGAAGCAAACAGCGATATTAAAGAATTGCTAAAAGAAAAAGAAGTCAGTGAAGATCAAAGTAGAGCGGGTGAAGAAAATATTCAATCGCTAACGGATAAATTTATCAAAAACATTGATGACATTCTTTCCGATAAAGAAAAAGAATTGATGGAAGTGTAGTCGATTGAGTGCCGACAGTTCGATTGAGGTTACTTCGCCGTTCGAAGCGACTTTACCAAAGCACGTTGCCATCATTATGGATGGTAACGGGCGTTGGGCTCAACAACAAGGAAAGTTAAGAACATTCGGTCATAAGGCGGGTGTTGATGCTGTTCGTGCATCTGTTCGATACGCTCGCAAAAAAGGCATCAAAGCACTGACTTTATTCGCTTTTAGTAGCGAAAATTGGAAGCGGCCTAAAGAAGAAGTAAAAATCTTGATGCAGCTTTTTAACCTCGTTTTGTCTAGCGAAGTTAAAAAGCTAAATAGAAACAATATTCGCCTAAAGGTCATCGGTGATTTGTCCGCTTTTGACCAAAAATTAGTCGATAAAATCCGCAAAGCGGAAGCGCTTACCGAAAATAATACCGCACTAACTCTCAACGTTGCAGCTAATTACGGTGGTCGTTGGGATATTGTTAATGCCGCACAAAAAATAGCGGACGATGTTAAGCAAGGCCTTATAAAACCAGAAGAAATTACAGAAAGTAGCTTCAATAACTATACCTGTATGTCGGATCTGCCCACACTAGATCTGATGATCCGTACGGGTGGCGACCATCGAGTCAGTAACTTTTTATTGTGGCAATGCGCATATGCAGAATTCTATTTTTGTGAGACACTTTGGCCAGATTTCGATGAACAGAAGTTTGATGACGCTATTTTGGATTTCTGTCATAGACAAAGAAGATTTGGGCAAACGGGTGAACAAGTGGGTCCAGTCAAGCAAGGTCAAGTTTAATGTTAAAACAAAGAATAATAACAGCAGTCATTCTTGCGCCTTTGGCTATTTTAGCTATTTTATTTTTACCAGTAGAGCTATTTAAAATTGCTGTTGCTGGCGTAGTTGCATTAGGCGCCTACGAGTGGGCTAAAATGTCAGGTATTAATGATCGTGCATCTAAAGTCACGTTCATGGCACTCATTTTAATTATCTGCGGTGTGCTAATTTTTGCCGTAGATGGGCAAGCCGTTTGGTACCAAAGCGAATTAAATGGCCTGTACAAAACAATACTGAGCATTGCTGCCGTTTGGTGGGCCGTGTCACTTGTGATGATCCTGACTTATCCTAAATACAGCTCTGTTTGGAAAGAAAATATACCCATTAGGGCAGCATTCGGCATACTCACGCTCATCCCTACTTGGGTTGCAATTATCAGTTTGCGTACGAACTTATATGAAGTAGACCCTTTTTACGGGGCATCGCTTATTTTCTATGTGCTAGGTATTGTCTGGGCTGCAGATATTGGCGCATTCTTTTGCGGAGTCAAATTTGGTAAGCATAAGCTGCGTCCAAATGTTTCACCGGGCAAAAGCATAGAGGGTTTGCTTGGCGGCATTATGGCATCGCTGGCTATTATTGCATTTGCTGCATTACATTATCAGTTTGATGCTAGTCGAATTGGTATGCATATACTCATTGGTGTGATTACGGTTGCTGTATCTGCGCTAGGTGATTTAAATGAGAGTATGTTTAAACGCTGTGCCGGTATCAAGGACAGCGGTAAGTTACTTCCTGGTCATGGCGGAGTCATGGACAGAATCGACAGCTTAACGGCTGCGTTTCCTGTGTTCGCGTTTTGCTACGTTGTATGGATGGCTTAGGCAACTATGTTGATATCATGAGAACCATCACTGTCCTAGGGGCAACCGGCTCTATTGGTCAAAATACAATAGACGTTATTTCTCGGCATCCGGACAAATTTCGGGTATTTGCTATCACCGGCCATGCTAATTTAAAGGCACTGGTTCAACTTGCTATGCAGTGCTCTCCACGCTATATCGTGCTGTCTGATCCCAATACCTACACTACTTTTATTTCCTTGTTGAAAGCCGAGAACTGTCACTCAGAAGTGCTGGTCGGCGCAAAGGCATTAGAAGATGTTTGTTCGGCGCCAGAAGTCGACACTGTTATGTCAGCGATTGTTGGAGCGGCTGGTTTATTGCCGACTTTGGCAGCAGTTCGTGCTGGTAAACGCGTGCTCTTGGCGAACAAAGAGTCACTCGTTATGTCTGGTGAATTATTCATGAATGCAGTGCGTGAATATAAAGCAGAATTATTGCCTATAGACAGCGAACACAATGCGATATTTCAATGTTTGCCGCATGATTTTGAATACGGAAATTTAGACAAATCAGGCATTGCAAAAATCCTGTTGACGGGCTCGGGAGGTCCTTTTAGAACTCTACCGAGTGAGTCTTTTGATAGTATTACTCCTGATCAAGCTTGCGCTCATCCTACCTGGACAATGGGAAGAAAAATCTCTGTTGATTCAGCCTCTATGATGAATAAAGGTCTAGAGTTTATCGAAGCAAAATGGCTATTCGGCCTGCATGAAAATGACATCGAAGTTGTCCTGCATCCACAAAGTACTATTCATTCCATGGTGCAATATACGGATGGTTCAGTTATTGCTCAGCTTGGTAATCCTGATATGCGCACGCCTATTGCTTATGGCCTTAGTTTTCCTGAACGAATTAATTCTGGTGTCGACGCGGTCGATTTTTCTAGCTTATGCGATTTTAGCTTTTCAAAGCCGGATGAAGCCCGCTACCCTAATTTGTATCTAGCAATCGAGGCATGCAAACAAGGACAAGCCGCGACCACTGCCATTAATGCGGCAAATGAAGTAGCGGTTGACGCATTTTTAAAAGGACAGATTAAGTTTACTGACATTGCAAAGGTGAATCAGCAGGCGCTGCAAAAAACCGATTTAATTGAACTGACATCTATTGTACAAGTCTTAGAACATGACGAAGAAGCCAGAAGCTTAGCGCGAGAATTAGTGAGGAAGTTAAATTAGTGTTTGAAATTATTCGAAATATCGGTGCTTTTGTATTGGCATTGGGCATTTTAGTTGCTGTGCATGAATGGGGACACTTCATTGTTGCCAGAAAATGTGGCGTAAAAGTGCTGCGCTTTTCCATCGGTTTTGGTAAGCCGCTTTACAAACGCATAACATCCACTGGCATGGAGTTTGTGATAGCCGCTATTCCTTTAGGCGGTTATGTCAGAATGTTAGATGGCAGAGTAGATGATGTGGCGGAGCAAGATATGGCTGCGTCTTTCAACATCCAGCCCGTCTGGAAACGATTCGCTATTGTTGCAGCTGGTCCTGGCATTAATTTTTTATTTGCGATTTTGATCTTGATGATAGTCGCCATGATTGGACAAGATAAAGCAAAACCGTTTGTTGGAGAAGTTACGCCCTCATCTTACATTGCTGCAACAGGCGTAGAAGCGGGTGATCAAATTATTGAAATTGATGGGGCGGAAACCAGAACTTGGCAATCGGTAAATATTGAGTTAATGCGTTTTATCGGTGCGGACAATATTCCGCTGACCGTTGAAAAACCAAATGGACAAGTCGTTTCCTATGATATGAAAATGCCAAACTGGCAGTTTGATCCTGAATCCGACGATATGTTTTCGTCAATTGGTTTTGAACCCTTTAGAACAAAGCCTAGCAAAATCATTGCGTTAGTTAGCCCAAGCGGGCCATCGGACCAAGCAGGTCTGCAAGAAAATGATGAAATAGTGAAACTAAATGGAACCTTCATGGCTGAATGGGGACAAATAGTGGACTATGTGGCTGCAAGACCAAACGAAACAGTTGAAGTTGAAGTGTTACGTGACGGCCAATCTGAAGTATTCGAAGTAACCTTAGGTGAAAGAGAAACACCTACTGGTACTGCTGGTTTGCTGGGCATTTCTTCGCAGGTCGGAGCATATCCCGAAAACTATTATTTTCATGATAAATCTGGTCCTTTTGATGCTTTAGTGAAAGGAACGCAAGAAACATGGCGATTAATGACCTTAACTGTCGAAATGTTAGGCAAATTTATCAATGGAGATGTTGCGGTTAAAAATTTAAGTGGCCCTATTTCAATCGCTCAAGGCGCAGGAATGAGTGCAAGTTATGGAATTATTGTATTTTTAGGGTTTTTAGCATTAATCAGTGTTAATCTTGGCATCGTAAATTTGTTACCATTACCCATGCTTGACGGCGGTCATTTAATGTATTTCACGGCCGAATGGATAACAGGTAAGCCTGTCCCAGAAGCAGTGCAGGAAATTGGATTTAGGATAGGTGGCGTATTGTTATTCATGTTAATGGCTGTTGCCATATTTAACGACATCAATCGCATCACATAATAATAGTTTTATAAAAAACGTGTTTTGGAAGAATATTAGTAAATGAAGTGTAAACAGTTAGTTCTTATCGCCTTAATGGCATTTACCTCGTTATCATTTGCACAGAGTAAATCTGAATTTGTGGTAGAAGATATTCGCGTAATTGGTTTGCAGCGTGTTGCATTAGGTGCAGCCCTTACGTACCTACCAGTGCAAGTCGGCGATGAGTTAAACCCTTTCCGGGTTAGCCAGCTCATACGTTCACTTTATTCATCTACTCACTTCGAAAAGGTTGAAATATTACGCGACGGCAATGTCTTGGTTGTTCGTGTTTCTGAGCGTCCAACTATTAGTAATATTGTCTATGAAGGCAATGATGATATTAAGGATGAGCAGCTTCAAGATAGCCTGGAAAATTCAAATATCCGCGTTGGGGAGCCACTAGACCGAACAGTGTTGACTTCTATTGAAAATGGCTTGAAAGACTTCTTTTACAGTATTGGTAAATACAATGCTGAAGTGTCAGCCATCGTAACGCCTTTACCAAGAAATCGTGTCGACCTAAAGTTTTTATTCGAAGAAGGCGACGCCGCTAAAATTAAACAAATTAACATCGTCGGAAACGAAGTATTTGACGACGAAACATTGTTTGATGTGATGGAATTGAAGTTTGATACACCTTGGTGGGACTTTACGTCCGAAACGCGTTATCAACAGCAGACGCTGTCGGGTGACTTAGAAAACCTCACCAGCTACTACAAAGATCGCGGTTACTTGCGTTTTGCCGTTAGCACGACGCAAGTATCAATGACACCAGAAAAAGACGCCATCTATGTCGGTATGAATGTAGAAGAGGGTGAACAATACACTATCTCAGAAGTAGAATTAGTGGGCGACTTGCTTGGTTTCGAAGGTTTCTTAAATCAAGTGTTACCACTTTCTGCAGGTGAGTTGTACAATCAAGCAACCGTAACCTACACAGAAGAATTTATTAGTAAATATCTTGGTCGATTTGGTTATGCTTACCCAACAGTGACCACTATCCCAGATATAAATGATGAAGATAAAACGGTAAAACTATCGTTATCAGTTGACCCAGGCAAGCGCATTTACGTTCGTCGCATTAACTTCCAAGGTAACGTGATTACGGCTGATGAAGTATTGCGCCAAAACCTAAGCCAGCTTGAAGGCACTTGGTTGTCTGATAGTTTACTAGAAAGCTCGAAGGCATCATTGTCTCGATTAACGTACATGGAAACCGTTGATTTTGAAACTATCCGTGTGCCGGGGCAGGACGATAAAGTAGACGTTGAATTCAAAGTGAAAGAACAGGCCTCAGGCTCTTTCACAGCGGGCGTGGGCTATGGTGATAATACAAAGCTTAGTTTAAATGCCGGTATTCAGCAGGATAACTTCTTGGGTACAGGTAAACGTATCGGTCTTAATGTGTCTACAGTGTCTTATCAACAGTCAATTCAGTTAAATTACACTGACCCTTATTTCACCATTGATGGCATCAGCTTGGGTGGTAATATAGGCTACAGCAAATTTGATGGCGGTGACTTTGGTGTGGTTCAATATGACAGTAAGCGTTATCAGATAGGCGCAAACATTGGCTATCCAATTAACGAAGTAAACAGAATTAGCTTTGGCTTAACGTATGCTAATGTTGAGCTATCTAGCGACAATACATCATACGAACAAACCTCTCGTTTTTACGATCAATTTAGAAGCTTAGATGATCCTGATTCATCGATTAAGTATGAAAGCTTCTTAGCTTCAACAAGTTGGACACGCTCCACCTTAAACCGTGGTTTATTCCCGACAGATGGTTCTTCGCAGCGCGCATCATTTAGCATAACAACGCCTAATTCTGACGTTAATTACTTCAAAATGATTGCAGACACAAAATGGTACTTCGCGTTGAGTCAAAATCAACGCTGGTCGGTGCTGGCTAGAATGCGTTTAGGGTACGGTAATGGTTATGGCAGTAAGAACGGCACAGAACAAATATTACCCTTTACTGAAAACTTTACAGCAGGCGGCGCAGACACCTTGCGCGGCTTTGAAGATAATACTGTCGGTCCGCGCGGCGTGCAGCGAATTGCGTCGCAAATTGGAACCACGCCTCTGGGAACGCCTATTTTTGGTAGCCCAGATACTGATAGAATCGGCGTTTCACCTAGAAGTTTAGGTGGTAATGCAATGGCGATTGGTGGTTTAGAATTAATTGTACCGACGCCGTTTGTTGAATCTGAATTTGACAGTTCCGTGCGAACCTCTGTCTTCGTCGATGTAGGTAACGTATGGGATACCGAATTTGATTATGACGAATACAAAGATCTCAATTTCGTTGGTAGAACTGGAGAAGGTCAACCAGCCGTATTGGGTGACTACAGCGATTGGAGTCAGTTTAGAACATCTGCGGGCGTTTCAGTACAGTGGATTTCGCCAATGGGACCGCTTGTTTTTAGTTTCTCTAAGGAAATTAACTCACGAGACGGTGATAACCCCAAATTCTTTACGTTTAACATTGGCTCAACTTTCTAAAGCCCTTTTAACGTAGTATCATATAACAGATTAGAACTAAAATAGTTGGGTGCCAAGACGCCCAACAAAAAACGGAACAGACTAAAGGAGTTTCCATTGAAGACATTTACTAAAACACTTATCGCTGGGGCTATGCTTAGCTCTGCATTATTGAGCACAGCCGCTCAAGCAGCACAAAAAATCGGTGTTGTTGATGTGCAGGGTATTACACGTTCTTTGCCACAGTTTGCGGAAATCGCCCAAGTTGTGACTGCAGAATTCAAGGATCAAATCCAAGAAGTCAATACGCAAAGTGAAGAATACAATTTCTTAGTTCAAAAGCTACAGCGTGAAAGCGCAACAATGAGCGCTACTGAGAAGAAGAAACTAGAAGATCAAATTATTGCTCTACAAAAAGTTCTACAAGAAAAAACTGGCCCACTACAGCAAAATATGCAGCGCCGTGAACAAGAAGAGCAAAGAAAAATTCTTGGACTAGTTATGCAAGCTGTTGAGAAAATCGCTGCTGACGGTAAGTACGATATGGTTTTGAATCGAAGCACTACGCCTTTCGCAAAACCTGAATTCGATATTTCACAGAAAGTATTAGAGCAAGTAACGAAAGCTCAGTAATACGACATTTAGTCGCCAGTCGATAGTACCGATTGGAACATCTGCATTTATGGCGAATATCAGGCCAACCAATCGGTTGGTCTGATTTGTTTTTGCTCCTCAAAAGCGTATCTTATGCACCCAATTTGCAGAGCAAGAATAATAGAGTTAATGGCTATGGCGAAATCTACCCGCTTTCGGCCGCAAAGGAGATATTTTGGCAGACTCACAAAAAACTATCGACATCAAAGAAATCATGGAATTACTGCCACACCGGTATCCATTTCTACTCATTGATCGCGTAACAGATTACGAACTTGGCAAGTCAATTAAAGGGTATAAAAATATCACTTTTAATGAACCTTGTTTTACAGGTCACTTTCCAGGGCAGCCCATTTTTCCGGGTGTACTTATCTTAGAGGGTTTAGCTCAGGCAGCTGGTGTGCTCGGTTTTAAAACAATGGGCAGCAGCGATCAACTTTATCTTTACGCAGGTATCGATAAAGCGCGCTTCAAGCGTCCATGCGTGCCGGGTGATAAGTTAGAATATTCAGTTGAGCTGATCAAGGAACGCCGCGGTATTTGGAAGTTTTCTGGCGTCGCGTCCGTTGATGGTGCAGATGTTTGCACATCAGAATTTATGTGTGCAATGAGAGATATGTAATATGATCCATCCTTCATCGATAATAGCGGAATCAGCTAAAATTGGTAAAAATGTTCAAATTGGCCCATTTTGTGTCATTGGAGATAACGTAGATATTGGTGATAACTGCGTATTGACCTCGCACGTAGTCATCAAAGGGCATTCAAAAATTGGAATAAACAACGTTTTTTTCCAATTTTGTTCTATCGGTGAAGACTGTCAAGATAAAAAATATGCTGGCGAAACAACCTATCTTGAAATTGGTGACAACAACGTGTTCCGCGAATCCTGCACTATTCATCGCGGCACGACTCAAGACAAAGGGCTCACTCAAATTGGCAGTGGTAATTTGTTTATGGTGAATACGCATGTTGCGCATGACTGCATTTTAGGTGATGACAATATATTTGCAAACAACTGCACGCTGGCTGGTCACGTTCACGTTGGAAATCAAGTTATCCTTGGCGGCATGACCGCGGTTCATCAATTTTGCCATATTGGTTCGCACTCATTTACTGGCGGTGGTGCCATTGTATTAAAAGATATTCCTCCTTACGTCATGGTCAGCGGAATAAAACACATTCCGCAAGGCATTAATAGCGAAGGATTGAAGCGCCGAGGGTTTACGTCATCCGCTATAATGGCAATAAAACGGGCATATAAAGTTATTTATCGGAATGGGAATACCACAGATCAAGCGCTACCCTTGTTGAATGAAATGGCAGAATCTGAGTCTGATGTTAAAATCTTAGCCGACTTTGTCGCTTCATCAAAACGTGGCATCATTCGTTAAGTCGGATGAAAATAAACAAATCACCGAAAAGTCGAGCTCAGACTAATCAGTCACGGATAGACTAAATGACTGCAATTAATTTATCGCCTAAAAGCCCGAAGGATGACACAGTACTTCGCATTGGAATTGTTGCAGGTGAAGCTTCTGGTGACGTTCTTGCTGCGGGTTTTGTCGCAGTTTTAAAAGACATGTACCCTAATGCCATTTTTGAGGGTATTGGCGGCAAGCATCTTACAGCCCTTGGACTCAATTCTCTGTTTGATATGGAAGAGCTGTCGGTTATGGGGCTGGTTGAAGTACTCAAACATCTACCGCGCCTGCTGCATATTCGCAAAGCAGTAGTACAACATTTTCTTGATAACCCGCCTGATATTTTCATCGGTGTCGACGCACCTGATTTTAACCTAGCCGTTGAAGCCAAGCTAAAACAAGCCGGGGTGAAAACCGTGCATTACGTTAGTCCAACGGTGTGGGCATGGCGCGAATCGCGTATTCATAAAATTGCAAAAGCGACTAACTTGGTGTTGGGCATTTTCCCGTTTGAAGCGGATATCTATAATAAATACAAGGTGCCGTATCAATATGTTGGCCACACTATGGCAGATAGCATTCCATTAGTGCCTGACCAGCAAGAAAAAAGACAGCTTTTTGCATTAGACGGTGAAGACAAGGTATTGGCTTTACTGCCTGGAAGTCGAGCGCGAGAAGTTGATACACTGCTTCCTGATTTTATTAAAACAGCAGAATTGTTGACGCTCAGTTTACCTGCATTAAAAGTGATTATTCCTGCAGCAAATAATGCTCGGGAGGTTCAAATAAAGCAGTTGTTAAAGGCCCTAAATCCTAAAGTCGAAGTCGTGGTAACGCAGTTATCAGCGCGTGACGTTATGATTGCGGCAAATGCTGTTTTATTGGCTTCAGGTACCGCTACACTGGAAGCTATGTTATGCAAAAAACCGATGGTAGTGGGCTATAAAATGTCGAAAATGACGCATATGATTATGAAGCGTTTGTACAAACCAGATTATTTTTCATTGCCCAATATTTTAGCCAATGAAGCACTTGTGCCAGAGTTGTTGCAAGAAGATGTCAATCCACAAAATATGGCTGATAAATTAAGACCAATGCTAGAAAATGAACCTCACGCATTAATATCGCGTTTCACTCAGTTGCACAAAAGCTTACAGCTAAACGCTGACGAGCAGGCTGCTAAAGCGATCCAAGGCTTGTTGGTTAATCGCACATGAGTAAATATTTATGCCAATGTTTATATGAATAATATTTCATTAGACGCCATCAAAGCTGCAACACAGCGGTTTTCACTTGTTGCCGGTGTAGATGAAGTTGGTCGCGGTCCGTTGGTCGGTGACGTCGTTACTGCGGCGGTGATACTCGATCCTAAAAGACCAATACTGGGTTTAGCTGACTCAAAAAAATTATCAGAAAAAAAACGCAACGAATTAGCAGTACTGATAAAGCAAAACGCGTTATCATGGAGCATAGGTCGCGCTAATGTTTTGGAAATTGATCAGCTCAATATTCTGCACGCCACTATGCTCGCAATGCAGCGAGCAGTTGAAGGCTTGAATATTCAGCCTGAGCATGTGTTAGTTGATGGAAATCGTTGCCCTCCTTGGTCATATAGTAGTCATGCTGTAGTCAAAGGCGATGCGTTGTTTCCTCAAATTTCAGCAGCTTCGATCATTGCTAAAGTGACTCGGGATGATGAAATGGTAACGCTTCATAACCAGTATCCACACTATGGATTTGCAGCGCACAAGGGTTATCCGACGAAAGCGCACCTAGCGGCATTACAAGAGCATGGCCCACTGTCATGTTATCGACAAAGTTTTAAGCCTGTACAGAGCGTTTTAGCGCTGTGGCAAGGCGAGTTTCAGGATGAGGTAAAATAAGTGTCAGCCACTTTCGTACACTTACGAGTGCATAGCGATTACTCAATGCAGGACGGCTTGAACAAAGTAAAGCCGATCTTAGCAAAAACAAAATCCATGAATATGCCGGCAATTGCGATCACCGATCTCATGAATATGTGTGGCTTAGTGAAGTTCTATTCTGAAGCCTTTAATATTGGTGTAAAGCCGATTATCGGCTGTGATATATGGTTATTGTCACCGCATTTTCCGAATGAAATAACACGTTTAACCTTAATTGCTAAAAATATCAAAGGTTATAAAAACATCACCGAAATCATTTCCAAAGCCTATAGGCAAGGACATGTGCAGCATAAAGTTGTGGTGCGCCAAGAATGGCTTGCTGAATACGCAGAAGGTGTCATTGTGTTATCTGGCGCGTTAGCGGGCGATTTAGGCATAGCATTAACTAAAAATAATCCTGACATTGCTAATAATATCACCGCATTTTTTCAGCAATATTTTCATGAGCACTTTTATGTGGAATTGGTTCGCACCGGGCGTGATGGTGAAGAAGACTATATTCATCGCGCTGTCGAGTGGGCGGCTCAAAATGATCTGCCTGTTGTTGCAACTAATGAAGTTTGCTTCATCGACCAAATAGGTTTTGAACCACACGAAGTGCGAGTTTGCATTAGTGAAGGTTACACACTCGACGACAAAAGACGTCCTAAAAAACACAGCGAACAACAATATTTGCGCAGCGCTGAAGAAATGATTGAGCTGTTCAAGGATATTCCTTCAGCAATTGAAAATACGATTGAGATTGCTAAACGCTGCAACGCTGAACTTACGCTTGGCGAGTACTTCTTGCCGCAGTTTCCAACTGGCGACATGACCACTGAAGATTTCTTGGTGAAAGTGTCAGAAGAAGGCTTAGAACGTCGTTTAATCAAGATTTTTGCGGATGAAGAAGAGCGTAAGGAAAAACGCCCTGAGTATGACGAGCGTCTGGCAATAGAACTTAAAGTAATTAACCAAATGGGCTTTCCTGGTTACTTCTTGATCGTAATGGAATTTATCCAATGGTCGAAGGATAACAACATTCCGGTTGGCCCTGGACGTGGTTCAGGTGCAGGTTCACTCGTGGCTTATGCACTAGATATTACCGATCTTGACCCGCTAGAATTCGACCTACTATTCGAGCGATTCTTGAATCCAGAACGGGTATCAATGCCCGATTTTGACATCGACTTTTGCATGGATCGCCGCGACGAAGTTATCGACCATGTGGCGGACATTTACGGTCGTGATGCCGTATCACAAATTATTACTTTCGGGACAATGGCGGCGAAGGCCGTTATACGGGACGTTGGTCGAGTGCTAGGTCATCCATATGGCTTTGTAGACCGAATTTCTAAGTTAATACCCATGGATCCGGGCATGACCCTAGAAAAAGCATTTGCGGTAGAGCCTCGCTTACCCGAGCTTTATGAAGAAGACGAAGATGTAAAAGATCTTATCGATACGGCGCGTATTTTAGAAGGCGTGACTCGAAACGCAGGTAAACATGCGGGTGGGGTAGTTATATCACCCACTACGATTACGGATTTTTCGCCGCTCTATTGTGATGATACTGGCTCAAATCCCGTTACGCAATTTGATAAGAACGACGTTGAAACAGCGGGTTTAGTTAAGTTCGATTTTCTAGGTTTGCGCACGCTGACCATTATTCAGTGGGCAATTGATATGGTTAAAGAGGTACAGGGTATCGATATCGATATTACCCAAATACCTTTAGAAGACCCCAAATGCTTTAGAGTGCTGCAGAAGGCTGAAACAACGGCGGTATTCCAACTAGAATCTCGCGGCATGAAAGACTTGATTAATCGTCTGAAGCCCGATTGTTTTGAAGATATTATCGCTCTCGTTGCATTATTCAGACCCGGCCCGCTGCAGTCAGGCATGGTTGATAACTTTATCGACAGGAAGCACGGACGTGAGGCCATTTCATATCCAGATGCTGAATATCAACATGAGTGTTTGCAAGAAATTCTTGAACCAACCTACGGCATTATCTTATACCAAGAACAGGTTATGCAGATTGCGCAGGTTATGTCGGGTTACTCACTTGGCGGAGCTGACTTGTTGCGCCGTGCAATGGGCAAGAAAAATGCACAAGAAATGGCCAAACAACGAGCTTCATTTGAGCAAGGAGCTGCTGATAACAACATTGATCCCGAGCTATCGATAAAGATATTCGACTTGGTTGAAAAATTTGCAGGTTATGGTTTTAACAAATCACACTCAGCGGCCTACGCATTGGTGTCCTATCAAACGCTATGGTTAAAAACACATTATCCAGCTGAATTTATGGCTGCTGTGATGTCGGCAGATATGGATAATACCGACAAAATTGTGACCTTAGTTGACGAGTGCGGGCACATGAATATCGATATTCTACCGCCGGACCTTAACGCAGGTGAATACAAGTTTACTGTGAATAGCGACGGCCAAATTGTTTATGGTATTGGCGCGATTAAAGGCGTCGGTGAAGGACCTGTTGAAGCTATTATTGAGGCGAGAGAGCAACAAGGTAAGTTTAAAGACCTATTTGATTTTTGTGCCAAGGTTGACGTTAAACGAGTTAACAAGCGAGTACTTGAGAAATTAGTACTGAGCGGCGCGATGGATAATCTAGGTCCGCACAGAGCCGCGTTAATGGCTACCATCAAAGATGCACTAAACGCGGCGAGTCAGCACGCAAAGGCAGAGCTTGCTGGTCAAGCCGATTTATTTGGTGTGCAGATAGAGTCTGAAGAAGACATTACCAGCGCATTCGCAAAAGTGCCTAAATGGTCAGAAAAAGTATGGTTGGATGGCGAAAAAGAAACCTTAGGGCTATATTTAACTGGCCATCCAATTAATCAATATTTGAAAGAAATAAAGCAATACACTGATGGGCGCCTAGCCGACCTAACACCGACCAATCGCGATCAGTTTATTAGTACCGTAGGACTCGTGATTGGTGTTCGCGTGATGACCAATAAAAAGGGTCGCCGATGGGGAATTGTGACATTAGACGATAAGTCTGCGAGAATGGACGTTAGATTTTATCCAGATATGTACGAACAGTTCGAATCTGTGCTGGTTTCGGATAATTTATTGTGGGTAAAAGGACAGGTCAGCTTTGATGAATTTTCAGGGGGCAATACAATAAACGCAAAAGATGTGTTAACTATTGTTCAAGCTCGCTCTAAATACGTAAAGCAATTAAAAATAAGTATCCCGGAAAAGTTGTGTACTTTGTCAACAGTCGCTAAAGTGCAGGGGATATTGCAAGTTTATAAGAATGGTACCTGTCCGCTGCATATTCATGTAGAGCATGAAGATGTTGAGGTTACTATTGCATCGGGTACACAATGGTGTGTAGAGCCTGAAGAACAATTACTAGTTGAGTTGCGCCACATATTGGGCGCAGAGCAAGTTAACTTAGAATTTAACTAAAAGCCTAGCGTTATCTAGGTTTTACAATCTGTTAGGATAAATCATGAGTGGACATTTTTTGGATTTCGAGCAGCCTATTGCTGAGTTAGAAGCCAAAATTGAAGAACTACGTATCGTCAATCAAGGCGGCGAGTTCGACGTGAGTATAGAAGAAGCAATTGGTAAGCTAAGAGAAAAATGCTCTGAGCAAACCAAAAAAGTGTTTTCAAATTTAGGTGCTTGGCAAATTTCACAAATTGCCCGTCATCCTATGCGTCCCTATACTCAAGACTACATCAACAATATGCTGACCGATTTTGATGAGTTGGCTGGCGATCGCGGATATGCTGACGACAAAGCCATTATTGGTGGTCTCGCAAATTTAGATGGTATACCCGTGATGGTCATTGGACATCAGAAAGGCCGCGACACGCAAGAGAAAATCAAGCGTAACTTTGGTATGCCAAAACCAGAAGGATACCGCAAGGCACTGCGTTTAATGCGCATGGCAGAGCGCTTTAACCTACCTATCATTACCTTTATCGATACTCCGGGTGCATATCCGGGAGTTGGCGCAGAAGAGCGCGGGCAAAGTGAAGCAATAGCAATGAACCTCAAGGTCATGGCTGAACTTACTGTTCCGATTATTTGTACCGTGATTGGTGAGGGCGGCTCCGGTGGTGCGCTTGCCATTGGTGTCGGCGACAGAGTAAATATGCTGCAATACAGTACTTACTCGGTTATTTCACCCGAAGGTTGTGCATCCATCCTATGGAAGAGTGCTACAAAAGCACCAATTGCAGCTGAGGCAATGGGTGTTACTGCACCGCAAATTAAAGCGCTTGGCTTGATTAACAACATTGTAGAAGAGCCTTTAGGCGCAGCCCATCGAGATTATGTAGGCATGGCCGCAAATTTGAAAGCGGTGTTAAAGCAGCAGCTGTCGCAGCTACAAACGTTACCAGTAGATACCTTATTGGAAGAGCGCTACGAGCGACTTATGTCTTTTGGTTATTGTTAGTTGTAGCGTAGAGCGACTAACGTGTTGTTAGGCTAGTATTGATATTCTTAAAGCTATCAACATCAGCAATACAAGGCGCGTTAGAAAAAGCTATTTAATGGGCTAGGGTATTATTCACTTAGCCAATTAGCTCCACTGACCTTACTTACTTCACTAAATGGAATTGGCATGTCGACAAATTCACAGCTCGTAAAAACTATTCAGAGCTGTGTATCTCCCCATTTTTCATCCGTTACTGTAGCCTTAAGCGGTGGAGTAGATTCTGCCGCTATGCTGCACGCTTGTGCAACTATTCGTGAGCAATCAGACCTTCCTTTTAGTGTTAATGCCATTCATATACATCATGGGCTTAGTCCTAACGCAGATGAATGGTTGGCATTTTGCCATCAGCTTTGTGAGCAGTTACATATTCCATTTCAATATCAAAAAGTTCTAGTTCAAGTTGCGCCTCGGCAGAGCTTGGAGGCTGTCGCCAGAAATGCGCGTTATGCTGCGCTAGATAAACTGGCGCCTGCTGGTTCATTAGTGTTGCTGGCCCAGCATGAAGACGACCAAGCCGAAACTGTGCTACTGCAGCTAAAGCGAGGTGCGGGGCCTAAAGGACTCAGCGGTATGGCTGAACGCTTTACTAAATCTAGTTCGGTGCAGTATGCGCGGCCTTGGGTTAATTCAGGTGTTGGCAAACAAGAGATACTTCGCTATGCAGAGCAGCACAAATTAAGTTGGGTGGAGGATGAATCGAATCAGAATACATCCTTCGATCGCAACTTTTTACGCAACGATATTATGCCCATGCTTAAAGACAAGTGGCCACAAATAAGTAAGACCATTAGTCGAAGTGCATGGCTTTGTGCCTCACAAAATCAACTGGTTGAGACAATGGCGAGCGAAGCGTTGCAAAAAATTCAAAATGACGAGTGCGCTCTGTCATTGTCCGGATTATCGATCCTTCCCAATGCATTGGCCGCCGAAGTAATCAGGCTGTGGAGCTCAATTCAGATTGGTTTAACGGTTTCTGCAGCTCAACTGCATGAAATTCAGAAGCTGTGTGTGGCGAAAGCGGATCAAAAAGGCCGCGTTCAGGTAGAGAATTGGCAATGTCGAAGTTTCAATCAATACTTACTTTGGGTAGGGTTAGATGATGTGGTCGAAATGCCATTGCCGAACCAGCACGTTGAGATTGAAATTAACTCAAAAATAGAGCGCATGGAGGTAACTTACGGTGATTTACATCGAAGAGTAAGCCTATTCGCCAATCGTCCCACAAAAACGCTTAAAGTCTGGATGAAGGAGGCTGGCGTCAAGCCTTGGAAACGCATGGCTATGCCCATTATTTGCCTCAATGAGCAAATTGTTGCCGTTCAATTGGGTGACAAACTAGTTGTAAACGAGCAATTTAAGGATAAAGCCCTTACACCATCTGCAATGAAGAGTCTCATCGAACAAATATAGCGCCATGGCAACTTGTTGCCTTAGCGCGGTTCATCATTTATTAGCAATTTTTGAACTAAACAGCGGCAACGTTTAGGCCGCTTTAAATAAATTTTTACCGGCGTGCTTCGCATCATACAAGGCCATATCCGCACGTTTGAACAAACTTGCTTGTGTATCCGTCTCACGGAAGGTTGTGGCACCAACGCTAGTGGATACTTGATGCTGCGTAAATAAAGTGTGTTCAGCCGTTGCCTTTTGGATGCGTTTAGCAACTTGCTCATTAGCCTCATGATCACTGTCGATTAGTAAGCAACAAAACTCGTCACCACCAAATCTAAAGGCGTGATCAGAGTCACGCAATGAACCTGTCAATAAATTTGCAAACTCAATAAGTACTTCATCACCTTGCTGGTGGCCGTGGCGGTCATTCACTTGCTTAAAATTATCTAAGTCGAGGATAAGTAGGCCGAACGAGTGCTCATTGCGTAAACTCATGCTGATTAATTTATGCAGTGAATCATTGAAATGCGAACGATTGCACAAGCCCGTCAGCATATCTTTAGTTGCGAGTTGACGAATTCGGTAATACTCCAAAGCATGTTTCAATCCCATCGCATATATCGAATGCAATTCGGATAATAATTTACGTTGAAGAGGTGACAGAACTTGAGAAAATACATAGGACAATTGAGCGTGCTGCGGCGCACCTAAGGGATGGCCATAATCCAAGGTGATTTTCATGCTTCGAGCGTTTTGTACCGAATTACCAAAAAATAAATTTTGTTCTGCAAAGCATATTTTTATTGACGTGCAGGGGAGTTTAGAACTTAGCAATTCAAAATACTTTTTTGCCAATTCTTCTAACTCTATGGTTTGAAGCATCCGACGCATAATGGTGGACGATTCACTGTTTGATAGCACCGTGTTCAATCTCATATCGTTGTATTCAAATGCGGGAGCGATAATGGGCTCATGCATAGGAACATCCTTAGACTCATTCACTTCGTTTACTGCAAGGATATCCATTTTTAACTCCAGATAGACTTCGCGTGATGTATTTATTCACTTATTTGATTCGCTTGTTTCATTCACTTAAGCGAGTTTAAATTCCAAAAGTGTCGCTTTATTGACGATGACATTGATTTAAAAGGTATGTTGCATTCAAAAATTATGCGAACATCAATAAATCGAACAATAAAAGAACAATTAAGCCGTGTTTTATGGTGGCTTAGTGTTTTGGAGCTTTGATCTTGCTATTGAATCTGAATTTTATGTTTCTACAGACCTTTTAGATAAACTCATAGCAATAGTCGTGCCCATTTTTAGAGCAAGTCGTTTGTGTTTTTTATTTTTCGAAATAGGGGGGCGTTTTGGACCAAGTTTTTATTAATATCATTGCTTTAATGGCACTGTCCGTATTTTTGGTGTGGTGTTTCAAACGTGCGGGTTTGCCTGCCATACTGGCATACCTGTTTGTTGGTGTAATGGCGGGTCCTGAAGTTCTGTCGCTGTATAACGATCCAGAGCAAATGCATCTATTGGCAGAAGTGGGTATTGTATTTTTGCTGTTTTCGTTAGGCTTAGAGTTTTCACTGCCCAAATTGATTGCGATGCGCAATTTAGTGTTTGGTGTGGGCGCAGGCCAAATGCTGTTAACTACTGCTATCTTTGCTGGTATCGCATTGCTGTTTGGTCAATCAATTAGCACTTCCATTATTATTGGCGGCATGGTTGCTTTGTCGTCTACTGCTATCGTCATAAAACAAATAGATGATGCAGGTCGTCTCAATACACCGCGCTCACAAATGGCCGTCAGTATATTGCTTTTTCAAGACTTAGCGGTCGTGCCCTTTCTTATTGCTATTCCTCTACTCGCAGCAGGTTCTGAACAGAGCGTTGGTTTTGCATTACTCATGGCGCTGCTCAAAGGCGTTGTTGTGGTGGTTTTATTATTGTCGGTTGGTCGTTGGCTTTTGCCGCGCATTTTCAATGAAGTTGCTCGTACCAGAACCGATGAGTTATTTGTCCTTACCACTATTCTTGTTGCCTTATTAGCAGCAGGCACTACCTATGCCTTTGGCTTGTCGATGGCACTTGGTGCTTTCTTAGCTGGAATGATGCTGAGTGAATCGCAATACCGACATCAACTTGAGGCCGATATTCGTCCGTTTCGCGACATCCTGATGGGCTTGTTTTTCATTACGGTAGGGATGAAATTGGAGCTGAATGTGTTCATCTTTGAGTTTCATTGGGTGTTGCTGGGATTGGTAGTCATGGTGGTACTTAAAACCTTAGTAGTGAGCCTAAGCGCCTTTATCGCTCAGCAAAGTAAACAGGATGCTTGGGCGGCAGGGATGAAGCTGGCGCAAATGGGGGAGTTCAGTTTTGTTATTGCTGCCCTAGCGGCACAGAACGAGCTTATTAGCTCGCAGCAATCTTCAATGATAATCAGCGTTGGTTTGTTGAGTATGGCAATCACACCGTGGTTAATTAATATGAGCGGAAAGTTTGCACAATGGATTGCCCCTAATAAAGACATTGAGGATATATCAGCTGAAATAATTCAATCTGAAGATAAGGACTTAGCTAATCATGTACTTATTTTGGGGTTTGGGCGAGTGGGACAATCGGTTGCGCGCATGCTGAAGCTTGAAGGGATAGAGTATGTTGCGCTCGACTTTGATCCGGTTCGTGTACATGAAAGCCGCTCGGCCGGTCAAAACGTGATGTTTGGCGACGTAGCGCAGCGCGACATGCTGAAATCCGCCGGCATAGCGAATGCACAATTAGCTTTGATCACCTTTGACCATCATGACAAAGCGCTAAGAGTGGTCAATGCAATTACTGATTTAAGACCGGGTTTACCCGTGGTTGTTCGCACCAGAAAAGACTATTTGTCTGATGATTTCTATTCGGCGGGTGCGTCGCAGGTAGTGCCTGAAATGCAAGAAGGTAGCTTAATGTTGGTTTCGCAAGTATTACATTATGCTGGCGTTCCGATGTCGCGGATTTTGAAACGTGTGCGCAATGAGCGCAAAAAAGGCTATCAGCATATGCACGGTTTTTTTCCGGGTGAAACTACTGAGATTAGCTACGGAACAAAAGATAAGCTTGAATTTATTCATGCCGTTTCTATTAGCAACGGTGCTTTTGCGGTCAACAAAACTATCAAGGAACTAGATATTGAGCGTCGCAAAGTCAGAGTCACTGGATTGAGGCGCAATAATAAAGAAATAGAAGACCCAAATGCTGACACGCTTATCTTTGCCAACGATGTATTGGTGATTTCTGGAAAGCCCAGAAGGGTTGAGCGTATTGAGCATTTCTTACTGTATGGCAAGTGAGGGAGCAATTAAAGAGGGTAATTGATGACGGCAGTGGCAGATTATAGTTAAGTAAGGAAACAGAGCAAGACAGTGAGGCCGGGAAATTAATCAGGTAAATTTAATTAAATGCAGTAAAATACCCGCATTCACAATTTTTAGGATAGTCGATTTGGCCGTTCATTGGTTCCCAGGGCATATGCACAAAGCCCTAAAAGAAATAAAAGAAGCGCTTGGTCAGGTAGATATTCTGATTGAGGTACTCGATGCGCGTATTCCGTATTCAAGTGAAAACCCTGAAATAGCAAAAATTAGAGGCGACAAACCTTGCCTCAAAATTCTTAATAAGGCCGACTTAGCTGATCCTGAAACCACCGCTAAGTGGCAAGCGCATTTAGAGGAGGAGCGGGGTGTTAAAACCTTCACAACATCCACCGACAACACAGCGAAAACCAAACAAATCATAGAGTTAATACGTAAAACTTGTGCGCAAAAAGATGCCTCAGTTAAAACGATTAACGCAATGATCATGGGTATTCCCAATGTTGGAAAGTCGACCCTCATCAATATACTTGCCGACCGTGTTATCGCCAAAACAGGCAACGAACCTGCAGTCACGAAAAATCAGCAGCGCATTAATTTAGGCAGCGGTATCGTTTTGTTCGACACCCCTGGTGTGCTTTGGCCAAAGCTTGAAAATCCAAACACAGGTTATCGACTGGCTGCTTCAGGTGCAGTTAAAGACACTGCAATGGAATACGACGATGTTGGTTTTTATGCGGCAGATTACTTAATTAAAGCCTATCCAGACTTGATGAAAGAGCGCTTCAAAATTGATGATTTACCTAATACTGAAATTGAGTTTTTAGAACTTGCAGCGGCTAAACGAGGCGCCTTAATGGCAGGTGGGCGAGTTAACTTGCACAAGATATGTGAAGTGCTTATCAACGAGCTACGCTCAGGAAAACTAGGTCGGATAACCCTCGAAACGCCAGAAATGTTGATTCAAGAAAAGAAAGAAATGGCAGATGCGGCAGCTAAAAAAATAACGGATAAAGAACAGCGTAAACAGAAATTTAAGGATGGCTCCTTAACGCCAGATAAAAAAGATAGAAAAGAAAAACGCGAAGAAAAAAGAGCGGAACAAAGCGCACGAATGAAGAAGCGCAAATAGCGCTCCTTCTCTGACTTTAGTCAAAACGGCTAACGTAAGTTGCTCGCGATAGCATATTCCAAGGCACCTTTGATTGCGGCAACTTGTGCTTTACTGCAAATCTCTGGCGTCGCATTTGGACTATCGGGATAGACTTCTGTTGTGCTCACATAGATTGCATCAGTAAAGCCACCGCATAAAAAAAGTGGCTTTTTATCATAGTTTATGACGCCAAATTGCTCTATCTTTGAGCCAATTATTTTACCACTGCTGTCAGCGTCGGCAATATGAGTCACTTGCTTTACTGCATCGATAATTGCGGTTTGAAACCTAGGCTGCGGACGAGCACTATCACCGACGGTATAAAAGCCATCAGGAATTTCCCAAAGACCTTGTTCAATGGCATCTCGTGCCGCCAATGCAGGACGAAACTCAGAGTTATCTGTGTCAGTTGTTTCATGCAAATCAATATGCATGAGGATATTTAAACCCAAGTCACTTACGCATTTCATCGCTAGATTTGCTTCGTCTGCTGGGCCTTCACTATAGAACGAACGATTTGGGTCAATAGCATACGGATTCCAACGATTGATAGTTTCGTATCCCCACGGACTAATACAAGGTAAGACCAATACGTTGACTGTATCTGAATAGCTTGTGGCCGCGTTTTCAATAAAATCTAAAGCACCATGAACACCGCTTGTTTCATAGCCGTGAACACCACCAGTTACTAAAATGGTTGGACGGTCATTCTCGAACTTACCTGCTTTAACGCAATATAAGGGGTAGTTAGAGAAGCCTAAATTTGCGTACCCCAGTTCCCCGTATTTTATTAACTCGTAGTCACTTTTATTGAGTGTCAGTAGCCTCTTCTCAACGTCGTCAAAGTAGCTTCGTTTTTTACTCTGTGCTGATAGCCACTGTAGCTTCTCATCAGTGTCCCAAGCTCTGCCTGGTGTGCCAATCGGATATTCGGGGTCAAGAGTTGTCATGTATTATTTGGCTTCCTATTTTAGATCTGCAAACTGTTTATTTAAAGAGTACTTTTCATCAGTTACTATGCGTTCGAGTGTTGCAATTCGCTCATTCATCTTTTGAATTTGCACCTGCATGTCATCACGCTCTTCTTTATTAAACTTATTAGATTCTTTGATTTTTTTATTTGATAAAGTGGATATGATACTGGTTATCCCGCCCACAACAATTGCTACAATAAAAATCGCTGTTAAATTCATCCTGATTCTCCTGTTGATATTTTTCGACAAGCAAAGTCACTGTTAGTCTTTCTATAATGGCTCATCACGGTTTTGATAATTTTAATTACGCAAAAATATCGACACCGTTTGCACATCCTTATCATTAATAGTAGGTATTTCATCCCGACTAATAAAGTCTTATCTGCACAAGGTAGACATTTTTGCGCCGCAGTGCAAATATGTTGAGGTGCAACTTACTTGCTATCATTATGCCATCTGCTATCGCTCTAGCCGTATTTGTGAGCATACTGTCGTGATTTGCCTTACATCCGATAATAGCATCTGCAAAAGCTTTGCCAAAAATAAAAAACCTATAAAATCAGTGGTTTATTTTTTAAAAGACCCGTACAGGCATTTGGTTCTTAGCGAAACGACTAATAATAGGTGAATTTGACCAATCTTCACAAGCCATTCAACTTAATTTTTAGCGGCGCATATAGCAGTCCAATACCATTATCACGTGACACAACAAAACCACCTTAGTATCATCACCAAAGGGCCAGGTTCCTTGAAACAAAAACCAAGGGGCCAGAGTACTTGAATCAAAGAAACTTTTTTTACCAAACTATTTTACGCAATATTTATCTAACCAAGCGATATATGAATGGCAAATACTGATAAAGCGCAGCCCGTAAAAAGTGCGCAAGCTGCACATGAAACTCGAGGCCAAAGTGCAAAGAAGAGCAATCAACAGAAAAAATCAAGCCTCAAGAGCTGCAATAGCACTGCTATTAAAGTGCGTGATTGGTCTGACGATGGTAGCAATGAAGTAGATGCGTCTTACATGCGTCAAGCCATGCTGCTAGCAGAGAATGCGCAGGCGATAGGCGAGGTTCCAGTGGGCGCTATTGTGGTCGTTGATTCGCTTATCATTGGACAAGGTTATAACCAATCGATCACAACACACGACCCATCAGCTCATGCCGAAATGCTCGCAATGAGGGAAGCTGCAAAAAACCTGCAAAACTATAGATTAGTCGATGCCACGCTCTACGTAACGTTAGAGCCATGCCCTATGTGCGCAGGACTTTTGGTTCACGGACGGGTGAAACGTATTGTATTCGGTGCTTACGATCAAAAAACGGGAGCCACGGGGACAGTAATGAACCTTGTTCAGCACGCGTCATTGAATCACAAAATAGAAGTCACCGGCGGTTGTTTACAAGATGAATGTAGTGCGCAAATTTCAGATTTTTTTAAGCAGAGAAGGAGGCAGAAGAAGAGTTGAGTTAACTTGCTTGACTCCACTCTTCCTGCAGTTCTGTAATTGCAAATTGCTTGCGACGCGCCATCACTCTTTGATGAGCTCTTTTCAGCATAGTTCTGCGTTGTGTATTCGCTCTCAGTCTACGAGAAGCGGTGAAGCTTTTATTTCTTTTCATATATCTCTCTTATGTTTTCGATTAATTTTTAATTGTCCAATGATTTAGTTTGAAATCACAGGCAAATATGTTTCATGCGCCGTGCTGTTCATTTCTAGTCCATAATCTGCACCTCAACCCTTATATTAAAAAGTACAGGTAAGCAATGAACGTAACTATGATAACAATATACCACTAAAGTTCAATTTAACGGCTGCAAACAACGATCGTCTCACTCTACAGTAAATATAAATACAATCAAACCGTTAGGAATAGTTTCCGTTTATTCCTTCGCATAAAACGATGATGGCCAGACACAGTATTCAACAGCGCTATTAAGAAATGATGCAGCAATTATGAGACCAACTTGATGACATTTAAATGACGGTTCGGTGACAAGGTGCTTACAACGAGTAATATTCAACACAGAGATGAATGCTTTGATGGCTTTATGAAGTACAAAAAAATAGTTGATTTGACGATTTATTCTTTTGTTTCTTCAGGTTTATTTTCTGGGGGAGTATCATTGGTATTACCGTCACTATTCTCAAGTTCAGCCTCATCCAATGGTTCCTCAGGAGCGATGGGTAAATCCTCAATAGAAGGAAGCTCAGTTTGATCCTCTAGCCAAATCAAGGTGTCGTAATAGCGGCGAATGTTATCTACGTAATTGACCGCTTCGTCTCCGCGCGCGTATCCATACCTTGTTGATTTATAGAACTTCTTTTGTCTGAGCAGTGGTAAGTGCTTTTTTACGTCTACCCATAAGTCTGGATTATAACCTTGGCCTTCGGTTATTTTTCGAGCATCTTCTAAGTGTCCCAAACCCACGTTGTATGCGGCTAGCGCCATCCACGTTCTGTCCGGATACTGAATGCGTGCAGGTATTCTGCGTAACAAACTACTAAAGTATCTTGAACCGCCGCTGATACTCTGTTCAGCATCAATACGTGAGGTCACGTTCATGTCTTTCGCTGTGCCTAAGGTCAGCATCATCATGCCACGTACGCCCGTGGGCGACTTCGCTCTCGGTTTCCAATGACTTTCTTGATAGCTCATTGCGGCAAGCAGGCGCCAGTCATTTTCACCGGCATAAGCTTCAAATAACTCTCTATAGGTTGGCAGAGTTCGATCGACGGCTCGCATAAACGCGCGTGTATCAACATAATCGAATGTTTGAATGTGGCCGAAGTACTTGTCTTCAAGTGCACTTAAGAAGCCACTCGTTTGGATGCTTCCAAAGTATTCAATCAACGCTGCTCGCAATGAATCGTCGGTGTCTTTATTTAACAGCCATCCAATTTGCAAGGTATCTGTGACGGAAAAACCAATACCAAGATTGGGGTAGCGTCTGCGAGCAACGGCTAAGATATTTGAGTCCGAAATGGTATAATCCAATTCATCCTTAGACACCATTTCTAATAATTCTTCAATGTCTTTTTCATCGGTTTCACGCCAAAAAATAGCGTCATCTTCGTCGATTATTGAAACCAGGGGTTCTCGATAAAGATCATTGGCTACAATCGTGAGGTCGCCCTCTAACTGCTTTATATCCCGCGGGCGGTCTTCTCCTTTTTTATAGACCAGCTCAAAATTAACTGATTGGTAAGCGGGACCAAAACGGTATTTCAATTTTCGCTGTTCTGTCATTGTCACATTAGCGGCTATTAAATCAACCTGGTGGTTATCTAATTGCGGTAGTAATTCTCGGTATGAATAATACGGATAAACTTCTAGTCTTACTCCCATGAAATCAGCAAAACCTTGGGCTAATTCAAATTCGAAGCCTTCGGGCGATGTTGAACCATTGTAATAAGTTGTTCTTCCGTAAACTGAGCCGACTTTCAACACACCTGACTCTAAAATGGAGCTTAATGATGATGATGGTTCTGGTTGTGAACAGCTACTTAACGCTAAAAACGCGCAAGCAGAAAGGGAACCCGCAATTACCTTTTTGAATTGCTTGGTTATTTTTGCTTTGGATAACGGCGAACCGAACGTGCTCATTATCGATAATATCTGCGTTTTTGATTTCATAAATGCCATTGTGACTAAATTTAAGCAAAGCATCCAGTAAGTTATTGCAAAAAAAGTAAAATTCTACAGACATCATCACTTATCAACCGCCTGCTTTTACTCTATAATCTGGCGTCAATTGCTGACCTTAGTCTTTGCTCGCAACAATTCACATTGCGGCCTCAAATTGGTACCCATATTATGTTAATGCTTCGCGGCTCATCTGCTCTCTCTTCATTTAAACAAGATAAACTATTAGCGCAATTCGCGGCACAAGGAATAGGTGTGTTGAGTGTGCAAGCTCAGTATGTGCATTTTGTGGACGCACAAAGCGAGTTAAGCCCAGCGGAAACAGCAGTGCTTTCGCAACTTTTGACTTATGGACCGAGCAGCGAAAAAATTGACACTTCAGGTTATTTAGTCTTAGTGACACCTCGTCCCGGCACTATCTCACCTTGGGCGTCAAAGGCGACCGATATTGCTAAAAATTCAGGTTTGACAAAAATACACAGAATTGAACGGGGCATTGCGTATTACATTGATCTAGACGATACAAGCGCCGATTTTGCAGCAGTTGCCGCACCTCTTCATGATCGCATGACACAAGCTGTGTTTGCTGAACTTGAGAGTGCGCAGCAGTTGTTCGCACAAACCGACGCAAAACCATTTTCCTCAGTGCCTATTATCGAAGAAGGCAAGGCTGCGTTAGAAAGTGCGAACAAGAAACTGGGACTTGCGTTAGCCGATGATGAAGTTGATTATCTTTTCGAGAGCTTTACAAAGCTTGGCCGCAACCCAAACGACATTGAGCTCTACATGTTCGCACAAGCTAATAGTGAACACTGTAGACATAAAATTTTTAATGCCGACTGGACAATCGATGGCCAAGTGCAGCCAAAGTCACTCTTTAAAATGATCAAAAATACGTTTGAAGTATCCAGTGACTTCGTACACAGCGCATATAAAGATAATGCTGCGGTAATGGAAGGCTGGGCAGCGGGGCGTTTTTATCCTGATGCAAAAACCCAAGCATATGATTATCATCACCAAGATATTGATATTCTGATGAAGGTCGAAACCCATAACCATCCAACGGCAATATCGCCGTTTGCGGGCGCGGCAACCGGTTCTGGTGGCGAAATACGAGATGAAGGTGCAACAGGAAGAGGCTCCAAACCCAAAGCGGGCTTGGTTGGTTTCACAGTATCGAATTTAAACATACCGACGCTCCCGCAACCTTGGGAAGTTCATTATGGCAAGCCTGAGCGTATTGTAAACGCCCTTGATATTATGCTGGAAGGTCCTTTAGGCGGTGCTGCGTTCAACAACGAATTTGGACGCCCAAATATATTAGGCTACTTTAGAACCTTCGAGCAGAAAGTTGATAGCTTTAACGGCGAAGAAGTGCGAGGTTATCATAAACCGATCATGTTAGCCGGTGGCCTTGGCAACATCAAAAAAGACCACATCCAAAAAGCAGAGATAACGGTTGGTGCGAAACTCATTGCGCTGGGCGGCCCGGCAATGAATATCGGTCTTGGCGGCGGCGCAGCGTCATCGGTAGCTTCGGGCGAGAGCAACGCAGATCTTGACTTTGCTTCAGTACAGCGTGAAAACCCAGAAATGGAAAGACGCTGCCAAGAAGTGATTGATAAATGTTGGCAATTAGGCGATGAAAACCCAATTCAGTTTATTCATGATGTTGGCGCGGGAGGCTTGTCTAACGCTTTCCCTGAGTTAGTCAATGACGCAGAACGAGGCGGTGTATTTGAACTTCGCAATGTGCCGAATGACGAACCTGGTATGTCTCCACTAGAGATTTGGTGTAATGAGTCTCAAGAACGTTATGTAATGTCAGTTGCACCCGAGAACCTTGCTTTGTTTACCGCAATTTGTGAGCGAGAAAGAGCGCCTTTCGCCGTTGTTGGTGAAGCGACTCGCGAGCAGCACTTAACGCTAAGCGACAAAAAATTCGGCAACAAGCCTATTGATATGCCCCTAGATGTATTACTGGGCAAGCCGCCTAAAATGAGTAAAGACGTTGTCTCTTCAACGGCAAAAGGTGACGTTTTTGACACCGCTAACGTTGATATTCAAGATGCGATAAAGCGCGTTCTGCAGTTGCCCACAGTTGCTGATAAAACATTTTTGATTACGATTGGCGACCGTTCGGTTACCGGCATGGTGTCGCGCGATCAAATGGTAGGTCCATGGCAGGTGCCGGTGTCAGATGTGGCGGTAACTACCTCTGCATTTGATACCTATCATGGTGAAGCAATGTCTATTGGTGAACGTACACCGGTCGCCCTGCTAAATCATGCAGCATCGGCAAGATTAGCAGTTGCAGAATCATTGACTAACATTGCCGGTACAAATATTGGTGATATTAAGCGTATCAAGCTATCTGCGAACTGGATGTCTGCATCAAATCACCCAGGTGAAGATGCTGGGCTGTATGCGGCAGTGAAAGCGATAGGTGAAGAGTTGTGTCCTGAGCTGGGCTTAACGATCCCCGTCGGTAAAGATTCAATGTCGATGAAAACGGCATGGCAGGAAAATGGTGAAGATAAAGCAGTTACATCACCGCTATCCTTAGTAATAACAGCGTTTGGCGCAGTTAAAGATGTGCGCAAAACCATCACGCCGCAGTTACGTTTATCGTGTGCAGCTGAGCCAGCTTTGCAAGAGCCAAATTCAGACAAACCACAAGAGCGTCAAGCTAATGGCGGAAGTTTGATGTTGATTGATTTAGGCAATAAGCAAAACCGTATGGGTGGCTCATGTCTGGCGCAGGTTTATGGAAAATTAGGTCAAACTACGCCTGACGTTGATTCTCCTAAACATTTAAAAGCCTTCTACTTACTGATGCAAGAGCTTGTCGAAAAAGAGTTAATTACTGCATATCACGATCGCTCTGACGGCGGCTTATTTACTACGATCGTTGAAATGGCGTTTGCTGGTAAAGTTGGCGTTGAAATTGACATTACTGGTTTAGGTGAGGACGCCGCTTCGGTATTATTTAGTGAAGAACTCGGCGCAGTTATTCAAGTGTCAGAAAGTGCAAAAGACAGTGTTTTGGCGCTAGCAAAAAAATATGAGTTGAGTAAGCTACTGCACACAATCGGCACGGTATCAGCGGACGATGTGATTTGCTTCTCAAATGAAGGCGAATGTATTGTTAAAAATACACGCACGCATTACCGCACACTTTGGTCGAGCACGACCTTCGCAATGCAAACGCTGCGCGACAATCCTGCCTGTGCGAAACAAGAACATGACGCTAAACGTGACCCAGCAAATCCTGGCTTACACAGCCTGCTGACCTTCGACATTAATAAAGATATTACGGCGCCTTTTATCAATTTGGGGAGTAAGCCAGAAGTTGCGATATTACGTGAACAAGGCGTCAACTCGCATGTTGAAATGGCTGCGGCGTTCCATCGTGCGGGCTTTACCCCAATTGATGTGCACATGAGCGATATGCTAGCAGGACGCAGTCTTGATAACTTCGCTGGTTTAGTTGCCTGTGGTGGCTTTAGTTACGGTGACGTACTAGGCGCTGGCGAGGGGTGGGCTAAGTCAATTTTATTCAATGAACAGGTCAAAGCGACGTTTAAAGCGTTTTTCGAGCGCAACGATACCTTTTCTTTAGGCGTTTGTAACGGTTGTCAGATGCTGTCTAATTTGAAGTCATTGATTCCCGGTGCTGAACACTGGCCACATTTTGTAACTAATCAATCAGAACGTTTTGAAGCGCGCGTTGCTATGGTTGAAGTTGCCGACTCACCTTCAGTGTTTTTAACCGGAATGCAGGGCTCTCGGATGCCAATAGCCGTTTCTCACGGCGAAGGTCGCGCAGAATTCAAACTCGATAATCAAATATCGATGTTGAAGAATGAGAGCCAGATCGCGCTGCGCTTTATAGACAATTACGGACGCGTAACAAGCGAGTACCCAGCGAACCCGAATGGTTCAGAACAAGGCATTACAGGGTTAACGTCTTTAGATGGCCGCAGCACTATAATGATGCCGCACCCAGAGCGAGTATTTAGAACAGTTAGCAACTCATGGCGCCCAGATGAATGGAAAGAAGACGGCCCTTGGATGCGTATGTTTAGAAACGCACGCGTCTTCGTCGGATAGTATCTACTTGGAAAGTTGACGGTGGAATAAACGGTTAGTGCAAAACGGCTAACCGCCTCTTCGATTTTTTTCGCGGTTGATCAACTTTTGATTAGGGTGTTTTTTTAACAAGACATAAACGGAAGCCAAGCCACCGTGCTGCTTTTGTGCCGTATGAAAGGCAATCACCATATCAATCTGTCGTAACCATTGATTCACAAAACTTTTTAAGAAAGCAGGGAAGGGTTTACTATTTAAGCCCATGCCGTGCTGTACTAGTAAGGTTCTAATTCCTCTTTCATGACAGTCTTTAATGGTGTTGTATAAGGTCACGCGCGCGTCGTCAAACTTCATGTGCGTTATATTCAACGTGACGTCGATTTGATATTTAGCGAGTCTTAAATTCTTATAAACGCCTTGCTGCACGCCGTCTTGTTTGTACTCGATAAAGTCGTGTGGGTCGATAGGCTCGACTTTTTCAACCGTCAGTCCATTGTCATCTTTTTCAACTTCAGCGATAAGGGCTTCTCGCTTTAGCCTTTGTGCAAGGGTTTCTGTGTTCTTGTTTGTTAAGGCAACTTTATCCGTTTGGGCTAAAGGCTTAACGTCACTCATTTCTTCAAAAAACGAAGAGTTGTCGGGGAGAGAATGCGACATAAAAAGGCCTCGTTGTTTGTTTCTGTCTAATAACAGGGTATACGTCAGTTTCAGGAACTTAGTCCAGTTGGGTGCTGATTTATCTGCACTCGGTTAACGCATCCATATTATTCAACAACAAAAGCCTTAAAAACAGTCCTATTGTCGCGCTACGTAGTCGTTTGGCTGAATATTCGCCAATAAACTGCGATCACGACTAGTCACGGTTGCCGTTTCAGCGAATACTTGCGTGACTACAAGAGAAGTGGGATGCAGCACAAACTGCTTGTACTCTTGACCAAAAGTATCTCTAATTTGTTTAACACTAAATAGCGTTAGGGTGTCTCCAGCTTTCACTTTTTGATTTTTGCCTAGATTTATTTGCAGTTGGTTATTGTTGACCGCCAATATTCTGCCCATTGTCGGTTCACAAATGGCGAACTTTTCTAAGTCTATTGCTGACTCCTGCATGCTTTCTAAGACAGCTCTACCATAGCGACTGCGCCAAAACTCGTCTGAATTAACGTCAAGTTTGCGGGTCATGTCAAACTCCCAAGCTTCCGATATACGATACTGCTTGCTTAATAATTCTTCGCCTGATGCACCATTTAATAAGGTTAACGTGTACGCGAAGTTACGTACAGCCTGATCACCTTTCCAAAACGTAAAGGCACTTGCGTGATCTCGCTCAACGCTAATGTCGTCGATGGTGATTGCAAGTACATATTGCACATCCGTCTTTTGTGCCAATTTTGTGGCTTGTATTTGTTGGTCAGTGTTATGCCAATTAAGCGTATAAGGCTCTACTTCGCTGAGCGTTAGCCCAGTGCTAATTTGTGAAAATGTTTCTTGCAGTTTTAAAGCGGCTGCGGCGCCTAAATGATGCACTTGACCGTCTGCTGCTTGCGCCCCGTAACGAATAGGGAAGTAAGTTGTTGCTAATCTTTTCGTATAGTCAGCGGCTGAGCATTGAGATTTTTGTGAAAAGATATCCGCTCGAATTGATACGGTTACATAACCATCCGAGTAAACCTCATCTATTAACTCTAGCGTGCTTACTTCTCCGCTGGAACGAATTTCTAGGTGGTCGTTCATTAACAGACCATTAGTCATTTGTTGCACACTCCTGACAGAGGCGCCAGCAAATAGCAGAGCTTGCTTAATGGCTTCCTCAGTCGCTTGATGCTTTGCCGCCATTTTATCACCATTCAAAATGGCAGCATGTCCGGTAGCTGAGAACCACGCTGCGTTTGCTGTTTGGCTTAATATTAATGATAGTACGATAATAAGGTTTCGCAAAGTTGCGTTACGCCTCTTAAGGCCTTTTACCGCGGCGCTCTGTATTATGGCGTTTCGTAGTCTTGAGTCGTTTATATAAAACATTAATTTCATTACTTATTTCACTTATTGGACTTTGTGGTAATCCACTGGCGGTCAAATCAACAGCAGTGATTTGCACTTAGGTAGTTCTATGTGTAAACCTATACAAGTTATGTGCCATACCTTTAATAATTAACTCACCGACTTCTACGCTTTTAACTGCCATTTTGAGTTTTCATAAATTTGGTTCATATTTTGCATTAACTCCAATATCAAAAAGCAGTGAATAAACGCACAGCTATATGGGGCCATGAGTGCGCCGTATAATCAATTAAATACGAATAGGTTGAATATGCCAAAGATGAAAAAAGTACGCGTCATTATAGCTTCTGTTGGAGTGATCACTTGCTTGAGTCTGTCAGGATGCAGTTCATTGTTTACCAAGCATGTAGAGTGGGAAACCATTGAGCCTGAGCAATACCCAGTGATTAATGCAGTAGGCTATGCTCCCATTGCAGCGCAATTAGGTGGTGATGAATCTACCAAAACATTGATGGCGATAAAAGCATCTAAATTGGATGCCTATCGTGAGCTTGCAGAGCAGGTGTATGGCCAGAAAGTTGACGGTGAGCAGGAGTTGGCAAATATGATCTTAACCAACAACCAGTTAAAGAGTTCGGTTGAAGGCGTAATACGCGGCGCAAGAGTCGTTAAGACTTATCCCGTAGGCGAGGACACCTATGCAACTGAACTGGAGCTCGATATGTCTCGGGTCTACGACATTTATTTGTCCACGGCAAAACCTAGAAAAATTAGAAAGGTGACCTATTACTAGGGCTTGATACGTAAGCGAGTCATTTTTATTAGGCCCTGATGACTCGGTAAAAAAAACAATAAAAAAGCCAGCGATAACGCTGGCTTTTTTGAAATTATATTTTTAACCTGAGCAACAGTCTTGTTTGAATGTAAATAGCAACCGCTGTTTGCTTAAGCTGTGTATCCTTTTGAACCCGCATCGCCCGTAGTCTTGCCACTGCGATCGTAGGTCATTGACTCGCGTGCACGCAGCTCCATCATGAGATTGCGAAGATGCGTTAAACGAAGTTGGCCTTGTTCAACTGACTTAGCATTAATCTGCGTCAAATACTTACATTCATGGATGATTGCATCGCAACTTTCCATGGCTGCCACTGCGTCTTCCGTGCTTTCGCCGTTTGCCTTCGCTTTTTCGAATAATGAAGATATCGACTGATCCTGCTCCTCAATGAATGAAAGCAGTTCTTCTTTATCTTTTAACAATCCCATCAGAGTCTCAGGCTCTCTCGAACTTATCAGATGAAGCTCATTTTCCAACAATGCTTTCAGAGCAGTTAGCTGCTCCGCTTGTTTATCAATTGCACTTAATAAACTCGTCATCATCAGATTCTAAGCTCCATTCGTTTAAATACCATTTCCGAAAATCTGAGATTCCAATTTGGCAATTTTTTGCGCCAAAACTTCAGGGTTTATCTTGTATTCACCATCAGCAATCGCTTTTTTCAGTTTATCAACTTTCTCTTGATTGACTGGCGCTTCTGCGCTTTTCTTCTGCACTTGCGTAAGCTGTTGTGCAGATGTAGTTAGCGACACAGAGTCTTGACGTGACGCAGTAGACTGCGTTGCGGCTTGCGCTGTGTTAGCGTTTGCAGTTTGACTTGGAGTCTGCTGTTGTGCCAGCTTCTGCCCGTCAATTTGCGGTTTGTTTGCATTGTTTATATTGTTAATAGTCATAATTTTTTCCAGAACCTATAACACCTCAAACATGTTATCGACTTCTTATTGGCTAACTTTAGCAAGAAAGTGAAATAAAATCACATTTTCTACCGAATTTGCTCAAAATACTTCTAATTATTCAAGCTGATAACGCCAAAGCGTCAAAATTTTATCACTTTTCATTAAATTTGGATACTCACTTCGCTGGTACTAGACACTGTTGCCGTCACTGTTTTCTTCGATGAGGCGTTCTGCACTCTGATTGTGTCTCCCAAATTTCCGTCCTGTTCAGCAATGCCCGATACCTTCAAACTTAAGCCGCTGGTCACCGCCATTATCGTCACTTTGTCACCCTTACAGACGAAACAAAGCATGCCGTCATTAATAATTTGGCCGGGTCTCACGCGACGTTTAAGCCGCGCTCCAACAAGGTTTACCGTGTCGCTGTATGTCGAACCTCTTAGCCTATTAACTGGTATATCGGCCACATATAGATTTTTTTCAGTTAAAAGTGAGCCGGGGCTCAGTGTTTCTGATGTAACAACCACCGGTTTAGTTTGCTCTACCTGAACAGAAGTGAATAAATACCAGCTTGTTGTAGGGCAGGTTACTTTCACCGATACGTTCGACTGTCTTAAACTGGAATCAGAAGATTCATATTCAAATGGTGCTTTGCATGGGGGGATATGAATCCTGCTGTCAACTTCGGCGGCCTGTACGTTTACATCAGCACTATCGTCAAAAAAAGCGTTTTGCTGAACATAAAGCTCTGCCTGTTGTTGTATACTCTGGTGAACAGACGCATTGGCAGCCGTCGGGAAAATCACTAAAAAATAGGTCAAGCCAATGCCCAAAGCTGTCGATAAAGAATTACTTAGATTATTTTGCATTTGTCTTTTACCTGTTTTTATCGTCTCTGCATGAACTTATTCGCGCAGTGTTTAGAGAGTGTCAAAAGTTCGGCACATTTAGCGCTTATATGCGCTTCTTTAATGCGGTATATTAGATAACGCAACAATCATGCCTAAACTAAAATTTGGAGGTAATGAATGTCCAGTATTATGGATTCAGTCAATCAACGAACGCAGCTCGTCGGCCAAAATCGCTTAGAACTTTTGTTATTTAGACTTAATGGTAAACAGCGCTTTGGGATTAACGTGTTTAAAGTGCGTGAAGTTTTACAATGCCCTCCATTGACTCAAATTCCAAGGCTTAACGCCTTAGTTCGCGGCGTAGCTCATATCCGAGGTCAAACTATATCAATTATTGATTTAAGCATGGCAACAGGTGGGCGTAAAATCGAAAACCTTAAAGACGGATTTATCATCATCGCCGAATACAATCGTTCGGTTCAAGGCTTTTTGGTAGGCTCGGTCGAACGCATCATTAATACTAATTGGGATGCTATAATGCCTCCGCCACAAGGCACGGGCAAAGCGAGCTACCTAACTGCCGTGACAGAAATGGACAACGAACTTATTGAGATCCTCGACGTTGAGAAAATTCTGAATGAGATATCACCGTTGAATACTGATGTCAGTAAAGACCTCGCTGACAGCCTTGACGTGAGTTTTAGTGCAGGGAAAATTATTTTTATTGCCGATGATTCGTCAGTTGCAAGAAACCAAGTTAAAAAAGCGCTTACCGCTCTAGGCTTAGAAATTGAAGTGGCCAAAAATGGACTGGAAGCACTCAAACGCCTAAAACAAATCGCTGCTGAAACGGGTGACGTGACCGACAAAGTGGGCGTGCTAGTGTCGGACATAGAAATGCCAGAAATGGACGGTTACACGCTGACCGCTGAAATCAAAAATGATCCTCAATTAGCCAGACTGCATGTTGTTTTGCATACCTCTTTAAGCGGTGTGTTCAACCAGGCGATGGTAAAGAAAGTGGGAGCCGACGATTTCATTGCTAAATTCCACCCTGATGAACTCGCTTCAGCCGTGCAAAAATGGTTAAGTACCGAACTTAGAGCGAAATAATGCCGCGTGAATAAAGAACTCTCCCCCGTTATGTATGAAAAATTTTGCCACTTCTTGCATTCCAAAAGTGGTATCTTACTTGGCGGTGCAAAGCAATATCTGGTAAGAAGTCGGCTGTTGCCTTTAATGTATCGCGTTGCCTCTTCTCATCCAGGCAGCGCAGATCCAGCTGGCAATAATCTAGATAGTCTTATTGAAAAAATCATCTCTCAACGTGATCCCTTGCTTACGCAGGCTTCGCTTGAAGCGATGACAACCAATGAAACGCTGTGGTTCAGAGATACATATCCATTCGAGATACTGCGAAGCAAAATATTGCCAGAGCTGCTAGCAAAGCAAAATAGAATTAGAATTTGGAGTGCGGCAAGCTCAACCGGTCAAGAGGCTTACTCTATTGCCATGACTATCGCTGAGTTTTTAAAGTCAAACAGAGGCGGCTTTGAGCGAGGCGTAGAAATCGTGGGCACTGACTTATCAGCCCAAGTCATAAAAACCGCAAGCGAAGGCACATATGACACCTTGTCATTAAATCGCGGTTTAAGCGACGATCTTAAGCGTCGTTATTTTACCTTGAACCCAGATCACAGCATGACAATCAGCCCAGACATTAAGAAGTGGGTTTCCTTTCGTCAATTTAATCTGACGTCTAAGTTTTCTGCGCTGGGTCAATTTGACGTAGTGTTTTGCCGCAACGTCCTCATTTATTTTGATGCGGAAAGGAAAACGGTAATACTGCAAGATATTTCCGCTTGTTTGCAGCCCGAAGGCTGTTTAATACTTGGCGCTTCAGAATCATTAGGAGGTGCTAGTAGTAAATTTAAAATGATAACTCAGCCCTCAGGCCTTTATTACCGCAAAGTTTAGTAATACCCCCCTCGCTATAAAAACACTTCTTTTCGTTTTATTCTGTTTGTTGGCACACGATTTGCTGAACACTGGCATGTAAGTTTGCAAATGAGTAAGAAAACATGGCCATTAGTTTAGATCGATTAGTTGGATTTCATCAAAAAGCACTTTCTGTTCGCACAGACAGGATGGAAGTGATTTCTGGTAATTTGGCGAATGCAAATACCCCCGGCTACAAAGCACGCGACATTGACTTTAATAAAGCAATGAAAAGCGCACAGTACGACCAAGGCGGTTTAGTTAAGACTCACGACAAGCACCTTTCAGGTCGCTCTCAAATGCAAGCAGAAATCGAGTTTAGAATTCCAGAGCAGGCGGATACCGGTGATGGCAATACGGTTGATGCGCAAGTCGAAAGAAACAACTTCCTAGACAACGGCATGCGATATCAAGCAGGCATAATGCTTTTGGATGGAAAAATTAAAGGCATGAAAAAAGCATTAAGCAGCGGAGGTTAAGGCTAATGAGTTTATTTAATATAATGAAAATAGCGAGTACTGGAATGGGCGCTGAAAGTGTTCGTTTGAATACGACAGCCAGTAACATTGCCAATGCGAACTCTGTCAGCAGTAGTTACGAAGAAACTTATAAAGCGCGCCATCCGGTTTTCGCAGCGGCCTTAGATCAGGCGAACTCGGACATGACTAAAGGTGCGGGTGTTAAAGTACTGGGCGTTGTTGAAAGTACCAAACCATTACAGGTTGAATATGCTCCAGGCAATCCCCTGGCTGACGAGAACGGTTACATATATAAGCCAAACGTAAATATTGTAGAAGAAATGGCGGACATGCTTTCTGCCTCAAAGGGTTACGAAACAAACGTGCAGATTGCAGATACAACCAAGCGTATCTTCAGACGCGTGATGCAGTTAGGTCAGGGTCAATAGAGTTAGGCTAACGATGTTAGCTATAGCGGAGATGATAAAGTGAATACATTAGAACGCAGTCAAACAGGTTTAAATACCGACCTCTATTGGCAACCAGAAAAAGTAAAGGTCGCTGACGGAACGGAGCAAAGTCTAAAGCAAGAGGATTTCTTCGCTTTGCTAACCGAGCAATTAGCGAATCAGGATCCAACAAAACCGGTTGACAATGACCAGCTAGTTGCACAGATGACCTCATTTACGATGGCAGATGGTATTTCTCAATTGAATACCAAGTTTGGTGACTTTGCGTCGTCAATGACATCTAACCAGGCACTGCAAGCGTCTAGTTTGATTGGTCAAAACGTATTGGTTACCGGCAATATTGGTCATATGTCTGAACAAGGCCAAGGCGTGACGGGCGTCATCATTAGCGACCAAACAACGCAGAATACCAAGATAGCCATTCAAAACAGCCAAGGTGAAGTAGTGCGTACGATGGACATCGGCACACTTGCAGCAGGTAACTCAGAGTTTAAATGGGATGGTACAGACCAAAACGGCAATCTATTGCCGCCAGGTGATTATGCCGTTCAAGTACAGGGCGAGGTGTTTGGAGAGCCAACATCTTTGCCAACAGCAATAAATCGACACGTTGACAGCGTCAGCCTTGCTAGTGCTGGTCTCGGTGTTGTTCTTAATTTAGATGGTGACGTTAGCATCAAGCTTGATGACGTTATCCAAATCGGTAGGTAATAGGAGTTTTCCCCCATGTCATTTAATATCGCACTCAGCGGAGTCTCGGCTTCTCAAAAAGACTTAGATACAACAGCCAACAACATTGCAAACGTCAACACGGTTGGTTTTAAAGAATCAAGAGCAGAATTCGGTGACGTTTATGCTGCCTCTCTGTTAGCCTCAGGCAAAACCAAAGTTGGTGATGGTGCTCTGACTCAAGAAGTTGCTCAGCAATTTTCTCAAGGTAGCTTAAGCTTTACTAACAACTCGTTGGATTTAGCTATTACCGGTAACGGCTTTTTTGCTACTATTCCAGAAATTACGTCGCGTGACTTTTCCTTCACTCGTGCTGGTCAATTTAAACTAGATTCAAATAACTTTGTGGTTAATTCCGCGGGTGATAACCTTCTTGGATTTCCTGTTAACACTGACGGAACGTCTGCTTCAGTTGCTTTAAGCACAACGGTGCCTGTGCGAATTCCTGATTCCTCGGGTTCGCCACAGCAAACATCTGAAGTTGATGTCCGATTCAACTTGCCAGCAGGTGACCAAGGTAAAGTGGCTGCCGATTTCGATCCAACAGATCCACTAACCTATAATGCGGCGACATCAGTAACTATCTATGACTCTTTGGGTGATAGTCATGTTATGACGTACTATTTCATTAAAGATGGCGACCCAGGGGCAGTAAACGAATGGTATGTTGCGACGGCGGTTGATGATCAACTGGTAGATGCAACAAACTCTGACGGTTCTGATTCTGACCCTACAACAGCAACAAACTCTGTTGGTACAAATACGGGCAATGGCGTTTCGGCCGCTAAAATCTTCTTTAGTGAAGGTGGTGACTTTGTAGATATTCAATCTGCTGATGGTTTACCACAATTAGACCGTAAGTTTCAGACTGAAGCTCTTGGGCCGTTAATTCTGAGCAATGGTTCATCTCCAATTCAACAGATTACAATTGATTTTAACTTAGACAGAAACAACGCAACGCCAAACGAACCAACGCAATTTGCATCTGCATTTGAGGTAACCTCGCTTGAGCAAAATGGCTTGCCAGTAGGCCGACTCACGGGCATTGACATCGGCCCTGACGGCCTAGTAAGAGCTACTTTCTCAAACGGCACATCTGAACCTATCGTGCGTGTGGCACTGGTGCGATTCTCGAACGAGCAAGGTCTAACGCAGCAAAGTGGTACGGCATGGAAAGAAAGTATTCTTTCTGGCGAAGCCCTAGCGGGTGAGGCAACAACGGGGACTTTCGGTGACATCAACTCCTCGGCCCTCGAACAGGCAAACGTTAACCTAACCACTGAGCTAATCGACATGATCATCGCTCAGCGTAACTTCCAGGCTAACTCAAGAGCACTTGAGGTTAACAACCAGCTTAACCAGACGATATTGAACATCCGGTAATCGTTAAATAAATAAAAATGCCGACTCTTCCGTCGGCTTTTTTGTGTCTGCGATTTGAATCCAGAGCATTGAGTAGCACCCATCCTGCAAAAAAGCGCTGCGAGCACAACCCTGTGACGCTCTCATAAAACTCCTGTTTTATGACGTTTTTTGCAGGATGGGTGCTAGTCAATACTCTTCACTTTTGTGGTAGCGTCACGATTTTTTGGTGTTTTGCTCTTGGTTGTTCTTCGAATCCAGGGCATTGAGCAGAGCCCTTCCTGCAAAAAAGCGCTGCGAGCACATCCCTGTGAGGCTCTCATAAAACTCCTGTTTTATGACGTTTTTTGCAGGATGGGCTCTACTCAATACTCTTCACATTTGCAGTAGCGTCACGACTTTTTTATGTTTTGTTCTTTTTCCCTCCGCCCATGAATTTAAAACGCGATTGAAAAGAGACAACAAAGGTTGATGTACCAAGGAGCGAGCATAGTCCCCGTTTCCCCTCAGAAAGTGTCAATCGGCAGGACGCCGATTGCCAAGCGCCCCATGGATGGGCTTGCAGCGACTTTCTGAGGGGAAACGGGGACTATGCTTGCGGAGCCCAAATCAACCTAGCCGAGCCCAAATCAACCTCAAGAAAGCCAAATCAATCAATAACACACCTTGGCATTGTCCTTGCAGACAGAACAGTATTCAGATCTATTTACGTCAAAAAAGAGTCGAATACAATGGATAAAATGCTCTATATCGCTGCCAGTGGTGCCAAGCAAGACCTTCTTGCTACGGCTGTGCGCGCCAACAATTTGGCAAATGCGCAGACCAACGGTTTTAAAGCGCAGTTAGAACAAGCGCGAGCTATGCCAGCATACGGCGATGGTTTGCCGACTCGCGTGTTTAGCATGACCGAAAGTCCGACAAACAATTACGAAAGCGGACCATTAATTACGACAGGTCGTTCACTCGATGTTGCCGTGCAGGGAGATGGCTGGTTTTCAGTGCAAACCCCGCAGGGCGAAGAAGCTTATACGCGCAGTGGTAGCTTAACCATGACGGTTGATGGCGCGCTGCAAGACTCTAAAGGCAATTTAGTCATGGGTGAAAACGGCCCGCTGTTTTTGCCGACCCCAGTGAGTAACATTACGGTAGGTAACGACGGTCGTATTACCGCTCGATTGCAGGGAGCGCCAGAAAACCAAATTGACGAAGTGGGGCGACTAAAGCTCGTGAATCCACCTATTGATACGATGAAACGACGCACTGACGGTTTGTTCGATCTTAAAGACGGCGGCGTTGCGCCACAAGACATTAGAGTGGGCGTTGCTTCGGGTATGCTTGAGGGATCCAACGTCAACGCGGTAGAAGAAATGGTCAATATGATCAGTTTACAGCGTCATTATGAAATGCAGGTCAAGCTGATGAAGAAAGCGGACCAAATGGTTACCAGCTCTAATACGCTGCTCAGAATACTTTAATAAATTAGTCATTATGCGGAAGATATTTCGCGGAGGTTCTTATGCACCCAGCATTATGGATAGCAAAAACAGGATTAGATGCAGCACAAACTGATGTATCTGTGGTTTCGAATAACTTGGCGAACGCCAGTACGATCGGCTTTAAAAAAGACCGTGCCGTTTTTGAAGATTTACTTTATCAAAACATTAATCAACCAGGCGGTCGCTCGTCTGCGGATACAGAGCTTCCCTCTGGTTTGATGCTCGGCGCGGGTTCAAAGGTTGTGGCGACACAAAAAGCTCATACACAGGGCAATTTGCTTACCACAGATAATGCTCTAGATATGTCTATTCAGGGCCGTGGCTTTTTCGAAATACAACAACCTGACGGTAGTTTAGCATACACACGCAACGGTCAATTTACTCTGAATGATCAGGGTAATATTGTTACACCAGGTGCAGGTTTTGTGCTTCAGCCCGTTATTACGCTGCCGCAAGATGCGCAGCAGGTGACCATTTCGCAGGACGGTGAAGTGTCGGCACAGTTGCGTGGCCAAGCGAATCCACAAGTTTTAGGTCAGTTAAACCTTGCCGACTTTATCAACCCAGTTGGTTTGCAGCCAATAGGCCAAAACTTATATGTTGAAACAGCCGTTTCAGGTGCGCCAATTCAAGGTGTACCTGGTTTAGAGGGGCTAGGTACAGTGGCGCAAGGTACGCTTGAAACATCGAATGTTAACGTGACCGAAGAGCTAGTTAATCTAATAGAAAGTCAGCGTTTATATGAAATGAACTCGAAAGTTATTTCGTCAGTTGACCAAATGCTTGGTCAAGTTATACAGCAACTTTAGGAATAAACTCATGAGACTAATTTCATCCATCGGATTCTTTATCATCGCTATCGGCGGCCTGACGGGATGCGAGTCAACGGCGGTTAAACCGGTGACTGCCAATGATCCCTATTATGCTCCGGCAATTCCAACCATGGCGAGAGATGACATAGTCGAAGACGGCAGTTTATTCAATAAAGCGATGGCAAATAGCCTTTACTCAGACGTTAAAGCACGCCGTGTTGGTGACATTATTACTGTGCAATTAAGTGAAAATACCAACGCATCGAAATCCGCAGGAACGAGCACGAGTAAGGAATCGACGGTTGATGTAAATCCGATTATTGGTTTAGGCGGCAACGTCATTAATATCGGTAAAGAAAGTATTCAACTTGGCGTTGATGCTAGTAATGACTTCTCAGGAGATGCACAGGCAAACCAAAGTAATAGTCTGTCAGGCAATATTTCGGTGACAGTGGTTGAAGTGTTGCCCAATCAAAATTTAATTATTCGTGGTGAGAAATGGTTAACCCTGAATAACGGCGACGAATACATCCGTTTAACCGGTGTGATTCGCCCTGCTGATATTTCGCCTGCTAATCAGATTCAATCTACCAAAATAGCAAACGCTCGCATTCAATATAGCGGTAAAGGCTCATTCTCTCAGTCTCAAGAAAAAGGCTGGTTAAGTAAGTTCTTCTCTTCAACGTGGTGGCCACTCTAGGATTATATGATGAAATTACGTTCTATTTTTACCACAACGATAACGTCTGCTACGGTTATTTTCAGTTTGCTGCTGACACCGTTTCAACTGCAGGCTCAGCGCATTAAGGATTTAGCAACCATTCAGGGCGTTCGTGCCAACCAGCTTGTTGGCTATGGCTTGGTTGTTGGTCTCCCTGGCACCGGCGAAACAAGTCCGTTCACCGAACAAAGTTTTAGAACCATGTTATCCAACTTTGGTATTTCACTGGATGCTAACGTGAAGCCTAAGATTAAAAACGTGGCGGCAGTTGCAATACATGCCACGCTGCCAGCATTTTCAAAGCCGGGTCAAACTATTGACGTGACTGTCTCTTCAGTAGGTGAAGCCTCAAGTTTGAATGGCGGCACGCTATTGCGTACCTTTTTACGTGGCCTAGATGGCGAAATTTACGCTGTAGCTCAGGGCAGTTTAGTTGTCAGTGGCTTTGGTGCGCAGGGCAATGATGGTTCAAGAATAGTATCTAATACTCCTACTGTTGGGCGCATTGCGAATGGCGCTGTTGTTGAAAGAGCTGTGCCTTCTGGCTTAATGCAAAATGATTACCTTACGCTTAATTTAAACACGCCTGACTTCAGCACAGCACAAGCTTTGGCCGACGTCATTAATAGCCGCTTAGGTGCTGATGCTTCTAATGGGACCGCTGTTGCTGTGCCAATGGATGCCGCTTCTGTGAAGGTTACGGCACCGCGGGATCGCGGTCAACGTGTTGGATTTTTGGCCACGATTGAAAACTTTGAATTTCAACCGGCAAGCGCGCCAGCGAGAGTTGTGATAAACAGCCGAACTGGCACGATTGTTATCGGTCAAGATGTAAGACTCTTACCTGCGGCCATAACGCATGGTGGCCTTACCGTGACTATTTCTGAAAACCTGCAGGTAGATCAACCGAATGCACTTGCTAATGGTAATACGGTTATTACGCCGCAATCTATCATTGATGTGGAGCTTGATGACAGTCGCATGTTCTTGTTTAACCCAGGCGTCAGTTTGGAAGAGCTAGTGCGCGCAGTAAACGAAATAGGGGCAGCACCAGGTGACTTAATGGCAATCCTTGAAGCACTCCGTCAAGCCGGTGCGCTGCAGGGTGAATTGGTGATCATCTAATGGACTTAACTTCTGCAACCAAGTCTCAATTAGAAATGTCGCGCAACTATCATGACATGGGTAGTGTTAACAAATTGCGTGAAGCTGCGCAGTCTGGAGATGAAGGCGCTTTGGAAGAGGCAGCCAAACAATTCGAAGCCATATTTGTGCAGATGATGCTCAAATCGATGCGAAAGGCACAAGACGCCCTTGCAGATAAAGACAGCCCTTTTAGTACTGAACAAGTTAAATTTTATCGTGAAATGCACGATAAGCAGTTAGCAACGGATTTAAGCGCCAACGGCAGCATCGGGCTTGCCGAAGTGATCATGCAGCAAATGAGTCCGGGCAATGGTGTTATACCGGCAAGTGCCGTGCGTTCGGACGGAAATTTATCGGTATTAAATAGGCATAATGTTGCCGCTATTCAAAACGCTCAAGATAGAGTGATGGGAACAAATAACGAAAATGTTGCGAAAGGAAGTGCTTTTAAAGAAGCTGGCTTCGCAAGTCCTCAAGAATTTGTAAAAGCCCTATATCCTCATGCCGTTGAAGCTGCAAAAGAGCTGAATATGGATCCAAAGGCGATGATTGCGCAAGCTGCCGTCGAGACTGGTTGGGGTAAAAGCCTAATTCACAAAAAAGATGGTGAAAATAGTCATAATTTGTTTGGTATCAAGGCAGATAAACGCTGGGATGGCGAAAAGGCGACGATCGATACCTTAGAGTTCGTCAATAACGTACCCGAAAAACAGCAGGCTTCCTTCAGAAGCTATGGCTCATTCACGCATTCTATGGAGGACTACGTCGACTTCATTAAAACAAATCCTCGATACGAACAAGCGATTCAAAAATCCGAATCACCAGCAGACTATTTTAACGCACTGCAGGAGGCCGGTTATGCAACGGATCCAAAGTATGCCGAAAAGGTCATGTCTGTTTTTAATGGCAATATTTTGGGTGAGTTAATACCATGATCAAAACAGCAGATCTATTTTCAATTGCGAAAACTGGGGTTAACGCTAGCAGTCGCTTGCTCAACACAACCAGTAATAACATTGCCAATATCAATACCGAAGGGTATGTGCGCGAGCGAACCGAGTTTAAATCACAGTTGAACGGTGGCGTTGACCGCGGATATACCGACCGGGTATTGAGCCAATTTGCTATGAATCAACTGCGCCGCGATACGACCAATATGGGCGAGGCACAGGCTTTCTTAGACGGTGCTCAAAGTCTTGATAACGTGTTAGCAAGTGAGGCTAATTCAATATCTGGCGCAATTACTCGATTTTTTGCATCAATTCAAACCGCCGCTGATGATCCAACTAACATTACTTCGCGCGATTCTGTTCTGGGTCAAGCGCAAGGTTTAGTTAATCGTGTGAATACCTTGGGTGACTTTATTTCGGTGAAAGAACGAGAAGTTGAGCAACAAATTGATGATAGCGTAAGAACGGCTAATGCCTTAATTAAACAAATTGGTGACTTAAACAAAGCGATTCAAATTGTTGGTAACAGCAGTAATGTTGACACACCGTCAGCGCTCATGAACGAGCGAGATTTAGCTATTCGTAAGTTAGCCGAGTACATGTCAGTTGAAACTCGCCCAAGTCCAAACAGTGATTTAGGCATTGTGGTTAATCTCACTTCAGGTGAGTCTCTTGTGCTGGCCGATGGTACGTTTAACGTGCTTGCAATTGATGGTGAACCAGATTTAACCAGCGCTCAACTGAGACTATCGACTAACTATGCGCCGCCTAAAGCGAATACCACTCTCAATGTGCAAGAACAGAAGATGGGTGGTTCTCTTGCAGGGTTGTTTAGATATCGAGAAGAAGTGTTAGAGCCATCACAGCGAGACTTAGGTAAATTGACCGTGGCACTTGCAGATTCCTTTAACACGCAAAACCGCCAAGGTATGGACCTTGATCAACAGTTAGGTGGCGATATTTTTACAATTCCTGAGTTTCGTGGGATCAATTATCCTGATAACGCTGATTTAAGTTTAGGGGTTAAAGGTCGCTTTACACCTGGTGCAGGTGGCGATGTTACCAATACTGATTATCGAATTGAGGTGTTAAGCAGCCCTGCGGGATCGCCCCCGACATTCGATTTGCAAGTGTCATCGTTGAACACTGACGGCACTGCGCAGCTTGATGAATCAGGTAATCCAATAACGCAAACTTTAACGGTCACAGCTGAAGCTGGAACCTACAATAAATTGATTGGCGGTATTGAAATTGAGTTATCTAGCGGTGCATCTTATTCCGTTGGCGATCAGTTTCTGTTTCAACCCTTAAGAACAGCAGCAAACAAGCTAGAACTTGCTACTACTCGGGGTGAAGATTTAGCTTTTGCTAAACCCTTGAGAGTGGATACTAACGCGGCCAACTTAGGTGACGCGACTATTCGTTCTGTAACGGTCAGTAATACCAACGTTGATAATACCTTGGTCAACTCCAAAGCTTCAGGTTTCAATGGCCTGGGTGATATTCAAAGTGCATCAAATTTACCCACAAGCGTGGGTGCTCCAGCCTCTGTTTTATTTACCAGTGCCTCGGAATTTCAAGTACTCGATAACGCGTCTCCACCTAATATTATTACGACGGTTACCGGTGTTACTGATTTAAAAAATTTACTACAGCAAGCAAAAGATAATGGTACTGCACCTCCTTGGCCGGCAGCTTTTGCCGCTCTGGATGACTATCCAGGATACGATTTCAGTTTGGAAGGTATCCCGAAAGCCGGTGATTCCTTTGATATTAGTTTTAATACCAATGGTATTGCGGATAACCGAAATGCCGTTGAACTTGCCAGCCTGCAGCAAGAGGACACTGTTCGACAAAGTATTGGAAGCAATGGTAACAAAGCCACTTTTAACGAAGCCTACGCAAATATTGTCGGCAGTATTGGTGCGTTAACCGCAAATGGACAAATTGAATTAGCTGCGTCAAAAGTATTGCAAACGCAATCTTCAGATTGGTTTGAATCTACTTCTGGCGTGAGTTTAGATGAGGAAGCTGCAAACCTGATACAGTTTCAACAATCATATGCGGCAGCAGCCAGAATTTTGACAACAGCTCAAACCTTGTTTGACACGATATTAGCAGCATCAAGGTAACTAATTATGCGTATAACGACAAATTTAATTTATAGTCAAAACTTAAGAAATATTGATACCAACCAAGGCAATTTGGTCGATATTCAGCAGCAGCTGGCAAGCGGTAAAAAGCTCCTGCGTCCGAGTGATGATCCTGTCGGTGCAGCCCAAGTAATTCGCCTGACAGAAGAGCTAGACAAAATCACGCAATATCAACGCAATAATGACTTAGCAACTAATGCGCTGGAACAGCAAGAAACAGCGCTTCGCAGCATTAACGATGTGGTAAATAGAGCGCGAGTACTAACTGTGCAGTCTGGTAACGGTATTTTAGGAAAGGAAGATAGAAAAGCGATCGGTGCCGAAATAGAACAAATTCGTAATCAAGTATTAGATTTGATGAATACCCGCAATGCTAGCGGTGAATACATTTTTGCTGGTTATCAGTCATCCTCTCAAGCGTTTGAATTTAATCCGAGCGCGAGTGGTAATAAAGTGTCTTTTTTAGGTGACGATGGCGAGAATCAAATACAAATTTCAGACAGCGTGAAGATCCAAAGCACTTCCTCGGGTAAATCTATTTTTCAGGAAGTGTTCGCGCGCCTAAACTTTGAGATAAGTGGACAAAGTGCGGGCTTGTCGCTTAACACTGCGCGCATAGACGAGCAGGGTAGCTTTGACAACTTTCATAAGCAAAATTTCGATCCTGTGAATGCGGCAAATAACCAATATCGTTTTGATATTTTAGCAGGGGACCAAGTATCAATCACCAATATTGGTACAGGTAGTATTGTTTCTACACAAGACTTTGAATCAGGAAAACCTCTACGTTTTGCTGGTATGGAGTTTAATTTCACAGGTGCCGTCGGCGATTCACTTGAAATTGATTTAAAAAGACCAGAAAAGAAGAATTTGGCAGAAACGCTAAACGATATGTTTATTGCATTAACCTCAGACAGCATTTCCGAAACAGCTTTCGTCAATGCAATCGACAATACCTTAGTAGGTTTAGACAATGGTTTAGAAAAAATGTCGCTTGAGAGCTCTTCCATTGGAGCGCGCTTAAATATCGCTGAGTCGGTCAAAGAATCAAATTTAGACAGTGACCTGTCTTTGCAATCTGCACGTTCTAGTATCCAAGACGTCGATTATGCAAAGGCCTCAACGGAATTTGCCAAGCAAGAAACTGCGCTTCAGGCAGCATTCCAATCTTTTCCTAGAGTGGCAAACTTGTCACTATTTGATTACATCGGTTAGCGGTAAAGCAGTTTTCAATGTTCGCCAAGTAAGGTTAACTTGGCGAACATCTTCAATGAGAACTTCAATAACAGCTTCGCCTTAAGCTCACTAATCAGCGTAACCAGGATTAACACGGTCTAGTTTACGCAAAATACCCGGCCAAGCTAACGAACCGCCAGCTGAGCGAGTTACTTGTTTCGCTTGAACCTTTATTCCCGCTAAGATCTCAGCAGGTATTAACGTCATAGGCAGGCCAGTTGCTTGTGCTTTTAATTGAATTTCGCAAGCACGTTGTAATAAAAACATCGCTGTGAAGGCTTCTGCAACCGATGCGCCGCAGGTCAATAAGCCATGATTACGCAAGATCATAGACGTTGTGTCACCCAAGTCGGCAACCAGCCTTGCCTTCTCATCAGGATTTAGTGCAACGCCCTCGTAGTCGTGGTACGACAATGAAGATAAAGGGAAGAGTGACTGCTGACTAAATGGCTGCAGTCCGTCCTTGAGCGTAGAAACTGCAATTCCTTCAATCGTATGCAGGTGCATCACGCAATGTGCATCATCACGCGACTCGTGCACGGCACTATGAATAATAAAGCCAGCAGGATTTACTTCATAATCAGACTGCATGACTTTTTCACCATGGATATCCACTTTTACCAAACTCGAAGCGGTGACTTCGTCAAACATCATGCCGTATGGGTTAATTAAAAAGTGATGCTCGGGGCCTGGAACGCGCGCTGAAATATGCGTGAACACTAAATCATCCCAGCCGTAATATGCGACAATTCTATATGCTGCAGCTAAGTCGACGCGAGCTTGCCATTCTTCCGCACTGACATTTTCTTTTACTGAACTCATGCTGATTACCTTTTATTTTAATGTCTTTTTTATTAACACTAGGTTAACTTATGCTATCGAATTGAACTGTCGTCTATTTGACAATTGGAGTCAATCATGTCACCCAAAACTCACTATGAACAACTGGCCAACAACCCTTGGTTTGCTGCTTTACCGCCGGTTGATATAGAAAAGCTTGTATTGCTCTGCAAAGTTAAAAACTTGAAACGAGGTGAACAGTTATTGGCTAAGAATGCACCTGCGCAAGGATTGTTCTGTGTATTAACAGGTAAAATAAAAGTAAGTAATGTGAATCAAAACGGCAAGGAACTGGTACTTACATGGCTTTCACCTGGCACCTGGTTTGGCGAAATTTCCTTATTTGATGGCTTGCCGAGAACGCATGATTCTTTTGCAGAAACAGACTCTAGCTTGCTGATGTTACCAGCTGGAGCTTTTCAGCAATTGTTGGTTGAACACCCAGAGCTGTATCCTCACTTCATTAGACAACTATGCCAGCGTATCCGCACTCTTTTTTCGCTTTTAGACGAAACTACTGGTTTGGGGCTAAAACAAAGATTAGCAAAACGCTTACTCACTTTATCAAAAGGTTGGGGTGGCATAGTGAATAGTCAATCTGCGAACTCGTCAATCAATCAACGAAATGCATTATTAAATGCATCAACTGAATCAAATTTAGTGCTTGAAGACGAGGAAATTACTATTTCTCAAGAATCACTTGCGAGCATGCTGAACTCATCGCGGCAAACGATCAATAAGTTGTTGCAGGAGCTGAAGAACGAGCAGCTTATAGATATTCGTTATGGAAAAATAGTGCTTCTAAAACCACAAGATTTGAAACTTTTAGGAGAGCTTTAAACCTAAAATCGATAGTCGGCGATAAACAGCCATTGTCTTTCGTGTTGCTGTGGCAATACGCCAAGGGAGCCTCTGTTCAATGTGGTGTTTTTATTGAGGTGAATTTCACTCCCAATTCGCCATTGTTGATTAATGTTGTACTGATAGTTCAGCGTTATTGCATGGCCAAAACTGTTATTCATATCTTCTGGAATATCATCGCGCTCACTCACATCAAAAACATCAATTCGCGCTGTTATTTTACTTGTTGCCGATACCGCATAAGTGCTTTGCAAAAATCCAGCAGTATAGTCGACATGCACAAAGTTATTTCCCATCAAGGTCGAACCATGCAGTAATTGACTTTTTACTTGCCAGTTTTTGTTTACTTTATGATTTAATGCTAGCGAATGGAATTTAGTCCGCCATGCATAAAGGCGTTGACTATTCACCGCATTGGGATCAGCAAAGTTATCGTATCGATAATATTTGAATTCCGTGCGTCGTAGGTAATTAAGATTACGCGCCATTTATTCGACCGAATTTTTTCAGGAATACTTTCATCTCAATACCGCTGTGTTAATAAAAATTTTAAACAAGCGTTCGTTGTAAATTATCGACGTATGCAACATAAACCTGAGTTTTTCCCTTTTCAGGTGTTGAATAATAACTAATCCATAGACCCAGCGTTCCGTTGGGGCTTGCATCGTCAAGAACAACACCAGGGTAGCCATTGTCGTCAGCACTCGGCAGTGCTAATAAAAATGAAAGTTTCTCGGTTTCTCTGTCTAATGCAAACAAACCCGTTTTTAATTCATCATCAAAATAGTCTAGTCTCTCATTGCCGCTAGCATAGTAATCAAGAGCTTGTTTTTGTAATGGCGAGGGTTGAGTTAACGCTCCGTGTTCATACCGCGCAGCAATGATAAACTCGTCGTTGTTAATAGCCAAAATTCGAGGGCTTGCTAAGTAAATAGGTAGATCTTGCCAATGCCACTTCTCAAATGGAGTAACACTCTTCCCGAGTTTTGTGGTGAATGTATCTGCATCTCGGCGAACTATCGCAGTAGCCTGAACGTGCGAGCTTTTATTAGTAAAACAGAGGTCGCTTTCATTCGGGTAGCCAAAGCCGTGTTCAACTTTAGATAACACGGGGCGTTCGAAAGCGGTGAACACGCTCAAATTAGCCCCGTGATATAAATACAGGTTTTCCGTTCTTCGTTCATACGCCAGACTATAAACGTGTTGCTCATGCCAGCTTAAGCGCCAGCACCAGTGAAAGGGTTCTGCAAAAAATCCTTGGTGCTGCCAATTTATACTGTCGGCGCAGTTTGAATGAGTGCCTCGCCAATAAGTGTTTTGACTAATCGTTCTTTCATTACCGTCTGCATCGCGCACTGTTTCCCGCGCGTAAGCGGTCATTATTAGGCTTTTGTCATGCAACACATATATCTTAGGGTCCCGCAAGTCACTGTTTAATATATTAAATATACTTTGACTAATGAATCGACCCTGCAGGTTAAGCTTTTGTAAAACGATTCTACCATCACTGCTGTGGTGGTCAGTTGCTCGGCGAAAACAAACTAAGAGTTGATTATCTACACGATTTAAATCAGTGAAGGCATCATGCTGATCTTTATTATAAATTTTTTTCAACCAATTTATTCTCATTCTTAATGCTCGTAGTGTTCTGTTTTTAATAGGTTATTTATCGTTACAACGGCCATTCTTAAGTACTAGGGCGGCAACTATTTGCCGCTACCATAGAAAAAAAGCACTTTTTAGTTAAAGGGAATGAAATGCTTGTCGATAAACATTAACGAGAGAGCCAGTACATTAACTTATCATTTGGATAGTTATTGTTCTACAAGTAGTTATTAAACCACCGGAGTCACGTCCGGCGACCAGCAAGCCGCTGGACTGAGAGTGTAGGAGAGACTTATGTCCTTGTTCGTAAATACAAACCAATCGGCGTTGAATGCTCAGCGTCAATTAATGAGTTCATCAAACAGTTTGAATACTTCATTCGAACGTTTATCTTCGGGTTTCCGTATCAACCGTGCTTCAGATGATGCTGCAGGTTTGCAAATTTCGGATCGTATGACTACGCAAATCAATGGCTTGAACCAAGCCGTTCGAAACGCGAATGATGCGATTTCGTTAACGCAAACTGCTGAAGGCGCTTTGTCTGAAACAACGAATTCGTTACAAAGAATCCGTCAATTAGCAGTTCAGTCACAGAATGGTATTAACTCTTCTGCTGACCGACTTGCACTTCAAAAAGAGGTTGCTGCACTTAAAACTGAGATTTCAAGAATTGCTACTGACACCCAATTTAACAAAGTTGACTTGTTGACTAACAACTTCTCAGCTGCGTTCTTAGTAGGTGCAAACAGTGGTCAAACTATCTCTGTGAACCTATCTGGTGCCAATCTTCCGGGTATCAATGGATTTTCGGCAACAGGCTTAGGCATTGGTGAATTGTCAGTAGAAACCTTTGGTGACGCTTCTGCTGCCCTAGTAGCAATTGACAACGCTATTTCCTCTATAGGTGGCGCAAGAGCTGACCTAGGTGCATTAACCAACCGATTCCAATCAACTATCCGTAACTTGACTAATATCTCTGAGAACGTGTCTGGCGCAAGATCCCAGATCCGTGATACAGATTTTGCGTCTGAAACGGCTGAGTTGACACGTAATCAGATCATTCAACAGGCTAGCACAACCATACTATCACAGGCTAATCAGCGTCCTCAGGCCGCTCTTCAGCTTCTTGGTTAAGTCTGACTGACCCTACTGTTTGGGGAATGAAGCCAGGAGGTAGTATCTTGCGACACAATCCAAACAGCAGAGAGTCCGCTCACTCTCAGTATACCAGAGCGATAGGCCAGGCATTGCCTGGCCGCTTATTTTTTTAATTTATTATTGTCGTTTTTTGTTAGCTTAACTAACTGATATTAATAAGAATTATAAGTTTAGATAGCTCCAGCCCCATATTCTTTTAGAAATTATTTAGTGTAATGACTAAAGGTTTTCGCGTATCTGCACGATAAGTATTTCAAGCAGGGAGATAAAAACAATAAATACTCTCGCTTATCGTTACCAAGCTAAGCAACATAAAGCGAAGTGACATACAGCAACATGATGTTAAACGCCAAAGAGCGACAACACATGATTCAATGAAAGTCGAAAGACATAAAAACAATAATAATCATTGAGGCTGAAAAAACGAAATGCTGAATGAGCAATGACCCAAAGAGGTTGGCCATTCAACACAAATAAATCGTTAGGAGAAAATCGTGAGTCTATTCGTTAGTACGAATGTGTCTGCATTGCAAGCACAGCGCCAGATTTTTACAAGTTCAACTCGCCTCGACACGGCATATGAACGTTTATCATCTGGTTTTAGAATCAACAGTTCAAAAGATGATGCTGCAGGTCAACAAATTAGCGACCTCATCTCAACTCAAGTGAACGGATTGAATCAAGCTGTACGCAACGCAAATGATGGTATTTCACTTGCACAAACCGCCGAAGGCGCGATGCAAGAAATTACCAACGCATTACAACGTATTAGAGTACTGGCGATCCAATCCCAAAACGGAATTAATTCCGCCAACGATAGAAATGCATTACAAAAAGAAGTGTCCGCATTGAAATCTGAAATCGACCGTGTTTCGTCGACGACACAATTTGCAGGTGTTGACATTCTTAGCGGCAATTTTTCGTCCATATTTTTGGTCGGCGCAAATTCTGGGCAGTTCATTGCCATCAATTTGTCCCGCCAGGGCGGATTTAGCACTAAAGGTCTTTTTGGCAACGATGAGATCTCAGTAGCAAACGCAGGACTTGCTTCCGCTGCCGTAAGCTTTATGGATACAGCAATTTCGATGATTGATTCAAAGCGTGCCGAGTTAGGCGCATTGCAAAACCGTTTTCAATCAAGTGTGCGCAATTTGGCCGAAGTTGCTGAAAACGCATCACAAGCTAGGTCACGTATCAAAGATACTGATTTCGCTGAAGAAACCGCTGTGTTAACGCGTTTGCAGATTAGCCAAGAAGCCAGTGTAACTGTGCTTGGTCAAGCTAATCAGAGAGCACAACAGGCACTGCAGCTATTGCAGTAAGCTTTTACCATAGCCATTAAGCGCTTAATAGACGGTAAACGAAAAGATTATAAAAGATGGATAGGCACATTTGTGAGAAACGAGTGTGGGTGAAAAATACTGAAATACCGATTTTCCTAAGCAATTGGGAACTGCTGACTGACAGGAATGATGCCAGGAGGTAGTGAGAGGTATAGAGGTCTGGGCCACCATACCTGTCCGTCAGCAAGAGCTTTCGCTCTGTTACAGCAATTGCATCATCAGGCGAGTGATTGCTTGATGAAAATAAGTCAGTCCATGACTCGACTTAAATAATGCACCAAGTGTGCCAAAAATGAAAAATGCGTAAAAATAATAATAAATGCGCTTAATTATTAAAAACTGAAAATTTGAAAATCGTTAGGAGATTATCATGAGTTTATTCGTAAATACCAATGTGTCTGCATTAAATGCACAAAGACAACTACTTAATACTTCATCTAGTTTAAATACCTCTTTTGAGAGATTGTCTTCGGGCTTTCGAATCAATAGTGCCAAAGACGATGCTGCAGGACTACAAATCGTAGATCGAATGACATCGCAAATTCAAGGTCTCGACCAGGCTGTTAGAAATGCCAATGACGGTATTTCATTAGCGCAAACCGTTGAGGGCGCGCTGCAAGAAACAACGAACGCATTGCAACGTATTCGAGTGCTGGCTATCCAGTCTCAAAATGGTATTAACGATACATCTGACCGTCTAGCGCTGCAAAAAGAAGTTTCTGCGTTGAAATTAGAAATGAGTCGAGTTACAACTACAACGCAGTTTGCTGGTGTTAACGTGCTATCAGGGAATTTTTCATCTGCTTTCCTTGTGGGTGCAAACGCCGGTCAGACGATCAACGTTAATATATCTCGTGCTGGCGGATTCGGTACTTTGGGGTTATTTGGCAGTTCTACTCTCAGTGTAGCTACACCGGCCGACGCATCCAGAGCGCTAGCGCAAATAGACTTAGCGATAGAAGTTATTGATGACAAGCGAGCAGACTTGGGTGCGATTCAAAACCGCTTTCAGTCAACAATTCGAAACTTAGCTAATATTTCTGAAAACGTATCAGCAGCTAGATCGCAAATACGAGATACAGATTTTGCTAAAGAAACATCCGAATTGACTCGTGCACAGATTATTCAGCAGGCAAGCACAACGATATTATCTCAGGCTAACCAGCGCCCACAAGCGGCATTGAGCCTTCTTCAGGGCTAATTAGCAGCGAAGACTAAGAGGTGATATTGATGTTTGAATTACTTTGTTTACTGATGGTAAGTCGATTCTTAGTCAGATTCGCAGTGCGAGCAGCGGTAATATAATGCACGGCGGCAATGATTTTCCGAAACGGCAATTTATTGTCACTGAAAAGTAACTAATATAGTAATACCGTCAAATTAAATTGCTCGCTGCGCCCTTAACGTAAAGCACAACGTTGAGGCTATCGAACAAAAAAATTGAATAGCGGATAAACATTGATAAGCCAATATATTAAAAAGATTTAGTTAATTGGAAAGCGTTGAGAGGCTTATATTGCCAAGGATGGCAGCCGAAAGGCAAGCTAGGAATAAAATAATATAACGCACGTGTACGCCAAAAGGGCTATACTACACGACTGAATCGGACTCAAAATTGCGACATGTACCAAGTAAAATGTCGACTTACAAGACTGAGAGTATAGAAGTTTAGGTTGAGAGGCCAGTAACTTGTTCTACAATCCTGCAAGCCGACGAAACTGCTTTGCTCCAACTCCTAACGTGAGCAAGTTGGTCGGGCCGCCCTATGGCTCGACCTTTTTTCCTTCCCAATACGTTGTCTTAACAACATATTAGTTTTCACTTCGACACCCGTTACTAAGCATGGACCGTGCCAACTAAATGATAGATGATTTTTTCATTTGCATTAATGACTACGTTGTTATGCACTCTCTTTGTATCGTTTCTTATATTTTTTGAATATATAAAATGAGATATAAGTACCTAGAAATACGGGAATTTTTGTCAGCAAAAAGCCGCTATCCCATTCCTTCGTAATCATGCTAAATAAAGCCACCATTATAAATATAGCGCTGAATATTCCGAACAGCGTTAATACTACTCCCCAAGTAACAGCCATGCGAAAGTGCTTTTGGTGTGTGGCCGTCTCACTTTTCAGCACGTAATAAGAATACAAACACAGACAAAAATAACCAAAGATACTGAGTGAAATGAGGTATTCCAAAGAATTTTTATTCCTTAATGCAGCGGTTTATGTCAATAAATCCAGGGTTTTTTTATTCAAAAAAAACTTATTTTTCAACAACTAATCATTTAATTTAATTTTTTTAAAATAATGACTAAAGGTTCTATAGTTTTCGCCGATACAGTTAGTCGAGGGGTAATTTAACGTTTTTTTGGTTTGATGTCGAACCAGCTAGACGATGAGGTTGCTAACTTGGCCTAGTGAACCAAGTTAGCATAAAAATAGATTTAAAAAATGAGTTTGATTAAGCGCTTTGAAGATGAATTTTGAATAGAAATTTTAATAAAGAGCTTTGCACATACGATTTTTTTGATTGGAGGTAGTATGTCATTATTTGTAAACACCAATTCATCTGCGTTAAATGCGCAAAGACAACTTTCGGAATCAAGCCAGGCACTGAATAAGTCATTTGAGCGCTTGTCTTCGGGTTTCAGAATTAACAGTGCGTCGGACGATGCCGCTGGCCTGCAAATTTCAGATCGCCTTACGAGTCAACTGCAAGGGTTGAATCAAGCTGTACGAAACTCTAATGATGCAATTTCGATAACCCAAACTGCAGAGGGCGCATTGGCAGAAACGACTAACTCTCTGCAGCGTATCCGCCAACTGGCGGTGCAATCACAAAACGGTATAAATTCATCAGCCGATCGTGTTGCCCTGCAAAAAGAAGTGGCTGCGTTAAAAACTGAGATTTCTCGAATTGCAACGGACACTAAATTCAACAACCTGAATATCTTAGACGCATCGTATTCTGCAGCGTTCTTGGTTGGTGCAAACAGTGGTCAAACGATCAGTGTGAATTTATCAGCATCGAAAATAGTTGGGGGTACAGGATTTAGTGCCACTGGATTGGGGATTGGTTCGCTATCTGTTGAAACTTTTGGCGAGGCATCTGCAGCCTTGGCAAGTATCGACACCGCTATTTCTGCTGTAGGTAACGTAAGAGCTGACTTGGGCGCTTTGCAAAACCGCTTTCAGTCGACTATTCGAAACTTAACTAATATTGCTGAGAATTTAGCCGGTGCAAGAAGCCAAATTCGTGACACTGATTTTGCAGCTGAAACCGCAGACCTAACGCGAAATCAGATTATTCAGCAGGCTTCAATTTCGGTATTGAGTCAGGCCAATCAAAGACCGCAAGCTGCACTGTCGTTATTGGCTTAACGCTGAAACCGATAATGTTTTTATAGTATAACGCTGGACGGCGGATTTGCCCCCAATACGGGCGCAACCGCTACACTTTTTTGGTAGGAGGAATTGAAAATGGACACAATAATCCCGCAAGCTGGCAACAATGTTGCAAGTGAGTTCTTAAAACCGTCAAGATTGCCGGTATTTGAACGGATTGATAAGGTCGAATCGTCTGACAGCGCAAAGGCTCAGAATGCGTTTGCTAATACCAATACTGCTGAGCAAAACTCTGCTGTAAAAAATACGCAAAGTCCTCAAGCAATTGCAACTGAGGCCGATACTCTTAAACGAGAGGAGAGCGCGGCTGAACTTACGTCAGCGCTTGTAGACATTAGCGAGTTTTTGCAAAATAGAAATACCAAACTTGCATTCTCAGTGGATGAAGCAACGGATAGATCAGTAGTGACGGTCAAAGATGCGGCATCCGGAGATGTAATACGGCAAATTCCTTCCGAGGAAGTGCTTAAATTTGCAGAGCGAATAAACGAATTACAGTCTGAATTTGGCAGTAGCGCAGGTATTCTACTGAGAGGGCAGGCTTAATTAATGAGGTAATATATGGGCATTTCATCGTTAGGGGTCGGATCAGGTTTAGACCTTGAAGGGCTAGTATCGCAATTACTAGAGGCAGAGCGCGCACCAAAAGCGGCTCGTCTAGATGCTCAAGACGAAAGAATTGAATCCGAGATATCAAGTCTCGGACAACTCAAATCAAAACTCTCCGAATTTAAAGACTCCGTTGACGAGCTTCGCAAAGATCAATCATTAACCGGTCGCGAACCGACGATACGCAATCCATCTGAAGAATCCGAACCATTCACTGCTGAGGCATCGAACAGCGCCTTAACCGGCGAGTACGCGATAACTGTTGAGCGTTTGGCAAGCGGAAGTCGCATTGAATCAGCGACAGCCGCCAACGGCGGTTTTACTTCATCTAGCGACCAAGTAACGGATACAGCGGGTTCACTCACATTTAAAATTGGTGGCACTGGCGACACGTTTTCAATCAACGTTGCTGCTGGAGCGACACTAGCTCAACTGCGTGAACAAATTAACAAAGCCGAGGGCAATTTTGGTATTACGGCCAACATTATTAATACTGGTACTGCTGATGGTGGTGCCAAGCTTGTAATTAGTTCCAAAGTCACCGGCGAAGGAAACGATCTTTCGATCGTAAATGATAATAACCTTGCTGGGCTAAATCGCATAGCTACCACAGATTCTGCGGAAACGGCCTCTTATCTAGTACCAACAAAAACAGCACAAAATGCTCAAGCTATTATTGACGGAATTACGGTACAAAGCGATACCAATGAATTCGAAAATACAATTCAAAACGTCACGTTTACAGCAAAAGCCGTGTCTGAGAAAAATTCTCTTGATGAATTTCAATCCTCTACGTTGGTTATCGGTTTCGATCAGGAAGCTCTCGATGAGAAAATTAAAGGCTTTGTAGAGAGCTATAATGCGCTCAATGAAGAAATTAGATCCTTAACCAAGTACGGAGAGTCGGACTTAGAAGAGGATGGGGCACTGGCCGGTGACTTCACCATTCGAGGCATTCAAGCTGGGCTTGGCAATATTCTAAGCGGCACAGTATCAGCATCGGCGTTAGGTGGTTTATTCCAAATTGGTATCGAGCTGACTAGCGAAGGTAAACTCGAAATTGGCAGCAGTGACTTTGGTCTCGGAACAGGTGCAAGTAGATTAAGCGATGCCTTAGAAGATAATTTTGACGAAGTGTCAAAGTTGTTTACGGCCGATGATGGTATTGCTACAAAATTGTATGACTTTATCGACCAATATACTAAATCTAGTGGGATCTTAGCCGATAGAGAGACAGCAGCGAAAGACCAACGAGACCGCCTATTAGACGATCGTGCCGCCTTTGAATTACGTTTGGTTAGCTTTGAACAGACATTGCGTGGACGTTATCTAAACCTGGACCAGACGGTAGCCAGACTACAACAATCAAGCTCGGCGCTGCTAGCAAGCTTATTTTAGCGTTAACATTAACGCTTATAGCGAAATAAACATATTTTTCTTAGCTGAGTTATCACAAAAAGCAGCTATTCTATTTTCTTCGGAGGCAACACCATATGGCGCTTAAAGGTATAAACGCATATAAAAAGGGTAATCTAAAACAAGATATTGCAACTGCCGATCCTCACCGTTTAACATTGATGTTAATGCAGGGTGCTCTCGACCGTATGGCTTACGCTAAGGGCTGTATGGAACGAAAAGATTTTGCCGGGAAGTCTGAACATTTGTCTAGGGTGAGCGCTATTTTACTTAATCTTCGAGACACACTGGATTTAGATATTGGCGGCGAAGTTGCACAAAATCTTTATGCACTATATGAGTTTATGGTTCAGCGCTTATTGGATGCTAACATGCAAAACAGCTTGCAGATAATGGACGAAGTGATTAATCTGCTATTACCAATAAAGACGGCTTGGGCAAGTATTCCTGAAGATGCAAAACAAGAGGCATACGAAATTCAACGTCAAAAACGCCAATCTGTGTGAGTAAAGAAGACTATTTATCCCATGCGCTGACTCCTGACGAGCTTGGCGCAATCAATCAATCAATTTACGCAGTGCTTGAGGCCAGTACGGTCGACGACGAGGCACTCCGTAGGCTTGTGACTCAGCGAGATGAATTTATTCAATCTCATCTCGCTACCTTATCTGCAAATGATCGAAAGCTATTCGCAGAATCTGAAATACCTATAAATAATCGACTTCAAAGTGCTGTAAAAGCGCTTTTCACTGAATCGCTCTCTGAATTAAGTGGGCTGGTACGTGGACTTAAAGCAGTAAAAAAATATAAGTGATTACGCCCAATTATGTTGAATGATATCCGTGTTCATATTCACTCAAACGAAGCTGTGCAGGAAGCAATTGAAGCCCGCTCTGCTCCACATATAGAAAAAACCTATAAGCAAAATAGAGCAATCTTTGCCTCTCAAATTCCTAATTTAGTCGACGAGCTAAATAATATTAAAAGCAGCAATATTTCAATATTTTTGAATAAAGATGAACATTACAATATTGTTGATTTTGGCCTAGGTCGGACCTTATACGGAGAGCAGCCGCTACAGGAAGTTGCTGAGCAATGTGAGCAAATGCACCAGTTTTCGGCGTGTATTAACTTTGAGGCTAGCGAACAAGCTGCTCCATGTAAGATGCATTCAGAAATGAAAGAAGCCGATAAACTTCTGTCTGAGTTTCAACAAAGCGCGATGCAAGTCAAACAAGATATGAGTAAATCAGATGTTCTGGTGGTATTAGGACTTGGTTTAGGTAACCATATTGACTGGTTGCTGGACAACAGCTCAGCAAAACACATTATTATTTATGAGCCAGAAAAACAGTATTTCAAAAGTGCTTGTATGGTTAAAGACTGGAGTAATGTATTAGCAAAAGTTGGCCAGCGTGGTATTGGTTTATATTTTCAAATAGGTAAAGATGCATCTAGTTTAGTAAAAGACTTAGCGGAACTCGCAACGCACTTTGAAATAAACCAAGCGACTTTATTTCAACACTACTATCATCCATCATTCGATGCTGTCATGCATGCGGTGCGCACTTCCACTTGGGAGCAATTACTAGCAACCAACACTTCGTTTTCGATACAAAACAAATTTACAGAATATACACCGCCTTGGCTTGGCTGTCAGAAAGTTGAGCAACTCGAGGCTGTTAATGCTGAATACCCGATGTTTCAATCTAACCTGCAGGCGTTTAAAAAGTATTATCCAAATATATACGCGGAATTTGTCGACTATCAGCCTCAAACTTGGTTTATAGTCAAAAATAAAAATGATGAGATTAACTTATTTAATCGTAACAATGGGGCCTGCTGGTATGGGGCAAATCCTTCACAGGATGGTCACGATAGCTACAAAAATTTTGAGCAATATCCGAATAAAGATGGCTTGATATTGGGCTACAATGGCGAAAAACTAAAACACTATTTGCATTACCGATTGGTTAAGAAAACTGAGTTTTTATTGAAGCAAGCAGAGGAAGAAATTGGTTTTCTGCCGGATACCGTGAAGTCATTAATCATGTTTGGTTTAGGTGCTGGATATCAGTTAGAAAGCTTGTTAGCTAATCGTAACGTTGAAAAATTATTTGTTTGTGAGCCCAATAGAGACTTTTTCTATGCATCACTGTTCGCGATTGATTGGTCTGCAATCTTAACTAAAATTGATGAAGAAGGCGCTAATTTATACATTAACATTGGCGATGATGGTACACACTTATTTCGCGATTTGCTCGGGCAGTTTTATAACATTGGGCCTTATGTACTCAGCCAAACCTTCTTCTATCAAGGCTACTACAACAGTGCATTGAACGCTGCCACGGTGCAACTTCGTGAGCAATTGCAAATTGTTGTTTCGATGGGTGAATACTTCGACCATGCTTGTTACGCGATAGAGCATACAAAAGAAGCCTTGCGAAGAGGTATCCCGTTTTTACGCGCGGATCCCAGTCAATTTTTAAATCAAGAACAAAAAGAACTTCCTATTTTATTTATTGGTAATGGCCCATCGCTTGATTATAGTTTAGATACCATTCGCGAACTGCAGTCTCAAGCGATACTGATATCTTGTGGCACCTCACTTCAAGTATTACAGCGCAATAATATTGTGCCTGATTTTCATGCAGAAATAGAACTTAACAGAGCGACCTATGATTGGGCTTGCCGCGTAAATGATCCCGATTATTTAAAGCAAATAACATTATTGAGTTGTAATGGGATCCACCCTGATACATGTGATTTGTACAAAAACGTGATGTTTGCGTTCAAGGAAGGAGAATCAGCGACTGTCTCTGCGCTAAATGTCATCGGAACAAACAAAGCCGAAGCCCTTTCGTTTTCGTTTCCTACCGTCAGTAATTTCGCTATCAACTTATTCTTGAAATTAGGCTTTCATCAATTCTACTTGTTTGGCATTGATATGGGCTTTGTTGACAGTTCACAGCATCATTCATCGCAATCTGGCTATTATGATGCACAAGGTAAAGAACTTTATAAGTACAGTGAGGCAAACAATACAGGTTTAGTCGTGCCTGGAAACTTTCGCTCGTTAGTGAACACCAAACACGAATTTAAATTGGCAAAGACCATTATTGAGGATGCATTAGCTGCGACTAAAGTGGATTGTTATAATACCAGTGATGGTGCCAAAATTGAGGGAACAACAGCCTTACCAATAGATCACATCTTGCTAATGAGTTCTCCAGAGCAAAAGAAAGATACGATAGATGCCATGAAAACTTGTTTTCAATATTTACCCGAAAATCAATTTATTCATGATTTTTCTGAAAAATATGACCAAAAAATATTGCTGGGTGAAATCACTAAGCTGCAAAAAATACTGAAAACCGAAATTACGGATCAAGACGATGTATTTGCTATTATTGAGAAACAAAAGCAGTTTTTGTTCTTGTCGTACAAACGAGGTAACTCTCTGTTTTTCTATTATTTATACGGTTCAATGAACTATATAAACTCAGTGCTCAGCAAGGCTGCAATGCATCAACAAATTAGTGTTTCTGTTGAAATTGCAAATAAGGCAATTGAGCTATGGTCGGCTACGTTAACTGATATTAAGTTGCTGCTAGGGACCTCAGAACAACTATTTGATACATCAAGCAGCTTCACTGGTTCTCGTGAAAGATTAATATTGGCTAGGAAGGGTGAACACCGCTTTAACCTTATTAGTTTTGACTCAAACCTGTCGATGTTAGCTGAGAAAGTTGTAACGTCATTGTCTGAATATCATGAAATCCAAGCGACTAATATAACAATTCAGGGAAGCAGCCCTTCCTTTTTACTGGAATGTCAGAGCCACGCTGCACTGGTGTTAATTCAGAACGGAGATGAATGGCGACAATTATTAGTCCAATTAGATAAGTGCAATCAAGAGGCTGTTGCAAACAATGTTAAGGGGAGAGTATTAATTTGTATTATGGGTGTTTACGAAGCAACTTGGTTTACTATTAGTTCACACTATTCGAATCTGTGCATTGCCTTCCAAATTTTGCCGCAACTTTTAGAAACAAGTGAAATAGCAGATTATAAACAAGGATTGATTCCATATTCTCCATTAGCTATTCATATCGAGTGGGCGCTTAAGCACTTGAGAGACATTCACAAATATCATATTTTTATAGAAAAGTTGCTTTTTTCGGATATTGGCTTAAAAAATGCATCTTCCGTTTTGATTGGTCAAAGTTTGCAAAAGAATCGTCAAAATAAAGGCGTTGAAATGAATACTGATATCGACGAGAGCTCAGACGCATTTGTATCTGAAACTGATTCATGTTCGTTCAATTATATTGAAAAAAATATCGTTTCTAAAATAAAAGCGTCGAATTTCGTCGATTACAAAACTTACATTGCAATACCGCGAAATCCATTGCTAGCTGATGTTTCAGCAACCAGCCTCGACTCTGCAGGTTCTCGAGGTTTGCGAGTTAATAGACAGTTTACTGCTGTTGAGTTACTTCTGCGTTGGCAAGGTCAACGTGATGTAGAGAAAATTATGAATGTCTATATGAAGGCAAGATAACTATGTTTGATAATAAAACCATTTTAATCACCGGCGGCACAGGCTCTTTCGGCAAGCGCTATGTAGCTCATATATTGGCGAACTACAAACCGAAAAAAGTGATTATTTACAGCCGCGATGAGCTCAAACAGTTTGAAATGCAACAGCAATTCTCAGACCCTTGCATGCGTTACTTTATCGGCGACGTGCGCGATGGAAGTCGCCTTATTACGGCAATGCGGGGCGTTGACTATGTCATCCATGCAGCCGCACTTAAACAAGTTCCAGCAGCAGAATACAATCCGAACGAATGCATAAAGACCAACATCTATGGTGCACAAAACGTCATTGAAGCCTGTATTGAAGCCAAAGTGCATCGCGTAATCGCATTGTCGACAGACAAAGCGGCGAACCCAGTTAATCTATATGGTGCGACAAAGCTTGCCTCCGATAAACTGTTTGTAGCCGCAAACAATATTGCTGGTGCGGATGGTCCTCGATTTGCTGTCGTTCGATATGGCAATGTTGTTGGTTCACGCGGTTCTGTTGTGCCATTTTATCGACAACTATTAGCGCAGGGTAAAACTGTTTTACCAGTAACTCATGCTGAAATGACACGTTTTTGGATTACGCTAGATGAGGGCGTTCACTTTGTGTTGACCAATTTCGAGCGGATGCAAGGCGGTGAAATATTTATTCCTAAAATCCCCTCAATCAGGATTTTGGACCTCGTTGAAGCAATGAGTGGACATCGAGAGCATGAATTGGTTGGTATACGTCCAGGTGAGAAATTACACGAAATAATGGTGCCTGAAGAAATGGCCCATCACTCGCTAGAGTTTGACGATCACTTTGTGATCACCCCAGCCATTAAGTTTTTCGATAAAACAATTGATTATTCGAAAAATAAACTGGGTGAAGTCGGCAAAAATGTAGATGAAAAATTTGAGTATCATTCAGGGACTAACCATCATTTTCTTAGCGTTGAGGAACTAAAAGAGTTGGACAAAAATACGCTATGATTCCATATGGGAAACATCATATAGACAGTCAGGATATTGAAGCTGTTGTAGACGTTCTGGAAAATCACTTTCTCACACAAGGGAGCAAGGTTCCAGAGTTTGAACAAGCGCTTTGCGACTACACTGGAGCACAATATTGCACGGCGGTTAACAGCGCAACCTCTGGCTTGCATGTGGCATGCTTAGCTGCAGGTGTCGGTCAGGGCGATATCGTTTGGACTACCCCAAATTCATTTGTAGCCTCAGCAAATTGTGCATTATATTGTAATGCGACGGTCGATTTTGTTGACATGGATCCGCAGACGCGAAATCTTGATGTTTCACTGTTAGCGCAAAAACTAGCGCATGCACAAAAGCGAGATAGTTTGCCAAAGGCGATCGTTGTTGTTCATTTTGCCGGTTTCAGCTGCGATATGCGCAAAATAGCTAAATTGATTGAAGGGCTCGATATTGTCCTAATCGAAGATGCTGCACATGCCTTAGGCGGCAGTTATGACGGGCACAAAGTAGGTTCTTGTCAATTTTCTGATATGGCTGTTCTGAGCTTTCATCCAGTCAAGTCAATCACCACCGCCGAAGGTGGCGCAGTGATGACGAATTCAGCCCTTCTAAACGAAAAAATCATGCAGTTTGCCAAGCATGGCATTACCCGAGACAGCAGATTATTTGACTCAAACGCCGTTGATTTATCTCAACAAGGGCCTTGGTATTACCAACAATTATCGTTGGGATATAATTATCGCCTGAGTGATCTTCAAGCTGCTCTAGGCATATCTCAATTGAAAAAATTAGATGGTTTTATTGCCGCTCGCCAAACAAAGGCGGATTTTTATCTGACTGCTCTTGCATCCTTGCCGCTGGTTCTGCCGCAGCAGTCCGAGAGTAACAATCAAAGCGGCTGGCATTTATTCATGATTGAGCTAAATCCGCAGGTGCTGACTGCTCAGGTAAAGCATCCTCAGTCAAAGAATAGAAAAAAGGTGTTCGAAGCGCTTCAGGAAAAAGGCATCGGAGTTAATGTGCACTACATACCAATCCATTTGCAGCCATACTACCAGCAAATTGGATTTAAACAGGGTGACTTTCCGCACGCGGAACATTTCTATGAAAACGCCATTACATTGCCTATATACCCAGGACTGACAGAGGACGACCAACAAGCTGTTGTTGATGCTTTATTCGAGGTGCTCAATTGAACATCGCAATAATACCCGCTAGAGGCGGCAGTAAACGCATACCAAAAAAAAATATTCGACGCTTTTTTGGTAAGCCATTGATAGGCTATTCTATTGATGTAGCCAAACAATCGGGTGTTTTTGATGAAATCATAGTCTCAACCGATGATGCCGAAATTGCTGCTTATGCAAAAGAATGCGGGGCACTTGTGCCGTTTGTGCGCCCAGAGTCGCTGTCAGATGATATGACAGGTACCAGACCAGTAACAAATCATGCTATCGAATGGGCGCAACTGAATTTGGGCTCACTTGATTTTGCCTGCTGTATATACGCGACAGCACCGTTTTTACAAACTCAATATCTGCAACAGGGTTTACAAGCCTTGAAAGACAGCCCAGATAAAGGATTTGCTTATTCGGTCACTAGTTTTGCATTTCCAATTCAACGAGCTTTGCTTCTAAAAGAAAATTACGCTTATCCTGCATTTGAGAAAGATATTTACAAGCGCTCGCAGGATCTACCCGAGGCATTCCATGATGCGGGCCAATTTTATTGGGGAACAGTTGATGCTTACTTATCATCAAAGCCCATATTTTCAGAGCATGGGATACCAGTTATATTACCTAGGCACCTAGTTCAAGATATCGACACTCAAGAGGACTGGGATAGGGCTGAGTTGATGTATAAAGCATATTCACTGCAGCAGAGAGGCTCACATTGAGCAAGTTGGCCAAAACCAACAAGTCGCCTGAGTCCTCGGATAAGATATTAGTCATTCGAATGTTAGGTTTGGGAGACGTCACTTGCATTGGCGTTCCCGCTGTGCGCCATATAAAGAAAAAATATCCACACGCAGAAGTCCACATGTTGACCTACGCAGCAGGATTAGAGGTCATGGCACTTGCCCAGCCTGATGTGAAAACATATGGTTTACGACAGGGAGAATGGCCGCAGGATATCCTTCAAGCCATGGAGACTTTTATTGGTCTGGCGGAAACTATTATTGGTGAGGCTTACACAAAAATCATTAATTTAGATACTTGGTTTATGCCATGTTTTTTGACACGATTTTTGCGCGATGCAGGCGAACCTGTGGAAGGCAATTATATCGGAATGTCAATTGCAGATCTTATCGACCAGTTTCAAAATCAAACATTGCAGCCCAGTTTTGTGAATGACGCTAGTCACTACATGCAAAGCACTTGGTTTTCCATGATGCGCTGGCACACCACTTGGTGGGAGTCTGAATATCTGCCTGAAAAAGGCTATCCCGAGTTTTACTTACGAACTTGTTGTGGCTGGCAAAATATTGAATTCGACATGCATATTGACGTAAAACAAAATACGAAATTGGCAAAAATAAGAAAGCATAAAAAAGTGATTGCGCTGGCGACAGAAGCAAGAACGGTAGAGCGTAATTATCCTTATGCTGATGAGCTCAAGGAGGCTTTACAAAAAGCGGGCTTTGAAGTGTGGTCAAAATTTGATGGCAGTCAGTCGCTGCGTGAAACCTTGAGTATGCTGAAAACGAGCGACTTGCTTATTTCGGTGCCCTCGGCACCGCAATGGATGGCGACAGCAGTAGCTTGTCCCACACTCATTATTAGTGGGATGGTAGACCCAAGAACATTGATGCCAGATTATGCGACGGATATGTCTGCTCAACCGGCTACTGTAGAGTCTTTACTTGAAGGTGTTGTAGGAATATTTGACGGCAGTGCGGATCAACTTGAAGACAATGTTTACTAAGTATGTTTCAGGAACGTATATACATTATTTTAATAAACACCTAATTCGGAATAACAATGAGTAATAAAACAATTAGGATCGGATGTGATAATCTTTTCTTCGATATTGGTGAAGCATCGCCTCCATTTATTATTGCCGAGTTAAGTGGTAATCACAGCCAAGATTATGCGTTAGCGGAACAAATGGTGCGTGAAGCGGCTAAAGCGGGTGCGCATGCCATCAAACTGCAAACCTATACGGCTGAAAGTATGACACTCGATGTTGATTCGGGTGATTTCGTTATTAACGAAGCTGACAGTTTGTGGGCAGGAGAGCAATTATTTACGCTGTATAAGAAAGCGGCAACGCCCTATGAATGGCACGCAAAGCTTTTTTCACTGGCCAATAGTCTAGGAATGCTCGCGTTTAGTTCGCCATTTGATGAGGATGCGGTAGATTTTTTAGCAAATTTAGATGTGCCTTGCTACAAAATTGCCTCGTTTGAACTCACCGATTTGCCGCTCATTAAAAAAGTCGCTGAACAAAATAAACCGATGATTATGTCAACGGGCATGGCGACTATTTCTGAAATAGAAGAGGCCGTTAATACAGCCAAGAACGCGGGCTGTGAGGATATTATTTTACTTAAGTGCACGAGTACTTATCCGGCACAGCCGATTAACACAAATTTGCTGACCATTAATCACATGCGCGAGGCCTTTAATTGTCAGGTTGGTTTGTCAGATCATACATCTGGTATTGGGGTGTCGGTGGCTAGTGTCGCGTTTAAGGCTAGCGTGATTGAAAAACATTTTGTATTGTCTCGTGCTGCTGGCGGCGTCGATGCGGCATTTTCATTAGAACCGCATGAATTGTCTAGTTTGGTCGTAGAAACTGAACGCGCCTGGCAATCGCTGGGATGCGTAACCTATGGTGGCAGCGCGGCGGAAGAAAAATCTAAGCAATATCGTCGTTCAATTTATATTTGCCAAGATATTAAAGCAGGCGAGATAGTGTCTCGCTCTCATGTCAAAGTGGTGCGGCCAGCCTTTGGCTTGGCGCCTAAACATCTTGAGACCGTCCTTGGCTCAACCGCTAAAGTTGATATGCCTAAAGGTACCGCTCTAAATTGGTCTAAACTGGTTCTTAAGGATTAGCTTCCAACAAGCACACAGTGGATAAACACTGAGTATTGAACGCGTTTTGCAAGGTAACTATATTCGTCATTATGCAATTATTTATACGAGCTGAAGGTAATCCAAGTATTGGACTTGGGCATGTTATGCGTTGCTATGCCTTAGCCGAAGCGTGTCAGCTCTTAAATATTCCAGTCAGCTTTTTGTGTTCACAACAAACGAGTGATTTCCTGAAGTCGCGAAGGGGCTTCAATAGTGGCATTATTATGCTTGAAAATACTCTGCAAACTGATAGTGATAAGACGACGAATTCAGAGTTAAATGAACTTATTTCAGTGCTAACGTATGATGCTGTGCTGATATTAGACGGCTATCAATTTGACCATATTTATCAGCAAGCGATTAAGCATGCCGGCATTAAGTTTGCCTATTTCGATGATATCAACTCGTTCTACCAAAGTGGTTTAAAACATTGTGCAAATATTATTATCAATGGCGCTGACTCAGCGCTGAGCTTGAAATATGAGCTTAACGCTACACATTCTAAACTGTGTTTAGGAAGCGAATATTTATTGCTTCGCCAAGAATTTCATAATCTTCATCCTACTGCGATAAGCGAACGTGACTCTTTACTTATCAATTTTGGTGGCGCTGATATTCATAACTATTCAACGCAATTGTTAATTGAGCTTGAGAAACAGGGTTTCACAGCACCAGTGAAAGTGGTGACAGGCGCCGCGTTTCAGCATCAGGAAACTTTAAACAGGCGTTTGCAGGATAATTTGAGCACATCGCCTATGCAGATTGAGCACATCCACGATGCGCAACAAATGGCGATACTCATGCAAAATGCCCGTCTTGCTATTTGCGCCGCAGGTGGCACTCAGTTTGAGTTGTTGGCTTGTGCCACGCCCAGTATATTAGTGGTTGTTGCTGATAATCAGCTGCCCGCTAGTCAGCATGCTGCACAGCAAGGTTGGTGTGACATTATCGAATGGCAAAAACAGGTCGATATTAGCGCGCTGGCTGCCAAAATTGTTGCTGATTGGCAAAATCAGCCAGAAATTCAGTTGAAATTTAATAAAGCGCGGCAGCAACACAGAAAACTGACATTCAATGGTGGCAAAAATATCCTTAATGCACTCAATGAGTTGGCGCAATAGGAAGAATATGTTTAAGCTTACCAATAAGTTAAACGTGATTGGGTTTTTCTATGCAATATAAACTTTCAGGATATGGTGTTGAATTGCGTTCGGTTGTTGAAAGCGACATCGAAACGCTCAGGCAATGGCGTAACAAAGATGATATTCGCAGTATGATGAAATCAACGAGTTATATTACTAAGGAACAACAGAAAGCCTGGTTTGACAGTCTAGAAGATGCAACCCATGTGCGTCATTTTCTTGTTAGTTATAAGGGACAAGCGGTGGGCAGCGCTACGTTAACAGGGACTAGCTTTGTATCCGGTTTTACCGACGATTTAGAAAATGCGAAGGAAATCGAAACCGGTTTATACATAGGACATGAAAGCTATCGCAATAATATCTTGGCTTTTGCGCCAAGTTTACTAACTTGCGATTACTGTTTTGACGAATTACAAGTTGAGCAACTTGTTGCCACGGTCAATAGCAGCAACAAACAAGCGTTATCGTATAACGAAAAACTAGGTTATAAAGAAGTATCCCGATTTTTTACCGAAGTTGCTGAACAAACATCAAGTAGCGACATCAAGACGAGAAGACAAGAGTGGATAAGTTTTACTTTGCAGCGCAAAGACTACATTGAAGCGACAAAACAAGTTCGGAATCTATTGTCCCGTCGCAAAAGTAGATAAACAAAATGGCATTGTGTTAACAATAAAGTGAATGTAATTAGTTAAGCCAAGAAGGTTGGAAGTGACATTGAATAATACAGAAAAGCTAGTGCAGTCCTTCGTTACTGCACTGAATATCGAAGCGGATCAAGTAACTGATTCGTTAACTTATAACGAAATCTCTGAATGGGATTCAACGGCACATATGATCCTTATTGCAGAACTTGAAGACCAGTTTGACCTTATGTTAGACACTGACGATATCATTGATATGAGTTCTGTCGCGCAAGCGAAAAAAATCATGAGCAAATATGACCTCTCATTCTAATTTGAATGCAAGAAGCAAAGCTGTCCTTATCACCGGTGCAGCCGGTGGAATAGGGCTCGCTTTGGTTTCGGCGTGTTTGCAACATGGATGGTATGTGTTCGCCAACGTTCGTAATCAAGCGAGCTGGAGAAGCTTACAATCGACATTAGAAAAACAATGCTCTGACAGTAGTCAATATTGTCAGCCACTTGTTTACGATGTAACCGAACCAGAAAAAGTCAAAGGCGCGTTCAATGAAATCCGAAAATCAGGAAAGCAACTGCAGGGATTAGTCAACAATGCGGGCGTGATGCAAGACTCAGCCCTTGGGATGACATCATTGAGCGACTTTACCCAGCAAATGACGGTGAATGTCACCGCCTCTTTTCAGCACATGCAGCTTGCAGCGCGTTTAATGACTCGCCAAAAAAGCGGCAGCATTGTTAATGTTAGTTCAATTGTGGCGCTCGATGGTTCGGCAGGGCAAGTTGCCTACGCTACAAGTAAAGCAGCACTTCTTGGGATGACGAAATCGGCAGCAAAAGAGTTAGCCCCCTCAGGTATTAGCGTAAATGCAGTTGCGCCAGGTTTTATTGACACCAAGATGACAGCCACTTATCAAGATCAAAAACGTGAAAAGGTGTTAGCCCAAATTGCACTTGGTCATGAAGGTAAGCCGAGTGATGTTTCGGCATTAGTTTTGCATTTGTTAAGCACTGAAGCGGCCTATATTACGGGGCAAACAATTAAAGTTGACGGTATGATGAAGCTTAACTAACAATAATGACTATTTTCTTCGAACAGCTTGAACGATTTAAAGATAATGTTGCTTGTATTGAAGGCGACACGGTTCTCACTTACGCGCAGCTCGGTTCGAAGGTCGAAGAAAAGAAAATTCAGTTAAGGAATATTCTTGTTGCGGCCAAAGATGGTGAAAATACAGGTAAAAATTTGCTTGCTATTGTAGCCAAAAATAACATCAGCACGATGATTAACTATCTCGCTGCGCTGCAACTAAAGCAAGCTATTATCTTTCTTACAAATACCGATGATAAAGCTACTGAAAAAAGCGATTTGTTAACTCAGTTTAAGCCTGAATTAATTCTACAAAATGAACAGATAATACCGTCTTTTGTTAACAGCGAACTTGAGCAGCCAAGTATTCGAGATGATGTCGCCGTATTGTTAAGCACATCCGGCTCAACCGGCGAAAGCAAACAAGTGGTTTTGTCATATGATAATTTAATCGCCAACTGCCAGTCTATTTGTGCCTATTTGCCGGTACAAGCCTCAGATGTCACCATCACCACATTGCCTTTCCTGTACTCCTATGGACTGTCGGTTATCAATACCCACCTAGCCTGTGGTGCATCCATTGTGCTGACCGAGCTTAGTATCATGCAACGAGAGTTTTGGGATTGTTTTGAACGGCATCAGGTAACCAGTTTTGCGGGTGTTCCGCATAGTTATGACATGCTCATTAGGCTAAAGTTTACACACAAGAATATGCCTCATTTGCGCTATTTTACGCAGGCTGGAGGCAAGCTTAGTGAGAGCAATATAGTTACATTGGCCGAGTTTGCTAAACGCAACAATATCGAATTTTATGTGATGTATGGGCAAACGGAGGCGACAGCAAGAATGAGCTTTGTGAGCCCTAATAAGTTGCTGCAAAAGCCAAATACGATCGGTCAAGCTATTCCTGACTGTCATTTGATGCTCATAGATGAGTTGGGCAATGAAATTACGCATAGTCAGCAACAAGGTCAACTCGTTTTCCAAGGTCGAAACGTGATGTTAGCTTACGCTGAGCAGCGCTCGGAACTTGTCAATTTTGAGCCAATCGTTGCGCTTGCAACGGGAGATATCGGTTATAAAGACGATGACGGTGACTTTTTTATCACCGGCAGAATAAAGCGCATAGTTAAACTATTTGGTGAACGCGTTAGTCTTGATCAACTTGAGGAGCTAGTGCAACGAAGTATACAAAAAGTCACCTCGGTAACACAAACCACCTTGCTTGAAAATATTTCGTCAGATCAGGAAAAACCAGTTAACAACGATGGCAAACTTTATCCTGCAGTGAGTAAGGTTGCAGTAATCGGGAATGATAAGAAAATCATCATCGTCCTTGAACTTGATGCTATTGCGGATAGCAGCGAAAACCTCAATGTTCAGAGCGCGATTACTAAATTACAGCAGGATTTAAAGAAATCGTTACAAAGTACTACGGGTATCCATCCAAGTGCGTTAAAGGTGATAAGTATTGGGTCGATACCTTTATCAATTAATGGTAAAACCGACTATCGGAGCTTGAAAGCAAAGTTTATGGGCGTAACTTTAGATGAGTACAAGCAAAACTTTGAATTGCTGATGCAAGCGGATGCTTTTGCTCTTGATAAAAAACAGAAACAAAATCTGCTCGTTCCCGTGCTTAATAGCCTGCATGAGTTGCATGTAGCAAACTGCCCTGAATACAAGCGCATTACCGCGCAGGCCGGTTATTCGTTTTCCACGATAGAAGCCCTTCCTTTTATCGCGGTTCGATTATTTAAGCAGCATGAGTTGTCGAGTATCTCAGCGCAGGAAATATTCAAAGTGTTAAGTTCTTCGGGTACGACAGGGCAAGCGCCAGCGCGAATTTTATTGGACAAAGAGACCAGTGCTCGACAGTCCAAAACCTTGGTGACTATATTGCAGTCAGTCATCGGGAAACAGCGCTTGCCGATGCTAATTATTGACTCTGAAGCTGTTGCAAAAGGGCGAAGTGGTTTTAGTGCGCGCACAGCCGGTATTCAAGGGTTATCATTCTTTGGGCGTAAACATGTGTATGCATTGCGGGATGATATGTCACCTAATTGGGAAGCAATAGACGCGTTCTTTGATGAGCATGGCAGCGGTCCTATATTGATTTTCGGTTTTACCTTTATGCTATGGGAGTATTTAATCAGCCCTGCTCGAGATTCGGCGAAAAGCTTTAAAGCACAAAAAGCGTTTGTTATTCATAGCGGTGGCTGGAAAAAGCTAGAATCAAAACGAGTAGACAATGCCACTTTTAAGATGGCCTGCGATGAAGTTGTTCAAGGCAGTCAGGTACATAACTTTTATGGCATGGCTGAGCAGGTTGGCAGTATTTTTATTGAATGCGAACATGGGCATTTGCACGCACCTAATATGGCCGATGTCATTATTCGACGCCCACACGATTTGGCAGTGGCAAGCATAGGCGATATTGGCTTAATTCAAGTATTATCAGCATTGCCTACCAGCTATCCGGGGCACACTATTTTAACTGAAGACTTAGGTCGTATTTTAGGTGAAGATAATTGCCCGTGCTTGCGTAAAGGAAAGTATTTTGAGGTTATCGGTCGGCTCCCAAAAGTTGAAGTTAGGGGGTGCAGCGATACTCATGGATAACACTACTTTTTTAACGTATTTTGACAAGTCCTCGATTACTAGTTTGGCTAATGGCAAACATGAAAATGTGGCACCATTGCTCTGGTTAGAGGAGTTTGCTGCACAAACTAATGAAGAATTATTCGCCCCCATAACGCTGAGCTTCATCCAAGCCTTGTCTTCACGATTATTAAAGGGCACAGAGTTTAGAAATTCATCTGAACTCGTTGCTTTAGGGTTTTGGCTGCGGCGCTCCAATTTGCAACAAAAAATCGCAAGTAGTGCGCCTATTTTCGAATCATTTCACACTGTTCAAAGTGCTCAACAATATCACGATGATTACCAGCCTTTGGGCTGCGTTGTGCATTTTACTCCAGCGAATGTCGACACCATGTTTGTGTATAGTTGGGTGGCGTCATTATTAATGGGTAACAAAAATATTGTGAGAGTTGCTAGTCAAGACTCTGATAGCAAAATAGTATTGTTGCGCTTACTTGATGAGCTCTTTCAACAAGCTGAATTTGCGGAAATTGCGCGGCGGAATATTTTCATAAGCTACGACAAAACGTCAGCGATGACCGCACATCTTTGCCAGATAGCGGATGCCAGAATGATGTGGGGCGGTGACGCTAGCGTTGAGCAAATTAAGGCTTACCCTAGTAAACCACAATGTCGAGATTTTGCATTTGCCGATAAATATTCTGTGGCAATGTTAGCAGCATCCGAACTGTGCTCTGAACCCTTACTGGTCGCTCAAAAGTTATGGCGGGACACTGAAGCGTTTCAACAGCAAGCATGTTCGTCACCACGTGTACTGTTCGTTATTGATGAGAACAAGACCGAGAGGACACTGATTCAGGCAAAGTTAAAAATATTGTTTGCTCATATCAATGAGCTTGCACAACAATCATCCGAGCCTTGGGATCAAATCAGCAGAGTGAATGAACACCTCGTGGCACTTCAGAACTTGGCGATAGCGCAAGAATGCGAGGCTGAAAATGCACTTATACAACTGAGAAGTATCAGTGCAGTCAATTTACCTAAGTTAACAGCAAGCTCCATTGAACGGCATGCAGGTAACGGTTTTTTTTACGTTCGGCACTGCGACTCAGTGCAGCAGGTGCTAATGGAATTAGCTAATTGTGTGCCTGAGAAATTGCAAACAATCGCCATTCAAGGGCTCGCTGCCGACGATGTAGCGAAGTGTGCATCTGATTCACTATACCATCAAAATTATCGAATCCAGCCACTAGGGCAAGCGCTTGACTTCAGCTTTACATGGGATGGCTATCAACTTTTACTCGAGCTTTGCCAAATGAGGCAAATGACGGTCAATTGATATCAAATACGTTGGGAGTTTTTAATGTCCATTCAAGCCATACAGATACTAATGCCTGTATATAACGCAGAAAAATATATTGATGAAGCTATCGCATCACTGCAGGCTCAAACTTATGCTGATTGGGAGCTATTGGCTATTGATGATGGCTCTACTGATCAATCGTTGGATAAACTAAGAGAATGGCAAGTTAAAGACAATAGAATATGCATTAGAACTCGGCAAAACCAAGGTTTGGTAGCAACATTGAACGAACTAACCGAGTGGTCTACATCACCCATTATTGCGAGAATGGATGCGGATGACATAAGCCACCCTGAAAGGTTAGAGAAGCAACTAGCGGCATTAGAGCGCTTGGATAGGCCGGGTGTGGTCGCCAGCTGGGTATCACTTTTTGGTGCAAAGCAAGCAAATTGGCATTATCGAGAGTTGGACTCTGACATCCGAATGCTAATGCTTTTTGGTAGAGCGCCCCAAGCAATTGCTTCTTTGTTAGCAGATCGTCTTGTTTTTGAAAAACATTCTTTTATTCCGAGTCACACACATCTGGAGGAATTAGATTTCTTTCTGCGCTTAACACAAGACCCAACCTTCTCTCTTTACAGTGTGCAGCAATTTCTATACTGCTATCGTCAGCATGCTAATTCAATCTGTTATCAACATGCTAATTATCGTATTGCTCATTATAAAAAACGATTTGCAGTATTCTTAAGGCAGCATGCCAAAGAATTGACAGAAGCTCAAATTCAAGCATATATGGCTTTTGTTTACGATGAACCCATGCAATCAGCATCAGATAAAACAATTTTGGAAGAAGCGTTTAAGGTGATGTTGCAACGATACTCAGAGCAATATCCAAACTTTGAAACAGAGTTAATGCGCCGATGGGAACGCTATGAAAAATAACGTCAACACACAGCAAGAAGATGCATTTATATTTGGAGCAGGCACTGCGGGTCAAAATGCGTACGAAAACCTCAAATTGAATTACCGCATACTGGGTTTTATTGACAATGACAAAGCAAAATATCAATCCAATATAGACGGTATCTCGATATTCCCTGCATCGATATTAAGTCAACATTCCCATGCTACCTTATTTATTGCCAGTGAGTTTTTCGAACAAATTAGGGATCAGTTGTTATCACTTCGATTCTTATCAGCGGGCAAAATAAAACCTTTACCTTCTCGTCTATTGGCTGCAAATCGATTCGAACATGAACACAAGTCTACGGCTAGAGCCCTTGACGTTCTTGCTTGTTGTTGTGAATTTTTAAAAGCACTTTCGGTCAAGCATCATATTGATGCGGGCACACTGCTGGGCTTATATCGGGATAAACAATTAATCCCTTGGGACGATGATTTAGACATCGCCATTGACGCAAGTTTCGCTCCAGTTGTGCAAAAAGCACTGCCACAACTGGAGCAACAGCTTTGGTTAAAAACGCACGCTAAGTGGCATGCTCAAACGTTATTTACTGTCGGTTCTTTCGGTAATGTGCCTGAGAATGCTATTCGTGCGTTTAAAATTGTGTGCGAGAATGCATCCGAATTACCTGCCGTTGATTTCTTCGTTAAGTATGTTGATGATAAATATAGTGACTACAGCCTTGCTTCTCGAGGCATTCGAATGCCGGCCGAATTAAACGCAACAATCCAATCTTATCTATGCTGCAACTACAGTTGGCCTATTCCTGCAAGGACAGCTGATTACCTGCAACAGCACTACGGGGATTGGGAAACACCGAATCCCGATTGGAGTTTACAAGATCTTACTAATACGCAGGTGTTTGATGAATGAATATAAAGAGTAAATAAAAATATTGGTTTACATATTGCATTGAAATCTACTAGTGAACCGCTGACGGCTTCCTCATTTTGTTTTGTACAAGCTAATGCGAGGCTAACATATTGTAATAAACTGAAGTTATTAAAAAAAATCGTCATTATCAATGGCTTTGTCAGCAAAATTTTATTAAAGCAGATGTTGAAGAATAGTTAAGTTAGGGGAAAAAGATGAGTGATCAGTTCAAAGCAATTGACGCCTTTGTTGGAAAGTCAATTGTGTTGGCGCCAGATAATGACCTTACAAGGCGGATGCAAAAAGAACTAAGCGCAATCGGTGCAAATGTTGTCGGATTTTACGACAGCTATAAAAAGCCCTCCGATTTTGTGAAGGCTGCTGAAGCATCAAAGTATGACTGCATCATTATAAATAGCCCCAATTATTGGAGAGAAATTGGTGCAAATTTGAGCGGCTTAAAATATGTTTTTGATACTGCGTCATTAAGTTTTATTGAGCTTGAAAATTTTGAATCGTTGCTTAGAAACTCTGATGAATTTGATGTTCTTCTGCTACCGTTCAATCGTTCGAACGTTTCCGATATGTCCTTGATCAGTCGGTCCTTAAACAAATTTGGCATAAGCTCTGCGATTATAGATATTGGCGGAGGACCGGATTCAGATATCACTAAAGGATACACTGAGAATGCAGACATACCGCGAATTAGACGAGATGGACTGCATAATATAAAGCGTCAGTGTATTGTCGCATCAATTGATTGGGAACCAAGCTTTGGTCGCTCATTTATCCAGGCGGAAAAGGATAAGGGCATGTTAACAATTGGAGTGGTTGATGGCATCGAAGATTTCAACGATACCGATTATTCCTATGATCGCAAGGCTTATGAGACCGTTGAATATGTGTTAACAATGGGCACGGATGATTTAACTGCGTTATCGCATAAATCAGAGAAATGTACGGTAGTGGGTCTTCCTAAATTACACTCATTGTATAATGAAACGGTGCAATATCCCGCCAAGACGACGGTAATGATTAACGTAAACTTTACCTATGGTTCGTTTGAAGAGGTTCGCGAAGAGTGGGTTGAACAAGTCTTGAACGCTTGTCAGAAAGCAGAGGTGGATTATATTATTTCTCAGCATCCGGCTGATAATGGTGATTTCAGTAATAAGGTCGTCAGTTCAAAAACTGTCTATCAGACCATTCGTGAGTCATCGCTTGTTATTACTCGTTACAGTACGGTCTTACTTGAAGCCTTAGTGTTGGGTAAACCCGTCATTTACTTTAATCCCCATGGCGAAAAAGTACCTTTATATAATGAACCTGAAGGTGCTTTTGAAACTGTTACAAACGTAACAGAATTAGCGTCAGCAATATCAAAAATCACGCAAACATATAGTGATGTTAGATCTGGCGCACAAGAGTTTTTACTTCGAAAATGTAATTTGCCGTCTACCGTGCCGCCCTCAGATTTAGCTGCCTACAGAATCAAAAACTTATTGGAAGAGAGGGAGCATATTGCATTTTCACCGGATAAGCATTTCTCTCTTCCTGCACAATATATTTCAAGAAATAAGTACCATCACTACGACGATAGTGACTGCGAAGATGAATGGCAATTGGAAGTTTACCTGCATGCGCTTGGATTAATGACCACCAATAGTTTCTCAAATATCGTGGATGTAGGCACCGGTTCGGGCTACAAATTCATGAAATATTTTAGTCAATACAACACGCTTGGCTTGGAGTTGCCTGTTAACGTTGATTTGTTGATGCAAAAGTACCCAGATAAACGCTGGAAAGTCTCGGATTTTACTTCAGAACGAGTATTCAGTGCAGATGTAGTGATTTGTTCTGATATTATCGAGCATCTGGTTGACCCTGATGATTTATTGATATTTTTGAATGCCCAAGACTTTAAATATTTAGTGTTATCTACTCCAGACCGAGACTTGGTATACCCGAAAACATCAGTATTCCAAGCTGGGCCGCCGCGTAATTTTGCGCATCAAAGGGAATGGTCATTTTCTGAATTTGCTGACTACGTCAGTACTTTCTTTAAGGTCATTGATCATCGCGTGACAAATTACCATCAAGCAACTCAAATGATGATTTGCGTGAAAAAGTAACTTATTTAGTATCAATTTGGTGGCAGGTACTTACAGTAGTATGTGATTAAAAGCAGGAGGTTTGTGTTTTAAAACGCACTGACTTTTTATAGAAAAATTGGGCATGAACAACGATAAGGTAATATTCGTTTTCTGTGTCGTAGGGTAATTGAGGAACTAGTTATGTTGAGCTTTGTGCAAAGTTACATTGAAAACATTAAGCAGGTATTGTCACGCATTAATCCGCAGGAAATTGTAGACATTATTGGCGCATTAGAAAAGTGCCATGAGAGAGGAGGTCGTATCTTTGTTATGGGTAACGGCGGCAGTGCAGCAACGGCTTCGCATATGGCAAACGACTTGGCTGTTGGTCTTAAATTAAGAGGAATTCGGCAGTTTGATGTTGAGAGTTTAGGCGATAACGTCGCGGTTTGCACTGCCATCGCAAATGACACCGGCTACGAAAATATTTTCAGTCTCCAACTAGAAGGACGCTTAAAAAAGAAAGACCTACTGATTGGCATATCTTGCAGCGGCAACTCGCCTAACATAGTTAAGGCGGTAGATTATGCAAATTCATTGGGTGTCACGGTTGTCGGTCTGACTGGTTTTGATGGTGGTCAATTAAAACAAAAAGCAGATCACACGTTCCACGTCGCGACGGAAAAGGGTGATTATGGCGTCGTCGAAGATTTACATATGATGGTCGATCACGTGATCTTTTCATACTATCAACAATTAAAGTCAAGTTCTGAACTTGCGGATGCAGGCTAGGGCATGAAGGTAATACGTTGTGGGATTGCCGGTTTTGGTAAGATGGGACAAATTCGTGCTCGCGAAATATTGCGAAATCCACATACTCAATTGTGTTCAGTGTTTGAGACTAACTCAGATTTAACTGCTGAAATACCGAGTGGAATGACACTCAGCAAATCTATTGACGAACTGCTGAGCTCAGGCATTGATGCAGTATTTATATGTGCCTTTAATAATGTTGCCGCGGAATACGCCATAAAAGCATTATCGCAAGGGATGCATGTTTTCTGTGAGAAACCGCCTGCGAAAACCTGCGCTGAACTGTCTTTCGTTATCGCAGCCGAAAAAGCCTCAACAGGCGTCTTGAAATATGGTTTTAACCATCGCTTACATTACAGTGTAATCAAAGCGAGAGAACTCATTCAAAGCAAAGAGCTTGGTAATTTACTCTGGATGCGGGGAGTATATGGAAAGGCAGGCAGCATCGACTACCATACTAATTGGCGTAACTTTCGAAATTATTCTGGTGGTGGAATATTGATGGATCAAGGCATTCACATGTTAGATCTTTTTCATCATCTTAGTGGTCTTTCATTCAACGTCGTTGCAAGCCAGTTATCGAATAGCTTTTGGGATATTGAAGTTGAAGACAATGCATTTGTGACTTTACAATCAGGTGGCGTCATTGCTTCACTGCATTCGAGTGCGACTCAATGGAAGCATAAATTTCTACTTGAAATGTGTTTTGAAAACGGTTTTATAAATTTAGACGGTATTTTGTCTGAATCACGCAGTTACGCACCTGAAAAACTCGTTACAGGCAAAAGGGAGTTCGAAGACATCACTTTTGCAATGGGAAAACCTGCCGAGCAGACTATTTGGTTTGAAAATGATGACAGCTGGAAACTCGAGCTAGAGGAATTTGTTAAGGCGATCACAGAAAAGCAAAAAGTGTCAAACGGAAGCAGTGACGATGCGATGGAAGTCCTCTCCTTAATTGAAGAAATATATTCGGTGAGTGGCTTCTATGGAAAATAATTTATGATTGTTTTATTAACTGGCGCTAGCCGTGGTATTGGCGCTGCTATTAAAACAAAACTCGAGACAGAGCACACGGTGCTCTCGCCATCTCGTTCTGAACTCGATTTGAGCTCACCGGAGAGTATCGTTGAGTACTGTTCGAAGCTGGGGAGAGTTGATGCCTTAATAAACAATGCTGGTATCAATATTATTAAGCCACTAGCAGAAGTCTCAGTCGACGATATGAATCTCATCAATCAAGTAAACTATGCCGCGCCTCTTCAATTAATGCAGTTATTACTGCCTAAAATGGCGCAGCGCAAATTTGGTAGAGTAGTGAATATAAGCTCAATTTGGGGAGTTCGCTCAAAAGCAAAGAGAGCACTTTATAGTGGGACTAAGTTCGGCTTGATAGGTCTTACCAAGGGCTTTGCAAGAGAATTCGCTGCGGATAATGTGATGATAAATACGGTTTGTCCTGGATTTACCGAAACTGAATTAACTAAACAATCGCTATCAAGCGAAGAACTTGCCGCTATTCTTATGGATATTCCCTGTCAGCGTTTAGCTAAGCCCGAAGAAATAGCACGCACGGTGGCTTTCCTTATCGACCCATCAAATTCTTATCTTACAGGTCAATCTATAGTAATAGATGGAGGGTTCACAAGTTAATGATTATCAAATCAAACATACACGACTATCAGGTTAAATTTGTTGAAAGTCTGGATTTTTTTCAGGAACTCAAAAGCAAAAGTAACGCCGTATTTGTCTGCGATAGCAACATCAACAGACTCTATCCGGACATATTGCGTGATGTCGATAAACAACGGGTCTTTCTAATTGATGCGCTTGAAAGTAATAAAACCTTGGACTATGTTCAAGACGTTTACCGATTTTTGACGCCTATTCCAGAAAAGAAAAAAATGCAGCTAATTTCAATCGGTGGTGGCATTGTTCAAGACGTCACCGGGTTTGTTGCCCAGACTCTATATAGAGGCATTCCTTGGACCTTTGTCCCAACCACATTTTTGGCGCAAGCAGATAGCTGTGTTGGCAGTAAAACCTCGTTAAATTTTGAGTCATTCAAGAATATATTGGGTGGCTTTTATCCACCCAATATCATTTATCTTTGTCCCGACTTTCTGGATACCTTAAACGACCGCGACTATTACAGCGGGATTGGCGAAGTCATCAAATTTCTATTGTTAGATGATAGGAGGGAACCCGATTTTGAGCAAATAGCGGCATTGGTCGCTGACTTATATAAACGGGAAAGCCGAATGCAGGCAATTAGAGCCTCACTTTCGGTAAAACAAAGTTTTATCGCAGAAGACGAATTCGACCAAGGTAAACGAAATCTGTTCAATTACGGGCATTGCTTTGGGCATGCGCTGGAAGCGACGAGTCAATATGAAGTCCCTCATGGTCTTGCGGTGATAGTTGGTATGATGGTCGCGAATGCGGTAGCACTTGGTCGAGGCTTAATGTCCAGAGCATGTTATTCGCGATTAAATGCCTTGTTATTTGTGCCGACCTTGCCTATTGAATTTAAACCCGCCTATTTTGACGAAAGTGAAATAATCAAAGGCTTGATGAACGATAAAAAGCGAGTTGGTAAAGACTTAACGATGATCATACCCAGTAGCGACAAGATTGAAGCGATAAAAGCCGACGATATCAAGCCGCAGGAAGTGTCAGTTGCTATGTTGTTAATTATTGATGAGTTAAGGTTTGTATGAAAATAGCTGTTACGTCAAAGGCATTTGCTAAAAATGAAACACTCAAATCCGAATTACAATCGTTCTTCCCAGATTGTCGATTTAATACCAGTGGTCGTCTATTAAACGAATCGGAGCTGATTGAATTTTTGGGCGATTGCGATGGTGCTATAGTCGCGATGGAACAGATTCAAGCTCCTGTGCTGGACGATGTAAACTTGCTAAAAGTGATCGCAAAATTTGGCGTTGGCTTGAATAATATAGATCTAAGCTACTGCCAGAAAAATGGCATTCCGGTAAAATGGACTGCCGGCATAAACAGACAATCGGTTGCTGAAATGGCCTTAGGATTTATGCTAATGCTGATTAGGAATTTATATACGACGTCTAATCAACTAAAAAAAGGTGAGTGGAATAAGTCAGGCGGGCAGAGTCTTTACGGGAAAACAATTGGTATCATTGGTATGGGCCATATAGGGCAGGAGCTTACTCACTTACTAAAGCCCTTTGCTTGTAGAGTACTGGCAAATGATGTTGTTGATATAAATGAGTTTTGTGAAAAAAATGGTGTCGTTTCAGTAGGCAAGGAAACGATTTATGCAGAAGCTGATATTATCAGTCTGCACACTCCGTTGAATACCTCTACGGTTCAGTTTATCGATGCTACTGCCTTTCATAAAATGACAAAAAAACCGATATTTATTAACACTGCACGTGGCGAGCTAGTCAATTTGCAAGACCTGCATGACGCTTTACTCAACGGCCAGCTATATGGCGCAGCAATAGATGTCTATGATGTGGAACCACCAACGCACAAAGAACTAATAAGCATGCCTAACTTAGTTTGTACGCCGCACATTGGCGGTAACTCAGCGGAAGCAACATTAGCGATGGGCCGCTCTGCAATATCTCATTTAGTCGATAGCCTACTGGGTGCTGCAAATGAGCGCTGATATTCGCTTGGATTTTTCAAATAAACGCGCTTTGGTTATTGGCAGTGAGAAAGGTATTGGTGCCGCTGTAAAACATCAACTATTGAATGCAGGCTGCGATGTAGTTGGCACGTCGAGAACGACCACAGATGACCCATCGGTTTTGCCTCTGGATTTGAGCAATGCAGAGAGCGTTGACGCTTTCATCCAGTGCATTGAGCAAGACTTTACTTTTGATTACCTTATTCACAATGCGGGAATAATCTTACCTGAACCCGCAGACATGCTCAGCGCTGATGCGATAAAAACTGTCTGCGACGTCAATTTAGTTTCACCGCTAAAGATTCTTTCAGCGGTAGCCGGTCAGATGAAAAGTCGAAAACACGGAAAAATTGTCGGCATAGCTTCTATAGCTTCTGTTGTATCAAAACCTAATTCCGTGGTCTACAGTTCAAGCAAAAGCGGATTTGTTGGGGCTTTGCGATCACTTGCTGTAGAACTTGCAGAGTATGGCATCTTGGTTAACTCTGTTTCTCCAGGGCCAACGAGCACCGAGATGATTGAAAGATGGGTAAGTGATGAGAAACAAAAAGAAATAGCGCGCACTATTCCATTAAAGCGATTAGCTTGTGTTGACGATATAGCCAATGTAGTGCTTTTTTTATGTTCAGATCTCAATACGTATATTACCGCTCAAAACATTATTGTTGATGGCGGATTCACGAGTACATAGGTAATTAATTGATGAAAGTTGTAGCAATGATCCCCGCGAGAATGGGCAGTAAGCGTATTCCAAAAAAGAATTTACGTTTACTAGGTGAAAGACCTTTGATTTCATACGTGGTTGAAACTGCCGTTAATTCTGGTGTGTTTGACGCTGTTTATATTAACTCAGAAGATGACATATTTTCTGAGATTGCGAGTGAATACGGCGCGAGTTTTTATCAGCGTCCAGTTGAATTTGCAACAGATGAAACTAATAACGATGCTTTTTTACTCGATTTTTGTAAAAACGTTAGCGCCGACATTGTTATACAAATTTTACCAACTTCGCCCTTTATTACTGAGAATGAAATTGTAAGTTTTGTAAGCACCATGATAGAGCAAAAGTATAATACCCTTGTCTCAACGGTTGACCATCAGATAGCCTGCATGTTCGGCGGGAAAGGAGTGAATTTCAGTCCAAAAGAGCCGCATATTTCTTCCCAAGATATGCAGCCAGTCTCTTCCTATGCAACAGTGCTGATGGGGTGGAATAAAGATAGCTTTTTGCAAAATATGCAAAGCAATGGTTTCGGTTATCATGGTCCTGATGGCAACACAGGCTATTTCACCTTGAAGGGCTTTTCCACCATTGATATTGATAATGAAGAAGACTTTAAATTAGCTGAGATTGCGTTACAGTACATCAAATCTCAGGCATCAACACAGCAACCAAAATATTATCAGCGACAATCGGGAGCAAAAAATCACCATAGTGAAGCCGATGTACCCTCGATTCTGAAAATAGACGGTATCGAACAATCGGATTTTGCTCATGAAAACTTGTCTCTAGTCCACATTCCCGATCTGATAGCGAACAAAAATAGTGAATTGTCATGGTGTCACCGTTTGGTGAATACCGAAAGTAATAGTGCAACCCTAATATCTCAACTTCCTGGGCAAGGCAATCGTAAACATTATCATCCTGATTGGAATGAGTGGTGGTATATCATATCTGGCGAATGGATATGGGAAATTGAAGGTAAAGAAACTGTGGTTAAACAAGGGGATTTTGTATTTATGCCCAAGAACAAAGTACATAGGATAACGGCGACAGGCACTAAGCCTGCGATAAGATTAGCGGTAAGTCGTGCTGACGTAGCGCATGTTTATCCTGAAATCTTTGAGCACTAAGTAAAATGTAAAGTGATTAAAAACCAAAGCGTGATTTGCTTTTTCATTAAGGGCGTCGACAATGTTGACAGCCATTAATGCTGCATAACCTCTACCAACCTACACCTAAAAAAGTTGTGATTTGAATTTAGTTTACGTTTCAAATAATTTTAGTGAGGGTAGACAGCGATGTTAATCCTGGTGAGTACTAGTTGTTTGATGCCGATACTAAAAAAGCGCAGTTTTTATGGGCGAACCGTGCTTGGTCAGATCCGCGCCAGATGGCTCAACACTGCGCCCTTTTTATTTACAATAAAGGACGCCATAGAGCGTAATAGTTATGTGACGCTTCCCAATATAGCCTTGATAAAGATGAAGAAGCCTATAGCCGCATAATAGCAATAGGCATTTACTTGAATCGTTGCTTATACGGCAGGCGTTGATTTCCAAACGACCTGCCTTTTTTATCTTAGAAATTATCTACTTTTTCTTAATTTGTGAGTGATTATCTTTGAGTAAACGGCGTGAATGACTTTACTCTTTCAGCACATTTGACTACTCTTTCATTAGCAGCTCGCTTGGAGAGTATTTCATGAAAATTTTTCGCATCATTTTCCTTATATCACTAATGAGCGCTTTAACGAGTGCCTGTGTGAGCAATGACTATCACAAGCTCAGTGAGAGAGAACAAGCGCCAGATTCAGCGGAGTTGCCAAGTCCACCCGAAATTCAACACGCTTTATTTAAAGAAGAAGTCATCAATACCGATGATATTTTTGTCTTGACGCCGTCGCAACGCACACGTTTCTTAAGCTACTTCAACGCTCATCAAAATCAATCAGTTAGGCCTCATGTGAGAGTGGCTAACTACATACAAGAATTCAGCACAGGGTTCAATTTTCAGGGTGACACACTGACTGCGAAAGAGGCATTTGAACAACGGACTGGTAACTGTTTGTCATTGGCTATTTTATCAACGGCATTTGTAAAAGAAGCCGGTTTACGGTTCCAATACAATAGAATCAATAGCGCGCCTACGTATCAAGAGTATGAGAACGTTCAACTGGTGTCTACACATGTCAATTTAACGATAATAGACGTTCAGCAAACAAGCGGCGACATTTGGTTAAGCAATGCTATTACTATTGACTACTTTAGAACCAAAGACTCCTATATTTCGAAAGTTGTCTCGCCAGAAGAGTTGATGGTCATGTATTGGAATAACCTAGCAAGTGAGGCTATTATTAGCGGTAAGCTAGATATTGCCTTTGCATATGCTTTGCAGGCAAATGCGATTGATCCACTTTATCCTGAAACCCTAAATTTGCTGGCCATTTTATACAATCGAAAAGGGCATGCAGAATACGCCTATACCGTTTACGATTTCATGGATAAAAATAACCTAGTGTCATTTTCCGCCATTGATAATTTTGCCACAATGTTAGTCAATTCAGGAGACACAAAACGGGCCGCGTTACTAAGAAGTAAAATTCAGCACATTATTGATGACAACCCATACACTTGGCTATCTCGTGGCATCGCCCAGTTTGAAATAGGTGAGTACAAACTGGCCGAAAGCTATCTATTAAAAAGCAGTAGCTATGGCCCATATTTACATGAGCCTCTTTATAATTTAGCTAAAATCTATGTAAAACAAAATCGCTTTAGAGCCGCTAGAAACGCATTGGAAAAAGCAAAAGAACTTGCATATGTAGCCGATGATGAAAGACGCTATCAAGCTAAGATTTACAGCCTCAATGAGTGAAATCAGCTTCCATTAATCTTTGAGTGTTTGCCGTTAATTAATAATTAATGCAATTAAATTGAAAAAAAATTAAAGATCCTTAATTTACTGCCGATACCATGATACGGAGTGCTGTATTTTGGATATACATTGTAGTCTTCGATAAAGTTGATGGCCATATGTCGTTTTTGTCTCTCAATGAGAGGAAGAGCTAAAAACGATCCAAATGCTCTTAATAAGCAGCAATGGAGGTAGTGATGATAAAGTTTGATAACAACAATGCGGGTAGCTTGTTACAGCAAGTTCAACAAAAACAATCCAGTTTGATGGAAAAGCTAGCCTCGGGTAAACAAGTGAACAGCGCAGCAGATGGTCCAGCCGCGCAGCTTATAATTGATCGTTTAACGTCGCAAACAGAAGGTAGTCGTCAAGCCATCTCTAACGCTTATGATGGTATATCGCTTGCTCAAGTTGCAGAATCGGGCTTAGCGAATATTACTGATGACGCCAATCGCATACGAGAACTCACAGTGCAGGCTGGTAACGGCGCGCTAAACGATTCGGATCGGCAAGCGCTTCAGAGTGAAATAAGTGCGCTACAAGAAAACATCAGCTTAACGGTGGAGCAAACCAACTTTGCCGGCAAGCCACTGCTGTCGGGTGGACAAGACATTAGTTTTCTCGTTGGCAGTTCTTCAGGTAATAACATCGACGTTGAAACGAATAATGTTACCGACTCTATCAGTGATTTACTCAGTATTGATGTTACAAATGCAGAATCACGCCAACAAGCACTTGATATCGCTGACGCGTCTTTAGCGTCTATTGGTGGCTTTCGTGGCGACCTCGGCGCGACGCAAAATCAGTTTGCGAGTGCAGCACGAGTATTAACGGAATCGAGCATTAATTCTGAATCGGCTAGAAGTCGTATTCAGGACTTAGACTATGCGCAAGCAACCAGCGACATGGCTGCCGCTCAAGTGCAAGGGCAAGCGTCCTTAAGCGTTCAGGCTCAAGCCAATCAGCAGCAGGGGCAAGTTTTGGCGTTGTTGAGTTAACTATCTTGAAAGTTGATCGGTAGCTTCACATTTGATTAGGTCTAAGATTTAGTTTTCAGCGATATATCACCATAAAAAAGCGGCTTAGCCGCTTTTTTTGATGGCATTCCTTTAGTTATCAGATAACATGTACAAAAAAGAGTAGAAGTTCAAAATTAATCTACTGCCCGTACACCGACTAAGAAAGAAACTCAACTGAGGTAGCAATGAAGGAAATTCTGATTATCAGCGACAATGAAGTTCGTAAAAATAATCTGAATGTAATACTGACTTTTATGGGTGAGGCTTGTAGCCATAGCGATTATAGTCACTGCATTAAGACTATTGAGAGTAAAAACGACTTGGTTGCTATTCTCATCGATGGTGAAGTCCCTGAGTTGACAGAAGACGTCATTGAAAAATTTCCAGCAATCCCTTTTGTGAATATTGGCTTTCAATTAAGCGCTGAAGTTAATTATAAAAATATGATGGGGTCGCTTTTTGAGCCTATAACACAGCCTATCATGGTCGAGTTGCTAAACAAGTGCCAAGACTTTCATCGTCTGAATACGCCATCTCTTGGCACAACTACCGGCAAAACACGATTATTTAGAAGCTTAGTCGGCAATAGTAACGGTATTAAAGAGGTACGCTCTCTCATAGAACAAGTTGCGCCATCTGAAGCAAACGTGCTTATTCTTGGTGAATCAGGCACGGGTAAAGAAGTTATTGCACGTAATATTCACTATATGTCGAATCGCCAAAAAGGCCCGTTTATCCCGGTTAACTGTGGCGCTATTCCGGGTGAGCTATTGGAAAGTGAGTTGTTTGGTCATGAGAAAGGCGCGTTTACTGGCGCTATCGGCTCCCGTAAAGGGCGTTTCGAATTAGCAGAAGGCGGCACACTCTTTTTGGACGAAATTGGTGATATGCCGCTGCAAATGCAAGTAAAACTGCTTCGCGTGCTGCAAGAGCGTATTTTTGAAAGAGTGGGTGGTACTAAAACCATTAACTGCGATGTGCGCATTGTTGCAGCAACGCATCGTAATTTAGAAGAGATGATCAGCGAAAATACGTTTAGAGAAGATCTTTACTATCGCATCAATGTTTTTCCTATTGAAAGTCCTGCACTGCGTGAACGAGCTGCAGACATTCCTCTGTTATTGCAAGAACTTGCCCATCGCTTGGAAAACAACAATGAAAATATCGTTAAGTTTAACGATGACGCAATGCGTTCTTTAATGTCGCACCCTTGGCCAGGTAATGTGAGAGAACTATCAAATTTAGTTGAGCGTTTAGCTATCCTTTACCCCAAAAAATTAGTTGGTATCACCGAGCTTCCGATAAAGTATCAATACGGCGATACACCTCTTGCTCCTTTAAGCACCTTATCTGAAGAACAGCAAGAGCGAGAAGCGCTGAATGAGCTTTTCTTGAGCGACGCTGAGGATACATCAGAAACTAGTCAGGTGGGGGTGCTAAATACTGCGCTACCATCTGATGGCGTAAATTTAAAAGAATACTTGTCTGATCTCGAAATTAATTTGATTTCACAAGCATTGGAACAGCAGGATTGGATTGTCGCAAGAGCAGCCGATCAGCTGGGTATGCGCAGAACCACCTTGGTTGAAAAAATGCGTAAATATGAAATAAGTCGTCAATAACACTTCAGTATTTATCACCTTAGTCATTTTATTGACAGTGACTAAGGTGCTATAAATCGTTAAAACTCCATATAAATCATACAGATATTTTTTGGCATGTCTCATGCATTATCTCAGCACATCCAGTCGTTGAGGTAGTAATAGGATTATGTCGCAGTTAACCAATAATTTTTTCGTCATTGATTCAAAAGATCAATTTTCATTCGGCGCTCGCCAAAGTACGGTTTTTAAACCTGTCAGTTTAGAAAAGCCGGTATCGATTGTTAGCGTCAGTGCTGAAGCGATTGCAAAACCTCAAATGGCGCAAAGCGACGATACGGTCGAAGAACTTAACAACAAAGCGAAGCGACTTAATCATTTGTTAGAGGTTATGCCAGCCGGAGTTATCGTTTTAGATCAAAAAGGCCGCATAAAACAAGCAAATCAGCAAGCGGCTGAATTACTGGGCGAGCCTTTGGAAAAAGAGCTTTGGCGAGAGATTATCTTACGCTCATTCAAGCCTCAAGCAGACGATGGACATGAAGTTTCTTTACGCGATGGCCGCAAAGTAAAAATATCGATCACGCCTTTAGTTGAAGAAAAGGGTCAGCTTATTGTATTAACCGACCTTACTGAAACTCGCGAACTGCAGAGTCGTATAAGCCATTTACAGCGTTTATCTTCTTTAGGAAAAATGGTTGCATCTTTGGCGCACCAAGTCAGAACACCACTATCCTCTGCAATGCTTTATGCCGCCAATCTGCGTTCACTGAATTTAAAAAACCCGATGGCTGACCGCTTTACAACTAATCTGCAGAATCGCTTGAAAGATCTGGAGAGCCAAGTGAATGACATGCTGCTGTTTGCTAAAAGTGGTGAGCAGCAAATTGTGGCACCACTGACCGTATCGCAAGTGATGGCTAACGGTGCTGAGGCGGTTGACGCTTTATTGGCGACCAAGTCTATTCAATTAAAACTAGACAAAAAGCCAATACTGCACCAGTTAATGGGCAATGAAACGGCGTTGACGGGTGCCATTAGTAATTTACTTCACAACGCAATTGAAGTGTCGCAAGAAGGCGATGTTATTGAAATAATTACCGACATCGTAGAAGAAAATGGTGCGCCCTTTATTAGTATCCAAATAAAAGATCAAGGCTGTGGCTTATCAGAGCATCAAATTGACAGTATTTTTGAACCCTTTTTTACAACAAAAACACAGGGTACAGGCTTAGGATTGGCTGTTGTTAAGTCGGTAGCAAAATCACATCACGGCTTAGTAAAAGCCGCTAATAATATTGAAGGTAAAGGCGCTTGCTTTACCTTACTGCTGCCCTGCATTCAGCCAAAAAATGAATTCCAAACATACTCAAAAGACGTACACCAAGGAGTCGCAATATGAGTAAAACCAAAATATTAATAGTCGAAGACGATCACGGCCTTAGAGAAGCTTTAGTCGACACACTGCTATTGGGTGGCTATCAAGTCACTCCGGTTGATTGCGCTGAGAACGCGATGCTCAAACTTGCAGACAACAATCAGTTTGATTTGGTCGTCAGCGACATTCAAATGGGCGCAATGAGCGGATTATCACTTCTTAAAAGTGTGAAAGCTAAATATCCAAAGCTCCCTGTATTGTTGATGACAGCATTTGCTAATATCGATGATGCCATTCAAGCAATGCGCGACGGTGCAACCGACTATTTATCTAAACCCTTTGCTCCAGAGGTGTTGCTCAACTTAGTCGGACGCTATGCGCCGGCGCAAAAAGTGGAGTCAAAAACACCGATTGTTGCTGATCCTTCTAGTATTCGGATGCTTGAGCTAGCCAGAAAAGTGGCGAAATCAGAAGCAACCGTCATGGTCTTGGGGCCCAGTGGTTCTGGTAAAGAAGTCTTGTCTCGTTATATTCACGACCAGAGTCCTCGTAGTCAGTCTACCTTTGTTGCGATTAACTGTGCTGCCATTCCTGAAAACATGTTGGAAGCCACCTTATTTGGTTATGAAAAAGGTGCGTTCACAGGCGCAGTTCAAGCGTGTCCTGGTAAATTTGAACAAGCGCAGGGCGGCACTTTATTACTTGATGAAATTACTGAAATGGATCTGGCGCTACAAGCTAAAATTTTGCGTGTATTGCAAGAAAGAGAAGTTGAGCGATTGGGTGGTCGCAAAACCATTTCCTTGAACGTACGGGTAATTGCGACAAGCAACCGTGATTTAAAGTTAGCCGTGGATGATGGCAAATTTAGAGAAGATTTATACTATAGACTCAACGTGTTTCCAATTACCTGGCAACCACTGGCGCATCGCATTGGCGATATTATCCCGTTGGCCAAGCACATGGTTCAACGTCATGCGATTGCTCAAGGTATTCCGGTTCCAGATATCACAATGTCTGCGCAGCATAAGCTGATGCAACACACGTGGCCTGGCAACGTCAGAGAGTTAGAGAATGTGATCCAGCGGGCACTGATTTTAACCGACAATGGCAAAATTGATAATGAAGACTTAATGATAGAGGCTGCGCATAATGTTGAAAGAACGACATCCACTATGTTTACTTCTGCATCCCCAGATATAGCAAATAATACTTTAGACTCCGACGATGCAGTCGATAAAAATTTATTAGGATCGGAACTTCGATTTCAGGAACATCAGATTATTTTGGACGCGCTGCAGGCCTATAATGGCAAACGCAAAGATGTAGCTGAAAAACTTGGAATAAGCCCAAGAACGCTGCGTTACAAACTTGCTCGTATGCGTGATTCAGGTATTGAAGTTCCTAACTAAGCCCTTTCCCAACATGCTTTTTTGTGAGCACTACAGACAGGATGTCAATCCCTATTTGCCGCTAACCTTTAGCGGCATTTTTTTGTCACCTAAAAATCCTTCTTAAAAATAAAAACCCAACTCATTGAATTAATTGAATTAAATAAATTGGCACTGTAATTGCAAAATCGACCTTAGACGAAGTGATTTCTTCAAAATTATGACACTAGGGGTTGTGTGATGGACATTAAAGCAAATGCTATCTACCAAGAAATGCAAGCGATGGTTGGCGATATCAAGCCGCTTAAGATGGATGTGCCAGCAATTCAAGGCAATGGGTCTGCAAGCGAATTTTCTGACATGCTCAGCCAAGCGCTAAACAACGTTAACGGTCTGCAAAAAGAGTCGCGAGATATGCAAAAATCTTTCGATATGGGCGACCCAAATTTAAGCCTAGCTGACGTGATGATTGCTAAAGAGAAGTCAGGCATTGCTTTTGAAGCAACGATGCAAGTGCGCAATAAAGTACTTGAAGCCTACAAAACTATAATGAACATGCCAGTTTAAGGAAGTAACTCGTGGCTGAAGCAACAAGCACAGAATTAACACTCTCCAACAGTCTTGACGGCATGGATGATTCGGTTGAAAGCAAACCGACTCTTATGGACCAGTTAGGTACGACTGAAATGGTGCGTCAAATTACCTTAGTAGTCACCTTGGTTATTTGTATCGTTATTGCCATTTTTGTCTTTCTTTGGTCAAAGGAGCCGACGTATCGTCCATTGGCACAAATGCCTACTCAAGAGCTCATTGAAACTTTAGACTTTCTTGATCAAAGCGAAATCCAATACAAGCTTGAAGGAAATACGGTTTACGTCGTTGAAGAACAATTTAATGACGCAAAATTTGGCATGGCGCGCCAAGGGATTAGCAATGAAGCCTCGCAAGGCACCGATATTATTATGCAAGATATGGGTTTTGGAGTCAGCCAACGGGTTGAGATGGAGCGATTGAAACATGCTCGAGAACAACAAATTGCGCGCACAATAGAAGATATGAACGGTATTGGGAAAGCACGCGTTTTGCTAGCTTTACCTAAAGAGAATGTGTTTGCTCGCAGAGAGAAAAAAGGCAGTGCAACTGTAGTAGTAACGGCGAGTCGTGGTAATGTTGTTAGCGCTCAAGAAGTAGATTCTATTGTAGATATCGTCGCTTCAGCGGTGCAGGGCATGGAACCGAGCAAAGTAACGGTAACAGACAACAATGGTCGCTTACTTAATTCAGGATCTCAAGATGCCGGCGCATCAGCTGCTCGCAAAGAATACGAGTTAGAAAAAAGACGTGAAGCGGAATATATGGAAAAAATTGATTCCATCTTAATTCCTGTTTTAGGGCTAGGAAACTACACAGCACAAGCTGATGTAACCATGGATTTTACAGCAACGGAGCAGACCCAGCGTCGCTACAACCCAGATTTGCCTGCTGTTCGAAGCGAAATGATTTCCGAACAAAGTAATGTAGGTAACGTTATTGCTGGTATTCCTGGCGCCTTATCAAATCAACCGCCAATGGACGCTACTATCCCTGAAAATGCAGTCGGGGCCGGCAATGGAGCGCCACTACCAGGCAGTAATAGCAAAGAACAAACTCGCAATTACGAATTAGATACAACAATTAGTCACACTAAACAGCAAACCGGTGTTATTCGACGCTTGAGTGTATCCGTAGCAGTTGACCATTCATCTGTCACAGCAGCTGATGGCACCGTTACAAGTGCGCCAATGAGTCAAGAGCAAGTACTCAACATTCGTCGCTTGCTGCAGGGAGGCATTGGTTTTGATGTGACTCGAGGAGATTCACTTGAAGTGGTGAGCATTCCGTTTAACAGAATTGATATGGGCGAAATAAAAGAAACACCTTTCTGGGAACAAGACCGTTTTATGCCTATACTCAAGTTAGTGTTGGGCGCACTGGTCATTATTATTCTGATTTTCTTTGTGGTTAGACCAATGCTCATGAAACTTATCTTCCCTGAGAACAACATTGCAGATAATGAGTTCGATGAATCTGATCTAGATTTAGGTGAAGATCCGTTAGCCATCCTAAACGATGAATTTGATGAGTCACAGGTAGGTTTTGCCGCTGATGGTTCATTAATGTTACCTAATTTACGCAAAGACGAAGATGTGTTAAAAGCCGTACGTGCTCTCGTTGCCAATGAGCCTGAATTATCAGCACAAGTGGTTCGTGGCTGGCTATTACAGGACGAATAAGGAGTAAAATTTATGGCTGAAGCAGTTGTTGAAAAAGAAAAAACACCAAAGTATGACGTCAATAAACTAGAGGGCGTAGAAAAAGCCTCCATTTTATTATTGAGCCTAACAGAAGATGATGCAGCACAAATTTTAAAATTCTTGGAGCCTAAACAAGTGCAAGCTTTAGGCTCTGCGATGGCGGCTATGGATGACATGACGCAGGACAAAATTACGGCTGTGCATACGCATTTTATAGACGAAATTCAAAATTACTCGACCATTGGCTTCAAGAGTCAAGACTTTGTGCGCAGAGCATTGACTTCCGCGCTAGGCGAAGACAAGGCTGCCCATCTACTTGACCAAATACTCACTGGCAGCGGTGCTAAAGGTCTGGAGTCACTGAAATGGATGGATTCCAAGCAAGTAGCCACCATTATTCGTAACGAACACCCGCAAATACAAACGATTGTTATGTCTTATCTTGAGCCAGAGCAATCTGCCGAAATTTTGGCGCAGTTTCCTGAAAAAGTACGCTTAGACTTATTGATGCGTGTTGCCAATCTTGAAGAAGTGCAGCCAGCAGCATTGCAGGAGCTCAACGAAATCATGGAGAAACAGTTTGCTGGTCAAGCCGGCGCGCAAGCTGCGAAGATGGGCGGACTGAAATCTGCCGCGAACATAATGAATTACCTTGATACAAATATCGAAGGCCAGTTAATGGATGCAATCCGTGAAACTGATGAAGAGATGAGCCAGCAGATTCAGGATCTAATGTTTGTATTCGATAATTTGATTGACGTTGACGACAGAGGTATTCAAGCGATACTGCGTGAAACTCAACAAGAAAGCTTAATGAAAGCCATTAAAGGCGCTGATGAAGAGCTGCGTAACAAAATTACTGGCAATATGTCCAAACGGGCCGCTGAAATGTTGCTCGATGATTTGGAGGCCATGGGGCCTGTACGCTTGAGTGAAGTTGAAGCGGCACAAAAAGAAATTCTGTCTATTGCTCGACGATTAGCTGATGCCGGTGAAGTCATGCTAGGCGGTGGCGGCGGTGAAGAATTCGTCTAATGAGTACTTCAAGCAGCAAGCCACAAGCACAATCAATTAAAGTGAGCTCAAATGAGTCTTTTAATGACGCCAAAACGTGGGATTTGCCAAGCGTAAATTCTGATGTGCAAAGTAATACAACAAATGCCTTGAACAAAGCGCGCACGTGGAAGTACGAACCGCCAGAAGTGGAAGAAGAAATTAAGCCGCTTACAGCCAAAGACATTGAAGCAATCAGAGCTGCCGCTTATGACGAGGGTTTTGCTTTGGGTAAGCAGCAAGGCTTCGACACCGGTTTTGCAGAAGGCAATCAAGAAGGACTTGAAAAAGGCAGCATTGAGGGTAAGGAGCAAGGTCTAGCCGACGGCATGTTGGCGGGTCAAGAGCAAATGGACGAGTTAGCAAGAAGTTGGCAATCTATTATAGAACAAGCTGCTAATCCATTGGCGCAAGTGAACCAAGAGCTGGAAAAAGAACTCGTTATCCTTGCTGTAAAATTAGCAAAAGCGGTTATTAATGTTGAAGTTACCACGCAAAATGACGTGCTATTAAGCGCCATAAGCGAAGGCATTAAAGTGCTTCCGATCCAAGAAAGTCAGTATCAATTTCAAATGCACCCCGTTGATGTCGCCATGGTCAAGGGACATTTTGGCGACGAAGCAATTGCCGAAAACAATTGGAAGCTGATTGAGAATCCAATTATTGAGCGCGGTGGTTGTGAGCTTAGTACGCAAAACAACGCCGTTGACATGTCAATTGAACGCAGAACAACCGATGTATTTACCCAATTTCTAAACGCCCAAGGATTGCATCATGACCCTCGCAATAGCTGATAAAATAAAGCAATTGCAAGAACAGGTTCCGAAAGCTGTGGCTATTTCTTCTGGTAAGTTGATTAGAGGCGTAGGGTTGACCCTAGAAGCCGTAGGTTGCCAAGTGCCCGTGGGTGGACGTTGTTTAGTGCAAACAAGTCGAGGCCAAATTGAAGCTGAAGTTGTTGGCTTTTCTGGCGATGTTACCTATTTAATGCCAACAGAATCAGTTAAGGGTATTGTTCCTGGTTCACGTGTTCAGCCTTTATCGCATGATAACGGACTCGCTGTAGGTGATGAGCTATTAGGTCGGGTGATTGATGCCAATGGTGAACCCCTCGATGGCAAAGGGCCGATAAAATGCAAACAAACAGCTTCATTAACGCCTCCTCCGATTAATCCTTTAACTCGTAAACCTGTTAATCAACCGCTTGATGTTGGTGTGCGTGCTATTAATACCGTGTTAACCGTGGGCAAAGGCCAGCGAATGGGATTATTTGCAGGCAGTGGTGTAGGTAAAAGTGTATTGATGGGCATGATGACGCGCGGAACTACCGCTGATGTTGTTGTGGTTGGCCTCATTGGCGAACGCGGCCGAGAAGTAAAAGAATTTATCCAAGATATTTTGACTGCCGAAGAGCGAGAAAAGGCTGTTGTTGTTGCGGCTCCTGCAGATACCTCGCCATTGATGCGCTTAAAAGGCTGTGAAGCTGCTGTGACCATTGCTGAGTACTTCAGAGATCAAGGTAAAGATGTATTGTTGCTAGTTGATTCTTTAACAAGATACGCAATGGCGCAGAGAGAAATAGCCCTAGCCATTGGGGAACCGCCTGCTACCAAAGGATATCCACCGTCAGTATTTGCAAAACTACCTGCCTTGGTCGAACGAGCAGGTAACGGTACAGAGCTGCAGGGGTCTATTACCGCTTTTTATACGGTATTGACCGAGGGTGATGATTTACAAGATCCTATCGCTGATTCAGCACGCGCAATTTTAGATGGTCATATTGTTCTTTCGCGCCGTTTAGCCGAGTCGGGACACTATCCGGCCATTGATATCGAATCATCAATCAGCCGCGTTATGCCGCAGGTAGTGAATGAAGAGCACGTGCTTCAAGCGCGCAATATTAAACAAGTCTATTCAACCTACCAGCAAAATAAAGATCTCATTAGCATTGGTGCCTATGCACGCGGCACTGACAATAGAATTGATTTATCGATTGCAGCTGAGCCCGCGATCAATGCATTTTTACAACAAACGATGGGACAAGTGATTTCGTTTGAGAAATGTGTTGAGTCAATGGGCACATTAAACGGTGGACTCAATGCAGCGTCAGCACATGGGCAGAAAGCCCAACAGCCTAGGTAGTAAAGCAAATGAATACTTTAGTGGATAGCACCAGCCAATGAAAAATCAACATAAGCAATCACAATGAGTAATTTAAAACAGTTACAAATGGTTGCTGAACTTGAAATCAAAAAAGAACAGAAGCTGGCGCAAAATTACCAATTTGCTGCAAAGAACCTGCAGGATAACCAGCAGAAACTAAGCGGCCTTGAGCAATATCGTCTCGATTACCTTAAGCTCATTCAACAAAAAGGCAAACTTGGCGTTGAAGCAAAGCAGCTGCATCAGCACCTATCATTTGTCGCAAAACTCGACCGAGCCTGTGAACAACAAATTCAGTTTGTCAGTCAAGCCGTTTTAGTTGCTGATCAGCGCAAACGTCAGTGGCTCGACCAGCAAAAGCGCCGTAAAGCCATTGAAATGTTGATTGCATCCAAAACAAAAGACGCGATTGCCGTCGAATCTCGCGCAGAACAACAGATGTTTGACGAAATTGCCATTCAAAAATTCGTTCGCAGAGGTCCGGTTCTGCGCTAGTTGGTACAGCCCTTGCAAAACATCCTATAAGCATTTGTTTAAAATATTTCAAGTTGTTGTAATTATTGATTAAATTTAAACAAACCCGAATTAAACGGTCAGGATGAAATTAGTATTATGCAACAATTTGCCACTACTCAAACAAGTATTGCCGCTAACAAACTACCATTTGAAGACGTTAAGTTGTCTTCAGCGGTATCTCGCGACGCAAGCAGTTCATCATTCGAAAACAGCGCTCAGAAAAGTGCCTTTGAAGAAGCGCTCGCTAAACAAGAGCAATCCAGTCGATCTTCAGGTAATAATGCGCGACAGGATGCAGACCGAGCATCCGCGAAATCTGATCGCAGCAAGCAAAGCGACGCGCAGGATAACGCCAACGAAGTTCGCCAAAACAGCATAGATGAAGCGAATGAAGAACAACGTACTATTCAGCGTAACAAAGAAATGGCAGAAACGAAGGCTGAAGATAAAGCGCGTCAGCAAACCGACATTACTGAGAAAAACCAATATATTGCGACTGCAAAAACTGAACTGAATACCGCGGACGCAGAAGAGCATGGCGAAGCTGCCCTCATTAATCATAATGAGCTTAGCGCCAACGCAAAGAAAGAATCAACAGACCCAAGCCTAAAAGCTGAGAATATTACAGATGACTTTGATTGGGTTTCCTATGTGAATCAAGTTAAAGATTTATCAGAATCCAAAGATGTCATTCCTAATGATTTGTATGTTGAGGATAAAGAATCAAAGCTTGATATCTTTGCACAAACAATCGCATCGTTAACGTCGGAAAATAAAACGCAAGATAGCGGAAATACAGCTGCAGTTGACGCAATAAATACCGGAGCCGATCCTGAGTTTTTAGAGATAAGGCTAACAGAAGAAGAGTTAGCCACTTTAATTAACGCGGCAGGCGGCAATGCAGACGAATCGTTAGGCTTAAACAGCGAAGCCATGGCAGAACTCGATACCGCAATTGCAAAACTTTTGAACCAGTTAATGGTGAAAGAAGAGAAAGATACTAGCCCTATGGTCCAGGATGAATCCGCAGCGTCGCTCAAAGACGCCGATTTACTCAAGGATTTCTTGCAAGCATCAACAAAGATACCAAACGATGAATATGTTGTTCCAATACCTCATGAAACAGCGAGCGACGAGTTAAGTATTGAGAGTGAGAGTGAGAGTGAGAGTGTGCTTGGTCAATCTATCGAACTGACAGATGCTCTTGTTGATGCACAAATGAGTACGCAGGAAACGTCCGCTCTTGATTTAAGCAACATAAAAACGGATGAAAATTTAGTCCCCAAGCCACTAGGATCAGCAGAGACTAAAGCTGCTGATTTGACCGATCTCGAAACTGAGCAGCTTAACGCCACTTTGTCTCAACAGGCAAAGGTAATACCAGAGAAAACTGAAAAAACCAATGAATCTCCTCTGTTTGTGCCAGTCGATAAAGCATCAACTAAAAAGCAAACTGAACTGCTAGCAAAATTACCGCCTGAAGCTGAAAGCAGCGCGATTGATAATATCGCGAAGCGCGTAGAATCAGTCATATCTGAATTAAAAACAGAAGGTAAATCGACTGAATTCATTGCCGCACTGCAGGCTGGTGTTAAAGAAATGAAAGAGCAATTAAAACTAGGCAGAGAGCCTGGTATCGATTTAAAAAGTTTAGTTACTGATGCGCTCGCTGCCGCTGATGTGAAAGTAACGGGTAATACTGACACTGCTCTGGAAAAGCAGCTGAATCAAGTCAGCAATATTTTGGCGGCTGCAACGTCATTAAATCAGAGCAATCAACAACAGAATTACTTAAATACGGGCCTGAATGAAGTTCAGGGGATAAAAGAAGTCGCACAACAGCAAATTGAAAGTACGAGATTAGCTCAGCAAACGACGGCGAGTGATAAAGGAGTCAATATTTTTAAGCCTGAAGGCCAGCAACAGCTAACTGAAAAAGTTCGCTGGATGGTGAATAGTCGAAATATCAGTGCTGAAATTAGGTTAGATCCACCTGATCTTGGCGGTATGAACATTAAAGTTAACTTGTCGGGTGATTCCGCCTCAGTAAGTTTTGTTGTGCAGTCGCAGCAAGCTCGTGAAGCGCTTGATCAAGCGACTCCAAGATTGCGTGAAATGCTTGAAGAGCAAGGCATTGAACTAGGCCAATCCTCCGTTGAGCAAGAGAGTCGCGGACGTGATGGACAAGCCGAACAAGGCAGTCTTGCAAATAATTCAAACGCTTCGAGCAATTTGGCACAACAATCGCAAGATGGTTTACAAAACGATGGGCAACATGCAGATCAACAGATAGGCGATGACGGCTTAAATGATAATGGTGCGGTTATTGAGCAACGTATCAACGGTGGCAGAATAGGCGGGATTGATTACTACGCTTGATGACGAATGTGAAAATGACGTAAAAACGGCGCAAAAAAGACAAAAACACTGTCAAAGAAAAGGCGTATAATTAGCCGTAAGTTTATTGACGGCGCGTTGACACAATTCTGACAGCAGCGCTTACCAAGTTGTAGAAGCGCCTTCTATGTATAGGCACCCAAATACCAATATGAGAGAAAAGTCACATGGCAGATGAAGAGTTAAAAATTGAAGAAGGCGGTAAAAAGAAAAGCAAGTTAATGCTTATTATTATTGTTGTCGTCTTATTAGCCGGTGGTGCTGGTGCATATTTCTTCTTGTTCATGGGTGACGAAGTTACGGTAGTGGAAGGCGAAGCGGGTGCAGTGCAAAATGACGCTGTTGAAAGTGCTGCGCCAGCAGAGGGGCAAGCTTTGTATGTTGCTATGCCCAGACCCTTCACGTTTAATGCGCCCGGCGTGGCTCGTGAACGGATTGTCCAAATTGAAGTGCAGTTGATGGTGCGTGGTATAGCCAATGAAGAGTTGGCAAAGCGGCATATTCCTATGATCGAAGGTACTCTGCTGCAAGTGTTTAGTGCGTCGAATGCTGATGATCTAGTGACCGACGTTGGCAAAGTTGAATTAAAAGAACGAGCGACCTCTCAGGTGCGTCAAGTAATGAGAGAGCTCGAAAAATCGACGGTTGTTGAGCAAGTGCTGTTTACAGGTTTTGTTATTCAGTAAGAATAGACCAATCTGCGAAAGCCGCTATATTTACGGTTAGTTAATTAAGTTACTCATAATATTGAGTAAGCAAAAACGAGAATTAATGTGAGCGATTTATTATCACAAGACGAAATTGACGCGCTACTCCACGGCGTTGACGATGTTGAAGAAGAAGAAATCGAGGAGGTCGAGAATGACGGCTCGGCTATGGAGTACGATTTTTCTTCTCAAGATCGGATTGTTCGCGGACGTATGCCAACGCTGGAAATCGTGAATGAACGGTTTGCTCGGCATATGCGAGTGAGTCTCTTTAATATGATGCGCCGTTCGGCGGAAGTATCTATTAATGGCATTCAAATGATTAAGTTCGGTGAATATATCCACACATTATTTGTCCCTACCAGCTTAAACATGGTGCGTTTCCGTCCACTGAAAGGAACGGGACTGATTACTATGGAAGCCAGACTGGTCTTCATCATGGTAGATAACTTCTTTGGCGGTGACGGCCGTTACCATGCAAAAATTGAAGGGCGTGAGTTCACGCCAACCGAGCGCCGAATCATACAGATGTTGCTAAAGCTCATCTTTGAGGATTATAAAGAAGCTTGGGGACCTGTCATGGACGTGTCTTTTGAGTATTTAGATTCTGAAGTAAACCCTGCAATGGCGAATATTGTCAGCCCTACAGAGGTTGTCGTGATCAGTTCTTTTCATATTGAGCTTGACGGCGGCGGCGGTGACTTCCATATTTCGTTACCTTATTCGATGTTGGAGCCAATTCGCGAGTTACTTGACGCCGGTGTGCAAAACGACAAAGAAGATACTGATTTCAGGTGGAGCAAAGCACTGCGTGATGAAATTATGGATGTGAAGGTGGGTTTGACCACTCACTTGCTCGATATTACCGTGACGCTAGAACGGCTCATGAATTTTGAAAAAGGTGACATTATTCCGATTGATATGCCCGATACAGTGACGGTGTTGATTGAGGACTTACCCACGTTCAGAGCTAAGTTAGGTAAATCGCGTGAGAATATAGCACTGAAAATTACAGAAAAAATTCCTAGGCCAACATCGGTGAAATCCGAACTGCAGTTATTAACCCGAAATGGCAAAGTAATAGATAACGACGCTGAACTACAGGTTCTAGAAGAAGATTTATAAAGTACTGATGACGCATTGACACAGTATTTATATCATACAAAGTAAAACGGTTTATAAGACAGGAAAAAATTATGAGTGAAGATGGCGAAGGCTTAGATGATTGGGAAGCAGCAATGGCTGAGCAAGCAGAGGCAGAAGCGGGCGAAGGTAAGGGCGGTGATCCACAGGATGACATTGATGCCATTATGAATGAGCAAGCGGCTGGTGGCGGCGCAAAGCCTGCAGAATTTGACGAACTGCAAGAAGATGCACCTATCACGGTAGCGGAAAAGAAGAAGCTCGACACTATATTAGACATCCCTGTGACGATCTCGATGGAAGTCGGTCGAAGTGAAATAAGTATCCGAAATTTACTGCAATTGAACCAAGGTTCAGTGGTCGAATTAGACAGAGTTGCAGGCGAACCTCTAGATGTTTTAGTAAATGGCACGTTGATTGCTCATGGAGAGGTAGTAGTCATCAACGATAAATTTGGGATTCGGTTAACCGATGTTATTAGTCAAGTCGAGAGAATCAAAAAACTCAGGTAAAAGCCTTTATAAAATAGGGGCTTACCTTCTATTCTTATTTCTATTTTGTAGCGTGGTCAGCGCGGAGGCTTCGGCCTCCACCCCCCAGACCCTACAGAACCCCTCATCAATACTGTCAATTTTTCTTAGCCTTTTACTCGTAGTCGCCATTATTTTTGCGCTCGCTTTCATTGCGCGCCGGTTTAATGTCACTCAAGCAGGAAACGGTCAATTAAAAGTGGTTGCATCGATGGCTGCGGGCGCCAAAGAAAAAATCATGGTTATCGATGTTGGCGGTGAACAATTTCTAATCGGTATTACAGCGCACAACATCAACCAGTTGGGCAAGCTTGAGAATCCGATAGAAACTAGCATTACTAATAAAAGTGGCGCACAACCCGCTAATCTTGCATTCAAGGATAAGTTGGTAAAAGCGATGGCTGAAACGATGATTGGCGCGAAAAAGGGGAAAGCCCATGAATAGTCACATGTTGACCCGTGGCTTTATTGCCAAACTTGCGTTGTTAATCGCACTGACCATTCTGTTTAGTGGAAGCGCCATCGCAGAGCAGGGAATTCAAGCGATTACGGTCACAACAACCGATGACGGTAATCAAGAATATTCGATGACGCTGCAAGCGCTCTTCATTATGACGGCGCTCAGTTTAATTCCTGCGTTTATCATGATGATGACGTCATTCACGCGAATTATTGTTGTATTGTCAATTTTACGTCAGGCGATTGGCCTACAACAATCGCCATCAAATCAAATTCTCATTGGCGTCAGTTTATTTTTATCCATGTTTATTATGGCGCCTGTGTTTGAAGAGATTAATGAAAAAGCATTGCAGCCTTATTTAAGCGAAGAGATGACGTCAATAGAAGCGTTCAATATCGCAAAGGAGCCGATGCGTGCCTTTATGCTGTCGCAAACTCGAGTCAAAGATTTAGAAACGTTTGTGCAAATTGGTGGATATGAGGATTTATATGACGATCCTGCTGATGTGCCTTTGACCGTATTGATTCCAGCATTTGTTACCAGTGAACTAAAAACCGCTTTCCAAATTGGCTTTATGTTGTTTATTCCGTTTTTGATATTGGACTTAGTGGTGGCATCGATACTGATGGCGATGGGGATGATGATGCTATCGCCCATGATTGTGTCATTGCCTTTTAAGCTCATGTTGTTTGTTCTGGTTGATGGTTGGAACCTTATATTTGGTACCTTAGCCACTAGTTTCGGTATGGGAGTCTGACCCTATGAGTCCTGAGGTATTCGTCGAAATATTGCGCGAAGCGATGTTGGTGGTCATTGTGCTAGTGTCTGCGGTGATTGTACCCAGCTTAATTATTGGTTTGATAGTGGCAGTTTTCCAAGCCGCGACTTCAATTAACGAACAAACCATGAGTTTTCTTCCACGCTTAATTGTTACTTTATTGGCATTGAGTTGGGGGGGCAGTTGGTTGGTGCAAAAGATGATGGATTTCACTTTTGAAATGGTTTACCGCATTCCGTCGGTGGTTGGTTAAATAGATGGAAATACTAGAATCAACAATTATTAATTTTCTCTCAGACTACCTGTTGCCGTTTATGCGCATTTCGGGTTTGTTTGCGGCAATGGTCGGTATTAGCGCCAAAACTATACCAACGCCGATTAGGACATTATTAGCCGTATTGTTGACCTTTATGATCGTACCTAATGTTCCCCCCGTCCCCGTTGATGACTTGGTGAATCTAGGAACCTTTTTACTGGGTATTAAGCAATTAATTATCGGTATTGTCATTGGTTTTATTTCGATGATGGTATTGAACACCTTTGTGCTCGCTGGCCAAATTATTGCAATGCAAACAGGTTTAGGCTTCGCTTCTATTGTTGACCCTGTGAATGGCATTAGCGTGCCTGCTGTAGGCCAGTTTTATCTTATTTTGGCAACACTGTTGTTTTGGACTTTTGACGGCCACCTAGCCATGATCCAGATGATAGTGATGAGTTTTAAAGCTTTTCCCATCGACTCACCATGGTGGACTGGCGAACAGTTTCGCTTAGTTGCACATTGGGGGGGGTGGATGTTTATTTCAGCCGTCACTATGTCTCTAGCGCCAATTGTTTCTCTATTAATCGTAAACCTAGCATTTGGTGTTATGACTAAAGCAGCACCGCAGTTGAATATTTTTAGTTTGGGCTTTTCAATCGCGCAAATCACCGGGTTGGTTATTATCTATATTACTTTAAGTAACCAGGTCTATCACTTTGAGCAACAATGGCAGCGAGCACAAGAATTTATGTGCAAGCTATTGTTGACCTGTTAACGCTATTTAGGACGATAAAAAATGGCTGATGACTCGTACGAAAAGACCGAGGAACCCACACCCAAAAAACTCGAAGACGCCCGAAAAAAAGGGCAGATTGCGCGATCTCGCGAATTGTCCACCGCGTTGGTACTGGTTTTCAGCGCAATCGCGTTCTTTTTCGTCGGTAGTATCATAGCGAAAGCAATGTTTGAAGTTATGAAGCGCTCCTTTACGCTGTCGCGTGATGAAACCTATGACAAAATCCACATGTTTCAAATATTGGAAATGGCAGTTACTGAATCTAGCTTACCGGTGATGATGTTTATGATTATTTCATTAATTGGAGGTGTTTACGGCAGCATTGCTCTTGGTGGTTATAATTTCACATGGAAATCAGCAGCACCCAAAGGCAATCGTTTGAGTCCGCTTGAAGGCTTCAAAAGAATGTTTGGTATGAATGCCTTAGTTGAGTTAATCAAAGGCATTGCTAAAGTTTTGGTGATTGGCTTCATGGCTTATTTAGCGTTGTATATTTTTAGAGATGAAGCGTTGCATTTAGACATGGAGCTTTATCCATTGAACCTATTTCATGCCTTAAATATGGTTGAATGGGCATTTTTACTCTTATGCTGTGGGATGATACCAATTGCTTTGATTGACGTGCCTTATCAGAGCTTCAAGCACAATAAAGAAATGAAAATGACGCTACAAGAGGTAAAAGACGAACGTAAAAATGCCGAGGGTGATCCACAAGTCAAAGGCAGGATCCGAAGGTTACAATATCAAGCCTCCGCTAATCGTATGATGCAAGCCGTGCCAGAGGCTGACGTTATTGTTACCAACCCGACACATTATTCGGTCGCTATTAAGTATGAACAAGACGGCGACCGAGCACCGATAATGGTTGCGAAAGGTGCAGATGAACTAGCAATGCATATTCGTAAAATAGCTAACGCACATGACGTACCTATAATTCAATCTCCAATGCTAGCGCGTGCTATCTACTATAGTACAGAGCCCGACCAGGAAATTCCTTCCAAACTATTTATGGCTGTGGCGCAAGTTCTGGCTTACGTCTATCAATTGAAAGCCTATAAAAAAGGCAAAGCAAGCCGTCCGAAAGCACTCAAAAAGAATCTACCGATACCGCCAGAGCTGAGACGTTAACCTTGATATATAGTGTCTCTTTTTGCTAAACGTAACAGGCTGCCAGCTTATTTAGTGGCTCCCAAAAGCGCAAGCATGTTAATTTGCAACTAGATGCTTTCAGTAGACTAAATCGACAACTTGCTTAAAAAGTGAAAGACAATATAATCAAGATAATAAAAGCATAGTTTAACTAAGTAATCACGTTTAGGACTGCTATCTCAAACGACTTTTGATATGAGCTTACTATCGACATATTAAATTTATTACGTGAAACAGGTAAGCATTTGAAGCCACTAATAGATAAGTTCTTGTATTGTTGCCTGCTGGGCTTGGCTGCCTTATCGCTGGGTTATAGCTCTCTTGTTATGTGCTCGGACGCATCTCAATACCAAACTTCCCGCATTAAAAATTACGGTGTCAGTGACGGACTCAAGCAAACGTCTGTGTATGATATTGCTTTAGACAAAAACGGTTATATATGGCTTGCTACCCAATCGGGAATCGACAAGTTTGACGGCTACAACTTCACTAATTACGGTCAAAGCGATGTCCCAGGAAAAGGACCTTCAGGTTCATTGATATACAATTTAGAAATTCATCCTATCTCAGGGGATATTTGGATTGCGACGGTGAACGGTTTGAACGTTTTGCGTTCAGAATCCCAGTTGTTTGAATCGTTTGAGCTCTATGATCATCAAGGTAAGTCTGACAAATCGATTAAGATAATTTTTATCGATTCAGACCAGAACATCTATGTCGGCACAGACAAAGGCTTATATAGACAAAGAGCGGATGAAGACGGATTTAAAATCGTTTCAATGCCAAATCAGGCGACCGTTATTATTGATGTTATCTCGTTAAACAAAGATAAATTGTTGGTTGCTACCAGCAATGGTGTAATGAGCTATAACAAAAAAACAGAGGTCTGGCGTGATGAAATTCTGCCAATGCTCGAAGTTACTGCACTGGAAATAGATAACCAAGGCTACTTGTGGGCTGGCACCAAAGCTCAAGGTCTATTTAGAGCGAAAATTGGCGAGGACACTTTTTCTGCTGTAACAAGCGTTGTCTCTACAGTGGGTTTCTCCGACAGCATCATAAACGATATTCAACAAATGAATGATGATTCTATTTGGGTTGCAACGACCAGAGGAATTTTCATCTTTCCCGATCCAACTGATACTTCGTTTGTTAACTTAGTTAACCGCGCGAATGGCGGTGAAACGAAAGTAGAGGAGCACGTCAGTAAGCTCTTTAAAACTGATAGTGGGTTAATATTCTTTGGCACCTACAGTTCTGGCTTCAACGTATTGGATTTGAATTCAACTATGTTCAGTCGCTTTTTCTTATACCCAAATCAAGTCAGCTATTTCGTTGCTAAGGAAGCTGACGATAGCTTGTGGGTGGCTACCAAAGAAGGCGTTTACAAAGTTAACGCTGACAATAGCGTTGAGGGCCCTTGGATAGGAAAGTCTGAAAAAGAGTCGATTAATCAAGTGAAAACCTTAGCCTTTCAAGACAAGACAAATACGCTTTGGATTGGTTCGCGCTTAGGCTTAGGTAAACTTGTCTCAGGTGACACATATATACGAGACATGGGCATTAAAAATGCCTCTGTCTATTCGATAACGGTTGGCTTGGACGAAAACATATGGGTCGGCACATGGACAGAAGGTTTATATGTTTTTGATCCCGTTGCTAACCGCATTGTAAAAAACTTTGATTTGCCGATGGCAACAAGAATATTGCCAATATCGGATGACTTAGTTTTAGTTTCGACAGCCAACGGGCTGATACTAATTAATCCTCAAACGGATGAAATTAGAAAGTTAAATAATGATCCAGAAGATAAAAATAGCTTAGTTCATGATGTAGTAACTTGGGTTTCAGCGCGTGATGAAACTAGTTACTATGTTGGCACTCAAGGACATGGACTATTGTTGTTAGAGCTAAGCGACTTTAACGGTGAAGCAAAATTTAGTCGATTATTTTTGAATACGATATTGTCTGCTTCTTCAATTGCCGCAGTAGTTGGTGATGACAATGGAAATCTGTGGATCGCAACAGAAAGTAAAATTTTTCGTGCCAGTTTAGAATCGGGGAGAGTCGATGCATTTGATGATAATGATGGCGTAAATACGACAGGATATTACATTGGTTCTTACGCTAAAAAGAATGACGGAACTATCGTTTTTGTTGGTGATCAGGGCGTTACTTACTTTTCCCCAGAGCTCGTTGAAAAGCCCGATGACTTGCTAGGTCTTCATTTTACGCGAATTGCTATTTTAAATGGAAACGACAGCCGCGGTATTAATGAGAAATTCAATATTGTGCCAAATGAAGAAGCCGCGGTTACGAGGATATTATTATCACCAGACGACATTTTGGTTAGCATCGAGTTTGCCGCAATTGAGTTCGGTAGCCCTGAAAGCATTGAGTATGCATATCGCTTAATTGGCTTCGACGATCGCTGGCAGTATGTCGATAGTAAAAACCGTACGGCTACTTACACAAATTTGAGTCCTAGCACTTATATTCTCGAGGTCAAATCAACCAATCGATACGGCGTTTGGAATGACAAGCCACAGAGAATGACTATTCAGGTATTGCCTCCATGGTGGCAGACCGTTTGGGCTACTATCACTTTTGGTATCCTAGCAATCGTTTTAGTATTTGTTATATTCAGATGGCGCACTTACGCATTGCACAAGCGCTCAGTGACGCTCTATCAAAACGTGCAAGAAAAAACCATTGAGCTGCAAATGGCCAATGAAAAACTGACCTTGCTAACGACCCTAGACCCTCTTACTCAAGTCTATAATCGACGAGGCTTTACCGACGCTGTTGGAAAAGCGTTCTCAAAGTATAAAAGAAGTAATGAGTTGTTCTCTATTATTCTGATAGATATTGATTTTTTTAAACGTATTAACGATGAATATGGTCATGAAGCAGGCGACCAAGTGTTGATCAAATTTGCTAACGTTCTTGCGCAATGTATGCGCGATTACGATATTTTGGCGCGCTGGGGCGGAGAGGAGTTTATCGTCTTATTGCCTAACACAGAACTCAAAGACGCCATTAATATCGCGAATAAATATCGCGAAAGGATCCGCAATGAAGTCTTTACTGTGGCTGACACCTCACTTCAAATATCATTAACTGCAGGAGCCGCGGACATTGAAGGATATACCTCTGTTGATCAATGCATCAAGCGCGCAGACGACCTCTTATATGAAGGTAAAAACTTAGGTAGAGACCAAGTATTACCCATGCTCTAATTTTTTTCATAAACTCCAGCGTGTTGGCACGGTAGTTGTAATACAAGCAGTATTATTACTTAGATGTCAAAATTCTGTTGTATGCAATTAACTTCCGCTTTTCAACGTGTAGATAGAACGCAATTAAAAGGTATCGCTGCTGGTATGGGCGCGCCAATTGTCGTTTTAGCCATTATGGGCATGGTCATTTTGCCGATGCCAGCTATTCTTTTAGATGTGCTTTTTAGCTTCAATATTGCTCTATCGCTCGTCATTATTTTGGTTTCTGTATTAACTAAACGTCCTGTCGATTTTGGCATATTCCCCCTTGTTCTATTGGTTGCTACCGTTTTGCGTTTGGCCCTAAACGTTGCCTCTACGCGAATTGTGTTATTGGAAGGGCATGAGGGTGGAGACGCGGCTGGGAAGGTCATACAAGCGTTTGGTGAAGTAGTTATCGGCGGCAATTATGTGGTGGGTGTCGTCGTCTTTGCAATCTTGTTGATTATCAATTTTAAAGTAGTAACGGCGGGTGCTGGACGTATTTCTGAAGTTAGCGCTCGATTTACCTTGGACGCTATGCCGGGCAAACAAATGGCGATTGATGCCGACTTGAACGCTGGTTACATCGATCAAGATCAAGCGAGAAAGAGACGAGAAGAAATCACCTCTGAAGCTGACTTTTATGGTTCGATGGACGGTGCGTCTAAATTTGTAAAAGGGGACGCAATCGCTGGCCTCTTCATTATGTTAATCAATATTGTCGGCGGTTTATTCGTGGGCATGTTTCAACATGATCTAAATTTTTCCACGGCGATGGAAGTTTATACCATCCTGACGATTGGTGACGGACTCGTCGCACAAATCCCGTCTTTGCTACTTTCTGTTGCAACCGCAATTATCGTTACCCGAGAAAATGACTCGCAGGAAATGGGGCATGAAATTAGAGAGCAGTTAGCCAACCGCAAAGCTCTTTACATTACCTCGGGCATTCTATTTGTTATGGGCATCGTTCCGGGCATGCCGCATGTTGCTTTCCTTGGCTTCTCTGCTGCCGTGTTTGCTTATGCTTTCTTTAGAGACAAGATGAAAGCGAAGGAAGCAAAAGATAGAGCGCTAGTAGAAACAATGCCGGATTCAAACAAAGGCCCTAGTGAAATCAAAGAACTTGGTTGGGACGATGTTCAACACGTCGATACTATTGGACTCGAGGTGGGATACCGTCTTATTCCGCTTGTAGATAAATCTCAAGGCGGTGAATTATTGACGCGAATCAAAGGCGTACGTAAAAAACTGTCGCAAGAGCTGGGTTTCCTTATTCCGCCTGTGCACATTCGTGATAATTTGGACTTTTCACCTAATGCTTACTCCATTTCGATGATGGGAGTGTCAATAGGTGATGCGGAAATCAGTCATGACAACGAGCTAGCGATTAATCCTGGTCAGGTATTCGGTGAGCTATCGGGAACCAAAACCAAGGATCCTGCATTTGGCTTAGATGCTGTCTGGATCAAAGCTAACCAACGTGAACATGCACAAACCCTCGGTTATACAGTTGTTGATTCTGCCACAGTGGTCGCCACACACCTAAGTCAGTTGCTAACAACGAATGCATATCAATTATTGGGACACGAAGAAGTTCAGCAGTTACTTGATATGCTTGAGAAAACCAATCCGAAACTAGTGGAAGGACTAGTACCTGATATTTTGTCGCTGAGCACCATTGTTAAAGTACTGCAAACGCTGTTGTATGAAGGCGTGCCAATTAGAGATATGCGTACAATTTGTCAAACACTGTGTGAGTACGGCCCTAAAAGTCAAGATCCAGACGTATTGGTGTCTGCCCTGCGAATTGCACTGAAGCGTTTGATTGTGCAAGACATTACGGCAGGGGGTAATGAAATACCGGTTATCACTTTAGCGCCAGACTTGGAACAGATGTTGCATCAGTCATTACAAGCAGGTGGTGAAGATGGTGCTGGTATTGAGCCAGGCCTTGCAGAGAAAATTCAGCAATCGTTAACTGAGGCCAGTCAGCAACAAGAACTCGCTGGCGAGCCTTCGGTACTATTGACATCAGGCATGCTACGTCCGGTGCTATCAAGGTTTTTGAAACACGCTGTTGTAGGATTACATGTGTTGTCGTATCAAGAGATACCCGACGACAAACAAATAAAAATAGTGTCATCAGTCGGTCAATAAACTGACGCATTACAAACACTAACGAGGACATCATGAAAATTAGACGTTTTTTTGGCAAAGATATGCGTGAAGCGCTCAAGCAAGTGAAAGACGAACTTGGCGGCGACGCAGTTATTATGTCTAATAAAAAGGTAGCAGATGGCGTAGAGCTTGTTGCTGCAGTGGATAAAGAGACTGAAATGACAAAACCGGCTCCCACAATAAGCTTAGGCAGAAGGTCAAAAAATACGCCAACCCTGAGCGAAATAATTGGTGATGATGGACCTGATAGCCTCAAAGCACTACTGGAAAAACAGCATGCAGGTAAGTTAGTTGACGAAAATAGCGATGGATTTGAAAGTGTAGCGCTTTCCAATGCGGCTTATGGTCGCAAAAATGAGCAATACACTGATAAAGAAAACAGCAAACAGTATTCACAACAGCGTAGCGCTCAATCACCGCAGCCGACACAAGCTGTGAATCAAAATCAACCTCGCGTTAGTCAAGCCTATGCCGATTCACAGCAGGCAGAAAAGCGTCGTCGCGAGGCAGAACTAACCCATGAATACGCAAGAACTCCAGTAACCAAACCGATGGATGATTTTTCAATGGAACATGACTTTGCCGACAGCCAAGCGTCAGATTTATTCAGCCAAGACAAAAGTTTCTCTTCAAATGATGGGCTTGATTTTATCAAATCAGAACTGGCTTCTATTCGTAATGTTTTACAATATCAAGTGAATGGCTTGAGTGATGAAAAGAGCAAACGTAAAAACCCAACACACTATTTTCTCGGTAATAAGTTATTAGGCATGGGGATCAGTGAAAGACTCGTCGAGCAATTAGTGAGTTTTCTGCCACCCCAAGCGACTGAAACAGAAGGCTGGGATTACTTATTGAATCTAATTTCCAATCGTCTACACATAGGCGGCAACGACATTTTGCAACAGTCAGGTATTGTTGCTTTGGTCGGACCAACAGGCACAGGTAAAACGACAACAGTTGCAAAATTAGCCGCAAAATTTGCACAGAAGTATGGTGCTAATGAAGTCGCCATGATTACTGTAGATACATATCGAATTGCGGCTTTTGAGCAATTAGCGACATACGGTAAAATTATTGGCTGTACCGTGAAAAAAGCACAGACATCTGAAGAGTTAGCCCATATACTTTATCAATTAAGGCACAAAAAATTAGTCCTTATTGATACCGCCGGTTTTAGTCAACGTGACGCTCGTTTAGTGACACAGTTAAATGATTATGAAAAAGAAACGACGGCAAACATTAAAAAATACTTAGTATTGCCTGCAGGCGCGCAGTATCAGGTGTTACATCAAACCATACAAGCGTATAAGAACATAAACCTTACAGGCTGCATTTTCAGTAAATTAGACGAGTGCTATAGTCTTGGAGAGGCCCTAAGTGTGGTCATCGAAAACGACCTTAGACTAAGCTACGTAACGGATGGACAGAGAGTGCCAGAAGATATAAAACTTGCCGATGCAAAAAATTTAATAATGGTAGCGTCAAAACTTTATAAAAAGTATGCTTTGGCGCATACTAGCCCATTGAATTCTGATGAGGGTGTCAGAGCAGGATGATAGAAGATCAAGCGAGTAGCTTAAGAAAAATGAATAAGTCCAAATTAATTAAAGTCATGGCGGTCACAGGTGGAAAAGGTGGTGTGGGTAAAACCAACGTGTCTTTGAATTTAGCCATCTCTTTAGCCAAGCAAGGCAAGCGTGTTCTTGTGCTTGATGCCGATTTAGGTCTGGCTAACGTTGACGTTTTACTTGGACTGCGTGTAGATAAAAATTTATCACATGTACTCAGAGGCGAATGCACCTTAGATGACATTTTAGTAACGGGTCCTCACGGCGTTAAAATCGCGCCTGCCACTTCAGGCTCAAAGTCAATGGCTGAGTTGGGTCCTACAGAGCACGCTGGTCTTATTAGAGCCTTCAGCGAGTTGCGCACCGAAATAGATGTGTTGATAATCGATACTGCAGCCGGCATTTCTGACATGGTCATGAGCTTTTCTCGGGCGGCACAAGATGTTCTTGTCGTTGTGTGTGACGAGCCTACCTCACTGACCGATGCCTATGCATTGATAAAAATACTGAACCGTGAGCACGGCGTTTTTAAATTTAAAATCGTTGCGAACATGGTTCGAAGTGAAAGGGAAGGGAAAGAACTGTTTAGTAAGCTTTCCAAGGTGACAGGGCGATTTTTGGATGTTGCATTAGAGTTGGTGGGAGTGATTCCATTCGACGAGAATATTCGTAAATCAGTACGTAAACAAGCTGCTATTGTTGATGCATATCCATCATCGCCTGCGGCATTGGCGATAACTAACCTAGCTCAAAAGTCCATGACTTGGCCCATACCGGCGCAACCCGGCGGGCATTTGGAATTTTTTATTGAGCAGTTAGTATCGAGAAACGAGTAGGTAACTAATCAGTGAGTAACAAAGTGGCAGTCTATCAACAACAAATTGATAAAAACCAACTGGTCGAGCGGCATGCGCCTTTGGTGAAAAGAATTGCTCATCATCTAATGGCAAGGTTGCCAGCAAGTGTTCTCGTGGACGACTTGATTCAAGCAGGGATGATTGGCTTGCTGGAAGCAGCAAGAAACTTTGATGGCTCCAAGGGTGCAAGTTTTGAGACCTTTGCCGGTATTCGCATTCGCGGTTCGATGCTTGACGAAATTCGAAAAGGTGACTGGACTCCGCGTTCGGTTCATAAGAATAGTCGAGCAATAACGCAAGCTATTTCTGATGTGGAAAAAGCGACCGGCCGCGACGCACGCGACATTGACGTAGCTGAAAGGCTGCAAGTGTCGGTGCAGGAATATCATCAAATGTTGAATGAAGTTAACGCGGGTAAACTTGTTGGAATCGAAGATCTGGGCGTAAGTGAAGACGTTCTTACCACCGACGCAACGAAAGGAGCAGACAGTCCTTTTGAAGATATGGTGCAAGGATCATTTCAGAAAGCGCTGGCTCGGGCGATAACAACATTACCAGAGCGAGAAGCGATCGTGCTCTCACTTTATTACGACGAAGAGTTAAACTTGCGTGAAATTGGCGAAGTGCTCGAGGTGAGTGAATCACGAGTGAGTCAAATTCATAGTCAAGCAATGTTAAAGTTAAAGTCGAAAATGCAGTCATGGCGTACAGCCGACTAAGTTTTCTCCGTTTTATTTTTGTAGTTAATTTGTACCTCAGCGGAGGCAGTTTTGAATAAGAATATGAAAATCTTAGTTGTTGATGATTTCTCAACGATGAGGCGTATCATTAAAAATTTGTTAAAAGATCTTGGCTTTACTAGCATTCAAGAAGCAGATGACGGAAATACGGCATTGCCTATGCTTGTGCAAGGTGATTTCGATTTCGTTGTAACGGATTGGAATATGCCAGGTATGCAAGGGATCGATCTTCTTCGCGCAATCCGCGCTGACGATAATTTAAAGCATTTACCTGTTTTAATGGTCACTGCAGAAGCGAAGAAAGAACAGATAGTTGCCGCGGCGCAAGCGGGGGTAAATGGTTACGTTGTAAAACCGTTCACAGCTGCAACGCTAAAAGAAAAGCTAGAAAAGATTTTTGAACGTCTAGGTTAACAGCGATATTTCTTAATGGGGTAACGTTGAATGACAACGACCGAAAGAGACTTAGTTTCGCTAGAAGAAGCGAAACTACTAGTTGAGTATCTTGAAAAAGGCGATCGCGATAAGGCGAACGCACTGGTAGATGTAATCACCATGCGAGAGTCAACCGAGCTTTTTTCTGAAGTAGGAAAATTGACTCGCCAACTGCATGACTCACTGAATAACTTCCAAATAGATGAACGCATCGCTAATTTGATGCAGGACGAAATTCCCGACGCACGCTCTCGTTTAATTTATGTTATTGAAGAGACGGAAAAAGCGGCAAACACCACGATGGATGCTGTTGAAAAGTGCATGCCACTTGCGGAAGGTTTGAACCAGCGTTTAAATAACATCATGCCTGAATGGCAAAAACTAATGAGTCGCCAAATTGAGTTAGGCGAATTTAAGCACCTGTGCTTAGAACTTGATACGTTAATAACAGATGCAAGCCGAGACTCTGCAACGTTAAATTCATTGCTTACCGAAGTATTGATGGCTCAAGGCTATCAAGATCTCACTGGGCAAGTTATTCGTCGCGTTATAGAACTGGTTAAAGAAGTCGAAGATAGCCTTGTTTCAATGCTCACGGCATTTGGTGATGTCGGAGAATTGCAGCTAGAGGAAGATAATCCTCAAACTTCTAAGAAACAGACCGATACAGTAAAAGCCGAAGGGCCAATTATCGATGCAGATACACGAGACGACGTAGTAAGTGGACAAGACGACGTTGACGATTTGCTGTCAAGTTTAGGGTTTTAGGGGAGCCGACGAATGTCGTTTGAAGTTGACGAGGAAATAATGCAAGATTTCTTGGTGGAAGCCGGAGAAATACTTGAACAACTCCAAGAACAGCTTGTTGATCTTGAGAATAAGCCAGAAGATGCAGATTTACTTAATGCAATTTTCCGGGGTTATCACACGGTCAAAGGCGGTGCTGGGTTTTTAGCGTTAACAGAACTCGTTAATATCTGCCATGGCGCAGAAAACGTGTTTGACGTTATGCGCAATGGTCAACGAACACTGACCCCAGAGTTAATGGATGTCATTCTTCAAGCAACTGACGTTGTTGTTGAAATGTTCGAAAAAGTTAAGCAGCGGGAAGCTCTCGAAGCGGCTCCTGACGAACTTATCGCCGTTTTACACAAACTAAGTAAGCCAGAAACTGCCGATGAAAATATCTTTGCCACTGACGTTGCTGAACTCGCGGCTGATGACACTGAAGATGAAATCAATGAAATCAATGAAATAAATAATGAGTCAATTGATAATAGCGAAGCGCCTGCTGACGCTAATATTGATGAGATTACTGACGACGAGTTTGAAGCTTTATTAGACGAGCTCCACGGTAGCTCAGGGCCTTCCAAATCTGACAGTGTTGAAACCCCAATACCAGCTCCGGCAGCAACGAACTCAGGCGCTGACGACATCACAGACGACGAATTTGAAGCCCTATTGGACGATTTACATGGTAAGGGACAATTCAAGGCTGAAGAGAAGAATGAAGCCCAGAGCGTCGCCAGTAGCACTGACAAAAACGCGAACGAAAGCGCTAGTAGTAACCCTGATGAAATAACGGACGATGAGTTCGAGGCCTTACTTGACCAGCTGCATGGCGAAGGTAAGTCGCCGATTGCATCTGTGGCTAATGAGACGGCAGCGAAAGCACCTGAAGCGCCAAAAACTGAAGCGCCGAGCGCGCCAAAAGATGATGCAAAGCCTGTTGCTAAAGCTCCTGCTAAGGCGCAGCCAGCGCCAGCAGCAAAAGCGCCAACTCCGCCAGCGAAAAAAGAAGATAAGAAAGCGAGTGCTGCACCTCAAGCCGAAACCACAGTTCGAGTTGATACTAAGAGACTCGACCAAATAATGAATATGGTAGGTGAGCTTGTATTAGTGCGCAATCGCTTATTAAGCTTGAGCATTAATAATGCTGATGAGAGCATGGCGAAGGCCATCGCTAACCTTGACGTAGTTACGGGTGATTTGCAGGGTGCTGTGATGAAAACCCGCATGCAGCCTATTAAGAAAGTGTTTGGTCGTTTTCCTCGCGTCGTTCGTGACTTGGCGAGAACATTGAAGAAAGAAATTACGCTTGAACTCGTTGGTGAAGAAACCGATTTAGATAAAAACTTAGTTGAAGCACTTGCTGATCCCTTAGTGCATTTGGTGAGAAACTCGGTTGACCATGGTATTGAAATGCCAGATGAGCGAGAGGCTCAAGGCAAACCAAGAATGGGCACGGTGAAACTGTCTGCCTCCCAAGAAGGTGATCATATCCTCCTTACGATCGACGATGATGGTAAGGGAATGGATCCAGAAAAGTTGAAAGAGATTGCGATTAATCGTGGCGTATTAGATGCTGATGCAGCAGCTAGAATGTCAGACGTTGAGGCATTTAATCTTATTTTTGCTCCAGGTTTTTCTACTAAAGTGGAAATTAGTGATATTTCTGGCCGTGGTGTTGGTATGGATGTGGTGAAAACTAAAATCAACCAACTTAACGGTTCAGTTAACATTGATTCGGAGCTTGGAAAGGGCACCAGACTTGCAATCAAAGTTCCGCTTACCCTAGCAATACTGCCAACCCTAATGATTGTGGTGGGCGCGCAAACGTTTGCCTTACCGCTAGGTGCTGTTAGTGAGATTATCAATATGGATATTGGTAAGACACACAAAGTAGATGGCCAATTAACGATGATTGTTAGGTCGAAAGCCATCCCTTTATTTTACCTTGGTGACTGGTTGAATCGCATACCACAGAACGTTGATCGTTCGAAAGGTCATGTGGTTGTAATGCAAATAGGTACTAAGCAAGTCGGTTTCGTAGTTGATTCACTGATTGGTCAAGAAGAAGTTGTTATTAAGCCACTAGATGCTTTATTGCAAGGTACTCCTGGCATGGCAGGCGCAACGATTACCTCGGACGGTGGCATTGCCCTAATTTTAGACATTGCAAATTTATTGAAGAGATACGCTTAGTTGCGCCATTTGGCAAACTAGGCCTCCATTTCGAATTAGGGAAAAGGGCCTCAAAAAACGATGCCATATCGAGTGTTGATAGTTGATGATTCTGCGTTTTATCGAAGTCGCTTAACATCAGTTTTAGAGCAAGACCCCAGTATTCAAGTTGTCGGGCATGCCGTTAATGGTGCAGAAGCAGTTCAAAAAGCCATAGAACTCAAGCCTGACGTGATTACAATGGACGTCGAAATGCCGGTGATGAATGGTATCACCGCTGTTGCCAAAATAATGCAGGCGGCGCCTACCGCAATTTTAATGTTTTCTTCACTCACACACGCAGGTGCACAGGTCACTCTTGATGCTTTGCAAGCCGGTGCCGCTGACTTTATTCCTAAAAAATTTGACGACATCAGCAGTGAAAGGCCAGAAGCTATTCTAGTTATTCAACGACGGGTAAAAGCGTTAGCACGCAGTCGTCGGCTTGGCCCCAATAGTGATATAAAAGCTAGGATTACACCCGATCCAGCTCAAACAAACAAACCAGATTATAGCAACTTTCCAGCAAGGCAACCTGCATTCACTAAACTTCAGCCGTCGGTGTCCCCGTTACCTGCATCGGGTAAACGCTATAAACTGTTGTTCATTGGTGCTAGCACGGGTGGCCCTGTCGCATTGCAAAAAGTGATCAGCGACTTGCCGAATCATTTTCCTTGTCCAGTGATACTCGTTCAACACATGCCAGGCACGTTCACAGCTGCTTTTGCAGAGCGTCTCGACAAGTATACTGAATTGAAAGTGAAGCTGGCAGAAGATAACGATAGGCTTGAAAAAGGCACCATTTATCTCGCTCAGGGTGGCAAGCAAATTCAAGTCACAGGCGTTGGCGCTTTTGCTAAAATAAGCATAACTGACGCGCCGAAGGAGAGAGCCTTCATTTATCATCCCTGTATCGATTTTGCGATGGAGTCTCTAGTTTCGGCATTCTCTGGTGATGTACTAAGCATCATATTGACCGGAATGGGAGCTGATGGAGCCGAGGGTTCTAAATTGTTAAAAGCGAAAGGGGCAACAATTTGGGCCCAAGATGAAAATTCGAGTGTTGTTTACGGCATGCCGAAAGCCGTCGCAGAATCAGGAAGTTGTGATAGAGTTATTCCATTGGAAAACATTGCCCGACACATCATCACAGAAATGAACCTGTGAACCAACCCAGCAATAATGAGTTAGTAAGCAATTGAATATTTGGACAGTCGCGAATCAAAAAGGCGGCGTTGGTAAAACAACGACGGCCGTTACGCTTGGTGGGCTTTTAGCGCAGCAGGGCGAGCGAGTTTTGCTTGTTGATACAGATCCTCACGCTAGCCTAAGTTATTATTTTGGAATTGATTCAGAGACCCTCGATAACAGTATTTATGATGTTTTCGCTCAGCCAGAAAAATACCAAGGCCAAGCATTGCTAGACTGCCTCTGCTTAACCAAGGTACCTGGTTTGATGGTCCTGCCTGCGACCATGGCGCTAGCCACATTGGATCGTAAAATGGGCATGGAAAGTGGCAAAGGTTTGATACTGAAAAAGGCACTTGCGTCTATTAAACGTCAATTTGACTATGTAGTGATCGATTGCCCTCCCATATTAGGTGTGTCTATGGTAAATGCGCTTGCTTGCAGCAACCGTATCATCGTGCCAGTGCAAACAGAGCACTTGGCTCTTAAAGGATTGGATAGAATGATGCGTACCCTCAAGATTATGCGCAAAACAATGCCAGAAAACATTCCTATAAGTATCATCGCTACTATGTTTGATAGGCGCGTAAACGCAACAATTCAGGCTTATACAACGCTGACTGAGGATTATCCTGAGCAACTGTGGAGAGGATTCATCCCAGTTGACACTAAGTTCCGAGACGCCAGTCAAGCGCAGGTGCCAGCCTCTCTTTTCGCGCCAAAATGCAGAGGGGTTTTTGCCTACCAGAAGTTTTTGAAGGACATTGCAAATGAAGGATAAGAATGAATTTGCCAAAGAAAACGTGGTAGAGGATTATCTCGCTGATTTGCTAACTGAATCAGTTCCTGAATCTATTTTTGATAAAGCTGCTGCGCAAAAATTGTTAGATCAAGCCAGTGAAAAGCGACAAGAGGAACTGAATAGGCTTCTTGAAAAAAATACGGAAATAAAATCTGAGCAGTCACCTGAGCCGTTTTTAAAGGCGATAGTTGAACCAGAAACAACAAATTTAGGTTTTCAGCAGCAGATAATTGAACAAGATGATAAAGAAATTCAAATTCAGGTCGAAACAGAGACAAGTAGGTTGGAAGTTTCGGCACCAACAAGTTTGCAAGATTCGCTCGATGAGCGTTTTCAAGCGCTGTTTTTTGAAGTAGCCGGCTTAACGTTAGCCGTTCCGTTGATTGAGTTAGGCGGAATACATGAAATCACGAAAATCGCGCCTCTAATCGGAAAACCGAACTGGTTTATGGGGGTCATGTTGAAAAATGAAGATAAGTTTAATGTCGTAGACTCTGCTCGATGGGTGATGCCAGAGAAATACGACGAAAAGATGGCAGAAGATTTGAATTATCGATTCTTGATTAACTTGGGTAAAACGCCTTGGGGCCTTGCTTGCGAAAAGTTGGTTAATACCGTTGAACTGAATAAGTCTGACGTGAAGTGGCGAAATAATTCAGGTAAACGGCCGTGGTTGGCAGGCATGGTAAAAGAAAGAATGTGTGCTTTAATTAATGTTGAGGAACTTGTTGAAATGCTTAAAGCAGGTTTAGGCAGCAAGTGACGTTTAACAAACAGAAAAATACCTTGTGTGACGGAGTAAATTAAATGAACCAAGATAGAACAAAGATTGCCGCTAGCGACCCAAATGATGAGGTGTTGCAATGGGTAACTTATCGCCTAGATGAGGAAACTTATGGGATCAATGTTATGCAAGTTCAGGAAGTCTTGCGTTACACAGAAATAGCGCCAGTTCCTGGTGCCCCCGATTATGTGCTTGGGATTATCAACTTACGCGGTAATGTCGTTACTGTCATTGATACTAGGTCGCGCTTCGGTTTGCCACCAACAGACATAACTGACAATACACGTATTGTCATAATTGAGTCGGATGAGCAAGTGGTTGGGATTCTCGTTGATAGTGTCGCTGAAGTTGTCTATTTACGCTCATCTGAAATTGATAGCACGCCAAATGTAGGGACCGAAGAAAGCGCTAAGTTTATACAAGGCGTAAGCAATAGAAACGGAAGTCTTCTTATCTTGGTTGACCTCAATAAGTTATTGAGTGACGAAGAATGGGACGAAATGAGCAGTTTATAACACTTTGTGCAAACTGCAGGGCGCTTCTTTTCAGCAGCGCAGCCCAATCAATGTAAAAAATACCGTGCCTCGTCACGGTATTTTTGTATTTATTTGCGGGAATGCGTTACATTTGCATGTACTAACAACAAATAAGAAAGTGTCTCAATGCAAGAAATTTCAATGATCAACATGGTGCTCCTTTGTATATCTTTTGTTGGCTTAGGGATTGCGATAATTGCTATTCAGTCGAATAGAAAGCTTAGCCTGCGGTTGAACAAAGCGCTCGAACTTATCAATAGCCTCTATAAAACCAATGAAGCTCATCAATCCAAGCTATACGCTTTAGAGCAAATCCAAAAAGATTCATATGAGCAAAACAAACAAAGACTTACCATTGAGTTGGATAGTGCGGTTTCTGCTTTTACAGCGAATATTACGCAAACCCATGCGGCCGAAATAGAAGCGCTTAAATTTGATATTGATAAGTTGATGGCACAAATTGATGAGCTTTCTCAACAAGACCCTGCAGCAAAAATGTATGCGAAGGCGCACAGTCTCGTTGCATCTGGTGCTAGTATCAATGAAATCATCGACGCCTGCGACCTACCGAAAGCCGAAGTAGAGGTGTTAATGGGATTTCAGGAAAAAGCGCGCAAATAAACCTCTAAAGGGGTTTACCACAACGCTGATCTGCATGCTGAGCAATCCTTAAATAAGTGTGCACAGATTTTCATTTAGCAAATAGAGTCCAAATTCTTGTACTCACGTTAATTTTAATTAGACGTCTAGACGTAAAGATGTTGACTTTTCGTTTGATATCGCCACAATGATAACCACGTTGATAATAAAACATGCCTTTGAAACGAGCATGGATTTAAAGACAGGTGGTATTAATGCCCATTAAAATTCCGTCCGATCTGCCAGCTTTAGATGTGCTACTGCAAGAAAACATCTTTGCCATGGACAGTAACCGCGCTGCTAGCCAAAACATTCGTCCGCTAGAAGTTGGGATATTGAATTTAATGCCGAATAAAATTGAAACTGAAATTCAGATTCTACGATTATTATCAAATACGCCGATTCAAATTAACGTTGACTTAATCCGGATTGATGAGACAACGCCGAAAAATACCCCGAAGTCGCATATGGACGCTTTCTATCATGAGTTTAGCGAAGTATCGGATAAAAACTATGATGGTTGGATTGTAACCGGTGCGCCTCTTGGACTACTCGAATATGAGGACGTTAAGTACTGGGATAAGATGACCGAGCTGCTAGATTGGGCGCAAGAAAATGTGCAGTCGACAATCTTTTTATGCTGGGCTGCTCATGCTGCAATGTATCATTTTTACGGTGTGCAGCGTCAATTGCGAGCCAATAAGTTATCGGGAGTGTTCGAACATGATGTAGTACAAGCAAACGATGAGTTAATGCGTGGTTTTGATCCGCACTTTTGGGCACCGCATAGTCGAGTTGGTGAAATCCTGCTCGAAGATTATGAAAAAGTACCTGGCTTAAAGGTATTGGCGCAATCAGACGTTGCAGGCACCTACATTAGCGCTACTGATGATCGTCGTTTGGTTTTCGTGACCGGTCATCCGGAATACGATCCAAATACACTAGCGCTCGAATATGAACGTGATGTAGAGGCAGGCCTAGAACCTGTTGTTCCAAGTAACTATTTTACTAACAACGATCCGAGTCAGGAACCAATAGTGCGCTGGAAGTCACATGGCAGCTTACTATTAACGAATTGGCTTAATTACTATGTTTATCAAAATACACCTTACGATTTAAGCACACTTAGACGACGTGAATGCTAGACTCAAATACAAGCGTTAACGAGAGCAATAAAATGCTATTTGCAAAGTCGATAAGCAAACACTTGATAAATACAAAAGAAACGTGCGGTGAAACATTGCAACAGAAAAGAGAGAGATTGTGAGCAAAACCACAAATAACCTAGACCTCTTAACTAGCATAGCTAGAGAGCGCATATTAATACTGGATGGCGCCATGGGTACCATGATACAGAAGTGTCAACTTGATGAGGCTGAATATCGCGGCGAACAATATAAAAATTGGCATTGTGATGTGAAAGGGAATAATGACCTATTGTCTATAACGCAGCCAGACATTATCAGAAACATTCACCGAGAATACCTTGCTGCAGGTGCTGATATCATTGAAACCAACACCTTTAATGCTACGAGCATTTCAATGTCAGATTACGATATGCAGGATGAATCTCGTCAAATTAATTTAAGCGCAGCTAAATTAGCGCGAGAAGCGGCTGATGAATATAGTGCGAAAACGCCGGATAAGCCTCGTTTTGTTGCTGGGGTTATTGGTCCAACTAGCCGCACCGCGTCTATTTCACCCGACGTTAACGACCCTGGTAAGCGCAATGTACACTTTGATGAGCTTGTTGAAGCCTACAAAGAATCAACACATGCTCTCATCGAGGGAAAAGTAGATATCATACTTGTTGAAACTATTTTCGACACCTTAAATGCAAAAGCTGCAGTGTATGCAGTAGAAGAAGTATTTGAAGAGTTGGGTATCATCCTACCCGTGATGATTTCAGGAACAATTACAGACGCTTCCGGACGCACTTTATCGGGACAAACTTCTGAGGCGTTTTATTATTCAATGCGCCACGTTAATCCATTTTCTGTTGGTTTGAATTGCGCGTTGGGACCTGACCTGCTGCGTCAGTATGTGGCTGAAATTGCGCGTATTGCGCAGTGCAATGTGTCTGCTCATCCGAATGCGGGTTTACCCAATGAGTTCGGCGAATACGACATGGAAGCAGAAGAGCTTTCCGAGCACTTAAAAGAATGGGGACAATCAGGCCTTGTGAATATTTTAGGTGGTTGCTGCGGCAGCACGCCGGAGCATATTCGACAAGTTGCCCAGGCGGTATCTGGTTTGCCGCCGCGTCAAATACCTGACATCGAAGTTAAAATGCGTTTATCCGGCTTAGAGCCCTTTGTTCATTAGGATGTGTTGTGACTGCTGATTTTTCAAGTTTTATTAATGTAGGTGAGCGAACCAACGTAACCGGTTCGGCAATGTTCAAACGTCTGATTATGGAAGACGACTTTGAAGCTGCTTTGGACGTTGCGCGCCAGCAAGTGGCCAACGGCGCTCAAATTATCGATATCAACATGGATGAAGCCATGTTGGATTCAGAAGCGGCGATGGTGCGCTTCTTGAACTTAATTGCATCCGAGCCTGACATTTCGCGTGTACCGATCATGATTGATTCCTCTAAATGGTCAATTATCGAAGCGGGATTAAAGTGTGTTCAAGGCAAAGCAATTGTTAACTCCATTAGCTTAAAAGAGGGCGAAGAGCTGTTTTTGGCACAGGCGAAAAAGATTAAACGCTACGGTGCAGCAACGGTGGTAATGGCGTTTGATGAAAAAGGCCAAGCAGACACGCAAAAGCGCAAGTTCGAAATTTGTAAACGCAGCTATAAATTGTTAGTGGATAAGCTTAACTTTCCGCCCGAAGACATTATTTTCGACCCCAATATATTTGCGGTGGCTACCGGTATTGAAGAACACAATAATTATGCCGTGGACTTTATAGAAGCAACCCGCGAAATTCGAGAAAACTTGCCGCATTGTCATGTATCTGGAGGCTTGTCTAATATCTCATTCTCGTTTCGTGGCAACAACCCCGTGCGTGAAGCGATGCACAGCGTATTTTTGTTTTACGCAATTCGTGCAGGCATGGACATGGGGATTGTGAATGCGGGTCAGCTAGAAGTGTACGATCAGATCCCTACAGAGCTTCGTGATGCCGTTGAAGATGTCATTCTCAACCGTCATCCCGATGCTACTGATAAATTACTTGAATTAGCGCCTAAGTACCAAGGCGACGGAAAAGCCGCCGCGAAAGAAGATTTAGCTTGGCGCGAGTATCCCGTCAGTAAACGCTTGGAACATGCTCTAGTCAAAGGCATTACTGACTATATTATTGATGATACCGAAGAGGCTCGTCTTGCTGCTGAGCGTCCACTGCACGTTATTGAAGGTCCTTTGATGGATGGCATGAACGTTGTTGGTGATTTGTTCGGCGAAGGCAAAATGTTTTTGCCGCAGGTGGTGAAGTCGGCACGCGTCATGAAAAAAGCCGTGGCGCATTTGCAGCCTTACATTGAAGCTGAAAAATCAGGCGTGCGCAGTTCCAACGGTAAAATTATCATGGCGACCGTTAAAGGCGATGTGCACGATATCGGTAAAAATATTGTTGGCGTTGTGCTGCAGTGTAACAATTTTGAAGTTATCGATTTAGGCGTCATGGTGCCTGCAGCAAAAATTTTGCAGGTAGCTAAAGACGAAAATGCCGACATGATTGGATTGTCCGGTCTTATAACACCTTCATTAGATGAGATGGTGCAAGTAGCAAAAGAAATGCAGCGCTTGAAAATGGATTTACCGCTACTCATTGGCGGTGCGACAACATCAAAAGCGCATACTGCTGTGAAGATAGAACAAAATTACGATCATCCGGTGGTGTATGTTCCCAATGCGAGTCGTGCTGTTGGCGTATGCCAGAAGCTTATTTCAAAAGAGCATCGCGGTGCTTATGCTGAGCAAATTTCAGCCGAGTATGAAAAGGTGCGTATTGCCCACGCAAAGAAAACACCGCGTACAAAAGCGATTAACTTTAGTGATGCAAAAACCAATAAATTTAGCTGTGACTGGGCTAGCTATAAACCAGCAAAACCAAACTTTTTGGGTGTTAAGACCGTTGAAGCGGACTTAAATACGCTGAGAGAGTACATTGATTGGACTCCGTTTTTCTTAACGTGGTCACTTGCAGGCAAATACCCTCGCATTCTCAATGACGAGATTGTCGGGGAAGAAGCAAAAAGCGTATTCAAAGACGCGAATGACATGCTCGATAGTTTGTGTGCGAATAAAAAGCTTAAAGCGAAAGGGCGAGTCGGGATATTTCCTGCTAATTCCCAAGGCGAAGATGTTTTGGTGTTTAGTGCGGATTCTCATGTTGGGGCTGATGACGCTCAATCATCAGAAAATACTGATGTTCAGAATATAACAGGCACAGAGATAGGCGTTGCACATCATCTGCGCCAACAAACACATAAGCCAAAAGGTCCAAATTACTGTTTGAGTGATTTTGTCATGCCGTTGTCCCAGCGTCGCACTGATTATATGGGCGCGTTTGCGGTGACTGCTGGTATCGGTGAAGATGAATTAGCCAAAGCTTATGAAGACGACGGTGATGACTATAACTCAATTATGAGTAAAGCGATTGCCGACAGGCTCGCCGAAGCATTTGCGGAATACCTGCATCAGCAAGTGCGTAAAGAGCTATGGGGATATGCCAAAGATGAGAGCTTAGATAACGAAGCGCTAATTGGTGAAAAGTACCAAGGGATACGTCCTGCACCTGGCTATGCCGCTTGCCCAGAACACACAGAAAAACAGCTAATTTGGGATTTGCTCGATGTTGAGGCAAGCATTGGCATGCAGTTAACCTCAAGTTACGCTATGTGGCCAGGCGCATCGGTTTCAGGTTGGTATTTTGCGCATCCGGAAGCGCGTTATTTTGCGGTTGCAAAAATTCAACAGGACCAGCTTAAAGACTATGCGCAGCGCAAGTCTTGGACGCAGGCCGAGGCTGAAAAGTGGTTACTACCGAATTTGAATGCTTAACTGTGAATTACCTAACTAGGAATTGTATAACTAGGATAAGAAATGGAACCGAAGCCGTTTAGCCAAGCGTGTGAAAATAACAAAGAACCGATATTACAGGTGCTTAAAAAAGCGTTTGCAAACGTTCACAACGTGCTAGAAGTGGGTTCGGGTACGGGCCAACATGCTGTGTACTTTGCCCCTAATTTGGCGCATTTACAGTGGCATTGTTCTGATGTTGAAGATTATCACGAGGGTATTAATCAGTGGCTTGATGAAATTCCAAGTGAAAACCTGCATCGCCCGTTCACTTTAAAACTCGCCCGTGATGAGTGGATAAGTAAAGCACCAAATACTTTACAGCCTTTCGATGGCATATATACCGCAAATACAGCGCATATAATGCTTGAACACGAGATTAAGGTGTTAATGCAGCTAGTTGCTCAACATTTACCAAATAACGGCGTATTTTGCCAATACGGGCCATTTATTGTGGATGGCAAGTTTACGAGTGAAAGCAATCAAGAATTTCATGAAAAACTGATTGCAAACGGGCGAGGAGGCTATCGAGATATAGAGCAGCTTGCTTCTTGGGCGCCGCAGTTAGCGCTGAGCGAGAAACTTGATATGCCGGCGAATAATATGATGTTGGTCTGGCGCACTAAATAAGATGCATGAGAGCAATAAAAAAGCCCCATTGTTTCATTAAAACGATGGGGCTTTTGTTTTTCGAATGCGTACTCTCACTAAATACGCATTCTTACCAAACAAGAGTCGCTAATACCAGCACTGCTGTTTTAGTATAACTACCAGATACGCACTCTGTCCTCTGGCGCAAGATAAAGCGCATCACCCGGCTGCACGTTAAAGGCTTTGTACCATGCATCGTGGTTTCGTGGAGCTTGCGCTCTGTATCGACCTGGTGCATGAGTGCCTGCGCGAAGCTGATTTAACATACTTTGCTCAGTGCGTTTTTCACGCCACACTTGTGCCCACGCTAAAAAGAAACGCTGGTCGCCGGTCAAGCCGTTAATAACAGGTGCTTCTTTGCCATTCAGTGATAGCTGGTATGCATGATAAGCCATTGCCAAACCACCTACATCGCCAATGTTTTCGCCTAAGCTGTTGCGACCATTTACAAAGTTACCTGGAATCGGCTCGTATTCGCTGTATTGGGCAGCAAGCTTGTCGGCTTTCTCATCAAAAGCGGCACGATCTTCCTCTGTCCACCAGTTGCGTTGAATACCGTTCGCATCTGACTTTGAACCTTGGTCATCAAAACCGTGACCCATTTCGTGTCCAATTACAGCTCCAATTGCACCATAGTTTACGGCATCGTCAGCATTTGGATCAAAAAACGGCGCTTGTAAAATAGCCGCAGGGAATACTATTTCATTGAATGAACTATTATAGTAGGCATTTACCTGCTGAGGAGCCATTCCCCAACGTTCTCTATCTGTTTTAAGCAATTCACGCTCAACACTTTGCGCTTGGAAGAATTTGCGCAAGTTTTGTACATTGCTTAATACATCTTCATCGCTGATAGAAATGCCTTCAAAACCCTGCCATTCGTCTGGGTAGCCAATTTTGGGACGGAAAGCCATTAGCTTGTCTTTCGCATTAACTTTAGTTTCTGCACCCATCCAATCAAGACTGTCTATGCGTTCACCAAGTGCTTTGCGCAAGTTTTCTACTAAGGTAGCCATCTTTTCTTTAGAACTTTCAGGGAAATATTTGTCTACGTAAACTTTACCAATAGCGAAGCCGAGTGACTGTGTCCCCGACATCTGAGATATAGCGCGCTTCCAACGTGGTCTAGGTTCTTTCTGGCCATTCAACACTGTTCCGTAAAACTCAAAATTACTGAGGTAAATTTCCTCAGAAAGCATATCTGAGTTGTTGCTAACAGCATGATAGGTTAAATAGTCTTTCCAAACCGACAAAGGTTGCTCATTGACTAATTTGATCATGTCTTTAACGGGGTCTGGCTGAGTAATGTTCAGCGCTGGGATTTTATAACCTGAAGACGCAAAATAAGTGTCCCAATCAAAGCCTGGATAGTCTTTCAAAAGGTCGGCACGGCTTACTTGGTTGAGCGTTAGGTCACGGTTTCTGCGTTGTTCACGAGGCCATTGTGCTTCAGCTATTTTTGTTTCTAATGCAATGATTTGATCTGCTTTATTTGCTGCATCTTCAACGCCAGCAAGTGTCAGTACCTTAGTGATGTTTTCTTTATATGCAGCAAGAATGGTCGTAAAGCGTTCGGTATCGGTTAAGTAGTAGCTGCGGTCTGGCAAACCAAGACCACCTGTGCCTACAGACAATTGATATTCATTTGGATCTAAACGGTTAAAACCAAGTCCAGCATTGATCGGGCTAGAAACGCCTGTGAGCCAAGAATTGCCGAACATAGAGGTCAAATCAATCACTGAATCTATTTCATTGATTTGGTCTAAAACAGGCTTTATCGGTTGTAACCCTTTTGCGTTGATTGTTTCAACATCCATATATGCGTTGTAAAAGTTAGCAATAAGTTGCTCTTCAAAGGACAAATCTTTTGCTTGGCTGATATCGTCGATAATTTGTTTCACACGGTCTTCGCTGCGGTCGGCGAGTACAGAGAACGCGCCATAACGTGTTTTATCAGAAGGCATTTCAAAATTGTCATACCAAGTGCCACTTGCGTACATGAAAAAATCATCGCCGGGCTTAATTGCTTCATTACGAGCAGCTAATTCAACACCAAATGAACCTAACTCTGGTTGGGTGTTTAATTGCTCTTTACTATCTTTTGCTGCTTGTTTAGCAACCGCCTCGTCTGTTTTCGTTGAATCACAAGCGCCAAGCACAAAGCTGCTGACGATAGCCAAGGCTAAAATTGACTTTTTCATGGTTTACCTTTTTGTCGTTTAAATTATTTTTATTATTTGGGATTTAATTTGATGTTACACGGGTAACAACAGTAAAATATCAGTCGATAAAACTACCTTATCGCTACTGTTGCGCCAACATCTTAATGATCATGAACGCTTAAGTCCGTAACTAAATCGTTACTTTTTGTTTCAGAAACGTAAAAGTTGTTTACTTGTAGTGATAACTTCGCAAATAGGTTCACTTTTCTACTTGCTTGAAGGGCAGAACACTCTCGCCCTGCAGCTTATATTGTTGGACACCAATTTTTTCGCGTTGCAGAAAATCATCTACTGCAGCCTGAAAGTCGGGGTGCTGTAAATAATGGTTTGAATAGCAAAATGTAGGTTCAAAGCCCCTGAGTATTTTATGTTCGCCTTGCGTACCGGGATTAAATTGGCGAAGTTGCTTTTCTATCGCAAACTCTATGCCTTGATAGTAACAACATTCAAAGTGCAGGCCTGACACGTCTTGAAGCGCGCCCCAATAGCGTCCGAATAATTGCTCATCGTTATAAAAAAACAACGCTGCCGCAATGCACGTTCCTGAGTTATAAGCCATGACAATCAGCATATTGTCTCGCATGTGCGTTTGCAGGTAATCAAAAAAAGCTTTGGTTAGATACCCAGCGTGGCCGCTGCGTTTTAAGTAGGTTTGCTGGTAACACAAATAGAAGTCGGCCAATACCTCTTTTGTCAATAAGTCTCCGGTTAACCTTTTTATGATGACGGTTTCTAATTCAGATATTGCGAGAGCACCTGCTCTTTCTTTGCGGATTGAACGGCGTTTCCTAGAGGTCATTTGCTGCATAAAGGCATCGAAATCTTGATAGCCTTTATTTTGCCAAACAAACTGCACACTTAAGCGCTGCAACAACTTGTCTTCAGCCAGCCGATCACTTTGGTATTTGGGTAAAAACAGATAATGTAAGGATGAGGCGCGCGCTTGTTCTAGTATGTTGTCAGCGCTTGCGAGCACAAATAGCGTTATTTCCTCGAACGAGTGCGAGCTGCTGGCATCGACTAACATGCGACTTCCGGTGACTGGCGTGAACGGAATGCAGGCTACCAGTTTGGGATAATAAGGAACTTGATGATGCTGGTATGCATTGGCCCAAGCGTGATCGAAAACGTACTCGCCGTAGGAGTGAGTTTTTAAGTAGCAAGGAATGAAGCCGATGAGTCTTTCTATTTGATTTTCATCGACGCTGTCAAAAATACCAATATGGTAACTGTGCCATCCAGTCTTGCCATCCACAGACCCTGACATTTCCAAGCCTTTGAGAAATACATAGCTTAAGAAAGGGCTTGAATAGTCAGGATTATCATCGGACAGTTGTCGCCACTGTTGTTGAGTTATATCATCTACACTGAGAATGGGTTGCCAGCTTAACGCCATATTTGAAATTTAATTATTGGGAAGAATGTTAGTCACTATGTCAGATAACGATGCAAAGATCATTAGGCACAAACTAACCCGTTTGCTGTCGCGCCGAGAACATAGCCAAACTGAGCTGCGTAAAAAACTGTCAGATTTAGAAATAAGCGCGGACATCATAGACGAAACAATTAAAAAGTTTGCTGAAAAAGATATTCAGAGCGACCTTCGTTTCGCAGAGGCGGTAGTGCGAGGCGCATATTATCGTGGCAAAGGCCCGGTTTTTATAGAGCGTGAATTGAATAATCACAATATTGATTTTGCATTGGTAAGAGAGCTTGTTAATGATGATGATTTTGATTGGTTTGAGTCGTCTAAAGCCGTGAGAGTGAAACGATTTGGTGAGGATTTGCCCGATGACTGGACTGCAAAACAAAAGCAAATGCGATTTTTGCAGTACCGTGGTTTTGCGCAAGAGCAAATTAAATATGCATTTGAGTGACGCTTTACGTAAATTGCAGCCTCAAGAGGCTTAACAAACTCACTGTTTACATGCTATCTTCTGGTTTTCGCATATATTTTCGCATTTATCCCTCATTCAGAACGATTTAGGAACATTAATGGTACGCTCTACAGCCGATTTACGACGCACTTTCTTTGAATATTTTCAACAACATCAACATCAACTTGTTCCCAGTTCATCGCTGGTTCCGCATGATGATCCAACGTTGCTGTTTACCAATGCTGGTATGAATCAGTTTAAAGACGTATTTCTAGGTGCTGAGCAGCGCAGCTATACTCGCGCGGTTTCGTCACAGCGATGTGTTCGAGCAGGCGGTAAGCACAATGATTTGGAAAATGTCGGCTACACGGCTAGACACCATACGTTTTTTGAAATGTTGGGGAATTTTAGTTTCGGTGACTATTTCAAAGAAGAGGCGATTAAATTTGCATGGCAATTTTTAACCGGTGAGCTTGGTCTGGAGAAAGATAAGCTGCTGGTTACTGTTTACCATGAGGACGACGAGGCCTTTGATATTTGGGAACAGAAGATAGGTATTCCAGCCGAGAGAATCATCCGTATTGCCACTTCAGATAATTTCTGGTCAATGGGCGATACGGGCCCATGTGGCCCGTGTTCTGAAATATTCTATGACCATGGCGAACATATCTGGGGCGGGCCTCCAGGCTCTGCCGAGGAAGATGGCGACCGCTTTATTGAAATTTGGAACTTGGTTTTCATGCAGTTCAATCGTCAGCAAAATGGTGACATGCTGCCGTTGCCAAAACCTTCTATCGATACTGGGATGGGCTTGGAGCGTATTTCTGCGATCCTGCAAAATGTGCACAGTAACTATGAAATTGATTTATTCCAGAGCTTAATTGCCTCAGCAGCAAAAATTGTCGGTACAGAGGATTTAGAGGATAAATCACTTCGCGTTATTGCCGATCACATTCGCTCTTGCAGTTTCTTAATTTGTGATGGCGTGATGCCATCTAACGAAGGGCGCGGTTATGTGCTGCGTCGCATTATTCGTCGGGCAGTGCGTCACGGTTACAAATTGGGCGCGAATGATATTTTCTTTTACAAGCTGGTAAACACGCTAGTAGACGAAATGGGTGAGGCATACCCTGAACTGAAACAGCAGCAAGCCGTTGTTGAAAAAGTACTCAAAACTGAAGAAGAGCAATTTTCGAAAACCCTAGCGCGCGGCATGCTTATATTAAATGATGCTTTAAGCGAATTATCAGGCAAGCAGGTGCCCGGTGAGCTCGTCTTCAAGTTATACGATACCTATGGTTTTCCCGCCGACTTAACCAATGACGTTGCGCGTGAACAAGGCCTAACGATTGATGAAGAGGGGTTTGAAGCGGCCATGGCGCAGCAAAAATCACAGTCGCAGTCGGCGAGTAAATTTGGTGCCGACTATGCCAATGTCTTAAGCGTTGAACATAAAACTGAATTTACCGGGTATAGCGAAGTCAGCGGCATGTCGACGGTTGTCGACATCATTGTTGACAATAAAGCGGTGGGTGAAGCCAGCGATGAGGCATTGTTACTGCTTGAAAAAACGCCGTTTTATGCTGAATCAGGCGGCCAGACAGGCGATACTGGCCTCATTTCATCAAGTACGGGTAAAGCGACCGTTGTTGATACTGTGAAACTGGGTTCGGCGTTTGCGCACAGAGTGAAAATTGAGGGTCTTATTAAGGTCGGAGACAAGGTCGAATTACTGATCGACGGTGAGCGTCGCGACCGCATTAAAGCAAATCACAGTGCTACACACTTATTGCATGCAGCTTTGCGTAAGCTGCTCGGTGATCACGTCACGCAAAAAGGCTCGTTAGTTGATGCAGAAAAACTGCGTTTCGACTTTTCTCATTTTGAATCTATTTCTGCAAAGCAACTAATTGAAATTGAAAATCTGGTCAATGCTGAAATTCGCTCGAACAATGCGTTAAGCACGCAGTTAATGGATCTGGACGAAGCGAAAGCGTCGGGCGCGATGGCTTTGTTCGGTGAAAAGTACGACGAGAAAGTGCGTGTTGTGAAAATGGGCGAGTTTTCAACTGAACTATGTGGTGGAACTCACGTTGCTCGCACTGGCGATATTGGTTTGTTAAAAATTACTTCTGAGGGCGGCATTGCTTCAGGCGTAAGACGTATCGAAGCGACGACAGGGCAAATTGCGCAAGACTTTGTCAATGACGAGTCAAACAAACTGCACGCTGTTGCTAGCCTTCTAAAATCAGACAAGAGCTCTGTTGTAGACAAAGTATCGTCTGCATTACAACACGTGAAGCAATTGGAAAAAGAGCTGGCTCAGTTGAAGCAATCAATGGCTGGACAAAAAAGCAAGGACATTATGTCCAATGTAATCGATGTACAGGGTGTTAAGCTGCTAGTAGCAAATATGCAAGGTGTCGAGGCGAAAGCACTGCGAGGCATTATGGATGACCTCAAAAACCAACTGCAGTCTGGTGTGATTGCTTTGGGACTTGCTAGTGATGGCAAGGTTAACTTAATTGCAGGCGTTACAAAAGACCTGGTCGGCAAATTTAAAGCTGGCGAACTTGTCAATCACATGGCAGGTCAAGTAGGTGGAAAAGGCGGCGGCAGACCTGATATGGCTCAAGCGGGTGGCACTCAACCAGAAAATCTTGAACAAGCTTTAGACTCCGTGAAAAGTTGGCTTGAAAGCAGCATGTAAGATTTTGTGAGAAATATTGTGGGTAAAAAAGTAGGATTAAAGTAAATAATAACTAGCTTGGTTATAAATCAAACAAATTTAATTAGATTTTTCTTAGCTAAAATCAAACAATTGAAGTATATTTAAATCTATTAATGGTCAATGTCGTACAAATTAATATCTGAACTCAGATTGACGGCTATTAATTGGATTTAAACTTAAAAGGAGCGACAACATGCTTATCTTGACACGACGCGTAGGGGAAACTTTAATGGTAGGTGATAACGTCACCGTGACCGTTTTAGGCGTCAAAGGAAATCAAGTGCGAATCGGTGTTAACGCACCCAAGGAAGTTTCAGTTCATAGGGAAGAGATTTATATGAGAATACAAGCAGAAAAAGGCAACCAAGCCGCTGTCGGAAACGACGACTAATGTTGGTATTTTCATAATTGCCATTTTATCAATGGTGAAAAAAAACTCAGGTCATTCTGAGTTTTTTGCATTTAATCGTACGAAAAGAAGGCGTGTTGGTTAAAAAACTGGCTATCGGTTAAGAATAGCGAAGAAGTTTCTAAAAAAGCATTGACTTATACTGTCGATTCATTAAACTTCCGCCCCACATTTAGGAGAGGTGTCCGAGTGGCTGAAGGAGCTCCCCTGCTAAGGGAGTATAGGGTTTATAGCCCTATCGAGGGTTCGAATCCCTCTCTCTCCGCCATTTTTTTAATGGTCTAAATGTGAAACAAAACTACGCGCATGTAGCTCAGCTGGATAGAGTACCTGGCTACGAACCAGGCGGTCGGAGGTTCGAATCCTTCCATGCGCGCCACACATCGATGATAATGAGTTTTTGCGCATGTAGCTCAGCTGGATAGAGTACCTGGCTACGAACCAGGCGGTCGGAGGTTCGAATCCTTCCATGCGCGCCATATCAGGCCCTCGGGCTTACAAAAAACCTTAGTGTTGCTAACTAAGGTTTTTTTTTGCTTTAAAAAAGTAACTAAAAGAGATGGGCTGCCCCTGTGTTCTCGCAAACCTTCACAGCACAGGATGTGCTGTGTGAGCGATCAGGATGACGAACAGCGCGTTTGCGAGAACACAGGGGCAGCCCATCTCTTTTAGTTACATATCGCGCTCTATTGATGCAACGCCAACGCGCCGTTTATGAAAATGTTAGAAATTCGTGAATAATGAATAAAAATCAACAATTTATGAACTAAAGTGCATAATGTTGTTGATAGTATGCATATGAAGGCTGTTTCGATTGTAATTCGTTTCGCAGCGTGCTATTTATCCTATCCAGATTTTTGGGTGCATTTTTTAAGGGGACATTATGTCATCACAAATGACCGGCCAATTGATAGAAGCAGCAGTTTTACTGGCTGTTGGTATGTCTGTCGTGTTTGCCTTTTTGGTGTTACTTATCGGCGGCATCCATGCGATTGCTTGGTTTTGTCGTAAATATCCATCGGAAGAAGCTTCTCCTAGCACTCCAAAAAAACGCGCTGTATCGAATCAAGCGGCAAAGAACACATTACCTGCGTCAGTGAGCCCTCAAGTCGCGGCAGCGATTACTGCAGCCGTGCACACGCACAGACACACAACTTTAAAATCATAGGGAACACATTATGTCTAATCCATTAAAGCTTACTGAACTGGTCTTGCGTGACGCGCATCAGTCGATACTTGCCACTCGTATGCGCTTGGAAGATATGCTCCCTATAGCGGCTAAACTGGATGATGTTGGCTACTGGTCAATTGAGTCTTGGGGCGGCGCTACTTTTGACTCATGCATTCGTTATTTGGGTGAAGATCCTTGGGAACGCATTCGAGCATTGAAAGCTGCCATGCCGAAAACTAAGCAGCAAATGTTGTTGCGCGGTCAGAATTTGCTGGGTTACCGCCACTACGCAGATGACGTTGTAGAAAAGTTTGTTGAACGAGCGCACGCTAATGGCGTTGACGTATTCCGCATTTTCGATGCAATGAATGATGTACGTAATCTTGAAACGGCGGTTAAGTCAGCCATTAAGGTTGGTGCGCACGCTCAAGGCACAATTTCTTATACGGTTAGCCCTGTGCATAATTTGCCGCTTTGGTTGGATATGGCAAAACGCTTGGAAGACATGGGCGTTCATTCTATTTGTATTAAAGATATGGCTGGCCTATTGAAGCCATACGATTGTGAAGCGCTTATTTCGGGCTTAAAAGAAACGGTCAGTGTGCCGATTGCGATGCAGTGTCACGCAACCACAGGTTTAAGCACGGCCACTTATCAAAAGGCGGTTGATGCTGGCATTGATATGCTAGACACCGCAGTGTCTTCTATGAGCATGACTTATGGCCATACAGCGACAGAGACCATGGTCTCAATTGTTGAGGGTACCGATCGTGATACTGGCTTAGACATACAAAAACTTGCTGAGATTGCCGCTTACTTCCGTGATGTACGCAAAAAATACGCGCAGTTTGAAGGTTCTTTGAAAGGCGTTGATGCGCGGATCCTTATTGCACAAGTTCCAGGCGGTATGTTAACCAACATGGAAGGTCAGTTAAAAGAGCAGGGTGCTGAGGATAAGTTTGATGAAGTATTGCTTGAGATACCCAGAGTACGTGAGGATCTTGGTTTTATTCCGCTAGTAACGCCAACATCTCAAATTGTCGGCACTCAGGCGGTATTAAACGTCCTTACAGGTGAGCGCTATAAAAGTATTACCAAGGAAACAGCTGGCGTACTTAAAGGCGAATATGGCGCAACAGCGGCTCCTGTGAATAAAGAATTACAAGAGCGCGTACTTGATGGCGGTGAGGCGATTACATGTCGTCCTGCCGACGTTATTGCTCCCGAATTAGAAAAGCTGGAAGAAGAGCTTGACGCATTAACTGAGCAAAAATCATTACGTATTGCGAAAGATAAAATTGATGACGTGCTTACCTACGCATTGTTTCCGCAGATTGGCTTAAAGTTTATTGAAAATCGCGACAACCCCAATGCATTTGAACCTGCGCCAAGTGATGAATTACCTGTTATTGACGCAACCAGTGCTGAGCCTTTAGCGGGTGACGCTGCTGCCTACAAAGTGCGAGTTGAAGGTCAGGTTTATCATGTTGAAGTGTCTGAGGACGGTGAAGTAAGCCATATATCGTCTGCGTCAAAAAGTTCATCGTCAGAAGCGCCGGTTGCGCCAGTGGGGGAAGGTACCGATATTGACTCACCTCTATCGGGCAACATCTTTAAAATAATGGTCAGCCAAGGCGAACAAGTGGAAGAAGGCGACGTTATTCTAATTCTTGAAGCGATGAAAATGGAAACAGAAGTACGCAGTGCTGTTTCAGGTGTTGTACAGCAGATTATCGCGAAAGAAGGCGACGCTGTGCAGGCAGGCCAAACAATGATGGTTATCGGGTAGGCTCATGGAAAAGTTATTAATTCTCTGGGATAGCACTTCAATACCGCATTTTGAAGTTGGTCAAATAGTGATGATGCTTGTAGGTTTTGGCTTGCTATATCTGGCCATTGTACGCAAGTTTGAGCCGCTTTTATTACTACCTATAGGCTTTGGCGCACTACTTACTAATATCCCCTTGGCGGGCTTTAGTGAAGCAGGTGGCTTATTGCATTATATCTATTACATCGGCGTTGATACTGGCGTGTTTCCACTGCTCATTTTTATGGGTGTTGGCGCAATGACAGACTTCAGCGCATTAATTGCTAACCCGCGGATGTTACTGCTCGGCGCTGCAGCGCAGTTTGGCATTTTCGCTACGTTGTTCGGTGCAATTTTATTGAATGGTTTACCATGGTTTGAGTTTACTATGCAGGATGCATCCGCTATCGCAATTATTGGCGGTGCTGATGGACCAACCGCGATATTTTTGGCATCTAAGCTCGCTCCTGAGTTATTAGGTGCTATTGCCGTAGCTGCATATTCATACATGGCCTTAGTCCCTATTATTCAACCTCCTATTATGAAAGCTTTGACGACGCCGGAAGAGCGCAAACTGCCGATGGCTCAGTTAAGAGTGGTGTCAAAGAAAGAAAAAATCTTATTTCCTCTCGCTGTATTGGTACTCACTTTAATATTTCTTCCTGCTGCGACGCCGCTTGTGGGCATGTTTTGCTTTGGTAACCTGCTCAAAGAGTGCGGTGTAGTGGACCGCCTAAGTTATACGGCTCAAAACGAGCTGATCAATATAGTGACTATATTTCTTGGTTTAGGCGTTGGCTCAAAACTCAGTGCCGATAAATTTTTGACGGCGGAAACTTTGGGTATTTTGGCATTAGGCGCTGTGGCGTTCTCAATCGGAACAGCAACGGGTGTGTTAATGGCGAAGTTAATGAACAAGTTTAGTAAGGACAATATCAACCCCTTGATTGGTGCTGCTGGAGTTTCTGCTGTGCCAATGGCAGCGCGTGTGGTGAATAAAGTTGGGCTTGAATCGAATCCGCATAACTTTCTGCTTATGCATGCGATGGGGCCAAATGTTGCCGGCGTATTGGGCTCGGCGGTTGCTGCGGGGATATTGTTGGCGCTGGTGGGGTAGTGATTCTTTATGTCGCCACTTTGTATACTGAACAAAAATTTAGCACTGAAGACTATGTGGATACATAACTTGTTTTACCGCCACTTAAAATTGTGTTGATGCAGTTAAGCTAACAGCTAGATATTCAATATCTTTATTTTGGGGATTTCAATTGTCACAACACTAAGAATTGACTCAGAAAAATACATTTAATGTAATCTTTTGAAGTTCCTTCTAGTAGCGATAATACCAATGTTAAAACTGCTCAAAATGCTTATCCACCAAACTAAAGTGCGAATCAATCAGTTTTTTAGTCAGCTCATGCTGCGGCTCTTTAAACACTTCCTGAGTCGCCCCAGCTTCAATCACTTTCCCTTTATCCATGATCATCACCTTGTCACTAATATGACGAACAATGCCCAGGTTCTGTGAAATAAACACGAAGGCCATGCCTAGATCTTGTTGTATATCGAGTATGAGGTTAACCGTTTGTGAGCGTACAGAGGGATCTAAAGCGGCAAACGGTTCATCTGCCACAATCACTTTGGGGTCAAGTATCATGGCTCTGGCGAGAGATACGCGTTGTTGCTGGCCGTCTGACAACATGTGGCGGTAAAAGTAATAGTGCTCACGCAGTAACCCGACTTTTACGAGCGTCTGCGCTATCTTAGTTCTGCGATCTTGCTCATTCAGCTCAGTGTTTAACAGTAAGGTTTGATTCAGAATAGCGCCTACGGTTACCGCTGGATTCAAACTGTATTTACTGTGCTGCAATATCAGTCGAATATCATGGTTTCTGGTTTTCTTATCGCTCTGTTCTGCTTCTTTTCCTTCCAGCAGTATGTTGCCTTGCTGCGGTGTTATTGCACCTACTAATGATTTCGCTAGTAGGGTTTTTCCAGAACCGTTGTGGCCTGTTATTGCGAGCGTTTCGCCAGCATTCAACACAAAGTCGATGGGCCCCAATATAAACTCGTCGATAGGTTTAAAAATAGAGCGCTTAACACGATGGGTATAAACTAAGTTTTTGACTTCCAATACGGGGTTCATTCGTTGTTCTCCGCTTGATCATCAATTGGCAAATGAAGAGGGAAGTGACAGCTATATGAATGATTATGCACAACTCGTTGCTCTGGCACTTTTACGCATTCTCTTCGCGCATTCGGACAACGTGGGCCTAATCGGCAGCCGATAGGCAAGTGCTTTAACGTGGGGATAGTGCCCTCGAGTGCTACTAAGTGGGACTTCGGTGGTAAATTAATTTGAAAGCTAGGTGCGCTGTCGAGCAATGCTTTTGTATACGGATGCAGTGGTCGGCGGTGCAAGTGCTTAACTTTGCCAGATTCAACCGTTTGCCCACAATACAGCACGGTCATGCTGTGCGCCATGCCTGAAATAGCCAGAAGGTCGTGACTCACAAATAAAATGGCGAGCTTTTTGGTCTCATTCAACCCAGTTAACAGGCGCAAAATTTGATTTTTTGTGGTGCTCTCCATGCTTCGGGTAGGGTCATCAGCAATAAGCAGTTCAGGCTCTGACACTAGTGCCATCGCAATCATAAACTTCTGTGCGATATCGGCTGCTATTTCATGCGGATATCGCTGCATGCAGGCCTCATGGTTTTTAATACCGACTTTATGCATCAAGCCAATCGCAATTTCTCTGCGTTGTTTATTACGTTGCCAAAACGTCCCTTTATCGAGAAATTCTTCTGGAATACTTTCTTCTAACTGCGCTCGCAGTGTGGCTGAGGGATCGAGTGATGATGTGGGGTCCTGAAATACAACGGCAATTTCTCGTCGCATAATAATGCGCCGCTGTTCGTTGGTCATCGTCAATAGGTTTTGCCCTTTCCACGTTAAGCGGTCGGCGGTGATAATCCAATGATCAGGCACAGCGCCAATTATGGCGCGTACTATTAAGCTTTTACCGGAGCCAGACTCACCCACAAGCGCTCTAATTTCTCCGGTTTCAACGGTCAAGCTCACTTTATCTAAAGCTTTCACAAACTCAGAGCCCATGTCTATTTCAACCGTTAGGTTTCGAACTTCAAGAAGCGGCATCAGTGAATCAACCTGTTGCGCAATGCAGTTCGAAGGCCTTCCCCGACAACGTTGATAGAAAGTACCATTAGGAAAATACAAAAGCCCGGTAACGCGACCAACCACGGAGCGGAATAGGCAACTTCAAGACTTAACGATAAGCTCGCCCCTAATTCCACAACAGGACTTTGTGCGCCAAGGTTTAAGAACCCCAGCGCCGAAATATCAATGATTGCTACCGACAACGCGAGTGTGCTTTGCACGGCCAATAGTTCAAACATGCCGGGTAATATTGAAGCCCAAAAGATACGAGGAGAGCTAGCGCCATCGAGTTTGTCTAACAAAATGTAGTCTTTTTTCATTTCTTCACGCACAAAAGTACGCGTTTGATGCACAAATTGTGGGATAAGCGCCAAGACGATTGCCCACATACTGTTCCATAACCCAGTGCCTAAAATTGCCACGATAATAATTGCGATCAGCAAGGTAGGCACTGCCATTAAGGAATCTAGCAGATGATTGAGCACGCTCGACTTTATTCCTTTGTTCATGCCAGCTAAGGTGCCTAACGCGACGCCAATCGTAGCGGCAATAAGGACTAAGAAAACGCTTGAACCAAAAGTCACTCTGCTGCCATAAAGAGTGCGAGAAAACACGTCACGGCCTAAGGCATCAGTACCGAATATATGAGAAATGCTGCCGTTTCCTTCCCAAGCGGGTGGCAGCAGTATTGCGTTAGTATTCTGTACGTTTGGGTCATAGGGCGAAAGAAAGGGGGCTAAAATAGCAATAGCGCAAAATAAAAGCAGAATAGCGAAACCGATCAGCGCGAAATGGCTGCGCTTAAACTCCAGCCAAATATGCATGATTGGAGAGGGATGAAATTCTTCTTGGTAGAGATTATATTGAGGCACGTTGATATTTATCCCTAGCTGGGTCGAAAGCTCGACTGATGAATTCAATGGAGATAGTAAGCGTCACAACAAATACGGACACAACTAACATGCCGATGCGTATAGCAGGGTAATCTCTTTGATAGATAGCTTGAATTAGCCAGTTGCCGATGCCAGGCCAAGAAAAAATAGTTTCAACGACCATGGCATTCGTTATCAGCGTTGATATTTGCATGGCCATGAGCGGCAAAATGGGCAACAGCGAATTGCGCAAGCCGTGTTTAAAGAAAATTTGTTTAGTGGTAAACCCACGGGATTTTGCTGCATCAACATAGCCTTTGTTCATTTCATCCATAATTGAGCGACGAGTGAAACGAATGAAGATAGCGGTTGTGACTAGGGCTATAGATGCTGTAGGCAGTATCAGATGCCGAAGTGCATCGATGAATGCGTCTTTTTTGTCTGGAAGATCGGATGTGATTATATCCAAAAGAATGAAGCCGCTGCTATGCGGAACGTCATATAAAAAGTTGACGCGGCCGGAGAGTGGCAGGTAACCGAGCTGTAAACAGAATATAGTGATAAAAATTACCGCTAACCAAAATACGGGAAACGAATAACTCACCACACTGAAGGTGACAACGCCGAAGTCGAAGGGTTTATGATGCCAAATACCACCGATAAAGCCTAAGGGAATACCCACGAAAATAGATACAAATAACGCGTAGCTTATTAGCTCAATGGTGGCGGGGAAGGCAATGCTGATTTCGTCAAATAGGCTTAGCTGTGACGAGGAGCTTACTCCCCAATCACCGTTGAGAAGGTTTTGTAGGTAGTACCAAAATTGCACGAAAATAGAGCGGTCTAGTTTGAATGCGGCCTCCAGTGCAACTCGTTGTTCATCTGATTGCGGCACAATCCCCGATATGTTTGTTAGCGTATCACCCGGAAACATATAGGCCAAAGAAAACGAGATAATAACCAATACCGCAATGGTCAACACCATTAGGTTAAAATAACGCAGCAATAAGCTAATCATTCTTTGCGCACCACATTATCAAAACGTATTCCACCAAAGGGGTTGATTGTCATCCCTTCAATTTGACTATTGACTGCTTGATATTGGAATGCATGAGCGATAGGCACCAATGGCACTTCATTAAATATAATTTGGTTAGCGCGATGGTAAAAAATACGGCGTTCGTTCGAATCTTCTGTTTTTAAGGCGTTTTCAATTAGCACGTCATACTCTGCATTGCACCAACGCGCTCTATTTGTGCCCGAGGGTATTGCCGCGCAGGTTAATAAGGGGCGATAAAAGTTATCAGGATCGCCGTTATCAGCTGCCCAACCGATAAGCACTGAATCGTGCATACCAGCCGTCAGGTTTTCTCTAAACCGAGTCCAGTCATAGCTAACAATGTTAACCGTAACGCCAACTTCCGCTAAATACGTACTCATTAGCTGTGCCATTTTCATTGCGTTCGGGTTGTATGCGCGCTGCACGGGCATTGCCCAAATGTTCATGGTGAAGTTATACGGAATGCCTGCTTCATCTAATAGCTTTCTAGCCGTGACGGGATTATAGCCAATATCCTGCATATTGGATTGATGTGCCCACGACGCCGAGGGAACTAAACTTTTTGCTCTGGTTGCTTGACCTAAATAGACTGTTTCAAGCAGGGACGTTTTGTCGATGGCAAGAGCCAAGGCTCTGCGCACTTTGGGGTTGTCGAATGGGGGCTTGCTGGTATTAAATGCCCAAAACCCAATATTCAGCCCTGGTTTCTCCAATAATGTTAAATCTTCTCGTTCTCTGATGACTTCAAGATCATTTTGCGAGGGGAAGGCGACCGCATCGCATTCGCCGGTGATCAGCTTTGCTACACGTAACGAGCTTTTAGGCGTAATATCGAAAACTAGGTTTTCAGGCCCTGTGGTGTCTAAGAAATAATCGCTGTGACGCTGATAGCGGATAAATTGATCTTTACGATAACCGACGAATTTATAAGGACCCGTGCCGATCGGCAAAGTATCAAGCTCGCTTGGTGAGCCATCAGCAAGCAAATTCATAGCATATTCGGCGGATAAAATGACTGAAAAGTCAGTCGCTAGATTTGCCAAAAATGAACTGTCGGGTTTGTATAAAGAAATTTCTACTCTATATCCGTTCACTCTCGTGACGTCTTTGATCGTGCTCTTTAAACCCAAGCTTTGAAAATACGGATAATTTCCACCCGATACATCATGGTAAGGTTGTGAGTTTACTCGCCAGCGGTCGATGCTGAATATAACGTCGTCGGCGTTAAAATTACGGGTAGGCGTGAAGTAGGCTGTATCGTGAAATTTGACGCCTTTGCGCAATTGGAACGTGTAGTTGAGACCATCGTTACTCACTAACCAACTGCTAGCTAAGCCGGGTTCTATTTCACCGTTTTCGGTGTTGAACTCAAGAAGTCGGTCGTATACCTGGTGCGAAGATGCGTCTGCAGTCGTGCTTGAGGTATCTAACTGTGGATTAAAGGAGGCAGGACTGCTTTCAGAGCAAAAGGTAATGCCCGCTTTTGTTATTTGTGTTTTTTTCTGCGAACAGCCCAACATCAACATCAAACTGAAACTCAGTAATAACGTCTTTATGATAAGTGTTGGCTGCTGATTCAGATTCATCATTCGTCGGTTTTATCTAACAGGTTGTATTTCTTTAAATATCCTCTTAATTGATGATACGTCAATGAAAGCTTTTCTGCAGTTTTTTTCTGATTAAATTGTGCATCTTTCAACGCACTATTTAGCATGTGTATTTCAAAATCTTGTGATTGTTCTTTTAAATCAATAGGGAAGTTAAACACTTGCTCTTTTGACGACGCTAAACCCGTTGTTATTGCTTCATCGCCATTCTGTCCAATAGCATCAAGCAAATTATTATTATCTATTGGAGCCGAACGTTGCGCTGCTGCATTTATTGTTTCTGAAGAGGCTGGGGCTCTTGTGCGTGTTTGCGGGCGAAACTCTGACAGGAATGGATTCACCACAATATCATGGACAGGTAGGTTGGGGTTGTTTCGGTAAACTGCGCGTTCGATAACGTTTTTTAATTCACGAACGTTACCAGGCCATTCATATTCCATTAGCGTTTTTTTGGCTTTGGCCGTAAAGCCACTGAATAATTCCATCTCTAGCTCGCGCGCCATATTGATTGCAAAATGTTCAGCGAGCATCATGATATCTTCTTGGCGATGTCTCAGTGGTGGGATTGTTATGACGTCAAAAGCGAGGCGATCAAGCAAATCGGCACGAAACTCGCCTTGTTCTGCAAGCGTGGGTAAGTCTTCATTTGTTGCCGCAACTAAGCGAACGTCAACTTTCACCGTTCGCGTGCCGCCGACGCGTTCAAATTCGCCATATTCTATAACGCGCAGCAGTTTCTCTTGCACCAACGCTGAAGTATTAGCCAACTCATCTAAAAACATCGTGCCATTGTCGGCATATTCAAATCGACCTTCTCGGCGTTTTGCTGCGCCTGTGAAGGCGCCTGCCTCATAACCGAAGAGCTCACTCTCAAGCAAACTATCATTCAATGCTGCACAATTTAGTTTGACGTAGTTTTGTTCCCAACGATGAGAGAGAAAATGGAGTCTTGCTGCAATTAATTCTTTACCTGTTCCGCGCTCACCTATTACTAAGACAGGCTTATTGAGTGGCGCAATTTGAGAAACTTGCTCCAATACTTCCATAAAGCTATTGGCTTGTCCGAGTAAATTATCCTGCGGCTTAAAGCGACTCATTGTGATTCCCTTGAAAATTAGTCAATTTCACTAAAATGTAGTCTACTTTAAAAATAATAAAAAACCTCAATTTCTTTAAAAAATTTTATTATTCATATAAATCATTGGCTTATAGGTTTTTGATAAGTTGGCAAGCATATTGAATAGTGTATACCAAGTTCAATAGGAAATTTTTTTAGTTTAAACACACAGAGGTAAATGATTATGGGTATCTTTTCACGTTTCACAGATATTATAAACTCAAACATTAATGCGTTGCTAGACAAGGCTGAAGACCCTGAAAAAATGGTTCGCTTAATTATTCAGGAAATGGAAGACACCTTGGTCGAAGTGCGTTCAGCTTCAGCGAAGACCATTGCTAACAAGAAAGATGTAAGCAATCAAGTAAATCGCTTAAGTAACGAAGTTGCCGAATGGCAGGATAAAGCGGAACTTGCTTTAAGCAAAGATCGTGAAGACCTAGCAAGAGCAGCGTTGCACGAAAAACAAAAGACTTTAGAAACTGCTAACTCATTAAAGCATGAGCTTAGTTTGATTGAGAGCGAGTTGGCCAAACTACAAAGCGAAACAGGGCAATTACAAGAGAAGCTAGCTGATGCTAAAACTCGTCAAAAAACGATTTTGATGCGCCAGAAAACAGTTAGTTCAAGACTTGAAGTAAAGAGACGTCTTGATAGCAACACTGTTGATAACGCAATGGGCAGGTTCGAACAGTTCGAGCGTAAAATTGACGACCTAGAATCTCAAGTGGAAGCTTATGATGTTGGTAAGAAAACGCTTAAAGATGAATTCGCTGAATTAGAAGCGGGTGGTAAAATTGATAATGAGTTGGCAGCATTGAAGAAAAGAATGCAGGCCGATACTGAGAAACCAGCAGCCAAGGCAAAGAAAGCTTAATTCTGGTATAACCTTAGTATTATTAGTAGAGAGCGCTGTTTTGGTCAATAATAGAAGTTAATCAAAAAGCAGAGTCGCGGTACACGGAGTGCCGCAACGTTCTCACCAGCAAAGCCGTCACCAGGAGAACTATCGTGGACGAGTTATTAGTTATATTTACAGGCGTTCCGTTAATTTTATTCACATTATTTGTCGCACCTATCTGGCTAATTCTGCATTACCGCAGTAAAAAACAAGTTAGTCAGGGGCTGTCAGAGGAAGAATTTGCAACTTTAAAGAAATTAGCCGAAACCGCTGAAGTAATGTCAGATCGCATTCAAACCTTAGAAAGTATTTTGGATGAAGAAGCACCGAAATGGAGGGAAAGAGCATGAAAACTGGAACCTCATTATATCGCGACCCAAAAAATGGCAAGATCGCAGGTGTTTGCGCCGGTGTTGCCGACTATTTCAATTTAGAAACTTGGTTTGTCAGAATATTGACCGTTACCGCTTTTTTCTTGCTAGCCGGCCCATTCATTTTAGTTACGTACGTTGCAGCTTGGTTTATTTTGGATAAAAAGCCAGCAGGTGAACATTATGCTTCAGGTGCAGATAGATTTGGCGATGACGTTAACGCAGTTAAGGCCGGATTTGCCAACAAAGTTTGGCGTAAATCAAATCACGCGGAAAGTTCTGCTGATACAAACGAGGAGCGCAAAATAGAAGTAAAATCGCGTGTTTGGCAAGCAGGAGAGCCGCCTAGAGAAGCATTTTTTGATATTCAAGAAAGATTTAGAGTTGCAGAACTTAAACTGCGTAGATTAGAAGGTTACGTTACTTCAAAAGAGTTCGAATTGAATCGTGAGATTAGTCGACTTTAACTCTCTAATCTAAGAATAACTAAAGTAAAAACACTAGATTGTTCACCCCCCTCTTTTTTGCCACACATTGTGTGGCATTTTTTGTTTTTAAAGGGATTGAAAGCTACTTTCGTAAACTTATAATTACAAAATGATGTTTTTATCATATCGAAGTAAAAGCTGAGATCATTATTATTTGTCAAAAATTAGTTAACATCAGCGCATTGAAATTAACTAAATGATGAATTGTTATGTTAAGTGCACCGCCAAAGAAAACGCAGTATGTTTCTCGTCAATCTGACGAAAATGGTATCATTCACTGGTCGCCTGAAGAAAACCAGATTTGGCAAGAGCTATATGAACGACAGGCTGCTTTGTTACCCGGCAGAGCCTGCGAACAATATATGCAGGGACTTGAGCTTCTTAAACTAACGCAAGACCGCATTCCGCAGCTAAAAGATATTGACGAAGTGCTCATGCGTGAAACTGGGTGGAAAACTGCCGAAGTACCTGCGCTCATCAATTTTACCGACTTTTTTACCTTATTAGCTAATAAACAGTTTCCCGTTGCAACCTTTATTCGAAGCAAAGAAGAGTTTGATTACCTGCAAGAGCCTGATGTTTTTCACGAAATATTTGGTCACTGTCCACTACTAACCAACCCAGCGTTTGCCCACTTTACGCATACCTACGGGAAGTTAGGCTTGGCTGCAAGTAAAGAGGACAGAGGCTATCTGGCCAGATTATACTGGTTTACTGTCGAGTTTGGCCTGCTCAAAACCAGCGAAGGGTTGCGTATTTATGGCGGTGGAATATTATCGTCTCCTGGTGAAACTCACTATGCATTGGACAGTGAAACTCCAGAGCGCTACGATCTCAAACCTATAGACGTGTTGAGAACGCCATATCGAATCGATATTATGCAGCCGCTTTATTATGTGCTTGAAGACTTTGACAATTTGTTCGATATCGCTCAAATGGATATTATGGCGCTGGTAGAAGAAGCCAAAAAACTGGGTTTATACGAACCTAAATTCCCACCAAAGAATAAGCTAGCCAGCTAATCTGAAATTAATTGCACGCTAGACCTGTCTGTTATTTTATGTAACAGAACTGCCCAGCGTGCAGTCTCGATAATGATCTAGGTCGAGAGAAAGACGTATATTCTATTAACCATATGACTTTAATCACCTTGTGGTGACTTTTCGGATACGACAAACTCATGCGATTGGAAATAAACTGTCAAGATAGACTTGGAATTACGCAAGATGTTCTGGATATTCTCACGGAATATGACATCGACCTGCGCGGAATTGAAATAGACGAGACGGGAAAAATATTTCTCGACTTTCCGACGATCGAGTTCGAAAATTTTCAGCACCTAATGCCGAAGATCAGAAGAATAGAAGGTATAACGGACGTTAAAACCACACCTTTTATGCCAATTCAGCGAGAGCGGAATCAGCTGCGAGCGTTACTTCAAACGCTTCCAGATCCTTGTTTCTCTACCGATACATCAGGAAAAATAATTCTGTTCAATGAATCTGTCGCGAGTGGCTTAGAATTGCAAGCAGAGCAGATATTGCAGTTGAATATTGATGAAGTTCTCTCCGGCTTTAACATTACTAAATGGTTAGAAGGTAAAGAAATTTACGCCCAAACTCATCGCGTCAAATTTATTGAGCAGGACTATATAGCGGATATTCTGCCGGTAGATGTGCCTGACAATGATAAAACGGTTTTGGCTGGCGCTGTTGTGATCCTCAAGTCTGAATCTCGACTTGGCCAACAGCTCAACGTTTTTAACAAAACAACATCTAACTGTTTTGACAGCTTTCAAGCGACAAGTGCAGCAATGAAAAAAGTCGTACGTGACGCTAAACGTATGTCGGAATTAGACGGGCACATGTTGATATACGGTGAATCGGGTACTGGTAAGCAAAGTATCGCGAGAGCGTGCCACGACAGCAGCCCCAGAGCCGAAGGTGCATATCAGATCCTGAATTGTGCCTCTTTACCTGATGACGTAGCAGAAACAGAATTGTTTGGTATTGAACATGGGCAATTTAACGGTTCGGACAGTAAGCCCGGCCTAATTGAATTGTCATCGGGTGGCACACTGGTATTAGATGAAATTTCTGAAATGTCACAGCAGCTGCAGTCTAAGTTGTTGCGGGTTATTGAAGACGGTCATTACCGAAAAGCTGGCCAAACTGAAACTGTAAAAGTAGACCTTAGAATCATTTGTACGACCTGCAAAGATCTTTCTGAATCAGTTGAAATTGGTACCTTTAGAGAAGATTTATATTATCGCTTGAACGTGCTTGCACTGGTGCTGCCCCCTTTACGTGAGCGCAAGGCCGACGTAATTCCTTTAGCGGAAAATATTGTTCGCCAACACAGTAACAAATTGGGCATTCGTTCACCGAAACTCAGTAAGTCCTGTGTTGATTACCTGCAAGCTTATCCTTGGCCGGGCAATGTGCGTCAACTTAAAAATGCACTGTATAGAGCGATAGCGTTGATGGACGGGAATGAAATTACTAAAGAGGCAATTCAACTTCCAAGCTGCAGTACGACAGTAAATTATATCGACGAAAATTTTGAAGGTACCTTAGAACATGAAGTGAAGAAATTTGAGAAGGATTTGCTTAAACGCCTTTATCCATCTTATCCAAGCACCCGACAGTTAGCGCGCAAACTTGGTTTGAGTCATACAGCGATTGCGAATAAACTTCGTGAATATGGCATCAGTAAAGCAACTGTAAAGTATTAGTTACGTTATATGCTCTCTAGCCCCTTATTACGGGGCTTTTTTTTGTCCTCATTTTGACAGGCAATCCCAATCTTCGAGGTGTCTCATTTTCCTTTCAGCGTTATAATACGCCAAACCAGTAAGCAATGTGAAAACGAAGCTCGGACACGCAGTGCTTTTAGCGTATCTTCGTATCATGCTTTTCAATAAATGATGAAATAAACTTAAGGTTGAATGAATGAAATTAGCGACTTATAAAAACAATACGCGTGATGGCAAGTTGATGCTCGTGAACCGCGACTTAACAAAAGCAATTGAAGTTGCTGATGTGGCTGCAACAATGCAGCAGGCGTTGGATAATTGGCGGGAAATTGAGCCTGTATTGAAAGCGCGTTACGATTCACTTAATAACGATAGCGCGAACGCTGAAAATTTTGATGAAGCCCTTTGTGAAAGTCCATTACCACGAGCTTATCAGTGGGCCGATGGCAGTGCCTACGTCAATCACGTTGAGCTTGTTCGAAAAGCACGTGGTGCCGAAATTCCAGCGTCGTTCTGGACAGATCCCTTAATGTATCAAGGTGGTTCTGATGACTTCATCGGGCCGCGTGACGATGTAAAGCTTCCCTCAGACGAGTGGGGAATAGATTTTGAGGGTGAAGTAGCAGTCATTACTGACGACGTGCCAATGGGTGTTGCTCCTGAAAGTGCCGGGCAGCATATTAAATTACTTATGCTAGTTAACGATGTTTCATTACGTGGATTAATTCCAGGTGAACTAGCTAAGGGCTTTGGGTTCTTTCAATCAAAACCTTCATCAGTATTTTCGCCTGTTGCGGTAACGCCTGATGAGCTCACTACTGCTTGGTCTGGAAACAAAGTCCATCTTCCACTGGTTTCGCATTATAACGGTGCATTATTTGGTAAACCTGAAGCGGGTGAGGATATGACATTTGATTTTGCTCAGCTGGTTGCGCATGCAGCTAAGTCTCGCAATTTAGGCGCTGGTGCGATTATTGGGTCCGGTACGGTCTCAAATAAACAGGGTACCGATCACGGTTCTTCTATTGCTGAAGGGGGCGTCGGCTATTCATGTATTGCCGAAGTTCGAATGATAGAAACAATCCGTGATGGCAAGCCGTCTACTCCGTTTATGGCCTTTGAGGACTCTATTCGTATTGAAATGTTTGACCGTGAGGGTCAGAGTATTTTTGGTGCTATCGACCAAGTCATCAAAAAGTCTGCGGTATAATAAATACGCCGTAACATAGAAGCGGAAAAGGATGAATAATGAGTCTTAAATTATATGGTTATTGGCGATCGTCAGCCTCTTATCGCGTTAGAATAGCGATGCATCTGAAACAGATTGATTTTGATTATGTGCCTGTGCATTTAGTCAAAGATGGCGGTGAACAGAGAAGTGCAGCTTACAGCAGTATGAACCCATCTATGCTAGTGCCTACTTTCGTTGATGAAGATGAAGATATTGTTCTCAATCAATCATTAGCAATTATGGAATATTTGGATGATAAATATCCGAATACGCCTGCATTGTTGCCGTCTCATACCTTAGATAAGGCAAGAGTACGAGCATTAGCTCAGGACATTGCCTGTGATATTCAACCGGTTACCAATTTGCGTATTTTGGAAGGTCTCAAGTCTGACTTTTCAGCAAGCAGCGAGCAAACCCAAGCTTGGTGTAGCAAGTGGATAACACAGGGATTCACCGCTTTAGAGAAGAGGCTAGCAACGCGTTCAGGTAAATACTGCTATGGTTATGACGTAACTTTAGCGGATGTTTGTCTTGTTTCGCAGGTGTATAATGCGCTGCGGTTTAAAGTTGATATGCAGCGCTTTCCGCTTATTCAGAAAATTTATGACAACTGCAATGAGTTAGAGGCTTTTCAAAAAGCAAAGCCTGAAGCTCAAACTGACGCTGGCTAACTTTATTACGACAGAGTCTATATATTTTTAATAGGTAGCTCTGTCGTATTCTTAACCTGCTTGAGCGCAAAAGTAGAGCTTAAGTGATCGACTAGAGGCAAGTGAGTTAGCTTGTTCTTGAGTAGCTGCTCGTATTCTTCAATACTTTCAACAATGACTTTCAGCAAATAGTCTTTTTCTCCACTAGTGGTGTGGCATTCGACTATTTCTACAATTTCTTGCACGGCTTTTTCAAAATCAACCAGCGAATCACCATCGTGGTTTTTGAGCGTCACGTAAATAAAAACTGAAACACCGAGGTTGAGTTTTTTACTATCTAATAGTGTAACCTTTTGACGAATAACGCCGTCGGCCTCCATTCTTTTTACTCTGCGCCAACAAGGTGTGTGCGACAAACCAACATACTGACTAAGCTCAGCCATGGAAACTGTCGCGTCTCTTTGCATTACTCTTAGAATTTCACGATCAAACTTGTCTAACTTCATTTTTATTCCGTTGTGTGAGATGTATCACTTAAGTCTCGCCCATTATAGGATAGATATCCTAGAAAAAGAAAATAATAAATACATTTAGTTAACAACTTTTTTCTACTTTCCTGTAAATCGCAAGATACGTCCTCTAATTCATCGGCTACAATCGTGCCACCGTAAATGCGATTAAAATAATGCATTGTCAGTAAAATTCAGATTGAAAATAGCAGCAATTAATAATAACAATTTCAACAATAAGGTACTTATGTCAGTTTTCGACCACCGAGAGTTTGCCGACCACGAACAAGTTTCGTTCTACCATGACAAAGCAACAGGTTTAAAGGCCATTATAGCCGTGCATAATACTAATCTAGGTCCCGGATTGGGAGGATGCAGAATGTACAATTACGCTAACTCAGAAGAAGCATTAACTGACGTACTGCGTTTGTCGAGGGGAATGACTTACAAAGCGGCGATGGCTGGTTTGGCTCAAGGCGGCGGTAAAGCCGTAATTTTTGGTGATCCTCGAAGAGATAAAACGCCGGAGATGATGCGTGAAATGGGCCGCTTTGTTGACACTTTAAAAGGTAAGTACATCACCGCCGAAGACTCCGGCATTGCTGTGTCGGACATAGTGTTGATGTCTGAAAATACAAAATATGTGAGCGGTATATCCTCTAAATACAGTTTTGATGGGAGTATTGCAGATGGTAATCCTGCTCCAGCGACAGCTTATGGCGTGTTTGTAGGTATTAAAGCCGCAGTTAAACATGCTTTTCAGTCTGACTTACGGGGTAAAAAAGTTGCGATAAAAGGGGTGGGTCATGTTGGCATTAGATTGGCTGAACATTTATACAAAGAAGGCGCAAAGCTGTACGTTGCAGACATATTCCCTGATGGCGTCAATAAAGCTGTAGCTGAGTTTGGCGCCACAGAGGTGAATGTCGCTGATATTGATGGCCTAGATGTGGATGTGTTTTCGCCATGTGCCTTGGGTAATGCAATTAATTATCAGAATATTGATCAAATAAAAGCGCGAGTCATAGCGGGCGCTGCTAATAACCAGCTTGCATCAAATGAAATTGGCGAAAAATTAGCAAAACAAGGTATCTTGTATGCGCCAGATTACGTTATCAATGCGGGGGGTATCATTGATATTTACCATCAAAATTCTGACAGCAGTGCCGAAAAGGTACGCGATCATCTAAACCAGATCGGTGAAACCTTGCGCACGATTTTCGTTGAAGCGGACGAGAGTGGACTAGCAACAGCTAACGTTGCGAATACACTAGCGGAATTAAAATTTACATAAATTAGTTTGAAGCGGTTGCAAGTAAACGCAGAAATCGGCATACTCCACGCCGTCTTGTATTCAAGACGGTTTCTATGGTGAGCCTTGGTTCTCTCGCAATGATATTTTGGAAATCCGGTCAGGCCTGGAAGGGAGCAGCCGTACCAAAGGACTCATGTGCCGAGATGTGGCTGGGGCTTGCCACCCAATTCCACTTTATATATTCACTTTACTCTAAAGATTCTTCCTTCGGATGAGCATCTAAGTACTTGCAGGCGTTGTTAACCGAATGCGATACGTTCATTTCCATTTGTCTGCGCTCTGATTGCGGCAAATAAAACGCCATATCCACTTCAAAGCGAATGTATCTTGGAGGCAGCTGATTCAATACCAAACACGTAAGGTCTGCCAGATAATCAGCTGTTTTGTTCTGATTAAGGCCAAGCGCTTCAATTTTTTCTAAAACCAAGTGTTCGTAATAATTATGAATATCGTCATCTAATTTCATCTTCTCACCGTCATTGTTTATCAATGCTTTGTATATTAATCCATATCGGCAAATATTGCGAAAACCGTATAATGCTCGTTTATTTTCTAATTATTTATATTTTTGTATATTTTATGAACCGTGGCTAAATGTTATTTTTTGTATAAATTTAAATCAAAAAATTTGCTAATCGGTTCTTTAAGCTTTATTTTTTCTTTTTTTTGGTTTAAGCATCCTTTAAATTTGATTTTATTAGGATCTATAATCCAAATTGTTTAATTGAAGTTAACAATTTACATGCTTGCAACATTCCCGAAGCACCTATTATTACTGACAATCTCACTACAGGTGTTGACCGCGCTGATAGGCTGTGTATATTATTGCGGATATGGGAATGTAATCCCATACAATATAAAAAAATCGTCCAAACGATTATCTCACTCGAACCTACGGGTTCACGGTGTCTAGGGAGACATAAATGTTTACAAATTCAAAGTTAGCAAAGTCAGTAAAATTGGCTTGTCTATTCAGTGCAGCTTCTTTAGTTGGTGTAGCAGGTAATGCTGCGGCTCAGGAAGAAAGCGCTGAAGTAGTCGAAAAAATTCAGGTAACGGGTTCAAGATTCCAAAGAACCGATATGGAAACTGCAAGCCCAGTTCAAATCACTTCTGACGTAGAAATCAAACTTTCTGGTTTCACACGTATTGAAGATTTGTTGAACAGCTTGCCACAAATTGAAGCGGGTCAAACGAGCTTTCTATCAAACGGCGCTTCTGGTACAGCCAGCCTTGATTTGCGCGGTTTAGGTGCTTCGAGAACACTAGTGCTAGTTAACGGTCGTCGTTTACAGCCAGGTGGTGTTTATTCACAATCGCCTGATATTAACCAAATTCCAGCGGCACTAGTTAAACGCGTTGAAGTGTTAACTGGTGGTGGTTCAACTGTCTACGGCGCTGATGCAGTAGCGGGTGTTGTTAACTTCGTTATGGATACCGAGTTTGAAGGTCTTCAGATGACGGTTGGTACTGGTGCTTACCAGCATAACAATGACAACGATTACATCCAAGGCTTGATGGATGCAAGAGGCTTTGAATATCCTGAAGGTAACAGCGGTCTTGACGGTTCTTCATTCAACTTTGACGTAACTATCGGCGGTGCATTCGACGGCGGTAAAGGTCATGCGGTTGCCTATGCAACGTATAGAAAAGATAATGAATTAAGACAAGAAGCGCGCGACTATTCTTCTTGTGCACTTAGCACTGCGGGTAATAGCTGTGGTGGTTCTGGTAACGCAATCATACCTAACTTCTATATGGGTACAATTGCTGATGACGGTTCTTATGACTTCAATAACTTCAATGATTATTGGACATTGAACTCAACTGGTTTCGAAATTCCTTCATCAGGTAACATCTATAACTTTGCTCCAGTTAACCATTTCTTGCGTCCAGATGAGCGTTTCAGCGTTGGTGCTTTCGTAAACTACGAAATCAACGAGCACTTTAACCCTTACCTAGAAACATCGGTAATGCGTGACGTAACTAAAGCGCAAATCGCTGAGTCAGGTACGTTCTTTAACGAAGCTTACGAAATCGCTTACGATAGCCCATTACTTAGCGACACTCAGAGAAGCCAGCTTACTAGCGAGCTAGGTGTAGTATCTGGTGAAAATTTCGTAACCTACATCGGTAAACGTAACGTTGAAGGTGGCCCGCGTGCTTCGAACTTAGAGCATAACCAAATAAGAATCGTTTTAGGTACTAAAGGTGAGATTAACGATAACTGGTATTACGATACGTCGTTCCAGTTCGGTACATCTGCATCTTCTGCTGCGTACATCAATGACTTCTTTGGCCCGCGTATTACTACTGCTGTAGATTCAGAAGCCTGTGCTGCTGATAGTGCTTGTATCCCATATGAAGTGTTTACACTTAACGGTGTAACACCAGAGTCTGCTGGCGCACTAACAGGTGTTGGTATTCTTAATGGTGAAACAAGACAGACTGTGTTGACTGGTTATGTAACGGGTGATCTAGACTTCACTTTGCCTTCAGCTGATGCTCCTCTTGCGATTGTATTAGGTGCAGAGTACAGAAAAGAAGAATTTGAAAGATTGTCTGATGAAGTATTCGAAAAAGGTTTGTTGTTAGGTCAAGGTGGTCCAACAGCTTCAATCGCTGGTTCGTACAGCGTAAAAGAAATCTTCTCTGAATTAAGTGTTCCTATTTTGGAAAACTTAACAGTTGAAGCTGGCCTAAGATATTCTGATTACAGTACTTCAGGCGGCGAAACTACGTATAAAATTGCTGCTGATTACGATGTTGTTGAAAACTACAAGCTTCGTGCATCATACAACCGCGCTGTAAGAGCGCCAAATGTTGCTGAATTGTTTTCTCCACAATCATTAGGCTTATGGTCTGGTGTAGATCCATGTTCAGGTTCTAGCCCACAGCTATCTGCTGCTCAGTGTGCTAACACTGGTGTAACTGCTGCACAGTACGGCAATATCGCTGCTAGCCCTGCTGCACAATATAATGCTGTTTTTGGTGGTAACCCAGACCTACAAGTAGAAGTAGCTGATACTTATACTTTAGGTTTAGTTGGTCAACCTACTGACGATCTTAACTTCTCAATCGACTACTGGAACATTGAGATGGAAGACGTAATCGGTGCAGTTGGTGCTGAACTAACTGTTAATCAGTGTGCTACAACTGGTGCTGCTTCATACTGTGACAACGTAAACCGTAATGCTCAAGGTAGCTTATGGGTTGGTCAATCTGGTTTCGTTCAAGCAACGTCTATCAACCTTGCGGGTCGTCAATGGGAAGGTATTGACTTAAGTGTTAACCATAGCTACGAAATTGGCGATGGTAAAATTACTACGAAGTTAATCGGTTCTTACATGATGACTAAAGAGTATGATGCAATCCCAGGTGATGAAACTGCTAAGTATGATTGTGCTGGCAACGTAAGCACTGACTGTTTTGCACAGCCAGATTGGAGACATACAGCGACAGTTACTTACTCGTCTGACAGCTTCTGGTCAGTATCGGCTAAATGGCGTTACTTTGGTGGCGTAGATTATGTTGGTTCTGCTGACAGAATCTTGCTTAAAGATGACGGTATTGGTTCACAGAGCTACTTGGATCTTAAAGGTAGCTTCGAAATCAATGACTACACTGGTGTATTAGTTGGTGTTAACAACGTACTAGACAAAGAGCCACCACTAGTTGGCGGTGCATTGTCTTCAAATGCTAACACTGTTGCTGGTTTCTACGACACATTAGGTCGTTACCTGCATGCAAGCGTAACATTCAAGTTCTAAGCTAACTTAGTTAGACTAATAAATAAGCAGCAGGGTTAACCTGCTGCTTTTTTTTTGATTTATTGTAAGGGATTTATTGTCCCCAAAATTAAAAACAGGACGCTCTTTGGCAAACATATTTGAAAGCGCGCTACAGCAAGCTAAAGCGGGTCATTTACACAAAGCATGGAATATTTTAGTATTAAATACAGCTTCTCTCGATTCAAGAGAGCTGCATTTAATGCTTGATATAGCATTGCTTTCAAAGCAAAAATCATGGCAAGAAGAGAGCCTACAGCTTCTTATCGATAAACAGCCGCTCAACTATCAGTGGACCAATCAACTTGCTCTTCTCTATTTCCAGGCTCAACAGTTCACTCTGGCTGTTGGAGTCATTAAATCCTATCTTGGGAAAGCCCCTAAAAACGCGTCTGCTTGGTTTAATTTAGCTTACATGTCCAAATTCACAGGCGATCATAACGCATCAATAAAGGCCTATGAGAAGGCTTTGATGCTCAACATAGAAGGCCCAGAAGAAGTACATTGCAATATTGGTAATATTTACTCACAAGAGTTATTGGATGCAGAAAAAGCCAAATACCATTATACAAAAGCTCTTGAGCTCAATACCTCTTACGTGCAGGCTAAATTTAATTTAGCAGGACTATTAGAAAGAGAAGGAAAGTTGGCTGAGGCAGGGGAGGCTTTTGTAGCTTGTGCAGCCTATCACGATTACAAGTTAAAGGGCTTAACGAGAGCGCTTGAATTGATCGAAAAAGATCAGGGTAAACGTCAAATCGCTAAGGAACTAGAATGTTTCTTGTCGGTACAGTCTTCAGCTGATATTTCCATCGACACTGTTGATGCTCTTTTCAGTTTAGGCCGGTTTTATGAGTCAGCGGGCTTATACAATGACTCTTGGAGTTGCTATGAGAAAGCCAATAAGCTTGACGCTGAATGGCGTACATCAGCGTCTGTGAAAGAGAGTCTTGACCAGTGTGAACTGATTAAAGATAGTTTTGATTTCAGTGCTGAGGTGCCAAGCAATGATACAGAACTTGTGTTTATATGCGGTTTATTTCGGTCGGGGAGCACCTTGCTGGAGAGTATGCTTGCGACTCATCCAAACTTAATTTCTGGTGGCGAGATTGATGTTTTTCGTAAGCAGCTACTTGCTGATTCAAATACTTTTTCGGCACCGCTGTTGCTCAAAAACAAGTTAGCGCTAGACACTATTACGAAATACCTAACGCGGATTAGTGAGCAGACAAACTCAGCAGTAGATAACAGCAAGCTGAGGATTTTAGACAAACAGCCTGAAAACTTTTTGCTTCTGGGGTACATAAAGAAACTATTTCCTAAAGCAAAGTTCGTTTGGACTTGCCGAGAGAAAACCAATAGCGTTTTCTCTATTTACACTCAGCATTTTGGGCTTTACCAGCCATATTCGTGTAATTTATCTGATATTTGTACTTTTTATCAACAGCATCTTGACCTTCTTGCTTTTTGGCAACAATTTTATGCAGATGATATAAAGGTTGTGAAGTATGAAGATTTAGTTAGTCACCCCAGTGACGTTATGAGCGAAATTCAGCAGTTTTTGGGTGTTAGCGCCGATAGTAACTTCGATAAATTTTATAAATCTAAGCAACTTGTTAGCACTGCATCAATGGCACAAGTAAGAAAACCATTGCACAAAAATGCGATAAATAGAGTTCAACCATACCTGAAATGGATGAATCTTTAAGCTTTCGTCAATATTAACGCAGAATTTGCGCTTTTTTAATCCAACAAATAACATGCGTTCTATTTGTTGGTCTACTGAAAATAGAAGCATAAATCAAGTAATAAGGCTTGTTTTGCGTATTTTCATGACATTTGTTTATTTGCATTTCCCAACGTATTATTTTTTGCTTAAAGCAGACAATAAATCCTACAAAAAATTGGCACTTAGCCTCTGCGTTTTCTTGACATTTACATAACATCCTGTGACTATCTAAGGCGAGTGCATCGATTTTTTGAATGCACGACTATTATAATTATAATTTCGACGCCAGTTACTGTTAACGGCGTGAACATCAAAACTATGGTTGGGAATATGTCCAAAATGAGCAAGAGAACTCAAATAGCGTCATGCGTTCTGGGTGCATTAGCACTAGGGAATGCTTCGATCGTCTCTGCAGATCAGCTTCAGGATTTACAAAACGAAGAAGCTAAGATCCATAAAGCAGCAGCGCAATCTCAAGAGAAAATTAATAACCTTTTCGAGCAATCACAAGAAATGCTGGCGGAATACAGAAACGTCATTGATTCAACTGAAAGCTTGAAGGTATATAATGATTACTTGGCCAATCTAGTCGCAGATCAGCAGCGTGGCATCGACTCACTGCAACGACAGATTGATTCAATTGATGAAACGAGACAAAACATCGTTCCGTTAATGTTTAACATGATCGATAGTCTTGAAGAGTTTATCAAACTAGATATTCCAATTAATATCGAAGAGCGTACTGCTCGTGTACAAAGACTGCGCGACGTTATGTCTAATTCCAGCGTTACGGTTGCAGAACGTTTCCGCGTAGTGCTTGAAGCGTACCAGACAGAAAACGAATACGGTTCTAAAATTGAGACTTACGCTGGTACTATCGAAGATAGCGGACAGCAGGTATCTGTTGATTTCTTCAACTTAGGTCGTACTGCTTTGTTAGCATTGTCAAAAGATCAGAAGAGTGCTTGGGCTTGGGATAACGATTCCCGCAGTTACCAGAAGCTAGGTGATGAGTATCTTAATTCTATCATTCAGGCTGTGCGAATGGCACAGGGCCTAGTTCCTGAAGATCTTATCAAATTACCAATTAAAGCTGCGGAGTAAGTATAATGAAACCAACAATTAAAACACTTGTTGCTGCAGCGGCAATGGTTTGTGTAGCGTCATTTGCACAAGCTCAGTCGTCAACAACACTGCAAGATTTGCTACAGAAAGTGAAGCAAGAAGGTTCAGCGCAATCACGCGTAAACGATCAACGTGAAGCTGAATTTCGCAAAGAGCGTGCTGATAAGCAGGCACTTTTGCGTAAAGCTCAGGCTGATTTAAAAGCTGAAGAAGGCCGTGGCGATCGCCTAGCTAACCAGTTTGCAGCAAACGAGCAAGCGTTAGTCGACAAAGAAGTTGAGTTAGATGTAGCGAAGGGCGACCTTGGTGAAATGTTTGGCGTTGTTCGTCAAGCTTCTGCTGACGCATACGGTCGAATTTCTACTTCAATTGTTAGCGCACAATATCCGGGTCGCGACGTATTTTTAGGTGAAATGTCTAAAGATTCGAAAGGACTTCCAAATATTAAAGAATTAAGAGAGCTGTGGGTTTCTCTTCAAACAGAAATGACAGCGTCTGGTCAAGTTGAAAAGTTTGAAACAGAAGTACTTAATTTGGATGGTGGTAAAGAGAAGCAAACGGTTCTTCGTATCGGTACTTTCAACTTAGTCGGTAACCAAGGTTACTTAGTATATGATGATGCGGATAACACAGTGCAGCCGCTTGGCCGTCAACCAGATGGTTACCAAGTAGCAACAACGCAAGATATTCTACAAGCAAGCGCTTCAGATGGTTTCATCCCGGTATATGTGGATCCTTCACGTGGTGCAATCTTGAACTTGTTCAAGCAGAAAGCGACGATGATGGAAAGATATCACGCAGGTGGTCCAGTAGGTTATACGATCACTGTTATGCTAGCGATTGGTTTGCTTGTTGGCTTATACAAGTTCCTAACACTTTCTGCTACTGGCGCAAAAATGCGTTCACAGCTTAAAAATATTGATGCTCCGAATACGAAGAACCCACTGGGTCGTATCTTAACAGTTTATCAAGAAAATAAAGCAGCTGATGTAGAGACATTAGAACTTAAATTAGATGAAGCCATCTTACGTGAATTGCCAAGCATTGATAAAGGCATCAATATCATTAAGATATTCGCTGCAATCGCTCCACTACTTGGTCTATTAGGTACGGTACTTGGTATGATTGAAACCTTCCAACAAATCACATTGTTCGGTACTGGTGACCCAAGAATCATGGCTGGTTCAATATCTATGGCACTTGTAACAACAGCTCAAGGTATCATTGCAGCGCTTCCACTTATTCTAGTGCACAGCATCGTAGCTGCAAAAGCGAAGTCAATTGTTCATGTATTAGATGAGCAAACTGCTGGCTTCATTGCAACTAGCGCAGAGTCGGAGAAAGCTTAATATGTTGTACCTGATCGGATTATGGGAATCTGTCAGGGACTTTATCGCTACCGGCGGTGACGTGTTGTATTTCGTTGCTGCCGCGCTCTTCCTAATGTGGGTTTTGATGGTAGAGCGTTATTGGTATTTGAGTTCAGTATTTCCAGGGGTGAAGAAGCAAATCATCGCTGATTGGGATGCTAGAAAAGATACTACGTCATGGTATGCGCATAGAATTCGTGACACGTGGATTTCACAGGCGTCAGATTCATTGAATGCAAGAATGCTAATCATCCGCACATTGGTGGCAATGTGTCCACTAATTGGATTGTTAGGCACAGTAACCGGTATGATCGGTGTATTCGAGAGTATGGCAACGCAAGGCACTGGTAACCCAAGAATAATGGCTGCTGGTATTTCGATGGCAACAATTCCGACAATGGCTGGAATGGTTGCAGCTCTTTCTGGACTGTTTTTCAGTTCTCGCCTTGAAGCAAAAGCTAAGATGGCAAGAGAGACATTGGTCGATAGCCTGCCACATCATTAAGAGAGATTATCATGGGTCGTAAAGTAAGAGTTGAAGAAGAAGACGCTCAGATCGACATGACGCCGATGCTGGACGTTGTCTTCATAATGCTAATATTCTTCATTGTAACGACTGTTTTTGTTAAGCAAGCAGGTATTGATGTTAATAAACCTGAAGGCGAAACAGCAGTCTTGCTGAAGAAAGCAAACATATTTATTGCGATTACCGAAAATGGTGATGTTTGGATGGATCGACGCGAAATGTCAGTGGAAGCTGTCGCGGCAAATCTTGAAAAATTATTATCAGAGCAACCTTCTGAAGTTGTCTTCATCCAAGCAGACTCCAAAGCCAAGCACGGCATTGTGGTCAAAGTGATGGATCAAGTGAAGGAAGCAGGTATCGACCGCGTTGCAATAGCGGTGAGGAGTTAACATGGTTAGATTTATAGTTTCCATTTTGCTTGGTGCATCAATTGCCTTTGGTCTATTCATTGTTATGGCTAAGTTGGTCGAGAACGATGGAAAAGCAATGGAAGCACTACCTCCACCGCCTGTTATTGATATCGTCATGCAAAAGCCTGACGACGAAGTGCAGACGCGTGTGAGAAAGCCACCACCACCTCAAGAACCACCAAAAGTTGAGTTGGTTGAACCCGATGCAGCTGATCCAGACGCTTCTGGCTTTAGCTTATCAATACCCGCTGTTGATACTGGTGGCATCAGTACTTCAGTTGGCGGTGTAGGTGCAATGCGTGACGGTGACGCAGCGCCAATCGTGCGTATCCCACCAGACTATCCACCTCAAGCATCTCGCGATGGTAAAGAAGGTTGGGTTCGTCTGTCGTTCACTATCAATGAAGTGGGCGGTGTGGAAGACGTAGAAGTTATTGACGCTGATCCTAAGCGCATCTTCGACCGCAACGCGAAACGCGCACTTCGAAAGTGGAAGTATCGTCCGAAAATCGTTGATGGCGTTGCTCAAAAGCAATTTGGACTTGAAGTTCAATTAGACTTTAAGCTAGGAGAATAAGTTATGAAATTTAAAACTCTCAAAGCTTCATTGTTGATCGGTTCAGCACTCGTGATGGGGTCTTACTCGACCTTGTCTATGGCGCAAGCCAACTTAGCAATTCAATGTCCTGGTTATAAACCAGCTAAAACGCAGCTGCTAGGTCAGAAAGTAGGTAAAAAGCTGAACAAAGCCTTTGAAGCTTACAATCAAGATTTGGTCAAAGAAGCTATCGAGTTGCTGTATGAGATAGAAACAGACGACCCTTTTGACAGAGCATCTGTCGACAGATTTTTGGGACAATTATTAGTTTCAGAACCTGGTAAAAGAGCAGAAGCTGCAGACTATCTTGAACGTGCCGTTAAAGTTAAAATATTAAACGATAACGATCATGCGCCGATTATAAAGTTAGTCGGCGATTTGAAGTACGAAGCTGGTGACTACGAAGAAGCTATAGCTTGGTTTGAAAAGTGGATGGAGTTTACGTGTAAAGAAGACGGTATGACTTATCTTAAAATTGCTAACGCTTATAAAGAGATGAAGCAATTGGATAAGGTTATCGCTCCGGCAGACAAAGCTATCCAGTTTTTAGATCCTGCGAAAGAAACGCCATATGCAATTAAAATGAGCGTTTACTATGAGCAGAAGAAATATAAAGAAGCTATCGAAGTCATTGAGACGGCACTTCCAATATTTCCTGATTCAAATGCTTGGTACAAGAACGCAGGCTTGTTCTATCAGATTTCTGAGAACTATGCTAAAGCGCTTACGATGTTTGAGTTAGCATACATGCAGGGTCATCTAACTACGGCGACTCAACATAGACAGCTTGCTCAGTTATTTAGCGTGAATGGTATTCCACATCGTGCAACTGCGTTGATGGAAAAGCACATGAAATCAGGTTTAATACCCAAAGATAAAGACACTTTATCTGCCGTAGCAAACTCTGCTTTCCAAGCTCGTGAATTTAAGAAAGCCGCATCGTATTTTGGTCAAGCTGCAAAGGTTGCTTCTGACCCTGAACTCTATCGCAGACAAGGTTCAATGTTGTTAACGGCTGGTGATTACAAAGGCGCTGTAGAAGCGTTGAAGATGTCGCTGGTTAATAACGAAGAAAATGCAGGTAAAGTTCATTATGCGCTTATCGAAGCTTATTTCTATTTAGGTGATTACAAAGCGGCCATGGCTGCTGCGCAAGAAGCTAAAAAAGATTCAGGTATTCGTAAAAATGCATTGGCGTGGGAACCGTATATAAAGACTAAAGCATCGAACAGAGGCATTAGTATTTAATCAGGCTCGCACTGCAAAAAAGCTCCTTTTTAGGAGCTTTTTTTTGTTTAAAATAAAGGTCGGGCTGGAGACCTTATTGCTCATTTGTGTAAAGCATGAGACTCATAAGAAAATGTCGGTTAAGTTCTAATAAAGCGCATGGTGAAGCTATTTATTTTGAAGTTTGTGCCTGAGTTCAGAAAGGACTTTTTGCTTTTCTTCCTTTGATAAATTCTTGTGATGAGCTCTTTCAAATAGGGTTTGCAGGTGTTCCGATGCCTCGTCATTTTTGTTTTGTAAGCGGGCGTAAATGCTTGCTGCAGTATTGCTAAAGCTGCGTTTTTGGGCATTAAATTGCTCTATTCGAAGTTCATGAAGAGAGTTTGCTAAAGAGCTGCTGTGAGTCAGCTGGGCACTTTTATCGCGCTGCTTCTGAATAAAGTCTGGCATTAATAGAAATGAATCTGAGCTTCCGTGCAGTTTTAGAATATGTTGTAAAAAATAGTCTATATCGTTTACCGCTACAGAGTGATAAGAAGCAAACTTATTATCTGCGCTTGTGGTTAACGAGGCGATCATGATGCCACTGTGTTCTCCGCTAGATGTGTCTCTTCTTGCCCCAATCTTCACCAGATTATAATTTTGTGAATACCAAAATGACAGTAGTTCAGTAGTTAATCCAAATGAGGTTGAGAGGTATTCTACTTCGGCTTGTTCAGCAGAGTGCCTCACATATTGCAGTAAACAGCTGCCTAAGCCCAATCTACGGAATTCCGGAACGACAGCGATACGGCTAATACGCCAACTTTTCGCTGTCATGAACCAATCCTCGCAATAAGTTGTTGTTAAGTTTTGCGCAACAAGATGTCCATTAACCCTACGTTGAGCACTTAATATTCCTTCCAGTAGCGGGTCGTTAGGTGGAAAACTGACGTTCCCTTCGTGCGCAACAACGGCAAGCGAAGTTATGAGAACGTCTGGGAGGGTCAAGTCATCACTATTTGCTAAGACCGCAACATGCTGGTCTGATGCGTCAAGGATCCGCATCAAGTCATCTGGTGTTGTTTGATAGTGACTTTGCGTTAACAAACCAACAACTTGAGTCAGTATATTGTCATGCGTAATTAGCCATTTTTTATCGAGGTGATGGTAGTGTGAATCAATCGCTTTGTTTTCAGCGTAAGGAAGATGAAATTGCGAAAGGGGCTGCTGTGATTGATTAGCTGGCAACGTTAAATCAGTCACAAAGGGGGCAAAGATATTTGTGAATAATGCTTCTAAGGCGTCTTCTTCGAACCAGCGCAGGGGGTTATGTAATTCGGCATGATGAAATGACGAAGTTAATGAACAGCTCAACTCCTTTAGTTTTGGTAAAACTCGTAGATTAAAACCCAAACCGCTGCCTTCATAACCTGCAACTGTTGTAGCCATAACGACATGGGTGAATTTGTTACACGCGTATAATAAAATTGATGGCGCAATAGCAGCTGCTTCATCGACGATTAGGATGGATTGTTTAGGTAGGTGATATATTTGATCTGGCGCGATAAATTCAAGCTCTGACTTTATGTGTTTTCTGCAGCCTTTGTGAATTTGCGATGCAGTGTTTGATACCAGATGCTTAACGATTTTCTTATACTCAATTTGAGCTCGTTGCGCATTATTGATGTGAGGTGCTGCAATATATACCTCAGCGTCGCTGCTCCTCGTAACTATCTCGGCCGCAAGCTGGCCCAATAGGGTCGACTTTCCTCTTCCGCGTTTAGCTGTAAGCAAACTAATAGACTTGCTTGCTTTCATGTTGTTTAGTGAGTCGTTAAACGCAACTTGCTGGTTGGAACTCAATTCACTTTGCAAGTTGTTATATTTCAAGCGTTGAATATGGGAAGCTTTATTCTGCAAATGCTCACTAACACGAGCAAAGGGAAGGTGGATCTCGTGTTGATTGATATGCGCAACAGATTTATCTTTGAGCAAGATTTTCTGCATTCTTTCAATAAAAAGACTTGTTGGGTGTTGCGTATTAAAGCTAAATGCAATGCCCGCATGCGCTGCTTCATACTCTGCCCAGTTTTCAAAGTTAGGGCATAGTATGACAAGTAATCCAGACTTTCTTATTACTCCCTCTATTGCATAAAGTGCGCTCGGCTTTAGGCCATCAAAAGCATTGTAGATGACAATGTCATATTCAGTACCAAGTTGCTGTTTATATTGCGATATTTGACAGGCAGTTATAAAACTGTGGTTAGTGATGCTATCAAAGTTCAATGCTGTTTTACTCAACAGCAAAGTAGGCGAGCGAGCATCTTGTAGCAGTTGTTCAGTTTGTTGTTGACACCATTCAGCATCGCCACTAATAAGCAATAATTGCCTATGGCTTAACTTTGTTTGCCGCTTTGTAAACCAATCAATGAGCGATTTGCCTGTCAATCTGCGTACTCTCTTTTATAATGATGCCTCTCAAACCCGATTATTCTACATTGATAAGGAAAAAAATGCGTTTTTTATCCAGACGTTTAGTAATGCCAAATGATTTAAATTATGCGAATGCGCTGTTTGGAGGCAGGGCATTGGAATGGATTGATGAAGAAGCTGCTATTTACGCAATTTGTCAGTTAGAAACAAATTGTTTAGTAACGAAACATATTGGTGAAATAAGCTTTGAATCGCCAGCCACTCAAGGTGATATTGTCGAATTTGGACTGGTAACTAAAAAGGTTGGCAGAACGTCAATTACGGTAACGTGCTTAGTTCGCAATAAAGCGAGTAAAAAAACTATCTGTTTAGCTGATGATATTGTGTTTGTTAGAGTCGATCCTTTAACAAGACAGCCCGTTGAGCACGGTAAAACAATGGAAGGTTTGCAATCTCAAATAGAGCTAGAAATGAAATCGTTAAACGTAGAGTCGGGAGTTACCAATTAATTCAAGCAATATAGGTGGATACAGCCCACTCTTGTAACGATTTTGTAAATCGTAGATTAAAAAGTAAAATTTAGTCAATTCACTGATTTACTTTCAACTCTTTGTTGATATCATGCCTGCAGCGTTTTCAATAACGCATTAAGCCAAGGGGTGCAGCAATATGCTGCTGAGATTCATTTGAAAACCCTTATTTACCTGATCCGGTTAGTACCGGCGTAGGAATGGTTGTATAAACACTTCAATTACCTGCTCCAACACCGGCTCTTTTCTAAGACATGAAGAGAACCAAATGAAAAACAGTAAAACAGTAAAGAAACACACGTACTCGCAACCTGCAAACCAACAAAAAGGATCTTATAGCATCAATCGTATTGCATCGGCAGTAGCATTTGCGGTACTCGGTGCGAGTTTCAATCCAGCCGCTTTAGCGCAAGTCACTTCCAGTAATAATAGCGATGAGCAAGGTGATGCCGTTGAGCGTATCGTTGTTACCTCGGACTTTAGTCAGCGCAGCCTGGATAATTTAGCCACTAGTGTTACCGTCCTTGACCAACGCTCTTTAGATTTGCGCCAAGCGGAGCAACTTGAAGATATCCTCGGCATCGTTCCCAACCTGAATTTTAGCAGTGGCGCATCAAGAGGCAAATTCATTCAAATTAGAGGTATAGGTGAGCGCAGTTTATTTGCTGAACCAATTAACGCCTCTGTGGCGCTGGTTGTCGATGAAATCAATTTTTCTGGACTAGGCGGTTTGGGTGCGCTGTTTGATGTTCAACAAGTCGAAGTATTATCTGGGCCACAATCTACTGGATTCGGTGCGACGGGTTTGGCAGGTATTATCAAAATAGTGAGTAATGCTGCCACCGATTCACAATCAGGCTACCTACAGGGAAGTTTTGCACAATACAATACGCAGCGATTCAGCGCCGCTTATTCAGACCAATTAGCGGACGGATTAAATGCGCGCATCGCCATACAAAAAGTTAACAGCGATGGTTTCGTCGATAATATTTATTTAAACCGAGACGATACCAACAATATTGACGAGTTTAATGCAAAACTAGCAGTAGACTATGCGATTTCAGAATCTGCAGATGTAGAAATAAAGCTGTACCATTTCGATGTTGATAACGGCTACGATGCGTTTTCTTTAGATAACGACAATAAAACACGTTCTGATGAGCCAGGCTTTGATCGCACCGACACCCAAGCTGCCAGCATTAAATATATTCAAGACTTAGGTGAACATTCTTTTTCACTTTCGCTCACCACGCTTAATGCCGATCTGGACTATGGCTATGACGAAGACTGGACATATATTGGCTTTCATCCAGACGAGTATAGTTCGTTCGATCAGTACGAAAGAGGCGTCAGCAATCAGACAATTGACGCCCGTTATGCATCTGTAGATGCAAGTTCACCCTGGGTTATTGGAATGTATTATCAGCAAAGTGAACAAGACCTTACTCGCTTTTATACCTATGCAAGTGACGACTTCACAAGCCTATATGAGCCGAATTCAATAGCATTATACGGTGAGCGCAGTTGGCAATTATCTGAGCCTCTCTCAATCACGGCGGGTGCTCGCGCAGAGAAATTCGATGCGGACTACATTGATAGCAACGGATTTTCTGAAGTCTTAGATGATAGCCTACTAGCGGCCAAGTTAAGCGTCAGCTATATGATCCAGCAAACAACCTTTCATTCCAGTATTTCGCGGTCATACAAAGCAGGCGGGTTTAACGCTGACGAGCGTGTTTCACAAAGCGATCGCCTATTTTCGCCTGAATATAACTGGAACTATGAACTTGGTATCAAAGGCAAGGTAGACAGCGACGACGGCATTACAGGAAACATATCACTAACATTTTTCTATATGCAGCGAGAAGATGCACAGGTAAGTGATTTTGCTGTGTTGAATAGAGAAGATGGCAGCGGCGCAGTTGAGTTTATCGATGTTATTGGTAATGCTGATACGGGTATTAATAAGGGCATGGAGATTTCGAGTAACTGGCAGTTGAGTGACAACCTGAGTGCCATTGTCAACGTTGGATACTTGGATGCAACTTTTGGTAACTATCAACTTGTTGACGGTAGCTTTGTGGACAAACAGAAACAGGCTCAGTCACCTAAAATCACGTTTTATGTTTCTAGCCAGTATGACATTACTGATAATGTCGCATGGGTCCTTGAGTTTGAGGGCAAGGACCGCCATCGTTTTTCAGTGGGTCACGACGAACGAGCGCCATTCACGGCCGTATTTAATACAGAAATTAATTGGCAATTGGACGACGTGCAGATTCAACTGTGGGCTAAGAACATATTTGATAGAAAGCTGCCGACGAGAGGTTTTGGTGGCTTCAATAATGATCCCAGAGATGGCTACTTCCCGGCTGAACCTTACTATCAGTTCGGCCAAGAGCGTCAACTCGGTGTTACAGCAACTTATCATTTTTAAGGAGAATATGGATGAAGCTCGTTGTTGATATCTCATTGTATCCACTCAATGAAAAGTATATTGCACCTATAAAAGCCTTTATAGATAGACTAAATGAAGATACAGGGCTTGAAACCAGCACATCTGCCGCTAGCACGATTATTAGCGGTGATTACGAACACGTCATGTCAGTGTTAGGCAAGGAGATGAAGCGCACTTACATGGAAACTGGTCAAGCAGTGTTTGTTTGTAAATTTTTAAATGGAGACAAAATGGGCTCAGGTGTGTGACTGAGTTTTTTAATGTAGCAGTTCAGCAGTTCCAGCAGCAGAGTCTGCTGGAGCTGCTCGCCGTTGTGCTCGCTATTTTATACGTTATTTTAGCGGCTAGACAAAATATATGGTGTTGGCCCTGCGCATTTATCGGTACAGGGATTTACGTTTATTTATTTTGGGAAGTTACCTTAGTTTTTCAAATGCTGCTAAATTTCTATTATATCTTGATGGCAGTGGTTGGTTTTTTGAGTTGGAAGGAAGGCAAAGATAAATCGTCACTGCCCGTCACTCGCATGGACCTTAAAATACATCTCTTGTTAGTGATTTTTGGCTGTGCTACTACAATACTGCTAACTAAGATTGGCAATCAGTGGTTTACGGGAGATTGGGTCTGGTTAGATGCAGCTACGGCAGTGTTTTCCGTGATAGCAACGGTAATGACGGCGCGTAAAAAAATAGACAATTGGATTTATTGGTTAATTGTTAATCCTGCAAGTGCTTACCTTATGTACCAAAGTGGGCTGTATTTAACTTGCTTATTAATGTTCTTTTATACTGCGATGTCAGTTTACGGCTTTTTAAATTGGCGCAAAGATTTAAGATGAGATAGGTGGTTTTAGTGCAAAGCGATGAACTTATGAGGCTTTTAAAATTGCCTCTTGGCTTAACTGACGATGCAATTATGTATCCATTGTCGGGCGGCGCTATAAATCATACTTACCACTTAAGCGATGATTCTAAAGAGTTTTTGGTAAAAGAGTTTCAAGGTGAGGATTCTCTTTGCATCGATCGCCAAGAACGCTTTGATCTTCAATTACGTCTTTCACAGAAGGGTTTGGCACCAAAGCCAATTTACCTATCAATAGAAACCGGTATCTACGTTGAGCAATGGATAAAACAGCATAGAAGCCAAATGTTGTTGTTTTTTGATGAGCTACACATAAACTCACTAGCGACAGCATTAACGCGTGTCCACAACAGTAAGGTGATAGCGAAAGTCGTTGATTTGCCCAGACAGTGGCATCAATATTTGACGTCACTAGCAAATCCACCAAGCTTCTTAGTTGATGAGGTTACTAGAGCAACGGAAAAGTGGATAGAGAGCATGGAGTCGGCTCCAAAAGAACAGGCTTTTTGTCATAATGACCTTGTTTGGGCGCACCTATGCATTCCGACAAAAATTATTCTTGATTGGGAATATGCTGGCATGGGGAGTCGTTATTTTGACCTACTTTCATGCGCCAAAGTTAATGCTTTCGACACGCAACAGCACGATTTATTGTTGACGGCTTACGCTAAACAAAACAACATTCCGATCAACGAGGTTTATGAAGGCTGCTCAAAACAGGCCGGTTTTATCGAATTGACTTACAAGCTGTGGTACCAAGCGCTTGGTTTAACGCCTAAAATTTAGGCTGTCACTCAATTGTTGTTATAAAATTCTTTCTTTTTATTTTCGTCAACGTATAATGCAAACTACTTCAGGGGTGTAGTTCCAATTGGTAGAACAGCGGTCTCCAAAACCGATGGCTGGGGGTTCGAGTCCCTCCACCCCTGCCAATTTCTTGCACTTTCTATCCATAGTGAATGAATTATTTCACTCATCAACTTTGTCATAAAACCCTTTTATCAGGTTCAAATTTTGGCTATCCTTGTTAATAGAAAACGATAAGTAAAACACTAATCGATAACGTAAAAGGCAGCCAAATTGCATTCGTCTAAATCGAGTCCACTTCAATCTAGGAACACAGCCTTGAGCGATAATCAGTTGAGCGATAATCAGTTGAGCGATAATCAGTTGAGCGATAATCAGTTGAGCGATAATCAGTTGAGCGACTATCAGTTGAGCGACTATCAAAAGGCAACGCTGCAAATAATGGGCATTCCATTGTATGAGCGTCGTGCAGGCATCACTCTATTTGATTGCCTTAGTCTGCCGAGTGAACCATCAGTGGACTCAAGCGCACAGAGAAAGGATGCGAATTCAGTGCTTGATACAGAGCAAAGTGCTGAGCACGTAGCAGAAGAAAGCGTTACTGACAGGCTTGTACATAGCGAACAAAAGGAACAACAGGAGGAACAAAAAAGCCCCGAGCTGATAGACGAAGCGAATGACTTTATTAAACAAGTTTTGAGCGTGTTTGCAGTTAGCAATACGGTAGAATTAGGTCTGATTTGGCAAGTTCATGACAGTAAAACGATTTCCTTAAAAGATAAACTATTGATAACGCCTAACGCTGAAGCATTGACTACGGCGGCAAGCAAAAAACAGTTATGGAACACGCTAGAATCTCACTTCAAGGCGCAGGGATGGTCGTAATATCTGCGTTCAACGAGGCAGATATCGCGGAGGCTTACCGCATTTTTAAAACGAGCAGGCCAAATCCATGGACATACAGCACGTTCGAAAAAAGTGCGCTAAATGACTTTTCCTTAGTCGCTAAAGAAAATAATAATATTGTTGGTTATGTGTTGTTATCAAGCGTGCTAGATGAGAGCACTATTGAAGATATTACGGTAGACACTCAGCATCGAAATAAGGGAATAGCCAGAAAGTTAATGGAAGCTAGTTTTGATTTGGCCGGCAAGATGCAGCAGCAGTCGATATTTCTCGAGGTCCGATTCAGCAACAACGCTGCTATCAATCTTTATCGTTCAGTGGGCTTTGAACTCATCGGTGAACGTAAAAATTATTACGACACTGCAGTAGCTATCGACAGCACCACGCAAGCCACCCAGAAAAACGCGCCCGCCGCTCCTAGAGAAAATGCTTACGTTATGAAGAAAGTCTTGTAAGCTTTATCTGTATTTAACATTCAAAAATGCGTTCGAAGAGGGTACAATTCGCGCCTTTGAATATGCACCCGTTATTTTGCGCCATTTAGCCTGCGCCTTTTAACCTGAACCTTTTGATTTGCACAAACCTAACGAGACATTATGAGTTACCAAAGTGAGATAGAGAAACGTCGTACTTTCGCGATTATTTCTCACCCCGATGCGGGTAAAACCACTATTACAGAAAAAGTATTATTGTTCGGAAATGCCTTACAGATTGCGGGTACGATCAAAGGTAAAAAGTCTGGACAACATGCGAAATCCGATTGGATGGAAATGGAGAAAGAGCGGGGCATCTCGGTAACTACATCGGTTATGCAGTTTCCATATAAAGATCACTTGGTGAACTTACTCGATACTCCAGGGCACGAAGACTTTTCCGAAGATACATACCGGACGTTAACTGCGGTAGATAGCTGTTTGATGGTTATTGATGCAGCAAAAGGCGTTGAGGCTCGAACGATAAAGCTCATGGAGGTTACTCGTTTACGCGATACTCCAATCATCACGTTTATCAATAAGCTGGATCGCGATACAAGAGATCCAATCGACTTGTTAGATGAAGTAGAAGATATCCTGAAAATCAAATGTGCCCCTATTACTTGGCCAATCGGCATGGGTAAAGAGTTCAAGGGCGTTTATCATCTATTGCGTGACGAAACGATTCTATACAAGTCGGGTCAAGGTCATACTATTCAAGCGGCAAGAAGCATCAAAGGGCTACACAACCCGGATCTTGATGCTGCGATAGGTGTCTACGCTGAAGAACTACGAGATATGTTGGAACTCGTGCGAGGAGCTTCTCATGAATACGATCATGAGGCTTTTTTAGCTGGCGAACTAACGCCGGTTTTCTTTGGCACAGCACTCGGTAACTTCGGCGTTGACCATATGCTCGATGGCCTCATTAAATGGGCACCGAAGCCACAGGGCAGAGAGCATGATTTAGGTCGTGTTGACAGCAGCGATAAGAGCTTTAGTGGTTTTGTGTTTAAAATCCAAGCAAATATGGACCCTAAGCATCGCGATAGAATTGCGTTCTGCCGTGTTGTTTCAGGCAAGTATGAAAAAGGCATGAAAATGCATCACAGTCGCATCGGTAAAGATGTTCGTGTAGCGGATGCAGTCACCTTTTTCGCTGGTGACAGAAGCCTGCTTATAGATGCGTATGCTGGCGACATCATCGGTTTACATAATCATGGTTCTATCAAAATTGGTGACACATTCACTTCGGGTGAAAAGTATCGCTTTACCGGTATCCCTAATTTTGCTCCAGAATTATTTAAGCGTATTCGATTACGCGACCCCCTAAAGCAAAAGCAATTGCAGAAAGGTTTGATACAACTTTCTGAAGAAGGGGCAGTGCAGGTATTTAGGCCATTGCAGAATAACGATTTAATTGTTGGTGCCGTCGGTGTGCTGCAGTTTGACGTGGTGGTTGCCAGACTCAAGGCCGAATATAACGTAGATGCAATATATGAAGGTGTCGCTGTTGCCACAGCGCGCTGGGTGTATTGCGATGACGCACGCAAGTTAGACGAGTTTAGGCGCAAAGCAGAAGTGAACTTAGCCTTAGATGGCGGCGATAATTTGGCTTACATTGCGCCAACGATGGTCAACTTGTCTCTAGCGCAAGAGCGTCATCCAGACATTGAATTTAAAACCACCAGAGAACATTAGGTTTACTAAAACATGAATATTCATCATTTACTCAGCGCTAGATTCGCCCAAGCTGTTCAGGCAATGGGTATCCAAGATGCTCCTATTCCATTGAGTAGAAGCACAAGACCCGACTTTGGCGAATACCAATTTAACGGGGCAATGGCGCTAGCAAAGCAATTAAAGCAAAAGCCGCGTGATATAGCTGAACAAATTCTTGCCAACGTTAAATTGGACGACGTAGCGAGTAAACTTGAAATTGCTGGCCCAGGTTTTATCAATATTCATTTAAAGAATGAATGGTTGTCAGCGTGGTGTGAACGTGCACTTCAAGATAGCAAGCTAACGATAGAACCACACGAGAGCAAAACCATTGTGGTTGATTACTCTTCACCAAATTTAGCAAAAGAAATGCATGTCGGTCACCTAAGAAGCACGATCATCGGTGATGCTGTAGTCAATGTTCTAGAGTATTTAGGACACCACGTGATCCGTCAGAATCACATGGGTGATTGGGGAACACAGTTTGGCATGTTGCTTGCGCACTTAAATGATAAATTGAAAAGTTCCTCTGTTGCAGAAACTGCACTTTCTGATTTAGAAGATTTTTACCGTGAAGCGAAAGTCAGGTTTGATAACGAAGCCGGTTTTGCCGATCGCGCTCGCGATTATGTGGTTCAACTGCAAGGAGGCGATGCAGCTTGTCTGAAGCTTTGGCAGCAGTTTATTGATATTTCAATTCAGCACAGCGAAGAAGTGTATAAAAAGCTAAATGTGAGTCTTAAGCGTGAGCATATTATGGGTGAGAGTAGTTACAACCCAGACTTAGTGAATGTGTTAGCAGACTTAACTGAAAAAGGTATTGTGGTTGAAGACCAAGGTGCAAAAGTCGTATTTATTCCTGAAATGTCGAATAAAGACGGCGACCCTGCGGTGTATATTGTGCAAAAGTCGGGCGGTGGTTACCTTTATGCTACTACCGATTTAGCAGCCATTCGCTATCGTGCAAATCAACTACATGCACAACGAACGTTGATATTTACAGATAACAGACAAGCATTACACTTTAAACAAACTGAAATTGTAGCGCGCAAGGCTGGTTATTTAGCTGAAAGCGACAGCTATGAGCATTGTCCATTTGGCATGATGCTTGGAAAAGACAACAAACCCTTCAAAACTCGCTCAGGAGAGACTATAAAGCTGTCTGACTTACTAGATGAAGCGATTGAAAGAGCAGAGGTGCTAATTAGCCAGCGCGAGTCAAGTTTAAGTGCCGACGCCAAAAAGCAAGTAGCTGCTACTGTCGGAATTGGCGCAGTGAAATACGCTGACCTAAGTAAAAACCGCACAACGGATTATATCTTTGACTGGGACACGATGCTCAGCTTCGAAGGTAACACAGCACCTTATTTACAGTATGCTTATACGCGTGTGAAAAGTATCTTTAGAAACGCTAAGCAAGATATGGACACTTACCAAGCCTCTGTCTCAGTCGCTTCAGTTCAAGAGCATGATTTAGTGGTTAAACTTATGCAATTTGATGAAGTACTTGAAGCCGTTTGTAAGGAAGCGACACCGCATATTATGTGTACCTATTTATATGAAGTAGCAAGCTTGTTTATGCGCTTCTACGAGGCTAATCCTGTGTTGAAACCGCAGGTCAGTGAAGAAGATAGGAGCAGCCGCTTAGGTTTATGTGCACTAACGGCAAAAACGCTCAAAGTCGGTTTAGAAATTTTGGGGATCGACACCTTAGAAGCAATGTAGGCAGCTATCCTCAAGCCTACTCAATAAAAACAAAACAAGGCGGCACAAAGCCAATTGTGTATTTGTTGTTGATGTAACAACGCAGCGTAATCGCAGACTGAACAATTAACGTAAAATGACGTACAACAGTATAAGAATACAGCGTCTATAAACTAGCTGGCGCTGGAGTTAGGAGCAATTAAATAAACGCTTCTGCATGTAAACAAAGTCTTTAAAAATTAGTCAAAAAGGGAACAAAATGCCAAAAATACTCGCATTCGCCGGCAGTGGCCGCAAAAACTCATATAACTTTAGTATTGCCAAATGTGCAGCTGAAGGCGCTAATGTAGATGGCGTTGAGGTTACCGTCATTGATATGTCAGAGTTCGATATGCCTATTTTCAATGAGGATCTCGAAGCTGAAAAAGGCATGCCAGTAAATGCCAAAAAATTTAAGCAATTGCTTATGTCGCACGATGGTTTCATTATTGGTAATCCAGAATACAACAGCGGCTACAGCGCGTTGATAAAAAATGCGATTGACTGGGCGTCACGCATGGAAGATGGAGAGAAGCCGTTGCAAGCATTCAAGGGCAAGTATGCGGCGATTATCGCAGCTTCACCAGGTGGTCTTGGCGGAATAAGAGGATTAGTACCATTGCGCATGCTGCTTGGTAACATTGGTATGCATGTATTGCCAAATCAATTAGCAGTAAGCGGTGTTGCGAAACTGGTTGATGAAAACCACAATGTGGTAGATGAAAAAACACAAAAAAATCTACATGGAATTGGTCGCAGCTTAGCTGAAACGCTTTTGCAAGCTGCAAAATAAGTCAATTCCCGTAATATATCGAGTTGCAAATAGCGTTGACCATAAAAATCTAGGTTTTCTGCTTATTTGCACCTCGTTCCATCTATTAAATTCATCATAAATTCTGTAAGATCCAGCCTCTTAATTTTTTAGTTAAAATATTGAAATATGTTCGAAATTAATCCAATTCAAACCGCTATTGCGGATGTTCGTGAAAGAACCGAATCACTTCGGGGGTATCTTTGACCTCGATGTCAAAGTAGAACGTTTAGAAGAAGTCTCAAGAGAGCTTGAAAATCCAGATATCTGGAACAATCCAGAACAGGCACAAGCCTTGGGTAAAGAAAAAGTAGCATTAGAAGAAGTCGTCCTTACTATTCAGAAACTGACGCAAGGCACAGAAGACGTTGAAGGGCTTCTTGAACTTGCGGTCGAAGCAGAAGATGAAGACACCCTAAACGACGCTGAAGCCGAATTAAAAGACTTAACGCTAGCACTTGAAAAGCTTGAGTTCAGAAGAATGTTTTCTGGCCCAAATGATGCTAACGACGGGTATTTAGATATACAGTCAGGCTCAGGCGGCACAGAAGCCCAAGATTGGGCGAACATGCTTTTACGCATGTATTTACGCTGGGGCGAGGCACACGGCTTTAAAACGGAGCTTATTGAGTTGTCCGATGGCGATGTTGCGGGTATTAAAAGCGCAACAATTCGTTTCGGAGGGGAATACGCCTTTGGATGGTTGCGCACCGAAACCGGCGTTCATCGTTTGGTTCGCAAGTCGCCGTTCGACTCCGGCAGTCGCCGCCATACATCTTTCGCATCGGCATTCGCCTATCCGGAAGTCAGTGACGACATTGAGATTGAAATTAATCCTGCTGACCTTCGTATTGACACGTATCGCGCATCAGGCGCAGGGGGACAGCACGTGAACAGGACCGACTCTGCCGTGCGAATAACCCATTTACCAACGAATATTGTTGTGCAGTGTCAAAATGATCGGTCGCAGCATAAGAATAAAGATCAGGCATTTAAACAGTTGAAAGCCAAACTTTATGAATATGAACTGCAAAAACAAAACGCAGAGAAACAAGCTTTAGAAGACGGAAAGTCAGATATTGGCTGGGGCAGTCAAATACGCTCTTATGTATTGGATGACTCTCGCATCAAGGACCTGCGCACTGGCGTTGAAACTAGAAATACACAAGCCGTACTAGACGGTGATTTAGATAAATTCATTGAAGCCAGCTTAAAGTCTGGCCTTTAGTAACACAGTAATTAACAGGACTACTCATGAGTGACCATCAGCAAGATGAAAATAAATTGATTGCCGAGCGTCGTGGCAAGTTAGCGCATATACGCGAAAACTGTGCTTCGAACGGCTTCCCGAATCAATTTAACCGTAAACACTATGCACAAGACTTGCAGACTACCTTTGGTGAAATAGACAAAGAGACCTTAGCGGCGCAAGCAAACAAGGTCAGTATTGCGGGTCGTGTGATGGCTAAACGTGGTCCATTTTTGCTACTGCAGGACATGAGTGGACAAATCCAGTCGTATGCTTCAAAAGATGCACAAAAAGACATCAAAGCTAAATATGGTTCTTTAGATATTGGCGATATTATTGGCGTCAGCGGTGACCTGCATAAATCAGGAAAAGGTGATTTATATGTGGATATGGCTGACTATCAATTGTTAACTAAAGCGCTGCGCCCGCTACCTGAAAAATTTCATGGCTTAGCGGACCAAGAGACAAAGTATCGTCAACGTTATGTTGATTTGATCACTAATCCTGACACACGCAACACATTTAAAATTCGTAGCCAAATTGTCAGTGGGATTCGTAATTTCCTAACAGAACGTCAGTTTATGGAAGTTGAAACACCGATGCTGCAAGTTATCCCTGGCGGCGCAACGGCAAAGCCATTCACAACACATCACAATGCCTTAGATATCGGGATGTACTTGCGAATCGCGCCAGAATTGTATCTAAAGCGTTTGGTTGTTGGTGGTTTCGAACGTGTATTTGAAATCAACCGCAACTTCCGTAACGAAGGTTTGTCAACGCGTCATAATCCTGAATTTACGATGCTAGAGTTTTATCAAGCCTACGCAGACTACAATGATTTGATGAACTTAACGGAAGAAATGCTGCGCTACCTTGCTGATACTGTTATGGGTACCTCGGTAATCACCAATACCGTTAAAAATGCTGAAGGTGAGGTTGTTGAAACAAAAGAATACGATTTTGCTCAGCCTTTCCAGCGTTTGAGTATGGGAGATGCGGTTCTTAAATATTGGCCTGATGCTAACGTAGCTGCGATTAATGATCCTGAGAATCACTTACCAGAGCTGAAAGCGATGGCGAAGCAACTGCACATAAAAGAGCCAGAAGTTGACGGTATCTGGGGTGCAGGTAAGTACCTTTGCGAAATATTTGAAGCGACCGCCGAAGAACAACTTGATCAACCGACATTCATCACACAATACCCGTGGGAAGTTTCTCCATTAGCACGCCGCAATGATGACAATCCATTTGTAACTGATCGGTTTGAGTTTTTTGTTGGTGGTCGAGAGTTAGCGAACGGTTTCTCGGAGCTTAATGACTCTGAAGACCAAGCGAGTCGCTTTAAAAAGCAAGTACAAGAAAAAGATGCCGGTGATGATGAAGCAATGCATTTTGACGAAGACTATATTACTGCCTTGGAATATGGCTTACCGCCGACCGCAGGAGAGGGCATAGGCATTGATAGATTGGTGATGTTGTTTACGGACAGTCCGACCATCAAAGATGTGATTTTGTTTCCACACATGAAGCCAGTATCACACGACTAATTGCAGCGAAGAGAAACTTGACAGCATAAGCTTGTCTTTATATTCAATTTGAAAGCCTAACGTGGTTATTGCGCGTTAGGCTTTTTCATTACTAGCTTCTTTATTTATGACGAACTCTTTTTAAAAATAGAAAAAAAGTATACCGATTGCGCAGACAGTTGAATCTTACTTTGATCCCGCTTTTATTTGTTTATACAAGGTTTGAATAATCGGTATTTTCATGCCCGTTTCTTTGGCCTTATCTAACAAAAACCCTAAGATCCCGTCAACTTCGGTTTCGCGACCGTTGTGAAAGTCTTGATGCATGGATGAATAATTATCTTTTGTGAGCAGAATGACTGCGTCAATGTGTTGAGAAAGCGCATGATTGTCCAAAGGTAGATTCATAAACTCGTATAAATCGAATATCTCTTCTTTTATTTTTTTTATATCATCATGATAATTAAGAAGTTCACCATTTTTGCAGTTTTTCAATGCTGTTAGTGGGTTTATCGCTGCATTTACCGCTATTTTTTGATAAAGGGCGAACACGATGTCATTGCGCCAGCGAAGGTTGGGATGCAGATATTCGAGATATTCCCAGTCCGATTGCTCGCCGTTATCCGATGGGTGTTCTTCGTCAACAATACCAATGTCAAACTGACCGACAGCGGTTTGGCTAAAACAAGTAGGAGAGCTTTTATAAACCCCGTCGGTTGTTGTGCCGACAAGTAGGGGGTTATTTGGTAAATATTTTTGTGCTAATTCGATACCACCCATACCATTGTGCAAAAGCAATATTGCCGTTTGTGAACCGAGTATCGGCGCAAGTTCCTGCAGAAGAGCTTCAATTTGATATTGTTTCACTGGTATTACTAAAATATCGATTTGTTTAAGCGCCTGCTGGGAGAGAAACTGCTGCGGTGTGTTTATCTGGTGCGTGTTGCCGTCTGCATCTAATAGAGTGAGCTGGTGGTTAAGATCATTGTTATCTCGAACGAAGAGCGTTGTCTTTATGTTTACTGCCAACTGCAGGTTAAACGCAATGTTAACGCCAATAGCGCCGCGCCCGATAATACCGATGTTCTTTATGCTTTGAATGTCGGCCATTTCATTAACCATGGTTTAGCGTGTTGAGTGAAAAAGCTATCTAGGTGCTTAGCAAACAGTTCGCCTGTTTGAGGTAAGCAAGAAGCATTAAAAAATTCGTTATTATGAGTGAACTGGAGCACATAGCTATGCAAATATAAGCGGTCTGACGGCGTACCTTTGTAGCGTTTATCACCGATAATTGGCGACCCGAGCGATTTTAGTGCAACTCTTATTTGGTGTGTTTTGCCACTGATAGGCTTGACCATGCATAGTCTAAGCGCTGGACGCATTGTAGCTTCAGTATTTATTTCTGGCGCTTGTAAAGGATCTTTCACCACGAAACTGAAAAATTGAGTAACAGCAGGATTATCGTTATCCGTGCTTAATTTCCAGTCGCCATTGCGCGATTTTTTCATATCGCCTTTGATCGTTCCTTGCTTTTTTTTAGGCTTGCTATCAATAAGTGCAAGGTAGTATTTTTGTATCGTCTTTTCAGCGAATTGTTTACCGAATTCCGCCGCGGCATCTTTGTTTTTGGCGAGCAGGATGCAGCCCGATGTATCAGAATCTAAGCGATGGACTAACCACAGCTTGTCGACGTTGAATAACGCTTCGGCCATGGGGACGATTGCTTCGGCAGAGTCATGCATAGGCATGCCACAAGGTTTATTGAGGACCAAAAAATCTGGATTATCTAAAACAAGTTTTAGCATAGGTGGGGGCTTGCTTAACAACTCTCTTCTATTATCGCGATCGCTTCTGGATACTGAAGATCCTCAACTAAGCTAATAAGATTTCTGGAGCTTGACTCTGATAACTGCAGGCTTGAGACCATATCAAACAAAGTGTCATCGTCAATAAATTCGTTTCTTTTTAAACGTTTTATGAGTTCGGTTTTGCTTGTCTCCGGGGCTAGAGTCGTGCCGCCATTCTCATGTAATGGAGCTTCTTTTTGATCCATTTGCTGAATTTCAGTGCAGCTGTCGCCGGTAATTTGCGTAAACTCTAGCAGAGTAGACTGGTTCCAATGGCCTTCCCGAAGCTCTGTTTCAAAGCGTGTTGCACAATCGAATAAAGCCTGCAGCCCTAAGTTGCCAGAAATTCCTTTCACAGTGTGTACTTTAATTTTCGCACTGTTGATATCGTTATTTTCTAGAGAGCTGCTTACTTCAGAGGGGACTCGTGCAAATTCGGTAACAAATTTACCCAGCATTTTGCTCAAGAGCGCTTCGTTACCACCAAGTTGATTTAATGCGAAGTCATAGTTAAGAATGGGTAAATTAGTTGACATGTTTTGGTCCAGTTTTTAGCGAATGAATATGCACATTGCGTTGTCATCATGCATAATAGTCTAATGTACGGTTTAACGTAAACTTTTCTACAATATATTGGTTATAAAACGAAATTACCAGCCTGCATTACAGGTACAATTTTGGTAGTCGCGCTAAAGGGATAGAAAATATCCGGCTCGAAGCTTGAGCCTCCCACCTTACAACGGTAAACAACAAAGGTAAAAGATGATTACAAGGCTCTCAAGAAAGGTCGTATTCTTTATGTTGGCGGCGTCTATATTTGCGCTTGGCGCATGCCAACCAGCGAACAATAACAGTACAGAAACAAAATCAGAACAGTTATCTGGGTCAGTCATAAAATATGAAAAATACCAGCTCGCTAATGGACTGACGGTAATCCTGCATGAAGATCAGTCGGATCCGCTTGTGGAAGTTAACATTACTTATCACGTTGGTTCTGCTAGAGAAGAGTTGGGCCGTTCAGGTTTTGCACACTTCTTTGAACATATGATGTTTCAAGGCTCAGAAAATGTAGCCGATGAAGAGCATTTTAAGATTGTGACTGAAGCGGGTGGTAGTATGAATGGCTCTACCAATGCTGACATCACCAATTATTATCAAACGGTTCCAATCAATCAACTTGAAAAAGTGCTGTGGTTGGAAGCTGACCGCATGGGGTTTTTACTGGATGCTGTGACGCAAGAAAAATTTGAAAACCAGCGCGAAACAGTTAAAAACGAGCGAGGTCAACGCGTTGATAATCAACCTTATGGCTTGCGTTTTGAACGAACCGGAGAAGCGCTTTATCCTGAGGGACACCCATATTCTTGGTCTACCATTGGTTACGTCGAAGACCTTGATAGAGTTAACGTTAACGATCTCAAAAAGTTCTTCCAAAAATGGTACGGCCCTAACAACGCAGTGTTAACTATTGGTGGCGCCATTGATAAAGCGCAAACTAAAGCATGGGTTGAAAAGTACTTTGCTACTATTCCGCGCGGACCAGAGGTGACTAAAGCAGAAAAAGCACCCGCCAAACTAGCTGAAACTCGTTTCATCACATTGGAAGATAAAGTGCATTTGCCTTTACTGCAAATTACCCTGCCGACAGTTTATGCAAAGCATCCGGACGAACCTGCACTCGACGTACTAGCCGATATTCTGGGCGGAGGCAAAACCTCATTACTTTACAAGAACATGGTACAGAATGGTTTAGCGTTGCAAGCATTCGCAGGTCATCCTTGTCGTGAATTAGCCTGTGAATTCCAGTTACTGGCATTGGTTAATCCTGAAAAAGTGCAAGGTTTACAGCAGATGCAAACGATCATTAATGAAACACTCGCTGAGTTTGAGCAAAGAGGCGTTCAGGATGATGACTTACAGCGTACAAAAGCAGGAATTGAAAGTGGTACTATTTTTGGTCTACAGAGTGTTGCTGGCAAGGTACGTCAGTTAGCCAGCGGCCAAATATTCGATAACGAACCTGATGGCATTCAAGCTGATATAGAGCGCTACAACGCCGTGACCAAAGACGATGTTATGCGTGTCTTCGATAAATACGTGAAAAACAAGCCTGCGGTGGTACTCAGTATTGTGCCAGAGGGACAAGCGCAACTTGCTGTGGCAGCGCAAAACTTTAGTTTACCAGTGCGTGAATATGACGCTCAAACTGAGTTGGCTGACGCTATTGAGCAAACAAAAATAGCGGATAACTTTGATCGAAGCCTACAACCTGCTGCTGGAGTTAATCCTATTGTTGGCATTCCTGAATTTTGGAGTCACACGTTTGACCGCGACGTTGTCGGCGAGGGCGCTGGTGTTCAGAACACCGGTGGCCAAAGTATCGAAATTCTTGGTGTGGATACTGATGAAACTCCCACGGTTTTTATGAACATTGCGATTGAAGGCGGCCCGCTGCTAGATTCTGCTGATAAACCCGGTATTGCAGTAATGACAGCACAAATGATGAACGAGAGCACGGCGCTGTCTAGCAACGTGGAAGTAGCCAACCGTCTCGCATTACTTGGCAGCAGTATTTCATTTAGTGCATCTGGTCGCTACACAAACGTGTATGTATCTTCATTGACAAAAAACTTGTCTGAAACCATGACTATTTTGCAAGAAATGTTGTTTTCACCCGGTTTCAAAGAAGCAGACTTTGCGCGCTTGAAACAAAATACGCTGCAAGGTTTACAGCAAGCTTTAAAAAACCCATCGACTCTAGCCAGCAGAGCTAGTAGCGTTGTGCTGTTTGGTGAGAGCAATATTCTTGGTATGCCAGAGGAAGGAACAACTCAGAGTGTCCAGGCCATCACTTTGGAAGATCTAAAGGCATTTTACGACAACTACTATCGTCCTAATTTCGCAGATGTGGTGATAGTGGGGGATATACCAAAAGCCGAGGCTATTGAAACAATATCGTTCCTTTCTGCGTGGGAGGGTAAAGAATATACCCTGCCAAGCTTTGGTGAATTTGCCAATGCTGGAAAAGGAAAAATATATCTTGTTGACAACCCTGGTGGCGTACAGTCAGTGATTTCAATATTAAAGCATGCTTTGGTATTTGATGCTGAAGGTGAATACTTTAAGTCAGGCCTGATGAACTTTCCATTAGGGGGCATGTTCAATAGCAGAATTAATCTTAACTTACGTGAAGATAAAGGCTACACATACGGCGCACGCAGCGGCTTCAATGGCGGCAAAATGACGGGGACGTTTAGCGCGAGTGCTGATGTTGCTGGACAGCATACGGTGGCAAGTATTCAAGAGTTTTTAAAGGAAATGGATAAGTATCAAGCATCGGGCATGACCCAAGATGAACTTGAGCTTATGAAAAAGGCTTACACACAACGAGATGCACTAAGTTCAGAAACACCGACGAGAAAAGCAGGCATCTTAATTAGAATGTTGGGTTATGACTTAGATAAAGATTACCGCAAGCGTCAAAAAGAAATCATCAATAATGCCACGACTGAAGAACTTAATGCATTAGCAGCTAAATGGTTAGACACCGACTCTATGGACATTATTGTTGTCGGAGATGCGGCGACATTGCGCGAAAAACTATCGGTACTCGATAGACAAATTATCGATTTAGAAGTACCAAAGTAGGTAAATCTTTGGTGTGAATTTATAATTTACACACTATACTAGGCGGCAACTTACGTTAATACCCCTGTGGCATTTATCTACAGGGGTTTTTCAAACCAGTAACGGAATTATAATTTGGCTATTCATTCACTTACCTTTGCAGAGCGCTTAACGTCACTTTCTCAATCTCAGTTTCAAACCTCCTTGCCGAATATCAAGCATGGAATAGAGAGGGAAGCGCTTAGAGTTAATCCAACAGGCGGCTTAGCAACCACAGGGCACCCTGAAGCGCTGGGTGCGACACTCACACACGATACTATCACCACTGATTTTTCCGAAAGTTTAATGGAGTTCATTACGCCTCCAGAAAAAGAGCCGAAAACAACCTTGGCTCAACTTGCAGATATTCATAAATTTGTTTATGAAAATATTGGTGAAGAAAGATTGTGGCCTATGAGCATGCCTTGCTTCGTGAATAAAGAAACAAATATTCCAATAGCGCAATATGGAAGCTCTAATGTAGCGAAAATGAAAGAAGTATATCGTAAAGGTTTACACAACCGTTACGGAAGCATGATGCAAGTGATTGCTGGTGTGCATTTCAACTTCTCTTTTTCGGATGAATTTTGGCAGGCTTGGTGTGATTTGCACAAAGTTGAAAATAACCTAGACAATCGTTCGTCATACTACTTTGATTTAATTCGTAATTTTCGTACTTTAGCTTGGTTGGTACCTTACTTATATGGTGCTTCTCCAGCGCTCTGTCAGTCATTTTTAGAAGGCAAAGAAAATAAATTTCCGTTTAAAAAGCTAGGAAGAGGTACGCTGTATTTACCTTATGCGACATCGTTAAGAATGAGTGATTTAGGCTACACGAACTCTGAGCAATCATCTTTAAATATAGATTATAACGATTTGAGTTCTTATGTTAACTCGGTGCGCGAAGCCATTCACACACCTTCTGAGCACTACAGTGTTTTTTCATCAAACGAAAAAGAGGGATGGGAGCAGCTGAATAGTAATGTTTTACAGATTGAAAACGAGCTGTATTCACCTATTCGCCCAAAACAAGTCGCAAAATCCCTTGAAAAGCCGAGTGATGCGTTAGAGAGTCGAGGTGTGAGTTACATAGAGGTTCGCGCATTAGACGTCAATCCATTTTCTCAGCTAGGCATAAATGAAAATCAGTTTTATTTCTTAGACGTGTTTTTGCTATATTGTTTACTTAAAGAGTCGCCTAAGTTCACGCAACCTGCTTATGATGAAAGTGACGATAATTTGGATGCTGTCGTCATCGAAGGGCGCAAACCGGGGTTAATGCTAAAGCATGAAGGCAAAGCTATTTCATTGCAGGATTGGTCAACCGAACTGTTTGTTGAATTCAAAGAGGTAGCCAAAATACTTGATCAAGCAAATTCGAATGCAAAGTACTCAGAGGCAGTTGAGAGAGAATTTGATAAAGTCAAAGATCCGAATAACACACCTTCTGCAAAATGGTTAAGCACATTATTAGAGCATGATATTGACAACAGTACATTAGGTTTAGAATTGGCGTTTGAATATAAGACTCATGCTTCTGGTTTGAATTATTTGCATATCACTGAAGATATGTTTCGTCAGCAAGCCAAAGAGTCTATTGAATCTCGCATTAAAGTCGAGCAGGCAGATACGAAATCGTTTGCAGTATTCATACAGGATTACTTTGCCAGATAGCGTGTTAACAGATAAATGACGCCAGCAGACTTATTTTTAGACAAAAAAAACCCGAACATTCGAAAAGAAGTTCGGGTTAATAGGGATCCAGCAGAAAAACTGGTTAATTCACATGTACCAGTAAGAGTAGGCTAACATGCGAAAGTTCATTTTTTTTAAAATCAAATCCTTAAAATCGTTTTTTGTGGCTATTTTTGTCCTACTTTCGAGTGCTTGTGCGACGCAGCCGCCCACTGAAAAAGAAAATATTTGCGACATTTTTTATGAAAAACGTGACTGGTTTCACGCTGCAGCAGATGTTCGTGAAAAATGGGGAGTTCCGATCCACGTTCCCATGGCAATGATGTATCAAGAAAGCTCGTTTCGCCACGACGCGCTACCTCCTCGTGACTATATTCTATTCGGCCTCATACCTTGGGGAAGAGTTAGCTCAGCATATGGTTATTCGCAAGCCAAAACCATGACTTGGGATGACTACAAAAGAGAAACAGGGCGGATGTTTGCCAGCAGAGAAGACTTCGACGATGCCATCGATTTTATGGGTTGGTTCATTACCAAAACACATCAAATAAATAAAATTTCAAAGTGGGACGCAAATGCCCAGTACCTCAATTATCACGAAGGGTGGGGAGGTTATAAACGTAAATCTTACCGCAAAAAAAAATGGCTGGTTGGAGTAGCGCAAAAAGTGAACTCACGCTCATTACGCTATGCAGCGCAATTAAAAACTTGTGAAGCCGATCTAAATAAAAACTGGTTTATGCGACTGATAACGTAAAAACTTGATCTAACGCAATCAATTCTGCCAGACTGCTAAAAACGAGGTTCAAATATTGATCTCGATCAGATGTACTCTGCCAATCCTAGACTATCATTCATTCATAAATACTGGTTTATAGACTCATATCTATAAATACACTGCTATAAATATTAACTTGTGAGGTTATTTATGTTTTCTATGATATTCGGCGACGCAGTAGTTTGGGGTTCACTTCTTGGCATTTTAGTGATGATAATCATGAGCTCATATTTTGCGTATATGTTCATACACAATAGTTCACCAGATGAACACAAGTAGCAGGTTTAATCGTATTTTTTGTGTTCTTCATTTTGTTTTATCAGCACAAGCACTGCGCTATTCCCACCCCATTCCAAGGTGGCTTGGTGAAACCCAATCACATAGGGGTGTTGTACTAGCCAACTAGGTACTTTGCGTTTTAGTGTGCCGGTGCCAATACCGTGCATGATACAAACACAAGGGTAGTGTTTTCGATGCGCCACAAATAATAATGCCGCAATTTCATTTTTTGCGGCTTCTGCCGTCATTCCGTGCAGGTCTAAAAGCAGTTCAGGTGCAATTTCACCATTTCTAAGCTGCTTGACTCGATCGGTGCGTTCCCCTTCTGCAACATACTTTAATGGACCGTTGTTTGAAAAACTTGCTTCAAATCCATCCGAAAACTCAAACATTGCGTTAGCTTTTTTTTCGGTTGCATTGCTTGAATATTGACGCTGCTTCAATTTAAGCAATCTATCTTTGCGAGACAATTCATGACGATCATGTTTGACGGGTTTTACACCATCAAAAAGACTTGCAAAGGAAATGTCTTCTTCCGAGCTGTCAAGGTTGGTTAAATTTGAAGTTTTTTTCTTCATAAAGGCAGATAACAAGCGAATTTGATTGAATTTTTGCGTATTATATCAGGATTGGCTTGATATTGAGTCAGTAATATCACTTTCTCATCTAAGGATCCCGTGAATATACAACAACCATCTCATCCGCCAGAACTAGTCACTGTACTCGACTGGATCCGTTATTCTATTTCTGCTTTTTATCAAGCAGGCGTTTTTTTCGGTCATGGCACCGATAATGAATGGGATGAAGCATCCAGCTTAGTCTTTCAAGCATTAAATTTACCCCTGGATATGCCTATAGTTCGTCAACAGGCTCTATATCAGGCACGTGTAACAGAATCAGAAAAACAGTTGATGGCAGATTGGCTGCAGCAGCGCGTTGAATTACAAAAACCATTGCCGTACATAACCCATCAAGCTTGGTTTGCCGGTATGCCGTTCTACGTTGATGAGCGTGTATTAATTCCACGCTCTCCATTTGCTGAATTAATATTGCAACATTTCAAGCCATACTTAGACACTGAACCGACAAAGATACTTGATTTGTGCACTGGTGGTGGTTGTATTGCAATCGCTCTAGCAACTCAATTTCCTGAGGCTATGGTTGATGCTGCAGATATCGACACCGATGCGCTTGATGTTGCCTCAATGAATATTCACGAATACCAATTGGAAGAGCAGGTCATTCCCTTAGCGTCTGATTTATTCGAGGGCTTAGAAGGTTTGCAATACGATCTTATCGTGTCAAATCCACCCTATGTTGATGCAAATGATATGGCTGATCTTCCTGATGAGTTCCATCATGAGCCTGAGCACGCTTTGGCTGCCGGAGAAGATGGTTTAGACCTTGTTGAAATCATGCTGCAGCAAGCTCCCGATTATATGAATGACGGCGCATGGTTGTTTGTTGAAGTAGGCAACAGTGAATTGCACGTTGCTGTTCGCTTTCCAGGCCTCGATGTTGACTGGTGCGAGTTATCTCAGGGTGGTAGCGGAATTTTTGCCGTTCAAAAAGAAACACTGATGAAGTATTGGTCAAATATCAATTAAATGTAAGGAAAGAACAGCATGTCTGGGAACACAATAGGTAAATTATTTACCGTGACAACCTTTGGAGAAAGTCATGGTATTGCCATCGGTGGTGTGGTTGATGGATGCCCTCCGGGACTAGAACTCACCGAAGAAGACTTGCAGGGTGATTTGGATCGCCGTAAGCCCGGTACTTCAAAATATACAACTGCACGCCGAGAAGATGACGAAGTTAAAATACTGAGTGGTGTATTTGAAGGTAAATCGACCGGCACGAGTATTGGTTTACTGATAAACAACAAAGACCAGCGAAGCCAGGATTATTCTAAAATCAAAGATTCTTTTCGCCCCGGTCATGCCGATTATACTTATCAGCAAAAATTTGGTTTTAGAGACTATCGTGGTGGGGGTCGTTCTTCTGCTAGAGAAACTGCTGTGCGCGTTGCTGCAGGTGGTATTGCTAAAAAATACCTTAAACAACAGTACGGCATAGAAGTACGCGGTTACATAAGTCAGCTAGGTCCAATCAAGGTAGATAAAGTGGATCATAGTGTGACTAACACGAACCCCTTTTTCTGTCCTGATGACACGAAGCTAGAGGCACTAGATGCCTACATGCGCGACCTAAAGAAAGAAGGCAACTCAATTGGAGCGCAGGTTAGTGTGAGCGCAACTAACGTGCCTGTAGGATTAGGCGAACCTGTGTTCGACCGACTTGATGCAGATATTGCACACGCCATGATGGGCATCAATGCTGTCAAAGGCGTTGAGATTGGCGATGGCTTTGACGTTGTTAATCAAAAAGGTACGGAACATCGCGATGAAATGTCTCCTGAAGGTTTTCATACGAACCATGCGGGTGGCATATTAGGCGGCATTTCCAGTGGACAAGAAATTATAGTACACATGGCTTTAAAACCGACGTCAAGCATTAGCATTTCAGGTGAATCTGTCGATGTTAACGGTAAACCTGCGGATGTCATCACTAAAGGTCGTCATGATCCTTGCGTTGGTATTCGCGCTGTACCTATCGCTGAAGCGATGTTGGCGATTGTTTTGATGGATCATTTGCTTAGGCATCGTGCGCAAAACAGTCTGGTTCAATCAATCACACCGGTGATACCAGCGCAACGCTAGGCTGCAGTGTAAGCTTCACAATCTCGATGATTAATAGAAGCACTATTTACTAGGTGGTTTGGTTCACTGCGCACCACTATGAATGAAAAGGATTAGGCTTTGCTATTGTCAGCATTGTTCACGACGAAAAGTAAGGCGGCTATTTCTAGCCCCACTAATTTGGGGCTTATTTCACTTACCTACTTTTTTTATTTCGGACAGCTAGGCGTAATTACGCCTTACGCAGGTGTTTTTCTTGATGGACGAGGTTTCAGTTCACAAGAGATTGGTAGCTTACTTGCCATCATTACATTAACTCGAGTACTTGGGCCTAATTTATGGGCGGCGATTGCCGACAAAACTGGGCGTGGTGCGGATATAGTCCGTTTTGGTTGTTTACTCGCTTTTGTTACCTTTACTGCGGTCTACTTCTCTTACAGTTTCTGGGCTTTGACGTTTAGTTTCGGGATGATGATGATGTTTTGGACGGCCGTGCTTCCTCAACTCGAAGTGATTACGGTAAGTGCTAGCAAAGACAGTAAGGGCGGATATGGCGCCGTGCGTTTATGGGGAAGTATCGGTTTCATAGTATTGAGTCTACTCATTGGTTTTCTACTCGATTTTTTCTCAACAGAAGTCATTATTTACACTTCCAGTTTCTGTTTGCTAGCGCTATATATCAGTTCACTCTTCATTGCATCTCCTCTAGCAGTGCCAAAGCACGAGCGAGTGGTGGTTAACGAATGGCATAAAGTACGCAGTTTAGTTTTTATCGTCTTTATTATCTCCGCTATATTTTTACAAATTAGCTTTGGTTCCTACTACAGCTTTTTTGCGCTTTATATGGCAGATCTAGATTACTCGGGCAAACAAACTGGCTTATTTATTGCCGTTGGCGTGCTGTCTGAAATTGGCATCTTTATCATTGCGTCACGACTTATTGCAAAGTTTGGCGTAAAGTGGATGTTGATTATTTCTATGCTGTTAACCACTGTAAGGTGGCTGACTCTTGCGCTGATACCGGAATCTGCAAGCGCGATTATTTTCAGTCAAACACTGCATGCATTTAGTTTTGGCATGACGCACGCCACGTCAGTGCATTTTTTATATACCTACTTTGCAAGTGGCTTCCAGAGCAGGGCCCAAGCGCTATACGTTAGTATTGCATTTGGTATCGGCGGCGCTTTAGGCAGTTTTATTGCGGGCAATATATGGATGCAGGGCGCGGGCGCCGAAAAAAGCTTTATAATATCTGCAAGCTTTGCTTTTGTTGGTGCTTTCGCATTACTCTTGGTAAGTAGCAAAAAATTCTTTGACAAAAAAACAGCATGACAAATAACATTAAGAAAATAATAAAAAACAAGAGGAGAACGGTTACGTGTCTAAACTAAGGGAAATCGGAAAATTAACGCCACTATTATCAAGGTCACGGTCAGCAAGTTCACTATTAGCAAGCGCATTGCTGTGCTCGCTTGCATCTGTTGCATCTGCTCAGACAGATTCGGGGTCTGATATCGTGATTGCTTCAGTTAGCTATGAACTTGTTGAGCCTGCAAGTAGCCAGTCTGAAGCGAATGCCAGAACAGCATCAGCAGTGAATATCAAGTTAAACGGTTTCAGAAAGATAACGGACACCGCCTCTTATACTAATCAGCCTTATTTCATCAATAGTGACAGTGCGTTAGCTTACACTCAAATGGTAACTGCAAATAGCAGTAGTCAAACTGAAATATTCCTGTATGACTTTGCTACTAGCACTTCAAGAAATTTAAGTAATTCATTAACGAGTGAATACAGTCCGACTCCGACTCCTGATGGTAAGGGGCTGTCCGTGATAAGAGTAAATTCCGAAGGCAAGCAAGAGCTTTGGTATTTACAATTAGATAACGGTGTAGCCAAGCAAAACCTTTTACCAGCGGTTGAGCCTGTTGGATATCATGTTTGGGATGGCCTGTCTGAAGTCCTCTTATTCGTTCTGGGAGAGCCACATACATTGCGCATAGCGAAGATAAATCAGCAAACGGAGCAGGGTAGAGTACTTGATACCAGAATAGGGCCAAGTTTATGGGCAATACCAGATTCTAGTTTGTTTAGTTACAGCAAGCAAGTCGATGACACTACATGGCAGTTAAGATCGGTTGATACTAAGAATAAAACGACTGCTGCATTAGTTAACATGCCTACTGGTAGTTACTATTACGCATGGTCACCAGAAGGTTATGCGGTAACCGCAGTGGAAAATAAACTGTATCAATGGCAATACGCAAGTGGTGCCACCAAATGGACTGAATTTGCCGACGTGAGTGCCGTGTGTTCCGCGGGTATTAGCCGACTCAGCTTTTCACAGCAAGGGAATAAGATTGCGTTAGTGTGCAATCGTCCTGCTGCTGAATAGAATAGGCGACTCATTAGAGAATGGGGCAAGTTTTGACTTTTACGTCGAAGTACAAGTTTCGCATAAAAAAAACCACCATCTTAATCATCAAGTATGGTGGTTTTTGATTTCAGATACTTTATAAAAGTATCTGAAATACGATCCTATAAACAAATACTTATGCGAAGTTGCTTGCAGCAAAATCCCAGTTAGCAAGTGCCCAATATGCTTCCAAGTAATTTGGACGAACATTGCGATAATCGATGTAGTAGGCGTGTTCCCACAAATCACATGTTAGTAGAGGTGTTACACCTTCTTCAGTGATTGGCGTGCCCGCGTTGCTTGTGTTTACGATATCTAGTTTACCGTCAGCTGTTTTTACTAACCAAGTCCAGCTTGAACCGAAGTTATTTACAGCTTTGTCGTTAAAAGCAGCTTTAAAGTCAGCAAATGAACCCCACTTTGCGTTGATCGCGTCGGCAAGTGCGCCAGTAGGTTCGCCGCCGCCATTAGGACTTAGGCTATTCCAATAAAATGTATGATTCCAAATTTGTGCAGCATTGTTGAAAACACCACCATCTGAATTTTTCACTATTTCTTCAAGTGATTTTGTAGCTAAATCAGTCCCTTCAACTAAACCGTTTAACTTAGTAACGTATGTCGCGTGATGCTTACCATAATGAAATTCTAATGTTTCTGCAGAAATGTGTGGTTCCAGTGCATTTTTTTCATAAGGTAGTGCAGGTAATTCAAAAGCCATGTTTTTCTCCGTTTTTGGTCTATTTTTAGGTCCGAAATTGTAGCAAGTATTGACCAGCGGCTGGGATTAACCGTGCTGCTCGTCAAAACCAAACAATTCGTTTTCTATTAACCTAGTGTTCTAACAGTGTTTTCGTTTAATGATTCTTTTCATGCTACATTTATTATTGGGACTATTATAGTAAACCCAAGAAAAATCGCTAAAAAATTTATTTAATCAGTTATAATTAGTTCGAAAGAAAAACAAAAGAAGATCATTTTTTACTGTTTTTTCGTTCTAATAGTCTTAATACGTCGCTATTGGGAACTAGGGGTTGTTTTTTTAAAGATAAGCCGCATATGTGAGAGTAGTCGAGACACGATATAAGCATTTTTCAGATTAAGGTCATTTAATGGAAACGATAGATAAAATTAAAGAACAAATTGCCGAAAACCCAGTATTACTTTACATGAAGGGGTCGCCAAAGCTCCCAAGCTGTGGTTTTTCTGCTCAGACAGTTCAAGCACTGATGAATTGTGGTGAACAATTCGCCTATGTTGATATTTTGCAAAACCCGGACATTCGTAGCGAGCTACCAAAATTTGCTGATTGGCCAACTTTCCCACAACTTTGGGTGAAAGGCGAGTTGATTGGTGGTTGCGATATTATTTTAGAAATGTTCCAACAAGGTGAATTGCAGCCATTGTTAAAAGAAGCGGCTGTTAAGTCAGAAGACTAATCACCGTTAGCGTGTTTAAAGCGCTCGCTGTAGTATCAATAAAAAAAGCCTCAAAATTGAGGCTTTTTTTGTGTCTATTTTTATTTGTTAATAGAGGAGAGCCTAACCAACTTCCTTGAACAAACTATCGTCCATTATTGTGTTATCAATAATTTCTTGGGCTAACTCAACGCACTTTCCGCATTGGCTACCAAGCGTCATCACTTGCTTTAATTCGCGCATATTGCCAACGCCATGTGTTTCCACAGCGCTTTTTATTTGCTTATCAGTAATGCCATAACACATACAAACGAACATCAACAGTCACCTATTTATCAATACGCAAATGATAATAGTTGTTATTTAGATTGATTGCAAGCTTTTTGCGATTAATTCTCAATTAGATTTGGAAGTGGCCAGCCACCTAAATTTTTGTAGCGATTAACGATGAAGCAAAACAAATCTGCAGTACGCTGCGTATCATACAATGCTGAATGAGCTTCACACTGATCGAAGGGGATACCTGCAGCTTGACATGCTTTTATCAGAACCGTTTGTCCCAAAGCTAGTGCTGCTAGGGATGTGGTGTCAAATGATACGAATGGGTGGAATGGGGTCCGCTTAATGTTGTGCCTATTGAGCGCTGCATTCACAAAACCTTGATCAAAAGATGCATTATGAGCCACTATCACAGAGCGCTGACAATCAGCCTCTTTCTGATGTTTTCTGATATGCTGACAAAGGTTTTTGAATACGGTACTTTCGTCCAGAGCACCTCGCAAAGCACAAAACGGGTCGATACCATTGAAGTCTATCGCTGCTTGTTCGATGTTCGCGCCTTCAAACGGCTGCACATGCTCATGAAACGTTGTGTCAGGGACCAAGTCTCCGTTTTCGTCAAGCTTAAGGGTAACAGCTGCTATTTCTAACAGCGCATCTGTACTTGCATTAAAGCCAGCTGTTTCGACGTCAATGATAACAGGGAAATAACCGCGGAATCTGTCTTTTAGTGCCGGTTTAGTTATTGTCATGAAGTAGTTAAAAATCCTAAATTAAAGCATCGTTGAAATTAATGCAGATGAAGAAGAAAAAACGATGCGTAATAGCACTATCAAAAAGCAATTGTTTGAAATGCTTATGACAACTGTTGATGCAACAGTCATTGCCGTAAATGTCATTGCAATTCTAAACATTTTATTAAAATTGTCGATACCTTATCTAAGTTCTCGGAGATTGAATCTACTATGAAAAAATACTTAATCGGCCTGTTTTGTTTACTACCTATTGCTGCATCAGCAAATTTAAGGGAGTACAGCGCATCCGTTGAAAACTCCGAATGGTCTCTTGGCGATCAGACTCGCTTAACTTGTGAACTGAAACATCCCATCCCAGGCTACGGAATGGCGTCGTTTGTAACGGAAGCATCTAAACAGCTTAATTTGGAATTTGTGCTGGATATGTTGCGCTTGCCTAATCGTTACGACACAGCAACTGTTTACTCGGTGCCGCCTAAATGGATGCCTGGTGAACTTCAAAAAACCATTGGAACCATGAGTTTACGTAAACAATATGATGGCGATTTACCCTCCGATTCTGCGTGGGAAATGTTGACTGAGTTAGAAAAAGGTTATTACCCGACCATTTATTACCAAGATTGGAACAATCGCTATGACTCTGTAGCTGTGGCATTAAATTCAAGTAATTTTGACCAATCCTACTTCGCTTTTTCGCAATGTGTTGCAAACTTATTGCCTTATAGTTTTGAGGACATTGCATACACTGTTTTGAGTTATAAAAAGAACAGCGTTGAGCTGACGAATTACTCAAAGCGTCGTTTGGATATGATTGGAGACTACTTAAAAGAGGATATTGCTTTAGAGTTGGTGCTACTAGATGGTTATACAGACAGCTACGGCGGGTCGTGGAATAATGAACAACTTTCTATTCGTCGGGCTAATGAGATCCGGGATTTTTTTGCAGCTCAAGGTGTCGACACAACTCGAATTGAAGTAACGGGGCACGGTGAAAAACGTCATGTGTCTCCTAATGATAATGAGATATCTAGAGCAAAAAATCGACGTGTTATTATTCAGTTGGCGAAATTATAGCAGCAGATACAAATGGCAATAAACGCAGTTTATATGCTTTACATCGCTATTGCGTTATTCGATATTTTATCGACAATTTTTATCACGATATCAGTATGATCGGTGAAAATGCCGTCAACTTTTAGCTTGTCGTACAGCAATTCTACAAGCGCGTCAGAGCTCATATCAAAGGCTAAATCGTCTGCTCTGAATGTATATGGGTGTACGCTTAGTCCTAAGGCTTTAGCGTTTCGCAGTAGCTCAGTTCCAGTCTCAGACTTAGGATTATAAATCTGCGGCAACCACGGGCCTATTCCGCTGGCATAATTAGCGATTATCTCAAGCCCTTTCCTTGATTGCATAAACTGATAGTCAGCGCTGGATTCATTCCAGCTATTATCAGCAATGAGCTGCACAAGCTTAACATTGAGCTTAAATTCGTACTTTAGCCGTTTAAGGCTTTCAGGATTAAAGCATTGGATAAAAATATTAGCGTCGGGACCTGTTAATCCATGCTTCTCGAGCAATTGAACCACCATTTTTGTGATATCTTTTCCCTCAGACAAATGCCACTCAGGCGCTTTTATTTCAGGGTAATAGCCCACGTGTTTACTAAAGATTTTATTTAGATTTTTTATATGGTTTATATGCTGCTCAAAAGAAGCAACCTTAAATGCTTCTCGCCCTGCATAGCGCTTAGGATATACTTGAATTCCAAACTCGTTCTCACGTTCATGCACATGCAATTGCTGAATTTCAGCCCAAGTGAAATCAATCGCATAATATCGGCCATCATCGCGATGGCGGTCGGGGAAAATAGATTCAACGTTAGTGACGGTGTCGATATGGATGTCGTGCAAAACAATAAGCACGTTATCTGCAGTTAACACTATGTCTTGTTCTATGTAGTTTGCACCTTGCATAAAAGCTAGGGTGGCAGCGTCTAATGTGTGTTCTGGCAAATAACCAGAAGCACCCCGATGTGCAATCGTGACGAATGGGGCATTTTCATTCAAGTTTTTAGTATAACTTCTTTGAAATGCGTCTATCGGTAGTGAAAATATAGCTATTAGGATTGAAATGACAGTTTTTGATTTTACATTTAATAAGTTCATTTCAACCCTACTTGATTTAATGTCGCGCTAGCTCTCTTGAATGAGTTCGATGGCATACCCACTCGGGTCTCTGACGAAAGCAATCACGGTTTTGCCGCCTTTCACTGGGCCCGGAGCTCTATAAACATCACCGCCTTTCGCTGTGATATCATCACAGACAGCGTAAATATCGTCTACCCCGATAGCGAGGTGACCGAAGGCCTCTCCGTGCTCATACTCTGTTTTACCCCAATTGTAAGTCAACTCTATGACAGTATTATTATCTTCATTGCCGTAACCTAAAAACGCCAATGTATACTTATACTCTTTATTTTCACTTTGGCGTAATAGCTTCATGCCCAAGGTTTCGGTGTAAAAAGCGATGGATTTTTGCAAGTCACCAACGCGCAACATGGTGTGTAGTAATCTCATTTAATTTCCTTTGTCCGTTAATCCAGCATCGATGTAATCAATTTTTCTTCGATTTTTTCGACGGTCTTACCCATTGCTAGTTTGGTGCGGTTGCTCAGTCTAAAAATATGAGTGTCAACAGCGATGGTCGCCCAACCAAAAAATGTATTATCGCAGTTGATAAAACCAAACATATAATTGTGATGGAGCAGGTTAGTGTTAAAAGCGTCTGTTGGCAAGCTGCTCGTTGAACAATCCTTAATAGCAGTAAGGAGACAGTCGATGAAATTGATTGTATGACTCCTCCGAGCGTTAGGGGTAAGTAGCCTAACATTATCTTCAAGGGCATGGTCACGGTATAGGCGGCCATTGAGCCCGTCGTAAAATGCGCTTGTTTTTGCCACACTAGCCTACAAAGAATTTAAGGAAGAATACTTGCACTGGCATTGCAACAAAGTGAAACATATAAGCGCCATCGACCAGAAACTACGTTACTCTATCAATTGGTTGGACGATATTACCCAGAGTTTACTGCCAACCTAGCGGAGCAAGGCAAGTATTTACCTAAGTATGTTGAGCGTGAGTTTGATGAGTTCTTTCGTTTTGGTCGACTTGAGCACGGCTTTTTGCGCGCAGTATGTGGTGGCTGCAAACATGAGAAGTTAGTCGCGTTTAGCTGCAAACGCAGGGGGGGGGGGGCCCTAGCCAAAACGGGAGCGGTCACACTTATTCAGCGATTTGGTAGTGCGCTTAACTTAAACATCCACTTCTATATGCTTTTTTTTAGAAGGTGCTATTAGCGAAAGTCCATTGGGCGGTGCTACCTTTAGACGCATCAAAGCCCCGTCTCATGATGACACGGTGGAGCTCGTGCATATCATCAGCCAACGTATTGCCAGATATTTGGAGGAAGTTGGTTTGGTAGAGCGGGATATGGAAAACAGTTTTCTTAACTTGCCTGTTGATGATGAAGACAGTCTATTGCATCTGCAAGGTGCTTCAGTTAGCTCCCGCATAGCGATGGGTCCTCAACAAGGCCAGAAAGTATTTACACTGCAAACCTTAACGGCTAGCAGTGAAGGCAAGTATGGCCAGGTATCGAATACAAGTGGCTTTTCTCTACATACAGGCGTTTTTGCCAATGCCGACGAACCAGAGAAATTAGAAAGACTTTGCCGTTACACCAGCCGTCCTGAGATTAGTGAACAGCGTTTAAGTAAGACTGACCATGGAAAAGTACGCTATGAATTGAAAACGCCTTATCGAGACGGTACTAAACATGTATTCTTTGACCCTATCGATTTTATTAGCAAACTAGCCGCTCTCATTCTACCACCAAGGCTCAACCTCCCCCGTTTTTTGGCGTATTCGCGCCTAACGTGAACCCTCGTGCTCAAGTGACAGCATCCCAGCGAGGCAAAAATAGCCCTAAATAGGTAAATGGAAATGAACAATCAGATAAACCTTACCATACGCGAGGGATGACATGGGTTCAGCGCCTAAAAGGGGTATTCAATATTGACATCAAAGAATGCGAAAAATGCGAGAAACACAATGTAAGTGTCATTTCTTGCATCATAGATATCCACATTGTCTAAAAAATACTGGGGCATTTAGATAAAAAGTACTCAACTTCTAAACCAACAACGCTATTACCACCTTTACGTGGGCCACCTTATGAAGCGAACAACTTTACTATTCAACGTGACTTCAATTTTGGGGCATAGACAACAAGCAAACACAATATACTAAGAAATATACAATCTCATGGCAGGACAGCCTGCACTCAACTTCTAATATTGCTGTACCAATGATCTAAAAAGTTCAAAAACTGAAACCTATTACATCGGCAAATACTACCAGAACATCCTCGCAAAAAATATCTACCCACTCTAAAAGCTAGCTGTGACGAAGGGTAGCATATAGCTTAAATTCCACTTATACTCGTGGCAAACTTCAGTTGTAATTCAAGCTTGCCCAAAAACATCTAACGTAAGGGGGTGATGCGTATTTCAGTGCCGATAGAAATATCATCAATGACTATGTCAGGGTTCCAAGACATTAATTCTGATGTTGTCACACCGTAACGTTTAGATAATTGATAGAGTGTTTCGCTTTTTTTAATGATGTGAAATGCGTTTGTAGCGCTTTTAGGCTCTAACGGTAGAGGCAAACTGGATCTTAAAGTTAGAGAAGGTAATGGGTCTTCTTTCATAGCTTGAATTCGCTCACGTTTAGTCAGTAGTATGTATCTACGGGTAAAAGAGTTGTTTGGAAATAAGATACGCAGCTGCTTGCCCAACTCTATCGCCTGTTGGGGTTGGTTAAGAGCAGTATAAACTTCAAATGCAGTCCATAGGGTATGTGCGTTTACGGTACTTTTTACGGTATCATATTTTTCAATTAAGTCTTTTGCCCGAACATATTGTGTAGACTCCACAGCTTCTCTTGCTAGCGCTAAATAAACGGTAGGACTGATCGAGCCAGAAAAATCTAGCTGTTCAAACCAGTATCTGGCTGCTTGCCACTTGTCTTGCTCAAAATAACACTGGCCTATAGTCGTGAGTTGGGTGTTTTTTAAATCTGCAGATATGACAGCTGAATTTATTGAACGCCCATATCCTTCAATGGCTGGCCACATTTTCTCAGTGCAAAAATAATCTAGTAGCACAAATGACACCATAGGTTTCTCAGAAGCAATCTTATTATCCATGGCTAATAGAAATGCTTGTTGAGCGCCTAAACTATCGGCTTGAGCCGCTTTGAGTTCGGACAAGATTAACAAAGTCTGAGTATTATTCTCAGTATGACCTAGACCTTGAAAAAGTTGCTCGGCTTTTTCAATATTGCCAATTAAAAGATAGGCGCGAATATGAGATAAGGTGACTGCTCGGTTAGCCTGTGTATTTGTGATTGTTTGGGGAGTGTGATTGTTGTCACTAACTGATGAACAGCCTAAAAATAATAAACTAGTGGCGATAAAAAGCGAATATCTGTGCAACGGATTATGTCCTTTTGAATATAAGAGTCTACCTTAACTATTTTTGATTCCTTTGGTCAATTTGTTTTGAAGCTAGAGTGGAATAAGAGGCAATAATCTTCCGTTTCTTGCAGTGAAAGAGGATTTTTTTGCCATACTTATTGGCATCAACACTAGTGTTAGTGGTGGGTTATTCTTGGCTCAAAAATTGCTGAGGTATATTACGTTTTTTTATTTTTGGGTAGTGAGATGAGATTGGTTGCAAAATATTGTTATATTATTTGTGTGTGTATCACTTTGTCTGCTTGTTCGATGTTTGAAGCAGATCAAAGTAGACGATTATGTGCAGACGACAATGGCAATTTTAACACTTGCCAAGAGTTGCCACAAAACGTCATTAATCAAACGGAAAATCCAAGCGCTACGCCGAGCATACATTTTGTTCAATTAAATGAATACACTCAGCAATTAGCCAGAGAATTAAAAGCGGATTTACCTATTCAAGGCTTAAATAGTGCCATTCTTGTCAGACCATTTGAATATGGCGGGCAAACTAATAAACAAAGTAGCGCATTAAGCGAACAATTGGCAGAGTATTTAGCAGGTGATTTAAGGGACCTAGGCATAATAACCAGCGATATAAGCTTGAATAATAATTTATATCGCACTGAAGCAGGTGAAATAGAATACTCCGATGAGCAGCATGCATCACTGGAAGAGTTTGGCACAGGTTATGTGATGGTGGGTAAAATGATGAAAAATCAACATGGCATTATACTCAGTGTCAAAGTAGTCGAACTAAAGAACGGCCGTTTAGTGGCATCTGGAAATAAGTTTCTTCCAAATATGATTTTGAAAAATGTTTAATTTTAGACCAAAGGTTATCTAAACATCTGTTCAGGCAATCACTCTGATGACAATTAAATGCTTATCTTTGTGTTAACTCTTTCGAGTCTATGGTTTTTTATAAAAAAAAACTAACTTAAGTGAATTGTTGGTCGATATAAAAATGTAAGTAAATTTTAAGTCATTTTAGGTCCTTTGTTCAGACGTTAATTCATGATTAAAATTTAGTTAAGGTTTTTACAAACGGATTTCCTAAAGTTTATGGATGATTAGCCGTTAGAGTATAGAGGTATGAACTGTTATACCCTGACTTAGAGACCGTAATTGATTAGTGAAAGCAAGTACTTTACCTTCTGATCAATTAACATAACTTAATAACTAGGAGTGTTGCTATGCAACCAAATAAAACAAAACTGGCGCTTCAAATCGGGGCTGTTGTATTGGGAGCATTATGCGCTTCTAATTCTTATGCTGATCCCTTCCAAGCCCAAGTAAGCACTTTAGACGATGTATCTATATTAACAGTAACTGCTTTGGATTTTGGTGAAAATATCACCACTACCGCTAGTGGAGAGTGCACCATGGATGCAGATCAACCAGCAAATACAGATGTACTTACAGATGCCAACGTCACTGCGACCACCTATGGCGTATTGACAGGCACCAACTGCGTAGGCGGCGGTGCAGCAATAGGTACCCCTGGTGTATATAGTGTGACCGGTATCGGTGGCTTGGATGTCAACTTAACAGTTACAACTTTAACTCAGTCTGATGACTTTACTTTTGCTCCCCAGGGCTGTGGTGTTGTTCATGATAATGCTGGTACTGATGGTGACGTATGTAATGCATATACTCTTGGTGCGCCGTTAACCATGACGTTGGCCAATGCTACTGATAATGGAGCATCATCAGCTAACCTAGCTCACTTCACTGTTGGCGGTACTATAACAGTTGGCGCAACCGGATTATCGTCTGACACAAACTATCCAGTAACGTTTAACGTTGACGTGGTTTATTAGAAGCTATCGTTAACTGAAAACGATTCAAAAAGAAATTTGGAGATTATTATGAAATTTACTCGATTAGTTACTGTCTTGTTAGCAATACCTATGTGTACTTCGGTTATGGCGGCAAACGAAAATTTAACTGGTACATTTAAGACCATTAAAAATGTCACCATTACAGAAGTAGCGGGCGTGCAGATGACTGGCCTTTATTTGGCAAGTGCTTCTACCTGTACTATGACACAACCAACGGTTAGCGTTAATTTTCCTGGCGAAACTGTTATGAAGATGTCTAATGCCACTGCTACACTAGGCCCAAGTACCAACTATGGTGTAACTCCCGCTGGAGCTTCGTGCGCTGGAACCAATGGCGTACCTGGTGTGTACGAAATTGAAGGCTCAGAAGGTGCTGATGTGACTGTAACTTTGACTTCAGGTACAACTAGTGGCATTACTTTTGCACCCGTAGGTTGTGTTGGTGATTACGACGGCAGCCCGGATGGTGATGTATGTACAGCCGTAGCGAATGGTGGTGTTGGTCAGCAATTTACCCTTGCGGCAACCGGCGACCAAACTGTCAGTGCTGGTAACGGAGTACCTGTAGCAGGCTTTTCTTACCTAGCGATTGGTGGTCAGGCAACAGCAGGCATTGGTCTGGCGGCGGCAACTGATTATTTGATTGATTTTGACATATCTGTTACTTATTAATATGTAAAAATCAACCTTGTGGTATAGTTGAAAGTCATTGTAATCGCTTGATTATAATGACTTTTTTTTAGGAGAATAAAGTGAAATTATCGAAGTTTATCAATGTAACAGTGACCACAGCGTTAATCGGGCTAGTGGCAAGTAGCGCTCAAGCAATCAGCTTATCTACCTATCGTGTATACCTAGATAATGATAATAATACGGCCTCATTTGTGATGTTTAATAAAGGAGGAGTGCCAGAAACTTGCAGTCTTTCTTTGGTGCATAACAACTTTAGTGAAGATGGTAAAATGCTGCCCCAAGATGGCAATGAATTGCCAGATAATTCAGCAGAGCCTTGGATGCGGTATTCTCCTAGAAGCTTTACCGTTGCGCCCAGAAGCCCTCAAACTGTTAGGTTCACAATAAGACGTAAGTCGAATACGACGCCAGCAGAATATCGCTCTTACTTAAGAGTGTCCTGTGACAAAGTGGAAGAGCCAATCAATTCTACTGTGACTAATAGCAATAACAATTCAGCTAAATTAACGGTTCAGCCACGAATAGTACAAAATGTTCCTGTGATTGTAAGAACTGGCAAGCTTGATGCATCATTAAAATTTGACGATTTTAATGTCGCCGACGGTAAAGTAAGTTTTAGTATTAGCAGAGAAGGTGGACGCTCGGTATATGGCAAACTAGAAGCAATCGATAAAAGTAATAACGAAATGATTACTTTTAGAAGCAATGTTTCTATTTACCCCGAGGTTAAAAAGGTTATGTACTCTCTTGACATTAATGACATGCCCGCAGATCAAGTAGCCATAAGGTTTACTGAAGATACCAAATATGGTGGCAGCATTACACACCAGCAAGATGTAAGGTAGCGCTAATACTATTCACTGTTAGTTTATTATCTAACAGATATTTTACCCTGGATCAATAAACTCACGGGTGAAACACAAACTAATATGTTAAAAAAATTACAACGCTGGTTATTGCTTTTAGTTTTGTTGCCCGTACCTGCATTAGCAGAGCGCCTAGTGCAGGTAGAACTGAGTGATGATGAGTATCTTTTAGTTGACGTAGTACTTAACAATAACATAATAGCGCGGTCTATTGATCTTCACCAAGTTGAAGGTAAAAGACTGATTGCCATAGAGCCGATTTTAGATGCACTCAAAGTGCGTTATTTGTTGTCCGGCCCACGTTTAACAGTATGGCATCAAAACAGCATAGTTGAATTTGAGTTACTAGGGGCAGAATCTGATAATGCTACAAACCTAGGCTCTGTTTGGGCAACTGATGGCTTTTACATGTTTGTTCAAACTCAAGTGTTTGAACAATTATTTTCAACTCAATTAAACTTTAATTCTCAGCAACTCAAAGTAGAAATCACCACCGGGCGCGATAACGCCATATTTCCTATTCAAGTGTTATCAAAACAAGCGCAAAATAGGGCGCTAGACAGGCTGACTGAAGGGTACACTGCGCCCACACGCGAGCAAATACCCATTACCATAGATGATCAGTACCGAGCTTTTACCGTTCCTCATGGACGCATCAATATAGCGGCTGAACAAAGTGACGAAGGTTCGGGCTTTAACTCATCGCTGCAACTGACGTCTGATCTTTTATATCATTCTGCGCAACTCACACTAACAGATTCTAAAAATGCAGAGCTGCAAGCTAGGTTACAATTAAGCCGCTATAAAACCAGTCCTGATGACTATATTCTAGGCTTATATGACCAATATCAGTTTGGCGATATTAGCAGCCGCACTAACAATTTAACCTCAGGTACACAAGCTGGTGTAGGCATCATATTTGAGCGCCGCGAAGAGAGCTTTAGGGATAGCAACCAATTTATTACCTTAAAAGAGACCGCACCGCCAGGTTGGGAAGCAGAGTTGTTTCGTAATCAAGTTTTTCTCCAAGCGACCACCGTTCCGGACGATGGCTTACTGATTTTTGATGATGTTGAAGTGACCTATGGTAGTAATCAATATGTGATTAAGCTTTATGGACCTTTTGGTGAAAAAGATGTGATCAATAAAAGTTACAACTTAGTTGAAAACGCGTTATCTAAGGGCCAAACAGCACATACTGTTTATGCATTGGATAGAAAGCACAGATTAATAAATGATCAAAGTGATGAAGATTATGAGCCGACCGATTTTGGTGGCACCTTCGATTATGGAGTGTCAGATAATTGGCAGATCGGTGTTGGTTATGCAGGACTCGTTGGAGATCAACGGGTTTACAGCTTAAGTAATGCTGTGTCCTTGCCTGGTATGTTACTTGAAAATGACATTTCTGTTGATCAAGATGGCAACTATGCGCAACTAACATCAATTCAAGGTAGTGCATTTGGTAATGATAGATATAACATTAATTTTGAATCAGGTAGTGATTTTACAAGTGATAGGTTGAGCTTGATTGGTGACAGTATTGCGCTGGACGGTGCTTATTATTTTAATACAGATTATATGGGCGTTACTTTTGGTGGAGATTATCGAAAAGATGATTTAGCTGAAAGCTATCGTATTAGTAATAGAATATCCGGTAGTTGGGGCCGCTTATTGTTGCGTCACAGTTTAACCTATGCCAAAAATATCAGTCTGATAGGTAATATGTTAGAAACTGAAAATTTACTAGGTTCAGTGGGCGTTAGCGGTTCTTTACCTTATAATTTCAGGGTCAGCGCCAACATCAACTATGACCCTGATGCCAGTGATATTATTCAAGACAGTTCCTCCTTAGTTATTCAAAAAAATCTAGTGGACCCTTGGGACACAACCCATTATTTGACTTTAAATTACCTCCCTATAGCAAGCGGAGAGAGAGACAACTGGAGGCTTTCCCATCGGGCATCTTGGCGTACAGGTGACTTTCAACTCAACTTGGCTAGTCAGATTGGTGACAATGGAAGGTGGAGCATTCAACTTGGCTTGCAAATGTTCCTTGGATACGATTATCGAAACAATCGTGTGACCTTAAGTCAGCGGTTATTGCCCAATACCGCATCCCTTGATGTGCACGCTTACTTAGATAGGCAAATTAATGGTATCCCCGATCCCCTTGACTATGATTTGTCTGGGGTGGAATTTAGTGGCAATCCAGAATGGGGTGGCGTGACCACTGGCGAGGGCGGACGGGCTATTTTACCCGGCGTTTATCCTAATTCGCCCTTCAGGTTTGCTGCAAAGTGGAAGCAAGGTAGTAGCACAATTAATAATGATTATGTGGTGTTTTCACACCCAGGAGCTTATATCGATGTCAACATGCCGTTTATCTTATCTACTGAGCTGCTCGGCTTTGTGTTAAGAACCAATAGTGGTCAAGAAATTGGCTTACAGAACGCTGTTGTTGAGCTTTATGATGATAACAATCAAAAATTAAGATCCAAAGAAACAGACATCGATGGTTACTATGAGTTTTTAGGTCTAGCACCTGGCCAGTATAGAGTTGAAATTAACAAACAAACCCTTACAGAAAAAGGTTATACGGGGAATGTGGTTGGCTTTAATGTGATTACTGGCGGTAAGGGCGGATACGCAGAGTTACCCGCCTTGATCCTAAGACGGATAGGGGATGATAAGTCCCTGGATCTTGAACAAATAGAGGACATTGCTTTAGACAAAGAAAGCTCAGAAGCTACTGTATGGGATCCTGAAGAAAAAGTTAGAAGAAACTATTTTACTTTGCCAACCAAAAATAAGGTGGTGGCCAAGCATAGTTTAGATGAAGACAAATTAGCTGAATTAACAGAGTTAGAACAAAAGGCAGAACTAAAGGCAGACTTTACCAATGTTAGTAGTGCAGCAGCTGAAAAATTTGCTTTTCTAAATAAGAGTGAGTCAAATTTGCCCTCAGTGTCTATTCTTGAGCCTCACCTTAATGATAACAAGGTTACTGTATTCAAAGCTCAACAAATAATGGGCGCTAAATCCCAAATTCAAACATCTTCAAAGGATGTGAAGGGTGGATTCGTGATTCAACTTGGGGTGTATAAAGATCTTGTAAACGCTCAAGATTTAATTAACAGGTTGGCATCGGAAGCTTTACCTAAGAATCAATTCACTTTGTCTTCCGATAAAGGCATGACTCGCGTTTTATTTGGAAGCTTTCTTTCCATGGCCTCTGGGTTAGAGTTTGCTAATAAATTTATCGGTAATCAACAAGCCTATTTGGTCAAAGCAAGTGTGCTCTCCTCTGGTGAAAGTGAAAGTGAATCCGTTGAAACATCCAATAAACCTTGGGTTATACAACTATATGCAGCAAGTACAGAGGCAATAGAGCCAGCTATTATTAATCAGTTTACTGCAATCGAAAACCTCAACCTTGGGCAAAAACGCAGTGATAATGGTAACATAGTATATTGTATTATCAGCTCTGGCTTGACTACTAAAGCGGCAGCACAAAAGGTTTTACAAAACTCAGGCTACAATGGTTGGGTAGTGAATGCTGGCGCTTTTGAAAATGTTCGGGAATTAAAAAGGCAATGATTTTTTTATTCTCTAGAGTCTACATTTTAGTTTGTTTGAAAGCAGGATTATGTAAGGTAGAAGCGAAATGTTAAATAAAATAGCGGTTTATTGTATTGGTACCTTGGCGTTGATATTCAGTGCTGCTGGCTACACCATCACACCCACTTTTAATATTGTACAAACTATAAAATTTGGCACAGTTTTGCCTGCTACTGGTAGTTGTTTAATGCACCCTGAGACTGCAGAATTATTTGCTTTTCAAGGCGAGTTTATTTGCGCTATTAGCGAATCAGCTCAGAATGGGATCTACACGATAATTGCCAACCCCAATAAAGATATTGAAATAAAAGTTACTCCTAGTTTAGACGATGGCGCGGGCATCATGTTCAACCCGCGCGTACAATTAGAAAGTGATACTGAGCGCAAATATATTTTGAACAATAATAATTTTGTGATTATCGATAGTGGTGATTCAGGAATAGTGAATCTTTTTTTAGGTGGGGAGCTGAGTATTTCTGAAATTTTTGCCTTTGACCAAACTATCAGTTTCAACTTTGTTGATGCGATTGAATGGAATGAAATTAACTAATGTGTTTTTGTAAAAGTGATCCTAATTTAGAGTTCAAGTACAGCATAAACAAAGGGTTTTGTAGGCAGAGGGCGAGAAGCAAAGGCTCAGTCATGCTGCTTGTGGTGGCTTTATTTACTGTTTTGAATGCTTGCACTTCACACATCGAACAAGTGGGAGAAAAGCATAAAGAAGCCGCGCAAAAATGGAAAGAAATGGCAAATTATGTGTCGAGCGATTTACCCGAGTTCGGCTACACCATCACGGCTGATATTCAATTAAATCAGTCGGCATCAGGTAAACAATTCGAATTAACCAATATTCAATTTGCTACAAACCAGCAGACAAGCACATTAGATCTACTACGTCCTCAATTTGAGTTTAAATATATCTGTATTGATAGCTGTGTGCAGTTAACTGAGTATACCCAAACCAACTTGCAGTTTGATGAGCAAGCAATAAAGAATGTGCAGGAGGGCAGTTTTTTAGCCAAGCAATTACAACGTTATGAATTTGAGTTATTTGATTTTTATGCCGCGTTGTTTGTCTTGAATGATAATCTCATGAATTTAGTCACTAGGGACCAATCTTCCTTCGACAGTTATCTTTATTATCTTGTGGATCAGGACTTCCAAGCAAAAACCTTTAAGGAATTTTCAGCCTATGCCAAAAAGGTATTATCGCTGTCTGCGTTTAACGAGTATTTAACTGATCCCGTTGTCCAATATCAAAGCACTTACAATAGATTGTATGGGAGGCCAACGCCCTCTGACACAGTTAAATTTAAGGGCCTTGTTACCGCAGATGAAAGATTAATAAAAAACACTGATTTTATTACTGAAGATGAGTTAATGATTGCCAACGCAAGCCTTATTAGTGAAGACCAAGCGTCTAAAACATGGCAGGAACCTGCTACTGTTACTCTAGTGCAGTCCCACTGGTCTGTAGTGAACCAATTGCCAATAACTTTAGGCAACACTGTATGTAGCTACGCGCAAAACTATTTTGGTATAGTGAAATCCATGGGGGAACAAGATGTCTCTTTACTTGTTCAAGGACAAGCAAAACAATTTGCTGATGGTGTGCTGTTAGATATTGAACAAGGTAGTTTGTTCAGCTCTGCCATGCAAGTATCCTTTGTACCTATGGCTGAAGACTTAGTGTTACTTAAATCAGACTTAGCTCCCTGTACATTACAATAGTGCCGTTACAGGGAAATCGCTTAAGGTAAGGTAGCTATCTGTTTAATATTCAAATAACGCCGATCAAGAGCCTATTAGTGAGATCATTCCTGTATTAGATTGAGTCTTATTAAGCATTTGATCGTTATTTTGAGATACTGGGTCTGTTTTGATGTTTCTATCACTAGGGCTATTATCAACCGGTGGGTTAGGCTGACTACTTTTGACTAGCGAATAAGCGATTTCATTAGGAATAAAGCTTTGTGCCGATGCCACTACCGCTTTTGAATTGAATCCAACGATACGAGCATTCACTAAATAGCCATGTTGTAGTTTTGACATAGTACCCCCTATGACATAACGGGCGGGTAAGTCACCAGAAAAATCCTGATAATCCTTACTAAATGCAAAGTCGCCCTGCTCGGTAATGCGAATAAAGCCTGTTGCTTTAAAATCAATCACTGGGATGCCAAACTTATGCACTTCGTGAATGAGGCTTTCTGCGAGTTGAACTCCCAACAAATTAGCTTGGTTGTAATCACTATCTAACATCACAAAGCTAACAACAGCGACGGGTGTGGTGGCATTAACATACTGCAAATTGGCTACTAAGTCTTGCATCAGCCCCTGTGCATAATGATTAATATTATGTTTTGCGGTAGACAAGGGCTTTGGCCCATTTTGTTCGGTATCACTGGAGAAATAGCGTTTATTGACCTGCGCTGAGTTAGCTTGATACCTTAGTTTTTGTTTAAACTGCTGTTGAAACATCAGGCTAGATTGCAGGGGCGCAGATGTGTCTGACTCCACCACTTGGCTATTGTCATCGGAATTGGTATCAGTATTTAATGAGGGGTCTTCACTAAACATCGAGCAACCGCATAAGGTTGCGCTAATAAGCAGTCCTAATAGCGTTCGTTTCATTTTGCTCTCCTAGTAGGCGTTCCGGTAAATTTGGTTGTTTTTTATTAGGGTGACTTTTGACTGACTCCACATCACATCATTGGGAACGTAGTCTGTGGCAGCAGCTATCACAATGTTTTCGGGCACTTGAATAAGGCGAATATTTACCATAGTACTGTTTTCTTGTAGCGTGTAAGTGCCTGTCAAAAAGTAGTCGGTGGCAATGTCTTTTGTCAGATCGTTGACGTTTCTACTCAGCATATAATCAGCGTTGTCACTTATTTTGATTGAAGGCATGGTTTTATATTCAATGACTTTTAAGCCAGCTTGAGTGGCGAAGGTCATCAGGCTTTCTTGGATTTGTAATCCAAGGGCAGAATGCTCTGGCAAGGACTCGCCGCTATTTAACATAGTCGGTAAAATTGTGCCGACTGCTAGGGTTTGTGAGGCATCAAAGGTTTGGGAAGTGCTAAATAGTTGCCTAGCAAGTTGCTCTACATGGCTATGCAAAGTGTTGCTAGGGTGACGATAGGGCGCTTGAGTGACAGACTTATCACTGTCAGTGTTTTGCCAATTAGCTGAGCTACAACCACTAATCAGCGCACTTACTAAAACTACAAACCATAATTTTTGCATTGTATTCACGTTGTTAAGCATAATATTGATTAGATCTTAGCAATTACAGTGCCAATGAGATTGCTATTTGGTTGAAAGGTTTTTTCAACTCGTCCTCTCTTATTAATAATCTTCTTAAAGTGGACAGCTTATGAACATCTTGAATCTCTACAAAACCAGTCATGCAGCATTTGATAAAATCTCAATACTTGAGGTGGGGCGCCTCTATTAATACGCTTTTATTTGGCACCCGTGATGATCCAAGCCGGTTGGAATAAGTCTTTAGGTTTCGACAGCATAGTGGATTGGTTTGCTAATTGGATTAGCCACTACCTCTTCTTCTTGTTTGCCTGCATCAGGATCATTGTATACAGCCAAAGCTCGCATTCACTTAAAGTATTCCGACTGACTACAAATGGCACAAAGCGCCAATTGTCTAAATAGACGTGTCTGTCGGCCTTTTCAGTTGTTGAGATAACTACTGTGTACGCTTTTTATTCGGTTTTATCTTTGTAATCACACAAGTCTTCAATAATGCACGAACCACATCTAGGGTTTCTGGCAATACATGTATACCTGCCATGTAATATCAACCAATGGTGTAGGTCATACATAAATTCAGTTTTGTTAGGGGTGTTCTTAATGATGTTTCGTTCGGTTTCTTCAACCGTCTTACCCTTAGCATAACCCGTGCGATTAGCTACTCTTTGAATGTGTGTGTCAACCGCGATGAAGTATTTACCTTTATTATCTTTTAGCCAGCCAAAGGCAGTATTTAAAACAACATTAGCAGTCTTTCTGCCAACGCCGGGCAATGCTTCTAAAGCCTCTCTGTTTTCTGGCACAACTGAACCATGGTCTTCAATCAAAATACGGCAAGTTTCAATGACATTTTTAGTTTTTGAATTAAATAACCCTATGGTTTTTATGTATTCCTTTAAACCATCGATACCTAGTGCATAGATTGCTTCGGGCGTATTCGCCACAGGGTAAAGTTTGTCTGTCGCTTTGTTAACGCTAACGTCAGTGGCCTGTGCTGACAAAATTACCGCGATAAGCAATTCGAATGGACTTGAAAAATTTAGCTCAGTGGTTGGGTGGGGGTTATTAGCGCGCAAGCGAGAGAGCATTTCATGACGTTTCTCTTTGTTCATATGTCCGTTCCTGTAACTCTTGCTCGCTGCACAACTTTAGCCTGTTTAGCGCTCTCTAAACGCTTTTCTGCTAGCTTGTCTAGCATGTTCTTACACGCAATTAACAAGCCCATTCCTAAGAATGCGCCCGGTGGTAATATCGCTAACAAGAAAGGGCTGTCAGTGGTAAAAACGACAATGGTGAGGTCTTTTGCCCAAGCGCCCAATAATAAATCGGCACCTGTAAATAGTGTTCCGTAGCCTAGCAGTTCGCGCATCGCGCCAAGGACCACTAAAATAAATGTGAAGCCGAGGCCCATCATTAGCCCGTCGAAAGCCGCAAACTGGACAGGGTTCTTTGATGCGTATGCTTCTGCCCGCCCGATAATGGCGCAGTTAGTTACAATTAATGGAATGAAGATGCCAAGTGCTTGATATAGCTCAAAGGTGAATGCGTTCATTAGCAACTGCACAATCGTAACGAATGCAGCGATGACCATTACAAAGATGGGGATCCGAATTTCGTTCGGAACAAAATTTCGTACGAGCGAGACTGTGATATTAGAGCCCAATAGAACAAGAGTTGTTGCAATGCCTAAGCCTAAGCCATTGATGACGGTTGCCGTTACAGCAAGTAACGGACATAGTCCCAATAATTGAACTAGGGCTGGGTTGTTTTTCCAAATCCCCTGGACGGTTAAATTTTGATATTCATTCATTCGCAGGTGCCTTTATTTGGGCGAGTACATCCATAGCTAAGGCTTCTTTCGCTATGGTATCGTCAGCGAAAGCTTCCCTAGAGGACCCATCGATATCAGGACTAGCACAATTACTTGCCGTATTAAAAATCATGTCGCGATTTGCGTTGTAGTATACGAGAGTGCTCTTAACCGCTTGCACAACTGCTCTAGGCGTAATTGTGGCCCCAGTAAATTGATCAAATTGGCCGCCGTCCTTTTTCACTTGCCAGCGTTTATCGTCTTTGCCACTGAACGGTACATTGGCAAAGGACAATACCCAGTCGCTAACGCGCAGGTCAACTTTGTCACCTAAGCCCGGTGTTTCTTTGTGTTCAACGACTCGCGTGCCAATCGATGTTCCATTTAAACTGACCGCGACAACCATCTTAATTTCGCCGCTGTAGCCATTAGGCGCACTAGTTTCTATCACTGCGGCTACGTTTTCACTACCATTACGGGCTCTAAAAATGCGTTTGTCTTGCGTGGTGCCCAACTGTTCAGGTGCGTTCACTATTATGCAGTCTAAATTCAGTTCATTAGTGTGCGAATTTTCGGGAACCAATTCATTTAAGACCGATAAAAGCTGTTTTTCTTGTGCACGTTGAATTCGGTCTTTTGTACCCGCAAAAGTGACAGCGATGAGACCCGTAGTTACCAGCGCAAAGCCTGCTAAAATAGCGCCATTTTTTCCCATGTAATTCATTATCATGAGCTTTTTCTCGCTTTGCTTTGATGGCCATAGGTTCTAGGCTGCGTGTAGTAATCAATTAGCGGAACAGTCATGTTCATAATCAGAACGGCAAAAGCGATGGCGTCAGGATATCCTCCCCAGTTTCGAATGATAATCACCCAAAAGCCAATAGCTGCGCCGAAAATAAGACGACCTTTTATTGTTGTAGATGCGGAAACAGGATCAGTCGCTATAAAAAAGGCACCAAGCACTAAGCTTCCGTTGAAGATGTGAAACAATGGTGAAGCGTATTGGTCTCCATCAAGCAAAAACAAAACAAAACTCAAGAGTGCTGCGGCGGCCAACATACTGCCGGGAATATGCCAATTAATCACTTTTGTTTTGATTAAAAATAAACCGCCGGCTAAATAAGCCGTTGCAACCCAAAACCAGCCTTTGCCATACTGGCCGTCGAAAATTATGTGTTCCTGAGCTTCAGTCACGGTATAACCTTGCAGCAGCGCAGTTTTCACAGCATCGAGTGGTGTCGCCATAGTTGCGCCATCAACGCCTACTTTCAATTGTTCTACACTAAAACCGGTGCTTGTGAAGCCTGTGAAAATAGTGTGTATCGCATCCCATAAAGTGTGAGATTGCTCTGCGATTGATAGGGGAGGTAACCACGATGTCATCTGTACAGGAAACGAAATCAACAGCATGACATAAGCGGCCATAGCGGGGTTAAACATGTTGTATCCCAGACCACCATAAAGTTGCTTAACAATTGCAATTGCAAAAAATGTTCCGATGACAATGACCCACCACGGTGCCAATGGTGGAATTGAAATAGCCAAAAGAAGTGCCGCTAAAACTGCGCTGTAGTCCTTTAATATGCGCTCAGTCTTTTTCTTTCTGAGTTCCATAATGACGCCCTCTGTTACTAAGGCGGTTACGATTGCTATGGCTGCTTGTACAAGAATACCAAACCCGAAAAACCACACATTAGTAAGAATACCGGGAATAGCTGCATAGCAAACGAGACGCATTACCTGACCGGTGTCACGTCGATTATGGTGGTGAGGTGAGCTAGATAAACTCAACATTGTCATGATTCGTTATTCTCTTTTTTGATTTGCTTCGCTGCTAGTTTTTTCGCTTTTGCTTTTGCAACCGCTGCGGCAACTCGTTTTTTCTTTGCTGCAGCTTTTGCTTCGGCATCCTCTTCTGCAGTGATATCTGAACTTTCGTTTGCGGTCGACTTAAGCACCGGCTTAGCTTGTTCAGTTTCATTCGTCGTTTTTGCTGATGTTTGTGATGATGCGGACTCTGTAGATACTTCGTCTATAGAAGCTACTTCCGTCTTATCAGACTCTGGAGCCGGCGCCCCTAGTGCGTCGTTTTGGGTCTGTTTTTTAGCTAAGGCTTCTTTTTTCGCTTTAGCTCTTGCCAGTGCTGCTGCAATTTTGTCTTTAGCGGCGCCACCATCTTTGTTCAATGAAGCTTTGCGTGCTTCGGCCGCAATTCTATGCTTTTCCTCGCGCTCTTCTTTTTCTTTCTGTAATCTGGCTTTGCGTGCCTCAAAGCGTATCTTCGCTTTGTCTGACCTTTCTTTTTCTTCTCTTTGGTTTCGAATATCCGCTTTTGCTTGGCGATAATAATGCACAAGTGGTATTTCACTTGGGCAAACATAAGCGCAGGCACCGCATTCAATACAATCGAAGAGATTATACTCTTCAGCTTTTTCAAGCTCCTTGGATTTGCTATACCAAAATAGCTGTTGTGGTAATAGCGATGCAGGGCAGGCATCAGAGCAAGCTGAACAGCGAATACAGGCTCTTTCATCATCTGGGTGCGGCAGTTCGTTGTCCGCTGGCACCAGTATGCAGTTGGATATTTTCACGATAGGCGTCAGCAGCGATGTCACAGTAAACCCCATCATCGGGCCACCCATAATAAACCTTGGTGACGACTGCGTGCTGTCATCGTAATCGCCGTGTTTCAATAAAGTCTGAATTGGCGTTCCTAAACGAGCCCATACATTCTTTGGAGACTTGAAACCCTTACCTGTCAGAGTTACCACTCGTTCTATTAATGGTTTTCCTTCTACGATGGCATCAGCAATGGCGTAGCAGGTTCCGACGTTATACATAATGCAACCAACATCGATGGGTAGGCCATCCGATGGTACTTCTCGTGATGTTAGCACTTGAACGAGTTGCTTCTCGCCGCCGGCTGGATATTTTGTTGGCACACTCACTACCTGATAATTTGTCTTTTGCTGGCAAGCTATCGACATTGTTTCAAGTGCTTCTGGCTTATTGTCTTCAACCGCAATAATGACCTGCCGGGGCTGCAAAATATGTACTAAAATATCAATGCCTTGTCGTATTTGCCAAGCATGCTCACGCATGAGTCTATCGTCAGATGAAATGTAGGGTTCACATTCAATACCATTGATGATTAGGAATTCGAGCGGCTTAGTATTGTTTGATTTAATGTGGGTTGGAAATCCTGCGCCGCCCATGCCGCTTATGCCAGCGTCGCAAATGCGCTCAATTAATTCTGACTTACCCGTTTTCGCATAATCAGCAACAGGCTTTAATGGGATCCATGTATCTTGCCCATCAGCGTCGATAATGATGCTTAGTTCAGGTATGCCTGATGGGTGGGCAGAAACGTGCTCTGTGACTTTTTTAACTATGCCTGACGTTGGGGCGTGCACTGGAACAGAAAATGGCGCTTCGCTTGCCGTAAGCGCTTGTCCTTTCAATATACTATCGCCTTCAGATACTATTATTCTCCCGTCGACACCAATATGCTGCTTAATGGGAACGTAGAAGGTTTTATCTAAAGGTAAAGTTTCAATATTCGACTGATTAGATAAGGCTTTTTGCTGAGGAGGATGAACCCCGCCTGGAAAATCCCAAAGTTGGTTTACACTAATGCGTTCTATAATTTCGTCGTAATCGGCAAACAAGGTCATACCCCTAAGACATATGCCTGATAGGTATATCACCCACAGGTACTTTATTAAACTTCCATTCCCAGTGACTAGAGTCTACTGCTACAGGTACCATATCGATACAATCTACCGGACAGGGGTCCACGCATAAATCACAACCTGTGCACTCATCAATAATCACGGTGTGCATTTGTTTTGCGGCACCGATAATGGCGTCAACGGGACAGGCTTGAATGCATTTTGTGCAGCCTATGCATTCGTCTTCTCTAATATATGCAACTTTTTTAACGTCCTCGACACCATGAGCGGCATCAAGTGGTTTTGCATCAACGCCCATTAAAGTTGCTAACTCTTTTATCGTTGCTTCGCCTCCTGGGGGGCACTTGTTGATATCATCACCATTTGCGATAGCCTCAGCGTATGGCTTACAGCCAGGATAACCACACTGGCCGCATTGTGTTTGCGGTAATATCGCATCGATTTGCTCGACAAGTGGATCGCCCTCAACTTTGAAGCGAATTGAGGCAAACCCGAGTAAAGCGCCAAAAACAAGCGCTAAAAATACAATGGCAGCAAGCGCCAGTAGAGTAAGCATCATTTCACTAACCCTGTGAAGCCCATAAATGCTAAAGACATTAAACCTGCCGTTATCATTGCTATGGATGCTCCCTTGAATGGGGTAGGTACATCCGCTGCCGCCAGCCTTTCACGCATTGCGGAAAATAGTACAAGGGCCAAAGAGAAGCCGAGCGCAGCTCCAAATCCATACATGATAGACTCAATAAAATTGTGTTGTTCAGTAATATTCAACAAAGCGACACCTAAAACGGCACAATTGGTCGTGATGAGCGGCAAAAAAATACCAAGGAGTCGATAGAGAGTAGGGCTCGTTTTATGCACCACCATTTCGGTGAATTGGACGACAACGGCGATCACGAGAATAAAACTGAGGGTACGCAGATACTCGATGCCTAGTGGGGTCAAAATATAGGCCTCGACAAGATAGCTGGACATGGAGGCAATTGTTAACACAAATGTTGTCGCCATCGACATGCCTATAGCCGTTTCGAGCTTCCCTGAAACTCCCATAAATGGGCACAAGCCTAGAAATTGTACAAGGACAAAGTTATTGACTAGCACAGTTCCAATTAATAAAAGTATTATTTCGGTCATTTACCTATCATTCTTTTGTCTTATGTTGTTGATAAATATAAAGTTTTAATTTTTTTATCAAAGAATATTGCTTTGCCTGACAGCACTAACTGACTATTTGCATCGCGAAATAAAAGCTTCCCTTAAAATTGCTAATATTATCGCTTTTTCCAGCGCGTTTAACAACTTGTATAACAGGATTGTGTTGGATGTGTGTATATAAACTGAAACGAAGCGAAAGATACTACTAAGTATTGCGATTGTGTGAACAACACCAGGAGAAATTGGCTCCCCCTCCCCGACTCGAACGGGGGACCTGCGGATTAACAGTCCGTCGCTCTAACCAACTGAGCTAAGGGGGAACAGGTGCTGTATCGTTAAAAGTGGCTCCCCCTCCCCGACTCGAACGGGGGACCTGCGGATTAACAGTCCGTCGCTCTAACCAACTGAGCTAAGGGGGACCTGCTTTTAACGGATGCGGATATTAATGACGTAAGGCTGCTGTGTCAACAATGTTCTCAGCTTTTTTACCGTTTAATTTTCGTTTGCTTATAAAGTGAGCAGTTAGGGTGTTGCGATTTGTTGATGTAGTTCTATGTCTGGTTCGGCACTTCGTGTACTAAATTAATGATAATGTTGGAAATAACTATCCGTCTTTTTTATAGAGTAAATGATAACTATATTTTTTATTTCCAATTTATTGATTTAACTGTTTTATTAGGTCAAAAAGTTATTAAAATTACTTTGACTACTGTTAATATAGCCAGTTGTTTATAAGGTGATAGCGCAACTAAAATGCCCCAAAGGTTAGTGGTAACTTACATAAATTTTTGACAAAAAGCCGTTAGCGACCGTCACTATTAGGGCGCAGTTAGTTATCCACTAGATCTGTGGATAAGTATGTGGATTAAAGGCTTAAACTAAAAGCCTAGCTTAATCAAATTTTGTCAATAGAAATCACCTGAAAAATGTAAAAATAAAAAAAGTTAATAAAAACAACTGGATAGCTTTGTAGTTGTTAGTCGCTATTTTTAATGGTTGACAGCGACTATTTTTCTCAATGCCTGTGTATTACTTCATTGTTTTATAAATAAAAGGCGCTTTATGACAGTTTATTGACGTTTTTTAGGGCAATAATCAATGGCTTGGGACTATTTGTTGACGGCATAGAAATCTATCAGTTTCGTGCTGATAAAAAGACAGACTATAAAAAAGCAAACTAAAAACGCTAATTAAGAGTAAAAAGGCTCGAGATCTCTTATCATACTAAATCCAATGAGAACAAAATGACGGCACGCAGTGACTAATAATTACAATCATCGAGATATGCTTAACGGCGATATTGCGAAAACGTTAAAAAGTATGACCATTCCGATGATCGTTGGCATGATCATGCTGATGACATTCAGCATAGTAGATACCTTTTTTGTTAGTATGTTGGGCACAGAACAACTGGCTGCCATTAGTTTTACGTTTCCCGTGACATTTACCGTTATTAGTCTAAATATTGGCTTAGGCATTGGTACGTCAGCGATTATCGGTAAGTATATTGGCTCTGGTGATACTGTCCATGCAAAGACAATTGCAACCGGCGCTTTGATGCTCTCTGCGCTGTTGGTGGGAATATTGGCAGTCGTTGGCGTGTTTAGTATTGAATTCATTTTTTCGCTTATGGGGGCTGACGAAACCCTCATGCCTTTCATCAAGGCTTACATGGTACCGTGGTATTTGGCAGGGATATTCTTAGCCATACCCATGGTCGGAAATTCAGTCTTAAGAGCTTTTGGCGACACGAAAACGCCGAGTATTATCATGGCTGCAGGCGGAGCAATTAATGCCGTATTAGACCCTATCTTAATTTTTGGCTGGGGACCTATGCCAGCGTTGGGTATTCAAGGTGCGGCCATTGCAACAGCAATTGCGTGGGCTGTATGTGTTGTATGGATACTCTATCTATTGGCGGTGAAGCGACAGTTGATCGAATCTCGTTTACTGAGTTTGCAGGAGTTTATTGTCGCATCAAAGGGTGTTTTGAAAATTGGATTGCCGGCTGCAGGAGCAAATATGCTAACGCCTATCGCTGGCGGTGTAATGACTGCTGTTGTGGCCACTTATGGTGCAGAGGCTGTCGCTGCATGGGGAGTTGGGAATCGACTGGAATCCATGGCAAGCATTATTGTTTTAGCGCTCTCTATGTCACTCCCTCCATTTATCAGTCAAAACTATGGAGCAAATAAATTAGCTCGAATCAAAACAGCGTTTGATATGGCTGCGAAGTTTGTCATGTTATGGCAGCTTATGGTTTTCGTTATTTTAGTGATATTTTCTGGCTACATCGCACAGGTATTCGCTGAAGAAGCGAGCGTTAAGCGTGATATCACTTTGTTTCTCTGTATTGTACCTTTAGGCTATGGCCTGCAGGGTATTATTATTTTGGTTAATTCGTCTTTTAACGCGATGCATAAGCCGATGTCGGCATTAGTATTAAGTATATTAAGATTATTTGTATTTTATGTACCAATAGCATCATTGGGCAGTTATTTATATGGCTTAATAGGGCTATTTTGGGGTTGTGTTATTGCTAACGTTGTTACTTCGGTTTTGGCGTATATATGGTTCAATCGAAATTTAAAGAATGAAATGGCGCTGCAAACTTTTTCGCCAGTGCTTGGAAGTGAAAAATGAGTAAAGGTTTTACCCTAAAGTCGAATTATAAGCCAGCCGGTGATCAACCTACCGCAATAGCATCTCTTGTGGAGGGGCTGGAGTCTGGTTTAGCAAAACAAGTACTTTTGGGAGTTACTGGTTCAGGTAAAACATTCACCATGGCCAACGTAATTTCTCAGGTTCAGAGACCCACATTGATAATGGCGCATAACAAAACATTAGCGGCGCAGCTATATGGTGAAATGAAAGAGTTTTTCCCAAATAATGCGGTAGAGTATTTTGTTTCCTACTACGATTATTATCAACCAGAAGCATATGTGCCCAGCACAGATACCTTCATAGAGAAGGACGCTTCGATTAATGATCATATAGAACAAATGCGTTTATCTGCAACAAAAGCACTGATGGAGCGTCGCGATGTAATCATCATTGCCTCGGTTTCCGCTATATATGGCTTGGGTGATCCGAAAAGCTATATGAAAATGCTATTGCATTTGCGCCAGGGCGATATTATGGACCAGCGCGATATTCTTAGACGTCTCGCTGAACTTCAATATAAGCGTAACGATATTGCTTTTGAACGAGGCAGCTTCCGAGTGCGCGGTGATGTGATCGATATCTTTCCGGCTGATTCTGAGAAGCAAGCTGTCAGAGTGGAGCTGTTCGACGAAGAGATTGAATCGATTAGTTTATTTGACCCGTTAACCGGTGCGGTTGATAAAAAGGTGGTGCGCACCACTGTGTTTCCAAAAACGCACTACGTAACGCCACGTGAAAAAATTGTTGCCGCAATCGATAGAATTAAGGAAGAGCTAAAAGAACGACGCGAAAACCTTAAAGCAAATCATAAGCTGATTGAAGAACAGCGTATTAGTCAGCGAACTCAATTTGATATCGAAATGATGCTGGAGCTTGGCTATTGTTCCGGTATTGAGAATTATAGTCGCTATTTGTCGGGAAGAGCACCGGGCGAGCCACCACCAACGCTGTTAGATTATTTTCCATCAGATGGACTCATCTTTATTGATGAGTCCCACGTCACGGTGTCGCAAATTGGGGCAATGTACAAAGGGGATCGTTCTAGAAAAGAAACGCTTGTAGAGTTCGGATTTAGGTTGCCGTCAGCGATGGACAATCGACCTCTCAAATTTGAAGAGTTTGAACATATTTCGCCACAAACCATTTATGTGTCAGCCACACCGGGTAATTATGAGCTAGAAAAGTGCGACGGCGACATTGTAGAACAAGTTGTTCGACCAACGGGCTTAATTGATCCGCCTATAGAGATCCGTCCGGTGGCTACGCAGGTAGATGATGTTCTCTCTGAGATTGGTAAACGCGTTGCGGTAAATGAAAGGGTTCTTATTACAACGTTAACGAAGAGGATGGCTGAAGACTTAAGCGAATATTTGAACGAGCATGGTGTGAAAGTACGATATCTTCATTCAGACATCGATACCGTAGAAAGAATAGAGATTATTCGTGACTTACGTATTGGTAAGTTTGATGTGTTGGTGGGTATTAACCTGTTGCGTGAGGGCTTGGATATGCCAGAAGTCTCTTTAGTTGCCATATTAGATGCGGATAAAGAAGGCTTTTTGAGAGCTGAAAAATCGCTAATCCAAACAATGGGAAGAGCTGCGCGCCATATCAACGGGAAAGCAATTTTGTACGCTGACAGGATAACTGGGTCAATGCAGCGAGCCATGGATGAAACTGACCGCAGGCGTGCCAAGCAAGTTGCTTACAACGAAAAGCATGGGATCACTCCGCATGCATTGAACAAGCCTATTACTGATATTATGGATCTTGGTGATACCAACCATCCTGCATCGGGCAAGGTTAGATTGCGTAAAATTGCGGAAAAAGAAAAAACTTATAAAGCGATGAATGCGACTCAGCTAATGGGCAAAGTGGCTGAAATAGAGAAACAAATGTTCGAAGCGGCAAGGGACCTTGAGTTTGAAAAAGCAGCGTCATTGCGCGATGAGGTTGAAACGCTTCGCGCTGAAATACTAAAACTCTCTTAACACTTGTTGCTTTTTATTACGTTTCTCGAACAGTATGACTCAGACTTCAATTAAGCGCGGTTATGACACATCGACGCCTATTGCTGTTTGCGTCGTTTGTGACATTAGCTGAGATACCACAATAAATACATTGACCGCTGAAACCATCAAGCAACGCTAAACTAGCGTTTAAGTGTCTTGAAAACTAAAGCGTTTAATGTATTATACTTTTCTATTAACAAAGCGATTCAGACGAATATACACTTTAGTACAAAAGTGTGTTTTCTTGAAACGTTCATAATCAAGACCTTTGTTTACTAATAATTAGCAAGTAGCAATATTGCAGGTGCATCGCGCTAGCAAGGATGTTGAGCAGTTTTGGCATAAACTGCTAATTTACGGATAAATATGAGCAGATTGGAATGTCGCTCATAAGCTAGTTTTACTCATATTTATGCGTTAGTTACACGGACAGATACAGTCAATAGTTGTAAAGTTATACAAATCAATAACAAATTGATTGTAAAACTGACAAACATTGAATAGTATGTCGAGAAGTAGTATGAGCAATTATACCTAATGCGGTGGATATATGTTAAATCGTTTACAAGAATCTGATATTAAATTGTTGCGCGTTTTTTACGCTGTTGCTTCCTGCAATGGCTTTACGGCAGCAGAGCCGGTGCTAAGAATGCAACGTCCAAATATTAGCGCAGCAATTAAGAAACTGGAAGAAAGACTAGACCTGGTTTTGTGTCATCGCGGGCGCGGTGGTTTTCAAATGACAAAAGAGGGGGAAGTCGTTTTTCAAGAAACTAAACGTATCTTCAACGCCTTCGATAACTTTGTATTCAATTTAAAAAGCTTACATGACGACTACAGCGGTCACATCACCTTGGTGCTCATGGCTGGGCTGGCTACGTCGATGCAATTAGCGGTGAGTAAAGCCGTTAAGAGCACAATGAAAAAGTTTGACGACATTCACGTTAATATCCAAACGCGTTTATATAACGAAGTTGAGCATGTTGCGTTATCGGGCGAGTGCCACTTAGTGCTCTCTACGTACGACATGGTTAAACCTGAGTCAGTGACATTTCACTCCACCGGAGTGCATTGTAAAGGTCGCCTTTACTGCTCTCCAACGCATCCATTAGCGAAGTATCGAGAAGCTGATGCGCTTCCGGATAACGTTAGGATTGAAGACTTTCCAGCTATTGGTATGTCCGGATTGTCATCGGTAAACTATATCAGTGGTGAGAGAAGACTCGCGATTCAAACATTCTCAGATTCATATGATGTTTGCATGGCTGCAGTTATGACCGGTGAGTACGTTGGCCTATTGCCAGATTATATAGCCAAAGAGCAGGGTGCTGCCACAGGCTTGGTGCCAATATGCAAAGGATCATTGTTCCCGTTCAGTCACGAGCTGTTTGTAATGAATGGAAAAAACACCAGACTTAATCCTGTGCTGCGTCACTGTATCAAAGAATTAGAGTACTTCATTTCTGAAAGCCAGAAGTAAATATTAGTATTTAAGATGGCAGCTATAGAATGAGCTTAACCTCCGCTAGTACTAAATGCTAACGGAGGTTTTTTAGTTTTAGTCCTGATATGCAATTGGATCAACGGTGTTGTTTTCAGCAAATGCTTCCAGCCTCTCTTGACATGCACCGCAGCGTCCGCAGGCTCTCTCTTGGCCATTGTAGCAGGTCCATGTGTCTGCATAGTCTAAGTTCATTGCCAAGCCATCCCTAAGGATATCAATTTTACTTGCCGCCAAATAGGGTGCTCTTACTTCAACCGCTTGATAGTTCGCGATTTTACATACATCATTCATCGCATCAACAAATTCGGTTCTGCAATCTGGATATATCGCATGATCACCAGAGTGGGCGCCGAAATACACGGCTTCGGCTTCGATCGAAACCGCATAACCTACGGCCATCGACAGCATAATCATGTTACGATTCGGCACTACGGTTGTTTTCATGCTCTCTTCTTCGTAATGTCCCTCAGGTACGTCAATATCGTCAGTTAATGCAGAGCCGCCGATGAGTTGATTTATTGAGCTAATATCTACAATTTTATGCTCGATTTTATGTTGCTCACAGACCTTTTTCGCAAAAAGTAGCTCTTTGCTATGTCTTTGTCCATAGTTGAAAGATACTGCATGCACATCATATCCCTGCTGCATGGCTTTGTTGAGAACAGTATATGAATCCATACCGCCTGAATAGATGACGACAACTTTCGCTGACATTTGGCATTCTCCTTTAAAAAAACGGTGCTGATTCTAAGCGATCCCTGTTAAAATCCCAACTGTATTCGAATAAGAAGTAGGTTGTTATTGTGCAAAACTTAAAAGTAAACGAAGTGTTTGAGTCTCTGCAAGGTGAAGGCTCGTTTACTGGAGTGCCATCGATTTTCGTCAGACTGCAAGGTTGCCCGGTTGGGTGCTCGTGGTGCGACACAAAACATACTTGGGAAATCAGCTTAGAAGAAGAAACAACGGTTGCTAACGTAATGCAGCAGAACTACGAATCGTCTGAGTGGTTTTCTGCGACGACAGAATCGTTGTTTACGCTTTTTGACACACAAGGGTACGTTGCAAAACATATTGTATTAACTGGCGGCGAGCCTTGCATGTACGACCTTACTGATTTTACCCGACTGGCGCATAGCAAAGGCTACTCTACGCAAATAGAAACTAGTGGTACATTTGAAATTCTGACGAGTGAAGAGACTTGGGTTACGGTATCGCCAAAAATTAATATGCAGGGCGGCTATAAAATGCGCAATGATGCATTAGCGAGAGCTAACGAAATAAAGCACCCTGTTGCTATGCAAAAACACATAGATGAACTAGATTTACTATTAGCATCTATGGATCAAAGAGCGCTCCCGTTAATTTATTTGCAACCGATTAGCCAGCAGAAAAGAGCGACGGATTTAGCCGTCAAAACTTGTATTCAGCGAAACTGGCGACTTTCATTACAAATGCACAAATATATCGGTTTAGAATAGCCATTTTATTGTCAAGTTTGGAGTTTGCACTCAACTGGGGTGGCAATGGATAAGCCTACAAGTGAATATCTGTTTCTGAATGAGATGTGTAATACAATAATAGCTTGTGACGTTGATAAAACTTTAAAAATTATGGTGGTGGTGCTAGATGACTGATAGAAAAGCAATACTACGATGCGTAACAAGGGTGACAGCAAAACGTTTTGCCGTGGTTATTTTTGCAGTAAGCCTCTCATTTTTTTGTACAGGCACTCATGCTGCTACTTGGATAGTTACCTATCCTGGGCCGCTCTATGACGGAGACGAACGACATGAGTACCCTGAGGCTGTGTTAAAGCTCGCGCTAGAGAAGACAGGCGTGCGCTTTAATATGGTTCCCTCTAAACGCATCAAGTACCAATCAAAAGCGCTTCGTCAGTTGCGCGAGAACATAGAGGTCAATGTTGTTTGGAGTATGACAGATCGTCAGCGCGAGGACGATTTGTTGCCTATTCGAATACCAATTGCTAAAGGCTTGATTGGTTGGAGAGTGATGTTAACGCATAAGAACAAACCTTTTTATACCAAAAATGTAAGCAGTTTAGCCGATCTACTGGTTTACTCTCCTGTTCAAGGGATTGATTGGCCTGACACAAAAATTCTCCAGGCCAATGGTTTTAACGTAATAGGCGCTCAGAATCATTCCGAGGCGGCAACATTATTGTCACGTCAGCAAGCTGATTTTTACCCTCGTTCTGTCATTGAAGCATTATCGGAATTGCAGCAGGAGGGCGCTGACCCTGATATAAGATTAAAAGAGGGTCTGGCTCTGCAATACAAAGCGGCCATGTACTTTTTCGTGAATAAGCGCAACGTCACGTTAGCTCGCTTATTAGAAGTTGGTTTGGAAAGAGCAATTGAAGACGGTAGTTTTGATGAATTATTCTATCAATATCACGGCCCGATGCTAAAAAAACTAGCGTTGGAAAAAATTACCCACTTCAATTTAGACAATCCACTTTTACCGTTGAAAACGCCAATAGATGAATTGAAGTATTGGTATGTGCCTGGACAATTTGAAGCATTAAAAAAAGCGGCTAAATAAATATATTGAGCCGCTTTTAAAAGATACCGCAATGGATTGTCTTTATGCTTTAAATTCACCGCTGTGGATAGACTTCATTGAACGACCAGAGGGATCTGCAGACTCTTTGAAGCTGGCATCCCACTCAAGTGCTTCGACGGTGCTACAAGCGATTGACTTACCACCTGGAACACACTTAGCAGCACTCTCTTGAGGGAAGTAATCTTCAAAAATGGTTCTGTAATAGTAGCCTTCTTTGGTGTCCGGTGTATTAATTGGAAAGCGGAACTCTGCAGTTGCCATTTGTTGATCAGAGACTTCTTGCGCAACAAACTCACGAATCGAGTCAATCCAAGAATAGCCAACACCATCTCCAAACTGTTCTTTTTGACGCCATAACACTTCGGCAGGGAGATAAGTTTCGTCATCAAATGCTTTTCTTAATATCCACTTTTCCATGCGTCCATCAATACACATCTTGTCTTTTGGATTTAAGCGCATAGCAACATCCAAGAAGTTTTTATCGAGGAAAGGTACACGAGCTTCGACGCCCCAAGCAGACGTTGACTTGTTAGCGCGAGCGCAATCAAACATGTGCAGACGGTCGAGCTTACGCACCGTTTCTTCATGCAGCTCTTTTGCATTTGGTGCTTTATGGAAATATAAATATCCACCAAATATTTCATCTGCGCCTTCGCCAGATAAGACCATTTTAATGCCCATTGCTTTGATTTTTCTGGTCATTAAATACATTGGGGTTGCTGCACGGATCGTCGTAGTATCGAATGTTTCTAAGTGGTAAATAACGTCACGGATCGCATCTAAACCTTCTTGAATGGTAAAGTGAATTTCATGATGTACAGTGCCAATCATATCTGCGACTTTCTTTGCCGCAATTAAGTCTGGTGCGCCTTCGAGTCCAACGGCGAATGAGTGCAAGCGAGGCCACCAAGCATCGCTTTTATCTTCGTCTTCCACGCGCTTAGCAACGTATCTTGCGGCTACTGCAGATACTAATGATGAATCCAGACCGCCAGAGAGCAACACGGCGTAAGGAACATCCGACATAAGATGTGATTTTACCGCTTTTTCAAATGCAGCTTTCAAGTCGTCCAAATTGGTTTCGTTGTCTTTTACGTTCTCGTAAGACATCCAATCGCGCTGATAGTATTTGACTAGCTTGCCATCAGTGCTGCTTAGATAATGTCCTGGTGGGAATTCTTGTACTGTTTTGCAAACAGGGACCAGTGCTTTCATTTCAGAGGCAACATAGAAGTTACCGAATTCATCAAAGCCGGTATATAACGGAATAATGCCGATGTGGTCTCTTGCAATTAAATAAGTATTGCTTTCTTGGTCGTAAAGAACAAAGGCAAACATACCTTCCAGTTTGTCTATGAAATTAACGCCTTCTTGTTGATATAGCGGAAGAATGACTTCGCAATCTGATTTTGTTGCAAAGTTGTAAGGAGTCGCTAGTTTTGATTCCAGATCTTTATGATTATAAATTTCGCCATTAACAGCTAATACCTGATTACCATTGCCACTGATTAATGGCTGAGCGCCTGTGTCGACGTCAACAATTGCCAGTCTTTCATGACATAAAATTGTATTATCATTGTGCCAAATGCCTGACCAGTCTGGGCCACGATGACGTAATAGTTTTGATAATTCGAGTGCTTGCGTGCGCAACTCTGACACATCAGTTTTGATATCAAGGATACCGAAAATACCACACATAGGTTGTTTCGCCTTTTCTTGCTTGGTTATTGGATAGGGTTATCGTTTTCTGCCGATAAAAAGGTAGGTATGTGGAACTTAAGTTCGCGATTATTATTATTTAAATTACCTCCGTGGTGAATGTGCCATTTTGAGTGCAAAATGCAAGTATTTTCTAGGCTAAAGAGACAATTATTTGCAATAAAGGCTCTGTTAGCAACGAAGCGGCTGTCAAAAAGAAGGTAAAAAAATAGCCTCAAAAGAGGCTATTTAGAATAAAACAAACTATTCAGCTTACTTGCGTTGGAATTCACTCGATGCAGACCACTGTGGCCACTCGTCTGAGTTGGCTATGTCATAACCCACTTCAAATAGCATTTGAGTGTCCTCTTTAACGCCACCAAAATCCCAGTTTTCACGGAATTGATCGCAAACTTGATGGTAACAGCCGCGAACAACTAGGTTTGTTCTTTTTCGGTAGTCTGCCGTTGCTTCATCAATGGGGTCGCTGCCGCCTTTTGCGTATAAGGCTGGAACACCGAATTTTGCAAAACTAAAGTGATCTGAGCGATAGTAAATGCCGGCACCCGGAGAGTCCTCTTGGGTTAACACACGGCCCTGGCGTTTCACTGCTTTCGCAAGGTTACTTTCTAGGTCCGATTTTCCCATGCCGACTACAGCAACATCTTTGGTTTTACCTAGAATGTTCATTGCGTCCATGTTGATATTTGCTACCGTTTTATCAAGAGGAATAATTGGGTTCTCAGCATAGTATTTTGAACCGAGAAGGCCTTGTTCTTCGGCTGTGACAATTAACATACTGACCGAGCGCTTCGGTTTGTTGTTTAAGTCGCTAAACGCTTCAGCCATCGCAAGAATTGCTGCAGTCCCTGTCGCGTTGTCATGAGCGCCATTGTATATTTGATCGCCTTCTTTGCTTTCATCTTTACCTAGATGATCCCAATGAGCGGTGTAAATAACGTGTTCATCAGGTCTCTCGCTACCAAGCAGCGTCGCAAACACATTGTTACTGGTGGATTTTTCGATGTCGTTTTTGACTGTCACAGAAGCTTTCATATTGAGCGGCACAGAATATGAACCTTGAGCAGCATAGTTTTTCTGCTCGTCAAAATTGAGTCCTGCGTCAGCAAATATTTTGACTGCGGCTTCGCGCGAAATCCATCCTTCAACGGCAACACGACTCGCACCCGCATCAGGCGTAACTAAGCTGTATTGTGGCCCACTCCAACTATTTGCAACCACTGACCAACCATAAGATGCTGGCGCTGTTTCGTGTACTATAAACACAGCTTCAGCACCTTGACGGCTCGCTTCTTCGTATTTGTAAGTCCAGCGACCATAATAAGTCATTGTTGAACCTTGAAAAAGCTCGCCCTCGGGGCTTGCATAACCTGGGTCGTTAACTAAAACAATAACCGTTTTGCCTTTGACATCGATGTCCTGATAATCATTCCACTCGTATTCTGGCGCGTTTACACCATAACCAAGAAAGACGATATCTGAATCAGCCAAATTAACCTCAGAAACTTCACGCTTTGAACCTGCAACCATATTCTCTTTGTACGAATATGTATTTTCACCCATTTTGAGCGTCATGTCCGGCGCAGCGGTAATTTGCATTAAGCTGACTTCTTGAAAGAAGCTATCTCCATTGCCGGGCTCAAAGCCCACTTTGCTTAATTCTTCCGTCAAATAATCTAAAGTCTTTTTCTCACCTGCAGTGGTTGGCAAGCGGCCTTCAAATTCATCGGATGAGAGTATTTTAGTATGCTGTTTAAGCGTATCGGAGCTAATTGAGTTGTATACCGCCTCAAAGTTATTTTCAACTTTTGGCGCTTCGGATTTTGGCTCTGAACAACCAGTTGCGGCGAGTGCGAAAATACCGGCAGACAACGCCAAAGTAACGGCCCGTTTCTGAAGTTTCATGTATGTTCCTTGTTATTATTAGTGTTTTAGTGTCTTTTACAATTTGAGCGAAACAAACGATAGTACTGTGGCTTAAGATAATCAAGATTTGTCGCTTAACATAATGCAGATATGTGGCACAATATCGCTATTGTTCAGCATACAAGCTCCAAATATAAAGATAACTCAATTGAAAGCCCCAACCATTTTACCATTTCAGCGACCGCCACTCTCAGTATTATCGTTACTTTTTCCAGCGCAAGATTTTAATAGATTAGATGCTGCTGAACTAGATGCTAATTTACTCGAAAAAATAGCGATTAGCACTGAAAATAATGCAACATCATCAGTTAGTCGTAAAACATTTGTCTGCCAAGATTCTATGCCAGCAGACTCGCGCTACTATGAACAGATTATATTTGAAGAAGATATTATTCCAACTCGCAAAGGTAGCTGGCATGACTTTTTTAACGGTATTATATGGCTGCAGTTTCCACGAACAAAAACATATCTGAATTGTTTGCACATAGCTGAAATAAAAGCCAAGGGCTTGAATCCAAGAACGAAGGTTCGTAACCACATTACCCATTTTGATGAGTGTGGTGTGGTATTGTTCATTAAAGGAGAGTTATTGTTCGCGCAGCTAGAGAGTTTGTTCGAAGCGCAGGCTTGGACAACACTTTTTTGCGAATTGCGAGAGAAATGGAATACCAATATTTTTCCAGTCGTATTTGGCCATGCAAACTTAGAAATGATGCTGAATCCGTTTATTGGTTTAACCGGTAAAGTGCTACTTATTCAAATCGAAGACGTGCCAGCTTTACACGATATTAAGCAAGCTAGCGAGCCTAATGATGCAAACCAATCAAACATCACTTTATTTGAGCCACAAGTAGTAGACGCTTTACTTCTGCAACACATTGAACAAAATCAAACTTTTTTTGCTTTGAAACCATTTTATCCACTGCCACTGTTGGGTGTGCCCGATTGGCATTTCGAAAAACAGAATGCTGATTTTTATGCTAATACGGGTTATTTTATGCCAAAACGCCAGCATAAAGCTGGCGCAGATTAAGCTCTATCATCAAATTTGATTAATCTAGCTGGCTGATGGTCCATAAAAGTGTAACGCTTAAAATAATGACTGTTGGGAGCGCTGCAATGATGATGGACTTTTTACGACTAAAGTTAGTCCACTGCTGCAAACAAATAGCGCCAAGATAAATGACCCATATAGAGTCAATTCTTAGCGAAGACATGAAGCTAAACCAACTACTGCTTTGCTCAATAGAGAAAATATAGCCTACAGATGTTGGCGATAAAACTGACTGCGATACTTGTGAACCCGGCTCTATCAATAAAATAAGTCCTAGTGAAATGACTGATGCTATTAAGGTCGGCATCATAAACCACCACTGTGCGCCATACCAATCAAAGAAACTATGAATACTCTTATCATCGTTTCTCGTTACTAAGGTGTAGTACAAGCCCATCACCGCTGACATTATGATAAGCGACAACGGGGCGCCAAAAAGAGCAAACAACGCGGCACTTTCACCTGAACCGTAAGCTGGGCGCGTATTTTCTAATTCTGCAGGGCTCGCATCGGGCATGGCCATTGCCAACTGACCGTCGACATACCAACTGTAATCAACAACACCAAAATAAAGATAGCCGGGCAGTGCGCTTATGACAGCGACGAGAATAAAAGGAACCCAAGACCAATTGTCTTTCAAGGACAGTGCTTTGAAAACTTCAGATGGCCGGATAAATATATCATTGCAGGCTTGCAACGGATTGCTTACGTCATGTTTATTTTCGCTCATTTTACTTCCTGTGTTGGCGTTTGATTGAATTGAATATCTGCGCAAATTATTCAGTTTATCGAGAAGTAAAACAAGTGCAATTACGATATTGAATTAATTTGAAACATTTTAATATGTTTTGATAAAAAATTGCTTTAGTAATTCAGTGCGATATGTCTTAACCTAGTGTTCTAAAATTACAAAAATAAATTGAAAAATATAGGGATATTGATGTGATTGAGATACATAAACTCGCTAAAAAATTTAAAGTGGAGAATCCTAAGAAGTTAAGTGAGCAGGATAAAAAGGATCCAAGATTACAAGGACGCTTTTTTCACTCAGTAAGGGAAGTTAGCTTCACCTGTCAAAATGGCGAAGTGTTGGGTTTATTAGGCCCAAACGGTGCGGGTAAAACGACAACATTAAGAATGCTCTCAACGGCATTGCAGCCGGATGGCGGCAGTATCAACATCGGTGGTGCGGATATTCTTAAAAATCCGGTAGAAGCCAGAAAGCAAATTGGCTTTTTATCTGGCGGCACAGGCCTCTATGGCCGCTTAAGCGGACGTGAAAATATTGCCTACTTTGGACGTTTGAACGGAATGAGTAATGACGCAATTATTAAGCGCACCGCAGAATTGTCTGAAAGGTTAGACATGGATTCGTTCTTAGACAGACGCAGCGAAACGTATTCCACGGGAATGAAGCAGAAAGCATCAATCGCACGTTCAGTTATTCATTCGCCTAAAGTCGTGATTTTGGACGAACCGACCACCGGTTTAGATATCATGGCCACTCAAACTGTGTTGAATTTTATCCGCGACTTAAAACGTGACAATGTTCCCGTGATATTTTCGACTCACCATTTAGATGAAGTATCGGAGCTTTGCGACAGAGTGACCGTAATCGATAAAGGGATCACCATGTTCAATGATACCTTCGATGCTTTTAAAGCATTGGATGAAGAGTCATTACATGAAGCGTTTTTGCGCTCTATCGGCAAATCTAAACAACAAACGACAGAACAATAGGGAGCATTATTATGTGGTTGGTTTTTCAAAAAGAGATTAAAGAGCTATTGCGCGATAGGAAAACCCTGTTTTTCATGATTGCATTGCCAATACTGTTGTTTCCACTGATTATTGGCGGCACGCTTTACGTTGGCACAAATGTAGTCAAAGGTGCTCAGGAAAAAACGCGTACTTACGCTATCATTGGTGAGGAGTTCAGTGATGAGTTAGTGAGTAAGCTCAATGACGTTGAGCAATTTTCACTTCAACCATTGCCTTCCCAAGTGCAAACAGAAGAGCAGATAATCGCCTATGTAAAAGAAGGTAATATTGATTTTATTATCGAGATCCCAAGCAATTACAGCGCCAAGGTACTAGACTCAGGGAAAATCGTGCTCAAACTCTACCGTAATCAAGCGGGCTTAAAAGTGGTCGAAAACGAATTAAATAAAATCGTTGACGAACTTTCGAAGCTGTACCAAACCAGCGCTTTTTCCTCGCTGGGTTTATCTGAATCACAACAAATAAGCGTAGTTACACCTATCGAGGTGGAAGAAATTAATGTAGCGGACGCACGTGAAACGCAGGGAGAGTCAGTCGGTGGCTTTATTCCTTACCTAATTTTTATGCTTTGTTTGCAAGGAGCCATGCTGCCGGCAAGTGATTTAGGTGCAGGTGAAAAGGAGCGAGGCACACTCGAAACCTTACTTATCACGCCAATTGAACGCACAAAAATTGTGCTTGGTAAATTCTTTACTATCGCATTTGCAGGAGTGACTTCAGCGCTCGTGACGGTCTTGAGTATTGCACTATGGACAGCGATACTCAGCAAGGGAGAAGCTGGCGAAGTATTAGTGAAATTTATGTCATCAATTGATGCTATCGACTTTTTACTCGTGTTTTTTATGCTCGTGCCAGTTGTGGCTATTTTTGCCGCAGTATTACTGACATTATCCATTTATGCACGTTCGTTCAAAGAAGCTCAAGGCTATATGACGCCGTTAGTTTTCGTTACGATTATTCCCGTCATATTTGCGATGCTTCCGGGCGTTGAATTAAAAGGGATCTGGGCTTGGGTACCGCTAACCAATGTCGCACTCGCTATTAAAGAATTGATTAAAGGTACGATGGACTACGTGCAGCTGTTTGCTATTTTTGGTTCGACTGCGGTTATTGCCGGAGGCCTACTCGCATTTTGTATCTATTGGTTCAAACAAGAGAAAGTGTTGTTTAGATAATCAAACTTTTTTGAGCGTTTTGTTTTCGATTAGACGAAAGCGTTTGTTTGGTTAAAAAAGCCTCGCAATGGACCACATTGCGAGGCTTTTTATTGAGCGGTTGAATTTAAATCAGGGTGTTTAGCGCAGCATGTAATTAAAACAGTATCTGCGTTCAGTATGCACAGCGCAGTAAATAGCCTACTTTACTTGTGAGTGCTTCAACTGAGTTGATTTATTTTTCCGCAAGACAAAAATTGCTGCAAAATAATTAAAACCTTGAAGCGCTTATTTGGCATAATATGCCAATTACGCCTAAATCATCTCCACACCGGATAAAATAAAAAGTAATGTCTGAAATTGAGTCTTTTTTCTCGAATCCTGGTCCATTGGCTGAGGTTATCGCAGGGTTTACGCCAAGAGATGCGCAAACAACCATGGCGAAAGCTGTCGCTACAGCAATCAAAGAACGGGGTTCTTTAATTGTTGAAGCGGGCACAGGAACCGGTAAAACCTTTGCTTATTTAGCGCCAGCACTGCTTTCTAAGAAAAAGTTCATTGTGTCAACGGGTACGAAAAACCTGCAAGAACAACTCTTTCATCGTGACTTACCGATGGTTAAGAAAGCGATCGATAAAACCAAAAAAACAGCACTGTTAAAGGGGCGCGCTAACTACCTTTGTCTACATCGGCTATCACAGCATGGTGGAGGCAATGTGCTTCTTGAGAAGGAAGTACTTAACGAATTTAGTCTCGTTAGAAAATGGGCGAGCACAACTTCAACAGGCGATATTGGCGAACTAAAGACCATCAAAGAAGATGCTAAGGTGTTGCCTATAGTTACTTCTACCGTAGACAATTGTTTGGGCAAAGACTGTCCAAGCTATGAAGATTGTTATCTAGTAAAGGCTCGCAGAAAGGCGATGGAAGCGGATGTCATCGTTGTGAATCATCATTTGTTTTTTGCTGATTTGGCGCTCAAAGATACTGGTTTTGGTGAGCTCATCCCAGATGTTGATGTGGTTATTTTCGATGAAGCACATCAAGTGCCCGACATTGCCAGTGAATATTTTGGTGAAAATTTATCGAGTCGGCAAGTTCAAGATTTAACAAAGGATATCATCGCAATAACGCGATCAGTGCTCAAAGATGCTGATCAGTTGGCGAAGATTGCGGAAAAGTGCCAGATGCACATGGCTGACTTACGTTTGTTGTTTCCACATAATCCAAGCCGCGGCAATTGGGCTGAAAAGCTCGCTCAAACAGACATTCGTAATCAAATTGATATTATTAAGCAGAGCCTAGACCAGCTTTATGAAATAGCGAGTGTCCAACAGGGCCGAGATAAAGATCTCGACTTAATGATTGAGCGAGTATTTGAATTCAGTCAGCGTTTGGAACATGTAACAGACGTGCAGCGAAATGGCGTGAGTTTGTGGTATGAAACAACGCCTCGGCAGATTATTCTTCACCTTACGCCTTTGAGCATTGCTGACAAGTTTTCGGCTATCATGCAGGCTCAAAATGCAGCCTGGATATTTACATCTGCAACCTTGATGGTGGACGATAACTTCGATCATTATCGGAATCACATGGGTTTGCATGATGCAAAAACATTAGCATTGGACAGTCCTTTTGACTATCAAAACCAAGCGATGCTATGTATTCCTCGATTTTTGCCAGAACCCACAGATAGAGCAATTAAACACAATTTAGTGGACATTGCCTGTCGTTTAATTGATGCAAGTAAAGGCAGGGCGTTCATATTGTTCACCAGCCACGCAATGATGCGAGAAGTTGCCGCTCTAGTTGAAGAGAAAATCGATAATCCGATACTGGTGCAAGGTAGCACAACAAAACAAGCGCTTTTAGATGAGTATCTTAAAAATCAAGATGCCGTGTTATTTGGAACGGGGGCATTTTGGGAAGGAGTAGACGTCAAAGGCAATGATTTGCTGTGTGTTATGATTGATAAGCTTCCTTTTGCATCGCCGGATGATCCTTTGCTTCAGGCTCGCATAGAAGATTGTAAGAAGCAGGGCGGAAACGCCTTTGCACAAATACAAATACCTCAAGCTGTCATTACTTTAAAGCAAGGAGCAGGACGACTGATACGCGATGAAACTGATAAAGGCGTTCTAGTTATTTGCGATAACCGATTGGTGACAAAACAATACGGACAGACCTTTATTGCAAGTTTGCCAAATATGAAACGAACCCGCAGTTTAGATGCGGTTGCCGCTTTTTTACATAAGATAGAATAATGAAAATACTAGCGATAGATACCGCCACCGAGGCTTGCTCAGTAGCATTGCTCAATGGTAATGAAACTGATGTCATTTTTGATATTTGCCCGCAGCAGCACAGCCAACGAATATTGCCGATGATTGACGAGCTGTTGTCAAAGCATGCTTTAAAAATAGTTGATTTAGACGCCTTGGCTTATGGTAGAGGCCCTGGAAGTTTTACGGGGGTGCGCATTGCAACAGGCATTGTTCAGGGTTTAGCGTTGGGGGCAAATTTGCCCGTTATCGAAGTTTCTACGCTTGCCGCAATGGCTCAACAGAACTATATGCAGCATGGTTACCTCGTCTCCAAAGTGTTGATTGATGCTAGAATGCAGGAAGTTTATTTTGGTCATTTTAAAGTGCAGCAAAACGCAGTAGATGCGGTGGTAGTCGAGCGACAAACTGAAGCTGTGTTATCACCAGAAGAGGCCGTTGCAAAATTCGCAGAAATTAGCGATGATGGACAATTGGTGGGTAGAGCTGGGACAGGTTGGGATGCTTATGCCGATGGCTTGGTTAAGTTGCAAAATGCTGAGCCGGTTAGTGTGTTGTATCCGTCCGCTGAGTATATGTTGCCAATTGCTCGAAAAGCATTTAAGGATGGACATACAATTAGCGTTGATGATATTTCACCTGTTTATCTGCGCGATAAAGTAACCTGGAAAAAGCTACCAGGTAGAGAGTAAAACGGCGTTTATACTGCTATTATTGAGTTAATGGAGAGTCAATGGATACAGCAAATATCAAGAGTAGTAATGCAATTTTTATTGCCAAAGACTCTGTTGACAATGCGATTCAGACACCCACTATTAGGCGCGCTCTGCTGGAACAAACAGCAGATGAAGAGCAACGGGTAGGCGAAAAGCTTGAGCAACAAAAGCTGCTAGCCGGAAATGAGGAAGTATTTCAAAGAGCGGCGTCCTTCAAGCAATCAACCAGCTTTGATGACAATCCTAACTTGCGGACTCGTCAAGAATTAGCGCTTTACAAATCCATAGATACGCAAGAAAAACGAGACGGCATCACACAGCTATTAGGTGTTGATATTTACGCATAGTCTTTGCCTAAACTTGATCGTTTGAAAAGTAAATGAGTTAAATATTGTCGATATGAGTGAGTTACTCAGGCGTTAGTCACTAAAGATGGTATGATTCAACAATCCATTTTCTCTCAGTGCCGTATAAATCAACATCAAGGTATAATCAAATACCGTATATAAAAACCTTGATTAACAACGATATGAATATCATATCACTTGATAGTACCCGCTCAATCGTAAGTTAACGATAATTTTGGAGTAACGCTATGCAATCATTTTTTAAAACATCTGTCGTCGCACTTGCTATATTAGTAGGGGGTTGCGCTATTGTTCCGGAGCAAATTGAGGTATCGGACAATGAGAATCTGGTCTCCTTTGAAAGTATTATTAACGGCAGCGAAACCGGCCAAGGCACCAAAGCGCGTTGGGGCGGTGAGATCGTTAACGTTGAAAATAAGAAAGAGTATTCAGAAATGGAAATTCTGCAGTATCCCAATAACCACTATGGAAAGCCTCGAAGTAACCTCGATAGCGCTGGACGTTTTAAAGTTCGAGTTGCCGGTTTCCTCGACCCATTAGTCTTTAAGGCTGGTCGTTTAATCACATTTAAGGGCGAGTTAGGCGAGCCTACCGAAGGTATTATTGGTGAGCAAACTTATGTTTACCCAGTATTACTTGCTAACGGTTACTATATGTGGAAAGAGACCGAGGATTATCGAGTGTCGGGGATGTTTTATTCTGACTTATCGCCATATTGGGGCTTCGGACTCAGGAGAGACTACTGGAGACCGTATGGTTTTTATCACAGCCGAGCTACTATTCGAGTCCAAACAAATAGCAGTAAGTCGGGGCTAACTGGTTCGAAAAGTGGTGTGACTTCAAGTGTTAGAGGTTCCACAAGCAAAACTTCTCAGCAGTCTAAATAAGTCCGTTTATGTCTTAATCACCATAAAAAATATTGTCTTCGTCACAAAAGCGGCTATTGCCGCTTTTGTTTTATTTGTAAATTTTATTGATGATCACTATGGAAAAAGTCTTTAAATGAGTAGCACAGAACTGACGTTTACTATCCCAAATCGCACAATAGCTGCATTAACAAACGGACAAACAGAAAAACCCTTGTTATTAATGGTGCATGGTTGGCTTGATAATGCCGCAAGTTTCAACAAGTTGATCCCTTTACTTCATGACTTTCATGTTATCGCGATTGATTTACCCGGCCACGGTAAGTCGTCGCATCGAAGCCCAGACGCCCATTATCATTTATTGGACTATGTGCATGACTTGCAGTGCCTTGTGCATGCGCAAGGGTGGAAAGATTTTTCCATCGTCGGACATTCTCTTGGGGGAATAATATCGAGTATGTATTGCGCTGTTTTTCCTGAGCTAGTGGATAAATTCGTCTGCATAGAATCTGCAGGGCCATTGACGGAACCTGAATCAACGAGTGTTGAGCAATTAAGAAAAGCAATTCAAAGTAGAATAGAAGCTAACGAAAAGCAGATCAAACAGCCAAAAGATCTAAATTCTATCGTTCATGCGCGTCAGAAAGTGAGCGACTTGACGTCAGAAAATGCAGGGATGATATTGCAGAGAAATACCATATACGACAAGCAAACAGATACGCTTCAATGGTCTACAGATAAACGTTTGCGAACGGTATCTTCACTTCGATTAACTGCCCCACAAGTAGAGAATTTGCTAAAAGAAATCCAATGTCCTATTCATTTTGTATTGGGCAGCAATGGCTTCAGTAAAGTGAAAGATCTAATGGAGAAGAGAAAATCGTTATTTAAAAACGCTCAGGTGACAACGGTGGAGGGCGGACATCACGTCCACATGGAGGCTGAAGTCGTCATTTCAAAGATCATACTGGAACATTGTCGTTAATATTAGCAGTGGCTGTCGATTAATTAGACTAATTGCTTTTATTCAGCAGATGAATGACTGTTCAAGTTTATCTTTTGGCAATCATCCTTTAGTATTAACGGTTACACTGCGCAGATTATGCGAACTCGGCCGCTACTCAATTTGAGCTTTTGTGATTAGTCGGGGCATTTTTCTCAATAAAAATAAAAAATAAGACTGCGCATGAGCGTGGCAAATATAACAACTATTTTAAAGGACAAAATCGTGGAAAAAGTCTGGTTAAAGCATTACGACAAAACCATGCAGCCTGAGATAAACGTTGATAATTTGTCAACAATCTTAGAAATTTTTGAATCTTCGGTGGCTGAATATGCAAATCAAACAGCCTTTATCAATATGGGGCATGAGATCACCTTTGAAGATTTAGATGTGTTATCGATGCAGTTTGCCGCATATTTGCAAAGCCAGGGTCTGCAAAAAGGTGATGCGATAGCGATAATGATGCCCAATTTATTGCAATATCCTATTGCCTTATTTGGTGTGCTAAGAGCCGGTATGACAGTGGTAAACGTTAACCCTCTGTACACCGCACGCGAATTGCAGCATCAACTGATTGATGCGAATGTCAAAACCATTGTTATTGTCGAAAATTTTGCCCACACTTTAGCTGCAGTGATTGATAAAACTTCTGTACAAGAAGTATTAATTACCAGTATTGCCGACATGTTGCCAGCACCAAAGCGATGGTTGGTTAATTTTGCCGTAAAATATATTAAAAAGATGGTGCCTGAATTTAACTTACCACAAGCCAAGCGCTTTACTCATGCTATGGCAATTGGTGAGAATCAAACCTATTCACGGCCTAAAGTGTTGCCCTCTGATATTGCGTTTTTGCAATATACTGGCGGTACGACTGGTGTGTCCAAGGGCGCGATGCTGACTCACCAGAACATGGTAGCTAATTTAGAGCAGGTATCGGGTACGCTTGAAGCTTCTATAGCGATAGGTAAAGATTTAGTCGTTACAGCACTGCCGCTGTATCATATTTTTGCACTCACCAGTAATTGCCTGACTTTTTTGAAGTATGGCTGTCCAAACTTGTTAATAACAAATCCGCGCGATATGAAAGGCTTTGTTAATGAGCTAAATAAATACTCATTCGCAGTTATCACTGGTGTAAACACGCTTTTCAATAGTTTGTTAAATACACCTGGTTTCGCCGACCTGGATTTTTCAAATTTTAAATTTGGACTGGGCGGCGGCATGGCGGTGCAGCGGCCCGTGGCCGAAAAATGGGAAAAGGTAACGGGAACCGTCCTGTTAGAAGGATATGGGCTAACCGAGTGTTCGCCAGTGGTTACTGTAAATCCAACCAACATCAAATCATATAAAGGCTCTATTGGCCTGCCAGTGCCATCTACAGACATAAAACTCGTTGATGACGATGGCAATGAAGTGGCAGACGGTGAAGCCGGTGAGATGCTTGTGAAGGGCCCTCAGGTTATGTTGGGCTATTTGAATCGTCCAGAGGCAACCGAAGAAATTTTAAACGATGGTTGGTTGTCAACCGGCGACATTGCAAAGATGGACGCCGAGGGGTTCTTCTATATTGTCGATCGAAAGAAAGACATGATATTGGTATCTGGCTTTAACGTTTTCCCAAATGAAATTGAAGAAGTCGCTGCGATGCACGATGGAGTATTAGAGGCTGCCGCAGTTGGTATTCCGCATGAAGTGTCGGGCGAAGTAGTGAAGTTGTTCGTGGTTAAGAAAAATGATGACGTTACAGAGCAGCAAATTATTGACCATTGTAAGTCGTTGCTGACAGGCTACAAAGTACCTAAAATAATTGAATTTAGGGACGAATTACCAAAATCGAATGTCGGTAAAATTTTACGTAGAGAACTGCGAGATTAAATGAACTTTGAATACATAGATACGCCCGAGGCCCTGTCTGATTTCTGTGAGCGTATTTCCGCAGCTGACGCTTTAGCAATTGATACTGAGTTTGTGCGCACAAGAACATTGGTGCCACAACTTGGCTTAATTCAGGTTTATGATGGCGAGCATTTGGGTTTGATTGATCCTGTTGCGCTAGATGATTTATCACCTTTTAGCGATATATTGGTTAACCCTTCAATCATAAAGGTGTTGCACTCGTGCTCAGAAGACTTAGATGCACTGTGGTTTAATTTGAAAGTGATACCGTCGCCCCTTTTTGATTCTCAGTTTGCCGCCAACTTGTTAGATATGGGGCAAACGCTCGGCTATGCTAATTTGGTTGAGAAAATATTGGATATTCACGTTGATAAAGGTGAGTCCAGAACTGATTGGATAGCTCGCCCGCTTTCACCTGAACAACTCGTATATGCGGCTGCAGATGTCTTTCACTTATTGCCTGTTTATCGACAAATTGCCGAGCAGGTTGAAGAATTAGGGCAAACAGAATGGGTTTTTGCTGAGTCAGAGTTTTTGTCTTTGAAGAAGCGAGCAGAAATACCGGTTGATTTGACTTACTTATCGATAAAAAATAATTGGAAAATTGGGGCTCAATCGCGCCAAGCTCTAAAAGAAATTGCCAGCTGGCGCTTACAGCAAGCGCAAAAACGCGACATGGCTATTAATTTTGTGCTACGCGAGCAAGGAATGCTTGAAGTAGCAATGAAGCTTCCTGAGAATAAGGCGAAATTATTTCAACTGCAGACAATTACACCCAAAGAAGCGCGCATTCACTCTGATATATTATTAGAGTTAGTGCAAAAAGCATTGAATACTAAACCTGAAGATTGTCCGCCGCGAATTCAACGGCTGACTGATTTTAATGATTACAAAAAAGCCTTAGCTTCACTGAAAGACGTTTGCGAAAAATTAGCACAAAAGCATGACACGAGAGTTGAGGTTCTTGCTTCTAAAAAACAGTTGAATCAATGGCTTAAATGGTGCTGGTTTGAAATTGACGAATTAGATTCGATACAGCTACAGCCGGATATTGTAAGCGGCTGGCGCAGAGCGATTTTCGCCGAAGAACTAACGCGTCTATTCAAAGCTGACGGTGGAGAGTTTTATGCTTTGCGCAGTTTATAAATCTCGTAAGAAAGCAGACACTTATCTGTATATCAACAAACGCGATGATTTTTCAGAAGTACCTAAAGTGCTTCTCGAGACCTTTGGAACCCCGCAGTTTGTGATGCTTGTTCCTCTAAATAAGCCACGTAATATTGGCAATATCGGTATTGAAAAGCTGAATAAAAACCTCAAAGAGAAAGGTTTTTATCTGCAACTTCCGCCAACAGAAGAGAGCCTACTCTCTCAGCACCGCCGCTCGAAAGGTCTCAGTGAGCAACCCGATAAGAAATTCTAAAGGTATTGATTATGTCGCAGTATATTCTTGTTATTTGCAAAGTTGCAGCACACAAAATGTTCAAACTTCTCATGTTTTCTACAGCCATATTTTTATCATTCGAATTGCTTGCGCAGAATAATGAAAATACGGAAGCAGTCGGCGTCGACCGTCAGTTTTCAGATTACCTAACACAATTAAAGGCTGAAGCCGAAATGAAAGGGTTTTCAGCTGAGTTCCTCAACCCTGTTTTTGCAACTATCAAGATGCGCGAAAAAGTAGTTACTGCTGATAAAAATCAACCAGAAAGCAAGCTCACGTTAGATAAATACCTAAGCACCAGGGTACCAGATTGGAAAGTAAAGCAAGCGGTTGAGAAAATGCATGAGCACTCTGATCTGCTCGATAAAGTGGAGAAGCAATATGGCGTGCAAAAACGCTTTATCGTTGCGCTATGGGGGAATGAAAGCAACTTTGGACGTATTCAAGGTAATCACCCAGTCCTCTCATCATTAGCTTCTTTAGCGTTTGATGGCCGCCGCGAGGCTTTATTCAAGAAACAGTTTTTTGCGGCGCTAACTATATTGTCTGAGGGCCATGTGTCTATTGATGGCTTCAACGGCTCTTGGGCTGGGGCAATGGGGCAGAGTCAATTTATGCCAACTTCATTTCTTGCGTATGCAGTCGATGGTAACGGAGACGGTAAAAAAGACATTTGGACAACACCGGAGGATGTATTTGCCTCCATTGCGAACTTCTTGTCTATTGAAGGTTGGGATAGTACGCAAACCTGGGGACGCCAGGTTAAACTAGGCGACGATTTTGATACGAGCACTCTTAATAAATATTCAGGGCTGGCCAGAGACAATATGCTCAGAATGTCTGCATGGACAATTTTGGGGGTGACTAAGTTTGATGGCAGTGAACTACCCGCAGTTAATGTTAAGGCTTCGTTGATACTGCCAGACGATGTTGACGGGCGAATTTACCTTGCATACAACAACTTTCACACACTTATGCGTTGGAACCGATCTCTCTATTTCGGTGTTTCAGTAGGTTATCTAGCCGATAGGATCCGCAAAGGAAGCTAACATGTCTTCAAATCAATTTCAGCAGGTAAGGCCTTATCGACACGCCTCGATTAGGCCCTCTGCGCTTGAGAGCGCAAAACAAGGTGATGTCATAAACTTACCAGTGGGGAAGGTGGTCTGTGTAGGGCGAAATTACATGGATCACATTGAAGAAATGAGCAATCAAGTAAGCGAGGTACCTCTGCTGTTTATGAAGCCGTCAACCGCCATGGTTGACATGCGCGAAGCTATTGTAATTCCAACTAAGCAGGGCGAGTGTCACAATGAACTCGAAGTCGCTCTGTTAATAGGCGCGAAAATTACTAAGGCTAGCATAGCGGAAGCTTCAGAAGCAGTCTGTGGAATTGGCTTGGGCCTTGACCTTACGTTGAGAGACGAGCAACAGCGTTTAAAGAAGGCAGGGCAGCCCTGGGAGCGAGCAAAGTCGTTTGATGCTAGCTGCCCGTTATCACCTTTTGTTATGGTCGATTCACTTGCAGAGGGCGATCATTTTACGTTCCAACTGCAGATTAATCAGAACTTAACTCAAAACGGCGACACAAAGCTTATGCTAACGTCAATGTTGCAGTTAATTGTCGAAATTTCACAATATTTCACTCTACTCCCTGGCGACGTTATTTTAACGGGTACACCGAAAGGCGTTGGTCCTTTGCATGTTGGTGATGAGATCACTGCTGCCTTGGAAGGATATTTAAGCGTGACAACAAGAGTAATCAGTCAATGAGAAAAACACCTTATACGAAAGCGCTTATGGACTCTGAGTTTTGGTTAACAACACAGCTTGAAGAGATGGACAAAGCCCAATGGGAAGCCATATGCGACGGTTGTGCGAAGTGTTGCCTGCACAAGTTTATGGATGACGAAGAGGCCGGCGATATTGCTGAAAAAGAAGCGATGCCTACCGCATTCGGCAGCGATGGTGAGGAAGTGTTTTTTACAAACATTGTTTGTCATCTATTGCACACAAAAAATTGCGAGTGCACCCAATACGAGCGAAGAAGCGAGTTAGTGCCGCATTGCGTTACGCTAACTAAAGAAAATTTAAAAGACATATTTTATATGCCTAAATCTTGTAGCTACCGCAGAATGCATGAGGGAAGGGGGTTAGCATCTTGGCATCCTTTGTTAAATAAAGGAAAGAAAGCCAAGATGCATGAACTAGGCGTGTCGATACGCGGACGTACTGTCAATGAAAATGATGTCGATATGCAGTCTTTTGAAGACCATATCGTGACGTGGCCATTGGCAGATCTTGATTAGAGCTTCTTTTGTCTAATCGTCTTATTATTAGAAAATGAGATAAACTGAAGCACGAACATAAAAACAAATACTGCAATATAAATAGCGAATATTATCTGCATCCATTCAGCCATGCCTAGTCCAAAAAGCTGCCAAGAATTCTCATAACAATCCCCAGGAGCCCCAAATAAATTAGGAAACCACTCGTGCAGCGGCATAAAGCCTGGGAAATTGGGCTCGATCCCACAAGGCACTAAAAATGAGTTTTCGCCAAATAAAATGTCTTTGTGTTCAGTCGAAAGTAAGAAGCCCTTAACCGCAGCGGTGCCCCAAATTGCAAAAGCAATCAAACGCATAAAAAATGAGTTATGCATCAATGGAACGAATGCTGCAAGTAATATGGAGATCACTGCAGTACGTTGATAAATACACATGATGCAGGGTTGTAGACCTTGAACATGCTGAAAATAGAGAGCTGCGCCGACAAGCACAGCAGCGGATAAAAACAGTATCTGCCAAGCAGAACGAGAGTGTGACCATTGTTGAAGATCATACAACATTGAAACCTTCCTTTTTTTCATGTTAATTTACGCGCGATTTACGCGCGATATATCGCTTAATTAAATCAGTGAGTTGCACTGTTGCCTTTATCTAAGAGTTCAACCGCACTGTGGTGTTCAATTAAGTGTTGTTGATACAACCATTCAGTGCTTTCTAAAAGTCCAAAATAAACAGCAGCTAAGCCCACAATCGTTAATACTACTGTGTACGGTAAAGCCATGTAAACCATCCGACCATATGATAAACGCAAAAGAGGCGCAATGGCAGAGGTTAACATGAATAAAAACGCAGCTTGGCCGTTTGGCGTAGCAACACTTGGTAAATTTGTGCCTGTATTTATGGCAACCGCTAACATGTCAAACTGGTCGCGAGTAATTGCGCCTTCTTTCAGTGCGGCTGCTACTTCGGTAATATAAACGGAACCAACAAACACATTATCGCTTACCATGGAAAGCACGCCGTTAGCTAGATAAAATAAGACGAGTTGAGTTTTTCCCTCATAGCTCAACACCCACTCTATAACGGGTTGGAACAAACCTTGGTCAATGATCACGGCAACAATGCCAAAGAAGACACAAAGTAGGGCGGTAAAAGGTAATGCTTCTTCGAATGCTTTACCCAAAGCGTGTTCTTCAATGACTCCGCTCATCGATGTCGCTAGTATTATTACCGACAAACCGATCAAGCCTACGGACGCAAAATGCCCTGCAAGACCAACGATAAGCCAAACGCCGATCAGCGCTTGAACAGCAAGTCTTGCTTTGTCTCGAGTGGTTCTTTCTTGATCCATGTGCTGGTCGTAATCAACCAAAATACCGCGCACAACGTTCGGCATTTGAGCGCCGTAGCTGAAGGTTCTTGTCTTCTCCAAAAGATAGGTAGTCAGCAGTCCCATAAAAAATACAGGAATAGTGATGGGTGCCATGCGAATAAAGAATTCACCGAAGTCCCATGAGGCTTTGTCCGCGATGATTAAGTTCTGCGGTTCGCCGACCATGGTCATTACACCACCGAGTGCCGTTCCTACTGCAGAGTGCATCATTAGGTTGCGCAGGAATGCACGAAAGTCATCCAAATCATTTTTGCTAGGCTGATCGACGTCATCGTCGGCTGTATGGTCATGGTCGTGATGAAAGTCTTTGCCAGAGGCAATACGATGGTAAATAGTATAAAACCCTAAGCCAACACTAATGATAACCGCAACCACAGTTAGGGCATCAAGGAACGCTGATAAAAAGGCTGAAGCTGTAATAAAAGCCAGAGAAAGGGTCGTTTTATTTTGGACTTTGATGACGAGTTTAGTGAACAAAAACATCAGCAGGTCTTTCATAAAATAAATACCCGCAACCATAAACACGAGTAACAAAACGACCTCTATATTCGCCGTTATCTCGTGCATCATGTGCTCAGGGGTTGTCATGCCTATGAATAAGGCTTGTATCAATAACAAACCACCGGGCTGCAGCGGATAGCACTTGAGTGCCATGGCAAGTGTGAAAATAAACTGTACGATGAGAGTCCAACCCGCAATGTAGGGGTCTAGCATGAAAATTGCTGGGTTGACGATCAAAAAAGCGATGATTGTTTTTTTATACCAATCCGGCGCTGGACCTAGAAAGTTTTTATAAACAGCTTCGATAATGGTGGTTTTCATTTAGTTACCTTTATTTGCGATCGCAAAATTTGCGCGGCAGTGTACCAGTTTTTAGAGGCTAAGGAATACAAAGCTCAATACTCATAAGGTTTTCGGTAAAAAAAGGATAAAACTTGAGACTTATTTCTTGATGATTATCGAGAAAATAATTGATTTTGAAAGGATATTTGAAATACTGGGATAAATAAGAAAAGAAATTTGGTAGCTGGAAGTGTTACTTCCGGCTACCCAATTGTGAACTATCGATTAGATAGCAACAACTTTATTTGCACATGGGCCTTTTTGACCTTGTCCAACTTCAAACTCAACTGCTTGACCGTCGTTCAATGTAGCGTAATCGCCGCCAGATTGAATTTCTGAATGATGAACGAATAAGTCTTTACTGCCGTCTTCTGGAGTAATAAAACCGAAACCTTTATCTGCATTGAACCACTTAACTGTACCTTTACTCATATTGCTCTCTTTGTCTTAAGTGAAAAATATAATTCTGATTTGCTATCACCATCACGAAATCAGACTTTAAATTTTGGTCTACCATTTAGCATGGCAAAAATAGAGTATATTACTATTTATCGACTTTTGCTGTTTTTCTTTTTGATATTTACCACTTTTCTCGCAATCGCAAGTAATTCAGGTGAAATATCATCAGCGCCATCTTTTATTAACTTACTTACGTCACCGGACGAGAATAGTGAGCCACGCTCAGATTTCACGTCGAAGGACCTTACGAAATCTTTGGTTTTACCAGTACTAGCCGTGTCAATATACTTGAAGATAATTTCTTCATTGAAGCTCTTCGGTTCTTGCTTCAATGTGTTGATTGTATCCGTAATTGACTTTATTTCCAACTCTAATGTTTCAATTAGTTCAGCAGTGTTTTCATATGGTTTCATTAACGTACTTAACTCTTAAAATTTCAACGATGTATTAGCATCGATTTTGTTGGGAAATATCAAATTAACCAGACATCTTGAGCACAATGATACAGTGAATGATAATAAGTGCATAGTAACTATTTCAAAAGTTGCGATTTTTGACTGATGCGGGTCGCATTTTCTTTCAAAAATATGGCACTAAGGCTACGTCGCTAATGCGCTTTTGCAAGCGCCTCCACTTCGTTTAGGAAAGGAGGTTTAATGCCTGTCATTTCCCACGTACCTAACGAAATAGGTATGCCTCCTATGCTATTTAGTTCGTCGAAGAACGCTCGCAATTCAAAATTTCGTCCCTGTTCTTCGTCTATTTTTGCTTTTTGTGCTATCGCCTTATCTAATAAAGCTTTACCTGTAACATAACTGGTTCCGTAACCAGGTTGACGAAGATAAAGATGTTGTTCAAAGATAAGTAAATCAGGTTCTGTTTTCATCCAACCTCTGGGGGTATAATTCATATGGATTTCGCCTGCTTGCTCCATCGTCATTTGATTGGCGTGAGCGTACAGTGAGCCAAGACCACGAGCTGCTCTCTGGGCTAGCATAATCCAAACTATCTCTCTAGCGCGAGGATTATCATCGTATAAACCTGCGTGCATAAAAATTTCTTCTACGGCGGTAGCGGTGCCTTCGTTGCGGCTATCGAAAATATTGTACAGAAGTGCGTTTCTTCGAATGCTTCTTGGATTCGGGTCATTTTCCATTATAGCGAGTTCGAACCAGTGATAAAAATGTGAATATAATGGGGTTGGATCGAAATGAGTACCGATATAAAAGAAGTTGCGAGTAGCCTCAGGTACAAAATTCCCCAATCTTTCGTAAAGCGCGGGTTTAAAGTAATCTTTAACAGTTACAATATTTTTTTCATCCAAAAACTGAAGGAAAAACGCTGCGGAGCGATTGGCAAGGCGATCATATTCTTCTGCGTTCTTTACCGACACTAACTCCGGTAATGCGCTATTTCTATGTTCCTCTAATTTTAATGAAGACCAAGCCCTGTTAAGTTCTCGACGCAGTAACCTTTCTTCATCTTCCCAGCTTAGGGGGAGCAAATGAACGTTTTTTTGATACCAACTATATTGCTCGATGCCCAGCCCTGAAGGGCCCGTTTTTTTAGCGCTTTGTTTTTGTAACCACAAAACAAACTGCTGCGTCGAACGCATAGCCTGTTGGTGTGTCTCAATAAGTGCTGCATTTTTAGTTGCTTGAATTTGCGGTGTGATGTCTAACAAATCTTTGTGCTGCGTCTGGATGTCACGTATGCCGGCTACCCAAAGTTCTTTTGCATTTCCCGTTAAGTTTTCTCTAGCTTGCATTTGCAAAGGCTTTATTCGCGATAAATCATTGTTTAGCCGAACCTGCTCGCTTGCACTGATAGGAAATGAGTAGCTCCACAACTCAGTGAGATAATGAGGTGTTGGACCTTCATGAGCTGGGACATCACTTTTGTATGTCCATACTTGCTTGTAAAATGCTGGGTCTCTTTGCCAAGGCCTTAATATCTTTTCGTTGAATTCATAACCATTGAGCTCGGCTAACATTACAAACCAATCTACTTGTTGCTCAACAGTCCATTCAGATTTGTTAAACGCTAACAACTGAGTTTTAAACTTTGTCCATTGCTTGTGACGGTTTTCGAAAGTTTGCTTGCGATAGTCAGGCGCAAGTTCATGCAGAGGAGCGACCTCGAAGGCACGCCACTGCGTAAAGAGAGTTTCTAACTGACGAAAATCTGAAGTTGATCTTGCACTAAAAGAAATAAATAGCAGCAGTATTGCGATGTACTTTATGGTCATTTTTATATTCCTTGTTCAATTAACCACAATATAGCACCGAAGATTAATACTTCCCTTGTTATAAGCATCTGGTACAATCAGTTAAATTGTTAATTAAATGTTGTTTGTGAAAACATGATCTATAAATCTCAAAGTCCAGCCGGTTTTGCTGAAGAGTATATTGTCGAGTCTATATGGAGCGGTCGCTTCTCTCCAGGAACTATTTTACCTGCGGAGCGAGAGCTTTCTGAACTGATTGGCGTCACTCGAACAACATTGCGTGAAGTATTGCAGCGTTTAGCGAGAGATGGATGGTTGACGATTCAGCACGGCAAGCCGACGAAAGTAAACAACTTTTGGGAAACTTGTGGACTGAATATTTTAGAAACACTCGCACGATTGGATGAAGATGGTCGTCCGCAGTTGGTTGATAACCTGCTGTCAGCGCGAACGAATTTAAGTGCTGTCTTCATGCGAGCTGCTTTTAAGCAAAATGCAGAAAAGTGCAAGGAAATTATTGCCCGCTACTCAGAGGTTGAGCAGGACGGAAAGTCGTTTGCTCAATTCGACTACCAGATGCACCACGACCTAGCGTTTGCCTCTAACAATCCCGTTTACGTGCTGATGATGAATGGCTTCAGAAGTATTTATGCTCGTATTGGTGGCTACTTTTTCTCTCACCAACCAGCACGAGATGTCGCGACTCAATACTACCAACAGTTGCTTGAGGTATTAGCCCAAGACGAGGCTGATCGGGTTATTTCCGTCGTTAGAAAATACGGTATTGAAAGCGGTAAAATTTGGCAACAGGTTAGAAAGGATCTGCCAAACAACATTGTTGATTAGCAGTACTCACCTCAATTGCTCAGTGACAACTAACTTAGTAGTGAACTCAAGATCAAACGGCAGCCTTATTATGGCTGCGATAAGTTAGGGCGTTATGAGCTACAAACACAACTTTTACAGAAAATAAAACAGCTTACTGGCTTCATAAAAACAACGACTAGTTAAAAGGGCACAGCATGACAACAGCAGTTGATACTCCATATCCTCATTTATTTCGTCCTCTCGATTTAGGTTTTACCACTCTTAAAAATCGCGTGATAATGGGTTCTATGCATACCGGTTTAGAAGAAGCGCCGAATGGCCATAAACGCATGGCGGCATTTTTCGCAGAACGTGCGAAAGGCGGCGTGGGTCTTATTGTTACCGGTGGAATAGGACCAAATGACGAAGGTGCAACACATGCGGTCACAAAACGCTTAGATTCTGACGAGGCAGTAGAACATCATAAAGAAGTAACGGCAGCAGTGCATGCTCACGGCGCCAAAATTTGTATGCAAATTTTACATACGGGGCGCTACGCATATAACAAAAACTTAGTGGCTCCTTCAGCCGTGCAGGCGCCAATTAATCCGTTCACGCCCAAAGAATTGGATGAAGAAGGTATACAAAAGCAAATTGATGACTTCGTGTATACTGCTCAACAAGCTAAACGCGCTGGTTACGATGGCGTTGAAATAATGGGTTCTGAAGGTTATTTCTTGAATCAATTTATTGCTGCGCGTACTAATTTTCGTTCTGACGGATGGGGCGGCGAGTATCAAAATAGAATTAAATTGCCAATTGAAGTTGTGCGCAGAGTGCGTGAGGCAGTTGGTGAACATTTTATTATTATTTATCGCTTATCAATGCTTGATTTAGTGGAAGGTGGTTCGACTTACGACGAAGTTGTAGAACTTGGACTGGAAATAGAAAAAGCGGGTGCAACTATTATCAATACCGGTATTGGTTGGCACGAAGCAAGAATACCTACTATTGCAACCAAGGTACCCAGAGCCGCATTTACTTGGGTCACAGCAAAGTTTAAAAAGGCACTAAATATTCCGGTTATAACTTCTAACCGAATCAACACGCCTGAAATTGCCGAAGCGGTACTAGCGCGCGGTGATGCAGATATGGTGTCAATGGCTCGCCCATTTTTGGCAGACCCAGAGTTTGTGATAAAAGCGGAGCAAAACAAAGCCAGTCAAATTAATACATGCATTGGCTGCAATCAAGCGTGTCTAGATCATGCCTTCGAGGGCAAAATGACGAGTTGCCTTGTCAACCCTCGAGCGTGTCATGAAACAGAGTATGCAATTGAGCCCGCAACAGTCATAAAAAATATTGCCGTTGTTGGTGCCGGTCCTGCTGGTCTGGCTGCGGCGACTACCGCAGCGCAACGTGGTCATAAAGTGACTTTGTTTGACGCGGATTCAGAAATTGGCGGTCAGTTTAACATTGCGAAACAAATTCCAGGCAAAGAAGAGTTTTACGAAACGCTTCGCTATTTTGGTGTGATGCTTGCGTTGCATGGCGTTGATGTGAGGTTAAATACCCGAGTCGATGCCTCTGAGCTGAATAAAATGGGCTTCGATGAGGTAATCTTAGCAACGGGTATTGTGCCTAGAACACCTGATATCGAAGGTATCAATCATCCCATGGTGCTCAGCTATATAGATGTAATAAAACATAAGAAACACGTTGGCAAATCTGTAGCCGTAATGGGCGCGGGTGGTATCGGGTTTGATACTTCAGAGTTTTTGTCCCACGGTAAGCAATCCACTAGCACCGACATTCCAGCCTTTATGAAGGAATGGGGTATTGATATGACAATGACAGCGAGAGGCGGTGTTGAAGGCATGAAGCCGCAACCTGAGGCTTCTCCTAGAGAGATATTTTTACTACAGCGAAAAACCACCAAGGTTGGTGCGGGCTTAGGTAAAACTACTGGGTGGGCACATCGCGCTGGTCTTATGATGAAAGGCGTCAAGATGATCGCTGGAGTTGAATATTTGAAAGTTGATGATGCAGGGCTACACATTAGAGTGAACGACCAAGTGCAAATTTTACCCGTTGATAACGTTATAGTATGCGCAGGACAAGAGCCTTTGAAAGCACTAGCTGAAGGCTTGAGTGCGCCTCATCACTTTATTGGCGGCGCTGATTTTGCTGCTGAATTGGACGCTAAACGAGCTATAGATCAAGGAACTCGGTTAGCCGCTAGTTTGTAAATAGTTTTAAGTGAAATCAATCAAAAGGCAGATTATTTAAATAATCTGCCTTTTTCTATTTTTGTTGTATGTTTAGAATGTACCGATGTAGGCGATCATTTAGCGTTCAAATAGCGTCATTTTTTGTTTTTCAGGGTCAAATCTGAAGTCGAAGTTTCTTAACACATTCATACCCAGTAAGCCTTCGAATGAGCCTGTGAACGTTTCGTCAGGTAACACGATAACGCTGACATTATTAATATTAATGTCGCCAAGCGTTAGCGTATTCAATTTAAATAAAGGGGCTTCAATGCCGCCCCCTGCGGTTTGTACACTAAATCGGCCTATAAATTCTGTATCGCTTTCTGGTACGTTAGCAAACACTTTTCGACTAATTGCCGTGGTAGAAGCGCCAGTATCAAGCAGCAGCAGTTGGCTATTTCTGCCTATGCTGGTTCTTACAAAGAATTGTTGACCACTGCCCAAAACGGTGACCGTTCGCTTCGATAAAGTAGCCGTATCAGTTATATCACTTCTAATATCATCATCCGTCTCGGCTGCGCTTGGTGAATAAATAGACTTACGTAATTGCTGCGCTCTTGTATCATCATAGGGAAGTGCTGCAAGCGCATTCTCCATTAAGACGACTTGTTGTTGTTCCCCGTAAGCTCTTGCTAAGCCCATAATATAGTCGCGGTTCAGCGGGGCAATTTGTAACAAGGGTTCAATGAAAGTTGCCAGCAAGTCCCACGCTCTATCAGCACTCAGTTGTTGAATTACCTTTGAGGTATTGACTTCAATAATACTATTAATTTTATTTTCTTCTTCAGCGGGTAGGTTTTTTTCCAGTAAATTATAATAGAAGACAATCGCAGTGTTTAGTGGTTCTGTATGAAAAATAAGATCAGCTTCTATGAGCCATGCTTTGTAATCACTGGGATATAGCTTCAAGTATTCACGTAAAAGTAGTTCTAAATCGTCATATTTCTTTTTAGCCTGCAGTATTTGGAGCAACTCGAATATTTCATCGGCTGACATTGCTTGGGGAGCTTGGTAAGCCTCTGTTACCTGCTGCTGAAGCGCGGTATCTTCGGCGCTGTTGTTTGCTTTATCACTTCTGTCACTACTGAATGTATTATTGGTTCTAACTTCGTTCGATTGACTGAAGCTATTTTGGTCATTTAGCGTAACCCTATTCATTGATGCAGGCTTAAGCTCTGGCTTATTGGTTTTTAAGTCAAATAACAAATAAGCATTTAAGCCTAAAGACAGCAGTAATATGCTCACAAGAAGTTTTTGCATGATTAAATGTCCTGTTCCCTATGCGAGTTCATTTTATTGCTGTGATTGAATCGTGTATCTCAATATTTTTTGATGCCGCACTGCCATAAACTTCCACAAATTCAGCTGGCATTCTTTTCGGTGAGCCAGTGGACAATGATACGCAAACAAAGTGAGTTTGTGCCGTGAAGACTGTCTTTTGAGTCCGCAGCGAAATAAACTGAAATTCTCGGCTCAATCGAAACTTTTGGTCGCAAGCGACTATCCAAGTTGCACATGCAATTTTATCGTGCAGATGCGCGGCCCGTTGATAATTTAAGATATGTTGCTGAATTACCATGCCACGGTCTAGCTTCTTATATTCTTGCATGCTTAGTCCCAAATACTTGGAATGCTGCCAAGCTAGATGTTCGAGCTGTGAGACGTATGCGACGTTATTGACATGTTCATAGTGATCGATGTGTTTTTGTTCAATATGCCATATATCTACGAACGGTAAATCCCGTTGCCACGCTAGTTTAGATAGGGCTTCGTCACTAACATTCAGTATTCGTTTTGTTTGTTTGTTCAATATTGCTTCCTGTTGTTGGATAAAAAGTTTCAAACCAGTGCCCAGACTACCTTGATTTACAGTATAATATGAATCCATTTTTGAATATGCTGTTAATTAATTGAGTTTGTATTTTTGAATCATTTGCCTTTTTCAAATAAGCATGGCGTTAATAAGAAAGCTGAAGACTTGATTACGCTTTTTAATGCATGTTTTGCGAACACTGAAAATACCCAATTGGTAGGTAATGCTGACGAGCCCATTTACCAACCCTCCAGTGGAGACGGTCAGTGTAGTCTGGTGATATTTACGCAAGACTATTTTTCGAGCGCGCTGCATGAAATAGCACATTGGTGCATTGCTGGAAAAGAGCGCAGAACGCTTGTTGACTATGGTTATTGGTATCTCCCGGATGGTCGAGACGCTGAACAGCAGGCTAGATTCGAAGCTGCCGAAGTGAAACCACAAGCTCTAGAATATGCGTTTTCCCTCGCTGCAGGTGTTAAGTTCCGAGTCAGCATTGATAATCTGCAAGGTGACGAAACTTGCAGTAAACAATTCGAGAATGCCGTTGAAAACCAACTGAAGCACTTTATTCAGTTGGGCTTCAACGCAAGGGCGCAACAGTTTTTAGATGCGCTTCATCAATTTTACGGTACAGCTCGTTTGCAGGCATTCAATCCCCTTAAGAACCATACAGTGACTCTGGAGAGCAAGGTTGAAAAGACGATTTAAGCTAGGTCTACTAATTAATCCTTATTCTGGCATCGGTGGTGCACTCGCGTTAAAAGGCAGTGATGGCGCGGATATACGCCAGCAGGCTTTAGCCAGTGGCGCTGAAAAGTTGTCAGGGAAAAAAATGACGGTCGCGCTGCAAGCGTTGCTGCCTCTAAAAGATCAACTTAGTATTTTTACGGCATCGGGCGAAATGGGCGAGGATGTTGTCTCGGAGCTGGGTTTTAAATACGATGTCGCCTATCAACACCCTGCATCGCAAACTGAATCAGCAGACACCCAAGCCGCGGCGCTGGCGTTAATGGCACAAAAAGTGGATTTGATTTTATTTGCCGGCGGCGATGGAACTGCTAGAAACATTTGCGAGGTTGTGGAAAACCGATGCCCAGTAGTTGGCGTCCCGGCAGGCTGCAAAATCCATAGCGGTGTTTATGCAATAACGCCCAAAGCTGCGGGTAAAGTAGTCGCACAAGTGGTTAAAGGCGAGCTGGTGAGTCTAATGGCGGGTGAGGTAAAGGATATTGATGAAACTGAATTCAGGGCAGGTCGAGTACTCGCTAAACACTATGGTGAAATGCTAGTGCCCGAAGAGTTAAGTTATATTCAAGCGGTAAAAATGGGGGGGAAAGAATCTGACGAACTGGTTTTATCAGACATCGCAGCGCACGTTATTGAATTAATGAGCGACGAACCAGACACACTATTTGTTATGGGTTCTGGCTCGACAGTAGATAGCATAATGCAAGAAATGGAGCTTAAAAACACGCTGCTTGGCGTTGATTTAGTCAGTGATCAGAAGTTAGTAGCAAGCGACCTTACTGCGGCCACTTTACTGCAACATTGTGCAAATAAGCCCACCAAAATAGTCCTCACTTTAATTGGTGGACAAGGACATGTTTTAGGTAGGGGAAATCAACAATTATCCCCTGAATTAGTGAATTTAGTGGGTAAGCAAAATATCTTAGTAGTTGCTACTAAGTCGAAATTACAAAGTTTACACGGCCGACCTTTGGTATCAGATTCAGGCGACGCAGCATTAGATGACATGTTAGTTGGGCCTATCCCTGTTATCACGGGGTTTCACGACTTAGTTTTATATTCAATCGGCTCAGTTTAGCGTTTAAACCAAAAGTGGAGGAAGTTTTGAGGCAAGACTGTAGATTTATCGAACAAACCGACAAGATGCAGGCGCATTTGGATTCATTTATCGTAGATGGGAGCGACCACGAGCTGTTTATCGCAAGTTACTTACACGGTCATTTTGATGTGGCAGTTGCGAACGTTGAGAAATTGATTGAAAAAGGCGAGGAGAATCCAATCTCAACGCTACACAGTACACTCCAAGTTCAATTGAAAAGCGCATTTGAGAATAATGAGCTCAGTGACCAAGATGCTCAGCAAGTTAGCGGGTTGTTTAATTTTTTATTTCAAATGTAGTTTTTTGCCAGCGTGTTGAGTCTGCTTTTGCTATTAATTAAGCCTGTTATCCAGGCTATGTAACAAGATTATGACGTCGGATTAAATCACGGATCAAAAAGCGGTTTGTATTGAGCGCATTCAATAAGCGCTTATCCAGTGGCAACGGCGCTGAACATAGCTGGCTGACAAGTATTTCAGCCATTAGCGGAGCAGTGGTTAAGCCCCTAGAACCTAAACCCGTTAGCAAGTAAACATTGGGCTGTACTGAAGGGGTGGGATAGTAATTATCCGCTTTCGCTTTGTAGAGTTCATTCAATTCAACCTTTTGCGTTTCTACTAGCGGAAAAGCCCCAACCACTGGTAAGTGATCTGGCAGACTGCAGCGAATGGCTGCTCTTCCTCGTGGATCATTATCAACGGCAGCATGATTTGAATTACTTTCATTAAGCGATTTGTTGAGAACGAGATCATGCGACCAAGAAGCGCCATCTAGTGCCTGTTGATGCATATTCAAATTTAATTCAGCTTCACTTTCTCTATACTCAGTATTTAAATCGTTCTTAACATACGTTGAGCCCATTGCATGATGATTTTGATGCGCGGGCGTCATGTATCCCTTGTGACACAAAACGGTACTGAGAGGTGAAATACTCGAATTACTTGGAATACGCTCGACCTGACCACGAGTCATGCGAAAAGGCAAATCGAGATCCTGTAATAGGTGTGATTCAGCACCACAGGCGAGTACCACAACATCTGCTTCTGTTTTAATATTTTCCGATGCTGGATTAATCGCGCTGTTTTTTGCACAAGTAAATATGAGTTGAGTTTTATTTTCAGCAGTCACAATATTTTGGAGTCGGTGGCTCACATAAATACTGAGGTCATCTCCGCCAGCAGCGTTAATGCATGCTTCTACTAAGCTAGGCGGCGATAACCATCCTCCTAATGGCAGATGCAGACCAGGAGTAGGAATTTGGATGTTTGCAATAGTCGAGGCCTGTTCAGGTTCAAGCCACTCAACTAGAGCCTGTGGCCAAGTTTGATTGCGCATCATATTTTGATATCTGCTGGTCACATTTTCGTTAAAGCATAACTGCAGTACTCCACACCATTGATGCTCGAAGAAATGCCCTTCACTTAATAATTGCTCATAAAATTGACGTGCATATAAAAAACTATGCGCATGGATCTGACTTGCAATGCCTGCTTCGGCATTCAACTGCGGGTAAAAGCCACCTTGTTCATTGCCTGAGGCGCCTTGTGCTAGCTTATCGTCTGCACAATAGAGGCTTACTTTTTTACCCGCTCTAATTAGTTTTAATGCGCAAATTGCAGCCGCTATGCCACCGCCGACAATAGCAACGTGCTGTTTTGTTGATGTATGAGGCATGCTTATTGATGTGTGGCGATGATTTATCGGTGCTTGTCTTGGGCTAATTTTTTCGTCTTCTGTTAGCGTTAAATTACCAATCAACATCTCTCGCTTCTTTCCAAAGCCCTTTTGTTTGTCAACAGTAAAACCAGCATCTCGGAGCCCTCGCTTTACTGCGCCAGCGGCGGTAAATGTTGCAAATGTGGCGTGATTTTTACTCAAACGCTTAATTTGATTAAACAGAGCAGGTTGCCACATTGAATCATTTTTACTAGGCGCAAAACCATCTAAAAACCAAGCATCAATTCGTCCTTCGTTGTGGGCGTGCGCATGGCTGAATCCTTCTGTAGCATCGCCTAACCACAAATCTAAAATTACTTGGTTATCAAATAAGTGAATACGATGCAGACCTGGCAGAGCCATAGGATACTGCTTAATTAACGCATCACTTAGTATGCTCAACTCAGGCCATAACGTTAAGGCTTTGCGTAAATCAAGCGCGGTCAGTGGAAACTTCTCGGTACTGAAAAAATAGAGTTGGTTCAATGGTGATGTTGGATTATTTTTTCTAAAGGACATGAATTGCTGTGCTGCGACGAGGAAATTGAGTCCCGTACCAAAGCCTGTTTCACCGATATGGAAACTCGATTGCGTGGTCTTTAACCAGCGCTCATTCAGATGATTGCTGTCAATAAAGACAAACTGAGTTTCATGGATGCCGCTTTCATTAGAGAAGTAGACGTCGTCAAACGCGCTAGCAACGGGAGTGCCGCTTTCATTAAAGTTAATGCTCGCATTAGAAATCTTCAAAAACACTGCTCACTTGATAAATATATAAAAGGGAAAAATGCCATTCACTAACATCGTATTGAAATGGCGTCGTTGTTAACCAGCAAAACTACTGTGTATCCATTTTCGGCATTGCTTAGGCGATTCCGCCTGACGCATCGCTCATTAGTATATCATGTGAAAATCAGCCGACACAGCAGATATAGGGACTAAACAAATGCAAGGTTCTCTAGTCTTAGACGCGTGTGCTTAGTTGATAAGCTTAATGATGGTAGTTTTGTAAAAAATTGGTGTGAGCACGATAACAGAGTGATTTGGCAGCGTTAGTTTAACTTTTTGTTAAAAATTGTAAATATCAGACCACTTTAGTCATTAAAACCGTTACTATAACGCGCAGAGCAATAATAATAATGAATTCGCAACAATATATTAGGTGAAAAATGAGAAGAGCAGTGATTACTGGCCTTGGCATCGTATCGAGCATAGGCAATAACAAAGAAGAAGTGACCGATTCATTAAGAGCGGGTCGCTCGGGTATTACCTTTTCACAACAGTTTGCTGACATGGGGCTTCGCAGCCAAGTTTGGGGAGATCTCAAAATAGAACTTTCCGAACATATTGATCGTAAAGCAATGCGCTTTATGGGTGATGCTGCAGGTTATGCATTTGTCGCAATGCAGCAAGCGATAGAAGATGCGGGTTTAACGGAAGAGCAATATTCGAACGAACGAGTTGGGATTATTGCAGGTTCTGGCGGAGCTTCCTCTGAAAACCAAGTAATATCAGCCGATACTTTGCGTGAAAAGAGCGTTAAACGCATTGGCCCATATATGGTTACTCGCTGCATGGGCAGCACTGTTTCTGCATGTTTGGCAACACCGTTTAAGATTAAAGGCGTAAATTACAGCATTTCTTCTGCCTGTGCGACCAGCGCGCACTGCATCGGTAACGCATTGGAAATGATTCAACTTGGTAAGCAAGATATGGTATTCGCCGGTGGCGGTGAAGAATTGCATTGGGCTCTATCAAGCCAGTTCGACGCAATGGGCGCCTTATCAACGAAATATAACGATGATCCAACAAAAGCATCACGCACCTACGACGCGGATCGAGATGGGTTCGTCAGTTCTGGCGGCGGCGGCATGGTCGTTGTTGAAGAGTTAGAGCATGCGCTAGCTCGCGGTGCGAAGATATACGCGGAAGTGGTAGGCTACGGTGCTACATCTGACGGCTATGACATGGTTGCTCCATCGGGTGAGGGCGCTGTTCGTTGTATGAAACAAGCGCTACAAGGAATTGACCAGCCAGTCGATTATTTGAATACTCACGGCACATCAACTCCCGTGGGAGACGTCAAAGAATTGGAAGCAATTCAAACTCTGTTTGGCAAGAACAGTCCGCCTATGAGTGCGACAAAATCAATGACCGGTCATGCACTAGGAGCTGCGGGTGTGAACGAAGCGATTTACAGTATCCTGATGATGGAGAATGATTTCATTGCACCTTCAATTAACGTTGATAAGCTTGATGAAGCTGCATTAGGTTTAGATATTGTTACGGAAACCAGGGAAGCGAAACTAGACCTTGTTATGTCAAACAGTTTTGGTTTTGGTGGCACTAACGCTACGCTGGTGTTGAAAAAATATCACGCTTAGATTTGCATCTAGAAAATTCTCATATCTATGTTGTTTTGTTAGTTGTTAACATATTGATAGATAAGTGAAAAAATAAAGAAAAACCATTCAATGTTGAGTGGTTTTTTTATTTCAACGCAAACCGGCAGCTTACCCTTACTGAAGTTTGTGGCTCTATTTATCAGTTACGTATGGGGATTATTCTTTGAAAATTTTGTATGACACTGCAATGCCATACGCCAACGCCTTCTTTTCTGGTTTAGGTGATGCAAATGCTTTTGAGTTAGGTAGTTTAAACAGCGAAGCGCTTGTTGATGTTGACGCATTGTTTGTTCGTTCGACAACTAAAGTAACAGCAGAATTACTGCAAAAAGCGAATAAGTTACAGTTTGTTGCAACGGCAACGGCGGGCTTTAATCACATTGATGTCGATTATCTTGAGCGTAGCGGTATAACTTGGTACGCGGCGGGTGGTTGTAACGCAGTAGCCGTTGCTGAATATGTTATAGGCGCAATTCTCCAACTTGCGCATGAAGATAATTTTAATCCTTTCGATAAGAAAGTAGCGATAATTGGAGCCGGAAATGTCGGCACAGCACTTTCTCAAATTTTAGATGGTTTGCAATTAAACTATGTTTTGTGCGACCCACCGCTGCAAGAAGCAGGTGACCGAAGATCATTCGTGGACCTCACCGATGCTCTGCAAGCTGACATAATTTGCCTGCACACGCCTCTTACATCGAAAGGTAAGCATCCTACATTACACATGCTGGGTAAGGAGCAATTATTAACTTTATCTGCGCATCAGTACGTCATTAATGCATGCCGTGGTGAAGTTATCGACAATGATGCTTTACTCAACTGCTACAGCTTGGGTCAGCATCTAAACGTTGTGTTAGATGTTTGGGAAAATGAACCATTCATTAATCACCAGCTAATTCCTTACGTTCGCCTAGCAACGGCGCATATTGCTGGGCATACTTTGGAAGGCAAGGCGAGAGGAACGTCGATGGTCTACGATGCCTTTTGTAAGCATTTAAATTTGCAAAGTCAGCTGAAATTAGAGCAATTCCTTCCTCGTTTTGAAAATAACCCAATGGTAAATTCATCTAATTCCTCTTTTAATCAATTATTTCAATTGGTTAAGTATATGTACGACATTAAAAAGGATGATGGTATTTTTCGTGCTCGCATGGCAAAATCAAAGGCGTTTGCTGCAATTAGAAAACACTACCCGATAAGGCGAGAATTCAGCGCAGCGGAAGTGACATTTTGCACTGAAGAAGCAGACGAAACTAATAAAAAGAATGTGGCAAAAATAGCTGCGTCAATAGGGTTTAAAATAGCCAACTAACGATACTCGTTTCACCCTTATCATAATTTTATTTTGGAGATATATTCATGTCGCAATCTTTCGACGTTGCTGTTTTAGGCGCTACTGGCTTAGTTGGCCAAACCATGATGGATCTATTGGAAGAACGAGATTTTCCAATTAACAAATTATACCCACTTGCGAGCGAGCGCTCAGCGGGAGGCAAGATAACGTTTAAAGGTGAAAAAATAACGGTCTTGAATGCCGACGAGTTCGATTGGTCTAAAGTACAGTTTGGCTTTTTTTCTGCCGGTGGTAGTGTGTCAGCAAAGTATGCCCCAATAGCAGCTGAAGCGGGTTGCGTTGTCATAGACAATACCTCTCACTTCCGTTATGACGCAGATATTCCACTTGTTGTACCAGAAGTAAATGCGCATGCCCTGGCAGATTTTAGAAACCGTAATATCATTGCTAACCCTAATTGCTCTACTATTCAAATGCTAGTAGCGTTGAAGCCTATCCATGATGCCGTTGGGATAGAGAGAATAAACGTGTGTACATATCAGTCTGTTTCTGGTGCAGGGAAAAGCGCAATGGAGGCCTTAGCGAGACAAACAGCAGAGCTGTTAAATGCAAAGGCGGTCACAGGTGAAGAGTTTTCTCGTCAAATAGCGTTCAACGTTATTCCACAAATTGACGTGTTTTTAGATAATGATTACACCAAAGAAGAAATGAAAATGGTGTGGGAAACCCAAAAAATCATGGGTGACGAAAGTATTTTGGTCAACGCGACTGCAGTAAGAGTGCCTGTTTTCTTCGGGCATGGAGAAGCTATTCACATTGAGACTCGTCAGCAAATAGATGCTGAAGCGGTGAAAGATTTGCTGCGTAATGCTCCTGGTATTACCTTATATGAAAAGTCAGAAGATTTTCCAACGCAAGTCTCATCGGCGAGTGGCAACGACAGCGTGCACGTAGGTCGGGTTAGAAATGATATTTCGCATTCGCATGGCATAAACCTCTGGGTTGTTTCAGATAACATTAGAAAGGGGGCTGCGACAAACAGCGTGCAGATAGCGGAGACTTTAATAAAGGATTATCTGTAAATTTAAGTGAGAAGATGCCGATAAGCTTTTGACGCTGTAGTTTAAGTCAAAAGCGTTATCGGTATCAGTATTGTCTTTGTCAGTTACTGAGTAGTGTTTATTAACTTGACGCAATTAGTGTATCCAACCCTTAATTGGAGAGTCGAAAAAATTACTATGCAGTGGTCTCTATTACTCACTCGTGCAATATTTGTAGCTATTTTAGGTTTTTCAGCAGTCTCAAATGCAGTTGCACAAGGCACGCAAATTCAAGGTCCTCGTGACGCCGCTGATGTATATTCAGGGGTTGTTTATGGACCCATTGATCAGTCAGATACCTTATGGGCCATTTCTGGGCAATATAGAAAAAATCAGCAATTCACCGTATATCAGGTGATGCTTGCTATATACGAACTCAATCCTCGTGCTTTTGCAAATCGTAACTTCAACACGATGGTCAATGGCTCAATGTTAAAGCTCCCCTCAGATCGTTACATAGCCAGAATTGACCCAGCAAGAGCGAGAACTAAAGCTGAGCAGGATGATCGTGCGTTCACTCAGTCAACAGGGCGCCGTGGTGGGAGTGCTAATCAAGAGCTCAGCACATCGCCTGACATTGAGAATTTAAAACCGGATGTCCCTCTGGTAAATAAAGAAGAATTAGACGCCGCACAGAATCAGTTTCAACAGCAAATAAACTCCCTAAAACGTCAACAAGCAGGCATCGTCAACGATTTTAAACAACAGCTAGAGCAGTCCATACAAGCAACTCAAATTATTATCGATGAAAATAAAGTCGTGCTTGACGAGTTAGCGAAGAAAGACGAAGAAATTGTTGCGCTTAAAACTGAATTATCGGAAGACTTTCAAGCAAAACTGGACGATCAAGCGGCGCAAATTCAGGAATTACGTGAATTTGTAAAGCTAACAAAAATGAAGGAAGAAGCAAAAGAAGAGAGCTCATTTGGCAATCTTATCAGGCAACCACTTTTCATTATTATTGTTGCCACAGTCGCTTTCTTTCTTATTTTTGTGTTAGTTGCTCTCGTGATTTTACGCAAACCGATCAACGATAAGGAAAAAAGCGACGCGAGTGCTGAAGGTGCCGAAGATATCACATTAGATGATTCTGTTTCTCACGACGCTGATGAGCTGTTGGCGATCTTGGAAAGCGGTGATGTATCCGATGACGACTTATTGGACGATATTTTATCCGATGAACTTGAAGAGTCCATCGACGAAGTTGCGTTGGATACTGATGATTTTGGTGATATTGACGACGAAATGTTGGTGCCCGATCAGAGAGATAAAAACTCGGAGGATGACCTTAGTGATGCGTTGGCAGATCTCGATAGCGACGACATAAGTCTGGACGACGATTTGCTTGATTTAGAAGGCGAAGATATCGCCCTCGATGACAACGATAGCTTTGATTTAGATGGGCTAGATGATGCAGACGCAGAGCTTGAAGAAGTCGATATTGACAGCATACTTGACGAGCAAGGTGTTGATATTAGACAAGTTGAAGCTGATGCGAACAAGCAGCTGCGCGAAAGCGACGAGGACGCCGACGACGATAATTCATTCGCTGAGAGTTTTGCTGCAGCGGAGGCTGCGTCTGGGTCTGATGATGAGCAGCTTGAAATAGATATTGATGACTTGCTGGAACAAAATGTATCAAACGGCGATTTGCCTGAGGGCATTTCGCTGAATCGTTCTGGAGATATTGACGAAAATATTATTGAACAGATTCGATCTGAAATTTCAGAAAAAAATAGTGAAATTAAATCGTTAACAGAATCTTTTGAGGAAGAGCTAGCAAACAATAACTTCGTTGATGACGATAACGCTGATGATGACACTACTCTGCAAGATCCTGAAGCCAATATTGCTTCTTCAGACCAGCAAAAATCTATTCGTCCGCTAGATGAGCTGACGAAAGGCCTTGAGGATGATATTGCAGATGCCATTGCAAATGCAGAAGACGAGGATGCATCTCATGGTCTAGAAGACCAAGAAATTGATGATCCTCTTACTGATGAGCTGTTGAGTGAACTAGGTGCTGAACAGCCTGACGAAGATATAGATGCAGATATTGAAGAACTATTGACTCAACCCTTAGAAGAAGAGGCTGTTGAAGAAGAGGATGTTGAAGAAGGGGTCAACTCAACATTAGAAGATAGCTTGAACGACCTACAAACCGGTACAATTGATTTTGAGCAGCATGAAGAAGTTGCCGATGAACTCGAAGAGTTAGATAACATCGATATTGATTCGGTATTGGATGATAGTTTAAACGATTTGCTGCAAAACAATCTTGAAGCAGATGATTTTGATGCTGAGAGTGGCAACAACACTGAATTAGAATCAGCGAGTTCCATCGAGGATAATAGTGAACTTGATATTCTTGCTGCCGATGCCGATGCTAATGAAAATGCAAACCTAGAATTAGATGATGCTTTGCTTAAAGCATTGGACTCGACTGAGGCGTTTGACGAGATTGAGCTTGACGACATTGAGTCAGACATTCTGGATTTAAATGAACTCTCTGGATTGGATTCTGAAGATACATCTTCGGATGAAGAGCAAGATGAGCAAGAAGCTGATGAGCCAAAACTCGCGTTGGATGATATTCCTAGCTTTGCCAGTGATGAACGTGAAAACAAGTCGAATGGCGTGCCAGCAGGGTCTGCAGAAGAAGATATAAGCATCGGCGAAGACGAAGCGGATGTTGAAAGTAGCAAAACTGATGCTAGCGCAGACGATGATTTATTAGATCTGCCAGGATTAGACGATTGGTTAGATGATGACGAAGATACAGAGCTAAGTTCCTCTAAGGGTGATAGTGAGCTTGCGCAAGCCTTAGATGAGTATAGTGAAACGGATTCAGAAGATGACGTTTTACGTGAAATTGAGGAGGCGGACTTTGATTCCTTGTTAGAGGAAATGGGGGCTTTGTCTGACGAACAAACAGCCGCAGAAATTGACAAGTTGGCGAGTGACGATTTGGACGACTTTGAAGTCGAAGGAGATTTAGAGGATATTACTCCTGAAACGTTGGACAACCCAGATCTAGATTTAACTGCGTTGTTTGATGAATCAGAAGTAGAAGACTCAAAAGATTTTATTGATGTGGACAGCTTGCTGCAGGAAAGTGAAAATTTAACACCTGCTACGGACGAAGAATTGGGACTAGGTTTCGATATGTCGCTTGATAACTTTCTTAATGACGAAGCCGAAATAGATGTTGATTTAGATGCGGATCAAGCGAGCAATTTGGACTTAGCTCAGGTATACATTGATATGGAAGATAATGAGGCTGCAATTGAAGCGTTAGAAGACGTTTTGCAAAAAGGCACTGCTGAGCAAAAAGTAGAAGCGCAAGCGCTATTAAAGCAGTTGAGGGGCTGAATGAGTGACTACTGAAGCATCAAAGCGAGCTATTCATCAAAGTCCAGATGCAGAGTTAGATATTTTTCTTGCAAAATCGACTTTGGGTTTTAAAAAGTGGTCTTTCCTTGTAGGCTTACTCTCCTATTCTGGCTTTACGGCACTCGACTTTTTTCGTTTTCCTTCCGAATTGTATTCGACAACTATTCCGGCAAGAGTTTTATTTGTGCTAATTCCACTTTGTATCGCGGTTTATGTTCATTGGACCAAACCAATATCATCGACTCGCGCATATATAAGCCTCAATACAACGATATATTTAGCAACCGGCCTAGTGAATGTATTCGTGTATGCGTTAGCCAGAGGAAGTGGTGTTAGCGAGTTCTCTGAACTGGGTTTTGTGCTGATTATTTTATTTGGTTGTCTAATGATTTCCTTGCCCATATTGCATGCAACAATGGTCAGTATATTTTTAATTGTTGTTTTGTTTTTCGTTACTTCCCTTGTTGAAGGCTTTGTTATAGCACATGTTTTTCAGATTAGTGTTTATACATGTGTAGCCACACTTTGTTTGATTGTGCACGCTAGTTTTCAACGGTTGTTGACAGATAACTACAACATGATCCAACAATTTTATGGTGATTCGATCACAGACCGCTTGACCGGTTTAAAAAATAATCGGTACTTTGTTAAGCAAACATTACATTTAATACAGCAGGGCAAAGTAGAAAATAAAGAAGTGTCACTGGTCATTATTGACATAGATAATTTTAAAGAAATAAATGATAAATACGGTCATGCTTATGGTGATGATTGTTTATCTAAGCTTGGAAAAACACTAAGGTCAGTATGCAGACGTGAGCATGATTTTCCGTGTCGTTTTGCTGGCGATGAATTTACTATAGTGATGTACGATGCAAGCAAACAAGAAGTCATGAAAGTGTGTCAAGATATTCTAACCGATATTCAGCTTTACGACGTTGAAGTGTCCATTGGCAACGCTACTTCAAAAATTGACAAAAGCATGCCTGCTATAGTCATTAAAAATAAGCTATTCGAGCAGGCCGATGAGGCGCTTTATAAAGCGAAAGAAAACGGCCGAAATATGGTTTTTTCAGCCGCTGATTTGGAGGGTTAACGAAAGACTAGGCGTCTAACGGAACATTAAAGTCTTCGGATAGTTCAAAGTCGCCTTCAACTGTTATCAGTTTTCCATCTTCGAAACTGATGATCAGATCTTTCTTAAAGTCTTCTCCGCGTTTACTCATTCCTCGCTTCATTTCATAAATATAGTACCAAGTGTCTTCATCAAATGAGTCTTCTACGACTGGGCGCCCTAGCACATATATTACTTGTTCTTTGGTCATACTGATCCGGAGCTTTTTGACGTCTCTATCGTCAAGATAATTGCCCTGAGGTACATCGATGCGATATATCCAGTTTTTACAAGCCGAGGTAGATAATATCATTGCAATGACAATCAGTAGTTGTGTTAACTTCATTTAATAATCCGAATTAGTAGTACTTAATATTGTAAGGCAGATGCCAACATTTACGGACACAGATGCTACCCACTAATATGAGACCATTCAACTTTTAATTAGTTCTTATTTACAGTTTTAAAAGGTCTTTTGCATTTGCGATAGCAGTATCGGTTAATTTATCACCAGCAAGCAGACGTGCAATCTCATTTACGCGTTCGTTTTCGGTCAACCTTAGCATTTTGGTCTCTGTGGTATCGCCATCAGTTAGTTTAGTCACGAATACCTGATTGTGACCATGCGCAGCTACTTGAGGCAAGTGCGTGACGCAAACAACTTGAGATACTTCGCCCAGTTTTCGTAACAAACGACCCACGATGGATGCCGTTGGTCCACTAATGCCGGTATCTACTTCGTCAAATATCATGGTAGGAACCTGGTTGCCACTCGATGTGATCACTTGTATTGCTAAACCAATTCTCGAGAGCTCACCGCCAGAGACTACTTTATCTAATGCATCTGCGGGCTGACCAGGGTTGGTTGTCACTTTAATTAGAACCTCGTCTTTACCATGAGCACTAGGTGCAGATGCTTCATTGTAGTCAACGTCAATGAATATCTTTGCGTGCTGCATGTTCATGTCTTTCACATGAGATTCAATTTTACTTGCTAGACCCTTTGCACTTTGGGTTCTGGACGCATGTAGCTTACGAGCGGCTTTTTCGTAATCTTCTTTGTTTTTTTCGCATTCTTTCGTTAATGCGGACAAATTACCTTCGTCTTTAAGTAATCCCGCATATTCTTCTGCTAACTGCATGTGCATAGCGTACAAACCTTCTGGTTTAACGTGATGCTTTCTAGCAAGCTCCATAGCCTCTGAGTAGCGTTGCTCAACTTGCTGAAGTTTCATTGGATCTATTTCTAAGTGATCACAATATTGGCGAATTTCCTGCGACGCTTCTTCAATTTGAATCGCAGCTTCATTGAGCATGTCTACTATAGGACCTAGCGTAGGATCGTGTTCCTGCAATTCAGATAAGTTATCTACACTGCTTTGAATGGCGGACAGTGCATTAAATTCTTCACCTTCATATAGTTGATAAAAGCTAATTTGAGCTTGCTCTAATAAAGTTTGGCTATTACTTAAGCGTTTGTGCTCAAGTTCCAGCTGTGAGAATTCGTCTTCGCCAATGCTATAGTCATCTAATTCTTGAACTTGATATTCTAGTAAGTTCTTACGATCGGTTCTCTGCTTTTGGGCTGCTTGCAGCTGCTTCAATAGCTGCTGTTTTTCTTTTAGTGCATCGTAGGTAACAGCGACTTCATTTAAGAGCGGCTTATGTGCTGCGAAACTATCGAGCAATTTGCGCTGATTATCAGGTTTCAAGAGTTGATAATGCGCGTTTTGACCATGAATGCTGACCAAATACTGGCCCAGTGATTTGAGCTGGTTTAGGGATACAGCGACGCCGTTTATAAAAGCCTTTGAGCGGCCCTCGTTGCTAACGAGCCTTCGAATAAAACATTCGTTAGGATTGTCTTCCTGAAGTAGCTCATTCTCTTCCAACCAGGCTTTTGCGAGTGGTACTTTTTTGATATCGAAATGCACTACAATTTCTGCTTTTTCTGCACCTTTTCTTACCGATGCAGCATCGGCACGGTCGCCGAGGCATAAGCTTAATGCATCAATGGCAATTGATTTCCCCGCGCCTGTTTCGCCAGTAATGGCGGTTAAGCCTTCAGCGACATCGACAGCAATTTGTTTTACAACAGCAAAGTTTTTAACAGAAATATGTGCAAGCATTCTAAGATCACCGAAAAATTTAGACACTGGTAATATATACAGTGTTTTGTGCAGTGTAAAGATCAGTTTATTACTAGTATCGAATTGTTTAGCTTTTGGGTTTCTCCTTCATATTCTCGGATGGACCAAGGAGATTATCTAAGGCGGTTTTTTCATGTTCAGAGAAAAGCTGTTTAAAGTTTTCAGGCTGCACATTTATTCGACGCTTAAGGTTATTTGAGATAGTTGAATTGGCATGCTCAAGCTGCTCAACAAATTGTTCAATTGATATATTTGAGTAAGTATATATTCCGCCGTTATTCGAAATAGAGGGTGCGTTCAGTATATCGTTATGTTCCAGAAAAGATTCATGCTTAAATACCGCTTGAGAGCGCGTAAAGTCGCTGTTTACAGCTCGCAACATTGCCGCTTCTGCTATTGCTTTTACGCGAATGCTATCAGCGTTTTCCTCCCATGTTACTCCGCATAAGCTGATATTAAATGCAAAGGTTTGACCCGCAGTGACTTTCTGTTTCAGATGAGGTTGTTGGGTATTACGTAATTCACTCAAAAGGGAAGTTAAAGAATCTAAGTTTAGATTTTCAAAGCTAACTGAACCATAGTCACTTTCGTATGAAAGTTTGAGTGTATTGAGGAAATAATACACTTGCCCAGTGTCGCGCCAAATAGAAGTTGTGATCTCTTGAACAGGTGCAAGTTGCGTATTTTTTTCACTACGGCTTATCCAATTAATGATAGGTTTAATTGCGCTTATTAATTTCATCTACATAAAGGCCTTATAACTTAACACTCGAGTAAAATTATTATTACGCAATAAATTCAGAAGTGGTTTCTTCACAATATCTTTAAGGCTATTTTATTTGGGTCGGTGAATCATATTATTTATCATTGGGCACTGATTTGCTTAGTTAGCCGTGAATTTTGCGACATTGGCTGAGCTTGGCTCTTAAAAAGGGTTCGAACACGTTGTCATTGCCTGATAACATCGGAAAACACTGACAGTAGCAGCAAGTAAAACAACCGCGTTTTATTTTCAGAACTACAGTATACTCTCAAGCTTTGCATAATTGTTGTTCATTATGTCGGGAAGCTTTTAAGTTATATGAAAAATTTCATCAAAAAAATGTGAGTTAATGAAAGCTCTTACTATCTAAAAATTGTAATAAATACTGGATCTTATTCGCTTTTTCACATTACAGTATGCACTTTAACGAAAAGCGTAATAAGCGTAGATAAAAACTGGAGCATAAGGAAACAATGAGCTTATTTTGGATAACAGCAATTTTATTGATTGGTGTGGTAATACCGCTAGTTACCGAACGATTTGGACGCACCCTCAATACTATTTTCACCATGCTGGCTCCTGCAATTGCCCTAGCTTACATAGTCAGTTTAATTCCGGCTGTCTTGGCAGGTGAAATTGTCACCGAATATTTAGAATGGATACCTTCTATCGGGCTGACTTTGTCGATGAGACTTGATGGGCTTGCGTTGATGTTTGCTTTGTTAATCCTCGGTATAGGCATTCTGATCATTGTGTATGCGCGCTATTATCTTTCTGAAAAGGAAGCTGTCGGGCGTTTTTTCTCTTACTTAATTTTGTTCATGACGGCCATGTTATCCATCGTGCTGTCAAACAACGTACTGCAAATGTGGATGGCTTGGGAAGTTACCAGCATTAGTTCCTTCTTACTGATTAGTTTCTGGTCTACAAAGTCTGAATCGCGCAAGGGTGCGAGAATGGCGCTAACAGTGACAGGCGCTGGCGGGCTTGCGTTGCTCGCTGGCTTATTGCTTATAGCTGATATGGTTGGCAGTTATGAGTTAAGCACAATACTCGCAAGTGGCGATTTAATTAGAGAGCACGCTCTTTATCCCGTTGCCTTGATTTTGGTATTGCTGGGTGCTTTTACTAAGTCGGCTCAATTTCCATTTCACTTCTGGCTCCCGCACGCCATGGCAGCACCAACGCCGGTTAGTGCCTATTTGCATTCTGCCACGATGGTTAAAGCCGGGATTTTCTTGCTGGCACGCATGTATCCAGTGCTATCGGGCACTGAAATGTGGTTTTTGATTGTCAGTATGACAGGATTGATAACCTTACTTTTAGGTGCCTACACGGCCCTATTCAAGCATGATCTTAAAGGACTGCTTGCTTATTCCACTATAAGCCACTTAGGCCTGATTACCCTGCTTTTAGGGCTAGACACAAAACTGGCTGCTGTAGCAGCTCTATTTCATATTATGAATCACGCTGTATTTAAAGCATCGCTATTCATGGCCGCAGGAATTATTGACCATGAATCAGGTACGCGAGATATGCGTAAACTCGGTGGTTTATGGCGTTTTATGCCCTACACAGCGACGCTTGCAATGGTGGCGGCTGCATCAATGGCGGGCGTACCTCTGTTTAATGGGTTTTTATCTAAAGAAATGTTCTTAGCTGAAACACTCCATTCGTCTGCCTTAGGGTTTCTTTCTTGGATGACTCCGGTATTAGCTACAGTAGCAAGTGTGTTTGCTGTTGCTTACTCTTTGCGATTTATACACGATGTATTTTTTAATGGTGAACCAAAAGGATTACCGAAAACGCCTCATGAGCCGCCAAGGTATATGAAAATACCTATCGAAATATTGGTGGCGTTGTGTTTATTGGTGGGAATATTTCCTAACTACATCATTGGTGGCTTATTGGATGCTGCGGCATCGTCCGTTTTAATAGGTGAGCTTCCCGATTATAGTCTTTCGATATGGCATGGCTTTAACTTACCTTTACTAATGAGTGCTGTTGCTATTGGTGGTGGGTTGTTGGTATATGCATATCGCAGTCACCTATATCGTTTTCAAGCGCAATTCAAAGAATCAGATGAAAAACGCGTTTTTGAAGGCGTAATCCAAACTCTTGTAGGCTATGCAACTAGGGCACACGATGGCTTGGGGAATGGTTCATTACAGCGCTATATTGCTGCGCTGCTGTTTTTTGCTATTGCGGTTACTGCACTTCCGCTGATCAATCTCGACACAGCTAAAACGCATTTTCCTGATCAAGCAGTAGGTGGCGTAGAAATTATTGCGGCCATTATTTTGTGTTTAAGCGCCATAGCTACTGTTATATATCATCGTAAACGTATGGTTGCACTTATCACTCTGTCGGTAGTTGGACTTATTGTGTCTATCGCATTTGCTCGCTTTTCTGCACCGGATCTAGCGTTGACGCAGTTGGCTGTAGAGGTAGTAACAGTGATTTTGCTAATGCTAGCGCTGTATTTTTTACCGCAAAAAACACCCTCTGAATCAGCACCTTCGCGAGTGGTGAGAGACGTTAGTATCGCGGCAGCTCTAGGCGGTCTGGTTGCCACTATAAACTATGCCTTCATTACTCAGCCCTTGGATACTATTTCCGAGTTTTTCTTGGAAAATAGTAAAACAGGAGGTGGTGGCACTAACGCCGTAAACGTTATTCTAGTAGATTTTCGAGGGCTAGATACGCTGGGTGAAATTCTTGTTTTGGGCATTGCAGCGCTCGGTATTTTTAAATTACTGGCACGTATTCGCTTGGCGATGCCGACGGCAAACGAAAATGGTTTGCCGTGGTCGGAAGATCGTCATCCTCCTATTTTAACTATGATTTCACAGAGTCTGTTGCCTCTTGCGCTCTTAGTGTCTTTTTATATCTTCCTGCGCGGTCATAATATGCCGGGGGGCGGTTTTATTGCTGGCTTAATTACCTCTGTTGCGTTAATTCAGCAATACATCGCGCACGGTGTCGATTGGGTCAAGCCTCGTATAAAAGTTGACTATCAAATACTAATCGCTTTAGGAGTACTCATCGCTACTCTCACGGGCATAGGCAGTTGGTTTTTCGACCGGCCATTTATGACAACTTGGTTCGACTATTTTGATATCCCATTCATAGGTGAAATTGAGCTTGCAAGCGCTTTGATATTTGACTTGGGCGTTTACTTAACTGTGGTAGGCGCTACGTTACTCATATTGGCGAACTTGGGCAAGCTCACTTCTGTTCATCGCCCGACTTCGGAGGAATAATGGAAACTTTATACGTAATTTGTGTCGGTGTATTAACGTTTTGTGGCGTGTTTTTATGTTTGCGCGGACGTACTTTCTCTGTCGTGATTGGCTTAACATTGCTTTCATATGCTGTGAATCTATTTCTGTTTTCAAGCGGTCGTCTGAATCTCGATGGGGCTGCTATTTTGGGTATGTCTGATTCCTATGCAGACCCGCTTCCGCAAGCGTTGACCTTGACGGCCATTGTAATTGGTTTCGCAATGATTGCATTTGTCGTTATTTTGGCTATGCGCGCTCGCGCTGACCTAGGGAATGACTTTGTGGACGGCAGAGAGCCGCCTGATGCTGATAAGTTAGTAACACCGACGAAGGATAAAATATGACGGTTCATTTAGCAATCCTGCCTATTTTGATACCATTAGTTGGTGGGCTTTTAATGCTCTTACCGCCGTTTGCCGGCCCTGAGAGATATCAATCTAGGCGTGTCGCCTCACTTTGTTTGATGTTGGCACAAATAGTTTGCTCAATTTTTCTGATGGCAACTGTTGTTCAAAACGGCGCGATTATGTATGCGGTCGGCGACTGGAAGCCGCCTTTTGGCATCATTTTATACGTGGATCAACTTTCCGCAATGCTGGTCACGTTGACTGCTGTTTTAGGACTAGGTGTTACCCTGTATTCCTTTGCAGGAACCGATCGAGAGGGTAAATACTTTCATCCGCTCATTCAGTTTCAGTTGCTGGGTATATATGGCGCATTTGTAACCAACGATTTGTTTAATCTCTTTGTTTTCTTTGAAGTGCTGCTTATCGCATCCTACACTCTACTTATTCACGGTGGTGGGAAGCAAAAAACAGCAGCAAATGTACACTATGTGATTTTGAACTTAATAGGCTCGAGCTTGTTTTTGTTCGCACTCGGCACGCTTTACGGCATTACGGGAACGCTCAACATAGCAGATATGTCTCTGCGCATCGGACAGTTATCGGCCAGCAATCAGCTTATTGTTCAGGCCGGCGGTTCTTTGTTATTGGTTGTGTTCGGTTTGAAGGCTGCTATGTTACCGCTTCATTTTTGGCTGCCTAAAACGTATGCGGCCGCCAGTGCGCCGGTTGCAGCGCTTTTTGCCATAATGACTAAGGTCGGTGTGTATTGCATATTTCGTGTTTATACTGTGATTTTTGGCGAGCAGGCAGGTGAATTAGCTAATATGGTGCAGCCATGGATTTGGCCGCTGTCTATACTTACCATTGTTGTGGGTACAGTAGGAGCGCTAGCAAGCCCTAATCTGCGAACTCTTGCTGCTAATCTCGTAATTGTATCAGTAGGTACACTATTAATCGCATTCTCGTTGAGAACGCCAGAGGCCACCGCTGCAGGTTTATATTACCTAATCCACAGTACGCTGGTGACGGCCGCTTTGTTCTTGATAGCCGATATGTTGGGTCAGCAGCGCGGTAAAGCGCTCGATTACTTCGTTATCGCACGTAAAATAAAGCAGCAATCACTATTAGGTATATTGTTTGTCGTAGCTGCGATGGCCGTAGCCGGTTTACCGCCGTTTTCAGGCTTCTTGGGTAAACTTGTTGTTTTACAGTCTGCCGTGGGCTCAGACCAAATAGTATGGGTGTGGTCAGTAATTTTGCTTTCCAGTTTAATTACTATCATTGCGTTATCAAGAGCTGGCACAACACTGTTTTGGCGCTCCACGCCTAGTCATGATGTTGCTGAATCAGATGGCGTTTCGAAATGGCAGCTTTTTGGAACGTTTTTATTGCTCGGCGCCTCACCGTTGCTAGCTCTCTTTGGCGCTAGCGTTATTGAATATACCAACAGTGCCGCAGCACAACTGCACGATATTGAGTCATTAATTAGGGTGATGAATTTAGAGGGAGGTGCACAATGAGCTTGGTTTCACGTTTATTTCCGATGCCCCTGCACAGCATAATGCTATTAATTGTTTGGCTTATGTTGAATACAACGGTGAGTTTAGGCCACTTTATTCTTGGTACTGCACTCGCGATAATTATTCCTTGGTTGTGCGCGCCATTGCGAGTTCCTCAGCCGAAAATGAAACGACCTTTGAAAGCATTAACCTACATATTTATTGTTCTTAAAGACATTGTAGTGGCCAATTTTGAGGTTGCTTTTTTGGTTGTTGGGCCGATGCACAAAATTAAACCAGGTTTAGTTGCCGTGCCACTTGACCTCAGTGGTGCCTTGCCCATTACGGTGCTCGCTAGCACTGTAACCATGACACCCGGCACTGTGAGCGCCGAGGTATCAAAAGACCAACATTGGCTTTATGTGCACGTGTTAGACATGCCGGATGACGAGCAAGAAGTCATCGATTTGATTAAACAGCGCTACGAATCGCGCGTTAAGGAGATTTTCGGATGCTAGATATCGCTATAGTCGCGGTCGCAGTTATGCTGAGTATTGCGCTCGTGCTCAACTTGTGGCGCCTTATCATTGGACCTCATATCGTGGACCGTATTTTGGCTCTGGATACTATGTACATAAACAGTATTGCCCTAATATTACTGTTCGGTATTTACAATCAAACACCATTGTATTTTGAGGCAGCTTTGTTAATTGCGATGTTGGGATTTGTCAGCAGCGTTGCGTTTGGAAAATATCTGCTGCGTGGCGACATCATTGAGTAGGAGATAGTATGAGTTTTATAGTAGAGCTAATTGTATCTGCATTCCTAATTTTAGGCGGCCTCTTTGTTCTCGTGGGGTCGATAGGGCTGTTGCGCCTGCAGGACTTTTACGTTCGGTTACACGCTCCTACGAAAGCGACAACCTTAGGGCTTGGTTGTTTCCTTATCGGTTCAATGGTATTCATGTATCATACAAGAGGGAGCCTGAGCATCAACGAGCTGTTAATTACGCTGTTTCTAGTGATCACAGCTCCGGTGACGGCGCATATTCTCGCGAAAGTAGCGATGCATCACCGCGTCAAGGTCATGGAGCGTACCCGAAATCAACATCTTGTTGAGACTGCGAGGATGCAGTTACCGCCAGAGCATGAAAGTAATAAGCATGATAATAAAAACTCAGATACTGAAAGTCTTGATAACAAATAAGAAGATAACGAAGCATAAACCTCGCGCTAGCAGCAAACAATGCGTCTTTTCAGTTTAATCTTAGCACCTTTCGCATTTGGTACTAGTGCATTCGTTTTTGTAGGTTTAATCGAACCTATTTCCATTGAGCTTGGCGAAAGTGTTCCTGCAGTGGGTCAATTACAAACCGTGTTTGCGTTAGCCTGCGGCTTAGGTGGGCCTATTTTGGCCAGACTACTTTCTCGATTTGACCGAAAATACTTGCTCATATTAGTTATGTTACTGTTAACGCTGATGAACCTGATTTCGGCGCTTGCAGTAGATCTCGCCTCGATTGCAATCATTCGGCTTATCTGCGGTTTTTTTGCTGGCCTCACATTACCCTTAGCAACATCCATTGCTGTTAATATGGTACCCGAGATTAAACGTCCATATGCGATTGCTATGGTGCTCGGAGGTTACACTTTAGCTTTTATGGTGGGGATGCCTGTTGGCAGCATGTTGGGGGAGTTCTTTGGGTGGCGTTCAGCTTTTTGGTTCGCAGGTTCCATTGCAATGGTTGCTTCTATTGTTATCGCATTGGCAGCGCCCAACAACATTATCAGTCCATCCACCGAAGGAGTGAGTTTTAGAGCCGCACTTAAAGGTGAGAACATAAAGCTTATGTCCATAACTTTACTTGGTTTCCTCTCTACGTTTGCAACCGTTGCGTTTATCGGCCCCGTCATCACTCAGTCTACAGGACTTGAAGGAGCTGGTATTGGCGGTGTACAAATTGCCATTGGGATGGGGAGCTTATTCGGGCTGCCGCTAGGGGCTGCACTTAATCGTAAAGGCTTGAAACTGTCGTTGCTCATACTGTTCGCCACTATTGGCCTAACTCAAATTATGTTCACTGCAAGTATGCTGTTTGATATGAAGTGGATAACCTTACCCTTTTTAATGCTCACCATGGCGTTAAGTTCCGCAGCTTTGTTCGCCACATCGCCAGTCATTCAGACGCGACTTGCCGAATCCGCAGGTCCCGCGGTAACTATTGCTTTCGCGTTAAATGGTTCCATGGTCTATTTTGGTCAAGGTTTTGGTGCTGTTTTGGGGGGGGGGCGGTAATTTCAACGACAGGTATTACTTGGCTTGGCGTGTGTGGTGCACTCGTCGCTATTGTTGGCATCTTTGTCATAATGAAGTTAGATGCGGTGCGCAATTAAATAGAGCTCGGTTATTTTTATCTCGATTATTACATCTGCTATAAACCAAATTAATTTGAAACAGTAGTGCCTGCACAAAAGTGTAATTAATGATTGAAATTTGGGGAGTAAATTGAAGCTTTTATGACGGGAAGGACAGTTTTCCCATACTCACATTGGGCTGCTTAGCATTGTCACTTAAGAAAGCGCGTTCATCCCCAGCAACACATTCGTTTGCGAGGACAGCGAACAAAATGGCTTCTTTCGCATCTGAGTTTACATCTAATTTATTGGTCGAAAATACCGGTCTCTTAAGCAAGTGAGATATATTGTCTAGTAAGAGAGGATTATGAGCGCCTCCACCGCTAACGTATACAGTTGATATTTCTGGCAGTTGTTCGAGTGTGTTAGCAATGGCGTGAGCAGTAAAGGCATTTAACGTAGCCATTTGATCTGGCACGCTGAGGTTTTCCAAATGTATTGCTTTTAATTGCGCATTGAACCAGTCTAAGTTGAACGTTTCAGGGCCAGTGGTTTTAGGCAAAGGCAAATTGATAAAGGACTGTTTCAGCATTCGTTTTAGCAATACTTTATTAATGCTTCCTTGTTTAGCAATATTGGCGTCTTTATCGTAGTCGTAGTCACAGTGTAATCGAGCAAGTGCGTCCATGATAGTGTTGCCAGGGCCTATATCTGAACATATCACCTCATCAAACGTTGCGCTACGGGGAAGGTAGGTAATATTGGCTATCCCGCCGATATTCAACAGTATTCTATGTTCTTTTTCGCTGCGCAAAAGTAAATAGTCACCGTACATTGCAAGCGGTGCACCTTCTCCGCCATGAGCAATGTGTTTTTGACGAAAGTCACTGACTGTCGTTATGCCCGTTATCGCGGCTATATGGTCGCCATCACCAATTTGTAGCGTGCTATTGGGTTGATTTTTCATTTTATGGAAAGAGGACGGACGGTGATAGATAGTTTGTCCGTGACTTGCAATCAGATCGACACTTTCATTGGCTACTCCCCAGTCCAGTAATGTCTGGTTGATCATTTCACCATGTAGTTGACCTATTTGAGCATTTAACAAACATAGCGCGTCTAAGGATACGACTTGTTGTGCGAATACGTGCTGAACTGCAGTTTTCAAGGCCTCGGAATAATCTACCGTAGTGAACTTTTCACAACGTAAGTTCGTCGACGTTCCGTGGCCCGATATCTTGCACAAGGCTATGTCAAGACCATCGAGTGAAGTACCGCTCATCAGGCCAACAATAAGACGTTCGCTAGCGCTTGCTATCCGGTGTAATTTTTCAATATGCTGCAGCATCAGTAGAGTTTACTGCCCCAATTGAGCTTAGTGCGCAGTACATTAAAATAGTTGTAGTCTGCTGGGTGAACCAAGTTGAGTTTGTTTGGATTTTTGCGAATTCTGACTTCGTCACCGGGCATCAGTGACATCATGATGTGGCTGTCGCAACTGACTTGCAGATTGTCAGTATTAATATTTGACATTTTTAAGGTGATCTCACTGTTTGCATCTACCACAATAGGTCGACTGCTGAGCGTATGTGGAAACATCGGAACAAGGGTGAGGGCGTCCAAATTCGGCATCAGAATTGGTCCACCACCGGATAGCGAATACGCTGTGGAACCCGTCGGCGTGGCGATAATGAGCCCATCTGAACGCTGACTGAAAACGAACTGGTTGTCGATATACAGCTCGAATTCCATCATGTGAGCAACTTTACCATGATGCAGCACTATTTCATTTACCGCTGCGTTGGTATCTTGATGTCCATCGTTTCTAAATACGTTTGCTTCTAATAAGAATCGTGCTTCACGATGCACGTTCCCGTCAAATATATGGCCTATTTGGCGGCTAATATCTTCCGGGTTAATATCAGTTAAAAACCCTAAATTACCACGATTGACACCCACAACATCAGTGTCATATTTTGCAAGTACACGCGCTGCGCCCAGCATATATCCGTCGCCGCCTACAACTATTGCTAACTCAGCCCTTTCGCCCATGGTTTCTAGGTCACAGACTTCTAAAGAACGATCATCGAGTTCTTCTTTTATGCGAGCTTCTACCAGAATTGTACAGCTTCTTTGCTTTAGTTCGGTAACAAGTGCATTAAGACTTACCCGGCTGCCTTCATGGTCTGTTTTTCCAATCAAGCCAACGGTTGAATAACCCATTAATTGTTCTCTGATAATTGTTTTTCTTATATTTCCTAACTTTTACGCAATTGGCGGCGACTTGCAAGCTTAACTTTGCAAACTTGTTTACCTTGCAGTCCAGCCGCCATCTAATATTAGCGTTTGACCTGTAATGTTCTTTGCTGCGCTGCCAATTAAAAAGTTTGCTGTTTGTGCTAACTCATCTATTTCGATGAAGGCTTTTTTAGGCATGGGCTCTAGCATTATTTTGTTTATTACGTCCTCTTCAGACATATTATTTTCTTTGGCTTGGGCTGCAATTTGTTGCTCAACCAAAGGTGTTTTAACGTAAGCAGGGCAGAGCGTATTAATCGTTACATCCACATCACCTGTCTCTAAAGCCATGGTTTTTGCAAAGCCCAGAAGTCCGTGCTTTGCCGCTACATAGGCGGATTTAAATGGTGATGCAATAACTGAATGGATAGAGCCCACGTTAATAATTCGACCAAAATTTTGGGCGCGCATGTGCGGAAGAAATGCCTGGGTTAATAATGCGGGTCCAACAAGCATAACGTTAATTAGCATTTGCCACTTTTCAGCTGGGAAATCTTCGAGCTTGCTGACATGTTGAATGCCCGCATTGTTGATAAGGATATCAATTGGAGTGTTGCTGAGTGCTGCGGGCAATGCAGCCACTTGCTGTGCATCACACACATTAATTTGCACCGACTGGGCAGAGAGCCCTAAATCATTGAGCTTTTTAGCCGCTTGCTTAGCCGCTTCTTCATTGATGTCTGCAATAACAATGTGATGGCCTTGCTTTGCTAGATATTCACCGATACCGTAGCCAATGCCACTTGCACCACCTGTTACAAATACGTTTAAAGTTTTGGCTGTACCAGACATGTTTGTTTCCTTTTGTTCAAAATGAGCGTCTATTTAGTATTCGAAATAATCGTTGGAATGCTATTAACTAAGGCCATTACAGCCTGTATTTGCTTGCCGTCTTTATTTGCGTAGTTTTCACCTGTATATCCCCACCAATCCCAGCATGCTTGAGGATTAAGTGGCATGAAAGCGGACTTCTTAGTTTGTGGGTAAAGCACAATTAAATTGTTGGTATCTGCCCATGCGTTGAATCCTGCATTTTTTGCGTACTCATCGCCAACGGCCTCTGCATTTTGGTTACAGCCATGAAAGCTAATATGAATGTCGCAATTTATATTGTCTTTGCAGCTCTGTGGAACAAAAAGGTAAGCGCTTTCACCAAGTGTTTCAGCATGTTCGCCAGCATAATCACCTTGTTTAAAGGTAAGTAGCTGCTGGCTCAGGGCTTTTATGCTTTTGGTAGATTTCGGCATTGGTAATTGTGTTATGTGTTTCAACAACTCTCCTGCGGCGTCATAACCGCAATCACCAATAAAAGGAGACGCAGACTCCACGCAGGAACCTCCGCTTTCTAAAGTAGGCATCACATGAGCAAATGCCTGATCGTTAACATATTCTATATTTTCTGGAGCAAACAAAGTCTCAGCTTGCAACGCTAGCTGGTCTGCAACCACTCCATTTATGCGCGTGTCGAGCGTACCATGCAGCAGCCAAACTTTGTCATTCTGGTTATACTTCGACTCCGCTAACTTGCCGCTTTGCTGATAATCTTCGATGGTTGCCGCAAGTGCGTTTAAATCTATCGTCGCGTCTGGGTTTGCGACACAGTTTTGTAATGCTATGCCAATGCTACCTTGAGCACAAAAATAAGGACCTCCGGCAATCAGTCCTGCCCCGACGACTTTTTCGGAGAAAGCTAAGTGAAATTGCATTGCCATGTAAGCACCAGAGGACAGACCTGAAACGCTTAGAACAGGCTGTTGAGGTTTTTCTATCCCATCTGGGGCGCTATTTTTTGCGCCATCTGCTGCACTTGGATTGCCGCATGCGGTCAGCACCAAAGAAGCTAATGAAATGAAGCACGCTTGTTTCAATGTAAAATTTTTCATGTAGTCACCGAGTTAATTAGCTAAAAATGCAGCGATGGTTGAGCTGTGCTTTTGAACGCCCAATACGCCTTCTAAATGTCCAAGAGGGCCTGGGATTTCTGCGTATTGGGTGTCGTTTTTCAGCGTTTTTAAAGCGCTGTGCGTATTGCGTGCATGATATGGCATAAGTAATAAGTCTTGAGTAGCGGGTAAAAATAGTGTTTTAGCTTTAATTTGTTGCAGGCCCGTTGCTATATCTTGCTTTTGACCCGCCATAAACAGTTGGCAAGCTCTGACCAAATAAAGCAAGCTATTGGCATCCATTTTTTCAGCACGTCCTTTTGCTCTATTATATAACCACTCGTTAATACTGTGACGCGCCTGAATGTCTTGAAGCGGATCAGGCTCAAGAGCGTTATGGTTTATATCTGCGCCTACCTGATTGAAATACTCTGGCGTTAGTGCAATTTGTGTCACGAACATGAGTGCAGCTGTTAGACCTTCGGTTGGTGGCTGGCTTTCATAGTAGTTGCCTTGTTGCCAATGTTGATCCAATTTAATCGGGATTGCCCACTGTTCAAGAGCGGCTGTCGTCCACGCATCACTGTATGATGAGCCAATGACCGATATAAGTCGCTCCACTTTTTCAGGGTAGGCCGATGCCCATTCAATTGCCTGCATTGATCCCATTGACGGACCGGCGACAGCATATAGCTTTTCAATCCCCAGTGAATCAAGTAGTGATTTTTGGGTATTGACCATATCGCGCATAGTAATAACAGGAAAGGTAAGACCGTATGGTTTACCTGTATCAGGATTAATGCTAGCAGGACCTGTGGTTATCACATTCTCATCTTTTACATTTAAATTCGCTAAGCTGTCCATACTGAGTACGAAAAACTTGTTGGTATCTATCGCTTTATTCGGGCCAATGATACTATCCCAATAGCCACTTGTAGGATCGTTCAGATCATACTTGCCGGCAGCGTGAGAGGTGCCAGTGAAGTAGTGTGTGATTAGAATTGCGTTTGTTTTATCGGCGTTTAACTTACCGTAACTTTCCCATCCTAATTTGACTTCTTTTACGCTTTGGCCATTGAACATTTTAAAATCGGCAATAGTGTGAACTTGTTTTTGCGTTAGTAAAGGAGATTCACTCACCGTGTTCTGAGCAGCGATTGTGAAATGACTGATAGACAGCAATATTAACGCTAATGTCAGCATACAAAGCACTGCTGCGTTTCTAATTATGTTAGTCATAACGCGATGACAAATTGCCATTACTGTCGGCGCTGAAAGCAACGGAGTTAGCCTTTTACGCTTATCCTCTGTTTCAGCTGATTGGCTCATTAATGTAGAATTTTGCATTCTGTGTTATCCCTAAAAAATGATGAATAGTGCAATCGCAAACATTAAACCAATCAGCGGCACAGCAACCGTTAGAGCAGCCATTGGTCCATATGCACGTTGATGCGTTTCATGACAAATTGCACGAATAGTCGTGACAACATAACCGTTATGCGGCAGAGAATCCAAAGCACCTGATGAAATAGATACAATACGATGAAGTTCTTCTGGATCAACACCTTGGTCGATGTAGTGAGGTCCTACTAGCGGCAAAGCGATGGCTTGCCCACCAGACGCTGATCCAGTAAGGCCTGCGATAACACTAACGGCAATTGCAGCACCGATTAATTCATTTCCCGGTATTTGGGTCATTACCTCTACCGTGTCTTGAAATGCAGTCGTCGTTTTTGCAATGGCACCAAAGCCAACCACTGCCGCGGTGTTGCCAATAGCAAGCAGTGCGCCCGTTGTGCCTAAGTTTACTGCTGTGGATAAGTTTTGAAAATACTTAAAGTTAATGGTCATTAAGGTGAGTACACCGCCTCCTAAAGCAACTATTAACGCTAGCTGTGCCAGAGATTCGTGTAAAAAGAACGATAATAAAAGAACAACCAAAAGCGGTATGAACCCGGTAATTGGGTGAGGGTACTCGCGTTCTTTTATTTCGGGATCTTCTGGTTTTGCTTCAAACACTTCCCCCGCTAATACCGCTTTCCCGACCATGCGTTTTAGCCACCAGTAGCCGAACAGTGCCATAAATATTGCAACAACTAAGCTTACTTCCCACGCTGCATAAGGACTCGTTCCAAGATATTTAATCGGGATCCAGTTTTGTATTTCTGGTGAACCCGCAGATGTCATCGTAAAGGTAACCGAGCCAAAAGCCATAGTTGCTGGTATGAAGCGTCGAGGAAGGTTGGCATCTTTAAATAAACTCAGTGCCATTGGGTAGACTGAAAATGCCACAACGAAGACACTCACACCACCATAGGTTAGTATCGCGCAGGCAGCTACCACGGCAAATACAGCTTGTTTGTAACCTATTTTACTAATAATCCATTTTGACAGCGCGTCTGCGGCGCCAGTATCTTCCATAAATTTACCGAACAAAGCGCCCAGTAAGAACATAAAAAACCACGAAGCAATAAAGCCAGTAAATCCAGACATGTATGTTGCGACAAAGTTGCTATCACCCGCAAACACAGGCAATCCGCTGGTTAGTGCTACAATCAAAGCGCATAGAGGAGCCGCTATAAATAGGTTCATTCCGCGGATGGTTAGCCATATTAGCAGACCCAAACCACCTACTAAGCCAATTAAACTTATCATTATTTTTTTCCTAATTGCCAAGTGAAAAATCTGTGACCGCAGACTGCTTCACCAGTACGCAAGTGTGCTGCATAAGCGAACTAATGCCCATAGTACGATGGTACTAGTTACCTTTGAAGGTTTTTGGCCTAGATTAGTAATAGACCGCTACTGCTAGCAAGATATTTAGAGAAGGCTTATTGCATCTTTGCTGTTTGTAAAAAGCTATTCAACAAACATGATCTGGTAAAAGTACAGATTAAAATTACAGATTAAAAGTACACACAGAGAAATACCTTTAAGGGGACACAATGAAAACTATAATGAAAAAAACGCCTCAACTTGCGCTTTGCGCTCTGGCGGTGAGTGCCGCTTTAACAATAGGAACGCAAGTTCAAGCACAAGAAACGCAGCAAGTTAGGGAAGGGAAGCTAGAAAGGATCCAAGTTACAGCACGTAAAAAGTCAGAGAACTTGCAGGAAGTACCTATCGCGGTTACCTCTATCGGTGCAAAAGAACTCAGTGAGAAAGGTATTTCTGTTATCACTGAAATACAGCAGTTTTCGCCAAATACAACATTGCAAACTAGTCGTGGTACTAACTCAACACTAACCGCATTCATTCGTGGTGTTGGTCAGCAGGATCCTCTTTGGGGCTATGAGCCCGGCGTTGGTATCTATATTGATGATGTCTACATGGCTCGTCCTCAAGGCGCCGTACTTGATCTAATCGACGTTGAAAGAATAGAAGTACTACGTGGTCCTCAAGGGACGTTATACGGCAAGAACACCATCGGTGGTGCGATTAAATACGTTACTAAAGAAATGAGTGGCGGTACAGAATTTAACGCCGAAGCAACCGTTGGTAGCTATGCACAGCGTGATGTCAAATTAACGGGTCAACTACCTGTGATTGACGACAAACTATATGTTGGTTTCGGCTTCGCAGATTTGAATCGCGATGGCTTTGGTGAGTTTTTGCAATCAGCATTGCCTAACCAAGATCGTGAAAACTACAATAAAGATTTATGGGCAGCGCGCGTTGACGTTGAGTTTAGAGCGTCAGACGATCTTTTCGTTAAATTTAACTGGGATAAGACCAGAGATACGTCTAATGCAAAAGGCGGTTATCGCCTTCTTCCAAGCCTATTGACGAACGCACCTGTGCCAGACAGCGTTTATGATTCTTATACTAGCTTACCCACATCAAACTTAGTTGAGTTGGAAGGGTACAGCTTGATGCTTCGCTACAACTACAGCGATGCAATGGAACTTAAATATATTGCGTCGTATCGCGAAAGCTATTCACCCACCAACATCGATTTTGATAACACTGCGTTAGACATATTTGATGTGCCCGCTGAGTATTCAGATGACAACAGCACACACGAGCTGCAAATGAACTACACGGGAGACCGCTTTAACGTTGTCAGTGGCCTATATCTATACGATGGTGAGTCTTGTGGTAACTTTGACGCGATCCTTGGTTTCTTAGGGCGTGCAGCGTTCGGTACGCCAGGATTAACGAGAGAAGTCACCGGCTGCAATAATTCTGAAAGCTGGGCTATCTATTCTCAAGCAACTTTCCAAGTGACCGATGACTTATCGATGACCGTGGGTGGTCGATATACTGACGAAGACAAAACGGCCATTGTTAACAACGGACTCGTATTTGCTAACGTTTATCCGCAGTCCAATTGGATCCCTGGATATACTAGACCTGACGGTCAACTTGTACCAACTGTACTAGGTGCCGATGCTAACGGTGACGGTGTACTTGATGGTCCAAAAACTGAAAATTGGACCCGCTTTACACCACGTCTTGGCATAGAGTACCAAGCCGCTGATAACATGATGTTGTTTGCTAGCTTCTCGCAAGGTTTCAAATCAGGCACATTTAACCCAAGAGCGACAATTAATGAAGAGGGCGTTAATCCTGAAATCGTAGATACATATGAAGCCGGTATTAAAGCCGATTGGAACGACAACTTTAGAACTAACGTGACCTTATTTGCGCTGGATCATAAAGACCGTCAGTACGTTGGTATTGGTGCGGGAAACAGTGCGACGGATTTGCAACAAGTACTAAGAAACGTTGCGGAAACTTCTGCAACGGGTATAGAAGCTGAAGCAACCTATGTTGCCAGTGATTACCTCACTTTCAACGTTTCTTATGGCTACATCAATGGGAAAATTGAGAAAAACAACTCGATACCGCCGCTTATTGGCTTAGCAAACACACCTGAGCAAACGATTAATTTATCGGCTAATTACGTGATTGAGTCAGATATAGGTGACTTTACAATTAATGCCGGTTATTACCACCGAGGCGACTACCTTTTGTTCGAAACAAGCACCTTGCTTGAGCAGGACGCATATGGCTTAGTCAATGTGAGTATTAATTGGCAAAGTGTTGAAGGCGACTGGTATGCAAGCTTGCATGGCAAGAACCTGACAGATGAAGAATACTTAGTGGGTGGTTATGACTTTGTCGGTGTTGCAGACGATGGCTCATTACTTCCTGGCTTAGGTGGTGATTTGACCTTAATTGGCTATTACGGTGACCCAAGAACGGTTCACTTAACTGTCGGTTATCGTTTCTAAGCGTCATGTGTCCTTAGGGGCTTCGGCCCCTTTTTTATTTTCTCGATATAAAAACATAAATTACAAAAAGCAAGCTTCAAAACACCGGCTATTTAGCGCTATTAGCCAAAGCCACAACTATTCAAATTGACTCTCAATTTAACACCCTCTAGTATTCACGACTCAGCTATTTAAAGCTAAACGGTCCAAGGCGTAATCTATTAAGGCATCAACATTCGACATGGAAAATATCAAAGCATTAATTGCTGACGATCATCCTTTATTTAGAAATGCACTCAAGCAGGCATTGAGCGATGTATTGGGTGATGGCCTGCTAGAATCCGCAGATTTTCAATCCACTATCCAGCAATTGAATTTACACGACGATATTGATTTGCTTTTTCTTGATTTAAAAATGCCAGGTAATTCTGGTCTCACCGGATTAAGTCAAATTCGTGCTGAATTTCCAAACATTTTAATTGTGGTTGTATCTGCTGAAGAGAATCCGTCGTTGATTGTCAAAGCACTGCAGCTTGGTGCAAGTGCATTTATTCCTAAATCGACATCGCTTGAGTCAATCACCGAAGCGGTTTCAGACGTCTTGAATGGTAATGAATGGCTGCCAGAAAACTTAACGCACTTAGGTGAGCATGCTTCAAATGACAATAATGAAGCCTTGCAACGAATAGAACAATTGACGCCTCACCAATTAAAAGTGCTTAGAATGATGGCTGATGGATTACTGAATAAGCAAATTGCTTACGAATTAGATATCTCGGAAAGCACGGTTAAACAGCATGCTTCTGCTTGTTTGCGAAAATTAAATGTGAATAACAGAACGCAAGCGGGTGTTATATTCAAACAGCTCATGTCCTTAGACTAACTTCGCGCTAAGTGCGTATATGTCTTTTGATCCAAAAGGGCTAAACATTCTCATTGATGTTGCGGAATGTTGCTGACAGGTAAAGTCTGATAGATTAGAGTCAAAACATGCTTGCAATGAACAATAATAAACAGTTAAAAAATACGATTAGGAGAAAAATGTGACTGACGTTGTCGCGATTAATATTGAAAACAAGGTTGCCACCATTACCATTCAAAATGGCAAAGTAAACGCAATTTCTCATCAAGTAATTGACGAGTTAAATAAAGCCTTAGACAAAGCCCAAGAGGCGGAAGCGGTTGTTGTGATCACAGGCAAGCCAGGCATGCTCTCAGGCGGCTATGATTTAAACGTGATGCGAGAAAGTATGAGTTCGGCGATGCAGCTAGTAGAAAAAGGATCGACCTTATCTCGACGCTTGCTTTCATTTCCCTATCCAGTGTTAGTTGCTTGTCCTGGTCACGCTGTTGCAAAAGGGGCTTTCTTGTTACTTTCTGCTGACTACAGAATAGGCGTTGAAGGCGATTTCAAAATCGGCTTAAACGAAGTTGCGATTGGTATGAGCATGCATGATGCTGGCGTTGAATTAGCTAGAGGTAGGTTGGCGCCTGTATTCTTTAATCGAAGCGTTATTTTAGCGGAAATGGTATCACCACAAGACGCTATCACGATGGGTTTCCTTGATAAAGTTGTTGATGAATCACAGTTTTTACCGACCGTTAATTTTATCGCTCAAGCAATGACAAAGTTAGACATGAAAGCCCATTACAATACAAAGTTGAAGGCAAGAGCTGATTTGCTGAAAAAACTAGATGCGGCAATAGAAAAAGATAGACACGGAAGTTTATAATTCTTTTAAGGCAGGAAACGAATGCATGCAAGTTACGCTATTTTTTCGCTACAGATAAAAGCCAAAGGTCATAAATGAGAATTTTCCTTTTTGTTGTCACATTATTATTGACCGCCTGCAGCAGTACTCAAGGTATTTCTGTCTATTCATTCACCAATTCGGAAGTCGAGTCCGTGCTGAATCAGCAACTGCCGAAGTTAAAAAAAGAGGTGAGCTTAATGGGCTTACCAGTTGATTTTGAAGTGAATAGCTTGCAGGTGAATATTGGGCCTGATAAGCGAGAGGTCGTTGTACTGGGCTTTGACTCAAATGCAAAAATAAACGCACTTTTATTCGAATACCCAGTGCGTCTAGCGTTACAAATAGAGGGTAGCCCTTTCTATGACAGCAGTAAGAAAGCGATTTTTTTACGTGATATAAGGTTACTCTATTCAAGCATAGATGCGGGTGGCTTTAAAGGCAACTTGTCGCTGCTCAACGGAGAAGCCATGAGCGTCATCAATAACTTTTTGGCAGCAAACCCGGTTTATAAGCTAGATACAAGTAATCCAAGGGTCGCTCTGCTGAGCAAGATCCCTTTGAATATGAAAATACGAGAAGGTAAAATTGAGCTCATTCCGAGCTTGTAAATAGGACGAAGTGACGGCATTGCTTATTCAGCATTTACGATGCAGTCTTTTCCTAGCTTTTTGGCTTTATACATACTTAAATCCGCTCGCTTTATGGTGTCTTCAAATAGCTCATTTTCTTTGACTTTTGCCACGCCGAAGCTAAGTGTGGTTACTCTGTCTCGCAGTCCTTCGGTAATTATTTGGTAACGAATATTAGAACGAATCTTTTCTATCAAGGCCTGCGAGTTTTCTGGTTCAATATTCATCAGAATAATTAGAAACTGCTCTCCACCCCAGCGCGCAACAATATCTGTTTCTCTAACCGCCGTTTGCAAATAGGCTGACACCGCTTTAATTACGCCATCACCGGCAATATGTCCAATTAGCGCATTGATTTCTTTGAAATTATCAATGTCTGCCAGTACAAGGGTATAGTCTAAAGACTTCAAACTTCGTCGTTCACTATAGTTTTGTTTCATTAATTCATATACAAAATGCCGGTTGAAACAACCCGTTAATGGGTCTTTGTTGGACACTTCATATAAACGCTTTTCATTTTTTATGTTTTTGCTGCGCGAACTTATCATAACAATCACGAGAGAAATTGCTGCAAACAAAATGTTAGTCATTAGCACATAGTGACTTATCGCCGGAAAAGCATACTGGTATGTAATATCTTCGGCATACACAATTAATCCGCCAAACAATAGGATAATAGCGAAGCCCATGACAATCGATTTTCGCGTCGAAAATAAGTTGCTTATCATTATTAGCGCTGCTGTAGGCCATAAAAAATAGTGAAAACCCATGCCTAAACCTAGGAAGTGAGTAGCTAAAACAGCATGCACAATAACTTCAAATGTTGCTGTGAGCGTTGTCAGAAGATAGCGACCGCGCTGGTTCTGATACAGTGCGAACAACCAAATTAGTACGCTAAGAATGTTCACGACCGAGAGCCACAATGAGCCGATACTTAGAAAAAAGAATATAAACAGGATGTGAACGATAGCGCCTAAAAAGCAAGCCTTTTTAAGAGTGTTGTACAGGCGATTGTTTTTGTGGTCTTTGTGTAAATTTTCAAAACCCGAATCTAAGGGAGTTTCATTCTTTTCGTTGTCTAATTTGTTCAATGGCGGCGGCACTCTGTGTCTCTATTTCGCGTTAGTTGCGAGGCGATTATAGCTTAAAAACTATTTTCTATAATACTGGCTTATGATTTAGTTTTCTGTAGAAGCCTTTTTAATGCCACTGGCTTTAACGGTTTTGGTAAATAGATCATATTGTGAACATCTGCCTGATCTCTTATAGCTTGGCTGCGATCAGCGGTACTCAATAGTAACACTGGTTTATTCAATTGGTTCTGCTGCCGAAAGGCGAGTATTGACTGACAAACGTCAATGCCGTTGTCGCCGTTATCGAGGTGATAATCTGCAATAATATAATCAATGTTAGCTAGCTGTTGAAATGGCTCAGCGTTCTTTGCATCGTGCGCTACGTGAACTTGTGCTCCCCATCCCTGTAACAGCGTCGTCATAGCATTCGCTATCAAGGCTTGGTTTTCGATTAATAAAACAGTTTTTTGCTGCATAAATGCTTGGTTTTTCGCAATATCTTCTTTTTCTGCAATCGGAATGATCCCGCATTTACTGCGACGCAGACGGATAGAGAATTGAGTGCCTTTGTCGACAATTGAGCGCACTTCAACATCATGGTTTAGAAGTTGACTCATCTTCTCTACAATTGTTAAGCCGAGGCCGATCCCTTCATTATTGCCCTTGTTATCCAATTGCTTAAACTCATCAAATATTAAGCGCTTTTGTTCTTCAGCAATGCCTTTGCCCGTGTCTAATACGCATATTTCAACTTTGTTGTCAGCTCTTCTCCTCACTCCTACAAGTATTCGACCTGATTCTGTATAACGCACGGCATTACTGATTAGGTTTTGAATGATCCTATTTAATAAACGACGATCGCTGTGTACCCAAACGCTGGTTTGCACATAATCAATACTGAGCTGCTTTTGTTGAGCAACAACGGCATACTCAGTGACTAAGTTTTTAAGTAGAGGATTTAAGCTAAAGGAGTGCAAATCAGGCTTAAATAAGCCGGATTCTAGCTTGGTCATATCAAGCAGCATCGACAGCAGTTGATCTGCATTTTCTAATGCATTAACAAGGCCCTGAGTGAGCTCTCGGTCGTCAGCATTCTTTAATCGTTGATGCAGCATTGATGCAAATAATGAAGCGGCATTAAATGGCTGCATCAGGTCATGGCCTGCAGCCGCCAAAAATTTGGTTTTACTCGTGTTTGCCATTTCAGCATCTAGTTTAGCTGAGTTTAATTCAGCGGTGCGTTCTTCTACTCTTGACTCTAAGTCTACTTTGGCGTCTTCTAGCTGTCGTTGAATATGAATATATTCACTAATATCATTGTAGGTCGTTACAAATCCGCCACCGGGAAGAGGACTTCCTGCGATTTCAATTACTCTGCCATTTTGATTATCGCGAATGAATTTGTAGGCGTTCCCGGACAAGGTATAAGAAATACGCCTTTCAATGATTTCTTCGGTCGACAACACTTCTCCCCTTTGATGCATCAAACCACGTGAGGCATTGAACTGCAGGATTTCACGTAAATGCATGCCGACTTGTAAAAAGTTTTTGGGATATTCAAATAGCTCAATGTACTTTTGGTTCCAAGCAATTAGGCTCATATCCGACCCGATAACGCTTATTCCTTGGGGAATGTGGGCAACTGAGGATTGCAATAATTCATGATTAAATTGAAAAGTTTGCGATGCTTGTTCAATCCATTCCGTCAGTTCATTAATATCCTCTTTTTTGTTTATTGAGATAGCCGCCAGAAGGATGCGAGCACTTGCGTTACCTACATGCGATGATAAAAGTCGTTCAGCATGCGCAAGTACCGATGGCTCAACATACGCTAAATTGGCGGCATCTGATAATGAAACACGGTCGGAAAACACCTTCGCAAGTTGTGCCGGAATGACGCGATTAATTAAAGCGAGTAATTCATTGGTTGGAATTTGAAAGCTGCTTTTACTCTCGTCGACGTAATTGCCTAGCAAGCCGTCATTATTGCGCATATTTGCAGGGTGCCCGTTGGCACTGGAGCGTTTATTAAATGCTACATTGAGCAATGAAATAACGACAAAAACAACCGTATTACTAAAAAATGAGATGTAAAAACCTAGTGCTAGATCAGTATCATTAAGTGTGTCAGCAAAGTAATAACTGGACAGTATGCTTGGGTATAAAATGAAGTAGGCCCAGCACGCCGCTCCAACAAGCGTGCCGAATATTGCGCTCGATTTAGTGGCATTTTTCCAATAGAGGCCAAGAATGATTGCTGGAAACATTTGTGCTAAAAGGGACAAGGCAATAAATCCACTTTTTACTAAGGGGGCTGTTTGGCTGATATTAAGGTGGTACCAGTAGGCGATACCCAACACTAAAATAATTGTAAATTGTCGTATTCTTAAGATATTTGCAGGAGCGAGGTTCTTTTTTAGGTGCGGTGATACTTGTGTTGAAAGCCAAAGTGGCGTGACAAAGCTATTCGCTACCATAATACCCATCGTCAGCGTTGCTACAATAACCATGCTAGTGGCGCCTGAAAGTCCACCGATGTAAGAAGTGACAGATACCCATTCATTGCCCATACTGACTGGGATGGATAATGCGAAGCTATCTGTAGAAAATTGATTGGTGTCTAAGAGAATATTCCCTGCCAGAGCAATAGGCAAAACGAAGATAGTCATGCAGACTAAAAACAATGGAAATAGCCATCTAGCCAGTAGTAATTCGTTTTCGTTATTATTTTCAATGAACGCGATGTGAAATTGGCGGGGCAAGCAAAACATGGCGCAGACACCCAATAAGACATGACTCGCAAAAACCCAAATAGAAAAGTCAGATTGCAATATTTGCATGCTAGCTTCATTCTTTGATGCTTCAATTAAGAGGTCAAAGACACCATCGAATAAGCTATAGCAAACGTACAGTCCAACGATAAGCAATCCGATTAATTTTGCGAGTGATTCAAACGCGATGGTGTACATCAGACCAGTGTGCTTTTCAGTTAAATCAAGGGTTCTTGTGCCGAAAATGATAGCGAACAAGGCCATTAAGCCAACGACATAAAAGCCGATGCTGGGCGTTAAACTCTGACTATCTTTTGTCATCAAGTTCAGCATTAGAGTAATAGCATCAAGTTGCAGGGCGATATAGGGGACAACACCGATAAAACATATCAATGTGATCATACCTGCAATTATATGACTGTGTTGATAGCGCATGCCTATAAAGTCGGCTAGTGAACTGATATTGTGCTGCCTACACAATTTTGCAATTTTGCAGATAACAGGAAAAGCAAACAGCATGACGATAATAACGCCTAGGTACGTAGGAACAAATGCCCAACCAAACTGAGTTGCTTGCGTCGTTGTACCGAAAAATGCCCAAGAGGTGCAGTGAATTCCAAGAGCCAAAGAATATATGATGGGAGATGCTGCGCGTTTTTTATTCCCATAAAATGCAATAGCAAAGAGGACACCTAAATAAACAAGCGTGATTAGGCCAACGGTGTATATCGAAAACAAGTAAAACCCCTGCTAAAACAATAAAGCAAATAGAACAACATCAAAGCGCTAGGTTAATGCCTTTTTTATAAAAAAGGTATCAGACTTTCGTTATCTGCCCGACAAAATAAAAAAAATGTATTTAATCTTCTATTTTCCCTTGAAGCCTCTAAAAGCAACCCCATTAAAAGGCCATGTAAGCGAATTGGTGTCATGACCAAAAAGAACTAAGTAAGTGAAAGGTCCGCGGAGAATGCAATGAGTGATGAACAGAATAAACCGGTAAATGAACATGTCGTCGAAGGTGAATTGGTGAATGATGATGAACAGCCAATGACAGCTGATGAATTAGAGCAAGCAATGAACGAAGATGAAAATGTCGCGCGCATTGCTCAGCTTGAAGCTGCGCTTGAAGTAGCTAATAGCACGATAGAAGGACAGAAAGACGCGGTATTGCGTGCTAGAGCAGATATGGAAAATGCTAGACGCCGTGCTGAGCAAGAAGTAGATAAAGCAAGAAAATTCGCGTTAGAGAGATTCGCTGGTGAACTATTACCCGTTCTTGACAATTTAGAACGCGCTATCCAAGTAGCTGATGTTGAAAATGAAGCGATAAAACCCGTCATAGAAGGTGTTGATTTAACGCTTAAATCATTCATCAGTATTGTTGAAAAATTTGGGATGGAAATAGTTGACCCGCAAGGCGAAACGTTCAATCCAGAGTTACACCAGGCAATGTCTATGCAGGAAACTACTGAGTTTGCACCGAATTCAGTAATGGCGGTTATGCAAAAGGGCTATACCTTAAACGGACGCTTGTTGCGCCCGGCTATGGTAATGGTCTCGCGCGCCGCTAGCGGCGGTGTAGACACGCAGGTGTAGTTCGTCGAAAGTTGCACCTCAATGGTGAGGCGCGAAAATAAAAAAATGAAATTTTTTTTAAAACACATATTGAAAACAGGGGTATTAGCCCCACTTATTATTGCAAGACGCAGAAACGCATAACGCGGTAATGCAACACGCAGTAATGCAAAACGCAAAAACATATTTTGGAGACACACAAATGGGTAGAATCATTGGTATCGACTTAGGTACAACAAATTCATGTGTCGCAGTGCTAGACGGCGACAAGGCAAAAGTTATTGAAAACTCAGAGGGTGATCGTACTACACCTTCAATCATCGCTTACAGCTCAGAAGGTGAGACGCTTGTTGGTCAACCAGCAAAGCGCCAAGCTGTGACAAACCCAGAAAATACACTTTACGCGATTAAACGTTTAATCGGCCGTCGTTTCGAAGACGAAGAAGTGCAGCGCGATATTGACATCATGCCTTTCAAAATTATCAAAGCTGATAATGGCGACGCTTGGGTTCAAGCAAACGGTGAAAAAATGGCTCCACCACAGATTTCTGCAGAAATTTTGAAAAAGATGAAAAAAACTGCGGAAGATTACCTAGGTGAAGAAGTCACTGCAGCTGTCATTACTGTTCCAGCTTACTTCAATGATGCACAACGCCAAGCAACGAAAGATGCGGGTCGAATTGCAGGGTTGGAAGTGAAACGTATTATTAACGAGCCAACTGCGGCCGCTCTTGCATACGGTATGGACAAGAAGAAAGGCGACAGCGTTGTTGCGGTATACGATTTAGGTGGCGGTACGTTTGATATTTCAATCATTGAAATTGATGATGCAGATGGCGAGCACACTTTTGAAGTATTGGCGACCAACGGTGATACTCACTTAGGTGGGGAAGACTTTGATAACCGCATGATCAATTACTTGGTTGAAGAATTTAAGAAAGATCAAGGTTTCGATTTACGTAAAGACCCGTTAGCGATGCAGCGTTTAAAAGAAGCTGGCGAGAAAGCAAAAATTGAACTGTCTTCTGCACAACAAACAGAAGTTAACTTGCCTTACATTACCGCTGATGCTTCTGGTCCTAAGCATTTAGCGATTAAAGTAACTCGTGCAAAATTAGAGTCATTGGTTGAAGATTTAGTTAAGAAATCACTTGAACCGTTAAAGCAGGCCTTAAAGGATTCTGATTTATCAGTGAGTGATATCAACGATATTATCCTCGTTGGTGGTCAAACACGTATGCCACTGGTCCAGAAGTACGTAACTGAGTTCTTCGGCAAGGAGCCACGTAAAGATGTCAACCCAGATGAAGCGGTTGCTGTTGGTGCTGCGATCCAAGGCGGCGTATTGTCAGGTGATGTGAAAGACGTATTGCTACTCGACGTTTCTCCTCTCTCATTAGGTATTGAGACGATGGGCGGTGTTATGACAACGCTAATTGAAAAAAATACTACGGTACCGACGAAAAAGTCGCAAACGTTCTCAACGGCTGAAGATAACCAATCTGCTGTAACGGTTCATGTTCTTCAAGGTGAGCGTAAGCAAGCATCAGGGAACAAGTCGCTAGGACAATTTAACCTAGAGGGTATACGCCCAGCAACGCGCGGCGCACCTCAAATCGAAGTTACATTCGACATTGATGCAGACGGCATTTTGCATGTTTCAGCAAAAGACAAAGACACAGGTAAAGAGCAAAAGATTACCATCAAAGCTAACTCCGGTTTGAGCGATGAAGAAATCGAGCAAATGGTGCAAGACGCTGTAGCTAATAAAGAAGCGGATGCCAAATTTGAAGAATTGGTGCAGGCTCGTAACCAAGCTGACGGCATGATACACGGAACTCGAACGCAAATTGAAGAAGCTGGCGATGCGTTGCCGGAAGAAGACAAGAAAACGATCGAAGAAGCACTAGATGCCCTAGAAACTGCTCGTAAAGGCGATGACAAAGCGGAAATCGAAGCTAAGACTCAAGCGTTGATGGAAGCGTCTTCAAAGCTAATGGAAATTGCTCAAGCGAAAGCCGCGGCAGAAGGCCAAGGCGCTCCAGAAGGTGGTGAAACAAAGTCTGGAAAAGCTGACGACGATGTTGTTGATGCTGAGTTTGAAGAAGTGAAAGACGACAAAAAATAATTGCTGTTAATTCACTGATTAACATACTGGGCGCAACTGATAAATTCAGATTGCGCCTTGTTTGTATTCAAGCTCAACTACTTTATATTAATTTGTTGTTTTATAAGAACTTTTAAACACGAAGTTGAATTCAGAATGATGGCCTAAAGAGCCTTTATAAAACAAAGAAAAACAATGCAGGAAATTTTGATCTTATGTCCAAACGAGACTATTACGAGGTATTAGGCGTAGAACGCGGTGCCGAAGAGCGCACTATCAAGAAAGCCTATAAGAAGCTCGCCATGAAATACCACCCTGACCGCACTCAGGGCGACAAGGGCATGGAAGAAAAGTTTAAAGAAGCACAAGAAGCTCATGAAATCCTAACAGATTCTCGAAAACGTGCTGCTTACGATCAATATGGCCATGCAGGCGTTGATCCCAATCGTGGCGGTGGCCACGGTCAAGGGGCAGACTTCGGTGATATCTTTGGCGATGTTTTTGGTGACATTTTTGGCGGTGGGCGTGGCCGTCAATCTCGTGCTCGACAGGGTTCGGACTTACGCTACAACCTAGAGATGTCTTTAGAGGAAGCAGTTCGTGGTAAAGACGTTGAAATTCGTGTTCCTACGCTCGTAGAGTGTGATATTTGTCACGGTTCAGGCGCGAAAAAGGGATCTTCGCCAACAACCTGTCCAACGTGTAAAGGAAATGGCCAAGTACAAATGCGCCAAGGCTTTTTTGCCGTGCAGCAAACGTGTCCAACATGTTCTGGTAAAGGTAAAATTATTAGCGACCCTTGTACTCCATGTCGCGGTCAAGGGCGTGTCGAAAAGACTAAAACCTTGTCTGTCAAAGTGCCCGCAGGTGTTGATACAGGTGATAGAATTCGCTTAACGGGTGAGGGTGAAGCGGGAGAAAGTGGTGCGCCTGCTGGTGACTTATACGTTCAAGTAAATATCCGTGAACACGAGATTTTTGCGCGAGATGGTAATAATCTATATTGTGAAGTGCCACTCGGATTCGCGACGGCAGCCTTAGGTGGTGAAATAGAAGTTCCTACTTTAGATGGAAAAGTAAAACTGAAAATTTCACAAGAGACGCAAACGGGCAAAATGTTTCGTCTCAGAGGCAAAGGAGTCAAGTCGGTTCGCAGCGGAAGCATAGGCGATCTCATGTGTAAGGTTGTGATAGAAACACCGGTTAATTTGTCTACAAAGCAAAGAGAAATGTTGGAAGAGTTCGACGCTTCTCTTGGTGGCGGCAAGCACCGACCGAAAGAACAAGGCTTTTTTGACGGGGTTAAGAAGTTCTTTGACGACTTAACGAAGTAATTTAACGCTCATATCTCAACCTTACGGTGAGATAGTGTTAAGTAAAAAGCTATAAGCGCTCCAAAATGGAGCGCTTTTTTTTGCAAGTGAATTACATGCAATGTTCGTCGAAAAAGCAAACGAGCGTATTTACGTCAATAATGCTCAGCTGGCCATTAAACTTTTGGCTATTTTGACATTCGAGCAGCGTTAAATAGGGTTAAGGGACTCGCTTTTTGCATAAAGCCTAAGTATGCTATTTGAGAACTCATATTTTACAACAGCAAACAAAAACCTTAATACAGGAACATATTATGAAGAAGATGCTTATCTCATTAGCTTTAGCTGCAACCCTTACAACACCTTTCGTTACTGCAAAAGAAGCAAGCTCAGAAAAGCAGGCAAATACTGCAGTGCAGTTTAGGCAAGCCGTGCTGCAATTGGTTAGAAGTAATATGGGACCACTTGGCGCTATGGCCAAAGGCCAAATCGATTATGATGCTGAAGTGATGAGAGTCAATGCTATGCGTATCGAGCAGTTGGCTCTTATGATGGGAGATTATTTTGAATTGGATACTAGAAAATTTTCAGTGAAGACTGAGGCTGCCGACGTCATTTGGGAAGAAATGGGAGATTTTGAAAGCAAAAGACAAGATATGGTCGATGCAGCTGCCAATCTTCAGAAAGTAGCGTTAGCAAAAGACGAAAGTAATTACCGCTCCGCAATAGGAACACTGGGTTCAACTTGCAAAGCTTGTCACGATAAATTTAAAACAGAGTAAGCAATGCCGACCGATATGCGTTCTTTTAATAAAGTAATGGAACGTAACTTAATGAAATTAAACACGACTTGTATTTTATAAATAGTAATATCGTTAAATAAGTAAATTAACTGAAAAGTGGTGTTACATTTATGGTTTTTTTATGTAATATTAATGTTAATGACGGCGTGTTTGTGTAAAACAGGTTGTTTGTACCAGTGCTATCATTGCTTTTACAGCATGTACAATGATCGTAGAGAAGGGTCCTCATTATCCAGCGAGGCTTCTATGGAAACAACGGAAGTTAATAGCGCTAAATCCTAAATAAAAACAAAAAAAGGATTAGCCATAATGTCGAAAGATGCTTTAAAACAGACTGCGGTTGCAGTGGGACTGACAATTCTTTACGGATTAACAATTTCTCAAGCGATCGCATTTTTTTGATTTAAACTATACTGTAATGTAGGTTCATACGTAGAAGAGCGAAGATAACTATCTTCGCTCTTTTTTATGTGCAGTGTTGTTCACTTTTTTATTCAACCGCAAGCCTTACCTGTTGAAATTTAGTAATAAAAATCATCTGCGACTGCTGGGGCAAAAGTGACTACAACTAAATACACGACTAGCGCAGACAAGCAGGAAAAAATAACGAACTTTATCCAGTGGTTCTTAGTTGGCGTAGTTGATAATGCGTTTTTATGTTGCTTATATCCTGTGATCATACTGATTACTAAATTTTGTTTCTTCGCAAATTTGTAAACAAGCATAGCGCCGATATGTAGCCCAAGAAAAAGCCAAACAGCGTTAAACCCTTGGTGATGAATCCAATTCATTACATTCTGTGTTTCTTCTCCTACGGCATTGTAATAAGGGCCGTTATGAAAGATGTCATCACTTATAAACAAACCGCTAATCGATTGCGTTAATAAAACCGTCAGAATAAAAATTATTGAATACGCGCCTAAAGGATTGTGGCCAACGCTGGGCTTATAGTCTGGACTAGTGAAGGTTCTTGAGTACCTCCACGCACTTTGTGGCGATACAATAAAGTGTGAGAACTTAGCGTAATATGCACCCCAAAACCCCCATAGCACTCTAAAAATTAGCAGCCCTAATATGAAGTAGCCTCCATAGAAATGCCACTGGATGGCGTCGTCGAGCAGTTCCGCGGTGATGTACTGCGAAGAAATAGCAATGACTAATAACCAATGAAATAGGCGAGTAGGGAAGTCCCAAATATATAACTGTTGCATAACGGTTCCGTAATGTAAAAATGCTAGTGCGCTGTAGCGGTCTAATCTATACCGACATAACCATTTTGGTTACTACACAAGAGGTAGTGTGAAAGATGACCTGCAATCCACAGAGTTATGATTAAAAATTTAAATCTAGCTTTAGGTTTTTCGCTAATTCGGGCAATATATCACAAACTAAAAAAACATAGAGTTTATATGACTAAAATTGGTGTTTTGGGTGCTAACGGACGAATGGGGCGTGTGTTAATAGATGCTTGCTACCAACATACAGACGTTTCGCTCGGCTTTGCTAGTGTGCGCACTGGTTCTTCACTTGTTGGCATTGACGCGGGCGAACTGTCGGGCATTGCGAAGCAGTATATAAAGGTCTGCGATGCTCAGAATCAACCTACCGGAATAGCCGATGTCATTGTTGACTTTACGCTGCCAGAAGCTTTACAAGCGAATATTGAGTGGTGCGTAAATAATAAGAAAGCGATGGTGATAGGAACGACTGGATTGTCTGCGGACGAGTTGGCGATGATTGATCAAGCTGCGAAGTCAATTCCGATTGTTTTTGCTGCTAACTATAGTGTTGGTGTTAATTTATTACTGAGCTTGGCAAGACAGGCAAGTGCAGTAATGGGAAAAGATGCTGATATAGAAATAATAGAAGCGCATCACCGATTTAAAAAGGACGCTCCTTCTGGAACCGCCGTCGCTATCGGTCAGGTAATTGCAGATGAATTGGGACGTGACCTGTCTAAATGTGCCATTTACGGTCGAGAAGGAGCTACTGGTGAACGCGATCGAGAAAGCATCGGATTCTGTACTATCCGAGCAGGCGATATAGTGGGCGAGCATACTGCAATATTTGCAACAATAGGTGAAAGAATAGAGTTGACGCATAAAGCATCAAGTCGCTTGACCTTTGCCAATGGCGCAATAACCGCTGCCATTTGGGTTAAAAACAAACCTCCAGGTCTCTATAGCATGCAACAAGTATTGAGTTTGCCCTAACTTACTACTTGCTTAAAACGAGCTTACTCCTATTGTCATTGGCAATAAGAGGCTTGATTATTGTCTTTTTTAAAGCTTTGCTTACATAATTTAAGCAGAGTGCGTGTTTTCCCGTATTTACTTGTTTAATTTGAGAAACAATTAGATCATTTGCAAGCATTAATATATAATCAGCGGAATTTGCCACAAATTTGCAATTTCGCTCTAGGCGCAAGCAAAAATCTACGGCAAGAAAAGCCATATGATTGAGTTAGCGCTTATGTGTTGAAAGTGCGAAGATTCGCGAAGAAGCTATGTGAAAAGCACTTTTTTGATGCTTTTCACGTATTTTTCGGAAATATTAGCATTTCGCTGTTATTTCCCTTGTTACCTTTAATTTTAGGAGGTTGACTTGGCTATTTCTGCCCTTTTAGTGCTAGAAGATGGTTCTGTTTTCAATGGTACCGCAATAGGTTGTGTAGGTCACAGTGTTGGAGAAGTTGTTTTCAATACATCAATGACTGGTTATCAAGAAATTCTTACCGACCCATCATACGCTGAACAAATCATCACACTGACATACCCTCACATAGGTAACACCGGAGTAAATTCCGAAGATGTCGAATCTGATAAAATATGGGCTAAAGGCCTAATAATTCGTGACCTCCCTCTAATCGCTAGTAATTTTAGAAGCGAACAAACTCTTTCTGATTATCTGGTCGACAATAATATTGTTGCAATAGCCGATATTGATACACGACGTTTAACGCGTATTTTGCGTGATAAAGGTGCTCAACGAGGCTGTATAGTGACTGCTGGTGCGTTAACGCAAGAGCAAGCTTTAGCTGAGGCGAAGGCATTTCCTGGGTTAAAGGGAATGGATCTCGCAAAAGTCGTCACTAGGGTAGAGCAAACAGAGTGGACTGATGGTTCGTGGCAGCTTGGCAAAGGTTATGATATTGATAAGCAAGACTTGCCTTACCATGTTGTTGCTTATGATTTCGGCGCTAAGAGTAATATCTTGAGAATGCTAGTAGACCGCGGCTGTAAACTGACACTAGTTCCCGCGCAAACCTCAGCGGCAGATGTTTTAGCGTTAAATCCAGACGGTATATTTTTATCAAATGGTCCCGGTGACCCCGAGCCTTGTGATTATGCTATTGAGGCTATAAAGGTTTTTCTTGAAAAGTCGATTCCAATCTTCGGTATTTGTCTTGGACACCAATTATTAGCATTAGCGAGCGGTGCAAAAACAGAAAAGATGAAATTTGGCCATCATGGCGCAAACCATCCTGTGAAGGATTTAGCGCGAAATGTTGTTATGATTACAAGCCAAAATCACGGTTTTGCTGTGGATGAAACGTCACTGCCCGATTGCCTTAAAGTCACTCACGTTTCTTTATTTGATAAATCGCTGCAGGGAATTGAGCGCACAGATAAACCTGCGTTCAGCTTCCAAGGGCACCCTGAAGCGAGTCCTGGTCCGCACGATGCGGCACCGTTATTCGACAAATTTATTGAACAAATAGTTCAGTCTCAAAAACAAGCTTAATAGTAGGAAATCAGACTATGCCAAAACGTACCGACCTCAAGAGTATCTTAATTCTTGGTGCTGGACCTATCGTGATCGGTCAAGCTTGTGAGTTTGACTACTCCGGCGCGCAAGCTTGTAAAGCATTACGTGAAGAGGGTTACCGAGTGATACTTGTTAACTCCAATCCAGCCACTATTATGACTGACCCAGAAATGGCGGATGCAACTTATATTGAGCCAATTCAATGGGAAGTTGTTCGCAACATTATTGCTAAAGAAAGACCCGATGCCGTGTTACCTACGATGGGGGGCCAAACTGCGCTTAACTGTGCATTGGATCTCAATAAATACGGTGTTTTAGAAGAATTCAACGTCGAATTAATTGGCGCTTCTGCGGACGCTATTGATAAAGCCGAAGATAGAGAACGCTTCGATAAAGCAATGAAGTCGATTGGTTTAGAGTGCCCAAGAGCTGAAATAGCGCATAACTTAGAGCAAGCCTATGATGTATCTACACGCATTGGCTTTCCATGCATTATCCGACCTTCGTTTACGATGGGTGGCAGCGGTGGCGGTATCGCGTACAACAAAGATGAATTCACCGAAATATGTACTCGCGGTTTGGATTTATCACCCACATCGGAACTGCTTATTGATGAGTCATTAATCGGCTGGAAAGAATATGAAATGGAAGTGGTGCGGGATAAAGCCGATAACTGCATTATTGTTTGTACAATTGAAAACATTGACCCTATGGGGGTGCACACCGGCGACTCTATAACGGTTGCACCAGCACAGACCTTGACCGATAAAGAGTTTCAAATAATGCGAAATGCGGCAATGGCTGTGTTACGCGAAATTGGTGTTGAAACGGGTGGCTCAAACGTGCAGTTCGGCGTCTGTCCAGACACCGGCCGTATGGTCATTATCGAAATGAATCCTCGAGTGTCGCGCTCATCGGCCCTTGCGTCTAAAGCAACAGGGTTTCCAATTGCCAAAATTGCAGCAAAATTAGCCATTGGTTATACACTCGATGAATTAGCAAATGATATTACAGGCGGTTTAACGCCGGCTTCGTTTGAACCTGCAATTGATTATGTAGTAACGAAAATACCGCGCTTTAATTTTGAAAAGTTTGCTGGTTCAAATGACCGTCTGACAACACAAATGAAGTCAGTTGGCGAAGTCATGGCGATTGGCCGTAATATGCAAGAATCATTGCAAAAAGCATTGCGTGGACTCGAAGTTGGCGTCTCAGGCCTGAATCCAATTCTTGATTTGAATGACCCAGAAGCCAAAAACAAAATTATTTATGAACTCCGTGAACCGGGCGCTGAGCGTATTTGGTATATCGGTGATGCTTTTAGAATGGGCATGTCAGTAGATGAAGTGCATTCACTTACCAACATTGACCGTTGGTATTTAGTGCAAATAGAAGACATCGTGCAATTAGAGCAACTGGTAGAACGCATCGGCTTGTCAGAAATTGATGAAAAACTAATGCGTACGCTTAAGCGCAAGGGCTTTGCGGATGCAAGATTAGCAGAGCTAACCAGTGTGGCTGAGGATGATGTGCGTGATATGCGCAATAAGTTTAATGTACTGCCCGTTTATAAGCGCGTAGACACTTGTGCCGCAGAATTCAGCACCTCGACAGCTTACATGTACAGCACGTATGATGAAGAATGCGAGTCGAATCCGTCTGATAGAGACAAGATCATGGTGCTTGGTGGCGGTCCAAACCGCATAGGCCAAGGCATTGAATTTGACTATTGCTGCGTGC